>NZ_NPFY01000016.1 GCF_002259415.1 Rhodococcus sp. 14-2470-1b
GCGACAACTCCTGCCCGACGCTCAACAACGGCCGCGCGGCGCTCTGCGACAGACCCAGCGACACCGCCACCTCCGTGACCACCTGCGCCAGAACAGTCGCCGGATCACCACCGATGCCGTCGGCGTCGGCGAGGCGGATGTCGGCGATCTCGCACACCGCCTCCACCGTCCTGGCGCGGGCGATGTTCTCCCGCACCCGGCACACCGCGGCATAACCCGCCAACCCCGCCACACACGCAGTACCCGACCCCGCAGTACTCGACCCCGCCGAAACCCCCGTATCGAACATACTTTCGAATATACCGAGAGGGTCCGACAGGTTCACGCAAACAGCTGGTCAGGCCTCACTGAAGCACCCGGTCGAGGAGGTGTTCGATGAGTTGCTCAGCGGAATGCCTTGTGCTGTAACCCTGCAGCATGCCTTGTGCGAGTCCGCCGACGGCCATGAGCACGAGGTCGGCATCGAGTTCGACGGCGACTGAACGAGATTCGGCGTCACGGCGCGCACGTATGAGCTGGTCGGCGACGAGTGTTGCGAGTGCTCGCGGTGCGGCGAAGGTCTCCTCTGCTGTGATGCCTTGCCCAGTGATTGCGGCCCACCCGAAGGCGCCGAGTACCAACACTTCCTCGCGGCGAGGTTCGTCCAGTGGTAGTAGTTCGGTCAGCACGGCGCGGAGGGCTTCGCGTGGCGTCGGATCGGTGCCGAGTTCTGACCAACGTTTCATGAAGCGCGCGCCTGCGTCGTCCATGACCGAGCGATGAGTAGCGAGCAGGAACTCCTTCTTGGTGCCGAAGTAGTACTGCACGAGGCGTACCGAGAATCCCGCCTCGGCAGCGACCGTCTGGAACGTGACGGACTCGAGTCCGCCGGCGCAGATGACCCGTCGCACTGCGTCGGTGACTTGACGCCGTCTTACTTCGTGGTCGACCAATCGGGGCACGAACGTCTGCCGCCTTCCTGGATGCTGGTTCAACAATGATAAGCCCGTACCAAGAAGTTTGATATGTATGTACCATCAAGAGTGATATATCCATATCAATTAGATCGGGGAGGCCGAACAATGCCGAAGATCGGGCGTTTCAGTAGCGAGAAGGACAGCCGAAGGTTCACCGACGCTTACGACGCCATCGCTGATCGGTGGCCGGTGCCGTCCACTTCGGTCGACGTCGACACCTCGTTCGGATCGACGTATGTCCGACGATCCGGCACAGGCGAAGGTCTGCCGATCGTCGTGTTGCCCGGGATCGGAGGGAATGGTCTGGTGTGGGGCCGATTCATCGAGGCTCTGGCACTTGACCACGTCGTCTACACACCGGACGTCATCGGATGGGCAGGGCGGTGCAAGCAAGCCGCCCCGGTACGCAACTCGGAGGACGTTGCCCGCTGGCTCGTAGAAGTCATGGACGGCTTGGGGGAGAGTCGATTCCATCTGGCGGGGAATTCAGCGGGCGCCTGGTTGGCTGCATGCGCTGCGGTCCACCAGCCGGAGCGTCTTGCCAGCTTGGCCATGTTGGAGCCGAGCGCTGCAATCTTCGCCAGACCGCGGATCGGTCTGCTGCTGAAGTTCCTCTCGGCGGGAATTGCGCCCACGGAGAAGCGGATGCGGAAGCTCAACGAATGGCTTCAACCTCGGACCGTGCTCAGTGACGAGGAATACGCTCTTGCACTGGCCGCGGTGAAGTTTCGTATGGCAATGCCGTGGGACCGCACGTTCACGGACGCGGAGCTCGGCGCGATCACTGCACCGAGCCTCGTACTCTTCGGTGCCGAGACTGTCGTCGCCGATCCGAACTTCGCTGCGGCACGGGCACGTCGACACATCAAGTCCGTGGACGTCGGGTTCTACGAAGTAGTTGGTCACGATCTGATGTGGGCCAACCCCGACGAAGTGATTCCGCGGTTCTTGGCCTTCACCGACAGCCATGATCCGGTTCGTGCCTGACCGAGCGTCACCAGTTCCGTAGGTACTCGAGTGCTCGTGCTTGGGCGGCGTCGGATTCGGGGTGGGTGTAGAACGCGAAGTGGGTGCCGCGGTCAAGGGTCAGCAATTCGGACTCGGCGATACCCACGTGTGCGTGCTCGCTGTTCTCCGGCAGTACGTCCGAATCCGCGCTGCCCTGCACCAGCAAGGTGGGCGCTTCGATCGCTCCCCATCCCGGGTCGGCGGATTTGGCGAATTGCACCAGATCGTTGTCCCAGCCCGCTTTGCGCCTGCCCACCTGTGAGGCGGTGAGGGCCATGTCGAGGACGAACTGTCTCTTCACCGGATCGGAGTCGATGTATTTCACGTGTTCGTCGAATTCGTCACCACTGAGGGAGCTTTCGTCCGACACGGCGCCCTGGATCACCTGAAGCGGTTGATGCGCAACGAGTTTGCGCATCAACCAATCACCGATCCTGGTGGTCTGAAAGATGCGCGACGCGATGTCCGGAGTCGGGTTGACCCAGTGTTCGCTCAGGCACGCAATGGCCACGAGCGCACCGGTTCGGTCCGGGTGTGTGGCCGCGAACTGGTAGGCCGACGGCCCGCCTCCCGACCATGCCAGCACGCCCACCTTGGCGATCCCCAACTCGTCGAGCAGCGCGGCGTACAGATCAGCCTGCTCTCGCGGCGTCGCGCGATCGCCCAGTTCGGTTCCGAGGTAGCCGGGCCTCGACACCAAGATCGCCTGGAACTCGTCGACGGGGAGGAAGCCCGCCATCGCGGCGGCGGCGTCGATCCCGCCCGGCGAACCGTGCAGCACCAACACCGGTTTGCCGGTACCTCTGACCGCGTACTCGATCGGGCCACGCGCAGTGGAGATCACCTTCACATCGACCAGTGGTTCCATGGCTCCTCATCAGCGCTCGGCGACTAGGGAACATCGTGCTCGCCCGGCAGCGGCGCCGCTTCGCCCGAATCGTGTGAAACACCGCGAGGATTCCGACAGCCCGATGTTTCGATCCGCACGATCGGTGGAAGACAAGACCGAGTTCGGACGTGATCGCCCGGGCACCGCGGTCGAGCCAGGGCCCGGAGGTTCAAAAACTCGTGCCTCCGGGCCCGCCGCTGCGGGTATTCGATCCCCCCGATGAATCAGTGACCGATGACGTCCAAGGCTGCTCCGATGATGGAGTCCGTGTCGATGTGGTGGTACTTGTACACCTCGTCCAGTGAGCCGACCTGACCGAAAGTGCTGACGCCCAACGACGTCGAAGCGACTTTGTTGACGGTGGCCAGAAACGCGAGGGTGTGCGGATGGCCGTCGAGCACGGTCACCAGCGGGGTTGCTCGATCTGCTGGTAGCAGCTGGTCGAGGATCCAGGTGTCGCCCGAACGGTGTCCCTGGCGTGCCTGGAGCGCGCGGTAGAGCTCGCCGGGGCTGGTGATGCACAGGACGTCGGCGACGACGCCGATGCCGTCGAGTCGTGCGGCAGCCTGGAGTGCCTCGGTCATCAGCGCCCCCATCGCGGCGATCGTGACCGTGGCACCGTCGCGTCGCACGAGGGGGTATCCGCCGGCGACGACCTGGCGTCGGCGCCGTTCCCGAGCAGCGGGGTCGGCGGGCACGTCGGCCAGTGTCTGATCGACGGGGCGGGTGGACAACCGCAGGTACGCGGAGCTGCCGTCAGGCCTGCCGAGGCGGCCGATGCTGGCGAGCAGCGTCCACTCGACATCGATGGCGAACGCAGGCTCGTAGGTGATGCACCCCGGTTGTTCCAGGCCGATCGACGGAGTCTTGATCGACTGGTGCGCGCCGCCCTCCGCAGCAAGAGTGACACCGGATGGAGTGCCGACGAGAATCGACTGGCCACCTGCATAGATGCCGTAGGACCAGGGTTCGAGCGCGCGTTCGACGAACGGGTCGTACATGACCCCGATCGGGAACAAGGGCTGTCCCCACCGACTCCATGTGGCGCCGAGTTCGCCCATGAGTCCGACAAGGTTGGTCTCGGCAATGCCCAGTTCCATGTGCTGACCGGTGGGCTTCTCGCGCCAGTGCATGATCGTCTCCGCGTCGTCCTCGAACCAGTCGCGACGCTCGGCCGAGGACCAGACCCCGACTTTGTTCACCCAGCCACCGAGGTTGGTGGTGGAACTGACATCGGGGCTGACGGTGACGACCCGGCTCGCGGCGTCTGGTGCCTCCCGCGTCAGATCGATGAGCACGCGCCCCAGTGCAGCCTGAGTGGTGGCTGTGCCCTTCGGTGTCCGGCCGATGTCGACCGGCACGGCGGGAGGCTCGGATACTGGGACGGGATCGCGACGAAGGCGAGCAGCTGCCGCCTCACACACCAGGCCCGACGGGCTGCTCGGAGCGAACGTCGCCCACGGATCGGCCGGATCGACGCCGAGGGATCTGCCCAGCGCCTGGTACTCGTCGACGGTCAGAAGCGACGAATGATTCTGCGGGTGACCCTGGGTCGGCAGGCCGAATCCCTTGACGGTGTAGGCGATGACGACGGTCGGCCTGGTGTCGTCGATCCGGGAGTACGCGTCGCGCAACGCCGCCATGTCGTGGCCGCCGAGATTGCGGATGGACTCGGTGAGCAGCGCGTCGTCGAGATCGGAGATCAGTTCTGCGATCGCCGACGCGTCCTGCCCGGTGCCGGGAAGCCGGGTTCGGAGTTCGTCTGCGGTGCAGCGGAGCAGCCGTTGGTACTCGGGGTTGGGCATGTCGAGTATTCGGCTGCGCAGCGTTTCCCCGCCGGGACGGGCGAAGAGATCTTCGAGGAGTCGACCGAATTTGACGGTGATCACCTGCCAGCCGGCGGCGTCGAACATCTTCTCGAGGCGCCGTGCGGCGATGTTGGGCACCACTCGATCGAGGGATTGCCGGTTCAGATCGACGATCCACACGATTTCGCCGAGCTCTGCGATGCCCGGATCGATGATCGCCTCCGAGACGGCACCCTCGTCGAGCTCGGCGTCTCCGACGAGTGAGTACTGGCGCCCGGAGAAACCCGACGGTCGTGAAGTGCCGTCGGAGTCACCGAAGCTCGTCTCGACGTATCGACGCGACATCGCACCCCAGATGGGCGCAGTGGCACCGATTCCGACCGAGCCGGTGCTGTAGTCCACCGGGTCGGGGTCCTTGGCTCGCGACGGATAGGACTGCAGTCCACCGAACGATCGCAAGGTGGTGAGGTACTTCTCGTCGAGCTCACCCAGCAGGTAGTTGATCGCGTGGAGGACCGGGGATGCGTGCGGCTTGACCGACACGCGATCCCCGGCTTCCAGCTGTTCGAACCACAGCGAGGTCATGATCGAGACCATCGATGCGCACGAGGCCTGGTGACCACCCACTTTGAGTCCTGACGGGTTGGGCCGAACTCGATTGGCGTGATGGATGATCGACGTCGACAGCCACAGCACCTTCTCGGCGATCTCGTGCAGATCGTCACGAGCGCCCCGGGGCGAATGATGTTCGGCGGGAGTGATGCTGGTCATGACTGCTCAGTCGATCAGACATCGGTGTACTGCACAATGCACGAACGGGAGACTGAGCACGATGCACGGTTTCAAGTGCACCAGGCGGCGTCGAATTGGTCGAAGTGGTCAGTAGCGCCCATGACATCTGTCATCACGTTTTCATGGAGAAGTCACTGCACAAGATGATGAGGCGCACTGTTTTTCGTTTCCGATGAACGACAGAGTCGTAGATGGAAAGAGCATCTGGCTCACAGCATCCACGAAGGAGACGAAGATGAGGAATTCGACCAAGTTCGCGCTGACCACCCTGGCCGCTGCAGCACTCTTCGGGACCGCAGGTGCCGTCGGGACTACTGCAGCATCGGCGGACACCATCGAGAACCTGACGCCGCGAGCGAACGACGGCGCGCATTGCGTGGTGGTGGACGACCACGGTCGTGAGCAGGATTTTCTGTACAGCCCCTTCGACTGCTCCAGCGCTCAGTCGGATATCGATCGCGAGGAGCGCCGCGAAGAACGACGCGAGGAGCGCGCGTCCGCGGAGTGAAGGCGTGAGCCGTTCACCGTGAGATAGTGGCCCATGCGGCCGACCTGTTCTGTGTACGTCGACACCGGTTATCTCTTGGCATCTGCCGCGACTCGGAGGACAGGCACGTCTCTGCGGAGCGGAATCTTCGTGGATTACGCAACGTTGATCGCCGCTCTGGTCGACGCCGCAGAGACTCGATCGGGGTTACCGATACTCCGTGTGTACTGGTACGACTCCGCGCGGAACGGAGTTCCGGATGCCCAACAGGAGCGGATCGGTGAACTGTCCAAGGTCAAGCTCCGGCTCGGCCGGTTCGGTGTCAACGGGGAACAGAAGGGCGTCGACCTGCGCATCGGACTCGACCTCGTCGCTCATGCGAGAAGCAATGCGTCGGACGTGTTCTTCCTGGTGTCCGGAGACGACGATCTGACCGAGGCCGTCGAGGAGGCACAGGCACACGGTGTGCAGGTGCTGCTTCTGACCGTCCCGACGAACGACGGCAAACCCCACGGCGTCAGTCGCCACTTGATCCGAGCGTCCGACGGGCTCGACTTCTTCGACGGCGCCGCCGTGGATGCGGCCGTCATGAAGATCGATCGGCAACCCGCTCCCGTGGTCGTCACCGACCCGGTGAGCGTCCCCAAGCCTGCACCCCGGCCGGGACCCAAGCCCGGCCCACGCGTGCCCACCCCGCTCGACGTCGCTTCGACCGCGCAGGCACCCGCACCCGTTCGACCCGCGAACGTTCTCGTCTACAGCGGAACCACCGGATCAGGTAGCACCGTCCAACCCGAGTACGTCATGGCGGGTGAGGAAACCGAACTGATCGACGAGGTGGTCTCTCGCGTCCTGGCATCGTTGGAAGCGAGCAGCACACCCGAGGACAAGCTGAGCCTGCAACGCACCAGGCCGAACATCCCACCGGACATCGACCGGGCGCTCCTGCTCGACGCCTCCGACGCCATGGGACACCACGACCTCGACGAGGGAATCCGATACCGCCTGCGCGCGCGATTCTGGGAGAAGTACGACGAACAGTGACGGCCGACGGGCCCTACACTCGTCGCATGCATCGCATCTTCACCACCAGCGTCGCTTCGGTGTATCCGCATTACGTCACCAAGCTGGAACGCAAGGGACGCACGGAAGAAGAGTTGCGTGAGGTCGTCGAATGGCTGACCGGATTCGACAGTGTCGCACTGCAACACCACCTCTCCACTGAAACCACGTTCGAGGATTTCTTCGCCGAAGCCCGGCTCAATCCGGGCACGTCGCTCATCACCGGTGTGGTGTGCGGGGTGCGCGTCGAGAACGTCGAGGATCCCCTGATGCAGAAGATTCGTTATCTGGACAAGCTGGTTGACGAGCTGGCCAAGGGAAAGAAGATGGAGAAGGTGCTGCGGACCTGACCGGACGGGTGTATGTACCGTGGCAGCGGTGAAATCAACTCGTGTTTCGGTGTCCGGTGTCCTCGTGTCCAGCGCGGCACTCGTATTGACCTTGGCTGCATGTGGATCCGACTCGGATGCTCCGGCGACCTCGACGACGTCCTCGGCTGCATCGTCGGTAGCGGAGGCAGCGACGTGCCCCACCGCGGAACCCGAAGACGCGGGCGACCCCGAATGGACTCTGGCGGGAGATACCGGCAGTGTGTCGGTCATCGGTTCCACGGATTCTTCGGCCCCCGTGGTGGACATCGAGGCGCCGTTCAGCGTGGCGCAGACACAGGTGCAGACATTGCAGGCCGGTGACGGACCCGTCGTGGCGGACGACGCCGAGGTCTCAGTCTGCTACATGGGCGTCAACGGACGCGACGGATCGGTGTTCGACAGCAGTTACGAGCGCGGCGCGCCCGTGGAGTTCCCGCTGACCGGCGTCGTCCCCGGATTCCAGAAGGCAATCGCAGGCCAGACGACGGGGTCGACCGTGGCTGTGGCGATGAACTCCGCCGACGGCTACCCGGACGGTCAGCCCCGCGCCGGAATCGAGGCAGGCGACAGCCTGGTGTTCGCGATCAAGATTCTGGGCGTCACCGGATAACTTCCCGGTGCGTGGCACGAATAGTTGCGTGCTGTGACCGATGTTCAGCGCCACCTACCGCGGCAGAATCGATGATGTCAGATCGAGGACTTCGGCGAAGGGCGGCCCGGGATGCGCTTGCCTGGTCTTGCACTCGGATTCGTGCCGTGGGCGCTGTTCCTCGTGATGCCGCATCGCGGAGGCGACCACGCGCTGCTCTTCTCGAGCATCCTCACCGCGCTCGTTGCGCTGGTGCTCACTCACTGGACTCGTGGGCGGGCGGGAATCAAGTGGCTCGGCGCCGCTGCGGTGCTCACCTTCGTGGGCTTCGCAGCAGCGTCGCTGCTGTCGGTCCCGTCGACGACGTGGCTGCCGGAGTACGCGTCGGGAATCGCGCTGTTCGTGCTCGCAGTCGTGATGGCGACGTCGACCCTCGGCGTCACCTTCACCGAGCAGTACGCGCGTGAAAGTCTGCCGAAGGAGTACTGGGGCGCCCCGCGGCTTCGCTCGCTGAACGTGCGGATCTCGGCCACGTGGGCAGTGTGCACCTTCGCGGCCGCCCTGAGTACGACAGGTGCGGCAGTGGTAACCGACCCGTTCTCCAAGTACTTCGCCCTCACCTGGATCGTCCCAGTGTGCTTGACGCTCTTCGCTTCTCGATACACGGCGACGTCGCTGGGGGCACTCACCTCGCGCACATGAGCAGCGTCGACGCGGCCCCGGCCTGCGCCGTGCCGTCGTCGACCAGGCCGGAACTGACAAACCCGGCTACCGCACTGTGCGCGCTCTGCACAGTGATGCGAGAGCGACGCGCAAGTTCGCTGAACGAAATCCCAGGCGTACCGCGAATATGGCCCAGCAGCCCGTACTTCCGCGTCGTCAGCCCAAGCGGCTTCAGCGCCTCCGCGAACGCCGCATCCCACACCCTCGCCACCGTGAGCAACGTGATCGTGGGACTGAACGGAACGGGCGCGGACATACCGGCAGATTACCGAGGGCCGAGTTGGCCAATGTGGTGCGGTTCGAGAATTCGTGCTCAGTTGGTCAGATGCCTTGTATCACTGAGACGAACTATCTGGCGATTGTGAAAGTAAACGTCTTCGTGCAATGTTCTGGCGCAGAACATCATCGACAGCCGAGTAGACAGGGCGGGCAAGGGCCTCCATGGTCCCGGCGCCATCGATCCCTTCGTCGTGAGCTGATCGAGCCCCGAATTCCGGGGGCGGTATGAAGCGTTCATCGAGCCAGCTCCGAGGCTTTCCCTCTGCACGACCGTACGACTTCTCCCGAAAGCGCGAATCGAGAGCAAGCGTGCCTCCCAGAACTGCGCAGATCGAACCATCCTCCGACTTTTCGCTCCACGTGATGAGTCGCCTCGGGATGGGTCACCACGAATATTGTTCTCACCGCATCTTCCTCGAAGTGTTCGGTCTCGCTCGGTTGCCATGATGGTCAGGGCGAGGCCGGCCGCAGGTGCAGGGTGTCATGGAGATTGCCGGTCGAGAACTGACATGTCTTGCTCGAGCAACGAGCGATTCACTGCAATTCCTGTCCGTGTTCCCTGCGCCGCAGCGTGAACCAGCTGAGCGGGTGAATCCACGACGTTTCCTGCTGCCCAAACACCCGCCACCGATGTTGCACCGTTCTGGTCGACGGTAATCCACCCGTCGTCGTTGTGCGTGCATCCTAGATCGAACAACAGTGCGTGGTTGGGTGAGAATCGTGGTCCGACGAACACTGCCGTTCGATCCACATCCTCGCCGTTCACGAGTTGGACGGTGAGCTTGCTGTCGACCGAGCGAACGCGTCGAACACGACCGTCGACGATCCGAACCCCCCACTGAGACAGGCTGGCCCGTTCGGATGCTGCGAGATCGATTGCGTCGGGAAAGAAAATCACGTCGTCCGACCAGAGCCGGAGCAACTCTGCCTGGTGTAGGGAGAACGAGCGGTTGGGGCCGGCGAGGACACCGATGTGGCCACCACGAACTTCGTATCCGTGACAATAAGGGCAGTGCGCAATACTTCCACCCCACGAATCCTCTATGCCCTCCGCTTCGGGTAATTCGTCTCGCAGTCCCGTTGCGACGACAACGGCACGTGCTCGGTGCACGCTGCCACTGTGCTCTACGAGTTCGAAAGTGCCGCCACTGTGCCGCCGGACTGAATCGATGGCTCCGGCTTTCCAGGTGCACCCGTAATGCTCCGCCTCATGACGACCTCGGCGATGCAACTCATCGGGTGAAATTCCGTCTAGTCCGAGGTAGTTGTGCACATGTTCAGCGGATCCGTTCCGGGTTTTTCCAGCATCGACGACCAAGACGCGTCTCATCGCGCGCGCCAGGAGTATCGCTGCGCTTGCACCTGCGGGGCCACCGCCGACGATGATCGCGTCATATGTCGGGGAGGCATTTGTCGGGGAGTTCGGCATGTCTGGCAGACTAGACACTTGTCAACTAGTTAACAAACTTGGTAGGTGTCTATGGCTTCTCTTCGTAAGCGCACCGAGCAAGCGTGGATCAACGCTCGCCCGGACTTGGATCTGAGTCCGATGGAGGTAGTCGGACAAATAAACAGGATTGCCGCGGCGCTCGAGTTGGCAGTGGAGCCGATCTATGCAGACGCAGGCGTGTCAGCTACCGAGGTACAGCTGCTCGTACCTCTCCGGTATTCCACAGAACAGACGGCAATTCGGATCGCGGAGCAACTGGGTATGACACGAGCGGGCGTCTCCAAAGCGCTGAGTGGTCTCGAGCGCAGGGGATTCGTGGAACGGATATCGAACCCGTCCGATCGTCGAAGTGCGTTCGTCCGGTTGACTGATTCAGGCAGGGCTGTCATCGACGAAGTGTTCCCCAAGGAAATACGAGCGCACGCGGTTCTGCTGGAGGCGTTGGGTGGTGAGCGCCGCCGAATCCTGTCCTCCTTGAACCTGCTTGCTGACGCGGTGGATGCCGACACAGCGCGATGATCGCGGTTCGTGCGTACTGGGCAACTATCGGAACTTACCCTCTGGCCGAGGCCTCAGGGTGCGCCGCGTGACGATTGCAGTGGAGCCCGATGCCAGGACCAGGCAGCCGGTCATGACCCAGGCGATGGTCCGCCAGGGGAGATGCAGTCCGACCTCGGTGCCGGTCAGTTGGCTCAACCCGGCGGCCATGCCCAACAAGGGTGGGATGGTCACGATCGAACCGAGTGCAGAACCGATGAGGACGATGATTACCGTCTCGAAGACTGCCGTCGACAGCAATTGTCGTGACGAGCCGCCGGAGGCTTGCAGAGCCGAGATGTCCGGCCCACGACGGTACGCTGACACAGCCATGACGTTCGCGACGGCAAGCCCGCAGTAACCAACGGACATCGCAATGAGCGTCGCTGCAAGCCAATTGGTGAGCCGAGCGTCGACTTCGTAGTCCTGCAGCGCAAAACTGTACGCATCCTTCACCGTGGCGCCCGGAGGAAGTTGTGAAGGCGTCTTTTCCTGCGGCAGGAAGACGACATCGGTCAGGGCTGATGGATCGTGCTTGCGCACCAGGTCCCGCGGCAAGACAAAGGCCCCACGCGCGGGATCGAGTGGAAGTACCTGCGAGATGGTCACGTTTTCGGACATCCCGTCCGCAAAGCGCACCGTGATCGTCCGACCGACCTGCACATCGAGCAGTGTCGCAGTCGCTTCGTCCACGACAGCGTGTCCTGCTCTGGCATAACGTTCGTCGAGGCTGCCGATGGCGTCGACGACAGTGGTGTTGCCCTGTATTCCAGGCACGAACAACCGGGTCGGTAGGCCTGCTCTAGTCCCGAGCGGGCCCGCTCCTGACTCCGCCACCACCTGGTCGCTGAGGCCCGGGGTGCCGTCGGACGTCACGAGCACCATTCCTTGCAGTTGCTCGGTCTGCTCGGCGGGATATGCCACTGCCATCGTCTCGACCATCCCGCTCAACAGCACCGCGAATCCGACGGCTGCGATGACAGGAGCAGCCGTGCCGGCGGCACGTCGCGTACTCGTGGTGAGTTCCGCTTTCAGGAGCATCGGTCCCGCCGAGCGGGATGATCGCGCGAACGGCCACGTCACCAGTTGTGCGATCGGGCCGATGACGATGGGCGCGAGCAGCGCGGCCGAGACAGTCAACAGCATGGCTGCTCCGATTGCGTTGGTGATTCTGCTGTCCGGTCCCGCGCCCGCGGTCAACGCAGTCGCCCCGACACCGCCGAGGAGTGCGGCTATTCCCGATACCCAGCGCACCTTCGTCATCGGATGTCGCTCGACGGCGGCGGTGAGCAGTGCTTCGATCGGAGCCACCCTGGTCGCGGACTCGGCAGTTGCCCAGGCGCCGATCACTGCGACGACTACTCCGACGACCACTGCCACGATCACCGGCCAAGCAGAGATACGCAGGTGGAAGTCAGGCGGCTGAACGTCAAGACTCAGCAGTACTATTCGCAGTATCGGAGCAAGAGCGAGACCGACTGTAGCGCCTATGATTCCACCGATACAACCGATGGAAGCAGCTTCGCCGAGAACCATGCGTCGAACCTGTCCCGGTGAGGCGCCGACGGTTCGAAGCAAACCGAGTTCCCGACGGCGTTCGGTCGTAGCGAGTGCGAATGTCGAGGCGACGACGAAGACGGTCGTGAACAGCCCGATGGACGACATCGCGATGATCAATTGATTACCGAGATTTCTCCGGTGGCCGACGAATTCGGGCTCGAGCGCTGCTCGATCCTCGCCGGTGACGATCCGGCCGCGGTCGCCCAACTGCAGTTGAGCTGCAGAAGAGACGGCGTCGATCTGCGCATCCGTCGAAATCACGAGTCCTATCGCCTGGACACCCGGATCGAGTTGTGCAGCACGCTCGTCGGCGAAATACAGGCCAGCACCGCTGAGCGTTCCCGTCACGGTGAAGGTCTCCAACCCCGCCGCGAGATTGACCGACACAGAATCACCGTGTTCGAAGCCCAGTGCATCCGGTACGACGACCTGGTCGCCGTTAGTCGGTGGTGTTCCGGATGTCAATCGATACGGGCTCAGATCGACACTCGCCCAGCCGTGTCCGGCCTCTTCGGCTCCCTCGTCCTCGATCGGAGTGCCGTCGACGAAGGGTTGTGCATAGAAAGAGCGGTCGGCGGCGACGCGCACTCCTGGCAGGGCGCTGAGATCGTCGGCGATCTGTTGGGCTTCGGTCGCACTCCACGGTACGAAATCCGATGTGTTGCCGAACTCGTTGTCGGCCTGAGGGGGCAGCGCGAGCGCAGTCGCCCCGGCCAAGCGTGGTTGAACCACGGGGCGTGACGAGTCGTAGACGACGAGTGTCGCACTGATCAGCGCAACACCGAAGGTAGTAGCCAGGAGCGCGGCCACATAGCTCGCCCAGTGACTGCGGAGGTTGGCCGACGCAAGCATCAGGACTCCAATCCGGCCATTCGAGTGGCGATCGCGGCAACACTGTCGGTCCGACCTCGCTGGATGCTCAGTGAGTCCACTATTCGACCGTCCGCCAGGAAGATCGTTGTGTCTGCGTAGGAGGCGGCGAGTGGGTCGTGGGTGACCATCACGGTGGTCTGCTGTTGCCGGTCCACGAGCTCACGCATCAGCGACAGAACGTGTTTCGAGGTCCGGGTGTCCACGGCACCTGTCGGTTCGTCCGCGAAGAGAACATCCGGGCGGGTGATGAGGGCACGCGCGAGGGCGACGCGCTGCTGCTGGCCACCGGACAGTTGAGCTGGACGATGAGAGGCGCGGTCCGCGAGTCCCACCTCGGCGAGGGCTGCCGCCACGTCCTTACCGAGGACTCGCCGACCGGCGAATCGTGCCGGCAGTTCGACGTTCTGCGCCGCCGTCAGCGAGCCCACCAGGTTGAACGCCTGAAAAACGAATCCAACGTGTCGTCGCCGTAGTTCGGTCCGCGCTTTCTCATCCATCTCGGTGATGTCGGAACCTGCAATCCTCACGGCGCCACCAGTCGGTGTGTCGAGGCCGGCCGCACAGTGCAGCAACGTCGATTTACCCGAGCCAGACGGGCCCATGATCGCCGTGAAACTGCCCCGTGCGAAGTCCATCGACACTCCGGAAAGGGCTGTCACCGTGCGGTTGCCTCGACCATGCACCTTGCGGACGTCGTCGAGTTGAATTGCTGCTTCTGCCTCGTGGTGCTTGTGCATTCCTTCAGTGAATCGGCTGATCCTGGCTCGCACAGTCACGCGCGCCCTATGCGACTGGGGTATGCCAGCACTACCGCGTGGATCGCGTCGAGAATCTACGATCGATACATGCGCGTCACGACGGCCTGGCAGGCACTAGCGCACCATCCTTTACGTTTTCTGCTGACACCATGGCCCTGGCGTAGCCTCCTGTATTTGCTTTCCGGCGGCATCCTCAACCTGATCGTGTTCGCAGTGCTCGCAGCCGCAACCGTCCTGGGCGTGATTTTCTTCGTTGCTGTCGTCGGCATAGTCGTGCTGCTGCTCGTAGCGCTGTCGGGCATCGTCGTCGCCCGGGTGGAGCGGTTACGGATACGGCTGGTCGATCTCGACGGAATCGCCGATCCACACCGTCGGCCCCTTGCCCCCGACGCGCGTAGCTGGGTGCGTACCCGATTCTCGGAGCCGGCGACCTGGCGTGAGTTCGGTTTTGCGGCGTTCTCCGTGACCGCGCTCTGTTGGCTGGACATCACCGTGCTTGCCTTCGCTTTCGTCCTGCCGGTCCTCAGTTTCCGCGCCCCCATTGACGACCCGTCGGCCTGGCCTTGGTGGTTCATCGGTGTGGTCACGCTCGCGGCAGGGCCGTACCTGGTGACGGCCTGGGCGGGTGCGCATGCGGCACTCGCACGCATCTTCCTGGCGCCCCGTGACGACGAGATCGGGGTCGACCTCACCGACGTCTCCAAGTCGCGCGCGCGTTTGATCGACGCCTTCGAGTCCGAGCGCGTCCGAATCGAGCGCGACCTGCACGACGGTGCTCAGCAGCGTCTGGTGACACTCGGGATGAATCTCGGGCTGGCGAGACTGGATGCGAACGATCCAGCGCTCGAGGCACGGTTGTCCGACGCTCAAGGCCAGCTCACTGTCGCGCTTGCCGAGCTTCGAGATCTGGTCCGTGGACTGAACCCGCAGGTGCTAGCCGACAACGGCCTTGCGGCGGCCGTCGCCGACGTCGCCAGCCGGTCCTCCATCGACACCGAGATCGACATCCGTCTGCCCGAGCGCGTTCCCCACCGCGTCGAGACGACCGCGTACTTCGTTGTCACAGAGGCACTCACCAACGTGTCGAGGCACAGTCGTGCGACCCGAGCCCGAGTTCACGGTCGCATTTACGCAGACATACTCGTGCTGGAAATTTCCGACGACGGAGTGGGCGGTGCGGATCCACGAGTCGGAACCGGTCTGACCGGGCTTGCCGACCGTCTCGATGTTGTTGCCGGACAACTGAAACTGTCCAGCCCTGCCGGCGGGCCGACCACGCTGAGAGTGGAGATCCCATGCCGTATCGCGTGATCCTGGCCGAGGATTCCACGCTCATGCGGGAAGGCCTCGTCGGGCTCCTGCAACGCTTCGGACACACCGTCGTCGCCGCCGTCGGCAGCGCGGACGAAATAGCTCGCGCGGTCGACGACCACGAGCCGGACCTTCTCATCACCGACGTTCGGATGCCACCCGGTCACGCGGACGACGGTTTGCGGGCAGCCGTCGCCCTGCGCGAGCACGTTCCTGGCTTTCCGGTACTGGTTCTCAGCCAGTACGTCGAGCAGTCCTACGCGTCACAACTATTGGGCGCAGAAAACGCCGGCGCAGTGGGTTACCTGCTCAAGGACCGCATCGGTGCCGTCACGGAGTTCAACGACGCGGTGGAACGAATCGCATCGGGCGGGACCATCGTCGATCCCGAGGTGGTCCGTCAACTACTTCACCGACGGACGCGCCCGCTCGACCGTCTCAGCAAACGGGAAAGAGAGGTCCTCGCCCTCATGGCCGAGGGCAGATCGAACTCCGAAATCGAAAGGTCCTTGGAACTCAGCGTCCCCGCTGTGAACAAGCACATCAGAAACGTCTTCCTCAAACTCGACCTTCCCAGCGACATCGACGGGCACCGACGCGTACTCGCCGTCCTCACGTACCTTCGAGGCTGACAGCATCACTCGGTCGGAATCGAGTGCCTTCGAGCCAAGTCGTCGGCCAATTGACCGATGCGTGTGCGGGCTGCTTCCGGAGCGAGTATCTCGATGCTGTCGCCGAACTGGAGGAGCTGACGCACTGCCTCCAGGTCGGAGTAGCGGACAACGACTGTGCACCAACCGTTTTTCGCATCGGAGACATGATGGATGCGGGTGCCGAGTATGCGCCGCGCCAGATCGATACCGTTCTCTCGCAAGCGCACGGTCACACTCACTCCACCGGGAGCCTCGGTGCGTTCCTTCAATGCGGTCCAGACCGTTCGAAGGGTTTCGTCCGGTCGAAGACCGGAGCGCTCGTCGAGTTGTTCGTAGGCTTCGAGTCGCTCCAGCGCGAACATCCGGCCGGTCCCTCGGTAATCGGCGATCAGGTACCAGCGACCCGATTTGGCGACGATCCCATACGGGTCGACCACCTGCGTCAAGCCTTGTTTCTCGGCGCTGCGCCGATACCGAATGCGCAACCTGCGTCGGTGTCGCAAGGTTGACAGCAGGTCCGACACATCCACCGATGCCATCTTGTGTGTCATCCAAGCGGTGCTCTCCATCAGTACCAAGTCCGCGAGTCGCGGCACATTCCGAGACTCGGGCACCGCAGCCTGGCGGGCCGCGATTTTGCGTGCGGCCGACTCCCACACCGCAGACAGTCCGATCCGCTCGAGCTGGTCGCTGTCCAGACCCGCCAAGGTGAGGGCCTCCAACTCGGGGGGTTCCAAATGGGACGCGTTGAGACGTGCGTCGGGTAGTAAAACGATCCCACCATTTCGCCCGCGTTCGGCGTACACCGGTACACCTGCCGTCGAGAGTGCCTCGACATCCCGCAAGATTGTTCGCCGAGACACTTCCAGTCGCTGCGACAGTTCGGCGGTAGTGATGCGGTGCCGTGTCTGTAGTAGCAGCAAAATGTGCAGCAGTCTCGAGGCCTTCATCGTGAGCAATGTTGGCAGAAATAGATGACAGATTCTGTCGTGATTGGCAGATCAACTGCTGAGGTACCGGAATCCAACGATTCGAGGAGCACTCATGTCCGCACCCAACCTCTTCCTGATCTACGTCCGCGACGCCGAGGCCGCGACGGCCTTCTACAGTGATCTGTTCCAGATCGAACCCACCTTCGTCAGTCCTCACTATGTAGCTTTCGAGATTGCTTCCGGTGTTCTTTTCGCGCTGTGGACCGGTGGTAGCGAGCACGCGATCCCGAGCACTCCCCGCACGTGCGAGGTCGGATTGATGGTGCCGGGGCCGGCGTCGGCGATCGACGAGATATTTGCGAGTTGGGTCGAGAAGGGAGTTGATGTCGCGCAGGCGCCACACGACGCTGTGTTCGGCCGTACGTTCGTGATCATGGACCCCGATGGCAACCTCGTTCGAGTCTCCCCGCTGGATTGATCATGTCGACCCTCCACAAACTGTGTTTGTCTGCGATGAGGATCGACGATCAGGTATGTGGAACGAATTCGCGAAGTACCGCGGCGAATTTCTCTGGTTGCGCAGACGACGAGAACCGGTCGTGGGAATTATGTGAGTCGAGCAGCCTACTTCAGCAATGTTGTTCGAAGAGGCGTCCCAGTCGTCGAGAATCCCGGATCGACGTCTCATGGGTCCTCCGTTGACTGGTCATCCCGGGCCTAGCCCATGCCGAATGAAAATCGGTAGAAACACAGCTGTCGGGTAAGTTGACCGGCGGAGGAGACCGTTGGGTCTGTGATTACCCGATACGGGTACACCAGGAGGTGGGGCATGTCGACGGCAGTGAACGACACGAAGCGGATCGTCCGTGTCGGCGTCCTCGTATCTGCATTGTCGATACTCTCCGCGTGCGCCACCGACCAGGGCTCGGTCGATGCCGGCCTCTATCCGGTACCCGTGGCCCCGGCTGCCATTGGTCAGGGAACGTTCATCAGGTTCGAGACCGGCTGGCGAACCGAAAGCTATCTCGCGGAAGGTGTCGAGACTCGGTGCGCGCGGCGGACCGCCGTCGACAGCACCAATTATTCTGCGACTACCAGTGCGTTCGATCTTTTCGACAGTGGGAGTGACAAACCTGGTCAAGACTTCAGTGTCGATCTGTTCAGCTATCCGGAGGATGCCGGCGCGGCAGTGTCTGGCCCTACGGCAAGCTTGACCATGGCCTACGTCAGCGAGGACGGTGTCCATCACGACCTCCGCGCGCTGGACAATCTGGTCATCGACATCCGCGAAGGCCCAGAGCCCGGGGTGGGATTCTCAGCCGTCGCCGATGTCTACGACTTGATGGAGAAGTCCAATTCCGTTGCTGTCACGGGCTTCGTCCAGTGCAGTTTGATCGAAGAGTACTGAGCCCGTTCACAGTAGGGAGCTCGGAGACCGAGAGCGCTCGACAGCCGAGCCGATTTCACGTGCGGCAATCGGATAGTCGCCGGGGTTCCGACCTGCGAAGTTGAGGCGGAGATACTTTCCTGTTGGTTCGGCCGGGAAGTAGTCGTCTCCCGCGCCGACGATGACGCCGGCCGATTTGCACTCGGCGATCACGACGTCGAGATTCGTCTCGTCGGGGAGCCTCAGCCACAGGTTCAGTCCACCTGCCGGTATGCCTTCGAGTTTCCCTGTTGGAACGTGCTCTTCGATGCTCGAAACGAGAAGATCGCGGCGGGCGGCCAATTGACTGCGGAGGCGAGTGAGATGCGTCCGCCATGCCGGCTGAGTGACGACGTCCAATGCGACGGTCTGAAGAATCGAACTCACGTACATGGATTCCGCGCTCGTGTCCGCGATGATCCGTTCCCGAGCGGGTCCGCGCGCGATGATCGCTGCGACCCGCACCGCGGGGGACACGCTCTTGGTCAATGCTCTCGAATATACGACACGTCCTGTGTCGTCTCGCGCTGCCAGGGGGCTCGGGTTCGCCGAAATTCCGAAGTCATGAGCAGAGTCGTCTTCTATGACGAACGCTCCTTGTTGTTCGGCGATCTTCAAGACCTCCTCCGCGAGTTCCGGTTTCCACAACGCGCCGGTAGGGCTCGCGAAGTTGGGTTGGGCATAGAACGCACGAGCTCCGGTGCTCTCGAACGCTCGTCGAAGTTCCTCGGGGTCGGGCCCGGTGAATCCGGAAGGGACAGGAACGACATCGACGCCGGCCTGGGCTGCTGCCAGGATTGCGCCCCAATACGTCGGCGACTCCATCAGCAGAGGCCGGCCCGCTCCGACCAGTGCTCTGAACGCAGTGCTCAGGCCTGTCTGACTGCCGGGTATAACCGTCACGTCGCTCGAGGACGGCGGATTGATTCCAGGGGACGTGATCGAAGCAAGTTCTCGAGCGAACCACGATTGCAGCTCGGGTAGACCTGCGGTCGGTGGTCGATCGATAATGGCGTCACTTCGTGCAGCCCGGGCGAAAGCACTACGTACGAGCTTCTCCGGCAGCAACGTTCGGTCCGGGTAACCCGAGTGAAGTGAGACCACGTCGTTCGACGGCGACTGAAGCGCCGCCGGTAGTTTGAGCCGTGTCACGGGGGTGCCGAGTGCGGCGGTTTGCCAACGATAATCGTTGGCTCGGACCGATGTGTTCTCACGCACGAACGTGCCCACGCCGGGCCTGCTCTCGACCACCCCCTGCGATACCAGGACGCGAAGCGCTTTCTGTACGGTCACCGGACTTGCACTGTGTTCGACGACGAGAGAGCGCGTGGACGGCAGTTGCGCGCCCGGTGGGGCGGAGGCGATCCATCGACGTAGGGATGCAACGATCCGCGAACTGCTATCGTCATACATGAGCCCACATAGTAGCGCTACTCCAAACCGCGCATCGGCGATATCGTTCGTACCCAGCCCGGGAATTGTGTGGGGGTTCCTCGGTGTCGTGGCGTTCTCCCTGACAGTTCCTTTCACTCGCGTGGCCGTCCTGGGCGGCATGCCGGCCTTGTTCGCGGGGGTGGGCCGCGCCGTAGTCGCTTCCGCGCTCGCCGCCCTGGCGCTGGGAGCTACTCGGCAGCGGCTACCGAACGGGATGCAGTGGGCTCGTTTGGCTGTCATCGCCTCTGGCGTGGTGGTCGGATTTCCACTGCTGACCTCGTATGCCCTGACGACCGCCTCGGCCAGTCACAGCGCAATAGTCATCGCACTTCTGCCCGCCACCACCGCAGTTGTCGCAGTCGTGCGAGGGAAGGAGAAGGTGCGTAGAGCATTCTGGCTCATGGCTGTTGTCGGGGCGTCGGCGGCGTCGGCGTTCTCCTTCGTTCGGAGCGGAGGATGGTCTGTGCCGCAATGGTCGGACCTACTGTTGCTGGCCGCTGTCGTCAGTGCGGCCATCGGGTATGCCGAAGGCGGGCTACTGTCAAGGGAATTGGGATCGTGGCAGACGGTGTCGTGGGCGTTGATATTGGCTTTGCCGGTAACGGTCCCGTTGACACTCTTATCGCTCGATGGATTGTCCGAGATCGAGCCAAAGGCTTGGGCTGCGTTCGGCTACTTGGCTTCGATCAGCATGTATCTGGGTTTCTTCGCATGGTACAGAGGCCTCGCCATCGGCCCGATCGCCAACGTCAGCCAGGTTCAACTTGTTCAGCCCGTTCTGAGTGTTGGTTGGGCTGCTGCCATTCTTCACGAGTACTTGACGTTGTCGTCGGCACTGGGTGGTGCAGTCGTCGTTGTATGCGCAGCGATGACCGTGCGAACGCGATCAGTCCCCGAAGGGCCGCGTGCGCGAAAGTAGGACTATGCCAACATCTTCAGATTTTTCTCGAACAGTGTCACGCTGAACCATTTTCCGTCCTGGAACTCGCGACGACCGACTTCGGTGAAACCTTGACCGAGGTAGTACCGGCGAAGCGCGAGATTGGTTTCGGCGCAATCCAATCGCACACGCGAGATGCCTGCGTCGGCTGCCGAGCGGGCTGCGTGGTCGAGCATGGCTGCACCCAGACCGATTCCCGCATGACGGCGATCGATGACGAGTCCGTGCACGTACAACGCGTCACCGTCGTCGGGCCAGATCTCGGGGTCCGACCGCATCGTGCGCATTGCGGCCACGATTGTCGACGACCCGGGAAACCGACCGACGACGAACTCACCGCGCGAGACCTGCAGTCGAACGGCGGACAGCGGAACTTCACCCGGAGTCCACTGGTCGATCGAGCGAGACGCCAGCCAGTCCTCGGCAGCATGTCGAAGAGCCGAAATAGCTGGTGCATCGTCTGTTCGGGCGGCCCGTACGTCGAGCATGGGTCCTCTCTTTCACCGGTATCGGTGAAACACCCAGGCGGACGATGCTTCGCATTCACAGGCTCCCTGATGGTGACCCATCCTTCGCCAGTCGCCTGCAGAAAATGTAGCAGTGCCGAGGGCGACGCTCGGTTAGTCTGGCCGCTGTGTCTTTCCGCATAGTTTCGGTCGACGGACGATACTGGCAGTCCTTCCGCGATCAACGGTTGGAGATGCTGGCGGATTCACCGAAGGCCTTCGTCGAGACGCTCGACTCCGCGACGGCCCAGACCGACAGTCAGTGGCAGCAGCGCGCCGAGGGCACGAACTCGACGGTGTCCTGCGGGTTCGCTGCGGTGGACGACACGGACGCGTGGCTCGGAATCATGCGTGCCCGCATCGAGGACGGCAGGGCCTTCCTGCTGGGTGTCTATGTATCGCCGGCCGCACGTGGAGGGGGCGTCGCCGACGCACTGTTGCGCGAAATCGAGCAGTGGGTGTACTGGCAAGGGCACCGTACCTTGACCCTGGAAGTCCACGAGGCGAACGGGCGGGCGCAGGCCTTCTACCGACGCATGGGGTTCGCAACCACGGGTGAGACCGTTCCCTATCCCTTGGCGCCGGACGAGCTCGAGATCGTCATGGCGAAGCAGGTCGTGTGCGCAGGGTGATTCCCCGCGTTCGGGCCGGGTAGCGGTCGACGCACTACCCTTCGAAGTATGGAGTTCGACGACGCGCTCGACGCTGCCGCCCCAGGACGGGTCTCGCGAGACGCCGACGTCATGGCCTCGTATTCGGTCGATTGGACTCGGCGTTGGAGTGGACGACCGCGTGCAGTGGTACGCCCCGAGTCTGCAGAGCAAGTCGCGGACGTGTTGAGAGCCTGCACCCAGCACGGGGTTGCGGTGACGGTGCAAGGTGGCAACACCGGGCTCGTCGGAGGTGCTGTTCCGTCCGATGAAAGTGTGGTGCTGTCGACGCGTGCGTTGCGCTCGCACGGACCGGTCTCGGCGGACGGTTCCGTCACGGTCGGGGCCGGTGTCACTCTCGTCGAACTCGAATCGCTTGCCGCCGAAGCGGGTTACACCGCAGGATTGTCACTGGCGTCGGGAGAGTCGGCGACTGTCGGCGGCGCCGCATCGACCAACGCAGGTGGGGCACGCGTGTTGCGCTACGGCTCGGCTCGCCAACGTATCTCGGGGCTGAGAGCAGTCATGCCCAGTGGCGATATCGTCGACCGTCGGACATCGCTGGTGAAGGACAACACGGGCTACGACCTGACGAATCTGCTGATCGGGGCCGAAGGAACTCTGGCCGTCATCACCGACGTCACCTGGAAGCTGGTCCGTCCGCTGACCGACCACCTGGTGGTAGCGATGTCGTTCCCCGACGTCCGAGCCGCTGTCGCTGCCCTCCCGACGATCCTGCAGCTGCCCCAGATCGACGCCGTCGAATGGGCCGAAGGTGCCGCAGTGAGCCGCGTTGCAGAACACTGCGGTACACCGACACCACTACCCGCCGAGGGTTTCTGGGTGTTCGCAGAGATGGGTGCTTCTCTCACCGGCGCGGAGCCGGTGCTGAATGCGTTGATGTCCGGCGGGCTGGACAGCAGCAGAATTGCAATCGCGGAATCTGCTCTGGAACGTCGGTCGTTGTGGTCGTTCCGTGAGCGAATCACCGAATCGATCTCCGCGGCTGGAGTTCCCGTCAAGCTCGACGTCGGTGTACCAGCCGAGCGGTTCGGCGAGTTCGTCGACTCGATCACAGACGCAGTACACTCCGTCGACGCAGATGCTGTGCCCGTTCTGTTCGGTCACTTCGCCGAGAGCAACATCCACGTCAACATCCTACCCGGCGCCGGGACATTCGCAGACGACGTTGCCGGAGCGTTGGAAGATGCTGTCCTGGAACTGGTCTTGAGTCATGAGGGCACCATCAGCGCCGAACACGGCATCGGCCGAGCCAAACGTAGATGGCTGGTCCGCCAACGTGGTGAAACACAGTTGGCAGCAATGGCGCTGCTCAAGAACGCATGGGACCCGCACCGCATCCTCAATCCTGGTGTGCTGCTGGATTGAGCGCGGAGTACGGTTGGGACTAGGTCGATTCCCTCCGGTTCGGGGCAACCGTGTACGCGCACACGTGACTCGCGATCAGCAGCACTACAAGAACTACGGCCGACGTCGGGAAACCTGCCCGGTCGAGCGACGTGTCGCCTGTACTCGCCATCGCCCACGTCATCGCGCCGAGGGCGAGAAGAGCGACCGCTGCCGTCGAACATGCCGCGAAACGGTGCTTCCACAACCGTACCGAGCGTGCCGGCAACATCCGATCGGTCGCAAGCGCCACGTGCCCTCCCGCAACCGCCCCCGCGCCGATGAACAGGCCCGCCAGTCCTCCGACGACGGCTGGGACGACGAAGCCACCGACTCCGATCACCGGAACCGTCGCCGCAGCGCCCGCCGCAGCGCCAAGTGCCGCGAACACAACGAGCACTCTTCCCACCCACGGCACGGACCAACTAGAACACGAAGGTTGCCTATCCGAAAATCCTCCTTACCGGCCCGTACCGCGCTGGAGGACGTCGGCCATCAGGCGGGCGGTCACCGATAAGGTCCTTTCATGCGAAGCAATAAAAGACGCAGCGGCGTATGGGTGGATATCGCAGTGGTGGCAGCCATCGTGGGAACGGGAGTAGCGGTTGCGGGGATCACCGACACTTCGTCGTCCACCGATCTGGCGATTCCCGGTTGCGAGGAGGTAATTCAGGAAGAGGATCTGATGCGAATCAACTACGCATTCACCACGGGCGGTGAAGTTGCTCGTACAGACGACTCGTGGATTACCGACAGCAAATTGAATGGAATGGCCGAGGCCCTCGTCGGTGTGCTGCCGGCAGGTACGGTTGTCGAACCGGAATGCTGGATGTAATCGTCGGACGCGCCTACCAACCACCGGGCCCGTGCTTCGTCGGGATTGTCGATGAGCGCGTCACGTCCCAGGACGGCGCCGTCTTCGATATCCATGATCGCGGGGATATCCGACGGGTCGTCGCCTTTACACCGGATGAAACGCAAATCGAAGTGACGTCCGTCGGGGTGTTGACGATCGACCAGCTGACTGACATCGCCTCGGCGCCCGGACTCAGAATCAACGCGCCCGGTCGATAGGCGGTTTGCTGGGCGGGGTGTAACACTTGTGCATTCTGCAAGCGGGATTCCGCCTGCACACGACGCAAGTGTTACACCAGAACCGCGAGGAACACGGTGGGCGAGGATTTCGCCTGTCGAATCTCTCGCTTCTGAGGCGCCAGCTGTTTCCCTGTTCGGTGGCCAGAAGCACGGCCGCCAGGCCTTCTCTCAGGTCTGCGACGAAATAGTCGGGGCGTTCCAATGACGGGAAGTGCCCACCCGACTCGGGTTCTTGCCAATGAACGATGTTTCGAAAGCGTTGCTCCGCCCATGGACGTGGGTTCTTCTCGATGTCGCGGGGGTACGTTGTAATTGCGGCGGGGACATCTACGCGTAGGTCGGGATCGAGTGAGTCGTGACTCTCGTAGTAGATCCGAGCCGATGAGGCGCCGGTCCGTGTGAGCCAGTAGAGGGTGACGTTGTCGAGTAGTTTGTCCAGCGGAATTGATTCCAGCGGAGAGTCTTGGTTATCGGTCCATTCAGCGAATTTGTCGAGAATCCACGCGAGCAGTCCTACCGGTGAATCGACCAGGGAATAGCCGATGGTTTGGGGGCGGGTTGCCTGCTGCTTGGCGTAAGCAATGCTGCCGACCTTGAAAGCCTGTGTCTGTGAAACCCATTCGAGCTCTGCTGGATTGAGACCGTTGGTCGTCAGGTCCGGCGGAGACTGGGCCAGAGTTGTGTGTACCCCTAACAGGCGTTCCGGAAAGCGTCCGCCGAGTAGGGTCGTGATTATCCCTCCCCAATCGCCGCCGTGCGCAACAAATCTGCCGTAGCCGAGCCTGTCCATCAGCTCGACCCAGGCAGACGCGATCCGGTCGGTTCCCCATCCCGTGGAGCTCGGTTTGTCGCTGAACCCGAATCCCGGCAGCGATGGGACTACGACGTGGAAGGCGGGAGAATCAGGTGACACGGGCTCTGCAAGCTTGTCCACTACGTCGACGAACTCGGCGATGCTGCCCGGCCAGCCGTGCGTGATTATCAGCGGGGTGGCGTCGTGCCTGCTCGAGCGTCGGTGGAGAAAGTGGATCTCGAGACCTTCGATTGTCGTGTAGAACTGACCGATCTCTGCGATTCTCGATTCGAACGACCGCCAGTTGTAACTGTGTGCCAGTAACGAACAACTTCGACAAGATCATCGAGAGGCACGCCCTGACTCCATCGGAGTGAACGTGGCACCGAATCGCGAACGGTCTCGGGTTCGGGGAACCGCGTTGCGGCCAATCTGCGTACGAGTTCGTCCAGATCTGCGTCGGACATCCGTGACCGAAACGTATGGACTTCGTCGATTCGACCGACCATGGCAACCCCTTCGTCGACGACAGTCTGTCAATCATGGGTGACTTTTCAGCGTCGTAACAGTGGCCTTCGAGCCATTGCTCGCAACATTCAGGCCATAAAGGCATCGACCTGTTTGGGTCTACAGCGCCTGAAACGCCAGAGCCTGACTGAGAGCGAAGGCGGCTACTTCGACGGCGACGGCTGCAACGAGAAGCGACATCGCAAGGCTGGGAACGGCGAAGGCCAAGACACCGATGCCCAACGCGGCAACGACATTTGCCGACATGACGGCAAGCAGCATCGGACGTAACGCGACGTGTGCTGTGCCTGTCCAGAGAAGTGTCGCCCATACCGCTACGAGCGCGGCGACGAGGAGAACAGGGAATGGGCCGACCGACAGATGATCGGCAATGAAACGCGAGCATGCTGCAATGCTCAGTGCAGCCCCCGCACAGTAGGCAGCATCCAATCGAAGCGACAAAGAACCAAATCGACGACCGTTCATGCGGACCCCTCGGTGAAATGTACGGAAATTGCCCGGCTCGGTCCTGCGCCTGAGGCCAGGTGATGCATGCCGGTTCCGGCAGCGGGTTCTTTCGTGCCGGACTCGCCGTCGATGAGGACAACGTCGACCGCATGCGAGGAAAATCGTTGGCAACCGATGTGGCTGCAGTGCATCTGAATCGATGCTATCCCGACGAGCCTTGTTTCGTCTGATTTGCGTCGAAGGATTTTCTGGCACGGGCAATCTCGGATTGATGTCGCTCGGTCCAGTGTACGAGGGCTTGTGTCGTTCCAAGCAAGGTTCGACCAAGGTTGGAAAGCCGATACTCCACCCGTAGTGGAATTTCCGGATACATTCGACGCACCACCAAACCGTCTCTCTCGAGATTGCGTAGCGTAACGGTCAACATTCGCGTACTGACGCCGTTGATCTCGCGCATGAGTTCTCCGAATCTGAATATCTTTTCATCCAGAAGCGAGATGACCAGTAAGGACCACTTGTCCGCGATCCGATCAAGTATCTGTCTTACTTCGCAGTCCTCACGAGTGTCCCATTGATACGCGTCGTTGCCGTCGCGGCAACATTGTTCTACGGCTGGTCGCTTCCCTCGGAGTAACCGACTGACTGCAAAGTGCCATCTTGTGCCATACGTCAAGGGTGGCCCACCCTTGGGCTGGTTACAAGAAGTAACCAACTATTATTTCGTCAGCAGGGAGTGCGCAGTGTCCGAACCACAAGTCAGTATCGGGGCCGGGGGGCCCTCCGATCAGCCCAAGCGCGCTTGGGCAGTGCTGAGCGTTGTTACTGGAGCACTGTTCCTCGAGGGCATCGACATTGCCATGTTGAACGTCGCAATTCCCAGCATCGCGTGGGACATCGGTCTCGCACCGGAGTCTGCGCACTGGGTCATCAGTGCGTACGTGCTGGCCTACGCCGGGTTCATGATTCTAGGCGGCAGTGTGGCTGACGCACTGGGACGGAGTCGGGTCTTTCTTGCCGCGCTGGCGGTCTTCGCGGCCTTCTCCCTTGTCGGAGGGCTAGCCCAGGAACCTTGGATCCTGATTACGGTCAGGTTTGTCACCGGGGCTGCAGCTGGCTTCATGACGCCCGCTGGCTTCGGGTTGTTGACCACTGCGTTCCCCGTCGGTGCCGCACGGAACAAGGCGCTGGCGATTTACGGTGCCATCGGCGCATCCGGATTCTTGATGGGAGTTGTTGCGGGTGGTCTGCTTACAGAGTTGGACTGGAGGCTGGTCTTCATCGCACCAGCAACACTTGCGCTCGGGTCTTTCGTCACCGGTTTGATCTCACTCCCGAGCGACCTGGAGGGCTGGTCGACGGGCAGAGGACGATTCGACCTGACTGGAGGTCTCCTGCTCACTGGGACCCTTGTGAGCGTGGTTATGGGCGTAGTCTCTGTGGGCGACGAGATCGGTAGCCCTGTCGGTTGGTCGGCATTGGTCATTGCGGTGCTGCTCTTCGCCGCGTTCACGGTGCACCAACAACGATCCGCGAATCCCCTGATCCCTGTGGGGCTACTCGTCAGTGGGTTACTACCGTGGGTGGGTTCGATAGGCCTGCTGTTCATCGGAGCGTTCTTTGCGTGGCAGTTTGTACTGACCTTGTATCTCCAAGACCTCCTGGGGTGGAGCGCAGTACAGACAGGTATCGCCTTCGCAGCAATGGGAGTGGAGCTCCTAATCGCTCCAACGTTGACGCCCTGGCTTACGACGAGGTTCGGAAATGTCGTCGTGATGACAATCGGACTGATCGCGGTCACAATTGGGTTCGCGCTAACACTGCGATTGGACTCGAACGCGGGTTTTCTCGATCTGCTGCCTTCGTTGCTTTTGCTTGGTGTTGCCTTTGCTTTCATTTACGGTCCGCTGACAGCTTCTGCGGTGGAAGGTGTCGAGGCCCGCCATCACGGTGTCGCAGGCGGCATCGTCTATACCGGCTTTCAATTCGGCGCAGCCCTCGGCGTGTCCATTGCGACCATTGTTCTCGTTGGGAACGAGCACTTGGTGCTGGACCTGGCCGATTACAGGCGCGCGCTGATCGTGCCCGCCGTTGCCGCCGCGCTCGCCCTCGTGGTCGGTGTGATGGCGGGTGTTCGTAGCAAGCAAGAGACGCAGGCGTAGGACGTTTTCACCGTCGGCAGATGCTACGCAGGAAGCGCGAAATGGCCGCTGACCTTCGATCCAGCGTCATCACGAAGACATCTTCTGTTCGATTGCCCACGGCCACAACTCGCTTCAGAGTGTTCGCAGATGCCTACGAGTGCGGGAGGGGCGGGTTGTGGCGAGCTGGTCGAGCGCAGACTGGGAGGCCGCGTCGACGGCACGGTACACGATAAGTCGCAGATTCGCGTCGCCGAGGGGATTGAGGACGTCGAAGCTCACGGTGATCGGCCCGACGTCCGGATGGTTCATCGGCTTGTTGCCCTCCGCTCGTACGGCGACGTCCCGCGATTGCCAGTACGCGGCGAACTCGGTACTACCGGTTTCGAGTTCCCGGAGCAGAACTACCAGTTCAGGATCACGAACGTGCTCGACCCACGCCGCCCTGAGGTCGGCGACAGCTCCGCGAATCACACTGTCGCGGTCGCCGTAAAAGTCAACGAATCGATCGTCCAGAAAGCACATTCGAAGTACGTTGCGTTCGCGAGCCGTCGTGCCGTCGAGGTCGAGAAGGAGAGTCGACATCGTGTCGTTCCATGCCAGGATGTCCAGTCGATAGTTCAGGATCATCGCGGGCAACGGACTGACGTCGTCGAGAAGACGTGCAAGACCCTCGGGGACTGTCGGTCTCGTGCTGCGTTCCAGTTGACGATGCCCGGCCAGCGTAAGGAAGTAGCCGACTTGATCCTCGGACAGCCTCAGGGCCCTCGACAAGGACTGCACCACTTGGGCTGACGGCCGAACATCACGTGCCTGTTCCAGACGAATCAGATAGTCCACGCTCACGCCGGCGAGTGCTGCGACTTCCTCCCGCCGCAGCCCAGGCGTCCGGGAGGATCCGAGCCGTGGCGGCAGCCCCACCATCGACGGTTGAAGCGCTTCGCGCCGCGCGCGCAGAAAGGCCGCCAACTCGTGGCGGGCGATGGGCTGCGGCGTCGAGCTCATGTCCTCGAGGATATGCCACACCGACACTAGGCAGCCTGGTACTGATCTTCCCAGGATGTCCTGAGCCTTCACGGACCAGGCGAGCGCCGGCATGGTCGACCACACATCGAACTGAGGAGTAACCGTGGCGGAATTGACCGATTATCGACTGCTGGGACGATCGGGACTGAGGGTCTCGCCGTTGTCACTGGGCGCCATGACTTTCGGCGACGCGTGGGGTTGGGGTGCGAGCAAAGACGAGGCTCGACGGATCTTCGACGCCTACCTCGATGGAGGCGGAAACATGGTGGACACGGCCAACATCTACACCGACGGCCAGTCCGAGAGCTTCCTGGGTGAATTTGTCAGGGATCGAAGAGATTCCGTGGTGATTGCCACGAAGTACGCTGGTACGCGGAACCCATCAGACCCCAATGCGGGAGGTGGTAACCGTAAGAGCCTCGTGACCTCGGTCGAGGCAAGTCTGCGCAACCTGAATACGGACTACATCGATCTGTTGTACCTCCATGCGTGGGACGGGCTGACGCCCGGCGAAGAGGTCATCGCTGCGTTGGGCGAGCTGGTACGCAGCGGCAAGGTGCTCTATCTCGGCATCTCCGACGCGCCGGCTTGGGAGATTTCACGCATGCAGACGATCGCCGAACTCCGGGGATGGCCGACCCTCTCCGCACTTCAGGTCGAGTACAGCCTCATCGAGCGAACCACGGAGCGTGACCTCCTACCGATGGCGAGCGGATCAGGACTCGGAATTGTTCCCTGGTCACCGCTGGGTGGGGGAGTGCTGACGGGCAAGTACACACCCGCTGACCTTCCTGAAGATGTGACGGCTACGCCGCGCAGTCGAAGTGATCACGCCGCGGCCGGCAACAGCTTGACCACTCGCGGACTCGAGGTCGCAAACGTCGTAGTCGACGTTGCGCAGCAATTGGGAGTCACCCCGGCTCAGGTCGCCATTGCGTGGACTCTCCACAACCCAGTGGTGACGAGCACTCTTGTGGGTGCGCGAACCGCAGAGCAGTTACAGAGCAACCTGGCTGCGCTGGACGTGGAACTTTCCGATCAGCATCTGACCCAGCTCGACGACGTCAGCGCGCCCGATCTGGGCTTTCCCCACGAGTTCCTGGCGCGTCCCATGGTGCAGGGCGTCATTCATGGGCACACGCGAACCCGCCGGCGGTGATGAGCTTGCGTTCGAGCGCGCTCGAAGTCATAGCGTCGCGGCATGACGAAGAGAAGCTGGATCATCACGGGGGCGTCGTCGGGTTTGGGACGAGCACTCGCAGAAGAGGCTTTGGCAGCCGGTGACACGGTTGTGGGGGCTGTCCGTCGACCGAGCAGGCTGGACGACATGGTGCGTCGATACCCGAATACTTTGATGGCGGTCGAGTTCGACGTACGCAACACCGCAGCGGCACCACAGCTGATTGCGGCCGCGGCGGAGCGATTCGGAGCGGTCGATGTGCTGGTCAACAACGGTGGGGTCGGGCAGATCGGCGCTGCTGAGGAGGTGACCGATTCCCAGCTGCGCGACATGCTCGACCAGCATCTGTTCGGCCCCGCGGCCCTCACGCGTGCTGTGTTGCCTGGAATGAGGCGGCGGCGAACCGGATCGATCGTGCAGGTCAGCAGTCAGGGCGGCCGAGTGTCGTTCCCCGGAGCGGGCTCGTACTCGGCCGGGAAGTTCGCCTTGGAAGGGTGGTCGGAAGCCCTAGCCGGCGAGGTCGAACAGTTCGGTGTTCGAGTCCTCATCGTCGAACCGAGCAGGTTCCGCACCGGGTTCAACGAAGCTGGCGTCCTCAACCTCGTCGACCCCAGCGACGTCTACGACGGACTGCTCAGCGCGGTCCGCGCGGACATGCTGGCCGTCGACGGGAAGCAGGAAGGCGATCCGACGCGGGCGGCCCGGATCATCATCGAACTTCTGAACGGAGAATCCGCCCCGCTACGAATCCCGTTGGGAAGAGAAGCGGTTCGGCGATTGTCGGACGGCTACAGGTGGAACCTCGACGAGGTCGAGCGCCTCGCGGAGATATCGGCCAGTGCAGATTATCCGGGGGTTGCCGAGTCCGTCCGTCCAGTCTGAACCGCTGGCCAGGACTATCGTGACGCCATGGCGACCGTTGATCTGATGGACAAGGCTCTTGCTGCGCTGGCCCAAGCGGATGTATCGATGACGATCGACATCGTCCACGGACTGATCGAACCCGGTGAAGTAACCGAGCCGATCGGGATTTCCGAGGTCGCGCAGCTCTTGGGTGTGTCGGCGCACACCCTCCGGTACTACGAACGGTGCGGGTTGATCGAGGTCGAACGAGACGCGCACGACCACCGCCTGTACGACGCCGCCGCGGTGCGCCGCTTGGTCTTTCTCACTCGAATGCGTCTGTCCGGCATGCCGATGCGTGATCTGCAGCACTACGTGGAGCTGGTCGATCAGGGGGACGATACCGTCCCGGAACGCCTGGACATACTCGTCGAACATCGGGACACAATTCGCAGACAAATTCTCGAGCTGCAATTGTCCTTGGTAGCAACCGAATACAAGATTGCAACCTACGGCGGTGCGGCCGGCGAGTAGGTCTTGCGCCCCGTCAGGACGAGCTACCGGCCAGGACGGCTGAGATGGAGGCGTCGAGGATGTCGATGCCGTCGTGTAGTTCGGTTTCGGTTGTGGTCAGTGGGGGAGCGATGCGGAAGATGCCGCCCATTCCTGGCAGCTGGACGATGTTGAGGTGCAGTCCGCGCTCCAGGCAGGCGGTGGTCACATTCTTGCCCAGGTCGTCGGCGGGGGTCTTCGACTCCTTGTCGGTGACGAATTCGAGTCCGCGTAGCAGTCCGCGGCCCCGGACGTCGCCGACGACTTCGTAGGTGTCGCGCAGTGCGTCGAGGCGGTCGGAGAGCTGTTCGCCGAGTTTTGCGGCTTGCTCGACGAGTCCGTCGCGTTCGATGACGTCGAGCACGGTGTTTGCGACGGTGGCAGCCAACGGATCCGATGCGTGGGTGGTCAGGAACAGGAAACCTTTGTCGTTGCAGACGCTTTCGATCTCGTCGCCGGTGATCACCGCGGCGACGGGAAGCCCTGCGCCGAGTGTCTTGGACAGAGTGAGGATGTCCGGGGCGACCCCGTCGCGTTCGAATGCATACATCTGGCCGGTCCGACCGAGACCGGTTTGCGCTTCGTCGAGAATGAGCAGCATTCCGCGTTCGACACAGAGTTCTTTGAGCCGTGCCAGGTAGCCGACGGGCGGATCGATGATGCCGCCGGACGACAGAATGGGCTCGATCAGACAGGCCGCAAGTGCACCGGTGGATTGCCGGTCGATGAGCGAGAAGCCGTAATCGAGCTCGGTCTCCCAGTCGTAGGAGCCGTCGGCACGCCGAAACCGAGGCCGGTAGGAATCAGGCGTCGGCAACGTCAGATTGCCGGGGATCACCGGGCCGTACCCTCGGCGTCCGGCGGAGAAGGTCGCGGCCGCAGCGCCGGACGTCATGCCGTGCCAGGACCGATCGAACGAGACGACCTCGTATCCACCGGTGTACAGCTTGGCCATCTTCAGAGCCGCTTCGTTGGCCTCCGCGCCGGTGGTGAGCAGAAGGGTCCTGCTGAGTTTCGACGGGAGCGTGGCGGCGAGCTTCGTGGCGAGGTCGACCACGGGTCTGCTCAACATCCCGCTGAAGAGGTGGTCCAGCGATGCGACGGACTGCGACACCGCTCGAACGATGTCCGGGTGGGAATGACCGAGGACTGCGCTCATCTGGCCCGAAGTGAAGTCGAGGATCGCCCGGCCGTCGCTGTCGTACACGTACGTGCCTTCGGCCCGTTCGATGATGCGGGGAGTGAACTTCACGCCGTAACGAATCAGGTGGCGATCGGCGTCGCTCCAGAAGCTGTCGGTGCTCATGGGCGTCTCCTCGATTCGGCGGACCTCCGGTCACGCACAGACTAAGCCACGCGGTGCCGATCCGTCCGCCCATGACAAACGTCATCTCGATTACCTGACGATGTCAGTCGAGCTCATGATTCTGCGCACTGTTGCCGGGCAATTGTCGACGACAAGATGGAAAGTGACCGAAAACCAAGCTGCAGAACGGGATAGAAGGAGACGTCATGAAGAAGCTCGCCATCCGCACCGCAACCGTCGCCGCTTTGATCGGAGGGCTCGGGGCCGCGGGCTCAGCAGTCGCCACGGCCGATACTGTGACCGACCTCGTCCCGGCCATGAACGGCGGCGCTCACTGTCTGGTCGTCCAGGAAGACGGGACCGAGCAGTTGCTGTACAGCAGCTTCCGCTGCGACGAAGTACAGGCCGACATCGACGACAAGGCCCGCCAGGACGAGCGTCGCGAAGAGCGCAAGGAAGAACGACGCGAAGAGCTCCTTCGAGACGGCTGATCGCACGGAAAATGCATGGACGAAAGGATCAAGATGGCTCTGCCCGAACTTATTTCGATCGAACAGTTCGTCAGTCCGCCCGAGCGGACCGGCGCGTCGATTTCACCGGACGGCACACGTATCGCCTACTTGGCGCCATGGAGGAACCGGTCCAACGTGTGGATCCAGAACATCGACTCCGATGACGAACCGCGCTGCGTCACAGCCGACGACACGCGAACGGTGCAACGGTATTCCTGGACCGACGATCCAAGATATTTGGTGTACCAGCAGGACGACGGTGGCGACGAGAACTGGCATGTCTTCCGCATCGATCTCGATGATCCGTCGGCCGACGCGGTGAACCTGACCCCGTATCCCGGAGCGATGGTAATGGGATTCGAGAAGGTAAATGCTCGGCCGGGGAAGTTCACGTTACAGCTCAACGCGAGGACGCCCAGTGAGTTCGATCTCCATGAACTCGACATCGTCACAGGTGAACTCACGATGCTGGTGCAGAACCCGGGCAACGTCTCGGGTTGGCTGTACGCAGGCGACGGTCGACTCTTCGCGCGTTCCGTCACCGACAGGGGAGAACTTGTTCTGTCGCGCCTCGACAACGAGACCGGGGAGCTGCATACGATCAGAACGTTCGGCGGAGAGGGCTACCCGATCGACATCTATCCGTTCGAGCTCACTCCCGATGCATCCGGTGTGTGGATCGGGTCCAACGACGGGACCGACCGGACCAGAATCGTCCGCATCGATCTGGAGACAGGTGAACAGAGCGAAGTCGACGACCACCCGACCTTGGACGTCGACACCCGACACGCGGCATTCCCGACGTGGCCGCCTGCTCTGATCAGAGCGCGTGGAACCACACAGCTGCTCGGCGTGCGCTATCTCGGCCACAAGCAGGTCATCCAGACCGTGGACGATCAGTTCGCCGACGTGTTGACCAACCTGGAAGAACTGTCCGACGGAACGGTCGCCGGCCTGTCCTCGGACTGTGAGGGCAGACGCTGGGTGGTGACGTTCACCCATGACCGCGATCCAGGAGTCACATGGTTGTACGACCACTCGACCGGTTCGGCCGAGATGCTGTTTCGACGCTCGACCGACATCGATCCCGACGACATGGCACCGATGCTGCCCGTCACGATCACCGCGCGCGACGGATTGGAACTACCCTCCTACCTGACGTTGCCCATCGGTATCGAGCCGACCGGGCTACCCCTGGTGTTGGTCGTCCACGGAGGGCCGTGGACCCGCGACGCATGGGGATTCGATCCGACCGTTCAGGTGCTCGCCAATCGTGGATATGCAGTGTTGCAGGTGAACTTTCGTGGATCGGCAGGCTTCGGCAAGGCTCATATGCGTGCCGCGATCGGTGAGTTCGCAGGCAAGATGCACGACGATCTGATCGACGCGGTCGACTGGGCCGTCGATCGAGGTTACGCAGATGCGGGTCGAGTTGCGATCTTCGGTGGCTCCTACGGCGGATACGCGACATTGGTCGGTGTCACGTTCACCCCGGACACGTTCGCCGCAGCCGTCGAGTACGTGGGTATTTCCGACCTGACGAACTTCATGCAGTCGCTGCCCGAGCACGCCAAACCAAGCCTGGTCAACAATTGGTACTCCTACGTCGGTGACCCCAACGACCCGGATCAGGCAGCCGATGCTCTCGCTCGATCCCCGATCACGCACGTCGACAAGATCCGAACGCCATTGATGGTCGTGCAGGGGGCCAACGATGTTCGCGTGGTCAAGGCGGAATCGGACAACATGGTGGACGCTCTCCGGGCCCGAGGAGTGGACGTCGACTACATCGTCTTCGAGGACGAGGGGCACATCTTCGCCAACCCCGAGAACCTGATCACCATGTTCAAGGCCGCGGACGCCTTCCTGGCCGAACACCTCGGCGGGCGATCAGGCTAGTGCGACTGAGCAATTCGCTCATCGCACGGCGTCGACGAGGGCTCGAACGGCCGGGCTGGAATCTGCGCTACGGCGCCAGACGGCGTGCAGTTCACGCGTTGGTGGGCGACGCAGTTCGAGTGCTACCAGGTGTTCGCCCAAAGGTGGGCGCGCGAGTCGGGGGATGAGTGCGACGGCGTTCGTCGATGCCACCAAGGCGAGTTGGCTGGAGAAGTCGTCGACCAGGTGCCGGACGTCGGGACTGTCCGGCAGGTCGGCGACGACGCGTCGAAACCATTGGTGGCACACGGTTCCGGGTGGACTCGTCACCCAGGTGAGACCGGTCAGTGCGGAGGTGGGCAACGGGTGAACTTCGCGGGCGAGCAGGTGATCTCGATGTACGACGATGTCGCCGATGTCGGTGTGCAACGACTGCCGGTTCAGCGACGGCGGTATGGGGGCGATGAGTCCGTCTGCGTCGTGGACGAGGGCGACGTCGGCGGTACCCGAATCGACGCTGTGAATCGCCCGGTCGGGATCTTGTTCGGTGATCTGCAGGGTCAGCTGTGGGCATGCCGCGCCGAGTGCGCGCATCGCCGGAGCAAGCACACCGCGAATGGCGGTGGAGAAGGCTGCGACCCGCAGAGTGCCGCGCGGTGCACCGTCGGCCACGGAACGAGCGGCTTCGGCGCATCGTTCGAGTGCATCGAAGACGTCGGGAGAGGAGTCGACGAGTGCCTGGCCTGCCGGCGTCAGCACGACACCGCGCCCTGCCTGGGCGAGAACGCGAAGACCCAATTGGCGTTCGAGTCGTTTGATCTGCTGTGAGACGGCAGAGGCCGTGAAGCCGAGTTCGTCGGCGGCCTTTGCCAGGGTGCCGAGGGTGGCCACCGACTTCAGGGCATGTAGCGATGCGACGTCGACCATGAAGCGATGCTACTCATTATCCGCGAAAAACCATCGCTGGACCGAAGGCTTACTGCGTCGCACACTTCTGTGCATGACCACCGAACAACTCTTCGGCACCAACTGCGTCGCCATGGTGACGCCGATGACCAGCGATGGACAGCTCGACGATAATTCCCTCGGCAGGCTCGTCGACCATCTCGTCGCTACGGGGTGCGACGGAATCGTCGTCGCAGGCACGGCGGGGGAGGCGCCCACTCTGACCGACGCCGAGACGGAGAAACTCGTCGCCGCGGTGGTGTCGCGAGTCGACGGTCGAGCCACGGTGACGGCCGGTGTCGGAACCTATGACACCGCGACGAGCATCGAAAGGGCTCGTCGCGCGGAAGCGGCGGGTGCCGACGGGTTGCTCGTCGTCTGTCCCTACTACTCGCGGCCGACGCAGGCGGGCATCCTCGCGCACTGTGCTGCCGTCGCCGACGCGACCGATCTGCCGGTGATGCTGTACGACGTGCCCGCGCGGTCCGGCACGGCGTTCACGCCCGAATCGCTGACCTTGCTGGCCGAGCATCCGCGAATCAGAGCCGTCAAGGACGCCAAAGGGGACCTGTACGAGGCCTCGACGGTGATGTCTCGTACATCGCTCGCCTACTACTGCGGAATCGACGAGCTCAACCTGGCGTACTTGGCAGTCGGCGCAACCGGACTCGTCAGTGTTGTGGGCAATCTCGTCGCCGATCGGAACGCGGCCCTCGCGGATGCGGTGCGGCGAGGTGACCTCGTCTCCGCTCGTCGAATCCAGGTCGAACTGCTCCCGCTTACCGACGCCGTCATGCGTACCTCCCAGGGCGCGATCATGGCGAAGGCCGCGCTGGCGGAAATCGGCGTCATAGACACTGCGGCAGTGCGGCTTCCGCTGCTCGAATCACCTCCGGAGGACCTTCTTCGCCTCGCAGTCGCGACAAGCAATCGCTGAGAAGCGTTCTATTGCTTTCTGAGCCTTGTCAACTGGACAGCGCTGCCGATTGCCACGATGGGCCAACATACGATGGCGATCCATTCGCTGGTGGACCGTTCGCCGTGGGTGATGTCGTAGATCGCCAGTACGGTCAGTGCGATACCGATGACGAGAGTGATCCAGTTGAGCCGCATGCGCGTTGCCGTCGACGTGGTGGTCATGGAAGGAATGTACGACGGGACGGCGGGTTCGACTCCCGAATTGTCCAGATGAGCGTGCCGGTGCGGTACGCCGACGGCGCATGGCGTCAGGTCCGGGTTAGTGTGACCGTGAGACTCGGACAAAGGGTGTGGGATGAGCGTCGTCGACGAAAAAGCCGGTAGATCTCCGTGGGAACCGCAGGAGATGCCGCGGCCGAACCGAGCAGCACGGCCGGATGCGGACCCGTTCTACGTCGCGCCCGACGGCTTCGAGGAGGCTGCGCCGGGTGATGTCCTGCGGTTCCGTGAGGTCCAGGTGGCGCTGTACGGGAAGATTCCGCAGCAGGTCGACGCGTGGCAACTGCTGTATCGGACGTCCGATCTCCACGGATCGCCGCAGGTCAGCGTCACCACCGTGTTGATGCAGCGCGGAGCGGTTGCCGAAACTCCGCGCCTGCTGTCGTATCAGTGCGCGATCGACGCGGTCTCGGCCACGTGCTTTCCGTCGTACGCGCTGCAGCGGGGCGCACGAGCGTGGGGCGCGGTGCCGCAGTTCGAGTTCGTCCTGGTGCTGCATGCGCTGCGCCGCGGCTGGGTCATCTCGATCCCGGACCACGAGGGCCCGGACGGGCACTGGGGCTCGCCCCGGGAGCCTGGCTTCTTCACCCTGGACGGGGTCAGAGCCTCGCTGCGGTTCGCACCCGCCGGTCTCACCGACGACACCAAGGTCGGTCTGTGGGGCTATTCGGGTGGAGGGCTCGCGACGTCCTGGGCCGCGGAGATGGCCCCCGAGTACGCACCGGAGATCGCGCTGGTCGGGGCGGCCCTCGGCTCACCCGTCGGCGATCCTGCATCGGCCTTCACCCGGCTGAACGCGACCCTGCACGCGGGTCTGCCCACGCTGGTGGTCGAGGGGCTGCGCAGAACATACCCGGATCTCGACAGGGTGGTCAGGGCCCACGTCAACGCCGACGGGCTCGCTCTGCTCGAGTCGGTGGACGATCTGACCACCGTCGCTGCCGTGCGCAAACTCGCGAAGCACGATCTCGACCGGTACATCGACATCCCTCTCGCCGATCTGCTCGCCACACCGGAGATTCTCGAGGTGTTCGAGGCCATTCAGCCCGGTCGAACCGCTCCCACCGTCCCGATGCTCGTGGTGCAGGCCGTCCACGACCAGATCATCGCCGTCGACGACGTGGACGGACAGGTCGACCGCTACCTCGACAACGGGGTCCACGTCACGTACCTGCGAGACCGACTCAGCGAACACCTGTCCTTGCACCCCCTGTCCGCTCCGCTCACCCTCGACTGGCTACAGGACCGGTTCGACGGACGCCCCGTGCCGCCGTCGGGCGTCACCACGGTCTGGTCGACGGCGTCGTCCTTCGGTGCCGTACGTGACCTTCTCGCGCTGGCGTGGTCGACGACGATGGCGGTCCTGGGCCGTCGGCTGTGAGTGGAAATGTGTCCTGGGGGACACATTTTCACTCACCTGGGGTCTTGCTTCTGATGCTCTCGTTCGGTGCGGGTGCGACGGATGCGTTCGCCTTCCTCGCACTCGGCGGCATCTTCACCGCGAACATGACGGGCAATCTGGTGCTCGTCGGACTGGTCGGCCGGGACGACTACCTCGCCAGCCTGGTCGGCGCCGCAATCGCCATCGCAGTGTTCTTCGTGGTGCTGCTCGCTGGGTTCCGGTACGCGCACCGCTCCGTGCGCGCACCTACGTTGCCGTTGCTGGCGACGGCCGCAGCCGTCCAGGTGCTCACTCTCGTGGGATGGTGGCTCGATGTGGGCGCCGTCGTCGCTCTGGTGGCCATGTCGGCCTCGGCGATGGCATTGCAGACGGTGGTCGCGCGCTCGTCGCTCCCCGAAGGGGGATTGTCGTCGACGTTCGTCACGGGAACGCTGGTCAACATCGCCGACGACCTCGCCCGGGGCAGGACCGAGCATCTCGCACTCAGGCTCGGGGCGATCGCAGCCTTGATCGCGGGATCGTTTGCCGGTGCTCTGTCGATCTACGCCGCACCCCGACTCGGTCCCCTCGTGGCCGCAGTAGTCGCCTGCATCGGCCTGGCACTGGCCACCTTCGGCGCTCGTCGCTGACTTTTTCCTGGGTCGCTCCGGCGGTGTTGCGTCTTGCTGGTGGAAGCGACCGACCTGGAGTCGTCGGCTACGGCGCGCACACATGGCGCCTGCAGCCGTTCGCTCGTATACGCAAAGCTGCCGACGTGTGTCCTGGGTTGGCCTACGGGTCGAGGACTGACCGAGGCGGCGGCCATGTATCGGACGCACACTCTGATCGCCGCATCATGGGTCTTCAGCACATGGTGACCCTTGCTCCCTACTCATACAGTGATACAGGACACACACCTGGTATGGGCTCGATCGAGGCGGTGTACTCCGCCTCGATCGACAATAAGGAGCGATTCAATGCCGATTCATGTCGGAATCGATGTGGGCGGAACGTTCACCGACGCAGTGGCGATCTCGGACGGCCGCACCGTACGAGGCAAAGCGTTCTCGACGAAGGACGTCACAACAGGCATTCTCGGTGCTCTGACGGTCCTTCGATCGGAGTTGGGCCTCGGTGAAGCCGAGTTCTTCGCGGGAGTCACCCGTTTCGTGCTCGGAAACACCATCGTCACCAACGCCGTCGATGAGCACAAGTTCGCTCCCGTCGGCCTGCTCACCACCCGCGGATTCCGCGATACTCTACGCATCAGCAGGTCGGCGCGAGGGAGCTCACGTGACCCGCACGAGTTGGTACCGCGTGCAGATATTTTGCAGCGGAGCAATATTCGTGAGATTTCGGAGCGAATCGACTCGAGTGGCGTCATTCTCGCTCCCATCAAGGAAGACGACATCAGGGATGCCGTCGATGATCTGATCGAGGCTGGTGCCCAGGCGATTGCCGTCTGCTTCCTCTGGTCGTTCCGCAATCCCGCACACGAGCGTGCCGTTGCCGACTATCTCGACAAGTACCACCCCGAGATGCCGTATTCGACGTCCACGGACCTGACGCCTGTCTATCGAGAGTACGAGCGGATGATCACGACGACACTCGACGCCGCGGTCAAGCCGATCGTCAGCACCCACTTCGGGCACCTGGCCCACGACTTGGAAGAACGCGGCCTGACGTGCCGCGTACAGATCATGCAGGTGCACGGTGGGTTCCTCTCGGTGGAGGAGACGAGCAAGGCACCGATCGCGATGTTCAATTCCGGGCCCGTCGGGGGCGTCACCGGTGCTCGGTTGTTGGGTTCACAGCTCAATCGAACGAAGGTCCTGACCGCCGACATGGGTGGCACGAGTCTGGACGCGGCCGCAATCGTCGACGGCAACTTCCGCGTGTCGCCTCGTGCTCAGGTCGGCGAATGGCCCACTAGCCTGACGGCCGTGGATATCGAATCCATCGGTGCCGGCGGAGGTTCCATCGCGTGGGTCGACGAGCGTGGACTCCTGCGCGTGGGTCCGCACAGTGCAGGGTCGACTCCCGGTCCCGCGTGCTACGGGCGGGGCGGCACGCGCCCGACGGTTACCGACGCGACACTGACCATGGGGCTGATCAACCCCGACTACTACCTCGGTGGCACCGTGGAGCTGGATTCGAGCAGCGCGGCAGACGCGATCGAGAACGAGGTCGGAAAACCACTCGGCTTGTCGGTCGACGATGCAGCGCAGGGAATCTATCGACTGACGGTTGCACAGATGGCCAACGCGCTACGCAAGATCACTGTCAATCGTGGGCACGACCCACGAGAGTTCACTCTCGTTGCGTTCGGCGGTGCGTGTGGGCTCTTCGCTGCGGCCATAGGCGCGCAAGCGGGGGTGCGCGAGGTGGTGATCCCGAGGAACGCAGCGGTCTTCTCCGCGTACGGTTTGATGCACGCGGACAGCATCTATTCGATCGTGCAGACGAGCCCATGGAACTTCGGTCTTCCCGCGGCCGATCTCGAACGCACCTTCGCGGGTCTGGAGAACCGAGCGACGGCATGGTTCGACGCGGAGGGAATCCCCGAGGATCGGCGTGAACTCGTCCGAGAAGCAGACATGAAGTTCGCGGGCCAGATATTCGAGGTCACCACACGTTTGTCCGACGAGGTCTTCACCGACGCCGACAAGGACAGTCTCCGAGCACGTTTCATCGCCGACTACGAGGCGGAGTTCGGATTGGGCACCGCGTGGACCGAAGCCGAGATCGTTCTGATCAACACTCGGGTGCGAGCAACGGGAATCAGCGACGTCCAGGAAGCGACCGTCACAGGAACCGGTACGACGCATTCCCAGAGCACCCGCGAGATCGTCGATCCGTCGACCGGTGCACGTGTCACGGTCCCGATTCATCGCAATGCTTTCGCGGCAACCGAACCGCTGCAGGGCCCGTGTGTCCTCGAGGAGCCCGACACGACGATCTTCGTGCCCGCCGGTGCCACTCTGCACAACCACATCGACCACCTGCTCGTCGAGCTAGCTTCGAACTGACCGAAAAGAGGCGACATTTCCATGACCACCACCGCGCACGACACCGCCCACGATCCGGTCACACTCGAAGTAATTCGAATGCGCCTCGATTCCATCGTCGAGGAGATGGGTATAGCGATGATCCGCTCCAGCGGATCACCGGTCATCACCGAGGCCGGTGACTTCAACACGGCCCTGTTCACGCCCGACGGACGCATCTACAGCTACTCCGACTACGTCCAGTTCCACATCGGCTCCGGTGGCGTTGCCGTCCGAAACCTCGTGGCGACGATCGGCGACGAGCAACTACAGCCGGGCGACGCCTTCATCTGCAACGATCCACACACCTCCGGTTCGAGCCACCCGCCTGACACGACGGTGATCTCACCGATATTCCACGACGGGAAGCTGATCGCATGGGCGCAATCCCAGGCGCATCTCGTCGACGTCGGCGGCATGACGCCGGGTGGTTTCGCGCCGGCAGCACTCGATTGCTACAGCGAGGCCGTACGAATCCCGCCCGGTGTCAAAGTGTTCGAGGCGGGCGTTCCCGTCGAGTCCACGAAGCGGCTGTTGCTCAACAACGTTCGTGTACCTGTGCTCTACTGGAACGATGTTCGAAGCCTGGTTGCGAGCAACAACACCGGTATCACGCGATTGCTCGAGGCCGTGGAAGAGTTCGGTTACGAAGAATTCCATCGATACTCGGAGCTGAGTTTCGAGCTGGCCGAACACGTCGTACGTGAGCGCGTCGGCAAGCTGCCCGACGGCACGTGGGACGCGGACGAGTGGACGGAGCACAACGGGCACGAGAACGGTCTGTACCGAATCCACTGCACTCTGACGAAGGTCGGGCAGTCCATCACGTTCGATTTCAGCGAATCGAGCGATCAAACCGGTGGATTCGTCAACTGTTCCTACGGGGCTCTCCTCGGCAGTGTCGCGAGTGCGGTGGTGCCGATTCTCGCGTGGGACGTTCCGTTCAACGAGGGCGTCGTCGCAGCGATCGACGTGAAGACACGGAGGGGAAGTATCGTCGACCCGGTCCCGCCTGCCCCGATCAGCAACGGCCACTTGACCACCGGTGCCCGAGTCAGTCGCGTCGTGACGAAACTGCTCAACGAACTCTGCCGGGGGAGCGATGACCGCATACTGCGCGGGCGGACTCAAGGGGTATGGGCCGACTCGTGGACCGGCGGCATTTCCGCCGGTACCACCGACGACGGCGAGTACACCGTGCTCTTCAATATGGACGGCGGTGCGGTCGGTGCAGGGGCCCAACCCGATTCCGACGGTCTCGACTGCGCAGGGATGATGACGCAGGTCAACAACTTGCTGCCGGATGTCGAGATGAACGAGATGTTGTATCCGGTGCTCTATCTGTGGAAGCGGTTGTCGCTTCCCAGCGGTGGGCACGGGCGCACGCGCGGCGGACTCGGCGCGGAGTTCGCGTGGACGCTGCACGGAGCGCAATCCGTGGTGCAGACGGTGTTCGCCCCCACTGCACAGGTTCCAGCCGAGGGATTCGGCGGCGGATTCCCCGGGGGCGGGAGCGGTCATGAAATCTGGCGCGACAGCAACGTCAATGGGTTGCTAGGTGAAGGCCTGGTCCCGACGGAGGAGCTCGTCGAGGCTCGGGACCGGCAGCTTCTCGACATCAACCACACCGGATTGACCGTCGATGCAGGGGATGTATTCGTCCAGTGGTGTGCAGGGGGAGGAGGGTACGGAGATCCGTTGTTGCGCGCCGCGACGTCGGTCGCGCAGGATGTGCGTGACGCGTATATCACCGCTCTCGCAGCATGTTTCGTGTACGGAGTGGAGCTCGATGGCGCAGGTGACGTGGACGAGAGCGGTACTCGAACACGTCGTTCCGCGATGCGAGACGAGCGTCTGGGGCACACCCCGGCCCGAGCTGTCGTCCATTCCGACGCGTCGGTCTTCGTGTCCCCGAGCCGTCTGAGCGGATCGTGGATGTGTCCTGCCTGTGACGGTGACCTCGGCGCTACCGAGTCCTGGCAGGATGGCTGTGTGACCACTACAGCAGTCGCATCGGACGCTCTGCACACGATGGGTGTACGCATCCGTCCACGCATCGACGAAGGACAGGTGTATCTCGACCAGAGCATCTGCGCGCACTGCGCAACGCAACTCGACGCTCGAATCCGAGTGGACGGCGTCACCACAGCAGTATCGGAGGCAGTGTCATGACCGTGCCCGAAGCAGTGCAGGGCGTGGGTTCGTTGGAAGGTGTCGTGGTACTCGACGTATCGCGCGTCGTCGCCGGCCCCTACTGTTCGCAGATCCTCGCAGATCTCGGCGCGACCGTGATCAAGGTCGAGAATCCGCGCGATCCCGATTACACCCGGACGTTCCCACCGTTCCTCGGCGGTGATCCCGACGGCTTCAGCGCCTTCTACGCGCAGTACAACCGCGGCAAGTTGGGAATAACGATCGACCTGGGCACGGACGAGGGCAAACAGGTTCTGCGCGATCTCGTGGCCAAGGCTCACATCCTGGTCGAGAACTTCAGGCCAGGAACGATGGAGAAGCTGGGCGTCGGGTACGACGTGCTCCGCGAGGTGAATCCGGCCCTCGTCTACACCGCCATCTCGGGCTACGGCCAGACGGGGCCGCTGAGTAGACGTCCCGCGTACGACAACACCGCGCAGGCAGCGGGAGGATTGTGGTCGATGAACGGGTACGCCGACCGGCCTGCGGTACGCGTCGGCACGATCATCGGCGACCTGTCGGCCACGATGTTCGGCGTCATCGGCACATTGGCTGCGTTGCGTCATGCCGAGCGGACGGGAACGGGGCAACTCGTCGACGTCGCCCAGACCGATTCGGTCGTGGCGATGACGGAGTCGGCGGTCGTCGATTACACCGTCGCAGGCAAGGTCGCAGGGCGACTGGGCAATCAGCACCCGTTCGTTCGTCCGTACGAATTGTTCCCGTGCAAGGACGGATTCGTGTTCTTCGGTGGGTACACCGACAAATTCTGGCGCATCACCTGCGAGATGTTCGGACAGCCCGAGATCGCCGACGATCCGGAAATCGGTTCGATGACACAGCGATTCGACGACGAGGTGTACGAACGACGAGTCAAGCCGCTGATCATCGGTTGGTTCGCGAGCTACACCAAGGCCGAACTCGAAGAGATAGCGGGCGATCGCGTGCCGATGACAGCGGTGAAGTCGATGGACGAAGTGGTGGCGGACGAGCAAACTGTCGCACGCGAGATGATCGTCGACGTGGACTACGACGAGTTGGGTACTTTGCGGATGTTCGGTCAGCCCATCAAGCTCGGCGAGACACCTGCGACGCCTGCGCGGAAAGCCAACCTCGTCGGCGAGCACACCGAGTCGGTCCTGCAGGACTTCGCCGGCTACAGCGCATCCCACATCGAGAAGCTTCGTGAGCTGGGTGCCATCTGATGTCTGTCCGCTACGAAAAGACCGGCACGACAGCGCTAATCACCCTCGACCGTCCGGACAAGCTGAATTCGTTGACGCTGTCCATGTACGAGGAGCTCGGGCAGGGCTTCGACGAGGCCCGCGACGACGACTCGGTCGCAGCGGTGGTTCTCACGGGTTCAGGACGCGCATTCTGCGTCGGAGCAGATCTGACCGAATCGATCCCGGCCCTCGCGGAGGGACGGTTCGACATTTCCGAATGGGACTCTGCGCACCAGAAGCACTCTCGGCTGTTCAAGCCAGTGATATGCGCAGTAAACGGTCTTGCACTGGGCGGTGGTTTCGAGATCATGTTGTCCACCGATCTGCGCGTCGCGTCGGAGGACGCACGCTTCGGTCTTCCCGAGGCCGGGGTGGGCGTCGTACCAGCCGGAGGCACCCTCGCGCGACTGACGAGACAGATTTCCTACGCCCACGCGATGGAACTACTGCTGCTCTCGGACCAGATCGACAGTGCAACGGCGTACCGGATGGGTCTGGTGAACGCCGTCGTCGAACCGGGACAGGTCGTCGAGACCGCCATGCGATGGGCCGATCGAGTCGCGGCGCTGTCCGGTGACGCTCTGGCGGTCACCAAGCGTGCGGTGGCTCAGCTGTCCGAGATGCCCCTCGAGGCCGCATTCCACGCTGAGGCACTGTTCGGGCAGCAGGCCTTCACCTCCGCTGACGCCAAGGTGGGTCTCGCGGCGTTCGCGAACCGGTCGACCCCGAAGTTTCCGAGCCGAGGATAGGTTCCCCTATCGCTCGGATGGTCCATTCATGTTGACTGACAACATGAATGGACCATTCGAGCCATGATGCTATGGGAGATCAGCGAGCCGCAGCCAGAGCCGTCACCACAGCAGACGGGCTCGGGCGGCCGATCTGCTCGGCCATCCACAGCGATGTGTCGACCAGCAGATCCAGATCGATACCGGTGTCGATGCCCATGCCGTGCAGCATCCACAGCAAGTCCTCGGTCGCGAGATTTCCCGTGGCGCCCTTCGCGTACGGGCATCGGCCGAGACCGCCCGCCGAACTGTCGAACTCGGTGACACCTGCCTGCAGCGATGCGTACACGTTAGCCAATGCTTGGCCGTAGGTATCGTGGAAATGCATGGCGACCGAGTCCACGGTGATACCGCTGCCGAGCACCGCATCCAGCACCGAGTGCACGTGGCCTGGGGTGGCTACGCCGATGGTGTCGCCGAGCGAGAGCGAGGTGGTCCCGAGTTCAGCGAGTCGAACCGCGACGTCGGCAACCTGCTCGACGTCGACGTGACCTTCCCACGGATCGCCGAAGCACATCGATATGTACCCGCGCACCGGGAGGCCGCTGGCCAATGCTCCCTCGACGACCGGCCGCGCTGAGTCGAGCGCTCCCTGCACCGTCGTACCGAGGTTCTTGGTAGCGAAAGTCTCTGTTGCGCTGACGAACACCGCGATCTCGCGTGCGCCCGCTGCGAGTGCGCGTTCGAGACCGCGCTGGTTGGGAGCGAGGACCACCTGGCGGACGGAACCGGGCAGGGTCAACGTCGACATCAGATCTTCGGCGTCGGCGAGCTGTGGAATCCATTTCGGCGACACGAAACTCGTCAGCTCGAGGCTCTCGACGCCCGCGTCGACGAGCCTCCGGCAGAACTCCGCCTTGACGGACGTGGGCACGGGTTCGGCCTCTGCTTGCAGGCCGTCACGAGGCCCGACCTCGTACACGCTCACGGCCGAGGGCATTCCGCTCTCGAACTGCGGCATCAGTTCCCGCCGCGAATCTCGGCCAGCACCTTCTCGGCGTGCTCGACGCGGATGGTGCGGTCGTCGATCAGTCGCTTGACCACGAGGTCCATTTCCGTCGTTGTGGCGCCTGCCGTGGCCGCGATGGTGCGCGCGTGCAAACTCATGTGACCGCGCTGAATTCCCTCCGCAGCGAGCGCACGGCATGCGCCGAGGTTCTGCGCGAGACCGACCGAGACGATGATCCGTGCGAGCTCGGACGCCGAGGTGACACCGAGAATCTTGACTGCCGTGCGTGCAACCGGGTGGACTTTCGTTGCACCGCCGACGAGCCCGACCGCCATCGGTACTTCGAGCGTTCCGACGAGATGTCCGTCGGTGTTCTTCTCGAAGTGCGAGAGCGCCGTGTACCGTCCGTCCTCTGCGACAGCGTGCGAGTGGCATCCGGCTTCCACTGCGCGCGTGTCGTTTCCGGACGCAAGAACGGCTGCGGTGATGCCGTTCATGATGCCTTTGTTGTGCGTCGCCGCGCGGTACGGATCCGATTCGGCCAGAGCCGACGCGTGCACGATGTTCTCGACCACGTCGTCGCCGCCGAGGAGGTCTCGGTCGAAGATCGCACGAGCGCGTACGAGACGCAGATCTGCCTTGTTGGTCAGAATGCGGAGAAGTGAACGACCCCCGGCGATCTCGGCGAGGCGGGGTGCGATGGCCTCTGCCATCGTGTTGACTGCGTTGGCGCCCATGGCGTCGCGCACGTCGACGACGAGGTGCGCCACGACGTGGGTACCGGTTCGGGTTGCCACGAGTCGGACGGACAGGTCCGACGCTCCGCCCCCTAACTTCACGAGCATCGGATCCTGCTCGTTGGCCGACGCGACGATCTCCTCGCGTGCTTCGAGAAGGCGCAGACGTGCGCCCTCGGGATCGGGCGTGTCGAGAAGTTGGATCTGGGCCTGCATGACAGATCCGGAGTCGGAGGTGAAGAACCCTCCGTGTGCCCGCGCCATGCGAGCGGCGTTGCTTGCCGCTGCAACGACGGAGGGCTCCTCCGTCGCCATCGGAACGAGGTGGTCGCGGCCGTCGACGGTGAAATTGGTTGCGATACCGACGGGGATCCCCATCACGCCGATGACGTTCTCGATCATGTGATCGGCATGCTCGACGTCGAGTCCACTGCCGGGTTCGAGGACGCCGATCTCGTCTGCGCTCAGACCCGTTCGTTCGGCGACGAGCGCCCTCCGTTGTTCGGGCGTCGAATCCTTGAGTCCGGGAATCCGGCTGTTGACAGTCACTGCTTCCTCCGCATTGTCGCAGGCCACCTGAGTCGAGGCCGTGATCGTGTGCTGCTGATCACGCTATTCCCGACCGGACGGTCGCCGACATGTGCGATAGACACGGGATGTGCTCGTTTTCGTGTGTGATGAATCTACTCGCCGCCGCCGTGATCAGTCGCGGGGTCGACGCCTGGCGACAGCCCTGAGCTCGTCGAGCCGTACCGCCGTCGAGATACGGAACAGGATCTCGTCCTGCCGCCAGTCCTCACCCAGCAGCGATTTGAGGCGTTCGAGTCGCTGGAGAATCGTGTTCGTGTGATAACTCAACGCACGCGCAGTCTTCGTTGGGCTCGCATCGTTGCGGACGAACGCTCGTAGCGTCGAGACCAAGTCGGTCCGGTGGACCGCGTCGTACTGTACGACTGGTCCGATCGTCTGGTCGATGAACGCGTGCAGGGCTTCCGGGTCGGACCCGAACATCACCATGTAGGGCGCATAGGCCTGCGTTCCGACGGCACCGTCCTCGACCCCGAGGGCGTCGAGCAACCGGGCCGTTCTGTGGCCCGTGTCGAATCGCCCCGAGAAGTCGTCGATCGATGATGCGGACGGCGTGGCGACGACGAGCACCGGATCGTCGGCGCCCGCGACGAGGTGTGCATGCAGGGCGCGGGCGGTGGCGAGAGGGTCCGCGGAAGGAACTGCGGCTGCGATCGTGCCCTCGTGCTCGCCGACGATTCCTCGGCCGTCGAAGTACGACGCCGTCGCGCGTTCGACGGCCGAGCGTCGTTCAGGTTCGACGACCACGACGAGGACAGTCGTCAGATCGGTCAGGACGACGCGGCGTGCACGCGCTCGCCGATCGAGGTCCCGTCGACGTTCCGGGGAGGCGTCGAGAAGGTCCGATATCAGATCGCCGCGCGTGCGGCGGTCCGCGTCGGCAACCGCATTGTGCTGCAGGACCAGCAGCGCGGCGACCTGCGCCGCACGCTCGATCGTGCGCTCGTCGACGGGGCCCAGTTCCAGCTCTCCCGCGCTGAGCAGCACCGCGCCGAAAAAGAGCTCACCCGCGGTGACGGCTGCGACTACCTCGACCGAGGGATCGCCGTGTACTCGACAGCAGTGGCCGCTGGAGCGGCTCGTGGTCACCGCGTCCCGAACGGCAGGCGGGAGAGTGACCGCGGTGGTTCCTGGGTCATCCGACGACGAGGCAACAGGGAACGATTCTGCGTCGAGGATCGTGACGGTTCGTCCCAGCGCCGTCGCCAGTGTGTCGGCGACCTGTGGGAAACCTCCGCCGAGTAGGACAGCATGGACGAGCTCTTGGTGAACTACGTTGGATCGGTCTCGGGTCTCGACGTGATCGGTCAGCGTATCGAGGGCTGCCCGCGCCTCGTCCTCCGAACTACGGAGCTGCGCAAGGTTGTTCGCCGTCTGCAGTACGACGGACGCGTGGTCGGCCAATGCCGACAGGACAGCGATTTCCTCGGGCGTGAACTCGTGCTCCTGCCGAGTCGCGGCGAACAGAACACCGAGGACGCGACCTTCGGACAGCATCGGCACCCCGAGGATCGAGATGATTCCCTCGGCGGAGACGGCGTCGTCGATGGTGTGTTCGTGAATGCCCTCGAGGTACTGGCTGTATCTCGGTACCCACAGCGCTGCCCGTGTGTCGGCTACCTGGCTGGCGAGGCCCATTCCGGCCGGGACTCTCAGTTTTTGAAATTGCGGCGTAACCGATCCGACCGTTTTGCGGACGTGGAGCTCGCGCGTCGCGATGTCGAACTCCGAGAGGTAGGTGACGTCGGTGCCCATCATCTCGTGTGCGCGGGTCACCAGGCGGGCCAGCAGCGCATCGATGTCGCGTACCTCGGCAAGCTCTCTGGCGCTGGAGAACAATGCTGCGAGTTCGTGTTCACGCCTGCGCAACCGGGTGAGCTCGTCTCGGTGACGCTGGACACGCGCGAGGATGCCTGTACGGTCGGCGTCGTCGATGCCCAGTTCGGACAATGTTGCAGTGATGGTGTCGTCGGCGCCTGCTCGCGAGGAGGCCGCGTCGAGTACCTCGCCGATCACTCGTCCGAGGTCTGCGGCATCCATGTCCTCAGAATGCCTCGAGCCGGCGCAGTACGCTCCACCGACCCGAGGCATCGTCGTCGCAGGCTCGCTCACGCGTCGGATCGGACCGTCCGACGCGTTGCCATGAGTCCCTGAACCGAGAAGATCGAGATGACTCCGGTTGCAACGATGTAAAGGCTGATAGCCCATGAACCGCCGAACACGTCGAGCAGCTCGAGGTAGATGATGGGGACGAATGCCGACCCGACGACGGTGCCGATTCCCAGCGCCAACGACATACCTGTGTACCGGATCGATGCGGTGAACGATTCCGCGTACAGCACGCCGAGTGTTCCGTAGGAAGCGCAGAACCCGACGGTCGCCAGAAGGTAGCCCAGGACGGTCAATGCGACGTTACCGCTGTCGATCAGCCAGAACATAGGGAATGCGACCAGGACGGTGAGCACGATTCCTGAGGTGAACACCGCACGCCGACCGAACCGGTCCGACAGACTGCCTGCAAACGGAATTCCGAAGAACGCCACCGTCGAACACGCCACTGCGACGAGCAACATGGTGGTTCGCGAGAGTCCGATGTAGGTGGTTCCGTAGGTGATGCTGAAGGTGAAGAGGGCGTAGAAGATCGCGCCGACGTTGGCAAAGCAGAACGCGGCGAGCAGCACGGGCTTCCAGTGATCGCGCAGCGTCTCCACGATCGGCATCTTGGCGCGAGTCCCGGACTTCTGAAGTTCCTGGAATGCAGGCGTTTCCGAGATCTTGAGCCGAATGACGAGACCGACGATCACCAGAGTGGCGCTGAGCAGGAATGGAACTCGCCACCCCCAGGACCGGAACGCCTCGTCGGGAAGAAGGCCGAGAGCGAGGAATGTGAGAGTGGACAGGGTCAGGCCGAGCGCAAGACCGGATTGCGGTGCGCTCCCGAAGAGGCCTCGCTTGTTCTTGGGGGAGTGCTCGACGACCATCAGGACCGCTCCACCCCATTCGCCGCCGAGCGCGAAGCCTTGGATGAACCGAAGCGTCATCAGCAGGATCGGTGCGGTGACGCCGATTGCCTCGTACGTGGGGAGCAAGCCGATTGCGAATGTCGCACCGCCCATCGCGATCAGCGAGATGACGAGCATCGACTTGCGACCGATTCGGTCGCCGAAGTGCCCGAACACCACTGATCCGAGCGGTCGACCGAAGTACCCGACGGCGATGCCGCCGAACGCGAGGATGGTCCCGACGACGGGGTCGTAGGTGGGAAAGAACAGTGCGTTGAGGACGAGAGCGGCGGCAGTCGAGTAGGCGAAGAAGTCGAACCATTCGATCGTCGTCCCGATCAAACTCGACGTGACGATCGTCCGCATACGGCTGGACCCATGCGTGTCGGACGGTGCTGAGCTCGGCTGAGGGCGTGCGACGGTCGCGGGCGACTCGGAGGATTCGTACACCGGTGTGGTGTCCATGGGCGTCTACTTTCGGAATGAGTCTTTCGGTGATGAACGGACCGGGTTCGGCTGTCCACTCCGCATCAATCTGTGTCGGCGATCACTTTACGGTCGGCCTAAGTCCCCGAATATGTGTGTTCGGCCCATGGAATAGAGCATTCGATGGGTGTGAAGCACAGCGTGCGCCCTGCGTGGACGAGTTCCGATTTGCACTGGGCCGCGACGCGATCAATACTCGAACTAATAGTTGTGTATCTACAAGTATTGGATTTCGATGAGCGAACTGACCAAGCGGCACCGCTACCTGGTGCTCGCAATCTGCTGCATGAGCCTGTTTCTCGTCAGCATCGACAACACGATCGTCAATGTCGCGCTGCCGTCGATCGGGTCCGACCTGCAGGCATCGGTGTCGGGCCTGCAGTGGATCATCGACGCCTACACGCTGGTTCTAGCGTCATTGCTGATGCTGGGAGGCTCGAGCGCTGATCGATTCGGCCGCAAGAAGTTCTTCATGATCGGCACGGCACTGTTCATCGTCGGATCACTGCTGTGCAGTGTCGCGCCGTCGCTGGGCTGGCTCGTCGCGTTCCGCATGGTGCAGGCCGTCGGAGGATCGATGATGAACCCGGTGGCCATGTCGATCATCACCAACACGTTCACCGATCCGAAAGAACGCGCGGGGGCTATCGGAGTGTGGGGTGGCGTGGTCGGAATCTCCATGGCAGGAGGACCGCTCATCGGGGGTGCACTCGTCACGTCGGCGGGCTGGGAGTCGATCTTCTGGGTGAACGTCCCGATCGGTGTGATCGCCTTGTTCTTGACGTGGAAGTTCGTTCCCGAATCCAGAGCCGCGCATGCACGACGCTTCGACCCGGCCGGGCAGGTGCTGATGATCGTGCTGCTTGCCAGCGTTGTGTTCACCATCATCGAGACACCGGCGAAGGGATGGTCCTCGCCGACGATTCTCGTCACAGCCACCGTTGCTGTGGCGTCACTCGTCGCATTTCTGCACGTGGAAACGCACCGGACCGAACCTCTCGTCGAACTGAGCTTCTTCCGCAGCGTTCCGTTCTCCGGGGCGACGGTCATCGCCGTGTGTGCGTTCGGATCGCTCGGCGGATTCCTGTTCCTGAACACGCTGTATCTGCAGGACGTTCGTGGCTACTCGGCGCTTCACGCCGGCCTCTACACGCTTCCGATGGCGTTGATGACACTGATACTCGCACCGATATCGGGACGCCTCACGGGTTCTCGCGGACCTCGGACCTCGCTGGTGGTGGCCGGAGTCGGCTTCGTCGTCTCGTCCCTGATGCTGACCCAGCTGACGGCGACGACGTCGTTCGCGTGGCTTGCCTTGCCCTACATCGTGTTCGGAATCGGATTCGGAATGGTCAACGCGCCCATCACCAACACCGCCGTGTCCGGAATGCCCCGCAGTCAAGCAGGAGTCGCGTCGGCGGTGGCGTCGACGTCGAGACAGGTCGGCCAATCTCTCGGTGTCGCGGTGGTGGGGTCGATCATCACCTCCGGTCTCGTCGGTACCTTCGCCGACGGGTTCGTCGACGCTGCGCGTTCGGCGTGGTTCGTCATGGCAGGTGCCGGAATCGTCGTCTTCGTACTCGCCTTCGTCACGACCGGGTCGTGGGCCCGCGGCACCGCGCAGCGGGTTGCCGATCGGTCGCCGGAGCTCGTGTCATGAGTGCGGAGGACGTGTGGGGTGACATCCGTACGCTCGTCTTCGATCATGCCGATCCGCACCGCGCCGTGGTCGCGGCGACAGGGGAGAGCTTCTACCGATGCAAGGTGCTTCGGCGACTGGTGGCCGGCCCGCTGTCTGCGGGAGCGCTCGCGGATCGATTGAACACCGATCCGCCGTACCTCTCGGTCACGTTGAAAGAGTTGGAATCCCGCGGATACGTGATACGGACCGAAGACCCTGCCGACCGTCGGCGTCGGGTCGTGGACCTCACCCCCGCCGGACGTGAGGTAGCCGACCGAGCGAACGCCGCACTGAACGCACCGCCCGCGGGGTTCGCGAACCTTTCTTCGGACGAACTGGGGCAACTCGGGACACTGATGGGCAGGCTGCTCCGAAGCTGACACCTTTTTTGCCGAGCTGCCACACGCACTATGACGCGAACTGCGGTGGCAACCCGGCAGAACCGGTGCTAACTCTCCGACTCCGGCATCCGATCCGCACCCCAGCTGCGTTCGATGTAGCCGATGGTGTCCTGCACTGCCGATGCGGGCACCTTGTCCGGCTCACCGTTCTCCAGCGGATCGGTGTGGAAGATGTACAGCCGAGATGCGAACTGCTCGAACGGAAGTGAGCCTTCGCCCGCTCTCTCCCCGTTACCGGCCGTGCCGACGACGACGCCGTCGCCCCAGTCCTGACCGCTGTCGTTGTTCGGGTTGAAGAAGTAGACCCGCATGACAGCATCCGGGTCGGGGGCGACGCGCAGGATCGTGATGGCGTGCCATCCGATGTACCGCGCGGCGCTGTCGGTGACGGCGACACCCGCCGGCTGGGGGTGCACCAGCGGTTGGCCGCCGTTGTATTCCAGGTGGTACGACGCGTAGAACTGCCGAACGAAGTCGTCCAGATCGATCAGGTTGCCCGTTGCGACGTCGACGTCGATGTTGAATCCGCGCGCGGACCACCATCCGTGGAACTCCGGATTGACCCACTTGTGCGGATCCCCGGGGCGGTCGGCGCACCGACGAATCATCTCTGCGTAGATGCGATCCAGATGCGGAACCAGGAGCTGCGACACTGGATCGAGGTCGACGGGCGATGCCGTGGCAACACCTCCCGAGCTGTCCTTCGACGAGAGCGATTGGCCCTCGAAGTGCATGACGATCTCGTCGTCGCGGGCCGCCCACACGACCATCTGCAGCAGGTAGTCGGGATCGTTGTACGCCCACATCGACAGTGCGCGCGCCGATTGGCACGTGGGATTGTCGCCCTGCCCGACGCCCAGAGGCTGCCCGAGCATCGAGAGCAGCCCGCCGAGCAGTCTCGACTCCGGATCCGGTGTGGGGCCGAACACGTCGACGAGCCGCTGACGTACGCCTGGTTCCAGTCGAAGCGCCAACTGCCGCCATAGTGACGGCACGATCGGGGGTTGGTGCAGGATGCCGCGGTCGAGCAACAGTGCGATTCCGTAGAGGCATTGCGCCGACTCGGGGTGCACGGCTTCGTTGATCAGGCAGTGCACCAGTTCCGGGTATCGCTGAAGGCAGGTCCGTCCGGTTTCGGAGACTCCGAGTGCCTCGCCGAGCAGATATGTGTTGTGCTCGATCAGGAACCGAACCAGCGTCGCGTGGTACGGCGAGACCAGGCCGGTGTCGTGCATGGCGCGGGCGAACCCACGAGCCTCGAACTCGAGACCTTCGGCGTCCATGGCGTCGAGGCGGGCGCGATACATGTCGACGCCCGGATCCTCTCGGCACGCTTCAGTCGGACCGAACAGCGCCGAGATCAGTCGATCGAGACCCTGGCCCGACGCACCGAGATCCACATCGGGGTCCTCCCGGTACACCGCGATGCGTGTGACCATGGCTTTGATGTGGTCGACCTGAATGGGTCGCTGCCGCAGTACCCGCCAGATCTCGTCGCCCAATTTGTCGAGGACGCTGTCGTAGCCGATCTGATCGGCGACGTAGCCGAACAGATCACGGATGAGGTGCGCGATGCGGCCGAGTTTCACGCGCTCGGCCTCCGACGGTGCGGAGAACAGCACTTCGAGGTTCATCGCCAACACTTGCGACAGATAGTGCTTCGCGTCCTCGGCACTGACCGCCGGGTGTGTGTACTCGCCCGCAGCGATTGCGACCAGCCGAAGCTCGCTCGTTGCCTCGAGGACGACGGTATCGATCACACCGCTGCGCAGCGACGGTCCGACGAAACCGGGCACCAGGATGTCCGGATGCGCCCAGTCGGTGCCCGCGAACAGCCCCGCCTCGTCCAGCGCTGCGGCACGTTCACGGACTGCTGCGCATCCACCGCGTTGCAACAGAACTCGATGCAGCGCGTCGAGGACACGTTTGACCTTGGTGTTCTTGGAGAATTCAGGTGCCGCCGCCAATGCTTCGGTGGCGTGGTCGAGTTGCGCGACTCGACTGACCAGCGCCTGGTCGACAGGTGGGTCCAATGTCTGTGACGGACCGGTCGAGAAGTCCCCGAAGTCTTGCCTCACACGTAGAAGTCCAGTTCTTCCTGATGCTTCAGCAGGTCACGCATGCGGTACGGGTCGTCGCCGAAGAAGTACAGCAGACCCCAGTGCGTTCCGAAAGCTGTTCGCTTGGTGACGGTTTCCTCGACTGGTGCCGAGAGGTCGTTGGTTTCGTAATAGTCGTGCTCGGCGGTCTCGGCCGGAATCTCGAGGTGGCTGACGACGCGTCGGCGTGGGTACACGCCGAAGCAGCCGGCGATGCCGGTGGCGTCCTCGACCTCGGTCGGGAAGAACGCGTCGATCTCTTCCTCTGTGGTCTTGGGGTCGAACGCCAGCGCAAGCCCTTGGTAGGCGTTGAAGCCGTAGGCGCGCTCGAGGAGCTCGAACACCTTGAAACCTGGTGGCCGGTATGCCACTTCACCGAAGTACATCTCTCCGTCGCTGGTGACGAAGTATTCCGGGTGCACGAATCCGAACTCGATGTCGAAGGTCTTGATGAGCTTCTCGATCTGCGCGGTGATCTGCGGCCGGTACTTCTCGAGCTCCGGAGTTGCGGGCACGAACACCGAGTATCCGAGCGTCACGTACTCGGAGATGTTGAGGAACTTGATCTTTCCGTTGTGGATCCACGCTTCGACAGCGAATTCCCAGCCGTCCAAATGCGACTCCATCAGCACCGGGAACTCGTCGTCGGGGATGGAGTCGACCTCGTCGGGAGTGCGGATGACGCGGTGCCCCAGGCATCCGGCCTTGTCGAAGGCCTTGAGGTGAATGGGATCGTTGGGGTCGCCGTCGAGTTTGAGGAGTGTCTGGTTGACGCGGCGGAGGAATCGAACAACGTCTTCCCGGTCGTGCGCTTCCTCGAAGATGCCGACGCGGATGCCGCCGAGCTGCGCGCGACGCTTCATCAGCGCCTTGTCTCGCAGCAACATCGCCTGACCGAACAACCGTGGGTTACCGAGCAGAACGGAGTTGATGGCACCCGCCCACTCGACAGTCTCCTCGTACAGCGGGATCGCGACGTCGACACCACGATCCTGCAGTGCCTCGGCGATCTCGAGCGAACGGTCGTTGATGCGTTCGAAGTTCCAGGAGATGTACGGAATGTCGTGTTCGGTGCAGTACTGCTCGGCCCATTCGGGCGCCACGACCACATACCGACGGTCGAATGCATCGAGGGCCTCCACCGCGGCGAGACTCCAGCCCAGTAGTGCGACGTAGCCCTTCTCCGGATTCTTCTCCAGTCGTGTGGGCTGCGGCATACATGGTCCTTTCCGTCGGAAACGTGTCGTCAGGTCGTCCCGTCCACCGTACATAGGGCAGTGCGCAGGGCAAATCGCGCACGTACGTCACCGTCGCGACGTGCGGTGGTCCGCGACGTGCGGTGGTCACCGTGGGCCTAGTGCTGGTTGACGTCCACGGCGCTGCGGATCAGGTCCGAGAAGCCTTTCTCGTCGACGACGTCTCCGGAGTGGATGTCGATCGCGCGGCGCGTTCCGGCATCGAGGCTGGCGTTGAAGATTCCGGACGGGTCGGTCACCGACGCGCCCTTCGCGAAGGTCACCTTGACCTTGTCCTTGTAGGTCTCGACCGTGCACAGAAGACCGTCGAGACTGAACGTAGGCACGCCGTCGGGATTGGACGGCTTGCGCCACTTCACTTCCTCGGTGGCACCTGGAGCAGCAGTGAGAATCAGTCCACGGATGGTGTCCACGGTGTCGATCCGCCAGTCTGCGCTCATAGGCGAAAGACTACTGGCCCTGGCGCCACAATCGCAGGGCCACGAACGCATTCGCAACGAGAACCGCGATGTACGGCGCCACGAACAACGGCGTGCCCGACGGCGTCAGCGCCGAGACCCAGCCGGCCGGGTCGCCGTCGACGACGGGACGGAACAAGTCGGTGATCTCGGCGGTGACGAGAACGGTCATGCAAAGGATCGCCAGCACGTTGCCGAACGTCGACACGGCCCGGCCTGCCCGGAAGTCGGCGATCATCACGAGCGCCGCGACGCAGGCGACGATCATGATGGGAGCGAACACGGTAAGGCCGAACACCGCATACAGATTCCAGTCGCCGAGTGCGCCGGGAAGAAGGTCCTGATGGTCTATCAGTGCCATGATCGGCATCGTCAGAACCAGAACGAGTAGCGGCGCAACTCCGACGGTCAGTACCCACTCGATGTCCCGAGGGCCGCGAGCGCGATGCCCGATGACTGTCGGTTGGGGGTATTTGTCCGCTTCGTGCACGGACCTACAGTGCCATACGGGCGGGTGTGATCGAAACGGTTCATCGCAGGCCAGGCGCATAATCTGCAAGAATCGAACAATGGTCGACGACGTGGCGCTACGACGGGATTCGCTCGTGCGAATCCTCGAGGTCGTGCGCGGGCTCGGCGTCGGAGAGGGGCTCGACGTCACCCTCGATCGCATCGCCGCCGCTGTCGTCGACGTATTGGGTTTCGGGGCTGTTGTCGTCAACGTCAAGGTTCCGGGTGGAGGCCTCGTCGTCTCGTCGGCAACCGGCCCTCCGGAAGTCCGCGACATGGTCGGCGAGACGATGACGCACGAGGTGTGGCTGGGGCTGCTGGAGGCCTGCGAGCGGTGGGGTGAACTGCGGTTCCACGAGAACTTGGCGGACGTCGATGCCCTCGGAGGCGTGTCCTATCGTGACCCGCATCCGACGCACTACCTCGCCGCATCACCGGATGGTGAGCGGAGGATCTGGCGGCCGGAGTACGCGCTTCTGGCGCCGATGTGGGCCGGGGAGAACACGCTGCTGGGTGTTCTGAGCGTCGATCTCCCGATCTCCGGTCTCGTGCCGGACTCTCAACAGTGCGCGATGCTCGAACTGTTCGCAGGCCAGGCCGGTGCAGCCATCGCCGAAGCCGCCAGGATCGGCGATGCCGAAGATCAGCAACTGCAGTACCGAGCCGTGTTCCTCGATTCGCCGATTCCGACGGCGATGCTCGGTCTCGACTCCGCCGTGGTCGAGGTCAACAGGGCTTTCGAGGAGCTCACCGGCCGGAACGACGATGAGCTGCGCGGCCTCGATCTGACTGCGGTGTTCGGTGTCGAGACCCGACATGCCGGCGTCGAAGACCGACGAGTCGTGCGCATCGACGGCGAGGAGAGATGGGCGCACGTTCGGCTGCAACGCATCGAAAGCGCCTACGGCACAAGGTTCGTCTGTACGGCCGAGGATCGTAGTGCCTCGCATCTCGCTCTCGATCACCTGCGGCTGCGCGCGGAGCGCGACGACCTCACCGGCCTCGGGGTCCGAAGCCTCGCGATGACCGAACTCGCCGAGCGGCTCGGCCATCAGGTCGACGACGACCTCGTGGCCTTTCTGTTCTGCGATCTCGACGGCTTCAAAGCCGTCAACGACGGGCACGGCCATCTCGTCGGCGACCGGGTTCTGGTGGAGATCGCGGAGTGCCTCCGCGAATGCGTGGAGGACGGTGACCTCGTGTGCAGGCTCGGCGGCGACGAATTCGGCATCGTCGCGACCAGGAAAACGGTGGACGACATCGAAGATCTCGCGGCCCGCTGCGTCGGAAAGCAGAGTTCCGTCCACGGACGGATGTCCGTCGGAGTGTGCATCGCGTACGCGGGAAGCGGTAGCACGGCCGAGGCAGTGGTCGAGTCCGCGGATGCGATGCTCTACCGCACCAAGAGCGACGGGGGCGGCAACTGGCGAAGCACAGTTCTTCGTCCCCTTGCCGATGGGATGAGTCGACGGCGTGTTCTTGACTAGCCTCGCGGGGTTGTGTCAACCTGAGACTTGACCGAGCGATCGCTCGGTCGGCCCGAATTCGAGGAGCGCGCCGGTGTCGATCGATCTGACGTATTCACCCCAGGTCCAGGCCGTCATCGACAAGACGCGGACGTTCGTACGGGAGACCGTGCTGCCGATCGAGGACAAGTTCCTCGGAAACATCGCCGATGCAGGCGGAGACGAACTGCGGAATTCCCTGCAGCAGGCAGCCAAGGACGCAGGCGTCTTCGCCCCGCACGCCCCCGTCGAGTACGGCGGCCTCGGGCTGAACATGAGCGATCGTGCGCCCGTGTTCGAAGAGGGGGGATACTCGCTGTTCGGTCCCATCGCTCTGAACATCGGAGCCCCCGACGAAGGCAACGTGCACATGCTTGCCCACATCGCATCGCAGGCGCAGAAGGAGCAGTTTCTCGCGCCGCTGGCATCCGGTGATGTTCGATCCGCGTTCGCGATGACCGAGCCGGCTCCTGGTGCAGGCTCCGACCCGTCCGCACTGACCACGGCCGCAGTCAAGGTCGACGGCGGATGGAAGGTCGACGGGCAGAAGTACTTCATCACGGGCGCGGACGGCGCCGGGTTCTTCATCATCATGGCCAGGACTGCAGGCAAGCCGGGGGACCGCGGCGGTGCGACGATGTTCCTCGCGCCGGCCGACACTCCCGGCATCAAGGTCGGCAGGCACATCGGGACCCTGGACAAAGCAATGATCGGCGGACACTGCGAGGTGTTCTTCGACAGCGTCTTCGTACCCGACGAGAACGTGCTCGGTGCCGTCGACGAAGGCTTCTCCTACGCGCAGGTCCGCCTGGGACCGGCGCGCATGACCCACGTGATGCGATGGCTCGGCGCTGCCCGTCGCGGACACGACATCGCCGTCGATCACGTGGCGCGTCGCGAAGGATTCGGCTCCGCGCTCGGCGATCTCGGCATGGTGCAGAAGATGGTCGCGGACAACGAAATCGACATCGCCGCGACGCGTGCCCTTCTTGTTCGGGCATGCTTCGCCCTCGACCAGGGATCGCACGCCGGGAACGAGACATCGATCGCCAAAACCTATGCGGCCGAGGCCATCTTCCGAATCGTGGACCGCAGCATTCAGATGTGCGGTGGGCTCGGAGTGTCCGACGACCTGCCGTTGGCCCGCTTGTCCAGGGAAGTCCGGCCCTTCCGCGTCTACGACGGTCCGTCCGAGGTGCACCGATGGGCAATCGCCAAGCGAGTTGTCGGCGCGGCCAAGAAGGCAGCACGTCAGGCCGCCGAGAAATGACCGAACTGCCAGGCATGAACACCCCGGCCCTCGCCGCCTTCCTCGGTGAGAACGGGGTGGCCCTCGACGGTGAACTGCGCGTCGAACTGATCAGCGGGGGCAGATCGAACCTGACGTACAAGGCATTCGACGACACGAGCGCCTGGGTCGTGCGCCGCCCCCCGACGAGCGGTCTCACCCCGTCGGCACACGACATGGCCCGCGAGTGGGCTGTGACCAGCGCGCTGCAATCCACCGATGTACCCGTCGCGAGGACGGTGGCATTCGACCGGGACGGCGACGTATTGGGGGCTCCGGCAACCGTTGTCGAGTTCGATCCAGGTTCGGTCATCCGAACCCGCGAGGATCTGGACAGTCTCTCCGACGAGGACGTCGCGGCCAATACATCCGAGCTGATTCGAGTACTCGCCCGCCTGCATCAGGTGAACTACGACGCAGTGGGTCTCGGCTCGTTCGGCAAGCCGGCAGGATTCGTCGGGCGTCAGGTCAAGACGTGGGCCCGCCAGTGGGAAACCGTCAAAACGCGTGACCTCCCGGATGTGGAGAAACTGCGGGACAAACTGGAAGCGGCGGTGCCGCCGTCGTCCGAGGCGTCCATCGTGCACGGCGACTACCGCATCGACAATGTCATTCTCCAGCGAGAGAATCCAGGTTCCATTGCTGCAGTGGTGGACTGGGAGTTGTCCACCCTCGGTGACCCACTCACCGACATCGCCCTGATGTGTGTGTACCGGCAACCCGTGTTCGACGCGGTACTCGGTACGTCCGCGGCCTGGACCAGTGACCGATACCCGTCCGCGGACGAGCTCGCCCAGATGTACAGCCGAGAAACAGGTTCCGAGCTGCCCGAGTGGAACTTCTATCTGGCCCTCGCGAACTTCAAGCTGGGGGTCATCGGCGAAGGCATCACGCACCGAGCGTTGTCCGGCTCCGACTCCGGACCCGGGGCTTCGTCCGCAGCAGAAGCTACACAGGAATTCATGGCGTCGGGACTCCGCGCGATCGAGGGGAAGAAATGAAAACTGCTCTGGTGACGGGTGGCTCGCGCGGAATCGGACTCGGAATCGCCACACGTCTGGCGCGTTCGGGCTACTCGCTCACGATCACGGCGCGCGACGGCGCGGTGCTCGAGAAGGTCGCCGAGGACCTCGTCCAGGCAGGTGCTCCCCGCGTGGTGACCGTGGCCGCCGACCTCGCCGATCGCGAGGCCGCCGACCGAATCGCCGACGCGCACGCCGAGGCGTACGGATCCATGAACGCATTGGTCCTCAATGCAGGCGTCGGGACGGCAGGACGTATCGAGGACTACCCCATGCGCCGCTTCGACAAGACCCTCGACGTCAATCTGAGGTCACCGTTCCATCTACTGCAGAACTCCATCCCACTGATGCGCGTCGCAGTCCAAGCAAACCCGGACAGCGGAGCCAAGGTGATCGCGCTCGCGTCCATGGCGGGCGTGTACTCCGAAGCAGGTCTGGCCGTCTACGGAGCCACCAAGGCCGCCATGCTGTCACTCGTCGAAACCCTGAACGCCGAGGAAAGCGCCAACGGCATCAGCGGAACCTCCATTGCACCCGGATACGTGGACACCGACATGAGCGACTGGACCAAGGACAAGATCCCCGGCGACTCCATGATCCGAGTCGACGACATCGTCGAACTCGCAACGAGCGTCCTGTCGCTCTCTTCCCGCGCAGTCGTACCTCGCCTGGTGGTCACCCGCGCCGGGGCCGGGTTGGGAGCGTAGCCGAGCCCCGACCGAGCGGGCACCCGATAACAATCGAATGGATTGGTACGCCCGCTTTCGATTGAAGACTCGCCGGTTTGTCGCTCGGTCTGTGTACGAAGTTGCCCCACAATTGTTTTCGTATGCAAAACTGCCGGTGGACACGGTCGTCTGGGCCGTCTCGAGCACGGGGGTTTCATGGTTCACGCATGGCGTTTCGTTGTGTTCTGCGCGGTCCTTCTGGTCGGCTGGGTCGGTATCCCCGCCCTCGCCACTGCGGAACCGTCGGCCCCGAGGATCGACAGCCGAGTCGACGTCAGCACCACCCTCACCCAGCTCGCGGTGTACTCGCCGAGCATGGATCGGATCATCGACGTCCAGGTGCTGACCCCGGAGACCGAGAGCGGACCTCGTCCGTCGCTGTACATGCTCAGCGGGATCGGTGAGGAGGATCCGACCAACAGCATGTGGCTGCGCAAAGGTGGGGCAGCCGAGTTCTTCCGCGACAAGAACGTCAACGTCGTACTCCCACTCGCCGGGCCGGGAAGCTTCTACGCGGATTGGCAGCGCGACGACCCGAAGCTCGGGCGCTACAAGTGGGAGACTTTCCTGACGCAGGAGCTTCCGCCGCTGATCGATGCCGAGTTCGACGGCAACGGGCGCAACGGGATCGCCGGCTTGTCGATGGGTGCGCAGTCGGCGATGATGCTGGCGTCGCGTAATCCGAGTCTCTACTCGGCCGTCGGTGCGTACAGTGGCTGCTTCGCCTCGGCGGAACTGCTGGGCCAGGGCAGTATGCGCGGGATCGTCACGGCCTTCGGCGGCAACGCGGACAACATGTTCGGTAGTCCGCTCGACCCGGCCTGGGCGGCTCACGACGTACTGGTCAACGCCGAAGCGTTGCGCGGCAAATCGATCTACGTCTCCGTCGGAACCGGGCTGCCGGGGCCGCACGAGAAGTTCGAGACCGCCAAGGACTGGGACGTCGTCGTGGTGGGTGGCCTCATCGAGGTGGGATCGAACTACTGCACCCACAGACTGGACGATCGGTTGCGTGAGCTCGCCATCCCCGCCACCTTCGATTTCGAGGATGTCGGCACCCACTCGTGGGCGTACTGGGTCGATCAACTGCCCAAGAGCTGGCCTACCCTCGCCGCCGGCCTCGGGTTGTGAGTTCGAGAACCGAGACCAACGTCTCGACGGCGAGGCCGGCGTTGCTCGCGCCGGCCAGCTGCTGGCTCAGATCTTCACGATCAACGCCTGGAACCGCATCGGTGTGTCCACCCACCTGGTGCCGGGTGTGACCAATCCGGGTAGCTCCGCCTGAGGGCGGGTGGCGGTTCAGCGCAGAATCGGCGGGTGCAGCGACGAGGCGGGTCCGGGGCGATAGACCTGCGCGTTGCGCCCACGCCGGCCGGTCGAGGCGACGACCCCGTCGACGGGTTCCACGAATCCGGCCGTGCCCAGGACTTTGCGGCGAAAGTTCGCCCGGTCCAACTCCGTCCCCCACACCGTCTCGTACACCGACTGCAAATCCCTTACGGTGAAGGGGTCGGAGACGAAGTTCGTGGCCAAAGTGGTGTATTCGAGCTTCGAACGCACGCGTTCGACGGCATCGGCGAGGATCTCGTCGTGGTCGAAAGCGAGAGACCGTGCATCCCCGACAGGCAACCATGCGGCAGAAGCGGCGTCCGTTCCCGCCACGGGCTCGGGCAGATCCGGTGCGAACGCGACATAGGCGACCGAGACGACGCGCATACGAGGGTCCCGATCGGGCGCACTGTAGGTCCCGAGTTGCTCGACGTAGCCCGGAAAGATGGTCAGGCCTGTCTCCTCGCTCAGTTCACGCGACGCCGCGGCGGTGGCGGATTCCTCCGGTCGCACGAAACCGCCCGGCAGTGCGAGCTTTCCGGCGAAGGGGTCCTCGCCACGTTCGACGAGAAGGGCGCACAAATCGGCGTCACGGATCGTCAGAGCAACGAGGTCGACGGTCACGGCAAACCTCGGATACTGGGCGGCGTCGTAATTCATACCACTCCCAGCGGATCGGTGAAGGTCATGCGCCTACCCAGCTCCTGTTCTGCAACTCGAACGGCCAGAGCAGTTCTCTCGGTGAGGCTTCCCGTCAGCATGACCCAGGACCGCCCACTACGCGTGAGCGCGTCGACGAACCATCCTGTCATGTCGGCTCGGATCGACTCACCGTCCCGAATGCCGTCCTGCACGAATGGTACGTCCACGTGATCGGTCAGCAGGTACAGCGCTCGGCGGCCGTCGACCTCGTTCTCGGCTCGGCGAGATTCCGGGCCGAGGTAGCGGCGCTCCCAGACTGTCGTCGCGAAGGCGTCGGTGTCGCAGATCAGAATCGGCGAACCAGCGCGGGCGGCGGCGTCTTCCATCGCCTGCTGCGTGCGTGCGATCCGCGCGAAGTCCTCACCCGTCCAGACGATGTCGTCCATCTCCGCATCCGGGGCGACCTTCTGCGCCGCCGCGAGCTTGTCGATGGTGTCCTGTCGGCCGAACTCGTCCACGAGCCCCGTACGCGCCCACACGCCCCCGCGTCGTCGAAAGTGCTCTGCCAGAGCGACGCTGATCGTGGTGGTGCCCGTCGATTCCGCGCCGACGACGACGATGCGGGTGGCAAGACCGGCCTGCGCGGGGGCATCGAGCATGTCCCACGACGATGCCAAGTCGGATCGACAGGCGGTGCCGGATATGGGAACCGCCGATCGAGGCAGGTCGAACGGCACGTGCGTCGCATCGAACCACTGCGCGAGTTCGTCGCCGTAGGCTTCACTGCTGACGACGGCGTCGACCTCGGTGTCGGTCACGGTGCTCACCGCAGCCCTCATACAGGCCACCTGCGCAGTCCACACGGCACGGGAGGTGTGGTCGATCGGCGCATCGCACACGATCCCGGTGACGGTCACCCCGGCGTCGCCCGCCTGTGATTCGGACACGCTGTGTGATTCGGACACGCTGTGTGATTCGGACATCCAGGCGACTCGGTGTTCCAGGGGGACCGATTCGAACGCCGAGGACATGACCACGACGGTCACTCGTCGGGCACGGGCTGCGGCGAAGCGAACAAGGGCGTGGTGGCCGGCATGGGGCGGATAGAACTTCCCGATGACCAGCGCGTGGTTCCACATCTCAGGCCTCCACCAGTTCCGCGTCGCGCATCGATGCAGTCCACGCCAGCAGGCCGCCCACGCACAGGGCGATGAAGCCCAGGTAGAGCACGGCCGTCAGGACCAGATCCTTGTACAGGTACAGCGGCACGTAGATCACGTCGGCGGCGATCCACAGGAACCACGATTCCCGACGCTTGTTGATCTGCCCCCACGTCGCCAGCAGTGACAGCGTGGTGGTCAGTGTGTCCCAGAACGGCACAACGGATTCCGTTGCCGTGGAGAGCAGCATGGTGATGCCCGCGACGCCTGCGACGCCCGCGATGGCCAGCCATGTCCATTCCCGAACCGAGGTCGCGGTGACGATCGTCGTCTTTCGGTGTCCGCCGGACGTCCACGTGATCCAGCCCCAGACGGCAAGCGCGATGTAGACGATCTGAAGGGCCGAGTCCGCGTACAACCCGGCACCGACGAACAGGAGAACGAACGCGACGTTGTTCGCGATTCCGATCGGCCAGTTCCACACCGACTGTCGCGCGACGAGCAGGACACACAGTGCTCCCGTCGCGAATCCGATGACTTCGACCCAGGATGTCGGGGCGCCGAACGACACGAACGCGATCGAAGCGAGCCATTCAGTGAACGCGGTCATGTGCTGTTCCTTTAGTAGTCGATGTGACTACTAAAGCTAACACGGAGATCGGAAAGGGCAAACCGCACGTGCCGACGCCGCGGGAGTGGTCGATTCCTCCATAGGCTGAGCGCGCTCCAGCCCATAACGTGTCCCAGGTCACTCTCACCACCGAGAAAGCCGAGACACATGCCTGCAGACGCACCGAAACCCGAGATCGAAACGCGGGTGGTCAAGAAGGTCGCCCGACGGATCATTCCGTTCCTGGGTTTGGCCTACTTCGTCAACTACCTCGACCGAACGAACATCGGGCTCGCGAAACTCACCATGAGCGACGAGCTCGGCCTGACCGAGACGATGTTCGGGTTGGCGTCCGGACTGTTCTTCATCGGTTACCTGCTCTTCGAGGTGCCGAGCAACCTGGCGTTGCACAAGTTCGGTGCCAGGCGCTGGATTGCCCGCATCATGCTGACGTGGGGAGTGATCGCCGCGGGCATGGCCTTCGTGCCCACCGCGGGCTGGCTCTACGGTTTGCGCATTCTGCTGGGTATCGCGGAAGCCGGCTTCTTCCCCGGTGTGCTGCTCTACATGACGATGTGGTTCCCGCGTGCGTACCGCGTCCGGCTGATGGGCCTGTTCCTCCTGGCGTTGCCGGTCTCGTCGGCTTTGGGTGCGCCATTGTCCAGCGCGATCATCCAGTACTGGGACGGACTGTTCGGGCTGTCGGGTTGGCGTGTGATGTTCCTCGTCGAAGGCCTTCCCGCGGTTCTACTCGCCGTCGTCACCTGGTTCTACCTGACCGACCGGCCCTCCCAGGCCACATGGCTCGACGATGACGAAAAGGCATGGCTGACCGCTGAACTGGAGTCCGAGGACTCCGCGAAGGGTGGACACGTCAGTGGCTCGGTGACACGAGCGCTTCGCGACGTCCGCGTGTGGATGCTCGGCCTCGTGTACTTCGGCATCACCTATGGGCTGTACTCGCTCAGTTTCTTCCTGCCCAGCATCGTCGCCGGTTTCAAGCAGACGTTCGATACGGACTTCTCCCTCGTCACAACCGGACTCATCGTCGCCGTTCCGTTCGCCGTCGGTGCCGTGGCCATGGTGCTGTGGAGCCGGCATTCCGACCGAACCGGTGAACGTACCTGGCACGTCGCGATTCCGACCCTCGTCGGTGCCGTCTCCATCCCGTTCGCGCTGTACATGGACTCACCGTTCACGACGATGCTTGCGGTGACGGTCAACGCCGTCGGTGTCTTCTGCGCACTGCCGGTGTTCTGGTACCTCCCGAGCACGTTCTTGACGGGTGCGGGCGCTGCCGCTGGAATCGCGATCATCAACTCGGTGGGCAACATGTCAGGTTTCGGTGCGCCCTACGTGACGGGGTGGCTGCTCGACGCCACCGGGAACGCGCGCGCAGGGCTGTGGGTAGTGGGCGCGGTGATGCTGCTGGCCGTCGCGTTGGTCCTGATTCTTCGAGGCCGTGTGGGCGCCGGGCCGGGACCGGTCGCCCCGCCGCACGAGCAGTCAGTGCGCACAAGGTAAGCACGTTTTCGTTACCCAGAATCATGCAGAGTGCTCAACTTCTAAGTGATGTATTGATCCTTCTGATGATTCTTGGTTGTGTTCCAGGTAACAGTGCAACTGTATGGAGGCCGAGATGGACACCGCAATTTCACGGGCGAGCAATGACGACCTCATCCAACTCGTCACACCCGAAGGCACGCGAACCGCGCCTTCCGAATTTTCCGGCCTCGTGGAGGACATCACGACGGAGAAGCTTTGTGATCTCTACGAGGACCTCGTTGTCGTGCGGCGTATCGACGCAGAAGCCACCGCACTCCAGCGTCAGGGAGAACTCGGCCTCTGGGCTCCCCTCCTCGGACAGGAAGCCGCTCAAGTGGGATCCGCACGTGCTCTGCACGCCGACGATTTCGTCTTCGGCAGCTACCGCGAACACGGCGTTGCGTACTGCCGCGGCGTCGACCCGACGGAAATGCTGCGGTTCTGGCGCGGCTCCACACAATCCGGCTGGAACCCGTACGAGTACAACATGACGACGCCGGCCATCATCGTCGGATCCCAGGCATTGCATGCCACGGGATACGGCCTGGGAATGAAGTTCGACGGAGCCGAGGGGGCCGTCATCACCTACTTCGGCGACGGCGCCACGAGCCAAGGCGACATCTCCGAAGCATTCGGATTCGCGGCAAGTTTCAACGCCCCTGTCGTGTTCTTCTGCCAGAACAACCAGTGGGCAATTTCGGAGCCGGTGACTCTGCAAACACACATCACGATCGCCGAACGTGGCCGCGGCTTCGGCGTTCCCGCACTGCGTGTCGACGGCAACGACGTGCTGGCCGTTCTCGCAGCCACCCGGATGGCTCTGACTCGCGCACGCGAAGGCAGCGGACCCATGCTGATCGAGGCCGTCACCTATCGAATGGGACCGCACACCACCTCCGACGATCCCACCCGCTACCGGTCGGCGGCAGTCGACGACGAGTGGAAGAAGAAGGACCCCATCGACCGCATCGAGCGACTGCTCGACGCCGAAGGAGCGATGGACGACGCACTCCGCGCACGCGTCGAGGATCGGGCCGAGTGGACCGCAGCGGAACTCCGCCGCGGATGCCTCGGCACTGTGGAGCCGAAGGCGATGTCGGTGTTCGACAACGTCTACGCCGACCCGCATCCGCTGATCGCCGAGGAGCGAGACGCCTACGCCACCTATCTCGCCGGATTCGAAGGAGCTCAGTCATGACCGCGACCCTTGCCGCCCCGCAGCTTCCGCTCGGTAAAGCGCTGAACGCAGGCCTGCGTCGGGCGATGGAAGACGACCCCAAAGTAGTGCTGCTCGGCGAAGACATCGGCAAACTCGGCGGGGTCTTCCGCATCACCGACGGCCTGCAGAAGGACTTCGGACCCAACCGCGTCATCGACACTCCACTGGCCGAGTCCGGAATCATGGGCACCGCAGTCGGACTCGCCTTCCGCGGATACCGGCCGATCGTCGAGATCCAGTTCGACGGTTTCATCTACCCCGCGTTCGATCAGATCGTCTCGCAGGTCGCGAAGCTGCACTACCGCACCGGTGGCAACGTCAAGATGCCCCTGACGATCCGCGTGCCGTACGGCGGCGGAATCGGTGCCGTCGAACATCACTCGGAATCCCCGGAAGGGTATTTCGCCCAGACCGCCGGTCTTCGCGTCGTCAGCTGCAGCAATGCCGCCGACGCCAATGTCATGCTGCGCCAGGCCATCGCGTCGGACGACCCGGTCCTGTTCTTCGAGCCCAAGCGTCGGTACTGGCAGAAGGGTGAAGTCGACGTCACCCTACCGATCGACGACGCCTATCCGCTCCACAAGGCGCGGGTCGTCCGCGAAGGGACCGACGCGACCGTCATCGCCTACGGACCACTCGTCGTCACCGCGTTGCAGGCCGCCGACGTCGCCGCGGGGGAGGGCCGTTCGCTGGAGGTGATCGACCTCCGTTCGCTCTCGCCACTGGACATGGACACCATCGCGGAATCGGTCCGCAAGACCGGCAGGCTCGTCATCACCCACGAGGCAGCGACGTTCATGGGAATCGGCGCAGAAATCGCTGCGCGAGTGCAGGATCAGTGCTTCTACAGTCTCGAAGCACCCATCCAGCGCGTCGGCGGATTCTCGACCCCGTATCCGGCGGCGAAGCTCGAAGAATTCTTCCTCCCCGACGCCGACCGAATTCTCGACGCAGTGGACAGGACGTTCCCGGTATGACGAACAGCTTCCGCCTACCCGATCTCGGCGAAGGACTCACCGAGGCCGAACTGATCAGCTGGTCGGTGAAGGTCGGTGACACCATCGCACTCAACCAGGTGATAGCCGAGGTGGAAACCGCCAAGGCATCGGTCGAACTGCCGTCGCCGTTCGCCGGTACGGTCACGGCACTGCGCGCCGACGAAGGCTCGACAGTCCAGGTGGGCAGCGTCATCATCGAGGTATCCGACGGCTCGACCGAGATCGTGACCGAAGAGCCAGCCGAGAAGGAAGAACGTGTCCCGGTTCTCGTCGGATACGGCGTTGCCGGCGAAGGCGTGAGCCGACGCGGCAACCGTCGCCCGGCGGCCCCCGCGTCGCCGCCGCCGTCGAACGGTAGACCGCTCGCGTCCCCACCGGTCCGATTCGTCGCCAAGCAGCAGGGAATCGACCTTGCGGACGTATCGGCGACCGGTGCACATGGCGAGGTGACCCGCGATGATCTGGCTGCGTACACCGAGCGCGACACAGCCCCGGTCTCGGGCACGGTGAAGAACGAAACCCGCACTCCCATCAAGGGAGTTCGCAAGCACACGGCGGCAGCCATGGTGTCGAGCGCATTCACCGCGCCGCACGTCACCGAGTTCATCACCGTCGACGTGACACCGTCGGTGGAACTGTTGGAAAAACTACGCGGCACCAAGCACTTCCGCGACATCAAACTCACCCCGCTGGCGCTCGTCGCCAAAGCACTGCTGGTCGCTCTGCGCTCCAATCCGAGTCTCAACTCCGAGTGGGACGAACAGAATCAGGAAATCGTCACCAAGAACTACGTCAATCTGGGCATCGCTGCCGCGACACCCAGAGGGCTGATGGTCCCGAACATCAAGGACGCACACACTCTCGGTCTGAAAGACGTCGCGCACGCGTTGACCGAGCTGACCGTGACGGCCAAGGAAGGCAAGACCGGCCAGGCCGACCTCGCCGACGGCACCATCACGATCACCAACGTCGGTGTCTTCGGTGTGGATTCGGGGACCCCGATCCTCAACCCAGGGGAGGCAGCGATCCTCTGCTTCGGCGCGATCCGTCGTCAGCCGTGGGAGTTCGAAGGGGAGATCGCTCTGCGCTCGGTCACGACACTCAGCCTGTCCTTCGATCACCGTCTGGTCGACGGTGAGCAAGGCTCGAGATTCCTGGCCGACATCGCGTCGATCCTCGCCGATCCGATGAACCTGGTGGCGTTGGCATGAGCGACGTCGTCGTCCTCGGAGGCGGATCGGGCGGGTATGCAGCTGCATTTCGTGCTGCGCAACTGGGACTTTCGGTCACCCTGGTGGAGAAGGACAAGGTCGGAGGAACCTGCCTGCACCGCGGGTGCATCCCGACCAAAGCCCTCCTCCACGCGGCGGAGGTGGCGGACACCGCCCGGGAGAGCTCGTCGGTGGGGGTTCGTGCGACCTTCGAGGGTATCGACATCGCCGGCGTCCACGCCTACAAGGACGGCGTGGTCTCCAAGCTGTACAAGGGCTTGCAGGGTCTCGTCAAGGCTCACAAGATCGAATTCATCAGCGGTACGGGTAAATACGTCGGAAACAAGACCGTCGACGTGGACGGCCGCAGGATCACCGGATCATCGGTGGTCCTCGCAACCGGGTCGTACGCAAAGGTGCTACCGGGAATCGAACTCGGGCCGCGAGTGCTGACCAGCGACCAGGCGTTGACCCTCGACTACGTCCCGAAACGAGCGATCGTGCTGGGCGGGGGAGTCATCGGCGTCGAATTCGCCAGTGTGTGGGCATCGTTCGGCGTCGAGGTGACCATCGTCGAAGCACTGCCCCGACTGGTTGCAGCCGAGGACGAGTGGGCGTCCAAACAGCTCACCCGGGCCTTCAAGAAACGAGGCATCGCCGCACGGACATCGTCGCCGTTCACCGGCGTCAAGGAAACCCCAGACGGTGTGACAGTGACCCTCGACTCCGGGGAGACGCTCGATGCCGATGTTCTGTTGGTCGCGGTCGGGCGTGGGCCCACTACGTCCGACCTCGGCGGCGTCTCGATGGATTCGGGATTCGTCGGCGTCGATGGAAACTTGATGACCTCGGACGACGGTGTCTACGCCGTCGGCGACATCGTCCGGGGACCACAGTTGGCGCACAGAGGATTTCAGCACGGAATCTTCGTCGCCGAGCACATCGCGGGTCTGAAGCCCGTCCCGGTCCCCGACGAGAACATCCCCCGGGTCACGTACTCGAACCCCGAAATCGCGTCCGTCGGACTGACGGAAGCGCAGGCGCTCGAGCGCCACGGCTCCGCGGATTCCGTCGTCTACGACCTCGCCGGCAACGGCAAGAGTCAGATCCTCGGCGCGTCGGGCGGGGTCAAGCTGGTGCGAGCCGGGGGCGCAGTCGTCGGCATTCACATGGTCGGCGCACGCGTCGGCGAACTGATCGGTGAAGCGCAGTTGGTCGTCAACTGGGGTGCATATCCCGAGGAAGTCGCGCACCTGATCCACGCGCACCCGACGCAGTCCGAGGCCTTCGGGGAAGCTCACCTCGCTCTGGCGGGGAAGCCGCTGCATTCCCACTGAGGTGTCTTCTGTTACGCCCGTGAAAACTAATCCTCCCAGCGTCCCGCATACGTAAATCTACGGACGTGCCCACTGCCGAGTAGTTCCTACTGTTCAGCCATCGCATCAATCGGATGCGCATCACCGATCTCGGTGAGGCAAGCAGAAGGAGGCATGATGGGACGTCTGTCCGGATCAGTGGCCATCGTGACCGGTGCGGCGGGCGGTATCGGGTTGGGTATCGCCGAGCGTTTCGCCTTGGAGGGCGCAACCGTCGTCGCGACCGACGTCCAAGGCCTGACCAGGGACAGTGCGGTTGCGATCCGTCAGCACGACGTGACCGACAGAGGCCAGTGGTCGGCACTGTTGGAGGACGTGCTGGCCGCCCACGGCAAGGTCGACGTACTCGTCAACAATGCGGGCGTCGCCGGCTACCACGACATCGTGGAGACACCCGTCGACGAGTGGCAACGCATCGTCGCTATCAACCAGACCGGCGTGCTGTTCGGTATGCAGTCCGTCATTCCGGCGATGCGCGCCAACGGCGCAGGGTCGATCGTGAACGTGTCCTCGATCTGTGGATCGACAGCTGTGCCCGGTGTCGCGGCCTACCACGCCACCAAGGGCGCGGTGATCACCATGACCAAGAACGCGGCCGTGAGCTACGCCCGCGACGGGATCCGCGCCAACGTGATTCTTCCCGGCTGGATCAAGACGCCGATGACCGTCGGGCAGACCGACGAACTCAACGCTCGCTACCTCGACGCCACACCGCTCGGACACGGTGCAGATCCCGAGGATGTCGCCTGGGGCGCCGTCTATCTCGCGTCGCGCGAATCAGCCTTCGTCACCGGCGTCGAACTGCCTATCGACGGCGGATACCTCGCGCAATGAGCGCCCCTACCCGAGAAAGCGAACGCTCCACCATGAACAGGTTGCACGGCAAGGTCGCGCTGGTCACCGGCGCGCAACAGGGAATCGGACGCGCGACGGCCGAAGCGTTCGTGGCCGAGGGGGCCACGGTATACGCGGCCGACCTGACCGACAGTTTCGAACGGATCGACGGTGCACACTCCATCGCCCTCGACGTCTCGCAGGAGGCGGCCTGGCAGTGCGCAGTCGAGGCCATCCTCGCCGAGCACGGCAGCATCGACGTACTGGTCAACAACGCAGGCGTCATCGCATACTCCGGCATCGAGGAGATCGATGTCGACGAGTGGGACCGGGTCATCGGCGTCGATCAGACCGGTGTGTGGCTCGGTATGCGCGCGGTCGTTCCGTCCATGCTCGCGGCAGGGGCAGGCTCGATCATCAACCTGTCCTCGGCATGGGGGGTTGTCGGTGGCGTCGGCGTCGCGGCGTACCAGGCTGCCAAGGGAGCCGTACGGTCCATGACCCGAAATGCGGCAATCACTTATGCGCAGCAGGGAATTCGAGTGAACTCGATCGTGCCCGGGTGGATTCGAACGCCTCTCGCCGAAGCTCAGGATCCGGAGATCAACGCACGCGTCATCGGTGGAACGCCGATGGGGCGGGGCGCGGAACCGAGCGAAATTGCCTATGGCTGTGTCTATCTCGCCAGCGACGAGTCCTCCTACGTCACCGGAACCGATCTGGTCATCGACGGCGGCCTGCTCGCTCGCTAGAGCCCGAACGAGAGAGAGATTCATTATGAGCAGGACAGTCACCGTTTCCGCGGTGCAATTCGAAATGCGCGAGCTCGACGGTTTCGACGCCTTCGCCGCACAGGTCCGAGGGCTGACAGAGCAGACGGACGGTAGCGACATCGTCGTGTTCCCGGAGCTCGTCACCGAGCCGCTGTTCACCGTCAAGCCCGGGTGGCAGTCCGATCCGATCTCCGAACTCGGACGTATCTCGGAGTACACCGACGACTACCGCGCCTTGTTCGCGGACCTCGCCCGCACTCGTGGTCAGAACATCCTCGCCGGCACACATCTCGTGCGCACCGAGGAGGGGCTGCTGAACACGGCCTTTCTGTTCACTCCGGACGGCACCGAATACCGGCACGAGAAGACTCATATCTTCCCGACCGAGGCCGACTGGGGAACGGGTGAAGGAGACCGACTCGATCCGATCGATCTCGGCAACGTCACCGTCGGAATCGCGGTCTGCTACGAGGCCGAGATACCGGAGGTCAGCACGGTTCTGTCACGGCGCGGAGCCGAACTTCTGCTGATGCCGTCGTACACGTTCACCGAGGCCGGCTTCTATCGCGTCCGGCACACCGCGGCAGCGAGATGCATCGAGAACCAGGTCTACGCAGTACACGCACCGATCGCAGGTTTCGCCGGAGCACCACTGTCACCGGGCTGGGCGAGGGCGTCGATCCTGAGCCCGTGTGATCTGGACTTCCGCGCTGACGGTGTGGTGGCCGAGGCCCGGACGAACGTCGAGGACGTCATCACGGCCACGTTGGACCTGGACCTGCTTGCGGAGAACCGAAAGACGGGAGCGGCGACGACGTTCTTCGATCGGCAGCGCCGGAACCCGCTGTATCGCACATTTTCCGCAGACCTACTCCCCGAATAGAAGGAGACCTCGACAAATGCCTCTGAACCTGCCCGAAGGTAAGAAGATCGCCGTCAACATCGGCTGCGATTTCGACGCACACAGTGTCTGGATGGGAACGTTCGGCAAGACCAGCCCCAGCTACCTCTCCCGCGGTGAGTTCTGCGCCGAGGTCGGTGTGCCGCGGATGCTCTCACTGTTCGATCGCTACAAGATCGCCGGAACCTGGTGCACCCCCACACATTCCATGGAGACGTTTCCCGACGCCTTCCAGAGCATCGTCGACGCAGGACAGGAAGTCGCTGCTCACGGGTGCTACCACGAATCGGTGCCGTCGCTCGATCTCGACACCGAACGGCACCTCATGGACAAGACCCTGAAGCTGCACGAGAAGTACGTCGGAAAGCGCCCGCGCGGATACCGTTCGCCGGCTTGGGACTTCACCGAGCACACCATGTCGATCCTCGAAGAGCACGGTTTCGAATGGGACTCCTCGCTCATGGGCCGCGATTTCGAGCCGTACCATCCGCGTCCGGTGGAGGTGCGCTGGGAAGAGGGAAGCGTCCTCGGCGCCCCGTCACCGATTCTCGAGTTCCCCGTGTCCTGGTTCCTCGACGACTTCCCCGCGGCCGAGTACATCCCCGGCGTCAACCAGGGCTTCGAGTCGACAGCGTCGATGTACGAGCGCTGGAAGGACCACTTCGACTACTGCTACGACAACGTCCCAGGCGGAGTCATGGCCCTGACGGTGCATCCGCAGACCATTGCTCGCGCGCACCACATCATCATGTTCGAGAAGCTCCTCGACTACATGTCCGGTCACGACGGCGTCTGGTTCGCGTCCCTCAGCGACATCTACGACACGTGGACCGAGAACTGAACGCCCCTTCCAAACTCAAAGGACCATCATGAAGCTTCGCACCATGAGCATCGCAGCCGCGGCAGCAGTGCTCACCGTATTGCCCGCCTGTTCGGTCGACGCAGTCGCCGACTCCTCCGGCGAAGGGCGCGAGCAGACAGTTCCCACTGTCGACTCGGCATCCGATCTGAAGATCGCGTACTTCTCCGCCGGAGCGAGCAACGCCTACCTGCAGGCCTCCATCGACGAGGCGAAGAAGACAGCCGACGAACTCGGCGCCGAACTCGATGTCTTCGACGGACAGTTCAACGCCCAGACTCAGTTCGATCAGATGCAGAATGCGATCACGAGCGGAAAGTACAACGCGTTCGCTGTCGAGCCGAACGACGGAAACCTCGTGTGCAACATGCTGACTCAGCAGGCACCCGAAAAGAACATCATCGTCTCGGTGTTCAACCTCCCCATCTGCGGCCGCGCCACCAACAGTGGCGAGGAGACTTGGGAGCCCGGCACCGTCAACTACGTAGGCGGGCAGACCCTCGACGTCTACGAAGCATGGGTGGAGAAGGTCAAAGCCGACCATCCCGACGGCGCCAAGATCGCGCTGATCTCCGGACCCGACCTCAACGCGAACACGCTGTGCTTCTTCGATGCAGCACAGGCGTTCGACGGTGACGGCCGGTACCAGGTCGTCGCCAAGCAGACCACCGACTACACCACTCCCAAGGGTTTCCAAGCCGCACAGACGATTCTGCAGGCCAACCCTGATCTCGACGTCGTGATGTCGAACTTCTCCGGCATGACGCGTGGGGTCGTGCAGGCGACCGCAGGCCGCGATGTCTCGGTGTACGACTTCGGTGGCGATCAGTGGGCGCTCGACAACGTCTCTTCCGGTGCCATCACCAGCAGCGTGATGATGCTTCCGCGTCTCGAGACCCGCATGGCGATCCAGGGACTCGCCGACACCGTCGAGAAGCGCGACACCGCGCGGTTCGTCGATCTGTCCACGTCGGACTCCCTCCCCGGTACACCGTTCGCCGAGCGCAGCAACGTCGCCGACTTCACGGCCGAGTACTAGAGGCGCGAGATGACTGTGAACGAAACGCGGTCGACCGCGATCGACTGCATCGAGGTGAGCAAGACCTACGGCGCCAATCGCGCAGTGAAGTCGGCGACGGTGCAGATCGAAGCAGGCAGTGTGCACGCTCTGGTGGGGGAGAACGGCGCAGGCAAGTCCACTCTCCTCGGCATGATCAGCGGCCGTGTGGAAGCCAGTTCGGGTTCCATCACGGTGTTCGGCACCGAACTGCACGGTGGCAACCCCCGGGAAGTACGCCAACTCGGTCTTGCGGCCGTCTACCAGGAACTGACGATGGTGCCCGCGCTCGATGCGGTGGCCAATGTATTCCTCGGACAGAATCTCACCCGGCGGGGCATTCTCGACGGGAAGGCGATGCGAGCCCGATTCACCGAGATGTGCGTCGACTTCGACGTCGACATCCCGGCGGGCGTCCCGGTGCGTGAGTTGTCGGTGTCCACCCAGCAGATTCTCGAGATCATGCGCGGTGTCCAGGCGGACAGCAAGGTGTTGATGCTCGACGAACCCAGCGCGGCTCTGGCCGAGCACGAGCGGGATACGTTGTACCGGGTGCTCGACCGCCTACGTTCACAGGGCACGACGATCATCTTCGTAAGCCACAACTTGGAAGAAGTTCTGGCACTTGCGGACCGCATCACCGTGCTGCGAGAAGGAACGATCGTACGCACCGCGGACCGTGCCGAATGGGATCGAAAGCGTCTCATCCAGGAAATGGTGGGCCGCGACGTCGAGGTCGCTGTGCGTGCCGAACGCCGGCCGCTGGGCGAAACAGTGCTGCAAGCACAGGACGTGTCGCTGCCGAACGTCCTGCACGGTCTCGACATCACCGTCCGCCAGGGCGAGATAGTCGGGTTGTGGGGACTCGTCGGGTCCGGCCGGACGACGTTCATGCGCTCCATCTGCGGTATGGAACCGGCAGCCACAGGTCGGATGACGCTCGACGGTGCCGAGATCGCCTGGCCCAAGAGTCCTCGCGCGGCCATCGACGCAGGGCTGGTTCTGGTTCCGGAGAGTCGACGTGCCGGCCTCGTACTCAACATGGACGGTGCCAGCAACTACTGGCTCGGCCGCTCGAAACGCACGTTCGGATGGCTCCGTCCGGGACGAGAGCGTGACGGGGCGTCGGAACCGGTGCGGTACTTCGGATTCGACCCCGGCCGCCTCGGCGAACCGGTGGTCCACCTCTCCGGCGGCAACCAGCAGAAGGTGTTGCTCGCCAAGTGGGCTGGGCACACACCGAAGGTCCTGTTCGTCGACGAACCGACGCGCGGTATCGATATCGGTGCCAAGTCCGAGGTGCTCGCCTCGCTCGTCAACTTGGCCGAGGAAGGCGCATCCGTCGTGGTCACGTCCTCCGAACTCGAGGAAGTTCTCGCAGTCGCCGACCGACTGCTCGTGTTCGCGCACGGGCGGATCGTCGACGACATTCCAGCAGGTTCACCGACATTCACGGTGGCCGACATCGTCAAGCTCGGCTTTCGAGAGGATGCAGCATGAGTACGTCAATCGACACCAACCCGGTCGCGAGCAGTCCCGCTCCCGACAAGTCTTCGAAGAAGAAGACCAGTCCCAGCACCTTCCTGGTGAAGTACAGCATGCTGGTCGTGCTGGTGCTGCTCGTCGTCGTCGCGACGTTCCTGTACGACGGGTTCCTGGCGCCGGCGAACATCCGGGACATCCTGGTCCAGAACGCAGCCGTCGGAATCATCGCTGTCGGTATGACATTCGTGATCATCTCGGGTGGATTCGACCTGTCCGTGGGCGCAACGTACGCACTCGGTTCGACAGTGTTCGCCGGCGTCACGATCTCCACCGGTTCGGTGGCATTGGCCGGCGCGGCAGCGTTGGCCGCGGGTCTACTGTGCGGATTGGCCAATGGATTGTTGGTGGCGAAACTTCACATCAACCCATTCGTCGCGACGCTCGGTTCTGCGTCGGTGATCTCGGGGTTGGCCTACATCTACTCCAACTCCGCACCGTTCATCGTCTCCCAACCCGGTTTCCAGGCACTATCGAAGTCGCACACGCTCGGTATCCCGACTCCGATCTTCATCCTGATCCTGACGATGGTCGTCGGCGGCATCGTGTTGGCCAAGACGACGATCGGACGAAACGTGCAGGCCGTCGGTGGTAACACCGAAGCCGGCTGGTTGTCGGGACTGAGGGTTCCGTCGATCACTGCGAGCGTGTACGTGCTCACCGGCGCGCTTGCCGCGATCGCGGGGATGATCGACGCGTCGCGGCTAGCCGTCGGGCAGGCGGATGTCGGTGCGAACATCGCGCTCGACGCCATTGCAATCGTTGTCGTCGGTGGAACGTCGCTGCGCGGCGGAGAGGGCGCGATGTGGCGCTCCGCGGTCGGTCTGCTGATCCTCGCGACGCTGACCAACGTGTTCTACAGCCTCAACGTCAGTCAACATTGGCAGCTCATCGCCAAGGGTCTGATCGTGATCGCCGCTGTCGCTCTCGATTCCGCTGCACGACGCCGATCCTAGGGAGTTCCATGTACAAGGCTCTGGTGGGCGGGGAGCGATTTCGATTCGATTCGCTGAAAGAGGTGTTGGCGAAAGCGAACGAGATCAAATCCGGTGACGAGCTTGCCGGCATCGCGGCTCGATCCGACAGCGAACGGATAGCAGCCAAGATCGCATTGTCCGAGGAGACCCTGGCGAGGATCCATGGTGAGCCCGTCATCGAGGACGCGATCACCGACGCCGTCCACGCCGCGCACGACGAAGTGGGCTTCCGTTCCATCTCGGCGTTGACCGTGGGCGAGTTTCGTGAGGTCGTTCTGTCCGAAAGTTTTCCGACGGAATGGAACGGCGGACTGGCGTCGGCGATCGGTCCTGAAATCGCCGCAGCAACAGCAAAACTGATGAGTGACCTCGATTTGATCGTCGCAGCATCGAGGCTGCAGGTGGTGACCAAGTGCCGCAACACGCAGGGTGAACGCGGCGTCTTCGGGTGTCGAATTCAACCGAATCATCCGACCGACGACGTCACTGGAATCATGTTGTCGGCGCTGGACGGTCTGATGTACGGCTGCGGCGACGCCGTCATCGGTGTGAACCCGGCGACCGAGTCGCCCGATACCGTCGGCCGGGTACTGCACGCGATTCACGACCTGATCGAACTGACCGGAGCACCGACCCAGTCCTGTGTGTTGTCGCACATCACGACCCAACTCGCAGCGCTGGAACGCGGCGCCCCCGTCGATCTGCTGTTCCAATCGGTAGCGGGCAGCGAGGCAGCGAATCGGAGCTTCGGGATCTCGCTCGACATGTTGGCCGAAGGGCGCGACGCCGTGGCGGAATCCCATCGGCGTCGCGCACACGAGTTCGTCGGCGAGCAGTTCATGTACTTCGAGACCGGACAGGGCAGCGCGCTGTCCGCCGACGCACACCACGGCGTCGACCAACTGACGTTGGAAGCCCGGGCGCAGTCCGTCGCGCGACTCTACGACCCGTTCCTGGTGAACTCCGTGGTGGGATTCATCGGCCCCGAGTATCTGGCCAACTCGCGTCAGATCACCCGAGCCGGACTGGAGGATCACTTCGTCGGCAAGCTCATGGGTCTCCCGATGGGGTGCGATGTCTGCTACACCAACCACGTCGACTCCGACCAGAACGACAACGACAACCTCCTGGCCCTGCTGGGCCTGGCCGGGTGCACGTTCGTGATGGGCGTCCCGGCAGGGGACGACGTGATGCTCAACTATCAGTCGACCAGCTACCACGACGTCGCGAGCGTCCGGAAGCTGCTCGGGAGCGGCCCCGCTCCGGAGTTCGCGTCGTGGCTGTCCGAGCAACGTGGCTGGGACCCGGCGCAGGGGATCCTCGAGCTACCGGAGCAGTGGTGGGCGGCAGTCGGTGCGCGCAGCCTTCCAGCGATCGGCGCGTGATGGACGACCTCGTCGAGAACGGTGGGGCGGCGGCTCGGCGCGCCCTGGAAACCGCGACTCCTGCGCGAATCCGAGTGGGACGGGCCGGTACGTCGTACCCGACCTCGCTGTTGTTGCAGCTTCGAGCCGACCACGCCAGTGCCCGCGACGCGGTCCATTCCGCGGTCGACTACCGCTCCGGGGAACTCGAGCGGGTGCTGGCAGGTCGAGATCCCATCCACCTCGTCAGTGCGGCCGGATCCCGCGAGCGATACCTGGTGCGTCCCGATCTCGGACGCGTACTCGACACCGAGTCACGGTCCGAACTGCGGCATCGAGGAACGAAAGACGCCGACATCCAGATCGTTCTGGGTGACGGTCTTTCCGGGACTGCCGTCGCCCGCCAGGTCCCACTCGTTCTGCCCGGTCTGCTGGACGGTGCGAGTGCGCGAGGATGGACGGTCGGGAGGGTGATCACCGTCGAGAACTGCCGGGTCGGGATCATGAACGATATCGGCGCCACGCTCGGCTCGGGCGTGGTGGTTCTCCTCATCGGTGAGCGACCAGGGCTGCGTGCGGCGGACAGTCTGTCTGCGTACATGGCGTGGCGACCGGGGCCGGGCAACACCGACGCCGACCGCAACCTCGTCGCGAACATCCATGCACGTGGGGTGGGCCCGGTCGATTCGGTCGCTCGGATCCTCGACTTGGCCGCCCAGATGCACAGCCGTCGCTACAGCGGAGTGGCGATCAAGGAAAATCTCGCGCTCGCCGCGGAAGATCACACTGCTGGTCGAACGGATTTAACTCGTTCGACACAACTGACGCCGGTTTCCGGATTAGTGTCCTGACCAGGGCGGGGAAGCTCGAGTTCTAGGTCGGAAAGGCTCTTCGCCAGTGAAGCTACATCATCATGCGGACACCACTGTCGCGGCGAGCTATCTGGTTCGTCCCGACGGCACCGTCGAACATTCCTGGGTGACCGAGCCGGGACCGCTGTCGACGATTCCCGGTGACGTCGCGGCCATCGCCGTCGGAGTCATGCGTGACGACCTCCTCGAGGCGCGCTTTCGGTGGATGTCGCCGAAGAAGCAGCTGCTCGCCGTGTGCATCTCCCTCGTCGATGCCGGTGCGGAGGCACGCGCCGAGGTGTCGATACGCGAGGACGCAGAACTCGTGTGGGGGCTCACCGCACGGGAGGTCGACGTCGTCACCCTCCTGGCCGGTGGCCTGACGAACCAGGACATCGCCGACCGACTGTGGCTCAGTCCGAGGACGGTCACCACTCACGTCGACCGAGTTCTCGCGAAGCTCGGGGTCAAGAGTCGAACCGCGGCCGCGACCAAGGCATTGGACGAGGGCATGACGCGGTTGCCCGTGCCTGGCGGGACCGACGGTTTCGAGCATCTCGCTCTCGTCCGGGCATCCGCCGCGGTGCCGGGCAGAAGGCTGGTCCCTGCATCGCGACGTATCCGTTTGCAGCCACTCGTGATCGGCTCGGCTGTTCCGATCACCGGAATCGCACGTGCCGACGGCGAGGAAATGGTGCGCGGCACCGAACTGGCACTCGCGGAGATCAACGCCCGTGGTGGTGTCTGCGGTCGACGTGTCGAACTGGCCACCGCGGACGTGGACATCGTGTCGGAGTCGAGCATCGAGAAGGGCATGCTCGAATTGGCAGGCAAAGGCGTCGACGCCATTACCTCGGGTTATTTCGCGTGGCAGGAAGTGGCGCACGAAGTCGCAGCCGATTACGGGGCACCCTATCTGCACGCTGCGACGCTCGACGCGATGGTCCAACGTGTCGAGCACGACCCGTCGCGGTACGGGCGGATCTTCCAGGTCTGCCCGAGTGACACCAACTACGGCCCCGGGTTCGTGGAATTTCTTGCAGGCCTGAAGAGGCGGGGACAGTGGAACCCGTCGTCCAAGCGGTTGGTGGTGTTGCTCGGAGCATGGAAGGTGTCCAACTTGGGACTCGATCGAGCTGCCGACCTGGCTCAGGAACAGGGGTGGTCGCTCGACATCGTCCGGGTCGGTCCCAGCACGCAGGACTGGGTCGACGCCGCCAGCCGTGTGCGGTCTCTCGCTCCTGCAGCACTGTTGATCGGCCACTACTTCGTCGACGGCACCGTCGCGACCATCCGAGCACTCCTGGACAACATGCCGGATACGTTGATCTACAGCCTCTACGCGCCGTCGATCCCGGAGTTTCGAGAGCAGTTGGGCGAGCGTGCCAACGGGATCCTGTGGGCGACGGTGACCGGAACGTACTCGGATCCGGTGAGCAAAGGCTTCGCCGAGCGTTACAAGCGCGCCTACGGAGTGTTCCCCGGACGGTCGCACGCCGGAATTTCCTATGACCGCACGATGATTCTCGCCGACGCGTGGTCTCGGTCGGCATCTCCGCGGGACTACGGAAAGGTCTCGCACGAGATACGCAGTCTCGTGCACCGCGGTGTCAACGGCTCGTACTACCTCGGCGGCAAAGGGCAGGCTGCCGTCGCGTACCCGTTGGCGTCGGCGGATGCCTCGTTGGCCCAGGCGCATCTGGTGTATCAGATCCAGGACGGCAAGCACCGAATCCTCAGTCCGGACCCGCAGGCGGACAGTGCGTTCCAGCTTCCACCGTGGTTCAGGCAGTCGCCTACCCGGTGAAAACCTTGCCCGGATTCAAGATGCCGTGTGGGTCGAGGGCGTTCTTCACCGAGCGGTGCATGTCGAGGACGATCGGGTCGAGTTCCTGAACCAGCCCGTCCATCTTGAGCAACCCGACGCCGTGTTCACCGGTGACGGTGCCGCCGAGTTCCAGTGCCGCGTCGATGATCTCGGCGAACGCTGCCTGTGCGCGTTCGCGCGCGGGGAGGTCGTCGTGCGGTGTGATGAGCAGTGGGTGCAGGTTACCGTCGCCTGCGTGGGCGATATTGGCGATCGTGGTCTCGTGCCGCAGGCCGATCTGCTCGATCCGTGAGAGCATCTCCGGCACATGTCTCTTCGGGACACACACGTCCTCGGTGAGTACCGGTCCGAGGCGCTCCATCGCGGGGTAGGCCAACCTCCTGGCCGCGAACAGCGCGTCGGCTTCTTCCTGATCGGTGGACACCGCCGACCAGGTTGCGCCCGCCTCGTCGAAGCAGGACAGCATCTTCTCTGCCTCTTGGTCTCCCACGAGTCCTGGATCGTCGATCCGCCCGAGCAACACGACGTTCGCTTCGACCGAGAGCCCCATGTTCTTCCAGGCATCGACGGCGATGAGGCATTGTCTGTCGATCAGTTCCAACGCGGACGGAGTGAGTCCCGCTGCGGCAACCGCGGCCACGGCTCGCCCGGCGTCGACGATCGAGTCGAAGTATCCCGCGACCGTGCGCTGCGGATCCTGCAGCGGTCTGAGTTTGACGGTGACCTCGGTGATGATCCCGAGGGTTCCCTCCGAGCCGACCATGAGGCCTGCGAGATCGTATCCCGCAACACCTTTCGCGGTCTTCCGACCGAGCCGGACCAGCTCACCGGTTCCGGTGACCACCTGCATGCCCATGACGTAGTCCCGGGTGACGCCGTACTTGACGCAGCACAGGCCGCCGGCATTGGTGGCGACGTTGCCGCCGATGGTCGACCAGGGTGAGCTGGCGGGGTCCGGTGGGTACCAGAGGCCTTGTTCTGCGCAGGCTGCCCTCAGGTGGTCGTTGACGACGCCAGGCTCGACGACGGCATACCGTTCGAGCGGATCTATCTCCTTGACGGCGTCCATTCCGTCGAGGGCGAGGACGACGCACCCCTCGGTGGCGTTGGCGCCGCCGGACAGTCCGGTGCCCGCGCCGCGGGTGACGACGGGGGCGCCGTGTGTCAGACAGGCTCGTACGACGGCCTGGACTTCCTCTGCGGTCCGCGGCCGGACAACCGCTACCGGCACGGAGTACGGAGCCCACTCGGCCTCGTCGTGTTGGTAGGACGCGACGACGTCCGGATCGACGACGATGCGGTCCGCGGGGAGAGAATCCAACAGTTGTTCGACGAGCGTCATGCCCCGAGTTTATCTGTGAGCTGGATCTCTACCAATGTAGGTTCCATCCATGGAGTCGGATAGATCATGGATGGATTTGCTGCTCGACGACGCATCGATCGACGAGCTCGAAGCGCATCGCCTTGCCTTTCCCGGTCCCGACGCGCACGCCGCCCTGCGGTTGCGCGCGCTGCTGGACCAGCGGCGTCAGCGCAGCACCGAACTGGCTGCTCTGAACGACATCGCGGTGCGGTTGACCACGGCACGTGACGACCGTGTCCTGCTTCAGGAGGTCGTCGACCAGGTACGCCGCCTGTTGGGAGTCGATCTCGCCTACATGGGCTCGGTGTACGACGACGAATTCGTCATCGAAGTCACCAGCGGTGCACTGACGCCGAATCTGATCGGGATCCGGTTGGCTCAGGACGAAGGGCTGGTGGGCGTCATCGTGCGCGGAGCGGCGCCGTCGTGGACGCCCGACTATCAGAGCGAGCCCGCCTTCCGACACATCACCGGTGCGGACAGTGCGGCACGGTCGGAGAACATGCGAGGGCTGCTCGGGGTTCCGCTGAAGGTAGGGGATCGGGTGATCGGAGCGCTGTTCGCCTGCAAGCGTCAGGAGCGTGACTTCGCGGACAGTGAGATCGCGTTGCTGTCTGCTCTCGCCGCGCACGCTGCGCTTGCCATCGAGAACGTCCGTGCCATCGAACGGCTCGAAGCGGTGAACGCCGAGCTGTCGGCACGGACCGCCGAACTCGAACAGACTCTGCAGTGGGACAGGATGCTGACTCAGGTGGTGCTGCGCGGGGGTGGGGTGGGTCGTCTCGTTCGGGAGGTGGCAACGCTCTCCGGTCGGCCGGCGTTCTTTCTCACCGACGCCTCATCTGTTCCGGAATCTCTGGAAGAACGGGTCGTTCCAGTCGAGATTCTGTTCGGACAATGCCGCGACGGCGCCGACATCGTCGCCGACGACGTCGTCGTTGCCCACCGTGTCGCCGCTGCGGGCGAGTTTCTCGGGGTCCTGATCTCGGTGGGTCCGGACGATCAGCAGACGCGGCTCCTCCTGGACCGCGCGGTGCCCGCCATCGCGTTGTCGCTCGCCGAGGAGCGCGCGGCGGCGGAAGCTGCCCGACGGGCGCAGGATGCGTTTCTCGTCGATCTGCTCTCTCATCCGGCAGCGTCCACCGACGAAGAGCGACGGCAACTTCGCCTTGCCGGCCTGTCCCCGGGTGCCTCGTACTGCATCGCCGTCGCACAGGGTCCGGTGTCCCGTGCCGAGATCGGCAGATCGGAATTCCCGGTGGGTACGGTTGTGGCAGAACATGGTTCGAGGGTGCTGGTCGCGGTGCCCGCGCAGGAATCGGCGGTGGTGCGGCCGATGTTCACGACGGGCGCGACGGTGGGAATCTCGGAGCCGGCACGCGGAGCGGTCGCGCTAGCGGCTGCCTACCGCGAGGCCCAGCAGACCGTCGATGTGTTGATCACTCTCGGGCGGGACGGTGAGGTGTCGTCGGCGCGCGGGCTCGGCATCTATCGAATTCTTCTGAGCCACATGGCTCGCGAGCATCTCGACGAGCTCACCGAGGAGCAACTGGGTCCGCTGATGGCCGAGCAGAGCAAGCGGGGCGTTCCGTTGCTCGAATCGCTGTCCGTGTACCTCGCACACGGGCGTCACCATTCGGCCACCGCCGCAAGTCTTGGAGTGCACGTCAACACGCTCTACCAACGGCTCGACGCCATAGACCGGCTCATCGGCGTCGAGTGGCGTGACCCGGACAAGGCACTGGACCTGCAAGTGCTGATGCGACTCCGACGAAGCGCGGATCTATTGGGGAAGTGAACCGAGAAAGTCCAGCAGCGCAGCGTTGAAGTCCTGTGGGAGGTCCATGTTGGACGCGTGACCGCAGTTCTCGAGCACCACGGAGCGTCCGAGCGGATTGTCGGCAACGGCGTCCGCTGCGTGCGTACACGGCCAGAACTGGCTCTCCCTGCCGGCAACCATCAGCACCGGAACGTCGACTGTGGCAACGACCTCGCGCCAGTCCGCGACTGCGTGATCGTGCAGAAGCGCTTTCATCGGTGGCGTATCGGGTGAGACCATCTTCGGCATCGCGCGGAGCTTCGCGACGAGCTTCAGGATCGGCAACGCGGACTTCCACTTCGGCAGGCCCTTGCCCGTGTCCGGTACCCCGTCGGCGAAGAACGTGTCCTTGTTGGAGTCGGTCAATCCGTAGAAACCGTTGGACCATTCGGCATCGTTGATCATCTTCGGGGTCTGATCCACCGACACGACGGCCTTCACGCGGCCGGTCCCGAACTGCGAGACGTACGACCAGATGGTGCTGGCGCCCATGGAGCCACCACACAGCACAGCATCGTCGACGCCCAGCGACGCGAGGACATTCTCGACGTCCTGACCGTGCCTGGCCATCGTGGCACCGTGCTCGGGAGTCTCCGAATCTCCATGCCCTCGGCGGTCCAGAGCAAGAACTCGATAACCGGCTTTCACCAGTGCGTCCTGCTGCATCACCCACGTCGTCGCAGGAGCGCAGAAACCTGCGATCAGAACGATCACGGGCCCGACGCCCTCGTCGATATAGCTCAGGGTCACATTGTCGTTGGTGACGACGGTGGGCATGGGCACTCCTTCGGGTCGCTCCCGATACAACCACGGATCAGGCGCCTACGACATGGAGGATTCCTCTACCGAATGCATCGCATCGGCGCGGTCAGGTCATCGATCGGGCGTCTGGCCACCCTCGGCAGCATCACCACCAGTGTCGTCTACTCGAGCACCTTGCCCGGTCGTCCTATCGCTCCGGCATAGAGCGCTCGCGGAATTCCCTTGGTGTGCAGCCGAATCGGCTGCGGAACGCACGGGAGAAGTGGGCTGGATCGGTGAATCCCCACGACGCTGCGAGAGCACCGATGGTCGTGTGAGCGTTCTGAGGTTCGCACAACGCACGCTTGACGCCGTCGAGTCGCTGCATCCAGATCCATTCGCTTGCGGTGCACGGCTCACCGGCGAAGGCGCGGTGCACTGTGCTGAGCGACAGATGCAGTGCGGCAGCTACTTTGGCCACCGTCAGGTCGGGATCACGCAGACCGGCCGTCATCGCACGCTTGATCTCGTCGAGACGTTGCGATGCCGCGTACGGCGCGGGCTTCTCGACACCGGTGAGCCCGACGAGACCGGCGACGAGGATGTACTCGACACTCTGCGAGACGGCCTCGGCGGAGGCCGCGCTCATGTCGACATCGTCCATGATCGAGGAGATCATGCTGACCAGAAGTTTGCCGGCACCGTGACGACCGGACACCGCTCTCGCGGTCAGCTCGTTGGTGTCCCGCACGAGGGTGCGCAGCGTGGCCCCGGGAAGCATGAGGACGTACTGCGCGAACGGGTCGTCGAAGTGCAGGCTGTAGGGCCGGGTGCTGTCGTAGAGGGCGAAGTCGCCGGGTTCGAGAATCGCCGTCCGATCGTCCTGCGCGATGATCCCCGTTCCCGACGTCTGCACGCTCACCAGGAAGTAGTCGGCGCTCGTGCGGGAGATACCGGCTGGGGTACGCAGCACGTTCTGAGCCGTCGCCGCCACTCTGGACAGACCGAGCGTCGCCAGATCCGTCGACTCGATCTTCCCGGATATCGCCGACGCATCCCGGGGCACAGTGCAGTCCAGGTCGACGTAGGTGCGACTCACCGCCGCCGTCCAGAAATCGATGCTGTCTGCCTGGTCGACGGAATCCGTGCGCAGAGCGTCAGCCATGTGGGGTACCTCCAGTCTCATCCCAGCGTAGATCGCGCCGACGCCGTACGCAGGAGACCGGTGCGATCATGGCAGCCGACGTATTCGAAGAACTGCTCGTCGGCGGACGCGACCGTGACCTCGTGGTAGAGCCGTAGCTGCGCGGCCGGCCCCATCGTGGACAAGTACTTCAGTGCCGCGCCGAAGATGGCGACGTGCGTCGGATGGGACTCCGCCCAGGCCTCCAACTCGGCCAACGAGCGCCACCAACTCATGCCGAACGACTTGTCGAGATCGTATCCGTGCTCGTCGACGACGGTCATGTACCGGTTGGCGAAGCATCCGATGCTCAGGCCGTCGTCGCGCAGGAAGTCCATTCCGGCCCGCAGGACCGGTTCGACGTCCCGCAGGTACATTTCACGTTCGGTGCCCGCGGTGTCCGCCCAGTCCTGTCCGGACCTGATGAGGCAGATGTTGTCGTGCGGAACGATCCGAACCTTGTTGCCGTCGCGGACGATGTCCGGCATACCGGACGGTTTCAGAGCATCGTGCTGCGATCGGGGAATTCGATCGCGAACGCCGCCCCAGTATGCATGTTCCTCGATCTGCCCGCTGAGGGAATCAGTGAGCGTAGCAACACCTTCCAAGCGGCTGGTCGACGAGAACAGTGTCTCGTAGCGGTCGACTGTCGGACGGATGACCTCGACGAACCGTCCTGGCGCCTCGGTCCACGTGATGCCCGTCGACAGATACCACCGGTCGAAGGCCAGGGTGTCGTCCCAATAGCCGATGAACACCGTCGTGTCGATGCCCTCCTCGTCGACGTACCGTGCACGATCGCTGCGCGGCGGCCCGTCGACTCCCCATGGGCTGTCATCTGGCATGCCTTGTATACCGAAGTACGCCATGACCACTCGCGTCGTCGAGACCGGGAATCGAGCGACGTACGACGGGAACGGCGGTTGGTAGGACTCGGGTGTCCGGCGGGGGCAGGTGCGTTCTCTGGCCAAATGCTCCGGTATTGCGGATTCCAGATCAGACATGTGCCGGGGCCTCGTCACGAGCGAGTTGCTCGACGATTTCCAGGCGAACTTCAGCGGTGGCGTCTTCGGCATTTGCGACGACGTCGTAGCGGGTGGCGGTGCTCTGCTGAGCGCCGGAGACGACTCGATCACCGGGAGTCTTGTTGAGCCACAGTCGAGTAACGTCCGGCCGGGAGTAATGTCCGGCCGGATCGGCCGCTGCCTTGGCGATCGAGATGAGGCTGGTGTCGATGTCGGCGAAGACGAGTCCCTCTTCGTCGTGTGCGAGAGGTTCGTGCATCAGCTGGCCGTCGGGCGCGAAGATCCTGGCGTGTCCTCCGCCTGCGGTGAGCATTGCGCGTTTGGCGTCGTCGGTGCACATGATCTCGATCATCTCGGAGGAGACCGTCGCGCACGGGCTGATGACGAAACAACCACCTTCGACGGCGTAGATGCGGCTCGCCGCGGTGTTGACCTCCGGTCCGAGGGCGTACGCGGCGCCGGTGTACAACGAGAAGCTGGGCCAGGCGCCGACGTGGACCTGCTCGTTCTGCGCGTACATCGCGTACTTCGACAGTGGCTGCAGGTGCTCCCAGCAGCACAGTGCGCCGACGCGTCCTAGATCGGTGTCGTATACCGAGAGGTCGGAGCCGTCGCCCTCGCCGTAGACGGTCCGCTCGACGTGGGTCGGCTTGAGCTTGCGACGCATCGCGACGGTCTTGCCCTCGGCGTCGATGATCCATTGCGCGATGTAGAGGCTGGCCTTGTAGCGTTCGCTGAGGCCCATCACGACCATGATGTGGTTGTCCTTGGCGGCCTGCGCAATTCGGTCTGCCTGCGGTGTTCCGTACTCGAGCGAATTGTCGAAGTAGCGCTGCGTGAACTGGAAGCCCCAGGCGGGGGCGTCGAGCCAGATGTACCAGGGGTAGCCGGGCAGGTAGGTCTCGGGGAAAGCGACGAGCTCCGCGCCTGCGCGCGCGGCGTCCTCGATGAGTCCGATGGCCTTGTCGATGGAGGCGTCCAGATCGAGGAAAACAGGTGCTGCCTGAACGGCTGCGGCGCGGAACTGATGGTGCGTCATGGTGGGCCTTTCATTGGGAGTGCCCTAGTTTTGCCTGCGGACAGGGTCTCGGATGGCCCGAGAATGTCGAGAAATTTGACTCTGCGTTGCAGTGGTCCGCGCCGAAACAGGGCGGTAATCGTCGGGGTGGATCCGGGGAAACAATTCGGCTGAGTTGGACAGCTCCGCCCGATGCATAACCGAGTGCGCATAACGACAACATCTGTGCGCGGAGCGACAAGTCTTTCCGGGGTGTCCGAGACGAAGCTATGACCTAGGACACACTCGGAAAGAAGGTCAGCAATGACATTGCAAGCAGCAGTTCTCTGGGAAGCCGGTCAGGACTGGAAGATCGAGGACCTGGTTCTCGATGCTCCGAAATACGGCGAAGTGAAGGTCGAGTTGGCGGCATCGGGGCTGTGCCACTCGGACGAACACGTGCGTGACGGCAGCGTGCCCGTCGGACTGCTTCCGTTCATCGGCGGACACGAGGGCGCAGGGATCGTCACCGAAATCGGACCGGGCGTCACCTCGGTCGAGGTAGGAGACCACGTCGCACTCGGCTTCATCCCCGCCTGTGGTCGATGCAGGGCCTGCGCGAACGGCCAGTCCAGCATCTGCGACCTCGGCGCTCACCTGCTCGAGGGCTACCAGGTCAGCGACGGCACGGCCCGTCATCATGTGCGCGGCCAGGACGCAGGCATCCAGTGCCTCCTCGGCACGTTCGCGCCGCAGACCGTGGTCAACGAAGCGTCGTGCGTCAAGATCACCAACGACATCCCACTCGACAAGGCCGCGCTCGTCGGCTGCGGCGTCACCACCGGCTGGGGTTCCGCTGTCTACGCCGCGGGAGTCTCCGCGGGCGAGACCGTCGTGATCCTGGGTATGGGTGGCGTCGGCTGTGGCGCTGTTCAGGGTGCAGCTTTGGCGGGCGCACGCCACGTGGTCGTGGTCGACCCGTCACCGTTCAAGCGTGAACAGGCCAAGATCTTCGGTGCCACGCATACCGCAGCCAGCATCGACGAGGCGCTGCCTCTCGTGAACGACCTGACCTGGGGAGCGCTCGCGGACAAGGTACTCATCACCATCGACGTGGCGAGCGGCGCGATCATCGCACCTGCCATGAGCCTCGTGGCCAAGGGTGGAACCTGCGTGAACGTCTCGGTCGGAGACGTAACCCAGACCGAGACCTCGCTCAGCCTGTTCGACTTGACGGCCATGCGCAAGACGCTCAAGGGCGCATGGTTCGGTAACGCGAACATCCGCTTCGACATCCCGCACTTGCTGCGCCTGTACATGGAGGGCCAGCTCAAGCTCGACGAGATGATCACACGCACCTACACACTCGACCAGGTCAACGACGGGTACGAGGCCATGCGCAACGCCGAAAACGTCCGCGGACTCATCCTGTACTAGGAAGGCTCGACACATGACTGCAGTACTCACGACTCTTCCCGACAACACCGCCACGCAGCTGTTCGTTGCCGGCAACTGGCACGACGCGTCCGACGGTGGAACCTTCGCGGACCTGAATCCCACTACGGGTCAGCTGCTCGTCGACATTGCCTCCGCAACGGCTCAGGACGTCGACGCCGCGGTACGAGCTGCCCGCGCACAGCTCGGCGGAGAATGGGGCTCGACCCCGGGCGTGGTTCGCGGAAAGCTGCTGAACAAGATCGCCGACTTGATCGAGCGCGACGGTGACCTGCTCGCCCGGCTCGAAGCCCACGACGTCGGCAAGCCCGTCGGACAGCCCGCGATGCTGGACATCCCCAACGCGGCAGCCACATTCCGTCACTTCGCGGGCTGGGCCGACAAGATCCAGGGCACCACGATCCCGACGGCCGGCTACTTCGGACAGCCGACGCATTCCTACACCGTGCGTGAGCCCGTCGGAGTGATCGGTGCGATCATCCCGTGGAACACCCCACTGATGATCGCGGCCTGGAAGTTGGCTCCTGCGTTGGCGGCCGGCAACACGCTGGTCGTGAAGCCACCGGAGGACGCACCGCTCTCGATCCTGCACCTGGCGCGACTGATCGACGAGGCAGGAGTGCCTGCGGGCGTCGTGAATGTCGTTCCAGGCCTGGGCGAGGTGACCGGCGACGCGCTCGTCGGACATCCCGGCGTCGACAAGATCAGCTTCACCGGAAGCCCGCGCGTAGGCCGGATCATCGCCAAGAAGGCCGCGGACACGTTCAAGCGCACCACTCTCGAGCTCGGCGGAAAGTCGCCGCAGATCATTCTCGAGGACGCCGACCTCGACGCTGCCATCAACGGCACCGCGATGGGTCTGTTCTTCAACCAGGGCCAGGTCTGTGCGGCGGGAACCCGAGTGCTGGTGCATCGTTCGCTGTACTCCCAGGTGGTCGACGGTCTGTCTGCCGCGGCGTCGGCGCAGGTGCTCGGAGACCCGTTCGACCCCGCCACCACGATGGGCGCGCTCGTCAACGCCAAGCAACGCGACTCGGTGATGGGATACATCCAGGCCGGCCGCGACGGTGGGGCCAGGGTTGCCGCCGGTGGTGGGAGTCCGGAGCGTGACGGATTCTTCGTCGAGCCGACGATTTTCGCGGACGCGAACAATGACATGAAGATCGCCCAGGAGGAAATCTTCGGTCCCGTCGGAACGGTGATTCCGTTCGACACCCCCGAGGAGGCCATCAGCATTGCCAATGCGACGGATTACGGTCTGGCGGCGTCGATCTGGACTCGCGACGTCTCGCGCGCGCATTCGCTGGCGGCGCAGGTTCGCTCCGGCGCAGTGTGGGTGAACGGTTGGGCTGCAATCGATCCCGCGCTCCCCTGGGGCGGCATGAAGAGCAGTGGCACCGGCCGTGAGCTGGGTTGGGCCGGTATCGAAGCCAACACCGAGGAAAAGGTCGTCACGATCGTCCTGTGACCCGCAGTGAGTGGAAATGCGTCCTACAGGGCGCATTTCCACTCACAGACTGGCGAGGCGCGCCTGCCGTGGTGACATTCCGTAGGCCTCTTTGAACACTCTCGAAAAATGAGCCGAGTCCACCAGACCGTACCGTGCACAGATGGTCCCGATGCTGTCGCCGGACAATCTCGGATCCTCCAGGTCTCGTCGACAACACTCCAGCCGGCGAGACCTGATCCATGCTGCGACTCCGCCGTCCGATTCGAACAGCTTCTGCAGGTAGCGCGGAGAAATGTGCTGCGACGAGGCCACCATCGCAGTGTTCAACCCCGGGTCGTGCAGGTTGCTCTCGACGAAGGACTGTGCGCCGGCGAGAATCGCGGCGCCCGGGGAGGTGTTCTCGTGCGGAGCTCGTTCGTCCAGTGCCGCACTGACGAGGTCGAGGACCGCATCCTCGAACATCCGTGACGACGGGGAGAAGCCGTCGGACAGGCCCTTTCGCAACCCCGCGAGGAACGGTGAGACGAGTGACCCGACGCCGTCGTTACCCTTGATCCTCAGCGCCGAGACGTGCGCGAGATCGTTGGGCCTGATCTTGAGCGACTCGCGCGGAAACATCAGCACGAACATGGCGAAGTCGTCCGCGAAGTGCAGGGCGTAGGGCTCGCTGGTGTCGTACACCGCGAAATCGCCCGGTTCCAGCACCGCTTCACGATCGCGTTGGACCACGACCCCTCGGCCGCGCAGTTGGACACCGACCTTGACCAGGCCTGGATCGCTGCGTCGGATCACTGCGGGCGTTCTGCGGACGTCGACGCACCGCCCGGACACCTCGCTGATGTGCAGGGCACCCATCGAGCCGGAGTGCAACCCGCCGTCGAAGCAGCCCTCGGACGCGGAAGAGGAGGCGTCGAGCGGCACGAACGCCGCCGACACCTCCTCACGCCACCTGTCGAACTGCACTCACTCCACCTCTAGCTGGGCCGGTTGTCGATCAGACGACGAGCTTTACCGATCGAACGCTCCAGAGCCGCCGGCGCAACCACGTCTACCTGGACGCTGACACCGATTCTGTCCTTCACGAGCTTACGGAGGGTTGCACCCGCAGTGCCGTGATCTTCCGCGGTGGCACCCGGACGTGACTCGACGAGAACGGTCAGCGAGTCCATGCGACCTGCACGCTCCAACACGCACTGGAACTGCGGCGCCAGCGCGGGAACCGTCAGGATGAGCTCCTCGATCTGCGTCGGGAACAGGTTCACCCCGCGCAGGATGATCATGTCGTCGGTGCGGCCGGTGACCTTCTGCATCCGGCGCATGGTGCGGGCGGTGCCCGGCAGCAGGCGCGTCAGGTCGCGGGTGCGGTAGCGGATGATCGGCATCGCTTCCTTGGACAGCGACGTGAACACCAACTCACCCTCCTCGCCGTCGGGCAGGACTTCGCCGGTCACCGGGTCGATGACCTCCGGGTAGAAATGATCCTCCCAAATATGGAGTCCGTCCTTGGTTTCGACACATTCCATCGCAACACCCGGTCCCATGACCTCCGACAGGCCGTAGATGTCGACGGCGTCCATGTCGAGGGTCTTCTCGATCTCCTTGCGCATCTCCTCGGTCCACGGCTCGGCGCCGAAGACGCCGGTCTTCAGGGATGTCTTGGCCGGGTCGATGCCCTTCTTGATCATTGCGTCGACGATCGTGAGCATGTACGACGGCGTGACCATGATCGCGTCGGGTTCGAAGTCCTCGATGAGCTGGATCTGACGATCGGTCATTCCGCCCGACATCGGAATGACTGTGCAGCCCAGCCGCTCTGCGCCGTAATGGGCGCCGAGACCTCCGGTGAACAGGCCATAACCGTACGCGACGTGAACCTTGTCCGACGGCTTGACGCCACCCGCACGCAAGCTACGGGCGATGAGGTCGGCCCAGTTGCTGATGTCGTTTGCGGTGTAGCCGACCACCGTGGCTTTGCCGGTTGTTCCCGATGACGCGTGGATTCGCGAGACCTTGTCCTGGGGAACCGCGAACATCCCGAACGGGTAGTTCTCACGAAGGTCGTTCTTCGCGGTGAACGGAAACTTCGCAAGATCCGACAGGTCCTTCAGATCGGTCGGATGAACTCCCGCATCGTCGAAGGCCTTCTTGTAGTGCGCGACGTTGTCGTACGCGTGCTGCAATGACCACCGAAGCCGCTCGAGCTGCAAGGACTCGATGCGATCGCGCGACGCGAACTCGATGTCGGGGATGTCGGTCGGGGTGGACAATACGCTGGTCATTGCGGTCTCCGGAGGTATCAGGCGTCGAAGTCGACGGTCACGGTGTCGCTGAGGGGGAATGTCTGGCAGGTGAGTACGAAGCCGGCGGCGACCTCGTTCTCCTCCAAGGCGTAGTTGCGGCGCATGTCGACGTCACCGCAGGTCACCTTGGCGCGGCACGTGCCGCATACGCCGCCCTTGCAGGCGAAGGGGAGGTCCGATCGCAGCAGTTCCGCGGAATCGAGGATCGACTCGTCCTGCGGGAGAGTGCCCGTGACGCTTCGGCCGTCGAGGGTGATGGTGACCTCGCTGCTGGGTCCGGTCACGCCGGGCTCGCGATGCTTCTCCTGCGGTGGGGGAACGTCGTCGACGTAGAAGAGTTCGGCGTGCACGTTGGATTTGGCGACGCCGAGTTCACCGAGAACGGCTTGCGCGTCGGTCACCATCCCGAACGGACCGCACAGCCAGAAATGATCTATCTCGGGTGTCGCGACGACCGAGTCGAGGATGGCGCGGAGTCTGTCGGCGTCGAGCCTGCCGCTGAACAGTTCGACCTCGCGAGGTTCCCTGGACAGAACATGGATGACGTCGAACCGACTGCCGTACTGATCTTTCAGATCGGCGATCTCCTCGGCGAACATCACCGATCTGGTGCGCCGGTTGCCGTACAGCAGAACCACTTCGGCGTCGGGGTTGGCCAGAACGGATGCGGCAATCGACAGCATGGGGGTGATCCCGGAGCCTGCCGCGATGAGTACGTGCCTGCCACCGGCGGCGGGGTCGGCATGGAAGTTTCCGGTCGGTCCCTGGACCTCGATGCGGTCGCCTGCCTTGACCTCGTGCACGAGCCACGACGAGAACAGTCCGTCGGTCACCTCACGAACGCCGACGCGGGGGCGTGCGCCCGCCGGAGCGCAGATGGAGTAGGAACGCCGATGTTCGACACCGTCCACCGTGCGCGAGAGCATCAGGGATTGGCCTGGGCGGAAATCGAATTCGTCGCGCAGGTCTTCTGGTACGTCGAACGTGACGGCAACGGCGTCGTCGCACAGTGATTCGACGTCGGCAACGGTCAGCGTGTGGAAGGGCCTGTTGCGATTGGGGGTGACGACGGGCTCGGCGGTCACAGTCATCAGATCTCCTTCACGTGGTCGAAGGGTTCGAGGCAGTCGTCGCATCGGTACTGGGCTTTGCACAGGGTTGCGCCGAACTCGGAGGTCAGCCGCGTGTTCGTCGACCCACACCGAGGACACGCGAGCTGGCGTGGTTTGACGGTGAGGGTAAGGGGCACCGGACCCGACGTCCGCGCGGGCGCAGGCCCCGGCGTCGAGTAACCGGTCTCGCGGAGCTTTCGCAGGCCCTCGGCGGAAATCCAGTCCGTGCTCCAGGGCGGGGTCAGGCTGGTGACGATCTCGACGTCGGTGTAGCCGTGATCGACCAACTTGTGTGTGATGTCGTCACGCATCGTTGCCATCGCTGGGCATCCCGAGTACGTCGGAGTGATGGTGACGAGCACGCTGCCGTTGTCGCGTACCTCGACATCGCGTAGGACGCCGAGATCGTCGAGGGTCAGAAGCGGCATCTCGGGGTCCAGGACGGTCGCCGCGATGTCGCGAGCAGAAAGTTCCATCGTCGTCACCAGACTCCCTCCGGATGTGCACGGGCGACGACCTGCATCTCCGCGATCAACGGGCCGAATGCCTCGGTGTGGATTCCGCGTCGGCCGCCGCGGCCGCCGATGGTGCCGACCGACTTGCCTTCCGGCGCTTCCAACTCTGCCGCGTGCAGGACCTGCGCGATCACGGAGTCGAATTCCTCGCGCACATCTCGCGGATCCACTGCGACGCCGACCGTCGCCAGGGCGATCTCCTCGTCGGTGGGGACGAACAGCTCGGAGACATACGGCCAGATGCGGGTGATGGCCTCACGGACTCGACGCTTGGATTCGTCGGTCCCGCACCCGAGGGTCACGACCCAGCGTGCTGCGTAGTCGCGGTGGTAGGTGAGCTCTTTGACGCCCTTCTCGGCGACGGCCGCGAGGACCGGATCCCGTGAGTCCTTCAGACGCGAGAACACAGCGAGGCGCCATGTCGAGAACACGAGCAGACGAACGAGGGACTTCGCGAAGTCGCCGTTGTCGAGCTCGGTGAGCCGGACGTTACGGAAGTCCGCTTCGTCACGGAAGAACGCCAGAGCGTCCTCCGCGGGCGCGGGGGAGCTCTCGGAAATGAACGGGACCACGGCCGAATCGGCCTTCGCAGCGCGAGCGAGCAGGAGACGTGCCTGCCCGAGCAAGTCGAGCCCGACGTTGGCCAGCGCCACTTCTTCTTCGAGTTCCGGTGCGCGTGTGCTCCACTGAGCCAGGCGCTGTGAGCTGATCAGCGCATCGTCCCCGAGCATGAGGCAGTACGCGGCCAGAGCTTCGAGGTCGACGTCGTCCGGAACCGTGGTGTCGACGCCGGCGAGCGGGTCGTCGAAACTGGTACCGAATGCCCACTGCCCGTGTGAATCCTCGTCGACGAGGCCCTCGTAGGCGTTGTCATGATCTGTCATTGCAGGCCTCACATGTGGGGAACGTTGTCGGGAATCTCGTAGAACGTCGGGTGCCGGTACACCTTGTCTCCGCTGGGGGCGAAGAACGGATCCTTCTCCGAAGGAGACGATGCGACGATCGAGTTGGACGGCACCACCCAGATGCTGACGCCTTCGTTGCGACGGGTGTAGACGTCCCGTGCATGACGCAGCGCCATGTGGTCGTCGGCGGCGTGCAGGGATCCGACGTGCACATGATTGAGCCCCCGCTTGCCACGGAGAAACACTTCGTACAGGGGCCAATCTGCTTTGACCTGAGATGCTTTCGGCTCTACTGGCACATTCTCCGTCGGGACCGCGCCGTGTCCGCCTTCGGCGGTGAATTCAGTCATGATGCATTCCTTGCTGCAAAAGCCATCGCTGCCTCGCGAACCCAGGCACCGCCGAAGTGGGCTGCGCGACGGTTCGCGATGCGCTCGACGTTGGAAGCGCCGTTGCCCTTGATGACCTGCATGAACTCGCTCCAGTCGGGTTCGCCGAAATCGTGCGACTGCCGCTCGTCGTTCCACTCCAGGTCCGGGTCCGGGAACGTGACGCCCAGCGCCTCCGCCTGAGGAATCGACATGTCGACGAAACGCTGACGTAGCTCGTCGTTGGTGTGGCGTTTGATGCCCCACTTCATCGACTGCTCGGTGTTGGGGCTCTCGTCGTCCGGCGGACCGAACATCATCAGAGCAGGCCACCACCAGCGGTTCACCGACTCCTGAACCATGGCGCGCTGCTCGTCGGTGCCACGCATCATCGTCGCGAGTAGCTCGTACCCCTGGCGCTGGTGGAAGGATTCCTCCTTGCAGACGCGGATCATCGCGCGCGCATACGGCCCGAAGCTGCTGCGGCACAGAGGAACCTGATTGCAGATCGCGGCGCCGTCGACGAGCCATCCGATGGTGCCGACGTCCGCGTACGTCAGGGTGGGGTAATTGAAGATCGACGAGTACTTCTGCTTGCCCTCGATGAGCTTGACCGTCAGGTCTGCGCGGTCGGCTCCGAGCGTCTCCGCGGCCGAGTACAGGTACAGGCCGTGTCCTGCCTCGTCCTGCACCTTGGCCATCAGGATGGCCTTGCGGCGCAGCGACGGCGCGCGGGTGAGCCAGTTGCCCTCCGGCTGCATCCCGATGATCTCGGAGTGCGCGTGCTGGGCGATCTGGCGGATGAGCGACTTGCGGTAGCCGTCGGGCATCCAATCGCGGGGCTCTACGCGCTGCTCGCGGGCGATGGTCTCGTCGAAACCGCCCTGAAGCGCGTCGGCTTGCAGGGTCTCTGACGTGGTCATAAGTCCTACTTTCATTACCGAATGATCGGTCGAAAACTAGTATGCAACGAAGTGGCCTGGATTACAAGGCCCGCTCGGTCCGAAACCCGTATCAGCGGCCCTGAAACACCGGCTTCGCCTTGGCGAGGAACGCGTCCACAGCGGCCTTGTGGTCGACGGTCCGGCCGAGGGCGGTCTGCGCCCGAGCCTCGCGATCCAGGGCGTCGAACAGGCCGGAAGCAGAGGCACGCACGAGAGATTTAACGTGCCGATATGCCTCGGTGGGCCCTGTCGCCAGCCTGCCGGCGATCTGCGCGGCCGCGTCCCGCACCTCCTCGTCGGGAACCACGCGGTGCACCAGGCCCCAGTCGAGAGCCTGCTCGGCGGTGATCTTGTCACCGAGCAGCATCAACGCGCCGGCCCGTGAGCTGCCGAGCGACTCCACCAAGGAATAGCTGAGCCCGGAATCGCTGGCCAACCCGATTCCCGTGAAGGCGGTCGCGAACGACGATCCTGAGCCGGCAACTCGAACGTCCCCGGCCAACGCGATGCCGAGACCGGCGCCGACGCATGCTCCGGGGATGGCGACGACGACGGGAACGTCGAGACTCTTCAGCGACCTGATCAGAGGGTTGTAGTGAATTCCGACGGTGTCCATCGCGGTCTTGGGATCTGCCTGCAAGGCTTCGACGTGCTCAGCCAAGTCCTGGCCGACGCAGAAGTTCTTTCCCTCGGCGGTGACGAGCACGGCGCGAGCGCCCGCCACCCCGTCGACAGCCTGCTGGAACGCTACCTTGGTCTCGACGTTCAGCGAGGACCGCTCCAGGGTGATTGTCGCCAACCCGTCGGATATGTCCAGTCGTACGGTCATTTCTTCTCCCAGTCGTGGAATCCCTTACCTGACTTACGTCCGAGCTCACCACGCGCCACCTTGTCCCGCAGCAACCGAGGTGGAGTGAAACGGTCGCCCAGAGTCGACGCGAGGTGTTCGGCGATCGCCAGCCGGACGTCGAGGCCGACGAGGTCCGTCGAACGTAGCGGCCCCATCGGGTGCTTGTATCCGAGTTCCATCGCTCGGTCGATGGACTCGGCATCGGCGACGCCTTCCTCGAGCATGCGGATCGCTTCGAGTCCCAGGCACACTCCGAGCCGGGACGTCGCGAATCCGGGGGAGTCGTTGACGAGGACCTCGGTCTTGCCGAGCAACGACACCCATTCGCGGACGTGCTCCACGACGGCCGCCGACGTGGCCGGCGCTCGGACGATCTCCACCAACGTCGACGCCGGAACCGGATTGAAGAAGTGCATGCCGATGAATCGCGAAGGATCGCTCAGCGCAGCACCGAGCTCGGCGATCGAAATCGAGCTGGTGTTGGAGGCGATCACAGTGCTCGCCGACACCGTCTTGTCGATCAGCGCAAGTACCTCGACCTTGAGCGACGGGATTTCCGGTACGGCCTCGACGACGAGTTCGAGATCGGCGGGCAGATCGGTCGGGCCCGCGACGGTGGTAACACGCGCAAGGATCGCGGCGGGATCCTCGTCCAGCTTTCCGCGCTCGTGAGCCCGGGCCAACCCGGTCTCGACGCGGCCGAGCGCCGCTGCCTGGTCTGCCGCTTCGGCAATGGTCACGGCGGCGCCGAGAGCGGCGAAGACCTGGGCGATTCCCGCGCCCATCCTGCCACCACCGACGACACCGACGCTTACGGGAACTGTCATTTCTTCTCCAAAAATGCCGTCATGCGGCGTTGTTTGTCCTCGGTCTCGAACAGAACGGCTTGAGCGATGTCGTCGGCCCACGGGTGCGAACCGGGTGCATCGAGGATCGTTTTGGTCAGTTTCAGGGCCAATGGTGCTTGCTTGACGATGCGATCGGCGAGCGTGTGTGCCGAAGCCAGCGGATCGTCCACGATCTCCATCACCAACCCCGATTTCGAGGCTGCGTCGGCGTCGAGCAAGCGGCCTCCCAGGAGGACCTGTTTGGCGACGGACACCCCCACCAACGTCGGCAGCCGGTAGCTCGCTCCCGCGGCCGCCATGATTCCGAGGCCTGGCTCGGGATTGCCGAAAACAGCCGTAGCGGAGGCGATTCTGATGTCGCAGGCATACGACAGTTCGGCGCCGCCGCCCAAGGCGTAACCGCGGATGGCGGCGATCGTCGGCAGCGGAAGGGAAGCGATGCGGTCGAACAGGTTTCGGTTGATGCCGCGCAGAGCGTCGTCGCGCGTGCGTCGACGGAGCTGGTTGATGTCAGCGCCGCCGGCGAAGTGCTCACCGCGCCCGGTCAGGATCAGTACACGAGGATCCCGCTCGATCAGCGCGCACACGTCGTGCAGCTCCGAGATCATGTCGGAGTCGATCGCGTTGCGCTGCTTCTCTCGTGCCAGCGTGACGACGACGCGATCCGCAGTTTCTTCGACGACGATGGTGTTCACGGCGCCTCGATCAACATCGACACACCCTGCCCGACGCCGACACACAGCGTCGCCAGTCCCCGCGACGCCTTCTCGCGTTCCATTCGGCCCAGGAGAGTCAACAGGATGCGCGCTCCCGATGCCCCGAGTGGATGTCCGAGTGCGATGGCACCGCCGTCGGCGTTGACGATCGTCTCGTCGAGCTTCAACTGCCGGATGACGCCGAGAGATTGCGCGGCGAAGGCCTCGTTGAGTTCGACGGCGCCGAGGTCGTCGATCGACCACCCCGCACCTGCGAGTGCTTTGTGTGTCGAGGGCACGGGTCCGAGGCCCATGACGTGGGGTGCGACGCCTGCGCTCGCGCTGGTGACGATGCGGCCCCGCACTTCGAGGCCGTACTTGTTCACTGCCTCTTCGGATGCGACGACCAGCGCTGTGGCGCCGTCGGTGAACGGCGACGAGGTTCCGGCGGTGACGATGCCGTCCTGCCGAAACACTGTCTTCAGTGCGCCGAGCTTGTCCAGAGTTGTTCCACGCCGTGGTGTTTCGTCCTCGGTGACGTCCCCGGTCTTCGCGGATACCGCCACGATCTCGTCGACGAATCGTCCCGCATCCTGCGCGGCGACAGCGCGCTCTTGGCTGCGGAAGGCGAAAGCGTCGGACTCCTCGCGGGTGATGCCCTCCTGGCGGGCCACCTCCTCCGCGGTCTCGCCCATGGACAACGTCGTCTTGTCGTCGAAGCGAGGATTCGTGAAACGCCACCCGAGGGCCGTGTCGAAGATCTGACCGGGCTTGGCCCACGGCGTGCCGGGCTTTGCCATCACCCATGGGGCACGAGTCATCGATTCGACACCGCCCGCGACGATGACGTCTGCTTCTCCGCTGCGGATGGTGGACGCGGCACTCGCGACCGCGGTGAGCCCGCTCGCGCACAACCGGTTGACGGTGTAGCCGGGCACGGTGTTCGGCAGGCCCGCGAGAAGCACCGCCATGCGTGCGACGTCGCGGTTGTCCTCGCCGGCCTGGTTGGCTGCGCCGAGGATGACCTCGTCGATGCTGTCCGCGGGGACGCCCGCGCGGCGCACTGCCTCGGCGACGACGATCCCGGCGAGGTCGTCCGGACGGACCGTCGCGAGCGCACCCCCGTATCGACCATGCGGTGTACGTGCGCCCGCCACGAGAAATACTTCGCCCACTGTTCGCTCCTTCTCCGGTTCCTCTTATTAATAACCGAACATTCGGTCGACACGCAAGGGTGGGAGGCCTCGGTGCTGTGAAATGGAGCAGCGCCTGGGAAGATGTCCGACATGACAACTGCACGGACTCCGCGCCGCACCGGTCTGCCGGGACGCCCGGGTTACGACCTCGACTCGTTGTTGGCCGTCGCAGTCAAGGTCTTCAACGACAAGGGGTACGACGGCACGTCGATGGAGGTCTTGGCCGGACGGCTCGGTATCACCAAGTCGTCCATCTATCACCACGTGTCCGGCAAGTCCGAGCTTCTCGAGCTGGCCCTGTCGCGAGCGCTCAACGCCCTGTTCGCCGTCACCACGGAGGAGCGGGCCACTACCGGTCGATACATCGATCGGCTCGAATACCTGGTCCGGCGTAGCGTCGAGATCCTCGTCGCCGAGTTGCCGTACGTCACGCTGTTGCTGCGGGTGCGCGGGAACACCGAGGTGGAGCGTCGTGCCCTGGCCAGGCGCCGCGAGTTCGACGCCTTCGTCAGTGGCCTCGTGGTCGCGGCCGCCGAGGAGGGGGACCTGCGCGCCGACATCGATCCCGCTCTGGTGTCGCGCTTGCTCTTCGGCACGGTCAACTCGCTGATCGAGTGGTACAAGCCCCGGACCGGCGGCTCCGCCGACGCCCTGGCCGACGCCGTCGTCGCCCTGACCTTCGACGGTTTGCGTCACCGCCCCGAGTGAGACGTTCCTTGACATCTCCGCACCGGAGCGCGATGGTAATTACCGACCGAACGTACGGTGAGACGGAGAGATGCTGTGAGCAGATTGTTGGAAAGCTACGCGCAAGGTCGTTGGTTCGCCGCGAGTGACGAGGGCACTCCGCTGCTCAGCGCGATCGACGGAACCGAGGTCGCTCGTATTTCGTCCACCGGCCTCGATGTCGCCGGCATGGTGGACTACGCCCGCACGGTAGGTGGCCCGGCGCTCGCCGCGCTGACGTTCCACGAGCGCGCCGGCCTGCTCAAACAGCTCGGTCTGACGTTGATGGCGGGCAAGGACGAGTTCTACGAGGTGTCGACCCTGACGGGCGCCACCCAGCGCGATTCCGGCGTCGACATCGACGGAGGATTCGGGACCGTGCTGAGTTACGCGAGCAAGGCTCGGCGCGAACTTCCCAACGACACCGTCTACCTCGACGGCGCCGTCGAGCAGCTCGGCAAGAAGGGCACGTTCCTCGGCCAGCACGTCTACACGTCCCGTCGCGGCGTGGCCGTGCAGATCAACGCGTTCAACTTCCCGGTGTGGGGGTTCCTCGAGAAATTGGCGCCTGCGTTCATCGCGGGCGTGCCGTCCATCGTGAAGCCGGCGAGCCAGAGCGCCTATCTGACAGAACTCGTCTTCCGACGCATCATCGAGAGCGGAATTCTCCCCGAGGGATCGGTACAACTGCTGGCCGGCAGCGCCAGGGGGATCATCGATCATCTGGGCGGGCAGGATTCCGTCGCGTTCACCGGTTCTGCCGACACAGCGGCACAGCTGCGTGCGCACCCGAACGTTGTCGGCGAGGGTGTGCACTTCACCGCCGAAGCCGATTCGCTCAATGCGTCGATTCTCGGCACCGATGTGACGCAGCAGGATCCGGAATTCGACCTCTTCGTCAAGGGTGTCTTCACCGAGATGACGGTCAAGGCCGGACAGAAATGCACCGCCATTCGGCGCGTCCTGGTCCCACAGGCGCAGGTCGACCCGGTCATCGACGCGCTGGCGGCCAAGCTGGGGAAGGTCGTCGTCGGCGATCCCCGCGACGACGGCGTCACGATGGGTGCGCTCGCCAGCATCGATCAGCGCGACGAAGTCCTCAAATCGATTCGTGGCCTGACCAAATCGGCCTCGGTTGTCTTCGGTGACCCCGAGGCCGTCGACCCGCGCCCGGGCGCATTCATGGCGCCGGTCCTGTTGAAGGCCGCAGACGCGTCTGCACCCGAGCCGCACGAAATCGAAGCATTCGGCCCCGTGTCCACGGTGATCGGATACGACGACACCGCGGATCTCCTGGACCTCGTTGCCCGCGGCAAGGGCTCTCTCGTCGCCTCGCTCGTCACCAAGGATTCGGCACTCGCCCGCGAGATCGTGCTGGGATCAGCGCCGTACCACGGTCGCATCCTGGTGCTCAACAGTGAAGACGCCCGAGAGTCCACCGGCCACGGATCCCCCCTGCCGGTTCTGGTGCACGGCGGACCTGGTCGAGCGGGTGGCGGTGAAGAACTCGGCGGCATGCGAGGCGTGCTGCATCACATGCAGCGCACAGCGATTCAGGGCACACCGGATGTGTTGACAGCCGTCGGCAACAAGTGGGTGGCTGGTTCGGCTCGGATCACCGGTGACATCCATCCCTTCCGCAAAGACCTCGGTGAGCTGCAGCTCGGCGACACCATTGTCGGAGGTCCTCGTCAGGTCACCCGCGCGGACATCGACCATTTCGCCGAGTTCACCGGCGACACGTTCTATGCCCACACCGATCCCGAAGCGGCAGCAGCCAATCCACTGTTCGGCGGCATCGTCGCGCACGGGTACCTCGTCGTCTCGCTGGCGGCCGGACTGTTCGTCGACCCCGCGCCCGGCCCCGTTCTCGCGAACTTCGGCGTCGACAACCTGCGCTTCCTGACACCGGTGAAAGCCGAGGACTCGCTCACCGTGACGCTCACGGCCAAACTGATAACACCTCGTCAGAGTGCGGACTACGGTGAAGTGCGTTGGGATGCAGTGGTAGTGAATCAGGAAGGTGACCCCGTCGCGACATACGACGTGCTCACACTCGTCGCGAAGCCGGAGGGAGACAAGTGACTGCCCGTGTAGTCGTGTGTTACGGCACACCAGAAGATCCGGCCGCATTCGACGAGCACTACACCTCGGTGCATGTCCCGCTTGCTGCCACGGTGCCGGGATTGGTCGAATTCACTTACGGCAAAGCCAGTTCGATGGACGGATCCGAGCCGCCGTACTACATGATCGCGTACCTGGTCTTCGCGGACGAGGCGTCCCTGAAGGTCGGTCTGGGATCAGCCGAGATGAAGGCCGCAGGCAAGGACGTCCGCAACTTCGCCACCGGTGGAGCGACGATGTTCACGCAGGAGGACGTGCGGGTCTCATCGGTGGATCGGTAGTGATGGGACAGAACAGGATCGCTCACGAGATGTTCGCCGCCGACGCCGCATCCCGCAAACTCGGAATCGAGTTGCTCGAGCTGAGGGACGGCCACGCCAGGATGTCGATGGTCGTCACCGAGGACATGGTCAACGGTCACGCCATCACGCACGGAGGATACGTGTTCATCCTTGCCGACACGACGTTCGCGATGGCGTGCAACAGTTACGACGATGCCGCAGTGGCGGCGCGTTGCGATATTCGCTATCTGCGGCCGACGAAGGCCGGAGACGTTCTCGTCGCCGACGCCGTCGAGCGTGCACGCTTCGGTAAGAACGGCATCTACGACGTCACCGTCACCAGCGGTGACCGAGTAGTTGCGGAGTTTCGAGGCGACAGTCGTATCGTGAGTCGGTGAACTCGGGCGATCTGTCGGCTCTCGCCGATGCGACCGCGGCCGCCACAGGCGGTGCGGTCGCAGTGATGGATCCGCACGGTTATGTCGTCGCATACTCGTCGTTACCGGGTCAACAGACAGACGAAGTGCGGCGTGACGGCATTCTCGGCAAACGCGTACCGGACAAGTACCTGGTGCATCACCAGGATCCCGCGTTTCGTGCCAGTTCTGCGGTGCATGTCGTCGATCTCGAGGGGACACTTCCGCGGCTGGCGGTGGCTGTGGGCGATACGTCCGGTCACCTCGGTTCCATCTGGGTGATCGTGGCCAGGCAGTCGATCGACCCACCCGATCGCTCGGCTGTCGCGGCGATGGCGCGTGCCGCCGCCGCGGCGATGGCGCGTGCCGCCGCCGCGGCGGCACCCCTGCTTCGTGCGCGTGTGTCGCCCCGGCGGGACGGTTCGGACGAAGTACGGAAACTTCTGACGGACGATACGTTGACGCCGTCGGACCGTGGGTTCGTCGTGGTCGCTGTGGAGAGCGCACACCACACGGTGGAGTCGCTGATCGGGTTGCTCGACCTGACGATGACTCGCGGTCCTCACTCGGGATGCGCGGTGATCGATGGGGTCGTCTATGTGCTGCGTACTGTCGACGGCCTGCACGCGTCCACCGAAGCCCTGGTCGCGGAGGCGGAGGAAGTGCGTCAGCGCGCGTGCGCCACTGTGGGGATCTCGATCGCGATGGGGATAAGCGACGTACGTTCGCGACCGGTCGACGCACGCGTCCGTGCGAGAAGAGTTCTGGACGTGGTTGCGGGAGAGGGCCGGACGGCGACCTTCGAGCAGGTCGAGGTGAAACTCTTACTGTCCGATGCACGATCGGCGCTGGTGAACGTACCTCTTGCCATTCCTGCCGTCGAGGAGATGCTCGTGCACGATTCGCGGGAGGGGACCGCCTACGGGGCGACTGTGCTCGCACTGCTGGAGAACGAGTCAAACGTGGCGGTGGCGTCGGCGTCGTTGTACTTGCACGCCAACACGTTTCGCTACCGAATTCGACGGACCAAGGAGCTGTTCGGTCTCGATCTCGACAACGCCGACACCCGACTTCTGGTGTGGATGGCGCTGCGATTCACCGGCTAGCGCGCCCTGAGAACCTTGCCTGGGTTGAGAAGATACTGCGGGTCGAGCAACTCCTTGATGCCACGCTGAAGAGTGGCCGCGACAGGATCGAGTTCTTTCTCGAGCAGATCGCGCTTGAGCAGTCCCACACCGTGCTCACCGGTGATGGTGCCACCGAGTCTCAGTGCGACGTCGGCGATTGCGTCGAACGCTCGGTTGGCCGCATCGAGAGAAGCCGGATCCTCGGGGTCGACGATGACCGTCGGGTGGAGGTTGCCGTCACCGGCATGCCCGACGACGCCGATGACGATCCCGATACGCTCGGCGATGCGCTCGGACTCGTCGATCATGGTCGCCAGCGCGGACAGTGGGACCGAGACGTCGTCGACGAGAGGGGCACCGAGGCTTTCCAGCGCCGGGTACGCGAGCCTGCGTGCCTGCACGAGTTGATCGGATTCGGCGGCGTTCTCGGCGACCACCACCTCGGATGCGCCCGCTGCGGTACAGATCGACGCGATGGCGTCCAACTGAGCCGACGCGCCGACGCCGGTGTCGGATTGAGCGATCAGTACAGCGGCTGCATCGGAGCCGAATCCCATCTTGGCGTAGGCGTCGATCGCCCGAATCGTGGTGCGGTCCAGGAGTTCGAAGAGACTCGGCGTGATCCCCTGCGCGAGGGTTCGTGCGACGGCCACACCTGCAGCTGCGGTCGAGGGGAACGTGGCGGCCATGGTCAGCGGAGCGGAGGCGGGAAAGTCGAGGCCGACGGTGGCTTCGGTGACGACGCCGAGTGTGCCCTCCGAACCGACGAACAGCTCGGCGAGTGACAATCCTGCGACGCCCTTGACTGTGCGCCTCCCGACGAACATCGCACGCCCGTCGGCGAGAACGACGCGGAGCCCCCTGACGAACCGAGCTGTCACACCGTACTTCACGCAGCACAATCCGCCCGCGTTGGTTGCGATGTTTCCCCCGATCGTCGACGACTCCCAGCTCGACGGGTCCGGCAGATAGGTCAGACCTTGTTCGGCTGCGGCAACCTTGAGCTGCTTGTTGGTCACCCCCGGCTGGACGACGGCCACCCGATTGGCGACGTCGAGTTCGACTATCGCGTTCATGCGCCTGGTGTTGAGGGCAATGCACCCCGGTGTTCCGTTCGCTGCCCCGGACAGGCCGGTCAGTGCGCCTTGGGGCACGACGGGCACGAGATGCTTCGCCGAGAATCGCATGATCGCTTGGACGTCCGCTTCGGAGCTCGGAAAAACCACTGCGAGAGGTGGAGTGGAATCGCAGAGAGCGGCAGCGTCGTGGGTGAAGCTACGGAGTATGTCGGGGTCGGTCACGACGGCACCGTCGCCGAGTACTGCGATCAACTCGTCCAGATCGAGAACAGAGTTCGGCGATGTCATGAGAATCGAGTATGGCCGGTCTCACAAGCGATGTCTGCGTCGAGAACTACGAAGAAGTCCGGGCCGATCCGTAGTTTCGAACGATTCATGGATGTGTGTTGCTGTTCTGCGTCGCCGCCACAACCGAGTTCTTTACAGTGCGATGACTGGATGCAGAAGTTTTCGTGGATGAGATCTTGACAACATCCCCGGCTCCAGTCATGGTATTACCGACCGAACGGACGGTGGTGTGGGTCCGTCGGACTCCGGCTGTCGATCTCGACCGCTGCGGTAGGACATCGGATCCGAGTCCGCCCTCCGAGAAGACTTCTGCCGCGACGAACCCCCGTCGCGGTGAGGAACCGAAACGAAACGAGACAGTCGATGGCAACACAGACCTCGTCGCGCACCGTGGCGACACGGGAACATCGTCGCGCTGCACTGGCGAGCATGGTCGGTACGACGGTGGAGTGGTACGACTTCTTCATCTACGCCCAGGCAGCGTCGTTGATCTTCGCCAGTTTGTTCTTTGCGCCCATGGGTTCGTCGGGACAGTTGGTGGCCTACGTGACCATCGGCATCAGTTTCGTCTTCCGGCCCCTCGGCGCCGTGGTGGCCGGTTACTTCGGCGACAAGATCGGCCGTAAGAAGGTCCTGATTCTGACGCTGACTCTCATGGGGGCCGCGACAGTCGGGATGGGTTTGTTGCCGACCTACGCGACGATCGGCATCTGGGCGCCGATCATTCTGATCGTTCTGCGGATCCTGCAGGGCTTCTCGACGGGTGGTGAGTGGGGCGGCGCGGCGTTGATGGCCGTCGAACACGCCCCCAAGGGCAAGCGCGGAATCTACGGCGCCGCGACACAGATGGGTGTTCCGCTGGGCATGCTCATCGCCGTCGGCACGTTGGCGCTGTGCACCGGTCTGCTGACCGAGGAGCAGTTCGAATCCTGGGGTTGGCGGATCCCGTTCCTCATCAGCTTCGTGTTGATCCTCGTCGGCTTCTACATTCGACGCCGTGTCGAGGAAACTCCGGTGTTCAAGGAGCTCTCGGAGCGCAAGGAGCGCAACCACACTCCGGTGCGGTCGCTGTGGAAGACCAACAAGAAGCAGGTCATGCTGGCCGCTCTGTCGTTCATCGGAACGAACGGCAACGGATACATCATCGTCGGCGGGTTCATCGTCGCCTACTCGACGCGCGAGCACGGACTTGCTCGCGTCGACGTACTGGTCGCGAGTCTCGTCAGCGCCATGGTGTGGGGACTGTTCACGCTCGTCGGTGCCTACGCCTCCGATCGAATGCCGCGGACCACGGTCATGAACATCGGAAACGCGGCCATGATGTTGTGTGCCGTTCCGTTCTTCCTCCTGGTCGACACCGGCGAGTTGAAGTGGGTCTATCTGGCGCTGGTTCTGTTCGCCGTCGGTCTCGGTCTGTCGTACGGCCCACAGCCGGCTCTGTACGCAGAAATGTTTCCCGCCGCAGTACGATTCAGCGGTGCGTCCATCGGTTACGCGATCGGCACCGTTCTGGGCGGCGCTTTCGTACCGACCATTTCCGAGGCGCTGTTCAAGGGAACAGGAACATCGATGTCGATCTCGATCTACCTGATGCTGTTGGCCGCGATCTCGTTCATCGCGACCTCTCGTATCAAGAACCGCCGCGATCAGGATCTGAACGTCTGACGCAGCGGAGAAGGCCCCCGAAGCAAGGAGCTTCGGGGGCCCCGTCGTGGGGTTCGTCCGTCGTGGGGTCGGTTGCTCAGCTGTGTGCATGCAACGGCCGGCCGGACAATGCCATCATCGCCTCACCGAGAGCTTCGTTCTGAGTGGGGTGAGCATGAACGAACGCCCCCACCTCCGACGGCAGTGCCTCCCACGCCACGGCGAGTTGCGCCTCACCGATGAGCTCGCCCGCCCGATCCCCGACGATGTGCACGCCGACCACCGGTCCATCCTCCCGAGCGCGAATCACCTTGACTCCGCCTGCGGTGCCCAGGATCCGGCTCTTTCCGTTGCCGCCCAGGTCGTACACCGCTGAGGTTGCGGTACCGAACTCGTCGCGAGCGGCGTTCTCGGTCTTTCCGACCGATGCGACCTCGGGATGCGAGTACGTCACCCGCGGAACGATGTCGCCGTCGACTCGAGCCGGTTCCATGCCGGCGACGTGCTCGGCGACGAACATCCCGTGCTGAAACCCACGGTGTGCCAATTGGTATCCGGGAACGATGTCGCCGACGGCGTAGACGCCCGGTACCGATGTCGTCAGATTGTCGTCGACAGTGACGAATCCCCGTTCGGTGGCGATGCCGATCTCGGCGAGACCGAGCCCATCGGTGCGCGGACCCCTTCCGACGGCGACGAGCACTACGTCGGCGTCGATGGTGTCGCCGCTGGAGAGCGTCACCGTCACGTCTTTCTCGGTCTCCTGCACTGCGTCGACCTTGGTGCCGACGCGAATGTCCATGCCGCGCTTCCTCAGAGCGCGCAGCATTTGTTTCGAGGACCACTCGTCCTCGCCGGGAAGGATGCGATCGAGCGCCTCCACCACGGTCACCTTCGATCCGAACGACGCCCAGATGCTGGCGAATTCGATTCCGATGACACCGCCGCCGAGGACGACCACGGATTCGGGCACCCGATCGAGGGTCAGTGCCTGCTCGCTCGTCATCACGCGGTCACCGACCTCGATGCCAGGGATGGTGCGTGAGTAGGAACCGGTGGCGAGCACAACCGACTTCCCCGTGATGCGACGCCCGTCGACCTCCACGGTGTTCTTGTCGACGAGACGTCCTCTACCGAAGACGATCTCGATGTTCGGGCGCTTCAGCAGCCCCTGCAGGCCGGTGTACAACGCTGCGACCACACTCTGCTGATACTTCACTGCAGCACCGGCGTCGACGCCTCCGAGAGAGGCCGTCACACCGACGTGCCCGGCACCGCGAACCGCATCCGCGATCTCGGCCGTGTGCAGTAAGGCTTTGGTAGGAATGCATCCGCGGTGCAGGCACGTTCCGCCGAGTTTGTCTTCCTCGATCAGGACGACGGACAGACCGAGTTGCTCGGCGCGGATGGCACACGAGTAACCGCCTGAGCCGCCGCCGAGGATCACGATGTCGGTCATCGCACTCCCGCCAGTGCCACCACGGGGTTCTCGATGTAGTCGGCGATCGTACGAAGAAACCCTCCCGCCACACCGCCGTCGCACACGCGGTGATCGAACGCGAGCGAAAGCTGAGCGACCTTGCGCGCTGTGACCACCCCATCGACGACCCAGGGGCGATCGATGATGCGCCCGATTCCCAGGATCGCGGCTTCGGGATGGTTGATGATCGCTGCGGAACCATCGACTCCGAAAACACCGTAGTTGTTGAGCGTGAACGTCCCACCCGACAGTCGTGCCGGCGGAATGGATCCCGTGCGTGCCATCTCCGTCGTCTCGGCGAGCCGCTCGGAGAGCTCGCGTAGATCAGCTCGGTTCGCCTGCGACAGAACGGGAACGATGAGTCCACGGTCGGTCTGAGCGGCAATGCCGAGGTGGACGTCCTCGTACCGATGAATTTCTTCCGCGGCCGTATCGACAGTGCTGTTGAGTTCCGGGTACTTCGACAACGCGATCACCGTCAGCTTGGCCAGCACTGCGAGCAGGGTCACCTTGACTCCGTCGACGGAGGCGTCGAGGTCCCGTCGGGCTTGCAGAAGCGCCGTGGCATCGACGTCGACCCATACGGTTGCCTCGGGAATTTCTGCCCGACTGCGCGAGAGCTTGTCGGCGATGACCTTGCGCATGCCCGTGATCGGGATGCGGGTGACGCCGCTCGCCGGTGACGCGGACTTGACGTCGAGCGCACGCTCGACGTCGGCGCGGGTGATCACCCCGTGGCTACCTTCGGCGGGAATGGTGTCGAGTTCCAGTCCAGCGGACAATGCGAGTTGTCGGACTATCGGGGACAGGACCTTCGGGCCGGCCGACCGATGAGGTGCCGCCGTGGGGCGGGATGCGGGCTGCACTCGACGCCTGCGCCCGGTCGGACCGTGGCCCGTCCCGTAGCCGATCAGCACATTTCCCGAACCTGCGCGTTCCTCCTGGCGGTATTGCTCGTGGGCGGTGGACACGTCGGCCACGGCGCCGCCGCTGACGGTGATCAACGGCGTTCCCACCGCAAGCACATCACCTTCCGCGCCGTGCAGTTCGGCGATGACGCCTTCGAACGGGCACGGGACCTCGACCGAGGCCTTCGCGGTTTCGACCTCGACGACGACCTGGTCAATGGTCACGGTGTCGCCCGGCTTCACTTTCCACTCGAGCACGACTGCGTCGGTGAGACCTTCGCCGAGGTCCGGGAGCATGAACACCTGTGCAGTCATACCGACACCGCCTTGCTCAGATCCGGGACGTCGTTCCACTGAAGACGGTCGATCGCGTCGAGCACCCGGTCGGCGGAGGGAAGGTGAAAGTGCTCCAATTTCGGTGCAGGATAGGGGATATCGAGGCCGCTGACACGAAGGACAGGTGCGTGCAGGTGGTGGAAGCACCGCTCGGACACGCGGGATGCGATTTCGGCACCGACGCCTGCGAATGCCTGTGCTTCCTGCACGACGACGCAGCGGCCGGTCTTGCGGACCGATGCCGCGACAGTCTGGTCGTCGAAAGGATTGAGCGAACGCAGGTCGACCACCTCGACGCTGCGGCCGTCCTCGGCGGCGAACTCGGCGGCCTCCATGGCCACCGACACCGTCGGCCCGTAGGCGAGCAAGGTGACATCGGTGCCCGGGCGACGAACCACGGCGGTGCCGATGGGTTCGGTCCGTGTCAATTCGATGTCGTCCTTGGAGAAGTACAGCCGCTTCGGCTCGAGGAAGATCACCGGATCCGGATCGGCGATGGCGTCGCGCATCAGCGAGTACGCGTCGGCGACGGTGGACGGCGAGACCACTTTCAGGCCAGGGGTGTGCGCGTAGTAGGCCTCTGACGAATCGCAGTGGTGTTCGACGCCACCGATACCTCCCGCGAACGGAATTCGGATCACCATCGGTGCCGTCAAGGAACCACGAGTGCGGTTCCGGAGTTTTGCGACGTGCGAGACGATCTGCTCGAAGGCCGGGTAGGCGAAGGCGTCGAACTGCATTTCGACGACGGGCTTGTAGCCGGACATCGCCATTCCGATCGCGAAGCCGACGATGCCCGACTCGGCGAGCGGGGTGTCGAAGCATCGGTCCTCGCCGAAGTCTCTAGTCAAGCCGTCGGTGACACGGAAGACGCCACCGAGGGTTCCAACGTCCTCGCCGAACACGACGACTTTCTCGTCCTCGGTGAGCGAGTCACGCAGTGCTGCGTTGAGAGCTCCTGCCATGGTCAACGTGGGCATATCAGTTCTCCTGTGCTGCTGCGGTTTCGGCGGTCACCTGGTCGCGTTGCTCGATCAAGGACGGGGTGGGCACCGCGTAGACGAACTCGAACAGATCATGGGGATCGACATCCCGATCGGTGTTCATACCTGCGCGAAGTGCTGCGGCATCCGCGTCGGCGGACACAGTGATCTCCTCGCGCACCTCGTCGGTCAGGATCCCGGCCGCGCCGAGGTAGGCATCCAATCGCGTGAGCGGATCGCGAGCGAGCCATCCCTCGACTTCGTCGGCCTTGCGGTACCGAGTGGCGTCGTCCGCGTTGGTGTGCGCATCCATTCGGTAGGTGTGTGCCTCGACGACGACGGGCCCTTTGCCGGACCGAACATGTTCGACGGCTGCATCCATGACGGCCATCATCGCCACCGGGTCGTTGCCGTCGACCTGCTCGCTGCCGACGCCGTAGCCGACACCTTTGTGCGCCAACGACGGTGCCGCGCTCTGGCGTGCCAGTGGAACGCTGATCGCGAAGCCGTTGTTCTGCACCAGAAAGATGACCGGCGCCCGGAACACGGCAGCGAAGTTGAGTGCCTCGTGGAAGTCGCCTTCACTGGTCGCACCGTCGCCACAGAACGCGAGGGCGACGGTGTCGCGTCCCTGCTTCGCCTCGGCGTACGCGAATCCGGTCGCGTGCAGCAATTGTGTTGCCAGCGGCGTGCATTGAGGCGCCACGCGGTACTGCGTCGGGTCGTAGCCACAATGCCAGTAACCGGCAAGCATCCCCAACAGTTCGACCTGGTCGACACCGCGCGCAGCCAGAGACATGGAGTCGCGGTACGTGGGGAACATCCAGTCCTGCTCGCCGAGACACATGGCGGCCGCGATCTGACATGCGTCCTGGCCTCGCGAGGACGGGTACACCGCAAGGCGGCCTTGCTTGGTCAATGCGGTTGCCTGCTGATCGAACCGACGTCCGTGCACCATGGACCGATACATGTCCAGAAGACGCGCGTTCGACGGCCGTGCATACCTGGCGGCGCTGTCGACGCTCGTACCGTCCGGAGCGAGGTATTGCACCGGATGGTCGGCAGGCATGAATTGCTGATAGGACGAAGCCGAAGCATCTGCCGGATGGGTCGACTGCGGTTGTGTTGACGGTTGTGTTGACGTCACGGGGGTTGTCACGGGCACCTCTTTCGAGCTCGACTTGTAAGGTGATTGTGGCCCTCGATGCTCAGTCTTTCGCTGGGATGCCGCAGATCGGAGACATATGGTCGGCAGGCGGGCGAAATCTCGGCATAATGTCCAATCGACGTCGTGGTGGATCGAAGGATGGTGGACGGATGGCAGACGCTCGCGGACGGGTCGAATTGGACGATGTCGATCGCGGCATCCTGCGTGAACTGACAGCCGACAGCAGAATGTCGATGCGCGTCCTCGCGGACCGTGTCCATATCTCACGCGCGCACGCCTACACACGGGTCGAGCGACTGGTAAGCGCAGGCGTCGTGGAGCAGTTCACCGTTCGCGTGGATCCGACCGCGGCCGGCCTGGCCACGTCGGCGTTCATTGCACTGTCGATCCGCCAGGATTCATGGCGGAGCGTCGCGGCAGAGCTGAAGACGATGTCCTTCGTCGACCATTTCAGTCTTCTGGGTGGCGACTTCGACGTGCTGGTCCTCGTTCGGACACCGGACAACGAGACGCTCCGTCACGTGGTGCTGGAGGGTCTGCAAAGTCTCGACGGGGTTCGGTCGACGAGGACGTGGCTGATCTTCGACGAAGCTCGCGGCGGATTGCACGGTTAGCGGACACTCGCGTCGGCCGGCGTGGGCGTGACGAGTCCTCCGACTGTCGTCAGCTCCCAGCTGCTCGCCGCCACATCGAGGTCATCACAGCGCCCGACGCCAACGCGAACGTCCCCGTGACCTCGAACCCGAATTTCTCGTAGAAAGTGACGTTGTCGGTCGACGTGCAGACGAGAGAGGCGTCGGCGCCGCCCACGTCGCAGCGCGCGAGCCGGTCGTGCAGGAGCGTCGAGACGAAACCCCGGCCCCGAGCCGACTGGGTACTACCCAGATTCGCCAGATACCACGCCGGTTCGGAAGGGTGGTGGGCATCGAGCGTCGACCTGACTCGTACCGCTGCGCCGACGCGGGTCCGCAGTGCCGGAAGCAGCGACGGCAGCGCCCGCGCGGTGCGCAGCAGCGACGAGTGCTGACGACCGGGCGGATCCCACACCTCGACGGCAACGGCTGCCCCGTTCTCCTCGACGAACCGCACCCCGCCTCCGGCGATGTGAAAGTGCCGCAGTGACGCAGTGAAGTAGCCGGTCAGAGCCGCGTGCCGTCGCGCGCGGCCGGGCCAGATGGACGCCATCAGCGGATCGTGGCGGAAGGCGTCGGCCAGAACCGAGGCGCAGGTGGTGGCGTCGGCGATGGTTGCGGTGACGATTCGGCCAGTCAAGAGCCCCCCGGAGAAATCATTCGGAACAGTCGGTTCGCACTAGGGTGGCTGTGTGAAATCGAAACCGGATGCCGCGGCGCCGCAGCGCAACGTCGACGCGGGGGCACAGCCATGGATGCTGGTGGAGACGCTACATCAGGACAGGGCGACTCTGGTCTCCCTCGGCGGACGGCTACGCGAGATGTCGTCCCTGCCGCGCGCAGTCAGATCCATGGTCGGCGGACGATCCTCTGCACAGGTCTGGGCGGAGGTCGCTCGGTCGATCGACGTCGTCCGCGAACACGCAACCTCCCGCGACGTCACGATCCCGACCGGTAACGGACGCACCCGCGTCGTCCTGCATCCGGTCGTGGGTCCGTCAGGTCCCGTCCACGGCATCGCGTTGTGGGTCGGCGACGCAGATTCCGCCGTCCCCGAGCGACCCGACGACGCGCTCGCCGTGACCTTCGACTCCGAGCGGCGCGCGTTCGTCGTCGACGCGGACTGCCTCCGCGAGATCGCCGCGGACCTTCCCCCCGACATCCGAACCAGATTCACCTCACCCGAAGTGTTCCGAAAGATCGACGTCGACGACGCTGTCGGCGCCATCGGCGCGCTCCTGCAACCCTCTCCCGAGGACGGGGCCACGTGGACCGGCCTGGCCTCGACACCGCACCTTCCCGGCGTTTCCCGCCTCGGAATCGTGTTCACTGCCGTCGACGACGGATCGACGTGGAGAGGTGTGGTCCACGCCGTCGAATCCGAGTCGGTGGTGACGCCGAGGCTCGAGACGGCGGCGTTCGCGGCGTTGGGTCAGGTGTCTCCGCAGATGGCGCTGGTCCTGATGGACGTCACGCACAATCGGCTGATTCGGTGGCTGACCGATCCGGTGCCGGAGATTCAGTGGAAGGGCATCGTCGACGACAGGGATACTCCGCACCCGGACGACGTCACACGCATCTTCGCCGCCGCGTCGGGGATGTACGCGGGCACGGAAACCAGTACCTCCGTCGACGGCATCCGCCTCCGGCGCATCGGCGGCGGATGGACCGTCGTCGACGCGCGCGCCGCGCTGTTGCCGCGAGAGAAGGGTGGGCCGCGATTGATGCTGGTGCAGATGACCGTCGTCGGGCACACCGACGACCCCGATCCCGTCCCCGTCGACGACACCGGGCATCCCAGCCTGCTCGACTGAACCCGAGGGAATGGTCATGGTGCAGAGTGGTCGACACAACGGTGTACGAGAGAAGGATGTGACGATGGCAGGACAGCTGTGGGCACTCGACGGGGGAAGCCCGGACATCGACCAGGAAGCGTGGATCGCACCGACGGCTACCGTGGTAGGCCGCGTGAAGGTCGGCCCGACGTCGGGAATCTGGTACGGCGCGGTACTGCGCGCCGAGTTCGAGGACATCACCATCGGCGCGGGCAGCAACCTGCAGGACGGCGTCGCCGCGCACGTCGACCCCGGTTTTCCCCTCACGGTCGGTGAGAATGTCAGCGTCGGACACAACGCGGTGCTCCACGGATGCACCATCGGCGACGGCAGCCTCGTCGGAATGGGTGCGATCGTCATGAACGGCGCCGTCATCGGCGAAGGCAGCCTGGTGGCAGCCGGTGCGCTGGTGCTCGAAGGAACTCAGGTTCCGCCGCGTTCGCTCGTCGCAGGCGTCCCGGCGAAAATCCGGCGCGAACTTTCCGACGACGAAGTCAACCACAACGGACTCAACGCCGCCGTCTACCGCGAATTACTGAAACAGCACCGCGCAGCCCGTCCACTCACCTGAGGCGCCCGGTCAGTGCGTGGGCATGTTCCAGCAGGAGGGTGCCCAGTTCGTGGTGCCGATCCGCGCGAAAGCGGGTCTCGACTCCGGTGAGACTCAGGGCCCATGCGGGCTTTCCCGATCGGTCGAACACCGCGGCACCGATGCCCCAGCTGCCTTCGACGAGCAGCGCGGGGTTGACTGCATAACCCGTCGTTCGTGTCGCGACGATTCGCCGCCGGATTTCGGTAGTCGCGTGTTGCGGGCCCCACGTCGGCTCCAGGTCGGCGCCGGCCAGGTACTGATCGATCTCTCGATCCGGTAGATGCGACAGGATCACCAGGCCCGCCGACGCCACTCCGAGCGGCAGCCGAATCCCCTCGTACAACACGTGTGACCGCAGGGGGAAGCTACCGTCCTCGCGCAGAAGGCAGACCGTCTCGTCGCCACGCCGAGCAGACAGGAATGCACTCTCACCGCTGGCCGCAGCCAGAGCATGAACGACGCCGCGCGCTGGGTCGGTGATGTCGTATCTGCTCGCGGCCGCAGCGCCGAGGAGGTACATCTCTGGTCCGAGGGTCCACGAACCGGTGGCGGAGTCGCGGTCGAGAAACCCCTCGTGGGCGAGCGAGGTGAGCAACCTGTGCGCAGTCGGTCGGGCGAGGTCGGTCGCGCGTGCCAGTTCCGTGGTCGACGCCCCAGTCGGTTCCGCAGCGCCGGCGGCTCTGAGAAGCGCAGCCGAGCGAGCGACGACGTTGGGTTGCATAGGGGCAACTCTACCCGGGCGTTCGCTCAGTGAACGCAAATAGCAGCGTTTTTCGCTGAACGAGCAGTGTTTGCCGACTTCTATGCAGAATCACCACGTCAGGGTCTACTGGAGGTGCGTTTACTGAATGAACACGTGAGGAGTTTGTCCATGGCAGGGAAGGTGTATCGGTCGGCCGCGGCTGCCGTGGCCGACATCGGCACAGGCGCGCGGATCGCGGTCGGAGGATTCGGCTTGTGCGGCATCCCGGACGCTCTGATCGAAGCGATCGCCGAGACGGACGCCTCGGAGCTCGAGGTCTTCTCCAACAACTGCGGCGTCGACGATCACGGCCTGGGAATTCTGTTGTCGAAGGGGCGCATCGCCCGGGTGACTGCGTCGTATGTCGGCGAGAACAAGGAGTTCGCGCGGCAGTACCTCGCGGGTGAGCTCGAAGTCGAACTGACTCCCCAGGGCACTCTTGCGGAGCGGCTGCGCGCCGGAGGCACGGGTATCCCGGCATTCTTCACACCTGCGGGCGTCGGAACCCCCATCGCCGACGGCGGTATGCCGTGGCGCTACGACGCGGACGGCGGTATTGCCGTGGCGTCGACACCGAAGGAAACCAGGGTCTTCGGGAACAAGCGTTACGTTCTCGAAGAGGCCATCGATGCGGACTACGCACTCGTGCACGCCGAGATCGGCGACACCGAAGGCAATCTCGTGTTCGACAAGACGGCCATGAACTTCAACCCGCTCGCCGCGATGGCGGGAAAGATCACCATCGCCCAGGTGGAGACACTCGTCGAACCCGGTGACATCGACCCGGGCGCAGTGCATCTGCCCGGCGTGTTCGTCCAGCGCATCGTCCACACGGGACCGCAGAACAAACGCATCGAGAAGCGCACCGTCAGTGCAGGAGGACAGGCATGAGCTGGACACGGAATCAGATGGCCGAACGCGCGGCAGCAGAGATGGTCGACGGCGAATACGTCAACCTCGGAATCGGCCTGCCCACCTTGATTCCCGCGTACCTGACCGACGGAGTCAAGGTGGTCCTGCACTCGGAGAACGGCATTCTCGGCACCGGCCCCTACCCGACCGAGGAGAACATCGACGCCAACCTCATCAACGCGGGCAAGGAGACCGTGACGGTCAACCCTGGTGCCGCATACTTCGATTCGTCGTTGTCCTTCGGCATGATCCGCGGCGGTCACATCGATACAGCCGTTCTCGGGGGCATGCAGGTTTCCCGCACCGGCGATCTCGCCAACTGGATGGTGCCCGGAAAAATGGTCAAGGGTATGGGCGGCGCCATGGACCTGGTGCACGGTGCGCGCCGGGTCATCGTCGTGATGGAACACACCGACCGCGAGGGCAACCCCAAGATTGTCGACACCTGCACTCTCCCGCTGACCGGGCAAGCCGTCGTGAACCGCATCATCACCGACCTCGCAGTCCTCGACGTCGTGGGCGACGGAACACTGTCACTCGTCGAGTTGGCGCCCGACGTCACGCGTACTCAGGTGGAGGACGCCACGGGAGTGCCGCTCGCATGATGTCGTGCTAAGGTTGAACCTTCAACCTAAGTAGTCGAAGGAAAGCCCATGACGTCTGTGATGAATCCGCCGGTCGCCGGCGGCGCGTTCGATGCGTTTTTCGCCGACGCGGCCCCTGCGAGTCGCGGCCAGAAGCTGTGGACAGCCGCCGACGGACCGCTGCCCGCCCTGTACATCAGCCACGGTGCACCGCCGGTGTTCGACGACCCGCTGTGGATCGACCAGCTCTTCACCTGGTCGCAGTCCATGCCGAAACCCAGGGCCATTCTCATCGTCAGCGCGCACTGGGAAGAGGCGCCGCTGAGCCTGTCCGCCATCGACGCACCGCTGGTGTACGACTTCGGCGGATTCGCGGAGCGGTACTTCTCGATGACCTACGCAACGCCCGACGCCACCGCGCTGGCCGACCGAGTGGCCGCGATGATTCCGGCCTCGGCCAACCTGCATCGGCATTCGTCGCGCGGACTCGACCACGGTGCGTGGGTTCCACTGAAGGTCATGTACCCGTACGGCGACGTGCCGGTCCTCCAGCTGAGCCTGCCCACGGATTCGCCCGACGCCCTGCTGGACATCGGGCGACGGCTGAAAGCGCTTCGCGCCGAAGGCGTACTCGTGGTCGGCTCCGGATTCATGACCCACGGGTTGCCGTTCCTCTCGCGCGAGAACTTCTTCACCAACACCGTTCCGACCTGGTCACGTGACTTCGATCAGTGGTCGGCCGAAGCGCTGGGCAGAGGTGACGTCGATGCGTTGGCGAATTTCCGTACCCGCGCGCCAGGAATGCCGTACGCGCACCCCACCGTCGAGCACTTCACTCCGCTCTTCGTCACGCTCGGAGCGGCATCGGACCCGGAAGCGCCTGTGCACACCGAGATCACCGGTTTCCAATTCGGTTTGGCGAAACGCTCCTTCGCGGTCTCCTGACGGATCGTTAGGGTGGAGGAATGTTCGTCAACTCCGCCCGAACGTTCGTCGCCGACGCCATCCGAGGGCTCGTCGCTTCCACCGCAGACATCTCCTGGCATCCCGATCCAGGCTTCCTGACCCGCGAAGAACCACTCGCAGCGGGACAGGTCGCCCTCCTGTCCGGTGGCGGTAGCGGCCACGAACCGATGCACGCCGGATTCATCGGAGCCGGCATGCTCACCGGTGTCTGCCCCGGCTTGGTGTTCACCTCACCCAACGCACTCCAAGTGCACGAGGCATCGAAGGCCGTGAGCGTCGGAGGCGGCGTGGTGCACATCGTCAAGAACTACACCGGCGACGTCATGAACTTCTCGATCGCCCGAGAGCTGTTGCGCGAGGACGACATCGAATCCGACTACGTACTGATCGACGACGATGTCGCGACCGAGAGGGCCGATGGCGACGGTCCGGGCAGACGCGGAACCGCAGCGACGGTGATCGTGGAGAAGATCTGCGGCGCGGCGGCGGAACGCGGAGACGCCCTCGCTGACGTCGTGGCACTCGGACGCCGAGTCGCGGCCAATTCACGAAGCATGGCGGTGGCGCTTCGGGCGTGCACAGCGCCCGGCTCGAACGAACCCTCCTTCGACCTGCCCGACGGCGAAATCGAACTCGGCATCGGAATCCACGGCGAACGGGGCACCTCACGCGTACCCGACATGCCGGCTCAGGACATCGTTGCTGCCTTGACGCAACCGGTGATCGATTCGTTGGGCTTGGAACGCGGCGAATCCGTCATCGCCTTCGTCAACGGGCTCGGGGCAACCCACCCGATGGAGCTGCACCTTCTCTACGGCGAACTGGCGGAGTACCTGTCCGACAAAGGAATCAAGGTGGCGCGTCCACTCGTCGGTAGCCTGGTCACCGCCTTGAACATGGCCGGCGCATCGATCACACTCGTCCGCGTCGACGACTCCGTTCTCGAACTTTTCGACGCCCCGACCGACGCCCCGGCATGGCCCACTCCGGTGCAGAACACAGTGCTGGGGGAGCGAACGGGATTCGGCCCGACCTTCACCCCGAGCGAAAACGATTCGCCGCGAAGCGAGTGGGTGTCGGACTGGATGGCGTCCTGGGTGCAGCGAGTGCTCACCGAAGAACCCGCACTGACCGATCTCGACCGCCGCGCGGGTGACGGAGACTTCGGGACCAACATGGTGTCCGCGCTCGAACAGGTGGATCTGGCGCAGATCCGCGAAACCTATTCTGCGCAGACAATCTTCGAAGCCGTGTCCGCTGCTTACCTCGGCCATGCGGGCGGTACCTCCGGAGCGCTGTTCGGTATCTGGTTCCGTCAGTTCTACCTGGCACTGCACGCGGAAGACCTCGCCGCGATCACCACCGCCGCACGCAGCGGACTGGAGAGAATCACCGAACTCGGGGGCGCCCGTGTCGGCGACAAGACGATGGTCGATGCCATTGCCCCCGCAGTCGACGCCCTCGACAATGCGACGGAATTGCGCGCCGGTCTGACCGACGCAGCTCGCGCGGCGGCCGATGGCGCGCAGTCGACCGAGGACTTCACCGCCAACAGGGGGCGAGCGTCCTACGTGGGTGACGCCGCCCGAGGCGTCGTAGACCCGGGTGCGCTGGTCATTGCGTGGTTCTTCGAAGCGGCCGCGGACGCTGTTCGGGCGTAGCGATTGGGTGTAGCGATTGGGTGTGGCGTAACAGTTGCGCATTCCACAGGCGGGATCCCGCCTGTCAGAGGCGCGATTGTCACACCACGCCCGGTCAGGCGAGGGATCCGACGAAGACCGCGGCGATCTGTTCGAGACCGGCCTGGTCGTCGGCGTCGAAGCGGGCGAGCAGGGGACTGTCCAGGTCGAACACTCCGACGAGTGTGTCCCCGTCGTACAGCGGCACCACCAGTTCGGATCGGGTGGCACCGTCGCACGCGATGTGACCGGGGAAAGCGTGGACATCCTCGACACGCTGGGTCTCCCGCGAGGACGCCGCAGTACCGCACACTCCCTTGCCGAGCGCGATGCGCACACACGCAGGCAGACCCTGGAACGGTCCGACGACCAGTTCGGTGCCGTCGAACAGGTAGAACCCGACCCAATTGACATCCGGGATGGAGTTGAAAACCAGGGCTGAAATGTTGGCGGCGTTGGCAATCCGATTCGACTCGCCGTCGACCAGTGCGCGCGCCTGCTGCGTCAGCTGTGCGTACTGCTCGGATTTCGTACCCTCGAGTGCGGTTGCGGTGAACGACATGGCCCGATTCTAGGTTTCGACGCCCCGGAGCTTCGCGCGGAGTGCGAAACCGAGCGCAACCAGGTAGAGCGACATACCGGTTACCTGCAGCCGCTGGGCGATACCGAGGCCGTACGAGCCCGGAAGATTGTCGGCGATCATCAACCACGCTGTCGCGAGCGACGTCACGATCAGCAAGACGAGTCCAACCGTGCGCAGCAGCGGAAGAGTGCGGTACCGGAACGCTGCAACAGTGAACGCAACCATGGCAGTGAACACCGCGAACACTGCAACGGTGCTCGTCAACGCGTGGATGTGATGCAACTGAGGAAACAATCCACTCGGTTCCACCGGGCAGGACGGATCGTTCTCCGCAACACACTCGATCGGCAACTGTGAATCGGCAATCGTCGCTGCACCGAAAACGACCAGCGCACTCCACCCGACATTCGTCAACCGACGACGCGGCAACGTCAACCCCGCCGCACCCGCCACGATCAGCAGAACCCCGGTAACCAGATCCGCCGTGCTGAAGAAATGTCGATACGGCTGATCAGCCGCATCGAGTTCACTGAGAAACGAATGCGCAGGGTCCAAGCCCGTATCGAGAAAGAACTCCGCCACCCACGCCGAATACAACACCCCCGCCAGCACCAGTAACACCGTCAGCGCAGCGATCCTTCGTCGTTCCACTCGATCGACAGTAGTTCCAGGCTCACCCGTTGTGGTGGGTGCACCTTTTCCCGGAGCGAACGTCGCGTTCGGTCAGTCAGACTGACCGAACGCGACGTTCGCTCCCGAAGAGGGCGAGGATTCGAGGGCGTGCAGGACGAGTGCTGCGGCGTCGCTGACGGGTTCGTGCTCCCAGATTCGGACGACGGTCCACCCTTCGGTCTGAAGGCGGTCGTCGGTGTCGCGGTCACGGGCGACGTTGGCGGCGAGTTTGTCCGCCCACCATTGGGCGTTGTTGCGTGGTTTCGTCGCGTGCACAGGGCAGCTGTGCCAGAAGCAGCCATCGACGTAGACGGCGACCTTTCGGCGAGGAAAAACGATGTCGGCCCGACGCCTCATACCCTTCAGCGGGGCACGGTCGACGAAATATCGCAGGCCGAGCCGGTGCAACTCCCTGCGCAGCGCTACCTCAGGCTTGGTGTCGCGTCGCCGCTGCTTGCTCAGCCGCGCACTGGTAGCGGCATCGGTCACCGGTCTCCCCACGACTCCAAACTAGCTCGCCGGTCCCCTAGCCGTCTTCGCTGTCCTCGGGCTCGGACCAGGTGGGCGCGAATTTGTTGCGGCGCTCGACTTCGCCGTGGACGACGGAGACGAAGTCGTCGAAGGACAAGGTCTGAGTGTCCGACGGCCTGCCGTTGCGAGGAGGGGATTCGTCGACGTCGAAGAACCGGACTTCACCGTCCGGGTCGTAGAGGCCGATGAAGACTTTTTCGAACAGGTCGTACCGAGTGTCCTCGGCACCGAGGTCGACCCACATCTTGCCGGTGCCGCCGACGACAGCGCGTTTGCCGCGACCCGACCGCTTGGACAGCGTCGTGACGTGGTGCGCGAAGGAGGACTTGCCGATGTCGCTGGCCTTGGAGGCGTCACCGTCGTCGCAGGTGGCGAAGGGCTCGAACATCACTGCGATCAGCACGCTGTACGGCTGACGCTGGTGTAGGACCATGGCCTCACCGCGCAGCTCGTGATCGTTGCGGACGATGTTCTTGGTCCAGCGGCCGAACTTGCCGGTCCGCGGGCTGAAGTCCCGGAAGCTGTAGGTCTTGATGGAGACGCACAGAATCAGTCCCAGCGTGGGGTCGAGTGCTTTCACATCCAGCCTTTTGCGGCCTTTCGCGACGTCGACCTGCGCTTCCTGACCGACGCCCATCGCGTCGGGAGTAATGTTGGGATAGTGCGGGCGCAGGGCGTCGGCGACGGTTTGTGCCAGGTGGTTCGAGAGCCGCTGCGCGTAGTTCTTCTTGTCACTGCGATCGGCGTCCGGTGCGGGCTTGTCGCCGGCGAGGGCGAGCGGCCGGGCCAGTGCCGGTGGATCGGGAAACAGATGCTCGCTCATGCGGCCGGGACTGCACGAGACGCCGGGCTGGGGTGCCCGCCCATACGGTCGAGGTGGGACTCGACATCGTCGAGAAATCCCGGTTGGAACCGAAGATTGCCCATGCGAGCGCGCTTGAGGAATCCGGCCGTCGCCCGAGCCGAGAGCAGCTGGGAATCGTCGAGAAAGTCACTGAGGTTCTCGTAGGGCTCGTGCACCGGCCACGTCGAGCGGTGCACGCGGTACGCCGAGCCCTTCGCCCCCCACGCAGCGGCAGGCCAGGCTTGACCGGGGAGGATCTGAACGTCGTCGGAGTCGTCGTGGACCTGCGGGCGCTCGATCTGCGCGGCGACCCACGACGCCATCCGGACACTCACCGCGTTGCCGACGAGCTTCCATCGATGCCCGGCCCTGACGCCCGGCAGACCGAGTGCCGGTGCAGTCCAGTCCGGGTCGAACCCCTGCAGTCGCTCCGCGCCGACGATCCCCGGCGTGACGATCTCGCCCGACGGCAACCGAACAGCCGGGGGACTGGCGATACCGAGGGACGAGCCGCCCTTGAGTGTCGGAACAGCGTTGACTGCCCAGCCGAGCCCGCGGGTGCCCTCGGTCCAGTAGAAACCGCACGGCTGCTCCGACGGGTCACCGTCGGGAAGGGGACCTTCGTCCTGCGCGAACAGGATTTCGCGTGGGTCCTCGGTACGGGACGCGAGCATGAGGACGCGCTGACGGCGTTGCGGGAGACCGAACGACCTGGCGTCGACGACACGGTAGGCCCACATGTAGCCGAGATCCGACAGAGCGTCGGTGATGTGACGCATCGCGGCACCGCGGCCGAGTTGCAGCATGAACGGAACGTTCTCGATCAACAACCACCGAGGCCCGTTGCGGCGCTTGACCAAGCGGAAGACCTCGTCGACGAGCCCGGAGCGTTCCCCGGTGATGCCCGCCGTACGACCCGCCTGCGACAGGTCCTGGCACGGAAACCCGGCTGCGACGAGCTCGGTACCCGACGGCAGCGCTCGGAGCTTGGTGACGTCGCGGTGAAGCGGCACGTCGGGAAAGTGAGCACCGAGAACTGCGCCGGCGCCGGGGTCGATTTCGCACAGCAATTCCGTCGACCAGCCCTGCTCCGAGAGCCCCAACTCGAGCCCGCCGATCCCGGCGAACAGCCCGACCATCGATCGCGAACCCACGCGCACCCTTCTCTCCCGTAACCGAAACTCGTGGAGAACGTTACTCGAGAAGTACGACAGGTTTTCGCAGGCGCACGGTAGCAGGGCCGAGTGGCGCTTGACCTGAACGTTGGTTCAGGTTCGACGATGGAATTCGGCAGTTGAAAAATCGGTTGGTCGAAGTGCTGTCGCGATGAAACCATTCATGCGAGGCCGAGTCAGGAGAGCAAACGTGTCGACGGGTGTACTGGAAACGCAGGAGACGACGGCTGCAGTGCCGAACCTTCAGCAGGACGCACCCAGTTCGCTGGCGAGGTTTCTACCGTTTCTGGCCCCGTACAAGTGGTATTTCATCGGGTCGATCGCTGCGTCCATCGTCGCCACGCTGACGGGTTTGGTGATTCCGCTGGTGTTGCAGGGGGTCATCGACGGCCCCATCGCCGACGGCGACTTCGCCGGTGTGTGGTGGCCGGCGGCGTTGGTCCTGCTGCTGGGCACGATCGATGCGGTCGGTATATGGATTCGGCGCTACTTGGTGTCCGCGCCGTCGAGCCAGTTCGAGATATCGGCCAGAGCAACGGTTTTCGACAAGCTGCAGAGATTGTCGGTGTCCGCTCACGAGGGCTGGGAATCGGGTCAGCTGCTCTCTCGGGCTATTGCCGACCTGTCCTCGCTGCGACGCTTCGTGGCGTTCGTCGGGCCGTTCATCATCATCAACAGCGTCACGTTGGTGGTCGGCCTCGGAGTCCTGTTCGTTCAGTCCTGGCAGCTCGGTCTGATCATGTTGATCACGTCCGTGCCGTTGGTCGTGATCTGTACCAGGTTCGAGACGCTGTACCGGGTAGTTGCCCGTGATGCGCAGGACCAGGCAGGTGATGTGACCACCACAGTCGAGGAATCCATTCAGGGCATCCGGGTGCTGAAGGCGTTCGGCCGCAGCGCCCACCTCGGGCGTCGCTTCCTGCGAGAGGCCGCGACGCTGCGTGGGACGGAGATGAAAAAGGTTCGCTACCTTGCCATTCTGTGGTCCTTGATAGTCGGGATCCCGCCGCTCGGGATCGGCGCGATGTTGGCGTTCGGCGCGTATTCGATCGTCCAAGGGACGATGACGGCGGGCATGCTCGTCGCAGCCATGGCCATCGTCGCGTTCCTGCTCTGGCCGATCGAGGCATTCGGATTCCTGCTGGCCGAGCTGAACAACGCTCGAACGGCGGCGGACCGGTACTGGGAGATCATGGACACGGCGGAGACCATCACCGAACCCGTCGACCCAGTTGCTCTCCCGCAGGACGCACGCGGAGTCCTCGAATTCCGGGGCGTCGGATTCACGTTCCCGGACGCGGAATCGTCGCTGCTCACCGACGTCGATTTCCGGATCGACCCGGGTGAGACGGTCGCTCTCGTCGGCGTCACCGGTAGCGGCAAGACCGCGCTGACCAATCTGGTTCCCCGGTTGTTCGACGTCACCTCGGGTTCCATCACCGTCGACGGAATCGACATCAGAACCTTGTCGCTCGCGGATCTTCGGGCCGTGGTGTCGGTTGCGTTCGAGGACCCGGTGCTGTTCTCGGCGAGCGTCCGCGAGAACGTTGCGTTGGGTCGACCCGATGCGACGGACTCCGACGTCGACGAGGCTCTCGGCGTCGCGCACGCGCGGGAATTCGTCGAGGCATTGCCGTGGGGGCTCGACACCCGGATCGGCGAGCAGGGAATGAGCCTGTCCGGCGGGCAGCGTCAGCGACTCGCGCTGGCGAGAGCGGTACTCGGCAAGCCGCGGATCCTGGTGCTCGACGACCCGCTGTCCGCGCTGGACGTGGGCACCGAGGCACTCGTGCAACAGGATCTACGACGCGTACTGACGCACTCGACGACTCTGCTCGTCGCGCACAGGCCGTCTACTGCCGCACTCGCAGACCGAGTGCTCTACCTGGAGAACGGAACAATCGTGGAGCAGGGTACGCACGAGCGCCTGTTGGCGACGTCGGCGCGGTACCGCCACGTAATGGGGTCTCTCGATGACTGACGAGAACGAGAACGATCAGAGCCCGCGCGACGACACCGTCAGTTGGCGCGGAGTCGCCAACGAGGAATCCGACATCGACCGCACCGGCAATTCGATTCTCGCCGGCCGATCGAGGCGGTTACTGGCGTCGCTCGTGAGGCCGTACCGGAAGCAGGCGTTGCTGGCGCTCGCGATCATCGTCGTCGACAACATCGCGTTCGTGGCCGGTCCGTTGTTCATCGCGTACGCGTTGGACAACGGAGTGTCGGCTGCGATCGAGGGCAGGTGGGCGCCGCTGGCGTGGACTGTGTTCGGGTACATCGCATTCGGCATCCTCGGAACAGTCACCACGTACACGTTCCTGATGGTGTCCGGGCGGCTGAGCCAGGCGATTCTGTTCGACCTCCGCCGCCGTGTGTTCGATCATGCTCAACGGTTGAGCTTGTCCTTCCACGAGCGGTACACGTCGGGCAAGCTCATCTCACGGCTGACGAGCGACGTCGAGTCGCTGCAGACGCTGCTCGAAAGTGCCCTGAACGACGCCTTGTCCGCGGTGCTGTCCATCGTCAGTATCGCGATCATCCTGGTGTACCTCGATGTTCCGCTTGCATTGGTGGTGCTCGCGGGCTTCGTGCCGCTGGTGCTGATCACCCGCTGGTCGCAGCGTAGGCAACGCACCGGTTACCGGCGCACGCGAGTGGCGATCGCGAAGGTCGTCGTCCACTTCGTCGAGTCGATGGGCGGTATTCGCGCGGTCCAGGTTTTCCGGCGCGAGAGAAGAAACAGCACGATTCTGAAGACCGAGGACACCGAATATCGCGACGCGACGACGGTTGCTCTGCGGGGCATGGCCACCTACACCGGCGCCGTCCGATGGATCGGAAACGTCACTCTCGCGATCATCCTCGTGTTCGGCAGCTACCGAGTGATCAACGGGCACTTGGACATCGGAGTGCTCGCCGCGTACGTGCTGTATCTGCGTCGGTTCTACGGTCCGCTCGACGAACTCGCCATGGTCTTCAACGCCTACCAGTCGGCCGCTGCGGCGCTGGAGAAGATCTCGGGTGTGCTGGAAGAAGAGCCGTCGGTGGAAGCGCCGACGGCTCCGGTGGAATTGGATACTGCGCGAGGCGACATCGACTTCGACGCGGTCCACTTCGCGTACACCAGGGACCGCGTCGTGCTACCGGAATTCTCGCTGCACATCCCGGCCGGGCAGGTCGTGGCGATGGTCGGTGCCACCGGCGCCGGAAAGTCCACCCTCGCCAAGCTGCTCGCGCGGTTCTACGACCCGACGCAGGGAACAGTGCGTCTCGACGGTGTCGACCTCCGAGAACTGGGTGACGAGAACATGCGTCGACACATCGTGATGGTCACGCAGGAGTCGTTCCTGTTCTCCGGATCGGTCGCGGACAACATCCGCCTCGGCAAACCGTCGGCGACGGATCTAGAGGTGGCGGCCGCCGCAGACGCTGTTGGACTCACCGAGTTCATTTCGACGCTGCCGGACGGGATCGACACCGATGTCCGCAAACGCGGCGGACGGCTTTCCTCCGGCCAACGTCAACTCGTCGCGTTCGCGCGGGTGTTCCTGGCGGCGCCCGCGGTGATCGTGCTCGACGAGGCCACCTCCAGCCTCGACATCCCCAGCGAGCGGCTGGTCCAGCGCGCGCTGGAGACGATTCTGCAGGGCCGCACGGCGCTGATCATCGCGCACCGGCTTTCCACCGTCGCCATTGCCGACAGGGTGTTGGTGATGGAGAGCGGCCGGATCGTCGAGGACGGTTCGCCCTCGGATCTCATCGAGGAGAAGGGGCGATTCGCCGACCTGCACGAGCTCGCGGCGGCGTCGTCCTGAGCGTCGTCACCACGGTGCGATGGGCGGCTTGACCCACATGATCTTCTCGTCGGCATGCTTCGGGGAGGCCGCCGGGTGGTCCGGGTTCGACGACGCCCATTCGTTCTTGCGGTCGAGGAGTTCGGCGGTCATCGTCCACGTCTCGAGCGTGCTCGGGGGAGTGATGTCCGCAGCTCTCGCGAGCTTGCGTCGAGCGGCGTCGGTCATCGCGAGCAGTTCGCTGCCGTCGATGTCACGTTCCCAGACGTAGCGCGCCAACGCCGTTGCCTTGTCCTGTCGAGATTTCGCGGCCTGTTCGGAGTGCGCGAAGTCGAAGCCACCTCCAGTCATGTCGATCACAATAATGTGCCTCGAGAACGAAAAATCACCACAGCTTGTTCCGATGGCCCCCCTGTCGCTTAACGTAGTCGGGTGACCACTCCAACTTCGGGTGCAGAAGCCGCCCCTTCCGTGACCACTTCGACCTGGCCGGCAATTCTGACCTGGCGAGCACACGACGTACCCCGCATGGAGTCGGTCCGCGTCCAGCTGAACGGAAACCGAATCAAGGCGTCGGGCCGCATCATCGGCGGCGCCTGCGACGAACATCCCGCGTTCAGTGCGTCGTACGACCTGGTGACCGACGAGAACGGCATCACCCGCAGGCTATCCCTGCGCACCGCGGTCGCCGGCGGCGAGAAGCAAGCATCGGTGAGCCGCGACAACGAGGGCTACTGGATGATCGAGGGGTCCCACGCGTCGCAGCGTTCCACCTACAACGGTGCGCTCGACGTCGACGTGGTCCTGAGCCCGTTCTTCAACACCCTGCCGATCCGCAGGCTCGGTCTGCACACCGATTCCTCGGACGTCGTCGTTCCGGTCGTGTACGTCAATCTTCTGGACCTGAGCATCCAGGAAGCAGGCTTGACCTACAGCAGCGGCGCCGACGGCATTCACGTGCTCTCGCCGGTGTCCACCTCGTCGGTGACGGTGGACGCCGATGGCTTCGTTCTCGACTACCCGGGGCTCGCCGAGCGGATCTGACGCACGACGCCGCCTCGGCGGCCGGCGGACCGGAATTTCTCGATCCAGTCGTTGTCGCCCGGCTCGACGCCGGTGATGTCGAAACGTTCGTGCTGCTCGTACTGTCCTCGCGCGGCATGGCCGGCGGTGACCAATGTGCGGGTCGACCCTTCGTCGACAAGTTCGCTGCGCGCCGCAGTCAGCAGGTCCAGAGCGGCATCGAGCGCGTCGGTGAGGGCGACGGCGTTGCCTTCGCACATGGCCCGAACCAGATCGGGCGCCGACGACGCCACGCGCGTCCCGTCTCGGAACGAGCCGGCGGCCAGCCCCAGCGCGAGAGGGTTCGCGGCGCCGACCTGGGCCAGTGCCTCGGCCAGTAGGTGAGGCAGGTGCGAGATGCGTGCGACGGCGCGATCGTGTTCGGCGCTCTCGACCGGGATCACGACGGATCCGCAGTCCACGGCCAACGACGCGACCTGACGCCACACCTCGGGATCGGCCCCGTCGTCGACGCCGACGACCCACACCGCGTCCTGGAAGAGGTCGGGATCGGCCGCGGACCAGCCGGACCGATTCGTTCCTGCCATCGGGTGTCCGCCCACGTAACGCGCCGACAACCCGTGCCGCGCGACGGCCGCCGCGACCTCGGCCTTGACGCTGACGACATCGGTGATCGGATTGTTCGGGGCGTGCTCGGCGACGGCAGCCAGAATGCCGTCGACGGCGGGCATCGGAACACCGACGACGATCAATGCCCCGGTCTCCGCCGCCCGGGTGAGTGCAGCCGTCAAGTCGGTGCCGGTGTCGAACCCGGCCTCGGCCGAGCCGGCGATGGCGTCGGCGGAACGGTTGTATCCCCATGCGGTTCGTCCGGCGCGAACAGCAGCCTGCAGAACCGATCCGCCGATCAGCCCGAGCCCGAGCACACAGACATCAGTGTTGGTCACGGCACCTAGTTTCACAGGTGGACACGGTGGACTTCATTTCGAGGCGGTAAGGCGACTACCGTTGCGCGCATGGCTGCACAGCGCGGGAGTAACAACTCCGCCAAGGCGAAGAAGTTCGACGGTCCGAGCAAGGAGACCTTCGACGACCTCGAAGGGTTCGGCGTTGCCGTCGTCCGCGAGGACGGCAAGTGGCGCGTGACCCCGTTGACCACGGCTGCGTTGTCCTCCCTGTCGACAGCAGAGACCGAACTGCGCGAGATGCGTAGCTCCGGGGCGGTCTTCGGGCTCCTCGACGTCGACGACGAATGCTTCGTGGTGCTACGGCCCGCGCCGTCGGGTACCCGACTTCTTCTGTCCGACGCCAGTCTTGCAGGCGAGTACGACATCGCCGCCGACGTTCTCGACGAACTCAACGTAGAGATTCCCGATTTCGACCCGGACGAACTCGACGACATCGAACCGTGGCCCGAGGGAGACATGGGCCTGTTGGCTGATCTGGGCCTGCCGGAGGCGGTCATGGGCATCATCGTCGCCGAGACCGACCTCTACCCGGACGAGCAGCTCGGCTCCATCGCAGGCCGTCTTGGATTCGCCGACGAGCTGTCCGCCGTGCTGGACAAGCTGCCTCGGTGACCGACGAGGACCTCGTTCGCGCGGCGTTGACCGCTGCGCAGGGAGCGTCCGATCTCGACGTCCCCGTCGGTGCCGTCGTGTACGACGCCGACGGGCGAGAACTGGCCCGTGCGGCCAACGCCCGTGAAGCGACCGGGGATCCAACGGCCCACGCTGAAGTTCTCGCGCTCCGCGCCGCGGCGTCACGCCACGGCGACGGGTGGCGACTCGAAGGCTGCACGCTGGCCGTCACCCTCGAACCATGCACGATGTGTGCGGGCGCTCTGATACTCGCACGGGTCTCACGCGTCGTGTTCGGTGCCTGGGAACCGAAGACGGGCGCCGTCGGGTCGTTGTGGGACGTCGTGCGGGATCAGCGGCTGGCCCACCGCCCCGAAGTCCGCGGCGGCATTCTGGAGAACGAATGTGGCGACGTCCTACGCCGATTCTTCGACGCCAGACGCTTATGAAACTCTCATGTTTGCTGCCTCTACCTGTGGGTAAGCCGTGGTCGGGGAACGCGGAACACGCGTTCTGAATTACGCATCCTCAGGAGGCAAAAATGGGACTCGACGACAAGATCGGTAACAAGGCCGAGGATCTGGGCGGCAAGGCCAAGGAAGCCACCGGCGCAGCCACCGGCAACGAAGAGCTCCGCCAGGAAGGCAAGGGCGACCAGCTCTCGTCTGCAGTCAAGGACGGCGCCGAGAAGGTCAAGGACGCAGCCTCCAACATCAAGGACAAGCTCACCGGACACTGATCCTGCCGCTTGACCAGGCGATTTAGCCTCAGGCCGCTACTGCGGTATTGTTCTTCGCGGTGGCGTGTCCGAGCGGCCTAAGGAGCACGCCTCGAAAGCGTGTGACGGGTAACCCCCGTCCGAGGGTTCAAATCCCTCCGCCACCGCCAAAACTCCCCATCTGCATCACGTAGGTGGGGAGTTTTTTGTGTCACTGTCTCGCGTCGATCTACACAACAAACCACTCGGTTGATTAGGGTACCCTGCCCTCATGAGCAGAGGCGTTGAAGGCATCATCATGAAGGCGTACAAGACGGACGACTACAAGTTGACCGTCACGTCCAGGGAACACGTCACCGACAAGTACGTTCGCGTCGGCTTCGACGGTGGCGGATTGCTGAAGAACCACCCGGTCCACCCGACGCAATGGGTCCGCCTGTGGATCGACGACGGCACCGGCAAGGAACGCCAGCGTGGGTACACGCTGACGCAGCAGGACCCCGCAACGGACACATTCGTCATCGAATTCGCCGTCCATTACGGCCCCGCGTCGAAGTGGGCCGAAACCGCCGAAGCCGGTGACGTCCTCGAAGCCACCCTGATGCGCGGAAACAACGGTTCCAGCTTCGAGATCCCCGAGCCTGCGCCGTCCGAGTTCTTTCTGTTCGGCGACACCGCATCGCTCCCGGCGATCAACACCATCCTCGACACCCTCGGCGACACTCCGGCGAAGGTATGGCTCGAATGGCAGTACGAATCCGACCCGACCCTCCCCGTCCACGCAGGACCCAACACCGAAGTGACCTGGCTCCAGCGCGTCGACGACGGTCGTCTTCTGTGCGAGCAAGCAGAAGCTCTCACACCAGCATCAGACGCATTCGCCTGGATCGCGTGCGACGGCCGAACCACGCGCTCGATCGTCAAGACCTTCAAAACCGTCCACGGCTTCGCGAAGGATCGCATCAAGTCACAGGCGTACTGGAAGTAGTGCCGGCCCTCCGTTCCGGGGTCACGTCAAGCGATGGAGGGAGTGCGCTCCAACCTCCAGCCGCTGGACCGCGAGCGCTCGTGCCAGAAGCCGGCGTATCGGCCGTCGAGGGCGAGGAGTTCGTCGTGTGTTCCACGTTCGACGATGCGCCCGTCGTGCAGGAACAGAATTTGGTCCGCGTGCGCGATGGTGGCGAGTCGGTGTGCGACGACGATGACGGTCTTGTCCCGAGTCAGCTCATGGATGCCCCGGACGACGACGGCTTCGTTGTGCGGGTCGAGGGCACTGGTTGCTTCGTCGAGAAGGACGATCGGTGCGTCCTTGAGCAACGCCCGGGCGATCGATACACGTTGACGCTCGCCGCCGGACAGGGTGGTTCCGCCTTCGCCGACTTCGCTGTCGTATCCGTCGGGGAGTCGTTCGACGATGTCGTCCACGCAGGCGATCGCGCCGGCTCGACGGATGTCGTCGTCGGAAGCGTCGGGTCTCCCGATCCTGATGTTCTCGGCAATGGACCGCTCGAACAGGTAGACGTTCTGGAACACCAGTGACAACTGCCCGAACAACGTTTCCGACGGTTGTGCACGCACGTCGTGTCCGCCGACCGTGATGCTGCCTTCGTCGACGTCGGCGTATCGAGCAGCAAGCCGAAGCAGTGTGGTCTTGCCCGATCCGCTGGGGCCGACGATTGCCGTCGTCGTACCGGCCTCGACGGAGAACGACACGTCGGAGACGACGGGGGTCTCACCGTAGCCGAAGGTGACACCGGTGAATTCCACGGCGGGCGCGTCGGGCTGGACCGACGAATTCGTTTCGGGCAGAGCAGGTTCGACGAGCAACTCCGTCGCGCGGGCGATCGACGTCGACGCTGACCGCAACGCGGTTCCGATCTGTGCCGCCTGATTGAGTGGTTCGATGAAACGCGCACTCACCGCGATCAGCGCGATGGCTGCGGCGGTGGAGATCGCACCGCCCGTCACTTGGCCGACGACTACATAGGTGAGAGCCAGGAATGCGGCCTGCACGAGAAGGCCGAACATGATCACGCCGGTGACGGCCGATGCTACGTTACGAGTTGCCGCGGACTTCTGTGCTTCCAAGGCCGCGCCCAGCGCGCGGTTACCGTCGCCGACAGCGCCGAACGCACGCAGAACGGGTTGAGCCTGAGCGAATTCCACGACGCGTGTGTCCGCCTCGGTGGCAGCTGCATGTGTTCGCTCGTCCGCGCGGACGTACGCTGCGTTCCCGAGTCGGTTGACGGCGAGGAGAATCGGTGCGGCGACGAGCATGGACAGAGCAATTCTCCAGTCCACGAACAGCATTCCCACGCCAACTCCGACGGGAACGAGGATGCTGGTGATCAGCTTGGCCGTGAGGTATGCGACGGCGTGCTGGATGTCGAGGACGTTGTCGATGACGATGCGGGACACCGATGCAGCGTTGTGGGTCTCGAACCACGCGAGTGGGAGAGCATTGAGCCGATCACCCAAGCGAGTCTGCAGTCCCGACTGCATTCCGATGGCGATTCGCAGACCGAGCGTTGCTTGCAGGACCGTGAGCCCGCCCATCAGAGCGACGGCAACGGCCATGACTGCCGCCCAGCGCCATGCGCGGCCGGTGTCGCCGTCGAACAATGCCTCGAGCAGCGGCACGAGCAAGCAATACGCCGCGGCCTGCGACAGTGCCTGCGCGACCGTGACGGCGATCAGTCGGGGGTTGAGATGCGCGTACTCGTCGGGTACGAGACGGAAGACTGCAGCGATCATCGGTTCTCCTCCACGTGTACGGCGGCGCCCAACGCAGCTTCGTTGACATCCCAGAGCCTCTGGTAGAGCCCACCGCCGTGGACCAGATCGTCGTGCGTGCCGCGCTCGACGATCGCTCCCTTCTCCAACACCAGGATCTGGTCGACGCCGGTAACGGTGTGCAGGCGGTGTGCTATCACCAACACGGTTCTTCCGGAGACCAGCACCGCAAGAGCGTCCTGCACCGAGGCCTCGGACTCCGGATCGGCGAACGCGGTCGCCTCGTCCAGAACCAGGATCGGTGTGTCGGCGAGTAAGGTGCGGGCAATCGATAGTCGCTGGGCTTCACCGCCGGACAGGGAGGCGTCGATGCCTATTTCCGAGTCGTAACCGCGCGGGAGTGCAGCGATGCGCTCATGGATCCGAGCTGCGCGAGTTGCGACCTCCAGCGCCGCTTGGTCGGCGTCGGGACGTGCGAGGAGCAGATTGTCACGAATACTTCCGGCGATGAGACGGACGTCCTGGAACACGAACCCCACTGTGCGGTAGAGCTCCTCCGGTCCGATGGCGCGGATGTCCCTGCCGCCGATCGTGATTCGTCCGGACTCCACGTCGTAGAACCGAGGCAACAGGGCCGCGAGGGTCGACTTCCCCGATCCCGACGGGCCCACCAGAGCGGTGATGGTTCCCGGCGAGAGCTCGAACGATACGTCGTGGAGAACGGCACGGTCCTGTCGGTAGCCGAAGCTCACGGACTCGAACTCGACCGTCCCGTCGACGATGCCGGGCGCATCGGTGGTAGCGACGGCCAGTTCGGACTCCTCCTGCAGAGCGTGCAGTCGCTGCGCGGCAACGGCGCCGTCCCTCAGGGCCTGACCACTGTAGCCGAGTCCCATTGCAGCGCTGCCTATTCCGAGGCCGACGAGGAGGAACGGCAGGACGTCGATGGCGTCGAACCACCCCTGGGACACCCCGATCAACCCGCCTACGACCGTCAACAGCATCACGAAGACCGGAGAGATGACGACGTCCGCAGTCGCCTGCAATGGGATCATCGGTGTCTTGAACTTGCCGAGGGCGTCGGCCTGACCGTCGACGGAGTCCTGGAACGACCTGTGTGCTTTCCCTGCCTGGCCGAATGCGCGGACCACCTGGATGCCGTCGACGTATTCGATTGTTGCGGAACGCAGCCGACGATTCCACCGATTGAACACCGCGAGACGGTCGCGACTGGACTGATCCATCATGCGGCTCAACAGAATTGCGTAGACCAGCAGCGGGAGGATCAGCAACAATGCCAGTCTCCACTCGACAGTGAAGAGGTACACCAGCGTGACCAGAGGTATCACCACGGCCCCGACGAACTCCAGCCGCGCATGCGCGACGAGGTAGTGGAGTGCGTCGACGTCGTCCTGTAGATAGCCCTTGATCTCCGCGGAATTGTGAGACGCGAACCAGCCGAGTGGAACCCTGGTGAGTTTCAGCGCCAACGCTCTACGCAACGAGAGTTGAAACCCCGCATCCGTGAGGTGGGACAGAGTCATCGCTACCGCTTGCAGAAGTATCTGCGCACCCAGTGCCCCGAACGCGACGAACAGCAGCACCCAGATCCGCCCGGTATCGGTGGATTCGTCCAGCAGCTCACGGCACATCTCGACGATCACCATGAACGGGGCGACGGCGCACACTGCGGCAACTGCCGCGATGACACTGGCCACCGTCAGGGTGCGACCGACCGGCGCGAGGATTGCGCGTCGGGCATGCGCTTGGTCTTTCTTGTTCTGTCGAGCAACCGTCCGCGGAAGGCTGTTGCCTGCATCGTCCGCGGTCAGCGGTTCGGATTGCACCGTCATGCGCACTCGCAATCTTCTGTTCTTCACGGGCACCAGCCCACCGGTCGGATTAGATCCTTACACATTCTCGGTAGGCAAGGCTAACCTCGAAAACCGAAAGGTCTGTTACGAGCGGTCGTTGTGCGCCGGGGTAAATGGTTTGCAGCAAAGCTCGCCTGCGTCTACTATTTCCTAGTGTTATTAGGCAAAAGCCGGTTCCGGCTAGGGAGGAGGTAACGATGGCACGCGCAGGCCTCAATGCTGCTCGCCTCACCGCGGCGGCCGCGGACATGGCGGACGAGATCGGGTTCGAGAACGTCACTGTTCTTGCCCTGGCCAAATCGTTCGGCGTGAAAGACGCCAGCCTCTACTCGCACATCAAGAATTTGCGAGATCTCCGGCAACGGGTGGCTGTCGCCTCGCTGTCCGAACTGGCCGATTGGGTATCCGACGCCGTGGCGGGGCGGGCGGGCAGAGATGCGCTCGTCGCGTTCGCCAACGCGTACCGCGATTTCGCCCGCCAACATCCAGGGAGATACGACTCGACTCGATACGAGCTCGATGCGGACGTGGCGCTCGCGAGTGACGCACGCAAACACTCGCATATGTCGCGGGCGATCCTACGCGCGTACAACTTGCCCGAACCCGACGAAACCGATGCAGTCCGCTTGCTGGGCAGTACATTTCATGGCTTCATCGAGATCGAGAGCTCGGGGGGATTCGGCTACGGCATCCCCCCGCGAGAATCCGAACAGACGTGGCAGCGAGTACTCGACGTACTCCACCACGCACTCGAAAACTGGCCGAAGGCCTGACGTTCCGGGAGAACACACATGCAGTCCATCACCGAGAAAGAGATCAGACAGTCGTTCGTGAACTGTTCCAAGGGCGACGCCAAACGACTGAACCTGCCATCCACCCTGACCGACACCGACTGGGAACAGTTGGATTTCCTCGGTTGGTCCGACCCGTCGTACGCAGGTCGAAGCTACATCGTCCTACCCAAGGGCGACGAGCTGGTCGGCGTCGCGCTCAAACACGAATCCGGCGGATCCGACCGCGCGCAGATGTGCACCATCTGCACGACGACGCACTCACGCGGCGACGTATCGCTCATGACCGCCAAGAAGACCGGCGAATCAGGGCGGCGCGGAAACACCGTCGGCACCTACATGTGCACGGACCTACTGTGCTCTCTGTACGCACGAGGCAAGAAGACCCCGGCGCTGGGCAACCGGTACCGCGAGAACCTCAGCACCGAGGAGCGCGTCGTACGGGTTCAGGAGAACATCGAAGCATTCATCGCCAGGCTGTACACCTGACAGCTGTACACCTGACAGCTGTACACCTGACAGCTGTACACCTGACAGCTGCTTCACTCCCGCCGCCTCGGTCTAGCAGCTGCCGAGGCCGGCTGCGTCCAAACCGCGGAGCATCTGCTGCTGGTCCTCGGGAGGGACCGTCGACCAGCTCGGATTGGCCTGCAGCTGTGCGGAAATCCCCTGGACGGTCACGTCCCGCGGAGCTCCGGTGACAGCGAGGGCATCGATCGCGGCAAGGAACTGTTGGCAGGTCTCGACGTACAGTTGCTCTCCGGTGGGCCGGTTCGACCCGTCACCCTGGTCGATGGGCAATTGCACGGGTGCCGGTGGGGGAGCGTCCGCCGGTGTGGTCTCGGGTACGACGGATTCGGCCGGAGCGGCAGGCGGCGACTCCGCAGTCGTGGAAGGGGCGGGCGTCGCCGTCGTCGTCGACGTGGAGGGTGTGCTGGGCGCGGCCGAAGGCTGATCGTCCGAGCTGCATCCGGCAAGTGCTAGCACCACTACTGCGCCCGCGACAATGGTCCGCTTCATGGCCAAGTGTGTACCAGACGTCACTCGACATCAGCCGCGTGGGAGGCAATGGCGTCGACCGTCGTGCGCCACGCGACCGAGCCGCTGTTCGTGAAATCTCCGTGCCCAGCCCCCGGCAGAACGATGACGTCGACAGTATCGCCCGCGGCGCGTGCGGCGTCGGCATAAGCCTTGCTCTGGTTCACGGACACGGTCTTGTCGGCGTCACCGTGGATTGCCGTCACCGGTGTGCCGATGGGCAGATGCGCGATCGGCGAGGCAACACGATAACGGTCGGGAACTTGATCGGGCATACCCCCGAGGAACGCGGGGACGAGTTTGTCGCCTCCGATGTTGGCTGCGCGTGCCATGTCGAAGACGCCGGCCATGATCGTCGCGCTGCGCGGCATGATCTTCGGCTGCGCACCGGGAGCCGACGCGTCCAGTGTGTGGCGTCCAGCCAACCACGCGGCGAGTTGGCCACCGGCCGAGTGGCCGGCCACATGAACTCGGTCCAGGTCCAACCGGCCGCCTGCTGCTTCCTGGACGGTGTTGGCCAGTGCTTCCATCGCATTGTCGACGTCGGCGAGTGTATCGCGGTAATTGCCGGTGCCACGGCGGTATTCGATGTTCCATACTGCAATTCCGCGGTCGGCGACGGCCTCGGAGATCGGTCCGAAATACGACTTGTCGTACCTCTGTTGCCACCCGCCACCGTGCACCATCACGACAACGGGCAGGGAGTCCGAGCCGTTGTCCGGCAGATACAGATCACCCACGTTGTCCTCGTCGGCGCCGTAGAGAAGCCTGATCGGTGGATCCGCCAGGGCAGGGATCAGTGCGGGCGACGGCGTCGGAATCGGGGGCGGTGTGTGCACTGTCGCCCCGCTGCAGCCGGCGGTCAACGCCACCGTCACGAGGAAGGCAGCGACACGTTTGTTTCTCACCGGCTCTCACCGGTCCACGCGAGAAGGTCCTCGGCCGACCAGGTGTTGACGACGCGTTCAGCCGGGACGCCCCGGGCCTCGGCGCGTAACGCCCCGTAACCCTGCCAATCGAGCTGACCGGGCGCATGTGCGTCGGTGTCGATCGAGAACAGACAGCCCCGCTCCAACGCGATGTCGATGAGGCGCTCCGGCGGGTCCTGACGCTCGGGCCTGGCGTTGATCTCCACGGCGGTGCCGAACTGCTTGCATCCTTCGAACACCACCTCGGCGTCGAACTTCGATTCCGGCCTCGTGCCCCGGCCTCCCTCGACGAGCCTGCCGGTGCAATGTCCCAAGACGTCGACGTGGGGGTTGGCGATTGCGTTGACCATGCGGCGGGTCATGGACTCGGAGTCGGCCCGCAGGTTCGAATGCACGCTGGCGACAACGATATCCAGTTCGGCGAGCAAGCCCTCGTCCTGATCCAGGCTGCCGTCGTCGAGGATGTCCACCTCGATACCGGTGAGAATTCGGAACGGCGCGAGTTCCTCGTTGAGTTCGGCAACGACGGCGAGTTGCTTCCTCAGCCGATCCGCCGACAATCCGTTGGCCACCTTGAGTCGGGGGGAATGATCGGTGAGCGCGCAGTACTCGTGACCGAGCCGAGCGGCAGTACGCATCATCTCCTCGATGCCGCTGCCGCCGTCGGACCAGTTGGAATGGGTGTGCAGATCCCCTTTGAGGGCGGACCGGAGATCGTTGTCGCCGATCGGCTCGGCCTCGGCGCGCTTCTCGGCAAGAAAGTCCGGTACATCGCCGGCCAGTGCCTGACGGATGATGAGTGACGTCTTGGCTCCGATGCCCGGCAACGCGGACCACGAATCGGTCTTCTGGCGCTCGGATCGTGCAGTCTCGCTCAATGATTCGACCACGTCGGCAGCACGACGGTACGCCTTGACGCGGTGGGTATCCGCGCGCGAGCGCTCGAGCCAGTAGGCGATCTCGCGCAGAGCTTCGATCGGGTCCATGTCCCTATTGTCCAGCAGCGGGGTGACGACCCGACACGGCGGTATCGGACAAACTTCTCAGCAAGTTGCCAGGCGTACGAGCCCCCATCGAGTTGAAGGTGCAACTAGCATTGCGAGGCATGACAAAGAAATGGTGGATAGCCGGCGCACTCGTCGTCGTGATCGCGCTCGGTGCGTACTTCGGTCCCAAGATCTATGCGTCGTTCCAAGAGGACGATGCGCCCGCCGCGACGGTCTCGACCGAGGGAGCGCAAGCCGCCTCCACCGACGACCTGGACGGAACATGGACCATCGTCCCAGGCGACGCGTCGAACACGACGGCAGCGGGATACACCGTCGACGAGGTGCTCAACGGCTCCGACGTCACAGTGGTCGGCTCGACTCCAGACGTCAGCGGCGATGTCACGATCGCTGACACCACGCTCACCGACGGTGAGGTGACGGTCCAGACCGGGTCGATCACCACGGACAGTGACCGTCGCGACAACCAGTTCCGCGGCAACATCTTCGACACCGCGACCTACCCGACGGCGACGTTCACGTTCGATTCACCCGTCGATCTGTCGTCTCTCCCCAAGGACGGTACGACGGCCACCGTTACCGCGGAAGGGACGTTGACACTGAAGGATCAGTCCCGCCCGGTTTCGGTCGACATGGAGGTTCTGCAGTCCGGTGACACCCTCATCGCGTCGGGAAGCATCCCGACGACGTGGGCGGACTTCGGTATCGAGCCTCCGTCGCTCGGATTCGTGACCGTCGAGGGCTCGGGATCGGTCGACTTCCTGATCAACCTGAACTCGAACTAGTCTCTTTCGCCTCAGCCCTGCTCGGCGTCCACCCCGGCGGGCCGAGGACGAAACCGAATCGTTCACGCCACGACCGCGATGCCGCTACATCCCGTGCGATGGAGCGGTATTCGTGTGTCTGAAGGGTCCAGATGTTGAATGTGTCGACCTTCTTCGTCAGGCCGTAATGCGGCCGCGCCACCTCGTCGGCGTAGCTGCCGAACAGCCTGTCCCACACGATGAAGATGCCGCCGTAGTTCTTGTCGAGATACTGCGGATCGTTCCCGTGATGCACCCGATGATGCGACGGCGTGTTGAACACGAACTCGATCACGCGAGGCAGCTTGTCGATCCGTTCCGTGTGAACCCAGAACTGATACACCAGGTTGATCGAGAAGCCTACGAACACCATCCACGGCGGAATCCCCAACAACGGCAACGGAAGCCACATGACGATCTCGCCACTGTTGTTCCACTTCTGTCGGAGAGCAGTGCTGAAGTTGAAATACTCACTGGAATGGTGCGCCTGATGCGTCGCCCAGATGATCCGCGTGCGGTGCGCAGTGCGGTGATACGCGTAGAAGAGGACATCGACGCCCACGATGAGAATCACCCACGTGTACCAGGCGTCGGCCGGTAGATGCCACGGCGCGACGTACACGTACAGCGCCGTGTAACCGAACAGAGCCAAGGTCTTCCACACCGTCGTCGTCGCAATCGACACGACGCCCATCCCGAGGCTCGCCCGCGCATCGGCTCCCTTGTAGCTGCCCCTGTCGCCGTCCTCGAGCTTGATCGCGGCACACCACTCGATCACCAGAAGCAGAGCAAACGCCGGAATCGCCAACGCCACCGGATCGCGTAGCGGCTCGGGCAGCGCATTCCATGCAGACGTCACCCACTCGACCATCGTCTTGGCTCCTTTGCGTGACACTTGTAGATTAAGTGTAACGCTTCGACGTGTCGTGGACCACACCCTGCCGGCCCTTTTCCGGACCGAACGTGGCATTTGGTCACTTGGAGTGACCGAACGGTTCATTCGGTCCGAGTGACGCAGACCGCTGGACTTCAGGGAGCGAGGTGATGAGGCGCGGCCTATCATCATCCATACCGCGATTGGGCCCAACGGCGTGTGCCCTAGCGTCAGCGCTGTCTCTGCGCAGGAACGAAAGCAGCCCCGAGATGATGTCCAGCCCGCACAATCGATTTCGAAATCTCGCCGACCTCGGCCCCGCACTGGTTGCTGCGGACGATCTCGAGCAATTAGGAGATGCATACCTCACTTCGGTGGAGAGCGTATTCGACTTCCCGATGAGAGCGCTGTATCTCTTCGACGATGGTGGCACGTCGCCTGCGTGGCATGCGTCTCGCAATGTGAGCGAGCGGTTCATGCGGACCTACGAACAGCTCGGGCGCCCGGTCGACCACGAACTACAGCAGGTGATGTCCAGTTCCGCCCCGGTCTACAACTTATCCGAGCAGTCGATCGACCAATGGGTGCAGACCGAGATCTATCAACGAGTGGATCGGCTCGAGAACATGGTGCACGTCCTGAAGGCGCCGATCGTTGTCGACGGCAAAATCATCGGGACCATCGACTTCGCTTCGGATCGGGTTGCCACCGAGGTGACCGATGTGGACATGCAGTTGATGGCCGTTGCGGCGGGAGTGGTGGGTGGCGCCGTCGCGGGATTGCGGAAGCGTAAGTATCTCGAGGATCGGTTGGCATCCGCAGCGTTCGCGATCGAGGCGGGTTCGTCGGCGCTGGTGTTCTTCAGTGCCGAGTCCAACGAACCGGTGCTCAATCCTGCAGCAACGAGGGTTGTGGGTGGACTGCAGGAAGGTCAGAACATCCTTTTCCGAATCCTGCGCGATATCGGGATATCGGGAGACGTCAGTCATCGTTCGTATCTTGTCCGCTTGCTCAACGGCGAGAAGGACGTGTTGGAGAGCACGATCAGGGCGGTGCCTGACAGGCCCGGGGCTTACATGCTCGAGATTGCGCTCGAGTCCGCCGAGTCGCGGACCCGGGGAAACCAATTACAGTCGTTGACCATCAGAGAGTACGACGTCGCCGGTCTGGTCGCGGCGGGCTTTTCGGACAAGGATATCGCCGACGAGTTGGTGCTCAGCCTCCACACGGTTCGACAGCACGTGAAGAACATATACACCAAGCTCGGCATCAGCACACGAGTCCACCTTGCTCGTCTGTACCACGGCATGGCTTCTCGGGCTGTGCCCGAGAAACCATGACGAGATGCTTCAGTTCTGTGCGAGAAGCGACTGGATCGCTTCGACGAAAGCGTCCGGCCGCTCGTATGCAGGCCAATGGCCGCATCGCGCCAACAGGCGGACGTCCGCGTGCTCGATATACGAGCCGATGGCAAGTGCTTGTTCGAACGGGACCATCCGATCGTGACGGCCGTGAACGACGGTGACCGGCATATCGAGCCGACTGAGCGCAGCCATGTTGCTGTGCGGCACGCTGACCGAATTACGTTCGGCCGCCCAGTGATCGGTGAGGGTCAGCCTCACAGTTTGTAGTGCGTCGACCAGTTCATCGGTCACGAGCGCGTTGTCGAACCACAACGCGCGCAGCATTCGTCGGAGCTTGTCCTCGTCCTCGGGATCGGCGTCGGCTTCCTGGTACAACCGCATCACTTCGGACGGAAACGGTGTCAAGAGGTACGGGTCGCCGCCCGTCGATGCGTGGCAGGCACCGATCAGCATTCTCGATACGCGATCGGGCTGCGCCAGAGCGATGTCGATCGCCGTGGTTGCGCCCATCGAACACCCGACGAACGGTGCTTCCTCGATACCCAGGTGATCGAGGACAGCCAGCACTGCCCGTGCGCTCACGTCGTGTACCGGTTCCTTGTATTCGACCGGCCCGGTGAGACCGTAGTTCGGGAGGTCGACGGCTATGCACCGAAAGCGGTCCTCGAGTAGCGGAAAGACTTTGTCGTACACGAGAGCGGCAGTGGCGCCGGGGCGGGGACCCCATGCCTGGACGAAGACGAGCGGGGTGCCCCGTCCGCGGTCCTGGAATCCGATCTCCATCTCGTCGGTGGCGAGACTGTGTTGAAAACGGTTGTCGAGCAGAGCCATTGGGAACGCTGGCGCTGTTGTCATGCCACCGGCTCCTTCCCGAGGCGTCGTAGATCGGTTGTACTGTCGGCAAGGGCCTCTCGATCGACGCGGCTGCCGCGCTCCATGATGAGCATCGCGGCGCGGATGTCCCGCTGTGCATCCACACCGACCGCGCCGACGAGTCGATCGCCGTCGACATAGAAGGTCGATACGGCACCGCTTGCATGGCGTCGTTCCACGATGTCGGCCGTTTCGTCCACCCGGCCGGCGATCTGCACGTTGATTCCGAAGTGATCGGACCAGCACCACGGCACGTCGCAGTACGCGGTCGACGAACCCATCATCGCCCGAGCCGCAAACCTTCCCTGATTCTGGGCATTCATCCAGGTCCCGTGTCTGGTCCGTCCGCCCATGTACGGGTCGACGAAGTTGGCCACGTCCCCGGCCGCGAAGACACCGGGTACCGCAGACTCCAATCGCTCGTCGACCGGGAGACCACGGCCCGATCCGAACTGGGCGCGATCGAGGTAGCCGAGGGAGGGGTGCTGTCCTATTGCGACGAGTACGACGTCGGTGGGAACGGTAACTCCGGAGTCGAGCGTCACCCCGGTCACCGCGTCGATCCCGTCGATCGACGCCACCGTCGACGCCGACATCACGGTCAGCGCCGAACTCGCGTATCGCTCGGACAGTTCGGATGCGGTATGGCCACCTACCGTGCCGGTCAACGGAACTCGCGCCCGATCGATCCAAGTCACGTCGTTCCCGAGGGTGCACGCCGCCGAGGCGACTTCGGCCGCCAGGAAGCCGCCTCCGACGACCGTGACACGGAGACGCCCGCGTCGTAGACGGTCACCGAGCGCCTCGCAATCGTCGACGGTCCGTAGCGTGTGAACCCCGGCGAGTGTCATGCCGGGCACGTTCAACTTCTTCGCCACGCCGCCGGTCGCGAGGAGCACCTTGTCCGCGCGGATCCGCAGTCCGCTCGACAGGACGACCGCGCCCTCGGAAGTGTCGACGGAACCGACGCGGTCGTTCATGACGAGATGGACGGCCATGTCCATCCAGTCCTCCCACGCACGGAGATCGGCGACCTCGACAGGTTTGGTGCCGACGAGACATTCCTTCGACAGCGGTGGGCGCTCGTAGGGAAGGCGGCCTTCGTCCCCGATGAGGAATATCCGGTCCTCGAAACCGTCGCTGCGGAGAGTTTCAGCGGCGCGTGCACCCGCCATGCCGGCGCCGACGATCACAAATGACTTGGTGTTGGGCATAGCTCATTTCCTGGAATCAGAAGAACACGCTGAGGTTCTTGGACAGGATCAGGTTCTGGTCGAGCAGGATGATGCGATCGGCGATGCGGAAACTGTCGCCCTTCGCACGCAGGACATCCCGACGCTCGCCCGCCCAGAGATCGACCTCCGCTTCCAACCTGTTCCGATAGACGAAGAAGTTGGATCGGACGAAGTACTCGCCTTCGGTGGTACCCGGACGTAGCCGCACGTTCGTCACGAGGTGACGCGACCGCGACGGTGGATCCTCGGCCCAGTGCATCCCGGTTTCGAGCTGTTGCACGCGCATGTCGAGCGACTTGCGGTCGTCGTCGAAGTGCGCGACTTCGAGTCCGCCCATGTCGTCGGCCTCGTCCCTCTTGCGCTGACGTCGAAGCTGGTTGCGGCGGATCGGCATTCGGTAGTGTGAATCCTCGGTGAACAGATCCACCCAGGCGCGCCACTGCCAGTCGTCGAGCAGCTCAGATTCCGCGTACAGGAACTGTTCGACGGCGTGTTGCAGCTCGAGCGGAGTCCGCTCCATGCCCATCGAACGGAACTGAGGAGCCGAGATCGACTTCCTGGACTGCTCACCGGTGGTCAGCATCGGTCACCCCCAAGCGTGCCGCGCGGCTGCCAGCCAACGCCTTCATCTCGGTGGCCTCGTACTCCGCCCGTTCGGGTTCGGCCGCAGCGGCGAGTGGCCACTCCGTGCTCGTCATGAATTCGAGCCACCGTCGGTAGAATCCACGCTGCGGGCCTTCACCGAAGTAGTTGCGCAGCACACGTCCGGGGTAGACGGGGTCGTTGTCGACCTCGTGGCCGTGACCCATCTGATAGTTCCACGCCATCTTTCGCGTCTGCACGCCGCGTTCGAGCATCTGGCCGATGAGGTCCCAGTTCTCGCCGTCGTCGGTCTCCACCACACCTGCGGCTCCCTCGGTGAAGGCCGCTGAGGTGCGCTGCGCACGCTTGACCTCGTCCGGCGCGTCCTTGTCGACGATGGTCCACGACCAGATCTCGAATTCGTTGGGTCCCTTGGGATGCCACATACGCAGGTTGGCTGATCCGGGAAGTCCGGACAGGTTGGGGAAGACGGTGAAGTTGCCGACGGTGTTCGCTCGCGCGTCACCGAGGCGTTCGAGCCGCTCGGGTACCTGGACTTCGTTGTAGCGTCCCAGCGGATCGTCGCCGAACCGAGTCATCCGGTCGAACACCATCGAATATCCGTGGCCCTGACGCGATGTGAACTCGATTCCCTTGATGTCACGCAGGAACGAGGGATCGAACGTGCCGAGCGACGATGCGTGCGTGATGATCGCGTGGTATCCGTCACCGCCGAACTGCTCGGCGCCCATCTTCCAGTTTCCGTGGATCGTCCACTTGATGGCACCAGGGAGAACTTCGATGCCGCCGGGGGTGCGATCGACCCACGCGTCGATGTAGTACGTCATGTCGGCCAGGAAGTCCTGGAGTGGGGGAGCGGTCTCGTCGAACGTCGCGAACCACAGACCCTTGTACTGATCGATCTGTGCGACTTCCACCAGACCCCAACGCTTCTGATCGAGTTCGTTGAAGTACGCGGTGTCGAGGTTCGGGACGTTGATCAGTTCGCCCGCGGTGTTGTAGGTCCACCCGTGATAGGTGCACATGAAGTTCTTGGCGTTACCGTCCTCGGCGCGGCAGATCTTCATTCCGCGGTGACGACACGCGTTGAGGAACGCTTTGACCGAACCATCCTTCTGCCGGATCGCGATGACGGGGTCACCACCCATGTAGGTGTTGAAGAAGTCACCGGCGTTCGGCAACATCGAGTCGTGCGCAATGAACAACCACGCACGTCCGAAGACCTGCTCCAGTTCCTTGCGGTAGATCTCGTCGTCGATGAAGATCTCCGGGCCGATCAGCCCGTTCTCCCAATCGACCAGTTCGGTCAGCTTTCGGTCCAGTGACGATGCTGAATCGGTTACTTCGGTCACGTCGGTCTCCGTTCCGTTCGGTGTTGTCAGTTGTCGAGGAATGCGGACACGACTGCGGCGTACTCTGCAGGTCGCTCCTCTTCCATGTGGTGTGGTCCGTTCGCCATCACGTACAGCGAAGAACCCTCGACCTTGCGCGTGAGTGACAGGGCGTAGTCCGCGGTCAGGAATGCGTCGCGGTCGCCCCACAGGAACAGCGTTCGCGCGGTGACGAGAGGGAGATGGTGGCTGAGATCCTGCGGAATTCCGCGTCCGCCGCCCGCCGACCAGTCGGCACCGAGAGCAATCAAGTCCGCCTGGCAGGAAAGCTCCCATCGGAGATCGAACGTCCAGCTCGGAATGTTCTCCGCACCGGTCCATTCCAGTTGCGCCATGATGTCGAGCAATTTCGCTTTGGTGGGGCCCTCGTCGGCGTAGTAGTTCGGCCATGCGGTGATGCCTGCGTGGCCTAGTTCGGGCGTCAGCGGTACAGCACCCTCGGCCACCGGTTCACTGCCGGTGAGGACGAGTGTGCCGACGAGGTCCGGCCGTTCTGCGGCCAAGGCGAGAGCCGCCGAACCGCCGATCGAGTTGCATACGAAATCGGCGTTCTCGATTCCGATGGCGTCGAGCGCCTGGGCAATGATCTTGGCATGGTAGCTCCACCTCGGCGCGACGAACGGTTCCTTGCTCGAATGCCCGTACTGGAGCATGTCCATCAGAATGACTCGACGATTCTGAGCGAAAGTCCCTGCCACAGTGCCGAAATCGGTCCAACCGTTGCAGCCGGGCCCACCGCCGTGGAGAAAGACCGTCGGGCGTCCGCTGCCCATGTCGATGTAGTGGATGGAGTGGCGCCCGACCGTGACATTCTTGCCGTCGGGCTCGGGAAGTTCGAGTTCGATCATGTCTTGTCTGTGCTCCTTGATCTATCGGTTCAGCCGACGAGTGGAAGATCGTCGAGTGAGCACGTACGTTCTGCCGGTTCGACGTAGTCCGCGATGGTGGCGCCGTCCACGATGGAACTGGCGACGACGTATTCCTCGGGTGGTGTGCCGTCCTGCGCGTCGCGCATGGCCCCGGCGACAGCCCATCCCGAACACACCGGATCGGTATCGACCGTCGCGCTCAGGGTTCCGCTCCGAACCGCACTGATGGCGGATGCGTCGCCGTTGACACCGGTCACGACGAGGCCGTCTCGATTCGACGGAGAATAGATGCTGCGTCCGGAACCGGTGAGAACCGACGAAACACCCAATGCCGAGGCGTCGTTGTACGTCCAGAAACCTTCGATCTCCGGGTTCGCGGACAGCATGTCCTGAGCGAGTGCCGACGCGCCCGCACTCGTGTCCTGCGTGTTGTCCTGCTGGCTGACGATGGTGAGCCCGGCTGCGGTTGCTGCGTCGACGAAGCACTGGGTCAGTGCGACGATGGACGGTACCGGTGGCCCGCCCACGACGGCGATCTTGCCACCGGGCTTTGCCTCGGCGAACGTGTCCGCGAGCTGCTCGACGACGCCACCGCTGTTACAGGTGTTGACCTCCCACCAGACGGACGTGGTGACGTTGCTGCCTGCGGAGTTGATGCCGATCACCGGGATATCCGATGCCGAGGCGTTGGCATACGCACCTGCGATGGCGCCGTCGTCGAGCGCCCAAGCGGCGACCGCGGACGCCTGACGATCGACCATCGTCTGAATGTTGGAGAATTGGGTGTCAGCCGAGAGGTTGGCGTCGTAGACCTGGGAGTCCCAGCCGAGTTCCTGGGTCGCGGCGGCGAAGCCTTCGGACATGTATTTCTGGCCCTCTTGGGCGAGAACGGGCGACGACATTCCTACGAAAGTGTCGGAACTGGATGCTCCTGCGCCGCTGCATGCCGTGAGTGCCGCAAGGCTGCCCACTGCGAGCGCCGCAGTGACGACGCGGGGTGTGTGCTTGTTCATCGATGGTCCTGTCTCGTTGGGCTGGAGCAGAATTGGGTTCAGGCGCGGAATTGCTGAAGTACGCAGCGGGCCCCGATGGCTACGTAGATCGTGTCGTTCTCGACTTTGACCGGGTAGGTCCCGAGGGGGTCGACGGCCGGCGCGGTCAATGCTTCGCCGGTTCGTACCGAGAACTTGGCGAAGTGAAGTTCGCACTCGATCTCATCGCCTTCGAGATACCCCTCGGACAGCGAGTACTCGGAATGGGTACAGGTGTCGTCCACCGCGCAAATATCACCGTCGACGTTGAAGACTGCTATCGGTGGGCACGCATCCGGAACGGTGACGGCGGCACCTGGTGCGAGATCGCGCGTGGTACATACTGCGGTCCAGTCCTGTGCCGAGTTGTCAGACATTGCTTTTCACCCCGCGCGATCGCCGTGCGGCAAGTCGGTTCTGGACAGCTTTCGTTCGGAGGACGCCGAGACCAACGGCCAGGATCAGAAGGGCTCCATTGACGGCTTGGCGCCAGAAACTGGAGATGTCGGCTACCGTCATCGCGTTCTGTACGACCCCGAGGAACACCACACCGAGGACGGTTCCCCAGATCCCTCCCTTGCCTCCGCTGAAGGAAGTACCACCGATGAGGACAGCGGCGAGTACACCGTTGAGCAGCGCTGGATCGATCTGCGGCGACGCACCGGTAAGTCGGCCGACGGAGATCAGGCAGGCAATTCCGGCCGACAGTCCGGCGATCGCATACACGGCGGCGGTGACGTTCTTGACGTTGATTCCGTTGAGCCGAGCTGCCTCCCGGTTGGATCCGACCGCGAAGACCGACCGACCGAATCGCGTGTAGGTCAGGACGCCCGCGGCCGCCAGGATCATCGCGAGGTCGAACAAGGCAATGATCGGGATCGCACCGATCTTGCCGGTCGCGAAGGTGTTCACTGCAGCGAACGCGGGAATGTCGAAGACGTTGACAGTGGACCCGCCGTTGGCGAGCAGCGCCAGGCTGGCCGCGATCGATGCCATACCGAGTGTGACTACCAGGAAGGAAATCCCTGCTCGTGAGATGAGCAGGCCATTGAGAATTCCCAGCGCCGACCCGATGGCGAGGGCGCCGACAACCGCGACGAGCGTGGGTGCTCCGGACTGCAGTAGGAGGCCGAACACGACGCCTGAGGCCGCGGTCATCGACACGATCGACAGATCGATTCCGCCGGCGATGATGACGAATGTTGCTCCCATGGCCAGCATCAACGCGACGCTGTTGGCTCCCACGATGTTCATCAGGTTGGACCACGTCAGAAAGCTGGGTTGTGTTATCGACGCGACGACGATCAGTGCGGCGAGCGCGACGACGACTCCGCCGGTGTCTCCGAACCTGAGGCGGGGGGAACGACGCGCAGTGGTGTCCACGGTCGGATCCGCGGATTCTCGTTCGAGAAGTGTCATGGGATGTCCCTGTGTCGAGGTGTGTGGACTGTCAGGCAGCCGTATGAACGGTCCGGCCGGTGACAGCCGCCTGGTTGATCGAATGTTCCTCGATGTCGTCGCCTGTCAACTCGGCGACCATTCGGCCCTGGTACATCACGAGTACGCGGTCGCAGACGCCGCACAGCTCGTTCAGCTCGGACGAAATGAACAGCACACCTGCACCTTTGGCGGTCTGCTGTCGAAGCAATGAGTAAATCGCGCTCTTTGCGCCGACGTCGATACCGCGTGTCGGCTCACTCATCACGTAGACGGGTAGATCCAATTCGAACAGTCGGCCGATCGTGATCTTCTGCTGGTTGCCGCCAGACAATGATCCGACCGCGAGTTGTGCCGATTCGGCGCGGATATCGTACCGGGACATGGCATCGTCGACGAGATGCTTTTCGCGTCCTCGCCGGCGCAGTCCGCGAGTGAAGATCGTGCTCGACCACGCCAGGGCGAGATTGTCCGATACCGAGCGGCCGAGTAACAAAGCCATCGCCTTACGGTCCTCGGGGACGAAACCGAGTCCACCGCGAAGTATGCGATCCGGTCGGCCGAGTTCGACTGTTTCGCCCGCGACCTTTACCGACCCTTCGGCAGGCACTGCACCGCCTAGAGCATGACCGAGGGACTCCTTGCCGGATCCAGAAAGTCCTGCGACGCCGACAATTTCACCGCGATGCACAGTGAGGTCGACGGGACCCAGGCCCGTCGAGGAAACAGACAGGCCGGCTACGCCGAGAACGGGGGACTCGCCGATAGCGTGAGTACGCAAATCGTAGTAATCACCCAGTTCCCTCCCCACCATCAGGCGCACGAGCTCGTCCTCGCCTGTCGACGGAATCGGAACGGTGGCGACTATGTGTCCGTCGCGGAGTACAGCAGCGCGGTCGGCCACACGATAGATCTCTTTCATCCGATGAGTGATCATGACGACGGCGGTCCCCATCTCGCGTCGCAGCTCCACCAATCGCAACAGACGATCTGCAGCCGCCTCGGACAGGGAACTAGTGGCTTCGTCGAGGATCAGGACGCGGGGGTCGGTGGCCAGAGCACGTGCGATCTCGACCTCCTGCCGGGTCTCCAACGGAAGCGAACCCACCCTTGTCCTGGGGTCGATCTCCATGCCGTAGGAAGCGAGGACCCGCGCCGCATCCGCGTTCATGGACTTCCACGACAATGCACCCCACCGACCACGAGGAAGGCGTCCCATGAACATGTTCTCGGCCACGGTCAGCTCGTCGGCGAGAGTCAATTCCTGACTGATCAGCGCAACCCCGTGCATGCGCGCAACCTTCGCATTCGGAATGCGTTCGACCTTGCCGCGAATCGCGATCTCGCCGGAATCCGGCGACGTCATGCCGCCGAGGATCTTTGCAATCGTGGATTTGCCAGAACCGTTCTCGCCTGTCAGTGCGGTGACAGTCCCTGCCTCGAAATGGACGTCGACTTCCTCCAAAGCGACTGTAGCGCCGAAGCTTTTCGCTATCGAGGTCAGCCGAAGTTCCGGTTCGCGAGGGCTGCAGGTGACGCTCAAATTCATGAATGAGAGTCAACACTCGACTACCGAATATCGGCTATTCCCGCTAATGGGTAATTGTCGTCGTACCTAGAATCAGGTACAAGAATTGCGGAAGATCCTGCAATTCATTTCCGTGATGTTACGCCGAAATATCTTTGATTGCATTTCGATTAACAAGATGGTCCGACGGCAGAACGGTGGTGTGGGGAAGCCGGATCGGAGTGAAGGCGCTCACTGCCGCCCCATCGGTTGCAGGCTGCGCAACCGTCGTAGCCGAACGGGACGTTCGGTCCGGGGTGGACCGGGATTCGCCTATTTCCTATTCGAATGGTAGGAATTAGGGACCATTCGTCGGCCGAGGAGATTGCTGTGCACATTACCGCCAAGGCGGACTATGCCGTGCGGACTTTGCTGGAGCTGGCGGCCGCGGATGGGGTTCCGGGGAAGGCTGAGGCGCTGGCGGGTGCGCAGAAGATTCCGCACAAGTTTCTGGAGTCCGTGTTGTCGGATCTTCGGCGGGCTGATCTGGTGCGCAGCCGGAGAGGGCCCGACGGAGGGTACTGGCTTGCCCGACCGGCGTCGGAGATTTCTGTTGCGGATGTGATCAGGGCGGTGGAGGGCCCGCTGGCGTCGGTGCGCGGGCAGCGTCCGGAGGATGTCGACTACCCGGGCCCCGCGAAGCCGTTGCAGCTGGTGTGGCTGGCGGTGCGGGCGAACATGCGCGCGGTGTTGGAGGAAGTGTCGCTGGCGGAGATCGTTGCCGACGATGTTCCGGCGTTCGTGTTCGAGCTGACTGCCGACCCGGCGGCCTGGGCGCGGCGCTGATTCGCTGCGAGTGGAAATGTCGCGTCTTCTGGTCGCTGCGCAGGCTCCGCTTCTGGCCCAGGGCCTACATTTCCAGTGCCGCAAGGGTGTGATCTGGCGCACCTGGAAGTCTGGGGTGTGACTGAATCGTCAAACTTGCAGCTCTCTGCAATAGTGCAGAACTCTGCAACTTCCGTATCTTGGAGTTCGTGACTGTTCCCCCCACTGGCCTTCGTGATCTGAAGAAGGCTGCCACGCGCGACGCCCTTGGCCTCGCAGCAGTCCAACTCGCCAAAGCTCGCGGACTCGACGCTGTCACGGCCGACGCCATCGCCGCCGAGGCGGGTGTGTCGACGCGGACCTTCCACAACTACTTCGCCAACAAAGAAGAAGCCGTTCTGCATCACATCGAGGCTTCGGCGCTCGAATGGTTCGAGATGCTTCGGGACCGACCTGCCGACGAGCCCATCTGGGACGCGATGAGGCACGTCGCAGTGTCGGTGGTGTCCGATCCGGAAAAAGACCTCGCGGAGACCTTCGCCGTCGCACAACTCATCGAGGCGACGCCGAGCGTCATGGCGCGGAAGCTCGAAGTTCACCACTCGCTGGTTCGAGTTCTCGGCGAAGCAATTGCCGCGCGTACCGGTACGGACATCGACCGTGACCTGTACCCGAACCTTCTCCAAGCTGCCGTCGGCAATGCCGTCACAGCTGCCTTGACGATTTGGACCGCCGACCCTGAAGGAGACCTTTCGCCGAAACAGCTCGTCGAAGACGCATTCGACCAACTGCAGGCCGGGCTTCCGGACCCTCGCGAAACGAAAACCAGCGCACCGAACACAGACTTCAGGAGCTGACCCGTGGCAACATTTCTCTATCGAGTCGGTAAGTTCGCCTTCCGACGAAAAGGCATTGTCCTCGCCCTATGGCTGGCGATTCTCGTACTGGCAGGCGTCGGCGCCGCCACTCTGTCCGGCCCGACGGCCAACTCGTTCAACATCCCCGGCACGCCCGCGCAGGAGGCGCTCGACCTGCAGAGCGAGCGGTTCGGCAACGCCGAAGATCCCCTGACCGCAGTATCGGCTCAGTACGTCTTCAAAGCTCCGGACGGTGAAACCCTCGACACTCCGGCGTACACCGCCGCGATCGACGCGACCATCGCGGACATCGACCAGATCGCCGACGTCGACGCCGCCGCCAAGCCCGGCGGGGCGCAACCGCTCGCCAACCCGGTCGCGGGCAACACCGCCATCGTCGAGCAGTACAGTTCGCTGGCCGAGCAGGACGGAACCCCTGCCGACACCGCCGCAGCCAACGCGGCTGCACTGTCGCCGCTGAGCCCGAACGGCAACATCGGCACGCTCGAAGTTCCGCTGTCCGTCGAGCTCGCCGACGTCACGGAGGATCTGCGCACCTCGCTCGACGAGGCTGCTCAGCCTGCACGTGACGCCGGATTGACCGTCGAGCTGGGCGGCAGCGTCGCCCAGGATGCGTCGCCACCGGGTGGCACGTCCGAGCTCGTGGGTCTCGCTGTCGCAGCCGTCGTACTGCTCATCATGTTCGGGTCCGCAGCCGCAGCCAGCCTTCCGCTGATCACCGCGATCGTCGGCATCGGTATCAGCAGTCTCGCCATCACCACGGCGTCGGGCTTCGCCGATCTCTCGACCTTCACGCCGATTCTCGCGATCATGATCGGTTTGGCCGTCGCGATCGACTACTCCCTCTTCATTCTCGCCAGGTACAGGCACGAGCTCACGCTCACCGACGACCGTGAGGAAGCCGTCGGACGGTCGGTGGGGACCGCAGGATCCGCTGTTGTGTTCGCCGGCGCTACGGTGCTCATCGCACTGGTCGCACTGCGTGTCGTCGGTATCCCGTTCCTGTCGCAGATGGGTTACGCAGCCGGCTTCGCAGTGTTCGTCGCAGTCCTGATCGCGCTGACGTTCCTGCCCGCGTTGCTGGGTGTCTTCAAGGGCAAGGCGTTCGGCGGCAAGATCAAGTTCGTCAACACAACCGATCCCGAGGACCCGAACGCAGCGCCCACCAACGGTCTCCGCTGGGCACGTGCGCTGGTCAAGCGTCCCGCGATCGGTCTGATCGGCGGCGTCGTACTGCTCGCCGTCATCGCAGGCCCGACGACCGGACTGTCGCTGGCGCTGCCCAGCATCGCCACCTCGGACCCGTCGACATCCGTCCGCAAGGCGTACGACCTGGTCGACGAGGGATTCGGACCCGGCCGCAACGGACCGCTCCTCGTCATCGCCGACGCTTCCGCGGCGCCGGAAGCGGATCGCACCGCTGGATTCGGCAAAGTCATCGAGTCGATCTACGAAGAAGACGACGTCGTGAACGCGCAGATCGTAGCGGTCAATCCGGCAGGTGACACCGCACAGATCCTCGTCACGCCGAACAGTTCGCCCAACAGTGACGCGACGAAGGACCTCGTTGCGAACCTTCGCGCGGCAGAGCCGGGCTTCGCCGAGACCGACGGCGTGTCGTACGGCGTGACCGGTCAGACAGCGCTCGAGCTCGATGTGTCCGAGCGTCTGCAGGATGCACTCGTGCCGTACCTCGCCGTGGTCGTCGGCCTGGCGTTCGTACTGCTGATGGTGGTGTTCCGGTCGATCCTGGTGCCGCTGACCGCGACACTCGGATTCTTGCTCAGCGTCCTGGCGACGTTCGGTGCGACGGTGTTCATCTTCCAGGAAGGCGGGCTGGGGCTGATCAGCAACCCGCAGCCGATCGTCAGCTTCATGCCGATCTTCCTCATCGGCGTCGTCTTCGGACTCGCGATGGATTATCAGGTGTTCCTGGTGTCGCGAATGCGCGAGGAGTTCGTCCACGGCACTCCCGCGAAGGACGCCGTCGTCAACGGGTTCAAGTACGGCGCCCGTGTGGTGACGTCGGCAGCGGTCATCATGATCTCGGTGTTCGCTGCGTTCATGGCCGAGCCCGACTCGTTCATCAAGTCGATCGGGTTCGCGCTGGCCGCTGCAGTGTTCTTCGACGCGTTCGTCGTCCGCATGGTCATCATCCCGTCGGTGATGGCGCTGCTCGGCGACAAGGCGTGGTGGTTGCCGAAGTGGCTGGACAAGATCCTGCCCGACGTGGACATCGAGGGTGCCAAGTTGCAGAAGGCGACCCCGAAGTCCTGACCTGGCCAGATGGCCGAAGATTGAAGTCCACCGGTAGAAATGTGGAGACTGTTACCCATGTGTACGAGTAATCTTCGGCCATCATGCTGATCCCGCTTCTCAAGACGTTCCTCGCCCCCTACAAAGGGGCGATCGCGGGGTTGGTCACCCTACAGCTCGTGGCCACGGCCGCGTCGCTGTACCTGCCCAGCCTCAACGCCGACATCATCGACAACGGCGTCACGCGCGGCGACACGGGCTACATCCTCTCCACCGGTGGCTGGATGTTGCTCGTGTCGCTGGTGCAGATCGTGTGTTCGGTCGCGGCGGTGCTCATCGGGGCCAAGGCCGCGATGGGCGCAGGCCGAGACCTGCGCGGCGCCATCCTGCACCGCGTCGGCACGTTCTCGGCCCGGGAGGTCGGTCAGTTCGGTGCACCCTCGCTGATCACTCGCAACACCAACGACGTTCAACAGATTCAGCTTCTGATCGTCATGGGCTTCACCATCGTGGTGATGGCGCCGATCATGTGCATCGGCGGCGTCGTGATGGCGTTGCGCGAAGACATCGGCCTGTCCTGGATTCTGCTCATCGCCGTACCTGGACTCGCCATCGCCATGGGCTTGATCGTCGCGAGAATGGTTCCGGGTTTCCGCGCCATGCAGGTGCGGATCGACGCGGTCAATCGTGTACTCCGTGAGCAGATCACCGGCATCCGTGTGGTCCGGGCCTTCGTCCGCGAACGCAAGGAAATCGACAGGTTCGGCGTCGCGAACGATTCACTCACGGCCGCCGCGCTGCATGTCGGCCGCCTGATGGCGTTGATGTTCCCGACGGTCATGCTGATCTCCAACGTCACCAGCGTCGCCGTCATCTGGTTCGGCGGGCACGCGATCAACAACGGCACCATGGAAATCGGCGCACTGACCGCGCTGCTCAGCTACATCATGCTCATCCTGATGTCGGTCATGATGGCGTCGTTCATCGCCATGATGGTGCCCCGCGCCTCGGTCTGCGCCGACCGCATCAGCCAAGTCCTGTCGACCGAGTCCTCCGTCGTCCTGCCCGCCCAGCCGAAACCGTTCGCGACCGCACCCGGAATCGTCGAGATGCGGAACGCCGAGTTCGCCTACCCAGGAGCCGAGTTCCCGGTACTGTGCGGCGTGAACTTCAAGGCGGAACCTGGCAAGGTGACCGCGATCATCGGCGGAACCGGGTCCGGCAAGTCCACTCTGATCAACCTCGTTCCACGGCTCATCGACGTCACCGCCGGTCAGGTTCTCGTCGGCGGCACCGATATTCGAGACCTGGACATCGACGCTCTCCGGCAGGAAATCGGCCTGATCCCGCAGAAGCCCTTCCTCTTCTCCGGCACCATCGGATCCAATCTCCGCTACGGCAAAGCCGACGCCACCGACGACGAACTCTGGGAAGCACTGGAGATCGCGCAGGGAGCAGACTTCGTTCGCAAGATGCCGGAGGGCCTCGAAACCGAGGTATCTCAGGGCGGCACCACGGTCTCCGGAGGTCAACGTCAACGCCTGGCAATCGCGCGAGCGTTGGTTCGTAGACCGAGCATCTACCTGTTCGACGATTCGTTCTCCGCGCTGGACCTGACCACCGACTCCAAACTCCGAGCCGCGCTGAAGCCGGTCATGAAGGACGCCTGCATGATCGTTGTCGCCCAACGAGTCTCCACCATCATCGACGCCGACCAGATCCTCGTACTCGACGACGGGCAACCCGTCGGACTCGGAACACACGACGAGCTCATCGCCACGTGCCCGACGTACGCGGAGATCGTCGACTCCCAGCACGCGGTGGCTGCGTCATGACGCGGTCGGTCCCTCCTACGAGCCAGCCCGCACCCGGACCCCCGAACGCACCGGTTGCGCCGGCGAAACCGGGCAAAACGGTTGTGCCGGGAACGAGAGCGAAGAACTTCAAGCCGTCGCTCAAACGCATGGTCGGCCTGCTCGCTCCCGAGAAGATGCTGCTGTCCATCATGCTCGTCTTCGCGGCCTCCAGCGTCGTGCTGTCGGTGGCGTCGCCGACGATCCTCGGGCACGCGACCAACCTGATCTTCAACGGTGTGATCGGTGGTCAGCTCGAGCCCGGACAATCCAAAGCGCAGGCGGTGGAAGACCTACGCGCGCAAGGGCAGGACACGTTCGCTGATCTGGTGAACGGAATGGACGTCACCCCAGGCATCGGCATCGATTTCTCCGCCGTCGGAAACGTCCTGTTGTTCGTGCTTGCGTTGTACCTGGTCTCGGCCTTGTTGGCGTGGGCTCAGGGCTACATCCTGAACATCGCGTTACAGCGCACCATCCGCAACCTTCGCGGCAGCGTCGAACGGAAGATTCATCGGCTTCCACTGAAGTACTTCGACTCTCACACCCGAGGAGAACTGCTCAGCCGAGTCACCAACGACGTCGACAACGTCTCGACCAGCCTGCAGCAGACCCTGAGCCAGCTGATCACCGGCATCCTGACCGTCGTCGGCATCCTCGGCATGATGATCTGGATCTCGCCGCTGCTGGCACTCGTTGCCCTGCTGACGGTTCCGGCGTCGTTCCTCGTCACCGCGGTGATCGCCAAACGCTCACAACCTCACTTCGTCAACCAGTGGAAATACACCGGCAAACTGAACGGACAGATCGAGGAGACCTACACCGGACACGAACTGGTGAAGGCCTTCGGGCGTCAGGCCGAGGTCGAGCGCGAGTTCGGCGAACGCAACAACAAGCTCTTCGAATCCAGCTTCCGGGCGCAGTTCATCTCCGGAATGATCATGCCCGCCATCATGTTCCTGGGGAACGTCAACTACGTCATCATCGCCGTCGTCGGCGGACTGCGCGTGGCGTCGGGCACCCTGAGCCTCGGTGAAGTCCAGGCCTTCATCCAGTACTCGCGACAGTTCACTCAGCCACTGACGCAGGTCGGTTCCATGGTGAACCTGGTGCAGTCCGGAGTAGCGTCCGCGGAACGCATCTTCGATCTCCTCGACGCCGACGACGAGGATCCCGATCCTCCCCGCCCTGCCCTGCCGGCCACCGACCACGGCCGCGTCGAATTCGAGAACGTGTCTTTCAGCTACCGCGAGGATCAGCCGCTCATCGAGGATCTGTCACTCGTCGCGGAGCCGGGACACCTCGTCGCCATCGTGGGTCCCACAGGCGCAGGCAAGACCACACTCGTGAACCTCATCATGCGCTTCTACGACATCGACGCAGGCAGGATCACCGTCGACGGCGTCGACACCCGCTCCATGACGCGAGACGAACTCCGCGAGCGCACCGGAATGGTGCTGCAGGACACCTGGCTGTTCGGTGGAACAATCCGGGACAACATCGCCTACGGAGATCCCGACGCCACCGAGGAGGAGATCCTCGAAGCTGCGCGCGTCAGCTACGTCGACAAGTTCGTGCATTCGCTGCCGGCCGGCTACGACACGATCATCGACGAGGAAGGCAACAACGTCAGCGCCGGGGAGAAGCAGCTCATCACCATCGCGCGCGCGTTCCTGGCGAAACCGCTGATCCTGATCCTCGACGAGGCCACCAGCTCTGTCGACACTCGCACCGAACTGCTCGTGCAGAAGGCAACAGCCGCTCTGCGCAACGACAGGACCAGCTTCGTCATAGCCCACAGGCTTTCGACCATCCGCGACGCGGACCTCATCGTCGTGATGGAGGACGGCCGAATCGTCGAGCAGGGCGACCACGACTCGCTCGTCGGCGCGGGCGGTGCATACGGGCGGTTGTACGCCTCTCAATTCAGCTAGCCGGGGAAGGACGTTTAGGGTTGGGCCTGTGAGCACTCCGAACGATCCCTTCTTCAGCATCGACACTCGGCTGGAGGACCGCCTGGGACGTACGGGGACCATCCACACTCCCCACGGCGACATCGCGACGCCCGCCTTCATCGCCGTCGGTACGAAGGCGACGGTGAAAGCGGTGCTGCCGGAGGCCATGAAGGACCTCGGTGCGCAGGCGGTGCTCGCCAACGCATACCACCTCTACCTTCAGCCCGGGCCCGACATCGTCGACCAAGCCGGTGGCCTCGGCAAGTTCATGAACTGGGACGGTCCGACGTTCACCGACAGCGGCGGCTTCCAGGTGATGTCGCTCGGTGTCGGGTTCAAGAAGGTCATCTCGATGGACGCGAGCCGCGTCGAATCCGACGACGTCATCGCCGAGGGAAAGGAACGCCTCGCCCACGTCGACGACGACGGAGTCACGTTCAAATCGCACCTCGACGGATCGCGGCACCGGTTCACTCCCGAGGTGTCGATGCAGATCCAACACCAACTAGGTGCGGACATCATGTTCGCATTCGACGAGTTGACAACCCTGATGAACACCCGCGGCTACCAGGAGATGTCGGTAGACCGCACACAGGCATGGGCGAGACGCTGCGTCCTCGAACACGAGCGGCTGACGGCGGAGCGCGTCGGGAAGCCGTATCAGGCGCTGTTCGGGGTGGTGCAGGGCGCGCAGTACGAGGATCTGCGCCGCAAGGCCGCGCACGACCTCGAGACCATCACCGGCGAGACCGGCCGAGGGTTCGACGGCTACGGCATCGGGGGCGCGCTCGAGAAGCAGAACCTCGGCACCATCACCCGGTGGGTGAACGAGGAACTGCCCGAACACAAACCGCGACACATGCTCGGCATCAGCGAACCGGACGACTTCTTCACCGCCATCGAGAACGGTGCGGACACCTTCGACTGCGTCAACCCCTCACGTGTGGCTCGCAACGCGGCGATCTACGTACCGACCGGCCGATTCAACATCAACACTGCCAAGCATCGTCGCGACTTCACACCGATCGACGAGAACTGCGACTGCTACACCTGCGCCAACTACACCCGGGCCTACATCCACCACCTGTTCAAGGCCAAGGAGATGCTGGCGTCGACGCTGTGCACCATCCACAACGAACGATTCACCGTGAAACTCGTCGACGACATCCGTGAATCCATCCAGCAGAACAGATTCCACGAATTCAAGGACGAGTTTCTCGGTCGCTTCTACGCATCGCGGCCGTGAGGTAATCACCGAGCTCGCGCTGCAAGTTCTCGTCCAGAGCCCGGGCGAGCGTCGAGTTCACCGAATACACGGCCAGCTCGCGCATCCGGGTGAGCATGTCCGCCGTCGCGCCCACCTCGGTCTCGCCCGGTAGCCACCCTTCGCCGTGCTGGTCGACGATGTGCTGCTTCGCCGTGGCGATCATGTCCTTGGCGACACCGTCGACTGCTGCATGGATACGTTCGTGGACGTCGATGAGCTGCCCGACGGTGAAGCCGTGGCCCGACAACGACGAGAACCCCTCGAGCAATTCCGGGTCGGTGAACACGCAGTACTCACCCTCGACCCGAGCCAGGCCCAGCGCCTCGAGCCGCGCCAATTGGTCGCCCTCACCGAGGAATTCGTCGACCAGCGCCAGTGGAATCTCCACCGAGTCCTGGCGGGACCACTGCTCGGTGACGGCATTCTGCAACCCGAGGACCTCCGCGAGATCCTTGCCGTTCTCCCACCCACTGATGAAGTCGCTGATGTGCGACGTCGTGAAACCACGCTGCAGCAGAATGTCGATCAACTTCAGACGCGCCAGGTGCTTGTCGTCGTAGATTCCGACGCGCCCACGCTTCTCGGGAGGAGGCAACAAGCCACGTTCACGGTAGGCGCGCACGTTCCGGGTGGTGGTACCGGCCGCATGGGCCAGATCGTCGATCCGATATTCCACCCGTGATCCTCCCGACAGCCTGCCTGTGTCGGTTACACGGTAGCCGTCCGGGCGGCGGCCACCCTCGCCCGGTACTCGGTGACGGCGTAGTCGTCGTAGTTCACCGACTTCAGCTGTCCGACGTACTGGCTCGCGAAGCCGGGGAACATCGTCGCGTTGAAACCGTCCTCGGTGAGGTACCAGCTCGAGCAGCCGGAATTCCACGTCGTCCGCTGCAGCCGACGCTGCAGATCGGTGTTGTACTCGCGTTGCCTGTCCGCCCTGACCTCGAGAACCGAGTTCCGTGCGATCGCGTGGGAGATGGCGTCGACGAGATAGTCGATCTGAGCCTCCATGTAGACCAGCGCGGAACTGTGCCCCGGACCTGAGTTGGGGCCGAACGTGAAGTACATGTTCGGGTAGCCCGCGACGCTGATGGACTTGTAGGCCTTCGCGCCCGAGCTCCACTCGTCGGCCAGCACGCGGCCGTCGCGTCCGGTGATGGGAACCGGAGTGCCCGTCTTGGACACGTCGAATCCGGTGGCGAAGACGATCACGTCCGCCTGATGTTCGATACCTTCGACGGTGCGAATTCCCTTGGGTGCCAGACGCGCGATCGGCCAGGTCACCAGAGTGCAGTTGTCCCGCTGCAGCGCCGGATAGAACTCGCTCGTCATGAGCAATCGTTTGCATCCGGCCCGGAAATCGGGAGTGAGCTGCCGTCGAAGCCAGGGATCTCGAACCTGTCGCCGCAGATGCAGCTTGCCGACGGCTTCGACGACGCGGGTGAGCGGAGAATTCCAGACGACGCCGAGGGCGACGGACTCGTGACCCCAGAACCAGGCCTTGCGTGCGATCGACTGCGCAGCCGGATACTTTCGGTACAGATCCTTGGTGGTCTGACGAGTGGTCAGATTGGTGCGGGGGAGCGCCCAGCCCGGCGTGCGCTGGAAGACCTTGACCGACTGCGCCACCTTGACCAGTTCTGGCACGATCTGGACACCGGACGCCCCGGTCCCGATAACGGCCACCTTCTTGCCGGTGAAGTCGAACTCGTGATCCCAACGGGCGCTGTGGATCTTGTGGCCCTCGTACGTGTCGAGGCCGCGGATGCCCGGGAAGCTGACGTTCGCCAACGGGCCCGACGCCATGACGACAGACCGTGCACGTACCGAGGGGTGATCGTCGAACGTGACCTCCCACAGTGACGATGCCTCGTCCCAGTGGACACCGGTGACATTGTGCCCGAACCGCAGCAATGGACGCAGACCGAAATCGTCGACCATCCGCTCGATGTACTTCAGGATCTCGGCGCTACCGGAATACGTCTGCGACCAATCCGGATTCGGGGCGAAACTGTACGAGTACAGCCTCGACGGGATGTCACACGCCGCGCCTGGGTAGGTGTTGTCACGCCATGTTCCACCAGGTGCCGATCCACGCTCGAAAATCGCAAGATTCTCGATTCGTTTCTGCTTGAGTCGAATTGCGGTACCGATCCCGGCGAAGCCGCCGCCGATGACGGCTACATCGAGCGGGAGTGGAGCCTGCTGGAATGACCCATGGGACGGGAGTGGAGCCTGCTGGAATGACCCATGGGACGGGAGTGGAGCCTGCTGGAATGAACGCTGTTCGGCGCTCATGCGACGGGCTCGTAGGTGAGTTCCTTCGACCAGGTGGGCTGTGGGCGCAGCAGCTTTTTCGGGTACTTGGCCGTTGCTCGAACCAGGGCGTCGGCGAACTTGTGGTACGGGTGCGCACGGTTGATGACGACGCCGGAGTGCCAGCTGATGAAGCGGTACATGGGCAGACGCTTCGGGAATTCGCTTCTTTCGCCGACCTTCTTGAATCTGCGCATCGCGGTGTACAGGCGTTCCTCGTCGACACCCATGGCCACGATGTTGTCGCGCATCTTGTTCAGCAGTGGGATGTAACGAAGGGTGCCGACGATCAGCGACGGATTCATCCAGGCTCCGACGGTCTCCACCAGGATTTTTCGCATCGTCGCGTGTCCCAGGAGTTCGATGACCTGGAAATCGACTGCAAGATGGCGTGATTCGTCGGAGTTGATCTTCTTGAAGACCTCCTGGCAGACCGGGTCGTCGATCTCGTCGACGATGAACTTGACCAGTGCGCCGTCGAGTGCGACCTCGAGCATCGGGATGACGGTCCCGAGGACGGCGAGCGACGTCTGATCCGAGTACTTGTCCAGCCAGTCGATGACGAGTTTGACGTTCACGTTGGGCTGAGGGATCTCGTCGCCGTCGAGCATGCCCCACCGCCGCATCAGTGCGAGTTCGGCGTTGGCGTGTTTCTGTTCCTCTGCGTGGAAGTAGGTGTAGATCTCCTTCAATGTGTCCGTCGGAGCTTTCTTCGCCATAGCCGCGAAACCGCGGGCGCCGACGTTCTCGATCCACATCAGGTCCGACATGAACGGCTTCAGCTTCGTCCAGAGTTCAGGGCCGATGGTCTCCGCTCCCGGTGCGTCCCAGTCGATGTCGGCCAACGCCCACTGCTTGTCCTTGATCTTGACGAGCATCTCGTCGAAGTCGAATGCCATGTCAGACTCCTGCTTCCTGTGTGGTTTCCTGTGGTGCGAAACGCGCGAGCAACCCGAGCGTTCGGGTGTAGAGCGCGGGGGCGATGCGTTTGAGACGCCAGATGACTTTCGCGTCGATCTGCGGCACGACGTAGAGGCGGCCGCGGTCGTACTTGTTCAAGGTGTCGACGGCGACCTTCTCCGGCGTGAACCCCGTCGTGCGCATCAGTGTCTCGGCGATCTTGTTGCCGGCAGCGGTGATTCGTCCGTCCTTGGCGACATTCGTCTTCACGAACGTCGGGCACAGCACGGTGACGCGCACGCCTTCGGCGGCCATGGTCTCCGACAACGAGATGACGCCGGCTTTGCCCACGTTGTACGGCGCCATCAGTGGCGCAGCCCCGAATCCTGCCGCGGACGCGACATTGATGAAGCCACCCTCGCCGACGGCCTTCATGGCAGGCGCGAAGATTTCGCAGCCGTGGATCACTCCCCAGAGATTGATCCCCAGCGCCCAGTTCCAGTCCTCGAACCCGATATCGCCGACGGGTGTGCCGCCGATTCCGACACCCGCATTGTTGATCACGAGGGTCGGCGGACGGCCGAAGGTCAGTTCGGTGAACAACGCAAGGTCCTCGACCTGTTCGCGCCGAGCGACATCGCACTTCACCGCATGTGCTGTATCGCCGATGAGAGCAGCGGTGTCCTCGGCACGCGGTAGGGAAATGTCGGCGCAGATCACCTCGCCACCGCGCTTCGCGAGCTCGAGCGCAAACGCGCGGCCTATTCCGCTGCCCGCTCCGGTCACCACGGCACGAGCGTTGTACGACGGTTTCATTCGTTCAGACTCATACCGATTGTGCCATTTGTCAATGGCTCAATCGATGCGGTCTGTGGGAGCGAACGTGTCGTTCGGTCACCGGCGGGGCTGGGCGCGCGGGTTGTTGCCGACTGCGCGGGTTGCACGGTAGTTGTCAACCTGCGCGTTCGCGGGAAGGTGCGCGGGACGAGTTCGGACGTGACCGAATGTGTCGTTCGGTCACGCCCGAGGGGTGAGATGTACCAGAGCAGGAACTACGCCGTGACGGAGTCCTGGTAGCTCGGTTCGCGCTTCTTGATGTAAGCGATCACGCGGTAGGTGATGGGAAGTACGAGAATCTCGACGAGGGTCTTCCAGAGGAAGCCGACGATGACGTAGTTGACGAAGTCTTCCCACGTCGAGATGCCGATGACGCCGGCGGCGATGGAGCAGAAGATCAGGGTGTCGAAGAATTCGCCGACGACTGTCGAGCCGATCAGTCGCGCCCACAGGTGCTTTTCCTTGGTGCGCTGTTTGATCTTGACGAGGACGAGGGCGTTGAGCATCTGCCCGACGAAGTATCCCGCGAGACCGGCAACGACCAGCCGCGGTACCACGCCGACGACGGTTTCCAGCGATTCCTGATTCTCGTAGAAGCTGGCTGCGGGGAGCTCGATGGCGATCCAGAAGCACACGGCGGCGAGGATGATCGACCCGAAGCCGAGGTAGATCGCGCGACGCGTCGCTTTGAAGCCGTACACCTCGCTGAGGACGTCGCCCAGGATGTACGCGAGCGGAAAGAGGAAGAATGCGCCGTCGGTGTTGATCGGCAGCACCTGGAACGGGCCGAGGAATACTTCGCTGTCACCGAAGAACGCGACGCCTTTGCTCGCCGTCACATTCGAGATGATCAGGGTTGCGGCGAACAAGGCCACGATGGTCGGGTAGTAGCCGCGGCTGACGTGCGCGAACTGCGCAACGGCGCCTGGCGTGTCTTCGGATTTCTGAGCTGTCACGTGCCTCATCCAAACACGGGAAATCCCCAGGTCCGAATCGGAAGTGCGCCGAATCGAGCAGCCGAGTCCGTTATGTCTCGAAAATCCACGGGGTCGTCGGGAGTTTCTGTGAATCGAATCGCCGAAGAATGTCGCCCGGGGACACTCGTTCGTCGGATTCTGCCAGTTCGAGCGAACGGGCCAGAAGGTGCAGGACGTCCTGAGGTCCGAGGCCCAGGGCTGCCTGGTCCTCGAGCGTCACTGCGCCGTCGCGTTTCGCCAATCGTTTCCCCTGCGCATTGAGGGCGAGCGGCACGTGGGCGTAGGTGGGCGCGGGTATGTCGAGCAGCGACGCGAGGTACGCCTGACGTGGTGACGACGTCAACAGATCGTCCCCGCGGACCACCTGATCGACGCCCTGTTCACCGTCGTCCACCACCACCGCGAGGTTGTAGGCCGCAACACCGTCGACGCGGCGAAGTACGAGATCGTCGACCTGTCCGTGAAACGCGCCGAGTATGTCGTCGTGAATGGAGAACTCGGTCACGTCGGCCCGCAGGCGCACCGCGGGAGGCCTGGTTTTCGACGCCCGTTCCGCGGCCGTGAGATCCCGGCAGGTTCCCGGATAGGCGCCGTCGGGCGCGTGGGGTGCGGACGCCGCTTCCTGTATTTCCCGACGCGTGCAGAAGCACTCGTAGGTCATTCCGGTTGCGGTGAGGTGGGCGATGGCGTCGTCGTACAGCGCGGTGCGCTCGGACTGCCGAACGACGGGGCCGTCCCACTCGAGGCCGATGGCGTGGAGATCGGCGAGCTGACGAGCCTCTGCGCCCGCACGGACACGATCGAGATCCTCGACTCGCATCAAGAACTGTCGTCCTGTCGATCGCGCGAACAGCCACGCGAGCAGTGCGGTGCGGAGGTTGCCGAGATGCAGATCGCCGGACGGACTCGGAGCGAATCGGCCGGCAGACATAGCTCGATGCTAGGGCAGCGTGGGCGCGGTGTGACACTTGCGCGCTTGTGGGGCTATGCACGCCCCAGCAGAGCATCGCGCTGGTCCAGTACGGAGGCTTTGATGGCCTCGACGACGCGGGCGACCTCCGGGCGTCGCAATGTCTCGGCTCGGGAAACCAACCAGTAGTCCAACCGAACGGATACCTCGTGCGGCAGCAACCTGACGAGATCGTCGTGTCGATCGGCCATGAAGCAGGGGAGCAGTCCTATTCCTGCGGCCGCACGGGTGGCCTCGACGTGCACGAACACGTTGGTCGACGTCACCGACTCCCGCATCAGCGGCGCGAAGCCGGGGGCGATGTCCAGGTCGTCGACCTGCAGCATCGAGTCGATGAAATAGACCAGCGGGTGAGCGGCGAGATCGTCGACAGTGGCCGGTCTGCCGTGGGCTTCGAGATAACTCGTCGACGCATACAGCCCCAGGTGATAGTCGCTGAGCTTCATCGCCTCCGCGCGGTGCACCTGAGGTTCGCCGACGACTATCTCGACGTCCATTCCGGAGCGTTGTTGCGAGGCGCGCCTCGTCGTCGCGACGATCTCCACGGCGATGCCAGGGTGGCGAAGCCGGACTCGGGCGACGGCGGGAGTGATGACGTACGCGCTGAAGCCGTCGGTCGCGGACACTCTGACCACGCCTTCTGCGTCGTCGTCCGGTCCCATCAGCGAGCGGACCGCCGCTTCGATGTTCTCTGCAGCGGCGAGCGCGTCCTTGCCTCGGGCGGTGAGTTCCCAGCCGTTACCGGACCTGGCCAGGACTCTGCCTCCGAGGCTTGCTTCGAGGGCGGCGATGCGTCTGGAGATGGTGGTGTGGTTGACCCCGAGGTCGTCCGCTGCGGTGTTGTACCGGCCGGTTCTGCCCACTGCCAACAGGATCAGCAGGTCGTCGGCGCTGGGTGGCCGACCATGATCGGGGTGAGCATGCGACACATGTGCATTCTTGCAGATCCCACATGCGTTGTTGGGTATTGCGAGCTGTTCGATCTGCATCGATACTCAGCGTTACCGATATGTGTGGTGGTGGTCACAATCCGGCTCGCACGTATTCCAGAACACGAGGAGTAGCAATGAGCGTCGAAGAACGCACGAAATCACCGGGGAACGACCCCGACGCCACTCCGAGCGGCCTGAAGAAGGTCGTCGGTGCATCGATGGCGGGCACCATCGTCGAGTGGTACGAGTTCTTCCTGTACGGCACCGCGGCCACCCTGGTCTTCTCCAAGATCTTCTTCGCAGCAGGGACGAGCGAGCTCGACGCGATCCTCGCTGCCTTCGTCACGTACGCCGTCGGCTTCGTCGCACGTCCGCTCGGCGGCATCGTGTTCGGTCACTTCGGTGACAAGTACGGTCGAAAGAAGCTGCTGCAGTTCAGCCTCGTCCTGGTCGGCGGCGCGACGTTCCTGATGGGATGTCTGCCGACGTTCAACCAGATCGGCTACTGGGCACCCGCACTTCTCGTCGCGCTGCGGTTCATCCAGGGCTTCGCCGTCGGCGGCGAATGGGGTGGCGCGGTTCTGCTCGTCGCAGAACACAGTCCGAACAAGAGCCGTGGATTCTGGGCCAGCTGGCCGCAGGCAGGTGTGCCCGCCGGAAACCTGCTCGCCACCGTCGTGTTGCTCATTCTGACCACCGTCCTGCCGGAGGACGACTTCCTCAGTTGGGGCTGGCGCGTTGCGTTCTGGCTTTCCGCAGTGATCGTCTTCGTCGGCTACTACATCCGCACCAAGGTCACCGACGCCCCGATCTTCGTCGAAGCGCAGAAGCAGGCCGAGGTCATCAAGGCAGCGTCGTACGGTGTCTTCGAGGTCCTCAAGCGGTACCCGCGTGGCGTGTTCACGGCCATGGGCCTGCGTTTCGGTGAGAACGTCATGTACTACCTCGTCGTCACGTTCACCATCACGTATCTCAAGGTCGAGGTCGGTACCGACACCCAGACGATTCTGTGGTGGATGCTCGTCGCGCACGCCGTGCACTTCTGCGTGATTCCGTTGGTGGGCAAGCTCGCCGACCGCGTCGGCCGCCGTCCCGTCTACTTCTTCGGCGCAGTCACTGCAGGAACCTGGGGCTTCTTCGCCTTCCCGATGTTCAACAGCGGCCACAACGTGGTCATCATGCTCGCGATCATCATCGGCCTCGTGTTCCACGCCTTCATGTACGCAACGCAGCCGGCGATCATGGCGGAGATGTTCCCGACGCGTATGCGTTACTCCGGAGTGTCCCTCGGCTATCAGGTGACGTCGATCGTCGCGGGCTCGTTGGCGCCGATCATCGCCGTTGCGTTGCTCGACCGCTTCGGCTCGGGCGTTCCGATCGCCTGGTACCTCGCGGCATCCTGCGCGGTCACGTTGATCGCCGTCATCGCCGCCCGCGAAACCAAGGGCCTGGCACTCGAGACCATCGACATCGCCGACGCCAAGAACCTGGCCACCGAAGCCGAACTGGCCAAGGCAGGGCTGCTCGAACCGGACGTGAAGCGATGACCGACCTGACCGGACGCACCGCGCTCGTCACCGGTGGTGCGTCCGGAATCGGGGCAGCGTGTGCACGCGAACTGGCCTCGCGCGGAGCGACCGTCACCATCGCGGACGTCGACGACGTAGCGGCGAAGGAACTCGCGTCCGAGCTCCACGGCGAGACCTGGGCAGTGGACCTGCTGGACGTGGCCTCGCTCGAGGAACTGCACCTCGACACCGACATCCTGGTCAACAACGCGGGAATCCAGACCGTCGCATCGATCGTCGAATTCGACCCCGCCGCGTTCCGGCGGATCCAGACCCTGATGGTGGAAGCTCCGTTCCTGCTGATCCGAGCTGCGCTGCCCGGCATGTACTCGCGAGGGTTCGGACGAATCGTCAACGTTTCCTCGGTGCACGGCCTCCGTGCATCGGAATACAAGGTTGCGTACGTGACCGCCAAGCACGCGTTGGAAGGACTGTCCAAGGTCACGGCCCTGGAGGGTGGCCCACACGGCGTCACGAGCAACTGCGTGAACCCCGGTTACGTGCGAACACCGCTGGTGGAGAAGCAGATTGCCGATCAGGCCGCAGCGCACGGAATCGCCGAAGATCAGGTGCTGGAAAAGGTCATGTTGACCGAGAGTGCAGTCAAACGACTCGTCGAACCAGCCGAAGTGGGATCCCTCGTCGGATGGCTGGCGTCCGCGGATGCCGGCATGGTCACCGGAGCGTCCTACACCATGGACGGCGGTTGGTCGGCGCGATAGGGCTGTCGCCCGTCAGGTCGCGACGTGATGGTCGCGGACCTGTGAACGAAGAAAGCCCCCTGCATGTGCAGGGGGCTTTCTCACCGCGGAGGATAGGGGATTTGAACCCCTGAGGGCGTTAACCCAACCCGCGTTCCAGGCGAGCGCCATAGGCCACTAGGCGAATCCTCCGTGGGGAAGCATACCGGGTCACCCCCGTCCGATCCCAAACCGGCTGCTCGGGGCCGGTCTGCAGGGCCTGTATTCGAGCCGGGTGGCGGTCGTGGAACCCTGCCGGTCACCCGTTGGCGAAGGTGCGGCTACACTCTTCACTGGATCCCGCGCGGCGCGCATCCTGTGAACTCCCCCAGGGCCGGAAGGCAGCAAGGGTCAACGGGCTCTGCCGGGTGCGCGGGGTCCCCTTTATGTCAAGGGACCAGCATCACGAGAGGCCGCTCCGCATGTCAGCGCAAACCCAGTTCGGGTTGATGAACCATGAGGAGCTCGTCGCCGAGCACGAGCGACAGGCAGCGAGCTACGAGCAGCTGAAGGCCCAGAATCTTTCCCTCGATCTCACCCGAGGCAAGCCGTCGCCCGAGCAACTCGATCTCTCCTCGGACCTGCTGACGCTGCCCGGTGACGACTTCCGCGACGGCAACGGCACCGACTGCCGCAACTACGGCGGCCTCGCAGGCCTGCCGGAGCTGCGTGCGATCTTCGGCGAACTGCTGGGGATTCCCGTCTCGAACCTTCTCGCGGGCAACAACGCAAGCCTCGAGATCATGCAGGACCTCGTCGTGTGGTCACTGCTGCACGGCCTGCCGGATTCACCTCGGCCGTGGTCGGCTGAACCCAATATTCGGTTCCTCTGCCCGGCTCCCGGATACGACCGTCACTTCGCGATCTGCGAGAGCTTCGGCATCGACATGATCCCGATCCCCATGAACCCGGACGGACCTGACGTCGAGGAAATCTCGCGGCTGGTGTCGTCTGATCCTCAGATCAAGGGCCTGTGGGCGGTCCCGAACTACTCCAACCCGACCGGTGCGGTGTTCTCCGAAGAGGTCGTGCGCGCGTTGGCGTCCGTCCCGGCCGCGGCTCCGGACTTCCGTATTTTCTGGGACAACGCCTACGTCGTTCACCCGTTGACCGCGGAATTCGCACCTACGTACGACATTCTGGGATGGGCAGCCGAGGCCGGATACCCCAATCGCCCGTTCGTGTTCGCGTCGACCTCGAAGATCACGTTCGCAGGCGCGGGCGTCAGCTTCTTCGGAAGTTCCGACGCGAACCTCGAGTGGTACCTGAAGCGTCTCGGTATCAAGAGCATCGGGCCGGACAAGCTCAATCAGCTGCGCCACCTACGCTTCTTCGGCGACGCAGAGGGTGTGAAGGCGCACATGAACAAGCATCGCGAGATCCTGGCGCCGAAGTTCGCACTCGTCGGGCAGATTCTCGAAGATCGCCTCGGAGCCTCCAAGATCGCTTCCTGGACCGAGCCGAAGGGCGGGTACTTCATCTCGCTCGACGTGCTGGACGGTACGGCAGCCCGGTCCATCGCACTGGCGAAGGACGCGGGCATCGCACTGACCGGCGCAGGCTCGGCCTTTCCGTACAAGAATGACCCGGAGGACCGCAACATCCGCCTCGCCCCGAGCTTCCCGTCGCTCTCCGAGCTGGAGAAATCGATGGACGGCGTTGCGACCTGCGTACTTCTGGCCGCGGCAGAAAAGCTCCTCCGCACCACGTGAGTACTTGTGTAGCGCTCATGGTCGCTCCGGAGGATTCGCTCCAGCCCCCTGGCCTACACAAGTACTCACAGCGGGTCAGTGTCCTACTACGACAGCGCCTTCGGGTGCTGCGGGTAGCAGACCGGGCTTGACGACGATCGCGGAGATGACGGCTCCGAGCAAGAAGATGCCCGTCGCCCACCAGAACGTCGTGGTGTAGCTGGCGATTTCAGCGTTGGCCTGGAGCGCGGCTGCGCTCGACGCCGACGCGAGATTGTCGGTGACGTAGTTGGTCGCCGCGGTAGCCGCGATGGTGCTCAGCAGTGCGGTACCGATCGATCCGCCGACCTGCTGCATGGTGTTGACCGTTGCCGATGCAACACCGGAGTCGTCGGGGTTCACGCCCGAGATGGCACCCTGCATGGCCGGAGCCATCGTGGCGCCCAGACCGAGACCCATGATGACGAGGCCCGGAAGGATGTGCGTCGCATACGCGGAGTCGACGGCGATCTGGGTGAGCAGTCCCATGCCCAGTGCGGCGACGAGAAGTCCCGACGTCATGAGCACGCGAGGTCCGAAGCGGGGCAGCACGAGTGCCGTGGACAGCGTCGCGGTGACGATGAGGGAAGCGATCATCGGCATGAACGCGAATCCAGTGCTGATCGGGGTGAACCCGAGCGTGTTCTGCAGGTAGTAGGTCAGGAACAGGAACACCGCGAACATGCCTGCGCCCGTAACGAATACGGCGAGGAACGAACCCGCGCGTGTGCGGTCGAGGATGATGCGCAGCGGCAGTAGTGGGTGCGAGACGCGCTGCTGGATGGCGAAGAAAACGCCGAGCAGAACCACTCCGGCGACCAGGAATGCGATGGTGACGGTATTGCTCCAGCCGTCGGATTCGGCGTGAGCGAAGCCGTAGACGATAGCGAACAGTGCCGCCGACACGGTCAGAGTTCCTGGAATGTCCAGGCGCGGACGCACGTCGGCTTTGTGCTTGGCGAGCAGGAGGAAACCTGCGACGAACGCGAGTGCGGCGAACACCAGGTTGATGTACAGGCTCCAGCGCCAGTTGGCCCACTCGGTGAGGATTCCGCCGAGAAGTAGGCCGAGTGCACCGCCGCCGCCCGCGATGGCGCCGAAGATGCCGAACGCCTTCGCGCGCTCCTTCGGGTCGATGAACGTGGTGGCGAGAAGCGAGAGGGCTGCGGGTGCGAGAAGGGCGCCGAATACGCCTTGACCTGCACGTGCGGCAACCAGCATGCCGAAGTTGACGGCTGCTCCGCCCACCGCGGACATCACGGCGAAGCCGACGAGCCCGATCAAGAATGTGTTGCGGCGTCCGAACAGGTCGCTCAGACGTCCGCCGAGCAGCAGGAGGCTACCGAAAGCCAGCGCGTAGGACGTGACGACCCAGGAGCGGTTGGCGTTGTCGAAGCCGAGGTCGAGCTGGGCGGCGGGCAGTGCGATGTTCACGACGGTGGCGTCGAGAACCACCATGAGCTGGGCGAGGCCCAGAGTGGCCAGGATCAGCCAGCGATTTCGGTGTGCCTTGGCGTCGGTGGTCTCCTCCGTCGCCAAGGTCGACGACGAGGTGTCGTCCGGTGACAATGCGGTCATGGTCATCCTTCGATCGGCTATACGGAGGTGTACCCTCCGGTTACGGAGACGAAGGTAGCAGCTAAGCGGAGGAATGTCCTCCGCTTTTCGGGTGAAACGGACATCGAATGAGTGTGAGAGCCGACACAGGCGCCAAGAAGCCGCTGCGAGCGGACGCGGAACGTAACCGTCGACGAATCGTGGACGCGGCTCGCGAACTGTTCGCCTCACGCGGAATCGACATCACGCTCGACGACGTTGCGGCGCACGCGAAAGTCGGTGTGGGGACGGTCTATCGGCGCTTCTCCTGCAAGGAAGAGCTGATCGACGGCGTGTTCGAGCAGCGTATGCAGGACATGTTGGCCACCGCGGAAAGTGCTCTGGCTGCGGACGATCCGTGGGACGGACTCGTCCTGTTTCTCGCTGATCTGTTCGCGGGAATGTCGGCGGACAAGGGTCTCGGCGAGGTCGTGCTCGGCAGGGACGAGGGCTGCAACGGCATCACCCAGATGCGTGAGAGAATCGACCCGTACGTGGACCGCATCGTGACGCGGGCCCGTGACTCCGGCCAGCTGCGCGCCGACGTGGAGGTCAACGACCTGTTCCCGCTCATCGGAATGATCGGTGCGGCTTCGGAATTCATGAAGACGGTGGAGCCGGACAACTGGAGGCGGTACTTCACGATAGTGCTCGACGGCCTCCGCTCGACGCCGGGTGCCGCGACCGAACTGCCCGGTCGATCGTTGACGACGGAGGAAATTTCGATCGCCAAAGCGGACATGCATCGTCGACGCCGCTGATCGCAGTCGGTGACACTGAAGTTCGGTGACACTGAACCTGACTCTTCCCAAGTGTGTCCCCTGTCACGTATGGTCCCAGTCGGATATCACTACCGGTGGGTAAGTACGGGGGTTGGACGATCGATGCGAGTATCACGATTGCTGGGCACTGCGGTGGGCGTAGTCCTGCTGGCGGCGGTGACGGGAGTGCCGCTCGCGTCGGCGCAGCCAGGGGCGGGATCGTCCACCGGGTCGACGGGTGAGTCCGACTTCTACCTCCCGCCCACCCCGCTGCCCGACGGTGCCGCCGGAGATGTGATCCGCACCGAGCCGTCACCTCTGGCGCTGTCGGTTCCCGGCATCGGCGGACCGCTACCGGGAACTGCGACGCGAATCATGTACCGCAGCACCGACTCCAACGATGCGCCCAACGCGATCACCGGGACGTACATCGACCCGGCTGCGGAATGGACGGGGCCCGGCCCGAGGCCGCTCGTCGTGCTGGCACCCGGAACACAGGGTCAGGGAGATCAGTGTGCGCCGTCGCGCATGCTGAATCGGCTGATCACCTACACCCCGCCGCTAGGGTTCATGGTCGAATACGAGGTCCTGGCCGCCTACTCCTTGCTCTCGCAGGGATACGGCGTCGTGATCACCGACTACGACGGACTCGGAACGCCCGGTGCTCACACCTACGTCAATCGCGCAGCCGAAGCGCATGCAGTTCTCGACGCCGCGCGAGCTGCCCAACAGCTCCCCGGCACCAAGATCGCGGCAGGCGGACCCGTCGCGACCTACGGGTACTCCCAGGGCGGCGGCGCGGTGGCAGCGGCCGCCGAAATTGCCGGTGACTACGCGCCCGAGCTGGACCTCGTGGGTAGCTACGCGGGCGCTCCGCCTGCGGACTTGAAGCAGACTCTCGAGCAGGTCGACGGCACCATCCTCACGGGGGTCATCGGGTACACCCTCAACGGTCTGCTGAAGTCGGATCCGGACCTCCAGCCTCTGATCGACGCCAACATCAACGACGCGGGCCAGGCCATGCTGCGGCAGGTAGCGAATCAGTGTGTGGGCGAGACGATTCTGACCGTCGGATTGCATCGGACCACCGAATACACCCGCACCGGCGAGCCGATGTCGGTGGTATTGGATCGGCTTCCGAAGGCTCAGGAGATTCTGGCGAAGAACAAGATCGGTCTGCGCACCCCGACGGCCCCGGTTCTCGTCCAATCCGGGACGTCCGACGACATCGTCCCGCACGGGCAAGCCGTCGAACTCGCCGGTGCCTGGTGCAGCAGGGGAGCGACGGTTCAATTCAGCGCCGCGAACGTTCCGTCCATCGTCCCCGGTTCGGGTGCGGGACATATCATCCCGGATCTCCTCGGGCTCGGCGAGGCGCAGAACTGGATCAAGGATCGCTTCTACGGCGTTCCCGCCCCGAGCAACTGCTGACGCACACAGGCCGACCAGCGCAGCGCCTGGTGTAGAAAGATCAAGGTCCGGGTACTAAGACCGAAGGACTTTCGACAGGCAGAGGACGGCAGCGGATGGGGATCTCGATGGACAGGTGGGCTCGCTGTGCGTGAGAACTACAACGAGCAGCTCGTCGAAATCCGGGCCGACCTCGCCGACATGTGCACCCTCGCCGAGAAGGCGATGGCGTCGGCGACGCAAGCGTTGCTGACGGCGGATCTGGCGCTGGCCGAGGAGACCATCAGCAGTCGGGAACGCATCGACGAACTCGCGACGGCCTGGGAGCACAAGGCGTTCTCGGTGCTCGCGTTGCAGTCACCCGTCGCTTTGGACCTGCGAATCATGGTGAGCGGAATCCACATCGTCGCCGACCTGCAGCGAATGGGTGGCCTCGCCATTCACATCGCCGAGCTCGCGCGGAGGCGTCACCCCGCTCACGTCCTCCCTGTCGAGGTGGAAAGCGTCTTCGCCGAAATGGGTCGCGTCGCGGTCGAGCAGGCCGACGCCACGCGCGAGGTTCTGCTGACGAGGGACGCGGAACTGGCCGCCGAGCTGCAGGTCAAGGACGAGAAAATGGACGAGCTGCATCGCAGCCTGTTCACCCTGACTTCGTCTCCCGACTGGCCGCACGGTGTCCCCGCTGCCGTCGACATGACGCTCCTCGGACGCTTCTACGAGCGCTTCTCCGATCACACGGTGGAAGTCGCCAAACGCGTGATCTTCCTCGTCACGGGCGAATTCCGCCCGGACGAGTCCTGAGGCTGGACAAGTCCTGATCTGCGGGATCGAGTGAACGGTGGCAGGATCATCACAATGAAACGCGAAGTCTCGGCCTACCTCGACGTGGACGTCACGGAGGCGAGCACCCTGGAATTCCAGATCGCCATCGCTCCGCACCCGGGCGCCGAGGTGTGGGAAGCGCTGTCGTTCACTCTCGATGGCCAGCCTGTCGATTTCCAGGAGATCAGCGGTGCCCATGGCACCCGAATCCACAAGCTGCACGCGGGCGTCGGAAAGCTCGAAGTGTCCTACTCGGCCACCGTGTACGGCAACACCGACCCGGCGCCGGTGTCGGATTACGACCTCTCGCTGTATCTGCGGCCCAGTAGGTACGCCGAGGCGGACAAGTTCTTCGGTTTCGCGGCAACGGAATTCGGTTCCTACGCCGCGTCGGAGAAGTTGCTCGCCGAGGTGTCGTCCTGGGTCGGCTCACGGCTCAACTACGTTCCGGGAAGCAGTGATCCGATCGACGGGGCAGTGGACACTCTCCTCGCAGGTGCAGGCGTGTGCCGGGATTACACCCACCTCGTCGTCGCGCTGCTGCGTGCGGTGAACGTGCCGGCACGGCTCGTCGCGGTGTACGCACCCGGATGCGACCCCATGGACTTTCACGCCGTCGCCGAGGCCTTCGTCGACGGCCAGTGGCGCGTGGTCGACGCGACGTGCCTGGCCCCGCGGTCGACTCTCGTGCGGATCGCCACCGGGCGTGATGCCGCGGACACGGCATTCCTCGACAACCACGGCGGATCCATCACGCTGAACAACGCCGTCGTCGGAGCCGTCGTGGACGGACCGCTGCCCTTCGACGACATCACTCAACTGGTATCCATCACCTAGGACCCTGGATCTGCAGGTGGCATGATCGAGGTCATGTCTCCCACCTTGCATCTGACAGGCGACGCGGAAGCCGATGCGTTGTTGGCCGAGGATCCGTTCGCGCTGCTCATCGGGATGCTGCTGGATCAGCAGGTGCCGATGGAGTCGGCCTTCGCGGGCCCGAAGAAGCTCGTCGACCGTCTCGGTGACCTGAAAGTGGACACAATCGCGCAGGCCGATCCCGACGAGTTCGCCGCGGTGTGCGCGACGACCCCTGCAGTGCATCGCTTTCCGGGCTCGATGGCCAAGCGGATACAGGGGCTCGCGGAGTTCATCGTCGAGAATTACGACGGCACACCCGACGAGATCTGGCGTCGCGGCGACCCGAACGGTGCCGAGGTTCTGAAACGACTCAAAGCCTTGCCTGGATACGGCGACCAGAAGGCTCGCATCTTCCTCGCGCTCCTCGGCAAGCAGATGGGCGTCACTCCCGACGGCTGGCGCAAAGCCGCCGGAGCCTACGGCGACGACGGTTCCAGACGTTCCATCGCCGACGTCGTCGACGAGAAATCCCTGCTCGAGGTCCGCGAATTCAAGAAGGCAGCGAAGGCAGCCGCGAAGAACAAGTGAGACCAGGTCCGGCCACGGCATCGGGCAAGCTCGACCTCTCGACGGGGTTGTGCCGGTGTCGGTGCGCGCCGGTACCCTTCCATGCGTGGCTCTCTACCGGAAGTACCGTCCTGCGACGTTCGCTGAGGTCGTCGGGCAGGAGCACGTAACCGAACCGTTGAGCACTGCGCTCAACTCCAACCGGATCAACCACGCATACCTGTTCTCCGGGCCCCGAGGCTGCGGTAAGACATCGTCGGCGCGCATTCTCGCGCGGTCGCTGAACTGCGTCGAAGGTCCGACGTCCACGCCGTGCGGCGTCTGCAACTCGTGCGTTGCTCTCGCGCCGGGTGGGCCGGGCAACCTCGACGTCGTCGAGATGGACGCCGCAAGCCACGGTGGCGTCGACGATGCACGTGATCTCCGAGACAAGGCGGTGTACGCGCCCGCCGAATCGCGCTACGTCATCTTCATCATCGACGAGGCCCACATGGTCACGACGGCAGGCTTCAACGCACTGCTCAAGGTCGTCGAAGAGCCGCCGGAGCACCTCGTCTTCATCTTCGCGACGACGGAGCCGGAGAAGGTACTCCCGACCATCCGTTCGCGTACGCACCACTATCCGTTCCGGCTGCTCCCGCCGTCGACCATGCGTGGACTGCTCGAGAAGATCACCGCGCAGGAATCGGTCCCTGTCGAGGATCCCGTCTACCCGTTGGTGATTCGAGCCGGCGGGGGATCGCCCCGTGACTCGCTCAGTGTGCTGGACCAACTGCTCGCAGGCGCAGGCCCGGAAGGCGTCACGTATCCGCGGGCACTGTCCCTGCTCGGCGTCACCGATGTCGCGCTGATCGACGAAGCCGTGGATGCACTGGCAGCCGGAGACGGCGGATCGCTGTTCGGGACGGTCGACAAGGTGGTCGACGCTGGACACGATCCACGCCGCTTCGCGACGGACCTGCTGGAACGGCTCCGCGACCTCATCCTCATGCGCGCCGTCCCCGACGCAGGTGAGCGCGGGCTCGTCGATGTTCCCGGTGACGTTCTCGAACGTCTGCGCGACGAAGCCGGCCGCATCGGCTCGGCGACCCTGGCGCGCTATGCGGAGATCATCCACGCCGGTCTGGGGGAGATGCGCGGCGCCACCGCACCGCGCCTGCTGCTCGAAGTCATGTGTGCGCGGATGCTGCTCCCCTCGGCCTCCGACGCAGAATCTGCTGTGCTGCAACGTCTCGAGCGTCTCGAGCGGCGCTTGGACGTCACGTTGCCCGCGGGCGAGCAAGCCGCCGTCGACCAGGCTCCGCAGCGTCGAGCCGAGTCGTCGACCGCCATCGCGTCGCCGGTCGACGACACTCCGCCCAAGTTCGTTCGGCCGTCCCAGCGGGTAGCTGCGCCCGAGCCCGCGGCTCCTGCCATCGAAGTACCGCCTGTGGTTCCGACGGCTCCCGCGGTTCCCGCGGCGCCTGCCGTAACCGTTCCGGCGACGCCCGAGCCTGTCCCGAATCCAGTGCCCGAGCCGGAACCCACGCCGGAGCCCCAGCCCACTCCGGAGCCCCAGCCGGATCCCGAGCCCACCCCGATCCCAGTGCCGGAACCTGAGCCGACCCCGGAACCCGAGCCGACCCCGGAACCTGATCCGACCCCGGAACCCGAGCCTGTGTCGACGCCGGACCCGGAACCTGAACCGGCGCCCGTAGAGCCGGAGCGTCCGGTTGCCGAACCGACCCGTGCGTTCGATTTCCCCGCGCCAGTCGAGGCTCAGCCTGCCCCTGAACCAGCGCCTGCCCCTGAACCGGAACCAGTACCGGAACCAGTACCGGAGCCTGAGCCCGAGCCCGAGCCGGTTGCGGCGGCGTCCAACCAGCCGGACGCCGCGGCGATTCGTGCGGTCTGGTCCGAGGTCCGAGCCAAGGTGCGCGAGCGCAGCCGCACGGTCGAGGTCATGTTGTCCGGTGCGTCGGTGAGGGCTGTGAGCGACGGCTCGATCACGCTCGGCCATGATTCTGCGCCGCTCGCGAAGCGGTTGCAGGAGGGACGAAATGCCGACGTCATCAGGGATGCCCTTCGTGACGTGTTCGGTGTCGACTGGCAGGTGACGTGCGTCGTCGGAGCGTCGGCTCCCGCTGAGGAAGCTCCGGTCACGAAGGCTGCGCCCGAACCTCCGAAGGCGCCGCCGACCAAGTTCTCGCGTCCGAGCCAGGCGAACAAGCCCGCTTCCGTTGCGCGGGAGTCGGCAGCGACCGACCACGGGTACGACGACATACCGCCCCCCGAGGCGCCCGACTATCCCGACGACCCCGAGCCGGCCGGTCCACCGCCACCGGAAACACCGGAGGACGAGGAAGAGCTGCTCAAGGCGGCCGCCGAACCTGCCGACCCGTCGGTGCGCCGCGACCCGGAAACGGTGGCCATGGAACTGTTGCAGGCCGAGCTCGGGGCGACTCCACTTAAGGAATAGGAGCTAGCACCCTTTTTGCAGAGCTGACACGCCCGATTCGCGGATAGGAGGCGTGCTGGGTCGGCAGAAAGGGTGCTGAGTCGACCACATGACCGACCTGGGTCAGGTTGTTTCGATGTCTTCGGGGTCGACGAAGACGAGCCGGCCGTCGTCGAGGGCGACTGCGTAACGGTGAGCTCTGGCCCAGGTGCGGTCGACCGGTGCCGTCTGCTCACCGAAGTCTTCTTTGACCACGCCTGATTCCTTGGGCCACTGATCGCGTGGCAGGGAAGAATCGGAGCTGTAGCGCACTTTGACGTGCGCTCCGACCGCGAGCGGCTTCTGAGTGTCCATGGTCATCATCTCCGTAACTGGCCGAGCTCGAACCTCCCCCGCAGGCTCCACTCTGTGGAACCGGTTCGTTCCGCTGGCTCCACTCCCATATCCCCCCGAGTGGTGATGGTATCTCTACCCCTGTCTCGTCGAGCTGAAACGCACGCGCCGGTCACGGACCGCGCTCGTTTCGGTCCTTCACCGGCTTGTGTACCGCGTTCTAGTGTGAGAGGAGCCGAGGTGTGATCCTCGAGTCCTGCGGCGCTCTCGGGTGCCGCCGCCGAGTCAGAAGTACGTGGAAGGAACGACCGCGCTGTGACTACAGAAGCGTTCATTTACGAAGCCATCAGGACCCCACGCGGCAAGGGGAAGAACGGCTCACTGCATTCCGTCAAGCCGATTTCGCTGGTCACCGGCCTGATCGACGAGCTGCGTCGACGGTTCCCCGACCTCGATGAGAACCGCATCTCCGACCTGATCCTCGGTGTGGTCTCCCCGGTGGGTGATCAGGGCGCCGATATCGCGCGCACCGCGGTCCTCGCCGCGAAGATGCCCGACACTGTCGGTGGATTCCAGCTCAACCGGTTCTGCGCGTCGGGCCTCGAAGCCGTCAATCTGGCTGCGCAAAAAGTGCGTTCCGGCTGGGACGAGGTCGTCATCGCCGGTGGCGTCGAGTCGATGTCCCGCGTTCCTATGGGCAGCGACGGGGGTGCCTGGGCGATGGACCCGGCCACCAACTACGACACGTACTTCGCGCCGCAGGGCATCGGCGCCGATCTCATCGCGACGATCGAGGGGTTCAGCCGCGAGGACGTCGACGCCTATGCCGTGCAGTCGCAGGAGCGTGCGGCCGCTGCATGGTCGGGTGGCTACTTCGCCAAGTCCGTCGTACCGGTCACCGACCAGAACGGCCTGCTGATCCTCGACCACGACGAGCACATGCGTCCGGGCAGCACGGTCGAATCGCTCGGCAAGCTGAACCCGGCCTTCACCGGTGTGGCTGCGATGGGCGGATTCGACGACGTCGCGCTCCAGAAGTACCACTGGATCGAGAAGATCGATCACGTCCACACCGGTGGCAACAGCTCCGGCATCGTCGACGGCGCGGCCCTCGTCCTTGTAGGTAGCGAGCAGGCAGGCAAGGACCTGAATCTGGTTCCGCGTGCGCGCATCGTCGCGACGGCCACTTCCGGTGCAGACACGACCATCATGCTGACCGGCCCGACGCCCGCGTCCAAGAAGGTTCTGGCGACAGCAGGATTGACCGTCGACGACATCGATCTTTTCGAACTGAACGAGGCGTTCGCATCCGTCGTCCTTCGCTTCCAGAAGGATCTGCAGATCCCGAACGAGAAGCTGAACGTCAACGGTGGAGCCATCGCGATGGGACACCCGCTCGGCGCCACCGGAGCCATGATCACCGGAACCGTGCTCGACGAGCTCGAGCGTCGCGGCGGCCGGTACGCACTCATCACCCTGTGCATCGGCGGCGGCATGGGCGTTGCCACCATCATCGAGCGAGTCTGAGGAACACACCATGAGCGAAAACATGATCACCTGGGACCAGGATTCCGACGGCATCGTCGTGCTCACGATGGACGACCCCAACCAGGGCGCCAACACGATGAACCAGCTGTACAAGGACTCGATGGGCGCAACCGTCGACCGGCTGGAGAAGGAACTCGACTCCATCACCGGCGTCGTGATCACCTCGGCGAAGAAAACGTTCTTCGCCGGTGGTGACCTCAACAGCCTCATCACCGCGAAGCCCGAGGACGCTCAGCGCGTGTTCGACGAGGTGCAGGAAGTCAAAGCTCAGCTGCGACGCCTGGAGAAGCTCGGCAAGCCCGTCGTCTCCGCGATCAACGGCGCTGCGTTGGGTGGTGGCCTCGAGATCACGCTCGCGACGCACCACCGCATCGTGGCCAACGTGTCGGGCGTGCAGCTCGGTCTGCCCGAGGTCTCCCTCGGCCTCCTGCCCGGTGGTGGCGGCGTCACGCGCATCACGCGCCTGCTCGGCATCCAGAACGGATTCATGACCGTCCTTGCCCAGGGCACCCGGTTCCGTCCGGAGAAGGCGCTGGAAATCGGTCTCGTGCACGAGCTCGTCGACAGCATCGACGCTCTTGTGCCCGCGGCGAAAGCATGGATCAAGGCCAACCCGGAGGGTGGCGTCGCACCGTGGGACGTCAAGGGCTACAAGATTCCCGGTGGCACGCCGTCGAATCCGAAGCTCGCCCAGATCTTGCCCGCGTTCCCGTCGAATCTGCGTAAGCAGATCAAGGGTGCTCCGATGCCGGCTCCGCGCGCGATCCTCTCGGCCGCGGTCGAGGGAGCTCAAGTCGACTTCGACAATGCGTCGACCATCGAGTCCCGGTACTTCACCGAGCTCGTCACCGGCTCGGTGTCGAAGAACATGATTCAGGCGTTCTTCTTCGACCTGCAGGCGATCAATGCAGGCAAGTCTCGTCCGGACGGTATCGAGAAGACGACCTTCACCAAGGTCGCAGTCCTCGGTGCAGGCATGATGGGCGCCGGTATCGCCTACGTGTGTGCCAAAGCGGGCATCGACGTCGTCCTCAAGGACGTCGCCCTCGAGTCCGCGGAGAAGGGCAAGGCGTACTCCGAGGCCATCGAGGCGAAGGCGCTCTCGCGCGGCAAGACCACGCAGGAGAAGTCCGACGCACTGCTCGCGCGAATCCATCCGACCGCCGATGCCAAGGACGTCGAAGGCGCCGACCTCGTCATCGAGGCGGTCTTCGAATCCGAGGAGCTCAAGCAGAAGGTGTTCCAGGAGATCGAGGACCTCGTCGACCCGTCGGCGTTGCTCGGTTCCAACACCTCGACGCTGCCGATCACGAGCCTCGCTCAGGGTGTGAAGCGTCAGGAAGACTTCATCGGAATCCACTTCTTCTCACCCGTCGACAAGATGCCGCTGGTGGAAATCATCCGCGGCGAGAAGACATCGGACGCTGCACTGGCGAAGGCCTTCGACCTGGTACAGGTCATCAAGAAGACCCCGATCGTCGTCAACGACAGCCGTGGGTTCTTCACCTCGCGCGTCATCGGCACCTTCATCAACGAGGCCATCGCGATGCTCGGTGAGGGCGTGGAGCCGTCGACCATCGAGCAGGCAGGCCTGCAGGCCGGCTACCCGGCGGCGCCGCTGCAGCTGTCCGATGAGCTGACGCTCAACCTGATGCAGAAGATCCGCAAGGAGACCTACGACGCCATCAAGGCTGCAGGCGGTACTCCTCCGGAGGATCCGGCCGGCGCAGTCATCGACAAGATGGTCGACGAGTTCGAGCGTCCCTCCAAGGCGAAGGGCGCTGGCTTCTACGAGTACGCCGACGGCAAGCGCGCCGGCCTGTGGTCTGGCCTGCGTGACGCGTTCAAGTCAGGTACCGCGGACATTCCGTTCGAGGACTTGAAGGAGCGCATGCTGTTCATCGAGGCCATCGAGACGCAGAAGTGCTTCGACGAGGGTGTCCTGAACACCACCGCCGACGCCAACATCGGCTCGATCTTCGGCATCGGCTACCCGGCTTGGACCGGTGGTGTGCACCAGTACATCGTCGGCTACGAGGCTGCGGACGGTTCCCTCGGTCAGGCTGCGTTCGTCAAGCGTGCCGACGAGCTGGCCGCGAAGTACGGCGAGCGGTTCACCGCGCCGGACTCGCTCCGTTAGGTGAGTGGAAATGTGTCCCCTGGGACACATTTCCACTCACAGGGCGCGGTACGCGATCAGGCGTTCCGCGCCGTCGGTGAACTGTCGGCGCATCAGCGTGCAGGCTGCATCCACGTCGCCCGCACGGAGAGCGTCGATCAACTGTTCGTGATTACGCACCGCCGCTCGCCCCCATTCCGGATCCGACGCGTACAGCCGGGTGGGGGTGTAGCGGGTGGCGTTGTTGAGAAACCACGCCAGCTTGGTTGCACCGGTGAGGCGATTGAGCACCCGGTGGAACTCGAACTCGGCGATCTCGACTTCCTCGGCCTGGTTCTTCTCCACTGCAGAGGCGAGTGACGCGTTGAACTTCTCCAGCTCCGCGAGGACGTCCTCGTCGATCTTCGGCGCTGCTCGGCGAACCAATTCGACTGCGATCTGTCCCTGTAGCCAGAAGATGTCGACGATGTCCTCGGGCGTCAACGGGGACACGACGTAGCCGCGGTGCGGCACCAGTTCGACCATTCCTTCGCCCCGCAACGTGAGCAGTGCTTCGCGGACCGGGGTGACACTGACGCCGAGTTCGGCAGCCGTCTCGTCGAGTCGGATGAAGTCACCCGGACGGACCGCCCCGGACATGACGATGTGCCGCACATGGTTGGCGACGTCCTCGGACAATTGTGGACGCCGACGCAATGCGGGGGCACCGTCCGTTGGTGATCGACGCTGCTGGGCCATTCGGTCAGCTTAGGCGGCGCAGGAGTGGAGCCTGCGGAATGACTCTTTTCAGGCAGGAGTGGAGCCTGCGGAATGACTTGATAGAAGCAGGAGTGGAGCCTGCGGAATGACTCTTTTCAGGCAGGAGTGGAGCCTGCGGAATGACTCAGTGGGGGCAGGAGTGGAGCCTGCGGAATGAATGTTGTCAGTCTGCGCGGACTGCGGGTGGGACGGCGATGACCCGTGCTGCGACCGGGCCCAGAACGGCCATGAGCAGCACGTACGCGGTGGCGAGGGCGGCTAATTCTTTGTCGACGGCTCCGGCTGCCACGGCGAGGCCGGCGATCACGATGGAGAATTCCCCGCGTGCGACCAGTGCGGCGCCTGCGCGAAGCTGCCCGGGTCTGCCGATGCCCTGACGACCGGCGGCCCATGCCCCGGTCATCACTTTGGTGATGGTGGTGACGATGGCCAGGACGATTGCCCAGCCGAGTACCGGTGGCACCGTCGCGGGGTCGGTCTGTAGTCCGAAGACGACGAAGAACATAGCCGCGAACAGGTCGCGGAGGGGTTCGAGTACGCGGGTGGCGTTGTCGGCCGTGGAGCCGGAGATCGCGATTCCCAGGAGGAAGGCGCCGACGGCGGCGGAGACCTGCAGTTCGGACGCGATGCCGGCCACCAATAAGGCGGCGCCGAGGACGTTGAGCAGTACGACCTCACGGTTCGCGCTGTCGACCAGCGCCGAGACGAACTTGCCGTACCGAAGCGCAACCACCAGGACGACCGTCACGACCAACAGCGAGATACCGACTGCTTCCATGCCGCCGAGAAAACTGACACCGCTCAGCACGGTGGTCAGGATCGGGAGATAGATGGCCATGGCCAGGTCTTCGAACACGAGGATCGACAGCACGACGGGCGTCTCGCGGTTTCCGAGCCGTCCCAGGTCGGTGAGGACTTTCGCGACGATTCCCGACGACGAGATGTAGGTGACCCCGCCGAGGACGAGTGCGCCGACGCCACCCCAGCCGAGCACGAGTGCCAGTATTGCGCCCGGTGTGAAGTTGAGGACGATGTCGACGATTCCCGCGAGCGAGGAGCGGCGAAGTCCGGTGACGAGTTCGGCTGCGGTGTATTCGAGCCCTAACAGTAGGAGGAGAAGAATGACGCCGATTTCGCTGGCGAGTTCGCTGAACTCGTCGATTCCGCCGAGGGTGACGAATCCGCCGTTCCCGAAGGCCAGGCCGCCGAGTAGGTAGAACGGGATGGGCGACACGCCGATCTTGCCGGCGAGACGAGCAAGAAGTCCGAGTGTGAAGAAGACCGCGCCGAGTTCGATCAGAGCGAGCGCGCTCTCGGCCATGTCGCTATCGGCCGAGCAGCTTGGTTGCGGCGTCGAGGCCGTCGGCGGTTCCTACGGCGACCAGAAGGTCGCCCGCGACGAGCGTGAAATCGGGAGTGGGCGACGGCTGGACCTGCCCTGCGCGCATGACGGCGACGATGGACACCCCGGTCTTGGTGCGCATGGTGGTGTCGCCGAGAGTGCGGCCGTCGAATCGCGAGCCCAGTTTGATGGGCAGTTGGCGTGTGTTGATGCCGGGAAGGTCGCGATGCTCTTCCCCGAGCTGAGCAATGAGTTGCGGCGTGCCGAGCAGATTGCCCAGCGCCGCCGCTTCCTCATTGCTCAAGGTGATGGACGCCTGTGTTGCGTCGGGGTCATCCTTGCGCGAAACGATCAACTCGTTCGCCCCGTCCTTGCGGGTGATGACACCGATGCGGCGCCCGGATGCGAGGGCGAAATCCTTCCGCACCCCGATCCCGGGCAGCAGGGTCACTTCGACGTTCATGGGGAAATGCTATCCCCGCACGAACGAGATGTGTCCTCGAAGACCCTGCAGGCCGATCGAGCGTCGTATCAGGACGCGACAGCCGCCAGAAGTGCCTCGCGCTGGTTTGCGCCGAGTCCACCGATACGGCGGGTGTCTGCGATGGACAGCTGCTCGAGCAGCTGAGCGGCGCGCACCGAGCCGACGCCCGGAAGTGCCTTGATCAGTGCGGACACCTTGGTCTTCTTCACGATCTCGTCGTTCTCGGCCTTCGCGAGAACGTCAGCGACGCTGAGCTCGCCGGACTTGACGGCGGCCAGCAGCTTCGACCGGGCGGTGCGTGCCTCGGCAGCCTTGGCCAGAGCCGCGGTGCGCTGTTCCGGAGTCAATACTGGTAAAGCCATGGCCTGTTCTCCTCGATTGTGGTGACCCGTCGCTTTGGTGACATGGTCTTCGACCCTCTTGCATCGTGCCTGGTGGCTCCGACAATCTATCGAACCAACACGCGTGTGATTCGACGAGAGCCACCGTTCCTTCCCAGCCAGGCTACGTCCTTTGCGTTTCGGGGTGTGCCCCGACCAGCAGTTAGGTCCGACCCGAGGGCCTGCGATCATGCGGCGAGGGCCCGTCGGCGGCTATCAGCGAGGCTCGGCCGATGCGAGCAACCACCGGTCTCCGTTTCGCTCGAGTTCGATGATCATGCGTGACGAATCGGTGCGGCCGTCGGGTGCCGCGAGGTTCCGTACTTGCTGATCGAGGAACACTGCGACGGTGGCTCGATCGTCGCTCAGTTCGACGATTCCTGCGGCGACGACGTGCCCGGTCGCGGTGCCCTGTCCGGTCGTCAGGAGGTCCTGCAGTTTCGTGGACACGTCGCGGTAGGTGCCGGCGAATTCGTCGGTCGACGCAGCGGTCACTCGGTCGAGGTTCGCACCCGGATCGTTGAAGTCGTACGTGGCGAGTTCCTCGGTGTACTGCGTCGCCGACGCCAGTGCGGCGGACCGGAGGTCGTTCTGCTCTCGGTCGTCGAGGTGGAGGTATCCGAGGACGGCCACACCCATTGTGAGAGCGGCGATCACGAGTGCGACGGCGCGGGTTCGGAGCGTCATTTCCGTACTCCTTCCAGGAGTTGCTTCCAGTAGTTCAGTGCCTCCACGCCGGTGGGGACGAGGAGGGGATCCTCGGCGATCGGGGGCCCGGTGACGCTGCCGGGGACAGTCGACCCGGACAGTCCGAGGTCGTTCGGTCTCGGCGCGTTCTGGGCGCCGCGCTGCTCGAGGTCGTCGCCGGGTGGGCAGTAGAGGTTCAGGTTCGGATCGCGCGGTGAGGTGTCGCCGACGGCGCGGCGCGGTGTGTCGTACCAACAGACCGGGCCTTGGGTGCCGACGAGAGTGAAATCGCCGCGGTCGCCGTGCACGATGGACGTCAGCTTTCCGAGTGTCTCGGGCATCGCGATCAGCAGTGCGTCCAACGCGGGTGTGCGGTCACCGAGTACGCCGGTGACGGTGACGAGGTTGGTCATCAAAGCTCCGACTGTCCCGCGCGTGTCGTCGAGCAGTTGTCGGGTTCGTCCCAGTGCGTCCGGTGATCGATCGAGCAGGTAGATCAACGTCGGTTCCTGCGCGAGTAGCTGCTGGGTGACGTCGGCGGCGGCGCGCGCAGCTCCCGGCAGCGCGTCCGAGCGGGATGCGAGCGCGTCCAGCATCGGTAGCGAATGGTCGACGATGTTCGCCAGCGCCGGGGCGTGTTCGTCGAGCATCCGGCTGAGTGTGTCGGCGTCGTCGAGCAGTTGCTGGAGTTGGGTGCCGGTGCCGCCCACGGCGGTGCCGAACGTCTCGCCGATCGTGGTGACCGAGGCCGGATCGATGGATTCGGCGAGGGCCGCCATTCGCGTCAGCAACTCGTCGAGCTGCACCGGCGCGAGTTCGGGCGGAACGTCCAGGCTGTCGCCGTCGGCGAGGTACGGGCCTTGTCCGGTAATCGGCGAGATGTCCAGGGTTTGGATTCCGAGGGCGCTGTTGCTGGTCACGGATGCGACGGATCCGACGGGAACGCGGGTGTCCGGGTCGAGGGCGAGCCTCACCTCGGCGCCGCTGACGGTGACCGATATGTCGGTGACGGATCCGACCGCGACACCCCGGTACGTCACACCGGTACCGACTCCGATGTTCGACGCGTCGGCCATGGTTGCGTGTACGTCGATCGAACCGCGCGGCGATTGTGACCCGAGCGCATAGGTGCTGCCGACGACGAGTGCGACGACGGCGGTGACGGCGAACAACACCAGCTGTATGCGGACCGGCCTGTTCATCTCGGTGCCTCCGGGACGAGAAGAGGCTGGAGCGTTCCGGGGACGTCCTCGAGGCGACCCCCGGTGGTCAGTTCACCGACGGTTTCGGGGAGGTCGAGTGCGCCGTCGAAGACGAGGTAGTCGCCGTGGACCGCGCCGTTGAAGCCGGCGATGAACTGGTTCATGTTGGCCAGGGCCGGAGTGACGGACGAGTTGAAGCTCTGGATCGAGTTCACGATGTGGGCCAGATCGTCGATGCCGTCGGAGAGTTCGGACTGGTTGTCCGCGAACAGCTTCTGTGCGGAGGCTGCGAGTGACGCGGTGGAGTCGACGAGCGAGGCGATGTGGTCGCGTTGGGAGACGAGGAGCTCCATAGTGGGAGCGGCGACGCTCAGCCCGGCGTCGATCGCAGCGCGGTTGTCCGCCAGCATCGCAGAGACGGACCCTGCCGCGGCCAGGACACGGTCGAACTCGGCTCGGTGCTCGGCGGCGTTCGCCAGAATCCGGTCGGCACTGAGGAGGAGCGCACGGACGTCGGGACCCCGGCCGTCGAACGCGGCGTTCAGCTCGGTTCCGATGGTGTGCAGCTGGTCGAGTCCGCTGCCGTTCAGCACCAGACCCAGCGTGGCGAGCGACGTCTCGAGCTCGGGCCCGATCTCGGTGTTCTCGAGCGTGTCGCCGTCGGCCAGCGTGTCGTTGTTCGTCGAGGCATCGCCCGGGACCGTCAACTTTACGTAGGGTTCGCCCAGGGCGGAGGCGAGTTCCAGCGAGGCCGTGACGTCGGCCGGTAGCGGAACCGACTGGGACAGGCTCAGTCCCACCGATGCGATGACGCCGTCGGTGGACAGGTCGTCGACGCGCCCGACCAGCTGCTGGCCGACGCGGACCTCGGTGCCGAGCCGAATCCGGTCGGCGCGGGGAAATTGTGCGGTGACGTGGTAGTCGTCGCCGTCCGCGGACCGGCCGACGGGGAGTTGTCCCAGACCGATACCGCAGCCGGACAACAGCATGCCGGACAACAACATACAGGCGGACACCAGCGCTGGACGTCTCATCGTGGTCCCCCCAACAGTTGCGGAAGGCCCAGTGGGTCGGGAGTCTCGAACGGAACGGTGATGGGGTTGGTGATGCCCGCGCCGGTACAGATGGGCAACGCGTATTCGCGACACAAGGGAACCGCGACGGCGAACTGGTCGAGATCGGTCGAGATGTTCAACCGGATCCGGGCGCGCTGATCTTCACCGATGGTGTTGCCGATGTTCTGCATCATCAGCGGCAGTACGTCCATGAATTCGGCGAACTGTGCTTCGCGTGCCGCGAACCGGCCGGTCAGTGCGCCCGCGTTCTGCAGCACGGCGCGTAGGTCGTCACCTCGGTCTGCGAGTAGTCGGTCCAGATGGTCGAACATCGACTTCAGCTGGGTGATGGGTTCCCCGATGTCGAGGTCCTGACGCTGTATCTCGTTCCCCAGATCCGCGAGCGAGTCGGTGATCGACTGCACCGCGCCCTGACGGGCCGTGACGGCGGTGATCAAGCGGTCGAGGTTCTCGATGAGCGCACCGAGTTGTTCGCTGTTGCCTCCGACGACGGCGGTTGCGCGCGAGATGTTTCCTATGGCGTCGTTGATCTGTGGCCCGAGACCGGCCGTTCTGTCGGCGAGGACGGACAGAGCGCCCCCGACATCGGCGCCTTCTCCGCCGGTACCACTGTCGGGTCCGAGCGCTGTGGCGATGGTGTCGAGGCTGTCCTGCAGTTGGTCCCAGTTGATCGGGGAGTGACTGCGTTCGACGCCGATGACCTCGTCGCCGAGGACGGGTCCGCCGCGGTATGCCGGTCCGAGTTCGACGAAACGGTCGCTGACGACCGACGGGTTCATGACGAATGCCTGCGCGTCCGCGGGGATGTCGACGTCGCCTGCCACCGTCATGGTCACGCGGACCGAGGTGCCCTGTGGAGAGACGGCATCGACGGTTCCTACCGGGACCCCGAGGACCTGGACCGGGCTACCGGGGTAGATTCCGTTGATGTAGGCGAAATCCGCTGTGACGGTCGTGTTGTCGTCTGTTTCGTAGAACACGAACCACGCGCTTGCGGTCGCTGCGACGGTGACGAGCGCGAGAACCGCTCGGGTGTTCATCGGGTGCACCCCTGTTGGACTCCGAGGGAGCAGAGAAGGTTGTCCGGGATCGGTCCTGCGGGGGCGGAGACGTCGACCCAGTTACCGTTGCCCGTGGCGTCGGTGACGGCGCGTAGGGCAGGAGGAAGCGTCGTCAGGAGCGTGTCGATGTTCTGTCCGTTCCGTTCGAGGGTGTCGGTCACCGAGGTCATGTCGACCAGGAGTCGGTCGAGTTCGTCGGAATTGTCGTCGAGGAACGCCGACGCGGTGCCGATCAGCGTTCGGAGGTCGGTGACCACGCGGCCGAGCGCGGTTCGGCGATCCGACAACGTGGACAGCACGAGCTGGGCGTTCCCGAGGAGTGCCGTCACCGACTGGCTTTCTGCGGCGACGGTCGACGTCAGCGACTGTGCGACGTCGAGCAGGCTCGCAATCTTGTCGTCGTTGCGGGCCAGGACCTCCGACGCCGCACTGATACCGGTGAGAGCATCGGACATCACGGACGAGTCGTCCGGCACGGTGTCGCGCAGGGTGGTGACCATGGATTCGAGTGCGGACACGTCGAGTTCTTCGGCGACAGTGCGTACTTCGGTTCCGATGTCGTCGAGAGAATAGGGTACCGACGTCCGTTCCGTCGGGATCGTTCGATCGTCCCCGACGGGTCCGCTTCCGTCGGGAACGATCTCGAGGTATCGCTTCCCGAGAATCGTGCGAAGTTTGACGGCAGCGTGGGTGCGGTCGCCGAGAGGCTGGGCACGGTCGAGTCGGAAGTGGACCTCGACGTGATCTCCGGCGAGTTCGACGCTGTCGACGCGGCCGGCAGGCACACCGGCGAGGAACACGGGGTCGGATTCGGTGAGGCCGCCTGCGTGAGCGAATTGAGCTGTGTACGGCGCAGTTCGAATCAGGTACCAGCCCTGTGGAATCAGGAGGGCGGACGCGAGAAGGACTGTCACGGCGAGAATTCCGACGACGCCGAGTCTGGTGGTGTTCATCGGCAGATCTCCGTGTGCGCGTCGCCGAAGATGTTCGTTTCGGCGTCGCCCGCCTTCAGGGTGAAGTTGCAGGTGTAGAGGTTCAGCCAGCCGCCGTAGTCGCCGATGCTGTTGATGGAGTTCGCCAGCTCGGGCAGCAACGTCATGGTGCGATCGAACTGCTCGGTGTTGGGAATCCACGATTGCGTCGTCGCACGTAGGTCGGCGACGGCGCCGTCGAGTGGCGTCGACGCGTCGGTCGCCAGTTCGGCCAGTGCCGCCACGGCGGTCGATCCGTCGTCGAGAAGGGTGATGAGGGATTCGTTACGGTCGGCGACGACCTGGCTCATATCGGTCAATCCGGTGATCAGGCGGGTGATGTCGGCGTCGTGGCTGTTCATGGTCTGCAACACCGCGTCGAGGTCGGCGATCAGGTCGCCGAAGATCCGGTCGTTGTTCGCGAGTCCCTGCGTCACGCCGGCGACGTGACGCAGAAGCGAGTCGACGGTGCCCGCTTCGCCCTGGAAGGCGTCGGTGATGGACCGAGCCAACGCGTTGACCTGGCTGGGTTCGATGGCGTCGAACAGTGGTTTGAAGCCGTTGACCAGGGCCGTCAGGTCGACGGGTGGCGACGTGCGGTCCAGGGGAATCGTGGAGTCGAGGGTTCCGGCTGAGTCCTCGGGTGGCACGAGCGCAAGATAGCGGGCGCCGAGCATGTCGCCGTATCTGATTGCAGCCGTGACGTTTCCGGGAATCGGCACGGAGGTCTGCACGTCGAAATCGACCACGGCGATGGTTCTGGCGCCGTCGGTTTCGTAGCGTACGTCGTCGACCTTGCCGACGCGTACACCCGCGAGCGTGACGTCGTTTCCGGTGCGGAGCCCTTCGACACCGGTGAATTCTGCACTGTGAGTTATCGTCTCACCGCTCACCGGCACACTGAGGGTGTCGACGACAACTACGGCGGACAGTAACCCTGCCACCGCGAACGCAGCGAGTGCGAACATCGGACGTGCCAGCGAGGTCATCGAATGGTCACCTCCGTTCCGCGGAGAAGGGGAGCGAGCAGCATCGTGCTGGCGGGGTTCAACGGTTCGGATGTCCCGGTCGCGCTCTCCTGCACTTCGGCAAGTGCGCAGTTCGGCCCGTTCAGCCCGGGATAGCGGGGGCACTCCGCCGCGGTGTAGGGCAGCGGCGACGAGAAGTCCGGGACGGCGGTGATGTCGAAGCGACCGGTCGCGAAGATCCGCGCTCCCGCTGCTCCGAACGGTGCGAACTGGTCCAGTGTCGACGCGAGGCCGGATGAGTTCTCGGCCACCGTGTTCAGCACGGGCGCGCCGCGACGAACGACGGTGATGGTGGCGGGCAGGGTCTCGTCGGCGACGGTCACTGCGGCGCCGCCGAGGCGCGCGGCCGTCGTCAACAATGTTTCGACTCCGGTCGAGTGGTCCAGCACGGTCTGCGACAGGCTGGTCGCCGCCTCGATGGTCGCCAGGACGTCGGGTGTTGCCGCAGCCCCTGCGTCGGCCACCTGCAGGGTCTGCGGGGTGCTGTCGAGGACGGCGTGGATGGACGGTTCGAGCGTCGTCGACAGTGATGCGAGCCGCTCGATCGTCGCGCCGAGTTGTTCACCTCGGCCGCGTAGGGCGGTGCTGATCGCCGTCAACGCGGCCTGTGCCTCGGCCGGTTTCAGGCTGTCCAGCAGGTCGGTGACCTGTCGATAGACCTCGCTCAGTTGCACGGCGTCCTGCCCGGTGTCCATCGCGAGTTCGTTGCCCGCGCGCAGCGGTTCGGTGCTTGCCCCGTCGTGGTCGACGAGGCGCAGGTAGACGTCGCCGAACAACGTCCGCGGTACGACGCGTACGAGCGCCGACGCGGGGACCTCGGTGTCGAGGCGCATGGTGACGCGGGAACGATCGACGCCGCTGTCGATGTCCACGACTTTTCCGACCTGCACTCCGTGGTACTGGACGCCGATTTCACCGATCAGTAGGCCCGCGGACGACGGGACCTCCGCGTACACCTCGGGGGCACGCTCGAAGGCGCCGTTCCCGTACGCCACAGCGGTGACGGCTGCGACCACGAGGGCTGCGGCCATGGCCATTCCGCGCAGGGCGAGCGTTGTCCGGCTCGGGCCGAGTACACGTGGCGTCACGACACACCGAGCCCGGGGACGGAGGGGACGACGCCCCAGAGAACGAAGGTGAGGAACACGTCGGTGATACCGATCGCGAGGATCGACGTACGAAGCGCGCGCCCGGCCGCCCGTCCGACGCCCTCGGGGCCACCGGATGCGTGAAAACCGTAGGAGCAGTGCACGAGTGCGACGATGATCGCGAACACGACAGCCTTGACGACCGAGTAGACGAGGTCGCCGGGGGACAGTGCGAGGTGGAAGTAGTAGTCGTAGGTCCCGGCCGAACTGCCCCCGAAGGTGACGACGACCAAGCGCGTCGCGACGAACGTCGCGATGAGTCCGACCATGTAGATCGGCACGATGCAGATCACCGCTGCGATCACCCGAGTAGTCGCCAGAAAGGGTATGGGGCGCACCGACATGGAGTCCAGCGCGTCCACCTCGTCGGAGATCCGCATCGCGCCGAGTTGCGCGGTGAACCCGGTCCCCACCTTGGCGGCGAGGGCGATGCTGGCGATGACGGGTGCAAGTTCGCGGGTGTTGGCGATGGCGGAGAGCAGGCCGGACAGCGACGTGAGGCCGATCAGGTCCAAACCCCTGTAGGTCTCGACGCCGACCATCATCGCGGCAACGGCGGACATCGCGAACACGATGCCGATGGTTCCGCCGCCGGCGAGCAGTGACGCGTAGCCGAAGCTGACCTCGCCGACGTGCTGTGCCACGTGCTTGGGGTAGCGGCGAAGGGTGTACGGCACGGATGCGACGGTTTCGGCGTAGAACGTCACGTGACGGCCGAGCTCGGCGAAGACGTTCGTGACACCCCGGCCGCGTCGCCTCAGCCGAACGAAACTGTCGTAGTTCATCAATAGGTCCCCACCGCGGGAACGATCACTGCATACAGTTGCGAGAGAACGGTGTTGACGACGAACACCATGACGAAGGCGAGAACAACGGCTTCGTTGACGGCGTCGGCGACCCCGCTCGGTCCGCCCTTGGCGTGCAGCCCCTTGTACGACGCGATGAGAGTCGAGGTGATCGCGAAGCACACGGACTTGACCATCGCCATCGCGAAATCGGACACTCGGCCGTATTCGCTGAACGTGGCGAGGAATGCGCCTGCGGATTGATCGGCGACGAAGACCTGGTAGAAGAAGCAGGCACCCACTCCGACGACGGTGACCATTCCGCACACGGCGAGTGCGACGAACATCGACGCGATCAACCGGGGCACGACGAGCCTGGCGATGACGTCGAGCCCCATCACCTCCATGGCTGCGATCTCCTCGCGGATGGTGCGCGAGCCGAGGTCGGCGCAGATCGCGGACCCGGCGACCCCCGCCAACATCAATGCGCAGACGAGCGCGGCAGCCTGGCCGACGACCACGAAGGCGACGACTGCGCCCGAATATGCTCCGGCACCGAGTCTTCCGGCCAGCGACCCGACGGACACCGCGATCAACACCCCGATGGGAAGCATCAGCAGCAGCGCCGGGATCGTGCACACCCGGGCGACGAACAACGCCTGGGTGACCGTCTCCGTGAGCGAGAGCCTCCGTTGTGCGATCGTGGTGACCGTGCGGGTCGCCGCGGTGACCGAGAACGCGATCAGACCGCCGACCTGGTTCGCGAGGTCGCGCGTCGGCGACGCTTTCGCCGTGGGGTCGACAGTCACCGGTTACGCGGGTGTCGGCGAATAGGACGTGCGCAGTGCAACTTTGACGACTTTACCGCTGGCGTTGCGGGGGAGTGAATCGACGACGACGAGCTCCTTGGGGTGCTTGTACCTCGCCAGGTGATCCCCGAGCCACGAGGTCAACTCGGCCAACGTGAAATCGTCGGGGTCGTTCAAGGCGACGACGGCGACCGGGACTTCGCCCCACTTTCCGTCCGGGCGTCCGATGACGGCTGCCTCGAGAATGCGCGGATGTCCGTACAGGACGTTCTCCACCTCGGCGCAGTAGATGTTCTCACCGCCGGAGATGATCATGTCCTTCTTACGGTCGACGACGAACACGAATCCTTCGTCGTCCTGCCTGACCAGGTCGCCCGAGTGGAACCAACCGCCGTGGAAAGCGTCGGCGGTGGCGTCGGGGTTCTGCCAGTACTCCTGCATGAGAGTGGGTCCGCGGTAGACGATTTCACCGATCTCGCCGGTCGGTACGTCGTTCATCTCGTCGTCGACGATCCGCGCCGACACAGTGGGTACGACGCGTCCGACCGAGCCCAGTTTGCGTAGCGCGTCTTCGCCGTCGAGCACGCAGGTGATGGGCGACATCTCGGTCTGGCCGAACACTGCCACGTTCAGGGCGTTCGGGAACGTCTCGGCCATGGCTTTCAAGATCGTGTCCGACGCCGGTGCCGCGCCCCACGAGATGACGCGAAGGCTCAGATCTCTCGGCTTGCGTGTCTGCTCGGTGCACATGGCCTGCCACTGCACGGGCACGAGGAACAGGGTGGTGACTCCTTCTTCGGCGAGGACGTCGAGAAGGGTCGAGGGATCGAATGCACCGACGGGGTAGATCACCGTCGGTATGCCCAGTTGCAGACTGGGTGCGAGGCTGCCGAGGGCGGCGATGTGGAACATCGGCGATGCGCAGAAGCCGACCTCGTCGACCCCGTGCATCTGCAGTGCTCGAATACAGGTCAGCGACTGGGCCTGCATGTTGGAGTGTGTCAGCACAGCGCCTTTGGGCCTACCCGTGGTGCCCGAGGTGTACATGATGAGCGCGGGCGCGTCGTCGCGCACGTCGACAGGTGGTGCAGGCTGCGCGGCGGCGAGCAGTTCTTCGTAGGCGTCGCCGACGACGATGATGTCGCCCAGTGAATCGACCTGTGCGGCAACTGCATCGGCCAAGGGCGACAACGTCTCGTCGGTGATCAACAGGTGGGAACCGCTGTTCTGCGCGAGGTAGGCGACTTCGGGCGGGGTCATGCGGAAGTTCACGGGCACGGCCAGTGCACCGAGTGCGTTGATCGCGAGCACGGCTTCCAGGTACTCGGGCCGGTTGAGCATCAGGATCAGGACGCGGTCCCCTGAGCCGACCCCTCGTCGGCTCAGGACACCGGCGAACCTGCCGACGCTGCTCTCGAGCTGGGCCCAGGTGATGGTGGCGCCCTGGAAGCGCAGGGCCGTTGCGTCGGGTTGCATCAGTGCATGCCGGCGAACCTGGTTGTTCCAATTGTTTCGAATCGAACGATGGGGTTCGTTCAGGGGAGCGGACATCACTCTTCCTCTTTCGTCGAAGGCGGGATGTGCAGTGAGCGTACCCCCGGCAGGCCTAGCCCGAGGGCGAATCGAGACGTTTGTTTCTGCACGTCATAGCCATTTAAGTTTGCGGTGATTCGCCTTTGCGGCCGAGTAGTGCGCCTACTCGATCGCGAAATTCCGGCGCAGTCAGCAGTTCGATCTGACCTTCCCTTTCGCGTGCCAACGCATCGCCCAGAAGCGCGAGCGTCGATGCCGTCAGGGCCTGTTTTGTCAGACGAAGGGCGCGGGCCGGTCCGTGTGCCAGTCGGCGCGCGACCGATGCGACCGTGCCGGCGAGCTCGTCCGCCGGAAGCGCCTGGGTGATCAGGCCCGACGCGGCGGCGTCGCGCGCGGTCATCGGCTCACCGAGTAGTGCCATCGCGGCGGCTCGGGCGCGTCCTATCGCTGCCGGGACGAGCAGGCTTGCCCCGCCGTCGGGCATCAGCCCGACGCCGGTGAAGGCCAGGAGAAAGGTCGCGTCCTCGGCTGCATAGACGAGGTCGGCGGCCAGTGCCAGTGACACTCCGATGCCCGCAGCGATGCCGTTGACCTGCGCGATAACCGGAACAGGTGCGTCGATGACGGCCCTGATCAAGGACGACGCGACGTCCATCGTGTGGTCGGCCTGCAGGCGTGCTTCGGCGTCGGTGGTCGGTCGTGCGCGGGAGAGTTCGACGATGTCGGCTCCGGTGCTGAACGCCGGTCCGCGCCCGGTGATCACGACGACCCGTACGCGCGGCCCGAGTGCGGTGAGTGCGTCGATCAGTGCAGCTGTGGTGGCGCCGTCGAGAGCATTCATCCTCTCGGGTCGATCGATTTCCAGCGTGAGTACGCCGTCGTCTTCGGTTCTGTGCAAACCGTGGGTCATCGAGAGCTCCAGCCGGGTGTCAGGACGTGGGGCGGATGCAGCGTGGGTGCCTGCGAATTGCGGCTAACTTAACTCCTCAAATCGAATGTCTGTCAAGGGTCGTGGAAATTTCCTGAACCGACGGGCCGGCGGCGGTCACGCGCTATCATGGTTTCTGCTGCTCGCGAGCGGCTTCTCGAGCGGTGGCGCGGTGACGGATGGAGGTGTGGTGGCGGAAGCGGAAGTGACGGTGAAACGTCGACGTCCTAGAAATCGGAAGGCGCAGATTCTCACGGCTGCGGCCGAGGCGTTCAGCGAACGTGGCTACCATCCGGTCGGCATCGACGACATTGCTGCGACGGTCGGTATCTCCGGCCCGGCGCTCTATCGTCATTTCCCGACGAAGTACGCATTGTTCGTACACACCGTCATGCGGTTGGCGGATCAGTTGCTGGCCGCGACGGATCCCGCGGTGGTCACCGAGGGCGATCCAAAAGCGCGTGTCGAGGCCATGATCACCGCGATCATCCGTACGACCATCGACAACCGCCGGACCGGTGGTCTGTACCGCTGGGAGGGGCGGTACCTGATGGGCGAGGACAAGACATCGTTGCGGGACAAGTTGTACACCCTGCACGGGCGGGTTGCCGAGCCGCTTCGTCGGGTGCGTCCGGCGTTGACGGAAGCCGACGCCGCTCTGCTTGCCACGGGCGCGATCAGTGTCGTGGCGAGCGTGACGGCACATCGAACTGCACTGTCCGCCAAGCAGATCGAGGTCACTGTTCTGGACGCGGCGTGGTCGGTTCTACGGACGGATCTACCGGAGATCTCGACGGACGAGCCGGGTGCAGAGCGTGTCGGCGAGCGTGCAGGAGATTCCAAACGTGAAGTGCTGCTGCGGGAATCGATGCAATTGTTCTACCAGCACGGATATCACGACGTCAGTATCGAGGACATCGGCGCGGCAGCCGGTATCAACGCTTCCAGCGTCTACCGTCATTTCTCGAGCAAGGCCGATCTGTTGGCTGCGGCGTTCCACCGCGCGAACGAGCGGCTGATCGCGACACTGGACGAGGCACTCGAGGTATCGACGGAACCGGAGGCCGCTATCGCGACGCTGTGCCGGCTCTACACCGAACTGACGTTCCGGCAGAGCGAGCTCGTGGCCGTCTACTTCGCGGAGATCGGTAATCTTCCGGCCGACCAACGGTCCGGGCTTCGGAACGTGCAGCGGCAGAACATCGAACAGTGGGCCCGGCTGCTGCGTGATGCGCGGCCCGAGCTGCCGGTGGTCACATCACGATTTCTGGTCCACGCGGCACTTGGGATCGTCTTCGATGTCGGCCGCGCGGTGCGCTTCGATCGGTCCGACACCACGGTCACGCGGGTGACCTCGGTCATGACCTCGGTGCTTCTGAGCTGAGGCTCAGTGTGCGCGCCGCGCCAGCGCGGACTTCACGCCCAACTGTGCGAGAACGACGATGACACCGACGATCAGGCCGAGCAACGCCGACGCGAGGGTGTTGACGATCCAGGCGAGGATCGGCCCGACCCCGGCGATGTCGTGCACGGCTTCCTCGCCGTGGTGGACGAGCTCGTAGAGGGGGTGAAAGCCGAGCTCGTCGATGCCGACGAGGAGGATGTGGCCACCGACCCACAGCATCGCCGCGGTGCCGACGATGCCGAGGAACGACATGACCTTCGGCATCGCCTTGACGAGCCCACGGCCGAACTTCTCGACGAATCCCGTCGACTTGTCCGCCAGTCGCAACCCGATGTCGTCCATCTTCACGATCAGACCGACGACGCCGTAGACGATCACGGTGATGACGACGGCCACGACCGCCAGGATGATCAGCCTGCTCCAGAAGCCCTCGGCAGCAATCGTGTCGAGCGCGATGACCATGATCTCGGCGGAGAGAATGAGGTCGGTGCGGACAGCGCCGGAGACGACGGAGTCCTCGTCCTTCGGTTCGTCGGCTGCGTCGTCGTGGTGGTCACCGTGGCCGAAGACGGCGCCCCAGATCTTGTGCGCAGCTTCGTAGGCGAGGTAGCAACCACCCAACATCAGAATCGGTGTCAGCAGCCACGGCAGGAACTGGCTCAGCAGCAACGCGATCGGAAGAATGATCAGCAGTTTGTTGCGCAGCGAGCCGATCGCGATGCGCTTGATGATCGGAAGCTCACGCTCGGCAGCGAGGCCGCGGACGTACTGAGGCGTCACCGCGGCGTCGTCGATCACGACACCCGCAGCCTTGGCCGTCGCACGTCCCGTTGCCGCGCCGACGTCGTCGATGGAGGCCGCGGCCAGGCGCGCGAGGGCGGCCACATCGTCCAACAGGGCAACAAGTCCACCCGCCATCACTGGCCTCCACTTCGAATCGTCCGACCTACCGCGTCAACGCAGGCAGCTCACTCGAGAACGATACCGCCTGCACAGGTAATGCTTTGGTCAAGTCGAGTTGTTAGCATGCGTCACATGTCGTCGACTCGAAAGCTCGTTGCCGGTTTGTCCGCCTCCGTGTTGATGCTGGCGGGGGCGGCCACCGCTCACGCGGCACCCGTCAACGTTCCGTGGTCTCCTGACACGTCCGTCGACAGCGAGCTCGAGTTCGTGTCCGACGGCGTCACCTACTACGGCAGTCTGCGGCCCGCGATCGGTGAGGTTCGCGGTGCTGCTCTGCTCCTGCCGGGCAGCGGACCGATCGATCGCAACGGCAATTCGCCCGAAGGCCAGATCACGCCGAACACCATCGCCTACCTCGCCGACGCACTCGCAGCCAAGGGCATCACGACTCTGCGCTTCGACAAGATCGGAACGGGCCGCACCGGTACCGAGGGAATCGACACCTCGGTACCGCTCGGATTCACCCAGCAGATCGACACCGCCGAAGCCGCGGCCGCAGCGCTCTCCGACGCCACCGGCATCAGCGGCGAGAAGTTCTCCGTGCTCGGACACAGTGAAGGCGGGCTGACTGCACTGGCCCTCGCGGACCGCGGCGTCGAGATCGGAAACCTCGGCCTGCTGGCACCGTTGGCCATCCGCTACCTCGACCTGCTCCACGCTCAGCTCGACCGCGTCCTGGACAACGTCGTCGCCTCGGGTGAAATGACACCGGACGAAGCCGACGCCGAGCGAGTCCGAGTCGACGAGACCATCGACGCCATCCGCAACGGACGCCCGGTTCCGTACCCCGACGACGAAATCCTGGCGTCCGTAGGACTCAGCGACTCGGGCGCGAAGTTCTTCTCCGAGGCCGACGCGCTGGACCCCGCCGTTCTCGCAGCCGCACTTCCCACCGACACCGACGTACTGCTGACCTGCTCGGAGAAAGACCTCAACGTCTCCTGCGGACAGACCGACCGCGTCGCCGACGCACTCGCCGGACGCGACCTGCAGTACTCGCGCTTCGTCAACTCGTCGCACATGCTGAGCGAACTCGGCCCGCTCCCGGCAACCGGCCTGGACATCTACGCCCCGCTGCCCCAGTCGTCAGAGTTTCGCGGTGCTCTCGACGCGTGGGCGGACAGCGCTCTGTCCTGACGCACCAGGGTACGGACACGTGATCGCACCGAGATCGCTCGGCCGATAGTTGTTCGGGTAACCCGGGTAGGTCTTGTTGTGGGGGTCGGTGGTGCTGCGCGAGGACTTGCGGGTCGGGAGGAATCTCTCGGCCCGCGCCTTCGTTCGTAGGCCCGCCACAGCAAGGCGTCGCACTGTGGGGGAGCCTGCGGGGAAGCCGAACGCGTGGGCCATCTTCTCGTCGAGAAGAGCGAACACGCCCTGCGCGACGGCGGGGCGCAGAGGCGTCGGGAACCAGGAGCAGAACAGGTCGAGCGTGTACGTGCCGACTTTGTGGTTGTCCTCGGTGTACCGGAACGTGCGGTCCTCGTAGTCCAGTTTGAACCGGGCGAGCTCGGTGTAGGACTCTGGAATGTCCTTGATGCCCATGCGAATTCCGACCTGGCGGTAGAAGTGGAACGTCGCCAGGCGCTCCGAGGGATGCAGTCTGCGCCACCCGAAGGTGTCGATCCACTCGATCGGTTCGTAGATGAAGGTCGTCAGCACGTAGAGCATGTCGTCGTTCGAGATGGCGTACTGCGAGTGCATCCGGTTGACCATGCGTAGCGCTTCGCGGCCGCGCTCGGAATCGTAACCGTGCTCGACCATCTCGCCCATCAGCAGCGCGGTGTCGTCGTAACGCCGTTGCGGCCGGTCACGGAACTCACCGGTCTTCTCCAGCAGTTCGGAGATGGTGGGAACGCAATAGGTTCGGAACAGAGCGAATTCGAGGGCGCGTTGGTAGTCCCACGGGAACTCGTATCCGGCAGTGATGCGGTGAATGGTGTGGCAGTCCGCAACCGGGTCCAGTTCCTCGATCCGCTTCAGCCAGCCGTAGCGGCCGCGTTTCGGAGTGAGGTCCTGCGTCGTCGTCATGGCGTCAGCCTCTGCCGTGGCGAAGCTTGAGTACCAGTGCGGAGATCTTGAGATCGCGCGCTTTTCTTCGCATCGTCAGTAGATTGAGCGGCGCGGCGAACTTCTGCACGGCAAGGGATTTGACGGTACTGAACTCGCGGAGACCGTCGGCGCCGTGGATGCGGCCGAAGCCGGAGTCCCCGGTCCCGCCGAACGGCAGCGCTGGAATGCCGGCGAAGCCCAGGACGGAGTTGACGGTCACGACGCCGCAGTCGAGCTTCTCCGCCGCGCGTCGTCCGGCTGCGTTGTCCTTGGTGAACACCGATGCACCGAGGCCGTAGGACGATGCGTTGGCGCGTTCGATGCCCTCGTCGAGATCGCGAACCTTGTTCACGACGACGGTGGGACCGAACGTCTCCTCGGTGATCGCTGTGGAGTTCTCGGGTACGTCGGTGAGAATCACCGGGTCGATGTACGGGCCGTGCAGTGAATCCAGCCCTCCCAGAACGGCTCTGCCGCCCTTGGCGAGTGCGTCCTCGATCTGGGATCGGACGATGCCGCTCTGCTTGCCCAGTGTCATCGGGCCGTACGAGGACGTGCCCGCGCCTCCGGGTTTCAGGGCTTTCGCCGACGCGGCGAACTTCCGCAAGAACTCGTCGTATACCGGTGCGGCGACATAGATGCGCTCGACGCCCGCGCACGTCTGGCCGGCGTTGCCCATGGCCCCGAAGGTCGCGAACTCCACTGCCGCATCGAGATTCGCGTCGGCGTCGACGAGCATGGCGTCCTTTCCTCCGCACTCGGCGACCAGGGGGGTGAGGGACTGAGCGCACGTCGCCATGACCTTCTTGGCGGTCGCGGTGGACCCGGTGAATGCGATCTTGTCCACACCCGCGGTGCACAGCGCGGTTCCGGTCGAGCCGTCTCCGGTGATCGTCTGGAACACCGGATGCGCAGCAGCGATGGACTCCCACTTCTGTGCCAGCCAGACCCCGACGCCTGGTGTCAGTTCGCTGGGCTTGAACACCACGGTGTTGCCGGCAGCGAGCGAGTACGCGATGGATCCCATCGGGGTGTAGAGCGGGTAGTTCCACGGCCCGATGACGCCGACGACGCCGAATGGGCGGTATCCGACGTAGGCCTGTTGGTTGGGGCTGATCAAGCCGGAGGACACCTTGCGTTGTTTCAGGATCTTCTCGGCGTTGCGGGCGGCCCAGTCGATGTGTTCGACGCCCAGCATGACCTCGAGCAGGGCGTCCTCGTCGGGCTTGCCGCTCTCGGAGGCGATGACGTCGGCGAGAGATTTCGCGTCACGCGCGATGGCGCTCTTGAACTCGAGCAGCCAGCGCTTGCGGCCGGTGAACCCCTGGACGTCCCACCACCTGGCGGCGGATCGTGCGCGGTCGACGGCGGCCGACACCTCGGCGTCCCCGGCAATCGGATAGGTAGCGAGTACGTCACCGGTGCGTGGGTCGAGACTGTCGAACGTACGGGCTTTCGTCTCTACGACCTGGTCCGTCATGGTTGTCCTCCGCGTTGTCAAAATCGCATCACATATATTTGATGTGATTTACTGTTGTGGAGCTCACACTATGCGCCGCGTCCGGTCGATGACAACCCTCCGCATCCCGGCGCTCTACCGTCTGGAGCACTTCATGAGTACGGACTTCACCCAGGAACAAGAATCCTTCGCCACGGCGGTCGCCGCGTTCTGCGCCCGCGAAGCTGGTACTCGGGAGCAGCGCGACGCGTTGACCGAGCACGGGCAGCACACGCACAACCAAGGCCTGTACGACAAAATGGCCGAACTCGGGTGGCTCGGTGCCACGATTCCCGAGGAATACGGCGGAGCCGACGGCAGCGTCGTCGACATGTGCATTCTCCTCGAACAGGCTGCCAAGGGCATGGCCCCTATCGGCGGCATCGGCCCCACTCTCATCACCGGCGCCGCCTACGAGAAGTTCGGCACCGCCTCGCAGAAGGAAGCAGTGCTCGGCGGCATCGTCGCGGGCAAGAGTTACTCGATCTCGATGTCCGAGCCGGAAGCAGGCTCCGACGTCGGCAACCTCAGCTGCAAGGCCGAGAAGACCGAGGGTGGCTGGCTCATCAACGGCCAGAAGACCTGGTGCTCCAACGCGCACTTCGCGGATCGCATTCTGTTGGTTGCGCGAACAGGCAGGAGCGTAGCCGGCGGAGTGACCCGACAGGAGCGCGGTGAAGGGAAGCACGAGGGATTGACGATGTTCGACGTGCCCGCCGACATCGACGGACTCAACATCGTGGGAATCGGCACGATGGGCGGCAAGGAGGTCAACGACCTCTACTTCTCCGATTGCCTGCTCCCCGAGGATTCGGTGGTCGGAGTCGAAGGGCAAGGATGGGCGCAGTTGATGACAGGCCTGAACATCGAGCGCCTGATTCTGGCGGCGATGATGCTCGGAACAGCTCAACGCGCATTCGACGACACCCTCGAATTCATCACGCAACGCAAGCAATTCGGTCGTCCCGTCGGCACCTTCCAAGCGCTGCGTCACCGCGTGGCAGACCTTGCGACGGAGATCGAATGCGGCCGACTGCTGGTGTACCACGTCGCCCGGCTCGTCGACGAGAACCCGACGAAGCTGTTCCCGCGGGAAGCATCGATGGCGAAACTGAAGCTGACCGAAACCGCCAAGAAGGTCGCACTCGAAGGCATGCAGATGATGGGCGGTTACGGATACGCCACCGAATTCGACATGGAAAAGCACGTCCGCACCACGCTCGTCTCGTCGATCTACGGCGGTACCAACGAAATCCAGCGTGACATCATCGGCAAGACATACGGGCTGTGACCGCCTCGGTACTGCGACGGCGGCCGCAACTGTCGGAAGAGGTTGCGGCGCGCCTGCGAGCGCAGATCATGTCGGGAGTGCTCGGGCCGGGCACCTTCGTGCGCATCGACGACACCGCAGCAGATCTCGGCGTCAGTGCTACTCCCGTCCGCGAAGCGCTCGTGACGCTGCGCGGTGAGGGTCTCGTCGAGCAAGTGCCCAATCGCGGCTACCGCGTCGGCGAACTCAGCCGCGAGGACATCGACGACATCTTCTGGCTGCAAGGCACCATCGCCAGCAAACTCGCCAGACGAGCAGCGCGAGTCATCACCGACGTGCAGATCGAAGGGCTCGTCGGCCTCAACGCCCGGCTGCGGGACGCAGTGGCGCGCGCCGACGCGCAGGCCGTCGAAACCTGCGAATTCGAGTTCCACCGCTTCATCAACCGGGTGGCGGGCGGAAAGAAGTTGGCGTGGTTCCTCTTCGGAGCCATCCGCTACACCCCGGCCAGGCTCTACGCCTCGGATCCGTCGTGGGGCGAGCAGTCGGTTCGCAGTCACGACGCTCTGATCGCGGCCTTCTCGCGATGCGACTTCGACACCGTCGGAGAGCTGATGCGCAGGCAGTTCGCCGATGGCGCGGAGCGCCTGGTTGCGCACCTCGGTCTTCCGTGACACCGGGTCAGGCAGGAGTGGAGCCTGCGGAATGACCAGACCGGGCAGGAGTGGAGCCTGCGGAATGACCAGGAGGAGCAGGAGTGGAGCCTGCGGAATGACCAGGAGGAGCAGGAGTGGAGCCTGCGGAATGACCAGGAGGCGCAGGAGTGGAGCCTGCGGAATGACCATGGGGCGCAGGAGTGGAGCCTGCGGAATGACGGGTCTGGGAAGGGGCGGCGGCGAGGAGTAGGTCCGTACACCAGTTGACCACGGCATCTTCGTCGAGAACAAGCTCGCCGCCCAGCCATGCGGTCAACACCTGGGCGAAGCCGCCGACGACGAAGTGGGTCGTGAGGTCGAGGCGCTCGATGGTGTCGGTGGCGTAGAACTCGTTGGCCTGGGAGGCAAGCAGTCCGGCGAACATCTGTGTCGACTCGGATCGTTTGGCGGCGAGAACGTCGTTGCTCAGGGTCGCAGAGAAGAGCAGTCGGCCTCGGCGTGGGTCCTCGGCGACCAGACGCACGATCGTGTGTACTGCGGCGTGGACGCGGTCGTGTTCGGTGTCGGGTGCGGTGCCGACGGCTGCCAGGGTCGTCGTGGTGATCTCACCGATCACGTGGTCGTACACCGCTTGCATCAGGTCGTTCTTGTCGCTGAAGCTCTCGTAGAAGTAGCGGGAGGCGACGCCTGCTCGGCGGCAGACGCCGCGCACGGTCAGTTCCGGTTCGGTCGTTCCGAGCAGGTCGAGGCCCGCTTCGACGAGGGCTCGTCGACGTTCGGCAACCCTGGCCGAGCCGTCGACTCCGCCGTAGGTGCGCGGTGATTCGGCCATGGACACATCTTGACATCGATCGTCCAGCGGGCCTAGCGTCATCTGCACACGCACGTATGCAGATATCCGATCAGAAGGATTCGCCATGACAGTCGACAACGAACTGCTCCGCAAATCGATGACCGGGGTCGGCTTGCTCGCCGGTGGCGCCAACGTCATCATGCAATTGGGACATCCGGCCGTCGGGTACGGAGTGTTCGAGAGTCGCGTCGAAAGCGGCCAGATCAACCGACATCCGGTCAAGCGGACCCGCACCACCCTGTCCTACCTGGCCGTCGCAGGCATGGGGGATGACGACGTGAAGGCCGCATATCGTAAGGCGACCAACAGATCTCACGCGGCTGTCAAGTCCACTGCGGACAGTCCCGTGAAGTACAACGCTTTCGACCCGAACCTGCAGCTGTGGGTGGCTGCGTGCCTGTACCGCGGTTTCGAGGACGTCTATTACGCGCTCTACGACGAACCGGACTCGGAGTTTCTCGACGAGATGTACCAGCGGTGTCATGTTCTCGGGTCCACGTTGCAGATGCCGCCCGACATGTGGCCCGCGGACCGCATCACGTTCGAGAAGTACTGGGACGCAGCTCTGGCCGATGTGCACATCGATCCGACCATCCGTGGATATCTCTACGGAATAGCGTCCGCGACGTTCGTCAAACCCCGAGTGCTGCACCCGCTCATCGGCCCGTTCATGCGTTTCGTGACAACCGGATTTCTTCCCGAACGATTCAGGGACGAGATGGAACTGCCCTGGGACCCGATCAAGCAGAAGCGGTTCGATCGGCTCATGGGCACCCTCGCCGTGATCAACCGCGTGACGCCTCAGGTGGTGCGCGAAATGCCGTTCAATGTGCTGCTGTGGGACGTGCGCTCCAGAATCCGCGCGGGGCGGGCCCTGGTCTGATGTGAGTGGAAATGTAGTGCCTTCTGGTCGCTCCGCAGGCTCCGCTCCTGCCCCATGGCCTACATTTCCACTCACATAGGGGTCAGCTGAGATGCCGCGGCTGCGGGTGGTCCTTGTGCGCCTCGTCGGAGCCGACGCGGTCCTGCGCCCCCTCACCCGAGCGCGCGTGCGGGGTCCCCGTGCGAACGAGCTGGATCACCACGGACTTCGAGGTGGGGCAATTGCTGTCGGTGGCCGTCGAGTCGAGCGGAACCAGGGGATTCGTCTCCGGGTAGTACGCAGCCGCGCACCCGCGCGGAGTGTCGTACTCGACTATGCGGAAGCCATCGGCGCAGCGGTCGACGTCGTCGTCCTCCCACCGCGTCAGCAAGTCCACGATGTCGCCGTCCTGGAAGCCGAGCGCCGCGATGTCCTCGCGATGCACGAACACCACGCGCCGCCCACCTTCGATTCCGCGGTACCGATCGCTCAGGCCGTAGATCGTGGTGTTGAACTGATCGTGGCTGCGCAGCGTCTGCAACAGCAGGTGGCCGTCGGGCACATGCAGTACGTCGATCGGCGACGTCGTGAATTCGCCTCTACCCGAGGTGGTCTCGAACGTTCGTGAGTCGCGAGGTGGATGCGGAAGCACGAAACCGCCGGGCCGTCGGACATTGACCTCGTAGCCCTCGCACCCGTTGACGACGCGTGAGATGTGCGAGCGGATGGTGCTGTAGTTCTCGCGCATACCCTTCCAGTCGATACCGTGGCGGTCCCCGACGGCCGCCTCGGCGATACCGGTCAGGATGGCGACCTCGGATTTGAGCAGATCGCTCGCCGGCTTCAGCGGTCCGCGCGACGAGTGCACCGAGCACGTCGAGTCCTCGACGGAAATCCACTGCTCTCCGGTCGCCTGAATGTCCTTCTCGGTCCTACCGAGAGTAGGCAGGATGAGGGCGGTGTCGCCCGTGACAAGGTGTGAGCGGTTGATCTTCGTGGAGATGTGCACCGTCATTGCCATGCGCCGCATTGCGTCGAACGTGACTGTCGAGTCCGGCGTCGCCTGAACGAAATTGCCGCCGAGCCCGAGGAAGAAACTGGCCTTGCCGTCGCGCATGGCTCGAATGGAATCGACGGTGTCCAGGCCGTGCTCGCGCGGCGGGTCGAAGCCGAACTCGGCCTGGATGGAATCGAGGAAATGATCGGGCACCCGTTCCCAGATGCCCATCGTCCGGTCGCCCTGGACGTTCGAGTGGCCACGTACCGGAAGGAGCCCGGCGCCTGGCTTTCCGATGTTGCCCTGCGCGAACGCGAGATTGGTGACTTCCTTGATGGTGGCGACGGCGTTGCGGTGCTGCGTCAGACCCATCGCCCAGCAGAAGACGGTGGCCTTCGAATCGCGCAGCATCTGCGCGGCCTCGGTGATCTGGTGGCGGGACAGACCCGTCGACGCGGTCACGACGTCCCAGTCGACGGCGGTGACGTTGGCGCGCCAGGACTCGAAGCCGGTGGTGTACTGCTCGACGAAGGCGTGGTCGATCGCGTCCCATTCGACGAGCAGCGACCCGATGGCCTGGAACAGTGCGAGGTCACCGTTCACACGAATGGGGAGGTGGAAGTCGGACAGGTCCGTTCCAGGCCCGACCATCCCGCGGGGCGTCTGTGGATTCTTGAAGTTGACCAGTCCGGCTTCGCGCAACGGGTTGATCGACAGAATCCTGGCGCCGTTCTGCTTGGCCTTCTCCAGCGCGGACAGCATGCGTGGATGGTTGGTGCCGGGGTTCTGGCCTGCGAGGACGATCAGCTCGGCGTCGTACACGTCCTGGAGGGTGACGCTGGCCTTGCCGATGCCGATGGTCTCCTGCAGAGCGATCGACGTCGACTCGTGGCACATGTTGGAACAGTCGGGCAGGTTGTTGGTGCCGAACGCACGGGCGAAAAGCTGGTAGACGAAGGCGGATTCGTTCGACGCGCGGCCCGAGGTGTAGAAGATCGCCTCGTCCGGAGTGTTCAGAGACTTCAGATGGTCGCCGATGAGTCGGAACGCGTCGTCCCACTCGATCGGCTCGTAGAACCGTCCGCCGGGGAGTTTGACCATCGGGTGGGTGATGCGACCTTGCTGACCGAGCCAGTGCTCACTCATGGAGTCGAGCTCGGCGATGCTGTGGGCCGCGAAGAACTCCGGCGTCGCGCGGGTCGTCGTCGCCTCCTCGGCAACTGCTTTCGCGCCGTTCTCGCAGAACTCTGCCGCGTGACGGTGGCCGGGATCCGGGTCCGGCCACGCGCAACTCATGCAGTCGAAGCCCTCGGCCTGATTGAGGTCGAGGAGAGTCTTGGCGGTGCGCACCGGCCCCATGTGTCCGAGTGCGCGCTTCATCGACACCGCAACGGCGACGGGTCCGGCCGCATGTGTCTTGGGCTTGTCTATCTTCAGGTCGGCTTCGTCGTAGTCGCGCACGCGGTCCCTTTCCTCGCCGGTGACCGCGGCGCCCGCCGGGTCAGCCGAGAAGCTTTCCGACCAGGTCGACGTAGGACTGCTTCGCCGAATCCTGGCTGGTGCCCTCGAGCTTCGCCCAGGCGTCGTACTTGGCGCGGTTCACCATGTCCAGTCGTCCTGGACGCTTACCCGTGACGTCGCCGTTCGAACCTTGCTTGTACAACGAGTAGAGGCTCAGCAGGTCGTCGTTGCTCGGCTTGGAGGTGAGGGTCTTGACGTCGACTTGAGCTTGCTGGAAGGACTGATCGAGATCGGACATCTTCACTCCTGGGGCATGTGCGTCGGTGGTGCGGTCGCGTCGATCATGGCACGAGGGCGGAAGCGCTGGAAACCAGTCGGACGCAATGGGCTACGAACTTCTCTCGCGGTGTGCGGACGGTCCCGTCCAGGTATCCGACGAACAATGCGGTGAGCGCACCGACGACACCCACGGCAACCAGATGCCGGTCGTCCTCGGAGAGTTCCGTCAGCTGTGCCTCGACCAGGGAGACGAACGTGGGTGCGAGCGCGAGGCCGCTCCCACTGATAGCGGACTCGGACATCGGTGCCAGCAGCAGGACGCGACCGACGCTGGGCTGGTCGAGGACCAGTTCGACGAACGCGCGCACCGGGGCCTCCGGACTGGTGGCGGGTACCGCGCCGGCGATGGCGGCGCGCGCGAGCTCGCCGACGTGGCCGTACACCGCGCGGATGAACGTGTCGCGGTCGGTGAAGCTCTCGTAGAAGTACCGCTCGGTGAGTCCCGCCGTGCGGCAGACCGCCCGGACGGTGACCGACGGAGCCTTCGGGTCTCCCAGCATCTCGATCCCTGCGTCGAGCAGGGCGTGATAGCGCTGGTACTGCCTGTCCGCGAGGGATTGACTACGCATGTTGTCAATCATAAGCTGACAACATGCGTAGTCAGAATGAGCCGCTCGGACCTGACTCACTCACCTGGAAGTACTTCGGGGACTGGCGGGGCCTGCTACAAGGCGTCTGGGCGGGGTCGATGCAGAACATGCACCCGGGTCTCGGGGCTGGCGTCGAGCAACACTCCAAGTTCTTCGACGAACGGTGGGAGCGGCTCTACCGATCGCTCTACCCCATCGGCGGCGTGGTGTTCGACGGCGACCGGGCGGAACAGACCGCGCTGCAGGTGCGCGGCTACCACACCGACATCAAGGGCATCGACTCACAGGGCAGGCGGTACCACGCACTCGACCCGGAGACGTTCTACTGGGCGCATGCGACGTTCTTCATGGGTACCGTCCTGACTGCCCAGCACTTCATGGGCGGGGTCAGCGAGGACCAGAAGCGGCAACTTTTCACCGAACACGTTCAGTGGTACCGGCTGTACGGCATGAGCATGAAACCTGTGCCGGAGACCTGGGAGGACTTTCAGCTCTACTGGAAGCGCATGTGCACCGAGGTTCTCGAGGACAACAGGGCAACCCGAGGAGTACTCGATCTGTCGCAGATCGAGCAGCCGCCCCTTGCGACCTGGATCCCCGACGCCGTGTGGGCGGTCATGCGGGTGCCGATCGCACGCGGTGTCGTGTGGATGACGGTGGGAATGTACGACGAGCCGGTGCGTCAGCTCTTGGGCTATACGTGGAACGACCGTGACGAGACGTTGTTTCGGTTCGTGGGGCGGGGAGTGAATGCGGCGTTCTCGCTGCTTCCGCGCAGACGACGCATGCATCCGCGGGCCAGAGCGGGATGGGACCGGGCGACCGGGCGGGTCGCGCCGGGCAGTCCGTTGGTGCAGACCCCGGCGCGCAACCTACCGCCGGCCGGCGCCGCAGGCGATCCCCGGCATTACCACGGATAACCCACTGTGACACTCATAGGAGCATCACAGGGTCAGCCCTCCCACCAGGGGCGCAGGGGTACGTCCGCAGCGCCCTTCGGTCCGAGCTTCACGCCCAGGACCTGATGCAGCTGAACGACATTGCGCTCGAAGCCCAGGCGTGAGCCGGCCATGTACAGGCCCCATACGCGTGCGGTTCCCTCGCCGGCTTCGGCGACGCAGGCATCCCAGTTGTCCACCAGGTTCTTGCACCACGCCTTCAGGGTCAGCGCGTAGTGCTCACGTAGGTTCTCCTCGTGCCGGACCTCGAGGCCCACGTCCTGCATTTCGGTGATGATGCGGCCGGAGCCGGTCAGTTCACCGTCGGGGAAGACGTATCGGTCGATGAAGGATCCGGCGCGGGCGTGACTCCGGTTGTCCGGGCGGGTGATGCAGTGGTTCAACACCCGGCCGCCGACGCGCAGTTTCGACTTGATCGCTTCGAAGTACGCCGGGTAGTTCTGCACGCCGATGTGTTCGGTCAGGCCGATCGAGGACACCGCGTCGAAGTTCGATTCCGGAATGTCGCGGTAGTCGGAGAAGCGAACCTCCGCGAGGTCGGACAGTCCTTCCTCGGCAATCGCTTTCTGCGCCCATGCCGCCTGTTCCTTCGACAGCGTCGCGCCGATGGTCTTGACGCCACGGCGTGCGGCGTATCGCACCATTCCGCCCCAGCCGCAACCGATGTCGAGCAGTCGGTCGCCTTCCTTCAGGCCGAGCTTCTCGAACACGAGTCGGTACTTGTTCTCCTGCGCGGCCTCGAGTGAATCGTCCTCCGAGGTGTACGCGGCGCAGGTGTACGTCATCGACGGCCCGAGGACGTACTCGTAGAACGTGTTCGACACGTCGTAGTGGTGGGAGATCGAGTCGGCGTCGCGTGTCTTCGAGTGGCGAAGGCCTTCGGCGATCCGACGCCACCGCGGCACCACTTCCTGCGGAGGAGGTGCGATGGGTCGCAACAGATCCCAGCCGAGCGAGCGAGTGATCGACGCCAGTGTCAGAGCGCCGGGGCGCCGGAAATGCAGTTCGTCGCCCATGACACGGAGGATGTCGTACGGGTCTCCGGGATGGACGCCGACGGCTTCGAGGTCACCGGAGACGTAGGCGCGTGCCATTCCGAGGTCGCCGGGAGCTGTTGCCAGGTAGGTGGTTCCGCGGGGGCTCTTGAGGTTGAGTCCGAGAGTCGCGTCCTCGGGGCCTGCGGCGCTTCCGTCGTACGCGGTGAAGCGCAGCGGGATGTTTCCGTCGGACAGAAGTTCGAGGATCTGAGAGATGGTGAGCTTGTTCGCTCGGTGCGCGTCCTGCGCCGTGGGTTCCTTGAACGTTGTCATTTTCCTTGCACCGCCTTCGAATACAGATCCAGCAATCGGGAATCGGGGTCGTATCGTTTCTTCAGTTCTGCGAGTCTCTCGCCGCCGTAGAGCTCGGAGAACTCGGCTTCGGAGTAGAACGCATCGGAGTAGAGCGACTTGTGGCCGTCGAAATCGGTGACCTTCTTCTCGATGGCGCGGTTGGCCGCACCGTCGGGCTCACCTGGGGTGATGGGGACCGAGGACCAGAAGCCGACGTTGACGTACGTGCGTTTCGGTTCGAGGGGGTAGAGGGGCCACGGGCGCGCGGCGTCGGCGCCGGGAGGGGCGGGTTCGCGAAGACGCAACGGGCACAGCCACAGTGGCTCGATCGGGATCTCCGTCAAGAACCACCTCAGGAACGAGGCGGTGTTCTCGATCGGAACCTCGATGTCCTGAACCACCCGTTCGCGCGGCGGATTGCCCTTGCGGGCTTCGAGCCGATCGGCGATGTCGTACTTGCGGTCGAGCGCAATGAGTTTCCAGTAGAAACTGGATCGGCGGTACTTCTTGGGCCAGAAACGTCTGATCTTGGGGTTCTGTGTGCCGAAGGCCCGGGAGCACCAGAACCAGTCGGTGTCCCAGCGCCACAGGTAATCGGCGATGGTCAGTCGGTCGGTGGTCTTCTGCTGAATGGACCGGTAGTAGATCTCCGAACCTGCGTGGTACTCGCTGACCGGGCCGGGCGCCGCGCTCTGGACACCGAGCGTCAGGTAACTCTCCTCCGGTGTGAACACGACGCCGTCGAGGTAGTGCACCGGGGTGCCCTCGTACGAGCGGTCACGCACGATGTCGTCCATCGTGGCCTGCATGACGTCGAGGTCGTGGAAGCGCAGGTGGCGCAGCTCCACGTAGGGAAGTACGGGTTCGAGCTGAATCTTCAGGCGGGTCGAGTACCCGAGCGTTCCGTAGGAGTTGGGAAAACCCCAGAACAGGTCGGAATTCTCGCCGTCGGGCGTGGCGGTGACGACGGTGCCACTGCCGGTGAGGATGTCGATCTCCAGGACCGATTCGTGCGGCAGTCCGTTACGGAACGACGTGCTCTCGATACCGAGGCCGGTGACCGCGCCACCGAGGGTGATGGTCTTGAGCTGCGGTACGACGAACGGTGCCAGACCGTAGGGGAGTGTCGCGGCGACGAGGTCCTCGTATGTGCACATTCCTGCCACATCGGCCGTCCGGTCCTGCGGGTTGACGGTGACGACGCTCGTCAGTCCCGATACGTCGAGACCGGGGGCCGTCGATGCTGCGCGGGCGCGGAAGAGGTTCGACGTCTTCTTCGCCAAGCGCACGGTGGCGGAAGCGGGGATGGCGCGGTAACTCTCGAGCAGCAGTTCCACGCCGGCACGATGTGCGGCGAATCCGCTTTCTCGCGGGGCTGGCCTACGTCGGGGAAGAGCAATCGCAGATGGCACATGAAGACGCTATATCCAGGCGTGCCGCGGAGCCACCGAGTATGCGGCCCCGACTGCGAAATTTCACGTAAATGTTGTCGTCGAACGAGGCATTACGGACAAATGTATGCACCACGCATGTTGTTTGTGCAGCTAAAGAATTATCGGTGAACCCCATCACACACCCCGATATCCTCTTCCCTTCCGCGTCTTCGGGGAGTGCAGGATAGGACGCGAGGACTCACATTCGCGTCAACCCGAGGAGACACCACGTGGCACAGGTAAGCGCCAGCAGTTCCATCACCATCGCTCAGACACCGGAGCAGGTGCTGGCTGCGCTCGTCGACTACGAGACGGTTCGCCCCCGAATCCTCCCCGAGCAGTATCTCGACTACACCGTCGTCGAAGGCGGCCAGGGCAACGGCACCGTCGCGCAGTGGACACTGCAAGCCACCTCGAAGCGGTCACGCAACGTGAAGGCGACCGTCGCGGTCGACGGCTCGACCATCGTCGAACGCGACGCCAACTCCTCGATGGTCACCACCTGGACCGTGGCCCCGTCGGGAGCCGGCAGCGAGGTCACCACCACGACCGAGTGGAAAGGCGCCGGAGGCATCGGGGGCTTCTTCGAGAAGACCTTCGCGCCCCTCGGTCTGAAGAAGATCCAGACACAGACCTTGGCCAACCTCGAACGCGAAGTCCGCTAGTAGGTCGAGAACCGCGGGTGGTCGATGACGACCGACGCGCCCATGATGAGGGCGCGCATCGACCACTCGTAGTTCGAGTCGTTGGAACGTTTTTTCCCGTCGACGGTGCGCGGAATCAACTTCAAGTCCGACCTTGCGAGGACGGCGGCGTCGTCCTCCTGCTCGCGGCCCTCGACGTGCACCATTTCCGACAACGCCACCGCGTGCTCCGCCACCACCGTCACGATGAAGTTCGCCTGCTTGGGCGTCAGCTCGTACAACGTCGAATACGCCAGCTGCACCTCGTCGATTCTCGCCAGCGCGCCGGGCGACGACGTCCCGATGTCGACGAGATACTGAGCAATACCAGGGTTGCGGTGGACCAGCGAACGCAGGCGCAGGCTGAGGTCCATCAGCGATTCCTCGAGCGTGGCGTCCGCGTCGGGCATGGGGAACTCCCACCGAGCAAGAATTTCCTCCGCCACCGCGACTCGCAGTGCGTCCAGATTGTCGATGTTGTTGTACACGGCGACGATGCTGACGCCCAGTTCTCGCGCCAATGCCTTGACCGTCAGGTTCGGCAACGTCAGCGCAATGCCCGTCTCGATCAACTTCTCGAGGGTCACGCGGCGACGGCTGGGACGCGTCTCTTGCATACATGCAGCTTAAGGCGCGTTCGCGAGTCAACGGGGGCCGACATGTGGCAAACTCCGAGCAAAGTTTAGCCTTACTCAAGTCACGGTCGGGGTGAAGGGAGCGGGCTGTGGAGTATCCGCATGGCGTCGTCGAGACTGCGGTGCCGACGATGCACACGTTGGCGATCGGAAGGCCACGACCGGGCACGCTGCGGTTGACATCGCTTCTGTCGGCCGGGAGCTACCAGCGAGATTGGGACGAGAACGCGATAGCCGAACAGTTGCGATTCCCCGGCGTCGACGAACGGGATTTCCGTGTGCGACGGTTCGACGCGGCGCACGGCATCGTCGACATCGAGTTCACGCCGTCGCACGAGAGCACGATGATGTCGCGGTGGCTGGACTCGGTCGAGGTGGGAACTCGCACGCGAATTGCTGCCACTGGAACCGGGTACGGACCGCACTTCGGCGGCGGCAGACGTGTCCAGATGTTCGTCGACGAGCCGTCCATCCCAGCGGCCCGGGCCATTCTCCGTGCATGGCCCGACGGCACGCTCGGCACGCTGTGGGTGGACACGCCCCGTCCCGCAGACGTCGCCGGGCTCCCCGATGTGGACGGTGTCAGCGTGATGAGTTTCCACACCCAGTTGGAGTTCGATCCGCTCGTCACCGCAGCCAGGCGGATGCGGCTCGACGACTCGGTGACGGTGTGGGGAACCGGTGCGTTCGATCGAATGGACGAGATCCGAGCGACGTGTCTGGCGGCGGGGCTGGCGGACGATCACGTCCGAGTGTTCGGCTACTACTCTCGTAGGTGACGTACCCGAACCGAGAGGACATCACTGTGCAACCCGGTGAGCAGCCAGACATCGCGTCGATCATGCAGCAGGCGCAGCAGATGCAGCAACAGTTGATGGCAGCCCAGGCGGAGATCGCCGAGGCGGAAGTGACCGGTCAGGCGGGCGGCGGGCTCGTCACCGCAACGGTGAAGGGGACGGGCGAATTGGTCGGCCTGGTGATCGACCCCAAGATCGTCGACCCGGAGGACGTCGAAACACTGCAGGACCTCGTCATCGGAGCCATCGCCGACGCGTCGAAGTCCGCGTCCGCAGTCGCGGCGGAGAAACTCGGTCCTCTGGCGGGTGGGCTCGGCGGTGGGTCGCTCGGCCTGCCTGGATTCTGAGGTGTACGAAGGTCCTGTACAGGATCTGATCGACGAGCTCGGCAAGATGCCGGGTGTCGGGCCGAAAAGCGCTCAGCGCATCGCTTTTCACCTCCTCGGCGTCGAACCGCCCGAGGTGGACCGGCTGATCAAAGCGCTCGCACGTGTACGTGACGGGGTCCAGTTCTGCACCGTGTGCGGCACGGTCTCGGACAAGGAACTGTGCCGTATCTGTGCTGATCCTCGTCGGGATCGGTCGCTCATCTGCGTCGTGGAAGAGCCGAAAGACGTTCAGGCGGTGGAGCGTACGCGCGAATTCAAGGGCCGATACCACGTTCTCGGTGGTGCGCTCGATCCACTCAACGGAATCGGACCGGACCAGCTGCGCATCCGAGAACTGTTGGTGCGCATCGGAAATCAAGATGACGGCGTGGACGTGTCCGAGGTGATCATCGCCACCGATCCCAACACCGAAGGGGAGGCGACGGCGACCTACCTGGTGCGGATGATGCGCGATTTCCCCGGTCTGGCCATCAGTCGCCTGGCCTCGGGCCTCCCGATGGGTGGGGATCTGGAATTCGCCGACGAACTGACACTGGGCAGGGCACTGACCGGTAGGAGGTCGCTGCGCGACACGTGAGTGGAGCGGAGCCTGCGCGTCACTCCGCAGGCTCCGTTCCACTCACGTGCGGCGGAGCCGCTCCCGCCTCAACTGCGTGACCTCCGCCAGATCGAGCGGCTCCAAGATGCTTCCGGTCGCCCGCTCGAGCAGGTAATCCGCCAGTTGGGGGTTCCTGGCCAGAACCGGACCGTGCATGTAAGTCCCGATCACCGACCCCTGCACGACGCCTTCGCGGCCGTCGCCGACGCCGTTGCCGACGCCGTGGGTGACCGTCGCCAGTGGACTTGCATCGGGCCCGAGAGTTGTTCCACCGCGGTGGTTCTCGAATCCGGAGAGCTTCTCGGTCAGCCCGGTGACGACGGGTTCGGTGATGACTTCCCCGATGGAGCGTGTTTCCTGTGGTGCGGTCGTGACGTCGAACAGGGAAATGCCGTCGACCTTCTCGCCGGAGGAGGTTTCGTACCAGTGGCCGAGTACCTGGATGGCAGCGCAGATCGCGAGGACAGGAACACCGCGCGCCGCTGCGTTCTGCAGGCCGGGGTACTGCGTCAGGTGCCGCGTTGCCAGGCGTTGAGCGGAATCCTCGGCTCCGCCCAAGGTGTAGACGTCCAGCGACTCGGGGACGGGGTCGCCCAGGGTGACCTGGACGATCTCGGCGTCGATGTTCCGCATCCGAAGCCTCTGCCGCAGGATCAGCGCGTTTCCGTTGTCGCCGTAGGTGCCCATGACGTCGGGGAGCACCAGGCCGATGCGGACGGTGGATTCAGACATTGCCGTGCTCCCGTGCAAGTGCGCGCCCGAGGTCGCGGAACGCGGTGTAGTTGGCCAGCACCTCGACGCGCCCGGGTGGGCAGGATGCGATGGCCTTCAATGGATCTGCGACGGTGGTGTGCTTCGACCCCGCGTACAGCAGGCGCACACCGAGATCGGTTGCGCGCTCACCCGATGCGACGACGGCGACGTTCTCGAAGTGTTCGAACCGCACGTCCCACAGCCAGGACAGGTCCTCACCGTCGGGGACCTGTCCGTTGACGGCGATGACGAGTCCGTCGACGGTCGGGTCGATCATCGACAGTGCCTCTTGCCAACCCGCGGGGTTCTTCGCGAGAAGCATTCGAACGGAATGAGATCCGTACTGGACCGTGGAGTAGCGACCGGCCACTTCGTCGACCCCCGACGCGGCGGCCACCGCCTCCTGTGGATCCGCACCCAGCGTCACTGCAGCAGCTACGGCCTGAGCTGCATTGCCTCGGTTGGCTTTTCCGGGAAGGGACAGAGACATCGGTACGACGAGGCCGTCGGGGCCGTAGAGGTTGTTCTCGTCGAGCCACCAATCCGGTGTGGGTCGCGCGAAGTCGTCTCCGGTCGAGTACCAGTGCTCGCCGTCTCGGATGATGGGTTCACCGGTGCGGGGGCACGACACCGAGTCGCCCGCCCAGCCGCCTCCGGCAGCGACCCACACGACGTTCGGGGCGTCGAACGCGGCCGAGGTGACCAACACGTCGTCGCAGTTGGCGATCACGACGGTCTCCGGGTGCCGCGCGAGGCCCGCGCGGAGTTTGCGTTCGATCATGTTGATCTCGCCGACGCGATCGAGTTGGTCGCGGCTGAGGTTGAGAAGTACCACCGCGGCGGGGGATACGGCGTCGCAGACGTGCGGGACGTGCAGTTCGTCGACCTCGAGGGCCGCGAGCGGGGCATCGAAATGAGCGTGCAGTGCGGCGACGATCCCGGCGTCCATGTTGGCGCCGTCGGCCTGAGTGGCGACGTCACCGAGCGTCTCGAGCGCAGCGGCGGTCATCCGCGTCGTCGTCGACTTCCCGTTCGTTCCCGTGACGACGACGGTCCGACGACCCGAGCCGAGACCGGTCAGGATGTCCGGGTCGATCTTGAGGGCGACGAGCCCGCCGATCATCGACCCCTTGCCGCGTCCTGCCTTGCGTGACGCCCACGTTGCAGCCTCGGCCGCCCGGAGTGCCAGCCGGCCACGCGCTCCGATTGCCGCTCTGCGCTCACCTGCTCGAACCATGCGCCGAGTCTGGCACAAACCCCCCGGTGGATTCTTGTCGGCGTCGACGGCGGTGTGATCGGTCGACGCGGGTGTGAAACCCACCACGTTGTCAGGCTCGCAGGGGTTCCACACTGGCCGCTGCAGTCGGGGCTTGGCGTCCCGTCGACATTCCACCGAGACATCCGGCGATGACGACGGCCGCTCCCACGACCGACAGGATGCTCGGGGTTTCGTCGAGGAAGAGCCAGGCACCCGCGATTCCGACGACCGGGACCATCAGCGAGAACGGTGCGACGACGCCGGCCGGGTGGCGGCTGATGAGTACCGTCCACAGTCCGGATCCGGCGATCGTCCCCAGCAGCACGATGTATGCCAGTCCGGCGAGACCAGGCCACCCGTCCCAGCTGAATGCCGCCACGAGTGCGTGCCATCCCGTGGTCGGTCCTTCGACAACGGCGGACAGGGCGAGCATCGGGATCGGTGGTACGACGCACATCCACAGCATCAATCGCATCGGTTCCGCCCCGTGAGCAAGTCTGTTGCCCAGGTTTCCGAACGCCCAGCCGAGGCCGGCGAGAACAGTGAGGACGACCGGTATCGCGGATGCGACTTGGGCACGGTCGTATCCGATGAGGCACATTCCTGCGACCGCCACGGTGATGCCCAGAATTTGACGCCTGCTGACCTTCTCGCGCAACAGCAGGGCGCCGAGGACGATCGTGAACGGTGCCGAGGATTGCAGGACCAGGGATGCGAGTCCCGTTGGCATGCCTGCATTCATCGCGGTGAACAGAAATGCGAACTGGAGGAATCCGAACCCGAAGCCGTACAGCAGGAGCCACTTGACGGGCACGTCCGGTCGGCGGACGAACAGTACGACCGGTACGGCGATGATCAGGAACCGAAATGCAGCGAAGAAGAACGGTGGGAAATGGTCGAGGCCGGCCCGGATGGCGAGAAAGTTCAGGCCCCAGAGCACGGCAACGGTTGTTCCGAGAAGGCGGTCACGAGTGGGCACGCACCTATCGTGGTCGATGGGAATGCATCAGCACAATCGAATTGTTCCGTAGTAACAGTTAAGATGCTCTACATGAATGTGGAACGGCTGAGAATTCTTCGGGAATTCGCGGACCGAGGGACGGCCGGGGCGGTCGCAGCGGCATTGTCGTTGACCCCGTCCGCGGTGTCTCAGCAGCTGAAGATCCTCGCGCGTGAGGCGGGTGTGCCGCTTCTCGAACCGGACGGCCGACGTCTACGCCTCACGGATGCGGGTGCCGCACTGGTTCTACGGGCAGACGAGGTGTTGGGTGCACTGGATCGGGCGAGCGCGGAGATGGCGTCGTACAGTGCGTCGCCGTGGGGGCGCGTACGCGTGGCGTTGTTCCCCTCGGGCGCGGCACTGCTTCTGCCGGGAGTGTTGGACCGATTGCGCGACAGTGGAACTCGGGTCGATGCACGCGATGAAGATCTCCCTGCGTCCTCGGTTCCTGCGCTGCTGGCCGATTACGACGTCGTCCTCACTCACCGCGACGACAGAGCCCCTGCGACCGCCGCGCCGCGTGTGGAAGTGCGAACGCTGATGAGAGAACCGATCGACCTGCTCCTTCCCGCGACGCACAGATTGGCCGAGGAGAAGTCCGTCGACGTGCGCCAGTTGGTGGACGAGCAGTGGATCAGTGTGCCGGACGGTTTCCCCGTGGACGACGTGTTGTTGTCGGTTGCCGCGGCCACGGGCGTTCGACCCCGAGTGATCCAGCGTATCAACGACTTCCGGGTCATCGAAGAACTCGTCGCCCGCGGCCACGGAGTCGCGCTCATGCCGCGCTACGCCGTCGGGAACCGGGGTGCGATCACCCGGCCGCTGGCAGGGGTGCGTGCGGGACGGATCTACGAACTCGCAACGCGCCCGAGCGCGACGGCCTTGCCTGCCATCGCCGCGACAGTGGATGCATTCGAGAAGGAAGCCGCCGCGGTGAGTAGAAATGTATAGCAGAGGCGGCAGGAGCTGAGCCTGCGGAGCGACCCGAAAGCAGGTGAACGCTCACGTGAGGGCTTTGCTCTTGAGCTTCGCGAATTCCTCCTCGGTGATGGTGCCCGCATCCAGAAGCTCCTTCGCGTGCGCGATTTCCTCGGCAGAGGTGCGCCCCGCGACCTGCTTGATGTACTGCTCCTGCTCGTCCTTCGCGTGCTGGATCGCCCGCACCTGACGCTTGGTCATGTCGCCGCCCTTGACGATGATGTAGACGAGAGCGGTCAGGAACGGCGCGATGATCAGGAACAGCACCCATGCAGCCTTGGCCCATCCGGAGCTCTTGTGGTCGCGGAACAGGTCGCCGATGATCGAGAACAGCACCATCAGGTACGCGACGAAGGCAAAGCTGACGACGATCAACCACAGAAAATCCCAGAAGGAATCCACGAGTCGGTGCTCCATTCGGCAGAAGGTCCCCGAATGGTCTCAGGCCGCACCGAACAAGATCATCATCCTCAGCGGGTGAATTGGCCCTGTTCTGCTCCAGCTCACCTGCATCGGCAGGTACAGATGGACTCACCGGAGCCGGGGGCGGTGGGAAACCACGAGAGCCCCTGCTCCGCCCGAACGGCGGAACAGGGGCCCTCGTGGGTAGCAGATGCCGGGTCAGCCGGTGAGCGACGGTGCTTCCAGGCTGGAGCGCACTTCATCGGCGAAATGGCAGGCGGATCGGGATCCGTTGTCACGGGTCTCGAGTGCCGGTTCGTCTGTCGTGCAGATCTTTCGTGCGTGCGGGCATCGCGATGCGAACGCGCACCCCGCGGGCGGGTGTGCGGGATCGGGTGCGTCACCGTCGAGGACCGTTTTCGGACGGGCACGTTGGATCGCGGGATCGGGTACGGGAATCGCCGAGAGCAACGCGTAGGTGTACGGATGTCGTGGTGACTCGTACACCTGTGCGGCGGTGCCGATCTCGACGATTCGGCCCAGATACATCACCGCGATTCGGTCGCTGATGTGGCGGACCACGCCGAGGTTGTGCGAGATGAACAAGCAGGTCAATTCGAATTCCTTGGTGAGGTGCACGAGCAGGTTGATCACCTCGGACTGCGTCGACACGTCCAGCGCCGACACCGCCTCGTCCGCGACGATGATCTTGGGATCGAGCGCGAGCGCGCGGGCGATCGCGACGCGTTGCCTCTGGCCGCCGGACATCTCGCCCGGATAGCGAGCGGCGAACTCGGTTCGGAGGCCGACCTTGGTCAGTAACGACGCGACTCGGTCCTCGTAGTCGGACCGGCTGAGCCGATCGAAGATGCGCATGGGCTCTGCGATCGCGTTGCCGACGGTCTTGGTCGGGTCCAGCGACGCATACGGGTCCTGGAAGATCATCTGCAGTTCTCGGCGCTTGCGACGTAGTGCTCCGCGTCGGAGGTCGAGAAGGTTCTCACCCTGGTAGAGCACTTCGCCCTGTTCGGGTTCTTCCAAGCGCAGGATCGACCTACCGAGTGTGGATTTGCCGGAGCCCGATTCGCCGACGATGCCGAGTGTCTCACCCGTCCGAACGCTGACGCTGATGTTGCGCACGGCCTGGACCGTCTCGCGTGGCCGGCCGAAGACGTCCCGCGAACGAACGAACGACTTGGACAGGTTTCGCACGTCCAGTAGGACCTGCTTCTCGGGTGCGGTCATCGGATCTCCTCCAGATCGCCGGGGTCGATGGCGGTGGCCGCCGGGACGGCTTCGATAGGAAGTGCAGGCAGGAGGTCTCCGATCTCACCGTCGACGACCCGCACGCACCGTGTGCTTCTTCCGTCGCGGATCTCGATCGACTCCGGATGCATGCTGTCGCATTTTCCTGCCCGAGAATGGCTGCAACGAGGAGCGAAACGGCACCCGGCGGGCATGTTTTCCGGGCGCGGCACCATGCCGGGAATGGCAACGAGGTCGTCGCCGGGTTTGATTCGCTGCGGCAGTGACGCCAACAGTCCCGCGGTATAGGGATGCAGTGGTTCGTCGAACACATCGTCCGCGTGACCGGTTTCCACGGGTTCACCCGCGTACATCACGGTCACCTCGTCGCAGAAGTCCGCCACCACGCCGAGGTCGTGCGTGACCAACAGCACTGCGGTACCGAGGTCGGCCTGCAGCCGTCGGAGAAGTTGGAGAACGCCGGCCTGGACCGTGACGTCCAGCGCCGTCGTCGGCTCGTCGGCGATCAGGAGTTTGGGATCGCAGGCGATGGACATCGCGATCATGGCCCGTTGACGCATGCCGCCGCTGAAGCTGTGCGGATAGTCCTTCGCACGGCGTGCGGCAGCGGGGATGCCTACGAGGTCCAGAACCTCGACTGCTCGTGCCCATGCCTGTTTGCGTGATTTGCCCATGTGCGCGCGAACTGTCTCGGCGATCTGCTCGCCGACGGTGAAGACGGGGTTGAGGCTCGTCATCGGCTCCTGGAAGATCATCGCGATCTCGCGGCCCCTGATGCGGCGCATCTGAGATTCGGTCTTGCCCAGCAGGTCGGTACCGTCGAATTCGATTGCTCCGCCGGTGATCCGGCTGTTGTGCTTGGGGAGCAGTCCGAGCACCGACAACGCGGTGACCGTCTTGCCGGAGCCTGATTCACCGACGAGCGCCCGCGTACCGCCTGGCTCCAGATCGAGCTGAGCTCCGGTGACGACGGGCGTCCACCCGGAGTCCGTTCTGAACTCCACCTGGAGGTCTCGGATGCTGAGCAACCCGTGGCCGGTCCGCTCGGGCTTTCGTAGCGTGTGGGAAGAGGTCATGACTTCCTCCGTTCCTGGCCGACGGCATCGCGGATTCCGTCGCCGAGCATGTTCAGGGACAAGATGGTGAGCATGATCGCGAGACCGGGGGGAACGACCATCCATGGGCTTTGAAAGCGGTTGTCGAATGCGCTGCGCAGCATGGAACCCCAACTTGCAGTCGGCGGTTGAACACCGAGGCCGAGGAAGCTCAGGCCGGCTTCCGCGAGCAACGCCAGCGAGAGCATCAGCGTGATCTGAACCAACAGCGGGCTCCTGACGTTAGGCAGTACGTGCATCAGAACCGTTCGAGGAGTGGAACATCCGACGACCTTGCTCGCCTCGATGTAGGTTTCCTCGCGTACGTTGATGGTGGAACCACGCACCACACGGAACAGTCGGGGCGCCGATGCGGCGCCGACCGCGAGCATCGCGTTGACCAGGCCTGGACCGAAGATGGCAATGATGGCCAGTGCGAGGACCAGTGCGGGAAGAGCGATGAGCGCGTCGGCGATGCGGCCGGTGATCCAATCGAACTTTCCGCCGAGGTAGCCCGCGAGCAGCCCGAGGGGCAGGCCGGTGGCGGCGGCGAACCCGACGGCGATGAGCGGAGCGACCAGCGAGATCTGGGTTGCGTAGATGAGCCGACTCAAGGTGTCGCGTCCCAACTGATCCGTCCCGAGAATGTGACCGTCGGAGAACAGCGGCAGAAATGCCGAAGCCAACTTCTGATAAGCCGGGTCGTACGGGGCGATCCACGGCGCTGCCACGGCGATCACACCGAGAAGGCCGAGGAACGCCAGGCAGACGACGTTCGTACGCGAACGCAGGATTCGACGGACGAAGATCCTGCCCGGCGAGGGGGGTGCGGGCCTCGATTTCGTGCCGGCCGACGAACCGAGACGCCGTCGTGCACCGCTCAGGGGCGCGGAGAGTGGTGTGCTCGTCATGATTGCCTGGCTTTCGGGTTGAAGTACGCGTACGAGATGTCGACGGCGAGGTTGATGACGAGCACGAACAGGGTGATCACGACGACGAACGCTTGGATCACGGGGAAGTCGCGCTCGAGAATGGCCTTCAGTGCCACGGATCCGAGGCCGGGCATCCCGAACACCTGCTCGATGATGACGGCGCCTCCGATGAGGGCGGCCGCCTGAAGCCCGAACACGGTGACGACAGGAACCGCAGCGTTCTTGGACGTGTGCTTGACGATGACCTTCCACCTGGGCAGCCCTTTGGCCGTGGCGGTACGGATGTAGTCCCGTTCGAGCACATCGATGACGCCGGCGCGGGCCTGTCGTGCGATCTCCGCGGCGGTGACGGTTCCCAAGGCGAACGCCGGCAGCGCGAGGTGGGAGAACCATGCCACCACACCTTCGCTGAGCGGTGCGTATCCGGTCGCGGGGAAGAGTCGCAACTGCAGGGAGAAGAAAGTGACGAACAGAAGGCCGAGCCAGAAGCTGGGCATGGAGATTCCCAACGTCGTCAGTCCGGTCAGTGTGCGGTCGATCCACGTCCCTCGGCGCAACCCCGCCATGACACCCGCGAGTACACCGACGACCAGCGACCATGACAGGGCGACGAACGCGAGAGACAGCGTCACGGGCAGTGCTTCGAGTATCGCGTCGATGTTCTTGTGGCTGCTCAGCAGTGACGTTCCGAAGTCGCCGGACATCAGGTTGCCGACCCAGCTGAAGTACTGCACCACGATGTTCTGGTCGAGGCCGAGTTGAGCTCTGGTCTCGGCGATCTGTTCTGCCGTGGCGTTCTCGCCCGCCGCGACCACTGCGGCGTCGCCAGGAATGAGGTGAATCATCGAGAAGCTCAGAACGGTCACGAGAATCAGCACGGGAATCGCGGCGAGTAGTCGTTTGATCATGAATATCAACACAATTGGAACACCTCGTTCGGATCGAAGGTGGATGTCACTTGCTTACGTCCAGGGTCCGCAGACCGGTGCCACCGGTCTTGTAGAACACGTAGTTTCCGATGTTGCCCTGGCTGGCGACCGATGCCACCGAGTGGCAGAGAACGATCTGCGCCGGCCCCATGTCGAATGCCTCGGCAAGAAGGTCTTCGTATGCGGATTTGCGCTCGTCGACGTCGGTGGAGCGGGCCGTTGCGTCGTACAGCTCCGCCATCCGGTCGGTAGTGAGCCTGCCGGGATTGTCACCGCCACCGGGGAGGTACGCCGACTGTGCGTAGAGGCCGGGATCGGTCCCTCCGCCGTACTGGCCGACGAGTGCATCCGCCTCGCCCGTGACGAACCGGGCACGTGCCTGCGTCGCGTCCATCACCTCGATCCGCATGTCGATACCGACATCGGCCAGGTTCTGCTGGACCACCTGGGCGTTGTTCTGGTAGATGGACAAGCTCGGCACCGCTGCGGTGAAGGTGAATCCGTCGGGCAGTCCGGCGTCGTCGAGAAGAGCTCGGGCACGGTCGGGGTCGTAGGAGGACCAGCCGCTGTCGTCCAGTGCGTCGCTGTGCGCGAAGTATCCTTCGGGGTACGGCTGGGCGCCGGGAATGCAGTCGCCGGAGTACAGAACTCGCGAGATGGCTGCGCGGTCGATCGCCAGATTCATCGCTTGTCGCACCTGTTTGTTGCCGAACTCGCTCCTGGCGGAGTTCAGGGAGATCCGGGCCATGCTGGTGCTCGCGCCCTCGGAGGTGAAGACCTGCAGTCCGCCGGCCTTCGCTTCCTCCTTCTGCGGGCCCACCACTCCTGTCATCGTGGACTCTCCCGCCTGGAGCGAGTTCATGCGAGTCGCGGTGTCGAGTTGGATGAGAAAGGTGAGCTTGCTGTACCGATAGGCGTCGTCGTCCCAGTAGTCGGGGCGGCGCTCGAAGTGGTAAGCGGTGCCGGGAATGCTGCTCGTCATCCTGAAAGCGCCTGCGCCGACAGGATTCTGATCCAGGTCGGTGTTTCCGAGCGCCGCGGGTGAGATGAGCATTCCGGGTCGTGACGCCAGAAGCGTCGGCAATGCTCCACCCGGGCCCACCAGGTCGAAGCGGACCGTCGAATCGTCGACGACATCGACGGATCCGATCGTCTTGTCGATCTGTCCCTTGATGGTGGTCTGGGGATCGTTCAGGATTCGGTCGATGTTGACCTTCACGGCTGCAGCATCTACCGGCGTACCGTCCGAGAATGTAGCTCCCGCACGCATTTTCAGGGTGAAAGTAGCGTTCTCCTCGTCCAACTCCCAACTCTCGGCCAGCATGGGTACCGGGTTGCCGTCGGTGTCGACGTCGGTGATCCGATCGTAGATGACGGCAAGTAACGGTAGGTCGTTTTCAGTAACTCCGCGATGTGGATCGAGACTGCTCGGGACGACGATCTGTCCGTACACGACGGTGGCGTCGCGGTCGAGCGCGTTCGCGTCGAATGTCCGCTGGTCGATACCGGCGCATGCCGTCGACACTGCGCACACGGTGAGTATCGCGAGGGCTCGACCGAGAATCGATCTGCGCGACATGTGGAACCTCCGTTTTTCGTAGAGGTGGCCATTCCCCCGGGCTGGGGAGGAAGTGTTCTCGGAAGTTCAGATCGACTGCGAGCCTGAGCTGCCGGGTACTTCGTCGATGTGCCACGCCCCGGGCTGCAGGGCGATTTCTAGAAGGATGTTCTAAAACCTACCCAGTGTCAAGGCTTGGCTCGATCAAGCGATTCGGTCTTGACAAACCGGGCGTGGATACTCCAGGGTCGCACTAGATCGAAGTTCTAGAATGAGATTCGATCCTCCTACGAATCGTAGCTCCGAACTCCTGGAAGGGAAGTCAGGTCATGGTCGATTTCGCCCTGAACGAAGAAGAAGAATTGATGCGCAAGTCGGTGCGCGCATTCCTCGAGAAGGAGGTCATTCCGCTCGAGAGCGAAGTGCTGCGCAACGAGCGCGAAGGTAGGCCGGGCCTAGAGGACGGCGTCGTGAAGGAGCTACGCGCGAAGGCCAAGAAGTCAGGATTCTGGGGGATCAACACACCCGAGGAGTACGGCGGAGCGAACCTCGGCCCGGTGATGAGCGCCATCATCGCTGCCGAGGCAGGCAGGACCTTCGTGCCGTTCTCGTTCGGTGGTTCCGCCGACAACATTCTGTACGGCGCGAACGACGATCAGAAGCAGCGGTATCTGATCCCGACGATCGAAGGCGAACGGCGATCGTGTTTCGCGATAACCGAGCCAGGCGCCGGCTCCGATGCACGAAACATCAAGACCCGCGCGGTCAAGGTCGGATCCGACTGGATCATCAACGGTGAGAAGATCTTCATCACCGGAGGTAACGAGGCCGACTTCGTCATGGTGTTCGCGGTGACCGACAAGGAGAAGGGCGCGAACGGGGGAGTCACGTGTTTCATCGTCGATCGCGACATGGGATGGACGTCTACTCCTATCCCGACGATGGGGCAGTGGGGACCGGCTGCATTGTCCTTCGTCGATGTGCGTGTGCCGGAATCGAACGTCCTCGGCGAGGTCGGCAAAGGATTCGACCTTGCGATGAGTTGGATCGGGCAGGGGCGGTACATGATCCCCGCCCGTGCCATCGGTTCGGCGGAACGGCTTCTCCAGATGGCGATCGAGCACTCGAAGAATCGAGTGTCGATGGGGCACCCGATCGCCGAGTACCAGGCAATCCAGTGGCAGATCGCAGACTCTCACGTCGAGATCGAGTCCACGAAACTGCTCACGCTTCGCGCAGCGTGGGCAGTGGCGCAGGGCGTCGATGCACGTCATGTCTCGTCGGTCGCGAAACTTCACGGGTCGATCACCGCCAACAACGTCGTCGACCGCGTGCTGCAGATCCACGGCGGGATGGGTTACACGAAGGAACTCCCCATCGAACGGTGGTATCGCGAACTGAGGTTGCTTCGAATCTTCGAAGGAACGGACGAGATTCAGCGCCGGACGATCGCGCGGAATCTCATCAAGGGATATGTCAATTCCGACGGCTTCGGGCACTGACGCCGGTGATGCTGGTAATCGAACGCCTCAGTCGAAGACAGGAACTCGTCACATGACCAACCCGACCATCGAAGGCATCGACCTGCGTGCGCTCTTCGAACCCCGATCAATTGCGCTGATCGGGGCGACGGACAAGTCGCCGTGGTCCCTCAACACCTTTCGAAACATCAAGGACAGCGAGTTCGAGGGGAACGTGTACCTCGTCAATCGCCGCAGTGCCGTCGTGCACGGCGAGAAGACCTACTCCGCGCTCGCAGAGTTGCCGGAGGTGGTCGACCTCGTCTTCGTCATGGTTCCCACGACGGTGGTGCTGCCGACGCTGCGCGACGCCGTCGACCAGGGCGTGCGCGCGGCAGTGATCCTGACGTCGGGATTCGGCGAAACGGGCCAGGAAGGCAAAGCGCTCGAAGACGAGATAGTGGCGTTCTCGCGGGCGAGCGGGTTGACGGTGCTGGGTCCGAACGGGAACGGTTTCATCAACGCGGCCGAGGGAATCACTCCCTACGGTCTGCCCATCGGACGCCCGCTCCTGACCGGGTCCGTCGGGTTCGTCCTGCAGAGCGGTGCATTGGCCAGCTCGGTTCTACAGTTCGCGCAGACCAGGAACGTCGGCTTGAGCTTCCTGACCGCCATGGGCAACGAGTCGATGATGTCCGTGACCGACGTGATGGAGTATCTCGTCGACGATCCGGCCACCTCCGTCATCGCGTTGTTCCTGGAATCTGTACGGGATCCGGTCGAGTTCCGTCGGATAGCGCACCGGGCCCTGCAGGCAGGCAAGCCCATCGTCGCACTGAAGATCGGCCGAAGCGCACTGGGCGCGCGGGCTGCACTCGCGCACACCGGGGCACTCGTCGGGGACAACTCCGTCATCGACGCCGCGTTCGAGCAGATGGGCGTCATTCGGGTCAGGTCGTTGGAAGATCTCATCCTCACGGCCGGTCTGATGGCAAGTCTCGGCGGTGGACTGCCCGGACCGCGAATGGGGGTCGTCACGCCCTCCGGTGGGGCCTCGGAAATCATCGCCGATCGCGCCGAGGACGAGGGACTGCAACTACCGACGTTCTCGGCCGACACCACTCACAGGCTGCACGAGATCGTGCCGGACTTCGCCACCGTGCAGAATCCGCTCGATGTGACCGGTTACGTCGTGATCGACCGGACGTTGATGCGCCGCTCGCTCGCGGTGGTCGCGGAGGACGACGACGTCGACTTCGCCGTTCTCCTGTCGGAACTGCCGCGAGTTCCCGGTCCGGACCCGGATGCGGCGTTGACCGCATACGGTGAGTCCGCGAAGAACATTCGCACTACGGCCGTGCCGACGGTCGTGCTCAGCACTGTTCTCACCGACGTCACCGATTACGGCCGGTCGGTGTCGAACTCCGTCGACTTTCCGCATGTGCTCGGCGGCATAGAACACGGTATGACTGCGCTGAGCAACGCTGTTCGCTGGGGGGCGTTGCATCGGGCGACGGTGGCCGAGAACGCCGACGTGGCAGTCGATCCCGTGCCGCTGACGTTCGATCGTGAACCGACGGGCATGTGGACCGAGTATTCGGCAGGCAGACTACTTGCCGAGCAGGGAGTTCCGGTAGTCCCGACGACGCTGGCGTCGACGGCGGAGGAGGCCGTGACTGCGGCAGCCGAGTTCGGTTATCCCGTCGTGCTCAAGGCCGTGGCCGACGGTCTGGGTCACAAGAGCGACATCGGCGGAGTCCGGCTGAACCTGCACGGTCCGGACGCGGTGCGCGACGCTTTCGACTCGGTGACGTCGGCCTTGACCGAACTGGGCTCCCGCGGCGTCGCAACCGTCGTCCAACCCCAACGCAGTATGGACGGAATCGAGATGCTCGTGGGTGTCGTCAGGGACCCGGTGTGGGGGTTGACGCTCGCCGTCGGATTGGGCGGCGTGTGGGTCGAAGTACTTGCGGACGCCGCGGTCAAGGTACTGCCGGTAACGGAGAACGACGTTCGTCAGGCCATCGAGGGCCTACGCGGAATCACCCTGCTGAAGGGTGCACGCGGCACGACCCCGGTCGACCTCGATGCACTCGCTCGCACGGTCAAGACGGTCGCCGACGTCGCGGCCGGGCTCGGCGACCGACTGCAGGCGCTCGAGATCAATCCGCTGATGGTGAACGGTTCGCACTGCGAGGCGCTCGATGCACTCATCACCTGGACGGCGACAGACGAAGAGAAGGACGAGGAGTTTCGATGACAGGGATCTGTGAAGGCAGAGTAGTGATCGTCACCGGGGCCGGACGTGGCATCGGCCGCGGGCATGCGCTCGAGTTCGCGCGTGAAGGGGCGACTGTCGTCGTCAACGACATCGGAGCCGACGTCGACGGAACCGGCAGTGCGGACGGTCCCGCGGGCGACGTGGTCGAGATGATTCGAGCCGAGGGTGGTCGCGCCCGCGTCGACGGTTCCGACGTGTCGGACGAGGAAGGCGCTCGCCGGCTGATAACCGACACCATCGAGGAATACGGTGACCTCCACGTACTCGTCAACAATGCAGGCATCTTGCGAGATCGAATGTTGACCAACATGACTGCGGCGGAGTGGGACGACGTCATCCGGGTGCATCTGCGCGGAACGTTTCTGCCCCTCCACCATGCCGCTCAGTACTGGAAGCGGCAGTCCAAATCGGGCGCGGCAGTGGATGCTCGGGTGATCAACACCTCGTCGTCGTCCGGGATATACGGGAACGTCGGGCAGGGCAACTACGGGGCGGCCAAGGCCGGTATTGCCAGCTTGTCGATCATCGCTTCGATGGAGCTGGCCCGGTACGGCGTCACCGTCAATGCCATCGCACCCGCGGCGCTCACTCGCATGACCGAGAACCTCGGAGGAAATGCCCGACGCGAGAAGCCCGCACCCGGTGAATTCGATCCGTCCGCGGCGGACAACATCGCTCCCCTCGTCGTCTGGTTGGGCAGCGAGCAGTCGAGTGGCATCACCGGGCGAGTGTTCAACGTTCGAGGCGGCCACATCAGCGTCGCCGAAGGCTGGCATGCGGGACCGAGCGAGGACAAGGGCGCGAAGTGGCAACCAGGCGAACTCGGCGAGGTGATTCCTCGGTTGGTCGCCGAGGCCGCGCCGAACGCGGGCATGAACGGGTCGATACCCGAAGGAGTGCGCTGATGCCGCTCGACGAATCCCTTGTCGGCGTACCGAGCGATCCGGCACGTAGGACCTGGGGATCCAAGGATGCCCTCCTGTACGCCGTGGGCGTCGGCGCCGGGCAGGACCACACCCTGCACGAGCTGCCGTTCGTCACCGAGAACTCGGCCCAGGTCGACCAACGCGTGCTCCCCACGTTCGCGGTCCTGGCTACACAGGCCCCGTCCGGACGCAAGCTGGGGAACTTCGATCCCGCCATGCTGGTCCACGCCGAACAGTCGTTCCACATCGACGGGTTGCTACCGGTCGACGGGGACGTACAGGTCACCTCGCGGGTGGTATCCATGCAGGACAAGGGGAGCGGCGCGCTCGTCGTGGTCGAAGCAGATGCCGTCGACGGCGTGACGGGCGCCCCCGTCGCGTCCACTCGCTCGTCGATGTTCATCAGAGGCGAGACGGTCGGCGGTGGACGGGCCCCGAGTCCGGAGGTGGCGCCCATGCCGTCGGGTGCGCCCGACGCGAAGGTGACCTACGCGACGCGGCCGGAACAAGCGCTCGTCTACCGCCTTTCGGGCGATCGAAATCCGCTGCATTCCGATCCGTCGTTCGCGGCACGCGCCGGATTCGACCGGCCGATCCTGCACGGGTTGTGCACGTACGGAATCACCGGTCGTGCCCTGTTGCACGAACTCTGCGGATCCGATCCAGCCAGGCTGCGCTCGATGGAGGGCCGCTTCACCAAGCCGGTTCGCCCCGGTCAGGATCTGATGGTGTCGATCTGGAACACCGCCGACGGCACGCGCTTTCGAACCGAACTGTCGGACGGAACGGTCGTGATCGACCGGGGAACGGTAGTGGTCGCATGACTGCCGGAACCGACGCGGGCCCGACGCCGGCGCCCGCACCGGAACACGATGTCGGCGACGGCGCCGCATTCTTCGACGGCGACGAGGGACGGTACGTGCCGCGACCACATGCGCGTAGTCCCTGGTCGAAGAACCTCGTGCACGGACGACTCGTGTCGGGTCTGATGGCGAGGGAAGTGGAACGTTCGGATCTGGCCGGCCTGCATCCCGCGCGCATGACCACCGACCTGTTTCGGCCGATTCCGATGCAGCCGATAGACATCACCACCTCGGTCCGCCGATCGGGACGACGGGTGCGCATCGTCGAGGTGCTGGCGTCCGTGGACGGAACGCCGGTGGCGCTCGCCAGCGTGCAAGCGCTGCGGTCCGGAGGTGAGGCAGCCCAGGTGGCGTGGGTGCCGGAGCTGTACAAGGCACCGGCGCCCGACTTGCTGCCACCTCCCGAGCGTCGGGCACCACGGCACTTCGGTGAAGTTCGCCGAGGCGGCGACGGTGCACCTACACGGAAGTTCTCGTGGTTCCGCGAGACATGCCCGCTGCTGGAGGGTTCGGCGGATTCTCCGTTCGAGATCGCCGCGATGGCGGCGGACTGGGTCAGTCCGTTCACCAACATGGGTACCGACAGCCTGCAGTTCATCAATGCCGACGTGACGTTGTATCTCAGCCGCCTTCCGATCGGGCCGTGGATCGGTTTCGAGAACCTGGACCACAAGGCGGACAACGGTATAGCGGTGTCGGTGTGCGCTCTCCACGACGTGCACGGCCGCATCGGTACGGCGGCGTCGGCTGCAGTTCCTTACTAACCTCACGAACGTACGACGACCGAGAAAAGAGAAACCGATGACCAGTTCCACGGTCCATGCTCGGCGCATCTCCGCACCCGCTGCGGCCGCGCGCCCCAAAATGGCGCCGAAACCGACGCCCGAGACCGCCCACTTCTGGGCGTGCGCCACCGAGGAACGACTCGTGGTGCAGCGCTGCTCGAAGTGCCACACGACGTACTTCTATCCGCGCGATCTGTGCCCGTCGTGCAGTTCGGAACGGGTCGAGTGGATCGACTGTTCGGGCCGCGCGACCCTGCACACGTACGTCATCGAACACCGGCCGGGACCGGGGTTCGAGAACGATGGTCCGTACGTCGTGGCCGTCGTCGAACTGGAGGAAGGTCCCCGGATGATGACCAACATCGTCGGCGTGGACCCGGACCCGGATTTGCTGCCGCTCGACCTGCCTCTCGTCGTGCAGTTCGAGGACCGCGGCGACGTCAAGGTACCGGTGTTCCGGCCCGAAGGGAGCAACGAATGAGCTCGGGAACGGTCATAGTCGGCGCCGCCGAAACCGATGAAATCGGTGTTCTACCGGACCATTCGACGCTGAAGCTGCATACCGAGGCTGCCCGGAACGCGCTCGCGGACTGCGGCCTGACGATCGACGATGTCGACGGCATCGCTGGAGTGTCCATGCCGGGGCCGTTGTCTGTCGCGCACAGCCTGGGCATCACGCCGCGCTGGATGGACACGACCAGTGTGGGCGGTACGTCCTTTCTGACGCATGTTCGCCATGCGGTGGCCGCGCTCGAATCGGGTCAGTGTTCGGTCGTGCTGATCACCCACGGCGAATCGGGGCGGTCACGAGTCGGTGCACCCGCGTACGCACCGGACCCCGCGTCGCTACCGGGACAGTTCGAGGCGCCCTACGGCGTGACCGGGCCGCCGAGTCGGTTCACCCTCCCCTTCCTGCGTTTCATGAAGGAGACGGGTACCGAGGCGCGTCATCTCGCAGATGTGGCAGTGGCACAACGGAAATGGGCAGGCTTGAACCCCCGTGCGAAGTTCCGTGACCCCATCACCGTCGACGACGTCCAGAATTCTCCGGTCATCGCCTGGCCGTTCCACCTCCTCGAGTGTTGCTTGGTCACCGACGGCGGCGGTGCTCTGGTGTTGACGACCGCGGAGAGAGCGAGGGATCTCGAGGTACGACCCGTGCACGTCCTCGGAACCGGTGAGGGGTACGAAGGACCGGGTATCTCGATGATGGAGGATTTCACGTCGTTCAAGGGCTTCAAGAACTCCGGAGCCGACGCGTTCCGATCCGCCGGCCTGTCGACGTCCGACATAGACCACGTCATGATCTACGACGCCTTCGCCCATCTACCGCTCTACGGGCTCGAGGACCTGGGATTCGTAGGGCGTGGGGATGCCGGAGAATTCGTGCGAGAGGGGAACACCGCTCCCGGAGGAACGTTGCCCGTCAACACCAATGGCGGAGGACTGTCCTACACGCACACCGGAATGTACGGGATGTTCGCGATTCTGGAGTCCGTGCGTCAGTTGCGAGGAACCGCCGCTGCCCAGGTCGACGGCGTACGGACGTCGCTCGTGCAGGGCAACGGAGGTATGTTCGCGGCCGGTGCCACTCTGATACTGGGGGCCGCCTGAGGACATGATCAGGCCGCCTCGACTTGACCGTCCGCCAATTCTAGAATTACGCTCTCCTGACGCAGAAGCGGGACGACGCTGGGGGGACACGATGACCGACAGGGCGGCTTCGGCGACGACGTGGCAGTGGAGCAAGACCGGGGAGACCCAGCGCAAGCTTCTCGACGCCGCGCTGGACGTCTTCGCCGAAGCAGGATTTCTCAACGCCAACATCTCCGACATCGTCGAGCGTGCAGGATCGAGTACCGGCAGTTTGTACCATCACTTCGGCGGTAAGGCCGAGCTGTTCAGTGCCCTGTGGGACAGGCACAATTCGGCGCATCTGGAGCAGGTTCGCTCGTCGGTGCTGGCCGAGCGCAGATCGGGTACGGCAGATCCGTTGGAGCTGTTCTGTATCGGCGCTCGCGCATTCCTCGCGGGAAGTTGGCAACGCCGGGATGTCGCGCTGGTCTTCCTCGATACCGATGGGCCCCCCGGGTTCGAAAAATTGAGGCGTGACAGGAGGATCGAGTGGATTCGACAGAACTCGGCACTTCTCGGCCCGGGCGACGACAGTGAGCACAGGATCGCCCTGGGGGTGTTGACCGACATTATCGTGGAGTCTTCTCGCGAAGTGGTGTTGAACTGCAAAACCAAGAAGCAGGCGAACGCAGTGGCGGACATCATGTGCGACATGATTCGAAGGATTGCCGCACCCTGACACAGCTCGACAACCAGTACGGCCGGCTTGCCTGTTTTCAGGCGGGCCGGCCGTATTCGTGTATGTCGTGAATTCTCTTTCGCTGTAGCAATTTTGGCTATCGTGGCGCTCGAATTCGGATAGATTTTCGAGTACGATTCTAGAAGTTACTTCTGAAAGAGGCCGCGATGTGGATCTCGAACGATGCAGTGTCGAAAGAATCGGTATCGAAGAATGCCGTGCCGGTTCCTGGTGTGGCAACACGGGTGGCGCCGAGGGTCGAGTGGCTTCTCGCCCCGAATGCGGGAGCATGGACCTTCGAGGGCACCAATACGTGGATAGTCGGCGAACCGGACGCCGATGCCTGTGCGGTGATCGACCCCGGACCGAAGGATGCAGACCACATCGAGTCGTTACTTCGGGTCATCGGACGCCGCTCGGTGTCCTACGTGGTGCTGACACACGGTCACAACGATCACGAGGGTGCCGCGAGCGGCATCGTGGATGCCACGGGCGCTCGAATCGTGAGAGCCAGAAAAGAGATGTCTCACAGCAACTTTCCCGACGAACTGGATGACGGAATCGAAGTCCGGTTGCTTCCGACGCCCGGCCACACACGGGATTCACTGTGCGTCTACTTGCCTGCCGACAGAATAGTGTTCACCGGAGACACCCTGCTGGGCAGCGGATCCCCTGTGGTGCACCCGGAACTGCTGCGAGAGATGCTCGACAGTCTGCGAACGTTGCGAGCGCTCGGAGCGTCGACCGCCGTGACCGCACTACCCGGGCACGGTCCCGTTGTCGCGGACTTGGCTGCGTCGGCAGATCGCCGACTGAACGCGCGCAACAGGAGGATTCGACAGGTGCGTGACCTGTTGTCCGAGCGGGAGATGTCCATCGACGAGCTCGTTACCCGGATGTACCCGGAGGTCGAGCACCCCGACGTCCTCTCGGCTGCCCGCAGCTCGATCCTCGCCATGGTCAACTATCTGAACGAGGAATCGGCGCTCGGCCGTACCGTCCTGCAGGACGATGCCCGATGACGGCACGTTCCGATACCGGCGAGGCCGACGCTCGGTGTGAAGCGGAGCAGGACACGCGCCCGGAACGTGAGGTCATGCGCGATGCATGGCGGACGTTGAGTGTGGTCGCCTTCGCGAGCATGGTGATAGGAATGTCCGGTAGCGCACTGAACGTCGCTCTCCCCACGGTCGCACGACATTTCGATGCCAGTAGTCTTGCCGCCAGCTGGATACTCCTCGCCTACATGCTCACCAACACGGTGTTGCTCGTGGCGTTCGGTCGCATGGCGGACATGTTCGGTCGTAGAACGATGTATCTCACCGGGCTCGCGTTCTACACCGTCGGAAGCATCGCGTGCGGGCTCGCTCCCAATGCCTGGTGGTTGGTGGGTTTCCGGGTGATTCAGGCTGCGGGCGGCGCAATGCTGTTGACCAACAGCGCAGCTCTTGTCACTGCGGCCTTTCCGCGCCGTCGACTCGGCGAGGGAATGGGCATCTATCTCGCATCGTTTTCCATCGCTCAGCTCTGCGGACCGACGCTCGGCGGACTGCTCGCTCAACAGGCAGGCTGGCAATGGGTCTTCTGGTTCAACGTTCCGATCGGGATTCTCTGCTTGCTGTGGGGATTCATCGCCCTGAAGCCGTCACCGCGGACCGGTCGTTCGTACTCGCTCGATCTGCGAGGCAACGCCATGATCCTCGTGGCACTGACGTGCGGTCTTGCGGCGCTGTCGCAGGCCACATCGCTCGGATGGTCGCACCCTCTCGTCATCGGCGGGCTGATCGTCAGCGCTGCAATCGTTCCCCTGTTCCTGTGGTTCGAGAAGTCCGTCGACGATCCCTTGATCGATATCCAGTTGTTCAAGCACTGGCCGTTCGGATTCGGACTGCTTGCGTCGTTTCTCAATTCGATTTCGCAGAGTGGCGTCGTACTGCTGATGGCGTTGTACTTCCAAGCGGTTTCGGGGGTCACACCGCTCGTCGCTGGAGTGATGGTGCTGCCGGTGGCCATCGCAGCACTGACGGCATCGCTCAGTTCGGGTCCGTTGCAGCGGATCGTGTCGCCGTCGACCCTCGCCGTGACGGGCAATGTCGTGACAGTCGTGGCGCTCGTTGTTCTGTTCGTGGGAACAACTGGCCGAATGCCGCTCTGGGTACTTCTGGTGGGGTTGGCCATCGCCGGTTTCGGTTCGGGTCTGTTCATGCCGTCCAACGCGACAGCGATCATGGGCGACCTGCCCGACGAAAGACTGGGGATCGCCAACGCGATGCGCCTGTTGCTGCAGACAAGTGGATTCGTCGTCGGCACTGCTGTGATTCTGTCGGTCGTGACGAGTGCGCTACCGCTCGACCTGCGCAAGTTCGTGTTCGCGGGCACGATCAGCGAGATCTCGGACTCGGCTGTCGAGCAACTACTGACCGGATACGGGCGAACAATTATCGCGATGATCGCGGTGGCAATCCTGACAGTCGGAGTCTCACTCTTCGCACGACACTCGCGCACCGCCGGTCGACGATGACCGGCGGTGCAGCGGAGTCCTACTTCAGCGCCCGGTTGACGGCCGAGACGACGGCGCGCAGGGATGCTGTGGTGATCGAGGTCGCGATGCCTGCACCCCAGACGGTGACGGCGGTGCCGTTCGGTCCGGTGACGGAGGCTTCGACGTACGCAGCGGCCTGAGCGTCGTCGCCCGCGGACATGGCGTGCTCGGAGTAATCGAGGACGCTGACGTCGTAACCGACGGTCGACAGGGCGTCGACGAAGGCTGCGAGCGGCCCGTTGCCGGAGCCGGTGATGTCCTGTTCGACACCGTCGAGCTTGACCGTCGCGACGATGTTGTCGGTGCCGCCGTCTGTCTCGGCGGCGATGACGCGCTGCTTGATGCGTTCGAGCGGGCGGATCGGTGACAGGTACTCCTGCGCGAAGACGTCCCACATCTCCTTGGGTGAGACTTCGCCGCCTTCGCCGTCGGTGATGCGCTGCACCGCCTGAGAGAACTCGATCTGCAGTCGACGCGGCAGCGCCAGGCCGTGATCGGACTTCATGATGTACGCGACGCCACCCTTGCCGGACTGCGAGTTGACTCGGATGACGGCCTCGTAGGTGCGACCGACGTCCTTCGGGTCGACGGGCAGGTACGGAACCTGCCAGGTGATCTCGCCGATATCCGAACCCTGCTCGTCCGCAGTGGCTTTCATCGCGTCGAGGCCCTTGTTGATGGCGTCCTGATGGCTTCCGGAGAACGCGGTGTACACCAGGTCGCCGCCGTACGGGTGACGCTCGTGCACGGGCAGCTGGTTGCAGTACTCGACGGTGCGGCGTACCTCGTCGATGTTGGAGAAGTCGATCTGAGGGTCGACGCCACGGGTGAACATGTTGAGCCCCAACGTGACCAGGCAGACGTTGCCGGTGCGCTCACCGTTACCGAACAGGCATCCCTCGATGCGGTCGGCTCCGGCTTGGTAGCCCAATTCGGCTGCAGCGACGCCGGTTCCGCGGTCGTTGTGGGGGTGCAGCGACAAGATGATGCTGTCGCGCCGATCGAGATTGCGGCTCATCCACTCGATGGAGTCGGCGTAGACGTTGGGCGTCGCCATCTCCACCGTTGCGGGCAGGTTCAGGATGATCGGCTTCTCGGGCGTCGGGTCGATGATGTCGACGACGGCGTCGCACACCTCCTTGGCGTACGCGAGCTCGGTTCCGGTGTAGGACTCCGGCGAGTACTCGTACCGCCAGTCGGTGTCCGGGTAGTTCGCGGCGACCTCGAGGCATTTGCGGGCACCGTCGGTGGCGATCTTCTTGATCACGTCACGGTCGGCGCGGAAGACGACGCGCCGCTGCAGAATGGACGTCGAGTTGTAGAAATGGACGATCACGTTCTTCGCGCCCTCGCAGGCGAGGTACGTGCGCTCGATCAGTTCCGGCCTGCACTGGGTCAGGACCTGGATGGTCACGTCGTCGGGAATCGCGCCGTCTTCGATGATCTCGCGAACGAAGTCGAAGTCGGTCTGACTCGCGGAGGGGAACCCGACCTCGATCTGCTTGTAACCCATACGAACCAGCAGATCGAACATACGACGCTTGCGTGCTGGGCTCATCGGGTCGATGAGAGCCTGATTGCCGTCACGCAGGTCGACGGCACACCACTGCGGTGTTCGGTCGATGACCTTGTCCGGCCACGTGCGGTCGGGGAGCGTGATGGGCTCGACTTCTTCGGCGAACGGGCGGTACCGGTACGTCGGCATCGACGAGTTCTTCTGGGTGTTCCATACGGGCTGATCGCTGGGAGCGGGCCGCGACGGAGGAGTGATGGTGCGCGATCCGGATGTGAAAGCGTCGGCTGGTGACATTGGTGTGATCTCCGAGGTTACTGGCTGTACTTGGATATCGACCGGCGCGATGAAACCCCGCGACGGGAAGCCAGTCTGGATCAGACCCCGTCGCGGCGATCGAGGAGAAGCGCGCGCTGCATGAATGCGAGTGTACTACCGCACCTCCACCTCTCACGGCCGGGTTCACCGATCTCGGGTCAGTCGGGTAGACGACGCAATTCGACGACGGTCAGGCCCAGGGCATCGAAGCGGGCCAACATGCCGCGCAGGGCCGTGTCGTCGTCGATCGGTCCGAACATGCGAGTGAACGTAGCGGGGACACGTGTGATCGACAGATCGGGGAACGCAGCTTTCGCACGGTCGGACAGGTCGCCTTCGACGACGAACTCGTACCGGATTCCGTGCGTTACGCCGCCAGCGGGTTGAGCCATGTGTCCTCGCTCCACGAAGAGAAATCGATGCTTCTCCACCAGCGTCCGCGCCCGGGTGACCCACTGCATCACCCGTAGCAGATGAATGAATCGCAAGGGGAGTTCCGGTCAGAGCAGCCCGAGTTCGTGGGCGGCGGCGATGGCGTCACGACGGGAGCGGACTTCGAGCTTGCGGTAGATGCCGCGCAGATGTGTCTTGATGGTGTTGACGGAGACGAAGTGGTCCGCGGCTATCTGCTCGGCCGTCCGCCATGACGGGAGTTCGCGCAGCAGTTCCAGCTCGCGGCGGGTCAGTGCGGCATTCGGTGATCGGTCGGCGCCCGCTCCGGCATGTGGAACGGAGGCGCGGGCGAGGTCCGCGAAGGGCTCGAGCAGCCCGAACCTGCCGTGGTTGTGTGTCAGAACGTCGCGCACCGGGGCGCCCGCTTCTGCGAACGGAAGCAGTATCGACTCCGGTTGCGCGGCGGTGAGGGCTGCGACGATGGAGTCGAAGGCGCGTACCGGATTCTTCCGTTCGACGGCGACAGCGGCGGCTGCGAGCAGGGCGCGGATCGAGTTCACCGGGTTCAGGCAGCGCTTGGTGCCGTCGACGACACGGGTCAGTTCGGTGTCGGCGGCGTCGAGGCGTCCGGCTCGTCGGTGCAGTTCGGCCGCCAGGAGGTGGACTTCGCCGATCGGACCGAGCCTTCGGGCTGTGAGGTCGACGAACTCCGCGGCGCGATGAAGTTCTCCCTGTGCGAGGTATCGACGTTGGATCATCGGGGCGAGCAAGGCTTCGAATCCGGGTAGCGCGGGCCGTTCCAGTTCGGCCCGATCGCGCTCGTTCGGTGCGGAACGGCCCGGGTCGTCGGATGCGCCGAGGGCCCATCGCGCTCGGCGTCCGTAGCTCGCGATGGCCAGGTCAGGTGAGGTGCAGATCGCGCGCCAGACGTCATCGGGTGCGGCCTCGGACGGCGTGAGCCGCACGATGCCGACGAGCAACTCGACCGACTGCGCGATTGCATGCACGGGCGATTCGGTCAGTCCGTGCGTCGTCGAGTAGCGGAGGGCATCCTGCGCGGCATCCTGCGCGTCGGTCAATTGTGTTGCGAGGAAGTGACTTCCGGCGATCGTGGCCAGGCATGTGAGCGCTGTGAGATGCAGATTCCCGGCCTGTGCGTGCGCGACGGCATCGGACAGATGGATGTTTGCGGCGGCCCGTCGTCCGACATGAAGTTCGGCGAGGCCTGCGACCATCGACGCGTAGGCGTCGAGATCCGGTGATCCGGATTGCCCGATTCCGACGCGCAGGGCCCGGTCCAGCGGAGTCGCCACAATTCCCGTGTAGAGCGAAGCGTGCAGATCGAGTGCCCTGCGCAGTACCTCGGCGCGGGGGTCGCCCGGGTCGTCGCCCGATCGTCGGAGTGCGGACAGGATGCTCACTGCGGGTGCGATCCGACCGGTTGCCAGGAGAGCGGCCGCGCTGACCAGTCCTGCCCGAACATCGCGTCGAACATCTGCCGGGCTGTGCTCGACGGCGTCGAGCACCTGGGGGCCGTCACCGCGCAACACCATGCCCAGGCCGGACTCGGACAGAATGTCGAGGATTCGCGTGCAGTCGGCGGCGTGCACGCTGTGCTGGAGTGCGAACAACGGGTGGCGTGAGTCGGTGAACCACGAGGACGTGACGCGCTCGAGGTTCCTGATCTGCTCGGCCCCGAGGCGCGCGATCTCCGCGCGGAGATAACCACGCATGAGCGGGTGGTACCGGTAGCCGGTCTCGGGCCCGGGAATGCGATCGACGAGGAAATTCTGTGCGAGGAGACCGTCGATGATGTCCTGGCAGCGACGTTCACCGGTGAGCTTCTCCGCGAGGTCGGCCGTGAACCAGTCGGGGACGGACGTCTCGATCAGGAACGTCCGGACGTGAGGCGGAAGGCTGGAAAGGACCTCGCCGACGAGGTAATCCGCGACGGTGTGCTGTGTTCCGGTGAATGCGTCGATGACCTCGGACGGCGACCGCGTGCCCGTCAGAGTCATTCCGGCAAGCCGCAGGCCGGCCGCCCATCCCTCGGTCCGAACCATCAGCTTGGACAGATCGTCCTCTGCGAGAACGGTCCCGGTGCGTGCCAACATCGCGGCCGCTTCGTCCGCGGTGAACGCGATGGCAGCCTGGGAGATGTCGTGCACTCGACCGTCCAGGCGCAACTTCTGCAGCGCCAGGGGTGGTTCGAACCGTCCGGCGAGAACCGTGCGGACAGTGCGCGGCGGCCAACGCAGGAAATTACCGAGCAACGACAGTGCGTCGTCGTCGTGGAGTAGATGCGCGTCGTCCAGAATCAGCGTCACCGGACGATCCACCGATTCGAGTGCCTCCACGAGCCGGGCACCGAAGCTGCCCGACGAGTCCGTCGGTGACGGCACCCTCGCCATCGCATTGCTCAGCGCGTGCGAACCCGCATGCTCGAACGCCGACACGACCGAGGATCGCAGATGCGCGACGTCGTTGTCGGACTCCTCGACGGTCAGCCAGGCCACCGACCCGGTACGCGCCCGTTCGTCGGCGACGATCCAGTCGACCAGCAGTGTCGTCTTTCCGGACCCCGCCGGTGCGGTCACCAGGGTCACCACCGACGGATCGGCGTCGTCGGCGAGCATCGTGAGCAGGCGGGGACGGCTGATCGTGGTTCGAGGACGAAGGGGAATTCTGCTGCGCAGCTCGGGCGGCGTCACCGCGGGCTGCCGAGACGGCGTCGAGAGTGAAGACAGGGGCAACGTGGTCATACACGACCCTCTCCCGACGAAAAAGGCGCATGTGATGCGATGGACCGGCCAATAGTATTCCGGTTCTTGCGATTTCGGGAAGTAACGCTCGATTCGGACACCGTTCGGTTTGCTTCGGCGGGGTGCGGGCGATGGGCCGTCCGCTGAGGGCCGACAACCGGTACCCGACCGCCGAAACTGCCTGTTTATCCGGACGGACTCCACGTTTCACGATCGTCGCATCGGAGTGACCCGAGCGTGGGCGTCGGGCAGATTTCCTGGATTCGGGGCCGGGCTGGGGCGTGAGCGGCCGGGGGAGACGCTCCCGGTGCCCGTCGGCGGACGGAAGATGCAGGTCAGGGGCGCTGTTGCCGTACCACCAGCGCAAGGAGAGGCTGGACCTCGGTAAGGTAGCTCCGGCAAGTTACACCAATCGAGACGCACCCAAGCAGCGGAGGTACACACGCGTGGCTCTCATCGTCCAGAAGTACGGTGGATCGTCGGTGGCTACCGCCGAACGTATCCGACGCGTTGCTGAACGAATCGTCGAGACCAAGAAGGCGGGCAACGACGTGGTCGTCGTCGTGTCCGCAATGGGTGATACCACCGACGAGCTCCTCGACCTGGCCGAGCAGGTCTGCCCAGCGCCACCCGCGCGCGAGATGGACATGCTGCTGACGTCGGGCGAGCGCATCTCCAACGCCCTCGTCGCGATGGCCATTCATTCTCTCGGAGCCGAGGCACGCTCCTTCACCGGATCGCAGGCAGGCGTCGTCACGACGAGCGTGCACGGCAACGCCAAGATCATCGACGTCACCCCCGGCCGCGTGCGCGACGCCCTCGACGAGGGCTCGATCGTCCTCGTCGCCGGCTTTCAGGGCGTCAGCCAGGACAGCAAGGACGTCACGACGCTCGGACGCGGTGGCTCGGACACCACGGCAGTCGCGTTGGCGGCGGCACTGAACGCCGACGTCTGCGAGATCTACACCGACGTCGACGGCATCTTCACCGCCGACCCCCGCATCGTTCCGAATGCGCGCCACCTCGACACGGTCTCGTTCGAGGAAATGCTCGAGATGGCGGCCTGCGGAGCCAAGGTGCTCATGCTGCGCTGCGTCGAGTACGCACGTCGCTACAACGTTCCCGTACACGTTCGGTCGTCGTACACCACGAAACCCGGAACCATCGTCTCCGGATCTATGGAGGACATTCCTGTGGAAGAAGCCATTCTCACCGGCGTCGCACACGATCGCAGCGAAGCCAAGGTCACCGTGGTCGGTATCCCCGACTCCCCGGGGTACGCGGCGAAGATCTTCCGCGCCGTCGCGGACGCGGAGATCAACATCGACATGGTGCTGCAGGGAGTGTCGAAGGTCGACACCGGCAAGACCGACATCACGTTCACCTGCCCCAAGTCCGACGGCCCGACGGCAGTGGAGAAGCTCACCAAGCTGCAGTCCGAGATCGGTTTCGCGCAGGTTCTCTACGACGACCACATCGGCAAGGTCTCTCTCGTCGGTGCCGGAATGAAGAGCCACCCGGGCGTCACGGCTACGTTCTGCGAGTCCCTCGCGGACGCAGGCGTCAACATCGACCTGATCAGCACGTCGGAGATCCGTATCTCCGTTCTGGTCAACGACAATCAGCTCGACGAGGCCGTGCGTGTACTGCACGAGGCATTCGATCTCGGCGGCGACGAAGAAGCCGTCGTACACGGAGGTACAGGACGATGACCGTAGTTGCAGTCGTAGGAGCCACCGGTCAGGTCGGCGCCGTCATGCGAACCCTGTTGGAAGAGCGCAACTTTCCGGCCGACACGGTTCGATTCTTCGCGTCGGCGCGGTCGGCGGGCAAGAAGCTGCCGTTCCGCGGCGAGGAGATCATCGTCGAGGATGCGTCGACCGCGGACCTCGCCGGGATCGACATCGCGTTGTTCTCCGCCGGTGCGACGCTCTCTCGCGAGCAGGCCCCGCGCTTCGCTGCGGCGGGTGCCGTCGTCATCGACAACTCGTCTGCGTTCCGCAAGGACCCCGACGTTCCGCTCGTGGTCAGCGAGGTCAACCCCGACGCGGCGAAGAACCCGCCCAAGGGCATCATCGCCAACCCCAACTGCACCACGATGGCCGCAATGCCGGTCCTGAAGGTGCTGCACGACGAGGCTGGCCTGCAGCGGCTCATCGTCTCCAGCTACCAGGCGGTCTCGGGCAGCGGCCTGGCCGGTGTCGAAGAACTCGCCACCCAGGCGCGCGCCGTCATCGACGACGCGGAAAAGCTCGTGCACGACGGTTCGGCGGTCGACTTCCCGGCGCCGAACAAGTACGTCGCACCCATCGCCTTCAACGTGCTTCCGCTGGCGGGATCGCTGGTCGACGACGGTTCCGGTGAGACGGACGAGGATCAGAAGCTCCGTAACGAGTCGCGCAAGATCCTCGGACTGCCGGACCTGCTGGTCAGCGGCACGTGCGTCCGTGTCCCCGTCTTCACCGGTCACTCGCTGTCGATCAACGCCGAGTTCGCGTCGCCGTTGTCGGTGGAGCGTGCACGGGAACTGTTGGCCTCGGCACCGGGCGTCGAGCTCGTCGACGTTCCGACCCCGCTGCAGGCTGCGGGCAAGGATGCATCGCTGGTCGGTCGGATCCGTCAGGACCCGGGTGCTCCCGAGGGCCGCGGACTCGCGCTCTTCGTGTCCGGCGACAACCTGCGCAAGGGTGCAGCTCTGAACACGATCCAGATCGCAGAACTGCTCGTTTAGGCGCCTTCGGCGCACGTGAGTGGAACTGTAGGCTGCGGGGCAGGAGCGGAGCCGGCGGAGCGACCAGAATGCACCGAATTTCCACTCACAGCAGGGGGGGTGTCGTGTGAACGAGATGTCACGGCGATCTGCGTTTCGCCTGGCCGCCTTCGGTGTCGTCGCCGCGGCGCTACCGGCGTCGTCGGCCGTGCGCCGCGCGACCGCGGACGACATCTTCGGCGGCCACAGTCCACTGCTGTTCCACTCGCCGCCCCTGCAACCGTTCCGCGACGAGCTCCCTCGTCTGCCCGTCGTCTCCGGCACTGCCGTCGAGCTGAGGGCGCGGAGCGGATCGCATTCCTTCCACGCGGATCTCGCGCCCGGTCCGACGTTCGGTTACGGCGATCTCGACTACCTCGGGCCGACGATCGAGAGCGTCCAAGGTCAGCCCTGGACGTTGCGCTACAGCAACGACACGGACGGTAATCCGTTGGCCGCCGACGTCGACACCTCCCTGCACGGCATGAGCGAACACGACCGGCACATGACGCCGACCTCGCTGCATCTGCACGGGGCGATCACGCAGCCCGATTCCGACGGGCACTCCGAGATGCTGGTCCGTCCCGGCGAGTCGCTGACCCACAGTTTTTCCGGCCTGAACGACGCGGCCGGGTTGTGGTACCACGATCACGCGATGTCCATGACGCGCATCAACGTCTACGCGGGGCTCGTCGGTGTCAATATCGTTCGTGATCAGCATGACTCGGGGGCAGCGGACAATTCGCTCGGACTCCCGTCCGGCGAGTTCGAGATCCCGCTGGTGCTGCAGGAGAAGATCATGAATCCCGACGGATCCATGAGTATCCGGTCCAACATCACTGTGCCGCAGGGTAAGTGGGAGGGCGGCGGAACCGGCGACGTCGGCGTCGTCAACGGAAAGATATGGCCGACGATGGAAGTCGCGCGCGGCCTCTACCGCTTCCGTATCGTCAACGCGGGTTCGTACTCGGTGTGGAATCTGTTCATGTCGGGCCAACGGAGTGCACAGCGGCTGCAGTTCTGGGTCATCGGGAACGACGGCGGCCTGCTCGACGCGCCGGTTCGCACCGACAGTGTTCGTCTGGCGCCGGCGGAGAGAATCGACGTGCTGGTCGACTTCGGCGTGTTGGAACCCGGCGAGCTGATCGAGTTGCGCAACGACGAGCCGCCACCGGCGCAGGCCGCGTCGCTGGGAGCGATACCGATGCCGTTGTTCTGCCAGTTCAGGGTGGCGTCGGGCCGCGGGTTCACCGGCGATGTCATGACCATGTACCGAGGCGGGAAGGGGCAGCCTCCACTTCTGCCTGCGCTGCCTCAGGTTCAGGTGCAGCGCACCGTCACCGTGAATCAACCGTCGGCGGGCCTGTCCTTGGCGCCGCCCATGATGACGCTCAACAATCTGCGGTACAGCGACCCGGATATCGAGATGCCCGCGCAGGGAGCCGTCGAGCAGTGGAACATCGTCAACACCACGCTCGAACCGCACCCGATTCACCTGCACCTGGTGCACTTTCGGACTCTCGGTCGCGCGCCGATCGATCTCGCCGCCTACCAGCGCGACAACCCGCGACCCGACGTCGGGATCAAATGGGCTCCCGACGTCGAACGGTACGTCAGCGGGCCGGTTGCTCCGCCTGCGCTTTGGGAAGCCGGTACGAAGGACACCGTCAACACCTACCCGGGAACGGTCACGCGAATTCTGGTCCGGTTCCCGCGCGCCGACGAGCTCGGGTTCGACCCGGACGCGACGTTTTCCGTCGGTTCGGGCGGGCATCACGGATCTGCTGAATTGCAGGGCTACATGTGGCATTGCCACATGCTCGACCACGAGGACCACGAGATGATGCTCCGCTACCGCCTGGTGTGAGGCCTGCGGTGTGATGGTCGTTGGCCGATCTCACTGCCAAACTAAAAAGCAGTCTGGACTGTTTGTTGATTTTCCGTTACGGTCAGCAGTGTGACCCAGAGCACCGAACTGACCGAACGCCGCACGCAAGCGGAACGCACGGCGGGCACGCAGGCCAAACTTCTCGACGCGGCGATCGAGTGCCTCGTCGAGCTCGGCTTCGCGCGGACCAGCACGCAGGAGATCGCTCGACGTGCCGGCGTGTCCCGTGGAGCGCAGCTGCATCATTTTCCGACGAAGGAGGCGCTGGTTACCGCCGCCGTCGGCCATCTCGTGGACAAGCGACTCGCAGAAATCCTGGCCGCGAAGCCCGATCCCGAGCGCGGTGTCGAGGTGTTGAGCGAGGCCTTTTCCGGCCCGCTCTTCTACGCAGCGCTCGAATTGTGGGTCGCCGCCAGGACAGACGCAGCCCTGCACGAGGCGATGCTACCGCTCGAACGCAAGGTGTCCGAGGCGCTGATGGGAGGTGCGTCCATCGTCATGGGTAGCCGAATGTCCACCGAGAGCATAGAACTCAGCATAGAACTGGCACGTGGACTGGCCGTGTCGGCCTTGTTCCGTAGCCCCGACGCCGACGCCGCACTCCGGTCGCGGTTGTTGCCCGCATGGGAGCAGAAGGTGATGGAATGGTGATCCCCAGTTCGGTCGATGTACTGGTCGTCGGTGCAGGATTTGCCGGAATAGCCGCAGCCACCAAGGTTCTCGACGCAGACCCGTCGGCGGACGTGCTCGTCATCGAGCGTGCAGCCGACGTCGGTGGGACGTGGCGAGACAACACCTACCCCGGGTGTGCGTGTGACGTGCCGACGTCGCTCTACTCGTTCTCGTTCGCACAGAGCCCCGAGTGGACGCACACGTTCGCCCGGCAGCCGGAGATCTACGCATACCTCAGGGGAGTCGTGGAGCGGACGGGTCTGCGCGAGCGCATCGTCACCGAAACCGAGTTGCTCGGCGCCACATGGGATTCCGCGTCCTCCCGGTGGAACGTGCAGACGTCGTCCGGCCCGGTGTCGACGCGTGTGCTCGTCGCGGCGACGGGTGCTCTGTCGACTCCGAAACTTCCCGAGGTGCCCGGTATCGAGACGTTCACCGGCGAGATGTTCCACTCCGCGACGTGGAACCACGATCACGACCTGACGGGTAAACGCGTCGCCGTCATCGGCACGGGCGCATCCGCCGTGCAGTTCGTGCCCGAGATCGCCGACCGCACCGAGCGACTCACAGTGTTCCAACGAACTCCCGCGTGGGTCATTCCTCGGTTGGACCGCACCCTCGGCCGCGTCGAGAAGGCCATGTACCGACGTTTCCCTTTGTCGCAGAAAGCGGTTCGGGCTGCCATCTACAGCTACCGGGAGGCATACGTCCTCGGTCTGGCGCGCTTTCCGAAGGTACTGCCGCTGGTGTCGATCGTAGCGAGGGCGCACCTGCGTCGACAGGTGAAGAACCCGGCGAAGCGGGCGGCTCTCACGCCGAACTTCGTCATCGGATGCAAGCGGATCCTGCTGTCCAACGACTGGTTGAAGACCCTCGACCGAAGCGACGTCGACCTGGTGGCAAGCCGGCTCGCCTCGATCGGGGAGGACTCGGTCAGCGCGGCCGACGGCACGTCCTACTTGGTGGACACGATCATCTTCGCCACCGGATTCACCCCGACGGAACCACCGGTCTCGCACCTGCTCGTCGGCGACAGCGGGGAGACGCTCGCTCAGAAGTGGGGTGGCAGCCCCAACGCATTCCGAGGCACCACCGTCAGCGGATTCCCGAACCTGTTCCTGATGTACGGGCCGAACACCAACCTCGGCCACAGCTCCATCGTCTACATGCTGGAATCCCAGGCCGAGTACGTGGTGTCCGCGTTGGCGCAGATGCGTGAGCGGGGGATCGGCTCCGTCGACGTCACGGAAACCGCCCAGAAGGAATACAACACGTGGATCCACGACTCGCTGGCCGGAACGGTGTGGAACTCCGGCGGTTGCTCGAGTTGGTACCTGGACTCCGAAGGGAAGAATCCGGTGATGTGGCCGACCTACACGTTCACGTTCCGTAACTCGACCCGGACGTTCGACCTGGACAAATACGAAACGAAAGGTTCTGCGAGATGACCCATTTCGACGTTCTTGTCATCGGATCAGGGTTCGGCGGGAGCGTCAGCGCGCTGCGCGCCGTCGAGAAGGGATACAGCGTCGGCGTGCTGGAATCCGGACGGCGCTTCGCTGACGATCAGCTGCCGAAGACCAGTTGGCGACTGAGAAAATACCTGTGGGCACCCGCCCTCGGGTGCTACGGAGTACAGCGCATTCATCTGCTCCCCGACGTACTCGTCATGGCGGGCGCAGGCGTCGGCGGTGGATCGCTGAACTACGCGAACACGCTCTACCAGCCACCCAAGCGATTCTTCGAGGATCCGCAGTGGGCAGGTATCACTGACTGGCACCGTGAATTGGGCCCCTACTACGACCAGGCGAAACGCATGCTGGGCGTCGAGACCAACCCCACGATCACCCCGTCGGACAAGGTCATGAAGGAAGTGGCCGAGGACATGGGGGTGGGGGAGACGTTCACCAGCACACCCGTCGGTGTGTTCTTCGGTCAGCCGGGAAGGACCGATCCGGACCCGTTCTTCGGCGGCGTCGGGCCGGCACGGACCGGCTGCACCGAATGCGGATCCTGCATGACGGGATGCCGCGTCGGGGCGAAGAACACACTCGTCAAGAACTACCTGCATCTCGCGGAACACGCCGGTGCACAGATCTTCCCACTGACGACGGTCACCTCCGTCCGACCACGCGCAGGGGGAGGCTACGAGGTGGTGACTCGTCGCACGGGCGCAAAACTGCGCCGGGCCGACACCGTCATGACGGCCGACCAGGTGGTCTTCGCGGCTGGTACCTACGGCACCCAGAAGCTGCTGCTGGCGATGAAGGAGACCGGGCAGTTGCCCAAGCTGTCCGACCGGATCGGCGGCCTCGTCCGCACGAACTCCGAGGCCGTCCTCGCCGCGACTGCGCGGGGCCGCGAGATCGACTACACACAGGGCGTCGCGATCACGTCGTCGTTCCATCCCGACGATCACACGCACATCGAACCCGTTCGATACGGCAAGGGCAGCAACGCCATCGGCCTCCTGCAGACAGTGCTGAGCGACGGAGGGGGCCGCACGCCTCGGGTGCTGAAGACTCTCGGCGTCGCGCTGCGACACCCCGGTGCTGCACTGCGCAGCCTGTCCGTCCGTCGCTGGTCCGAGCGCACCGTCATCGCGCTCGTCATGCAGACCGACGACAATTCGCTGGAACTCGGCTCGAAGAAGGGATTGTTCGGCAGGCGTCTGACCAGCCGTCCGGGCCAGGGCGACCCACCACCGCAGTGGATCCCGCAGGGGCACGAGGCGATACGGATGCTCGCGGACAAGATCGGCGGTGATCCGGGTGGCTCCATCGCCGAGATCGTCAACATCCCGATGACTGCCCACTTCCTCGGAGGGTGTGCGATCGGCGAGAACGCCGAGCGCGGCGTCGTCGACGCCTACCACCGGGTGTACGGATACGACGGACTCCACGTCGTCGACGGTTCGGCGGTGAGCGCCAACCTGGGTGTCAATCCGTCTCTGACGATCACCGCCCAGGCCGAGCGAGCCCTGGCGCTCTGGCCCAACAAAGGCGAGGCCGACCAGCGACCGTCGCAAGAAGAGCCCTACCGAGAGATCAAGCCCACGCAGCCTCGCTCGCCGGTCGTGCCCGCCTCTGCCCCAGGTGCCCTGCGCCTTCCCCTGACCGTGAAAGGAGCGTGACGGGTATGTGGAGTGTCAGTGAATCCGAGTCACCCAGAACCGAGTGGCCGACGAGCCCACCGCCGCCCTGGCCTGCGTCGGTACGCGCCACGATCTGGTGGCATCGGGCGACCGGAGAGGGACGCGCCCTGCTTCCGCAGAAAGACCTCCCGGTGACCGTTGCCATGGTCGTCGACTATCTGGATTCGCCGGTCGGCCCGTACCGAGAGATCCTCGCCAGCCCGGTCCTGCGGAGGCCGGGGAAGCTCATCGGCGCGATGCCTCGCATGGCCGTGCCGTTCATCGCCGTCGACTCCGAGACGTCGGTGCACGGGGGACGCACCCATTGGAACCTGCCCAAAGTGCTCGCACACTTCGGCGGCGACGTGCTGGGGACATCGACGGCAAGCGGCGACGGATGGGCCGTGAATGTCGCGTCACGAAGCGTCGGACCGCGGTTTCCCATGCGGGGTGGGATCGGCTTCGCGCAGCCCGTGGACGAGGAGGTCTCCCTTGCGGGCGCCTCCCTGAAGGGCAAGGCGAGACTGTGCCGTGTGCAGGTGGATGCGGAAGGGCCGTCGCTGGGTGAGTGGCTGCGTTCCGGCTCCCACTTCGGCCTCCAGATCGTGTCCGGGACCATGTCGACGGGTGCATCGCGGCTGGTGGGTGACGTCGAAGTCTGAGGACCGGTTTCATCTGGTCGTTCCTGCTGGCTCAACTCCCGTCTTTTGACTGATTCAAAAAAATGGCCGTATCAGGTTCGAAAACGCGCAGATTGGTTATACGAGCGTGATAGACGTTCCGAGTACAGCCATGGCAGTCGGAGCCAGCCCCTCCGACTGTCCTCAGTGAATCTTTCAGGAGGCAGCCCGAATGACAGAACCGGCCACCACCAGTAACTCCGGAATCCCCGTGCCCAGTGACGACCAGTCGTTGACGGCGGGGACGCAAGGCCCGATCCTTCTTCAGGACCACTACCTCATCGAGAAGATGGCTCAGTTCAATCGTGAGCGTGTCCCGGAGCGCGTGGTGCACGCCAAGGGCGCGGGTGCGTTCGGCGTCCTCGAGATCACCGAGGACATCTCGAAGTACACCAAGGCTGCTGCCCTTCAGAAGGGTGTCAAGACCGAAGCGCTCGCGCGGTTCTCCACCGTCGCCGGTGAACAGGGAAGCCCGGACACCTGGCGGGACCCTCGCGGCTTCGCGCTGAAGTTCTACACCACCGAAGGCAACTGGGACCTCGTCGGAAACAACACCCCGGTGTTCTTCGTCAAGGACCCCATCAAGTTCCAGGACTTCATCCGTAGCCAGAAGCGCATGCCGGACTCCGGTCTGCGCGACCACAACATGCAGTGGGACTTCTGGACGCTGTCACCCGAGTCCGCGCACCAGGTCACCTGGCTCATGGGTGACCGCGGCATCCCGAAGAGCTACCGGCACATGGACGGCTTCGGCTCGCACACCTACCAGTTCATCAACGACGCCGGTGAGCGCTCCTGGGTCAAGTTCCACTTCAAGACCAACCAGGGCATCGACTTCCTGACGCAGGAGAAGGCCGACGAGCTCGCGGGCACGTCGCCCGATCATCACCGCCAGGATCTGTTCGGTGCGATCTCCGAGGGCGACTTCCCGAGCTGGGACTTCTACATCCAGGTCATGCCGTACGACGAGGCCGAGGGGTACAAGTACAACCCGTTCGACCTCACGAAGGTGTGGTCGCAGAAGGACTACCCGAAGATCAAGGTCGGCAAGCTGACGTTGAACCGCAACCCGGAGAACTTCTTCGCGCAGATCGAGCAGAGCTCGTTCGAACCGTCGAACCTGGTACCCGGCATCGCCGCCAGCCCGGACAAGATGCTGCTCGGACGCATCTTCTCCTACGCCGACGCGCACCGCTACCGCATCGGAACCAACTACGCGCAGCTCCCGGTCAACGCACCGAAGGCTCAGGTCAACTCCTATTCCAAGGAAGGGTCGATGCGGTACTCGTTCAACTCCGCCGACACTCCCGTGTACGCACCCAACTCGTACGGCGGCCCGCACGCGGACACTGCGAAGTACGGCGACGACGGGTCGTGGGACTTCGAGCCCCGTTTCGTCCGAACCGGATACATCGAGCATCCCGAGGACACCGACTTCGCCCAGGCCGGCATTCTCGTCCGCGAGGTCATGGACGACGATCAGCGTGAGCGATTGGCAGGCAACATCGTCGGCCACGCACTCAACGGTGTCACCGAGCCCGTCCTGCAACGCGTCTTCGAGTACTGGACCAACGTCGACCCCGACCTCGGGAAGAAGGTCGAGGAAGGTGTGCGCGCAGGCCAGAGCGACACGGCGCCGACGACCAGCCAGTCGCCGACCACTCCCGGCGACGAGGCAGAGAAGGTCTGACGCGTCACAACCGGGAACATCGCCCGCGGTCGGACCGTTGAGCTGAGCGAACGAAAGAACGTAGGAGGCGCACTCATGACCAACCCCATCAGCAGCACTCTCGATGCAGGTCAGCAGAAGATTGCCGGAGATGCCCTGCAAGGCACCGTCGTCGATCTGATCGACCTGTCCCTCATCGCGAAGCAGGCGCACTGGAACGTCATCGGCAAGAACTTTCGTTCGGTGCACCTCGCGTTGGACGAGCTCGTCACTGCAGCACGGGATTTCACCGACGAGGCAGCCGAACGTGCAACGGCGATCGGTGTCAGCCCGGACGGACGCTCGGCCACGGTGTCGGCCACAGCGGGCACCAAGGGGTTCGGTGAAGGCTGGACCAAGGACGAGCAGGTGATCGCCGCCGTGGTGGACAACCTTGCCGCAGTGGTGGATCGGCTACGCGGGCGCATCGCGGACACCGAGGCCGCTGATCCCGTGACGCAGGATCTGCTCATCGCCATCACCGCCCGACTGGAGCAATTGCACTGGATGTGGCAAGCGCAGGTCGACTGACCTCAGCACTGTGAGCAGGCCCTCTTCCCTCCCGGGAAGGGGGCCTGCTCACGTTTCACCCCGGTACGGCGCGGGTAGCCGTGGGCAATGACTTCGACTTCAGGCGCAGTCCTGTTCGACATAGACGGCACCCTGGTGGACTCCAACTACGTTCACGTGGACGCATGGTCCAGGGCATTCGCCGACGCCGGAGTGACCGTCCCGTCGTGGAGGATCCACCGCTGCATCGGCATGGACGGCGACAAGCTGCTCGAATCGCTCGTCGGATCCTCCGACAGTGCCGCAGCACTCGAAGCAAAGGATCTGCACACCAGCTACTACCAGCAAGCGATTGCGCGGCTGCAAATTCTGCCCGGTGCACGAGAGTTGCTGCAGCGCATCGACGATGCAGGCCTGACCGTCGTACTGGCCACGTCGGCACCCGAGAACGAACTCGCCCACCTCCGTGACCTCCTCGACGTCGAGGACATCGTGTCCGTCGTGACGTCGTCCGAGGACGCTGACGTGGCCAAGCCGAGCCCCGAGATCGTCGACGTCGCGCTGCAACGCGCGGGCGTCGAAGCCCGCGGGGCGGTCATGATCGGCGACAGCGTGTGGGACATGAAGGCATCCAGACGCGTCGGAGTGGCAGGAATCGGAGTCAGGTGCGGAGGTGTATCCGACGCCGAATTACGCGCTGCCGGCGCAGAAGCGGTCTACGAGGACCCAGCGGATCTCGTCGAACATCTGACCGACAGCCCCATCGCGAGGTTGACCGCCGTATGAGTCGTCAGGACGGCTACGCAGCAATCGAAGACTACGCAGCGATCGGAGACGGACGGACGGTCGCCCTGATCGCCGACGACGGCCGAATCGACTGGTTACCCATCCCCAACCTCGATTCTCCGCCCCCGTTCGCCGCCGTCCTGGACGCCGAGCACGGCGGCACCTTTGCGCTCGCCCCCGTCGAATCCTTCACCGCAGAGCGTGAATTCGTCGAGGGAACAAACGTGCTGACGACGTTGTACACGACGGATACGGGAATTGTCCGCGTCACCGACTCGCTCAACACCGGAGTGGCCGGCCGGTTGCCCTGGGTGGAACTCGGACGCCGCATCGACGGTGTCGAGGGAACCGTCGACATGGCATGGAAGGTTGCTCCGGGGACCATGCTCGGTATCGCGTCCCCGTGGGCGTACGACACTCAGCACGGCACCGTGCTCCGCGCCGACGGTCTGACGATGGCCGTCCGCACCCTCGAGGCGGACGACGTGACCGTCGGCGACCAGATCATCGACGGCACGTTCACCACGTCGCCCGGATCTCGTCACCTGATCGGTCTCGTCGGTACCGAGAACGAGCCGCTCCACCTGCCCGAGCCGATCAAGGTCGACGAGGGGATCGATCGTACTGTCGGCAACTGGAGGATGTGGTCCGACGAATTTCACTACGACGGCCCCTGGAAGGAGCATGTGGCACGCAGCGCTCTCGCGTTGAAACTGCTGCTGCACAGTCCTTCCGGCGCCATCGCGGCAGCCGCCACGACGTCTCTGCCCGAGAATCGCACCGGTGGAAAGAACTGGGACTACCGCTACGCGTGGGTCCGCGACACCGCGTACACGATCCGCGCGCTCATCAGGTTCGGTCTGCGTGAAGAAGTGCACGCCGCAGTGGCGTGGCTTCTGAAGGTCATCAGGCTCAACGATCCTCTCGTCAACGTGTTCTACACGCTCGGTGGTGAACTCCCCGGAGGCACCGAGCAACCCGACGTACCGGGATGGCGCGGTGTCGGACCCGTCGTCAACGGCAATGCCGCCGCAGATCAGTTACAGCTGGGAATCTTCGGAGACCTGTTCGCCATCGTGAGGTTGTACGTGGATGCCGGCAACGTACTCGACGCGGAAACGGGACGACTTCTGGCCACCATCGCCGACGAAGCCTGCGACTCCTGGCAGCGCCGCGACGCCGGAATCTGGGAACTCGAGGACGAACAGCACTACACCAGTTCCAAGTTGGGCTGCTGGCAGGCGCTCGACTGTGCAGTCCACCTCGCCGAAGAGGGCCAGATCCCCGGCGTTGCAGACAGATGGCGTGCCGAACGCGGGCGTATCAGGCAGTACGTCGAAGAAAAATGCTGGTCCGAGGAGCGTCAGGCCTACCTCGCCTATCCGGGGGCGGACGGTCTCGACGCATCGGTGTTGCTCGCCGCGGAAATGGACTTCGATCGTGGAGAACGACTTTCGTCCACCATCGACGCACTGGGGCGCGAACTCGGCGCCGGGCCACACCTCTACCGTTACAGCGGCGTCGACAAAGAAGAGGCGACGTTCGTCGCATGCGGGTTCTGGCGTGTCTCGGCGCTCGCCTGCGTCGGACGCGACGACGAGGCATCCGAGCTGATGGACCAACTCGTCGAGACGTCCAACGACGTCGGCCTCTACAGCGAGATGATCGATGCTTCGGACGGATCGTTTCTGGGTAACTTCCCGCAGGGCTTGAGCCACCTGGCCCTGGTGAACGCAGCGCTGACGATCGCGCATTCGCACGACGCAACGAACTGACTCGTAGGAACGAGGATGCACACATGGATCTGGGAATCGAAGGCCGCGTTGCGGTCGTGACAGGGGCGGACTCCGGCATCGGTTGGCACACAGCTCGATTGCTTCTCCAAGAAGGAGTGACGGTCGTGGTCACCGACCGGGACGAAGAGGCGCTCACGAAAGCAGCAGCCGAACTGGACGCCGCTCCGGACAAGTTGTTCGCCTTCGCCGCCGACGTTACCGACGCCGACAGTGTCGCCGAACTGGCAGAGAAGACCTCAGCGGCAGTCGGGGACATCGACATACTCGTTCAATCCGCGGGAGTGACCGGCGCGCAAGGACTCTTCCACGAAATAGACGACGAAGGATGGGCCAGCACCGTCGAAACCGATCTGCTGGGCCCGGTGCGCGTGGTCCGAGCCTTCCTGCCCGCACTGCGTCGCGGCGGGTGGGGACGCATCGTTCTGCTCGCATCGGAGGACGCCGAACAGCCGTACGTCGACGAACTGCCGTACTGCGCATCGAAAGCAGGCATCCTGTCGCTGACCAAAGGATTGTCGAAAACCTATGCATCCGAGGGCATCCTGGTCAACGCCGTATCGCCCGCCTTCATCCACACGCCGATGACGGACAAGATGATGGACAAACGCGCCGACGAGCGCGGTACCGACCGCGACGAAGCAATCGAGACCTTCCTCGACGAGGAACGCCCCTTCATGGAACTGAAGCGCCGCGGCGAACCCGACGAGGTCGCATCCGTCGTCGTGTTCCTGTGCTCGGAACGCGCATCGTTCGTCAACGGCACCAACTACCGCGTGGACTCCGGGTCCGTCGCAACCATCTAGAGGAGGCACCATGACCAACTTCGGCTACACCCTCATGACCGAACAGAGCGGGCCGAAAGAGCTCGTCAAGTACGCCGTCGGCGCCGAGAACGTCGGCTTCGACTTCGAGGTGGCAAGTGACCACTATTCGCCATGGCTGTCCTCCATGGGCCACGCACCGTACGCCTGGACCACGCTGGGCGCCGTCGCGCAGGCCACCGAACGCGTCGAGCTGATGACCTACGTGACGTGCCCCATCATCCGGTACCACCCCGCGGTCGTTGCACAGAAAGCAGCAACACTCCAGATCCTCGCCGACGGACGCTTCACCCTCGGCCTCGGCAGCGGCGAAAACCTCAACGAACACGTCGTCGGCGAAGGCTGGCCGTCCATCGACAAGCGCCAGGACATGTTCGCCGAAGCACTCGACATCATCGGCAAACTCCACGCAGGCGGCTTGGTGACCTACGAAGGCAAGCACTTCCGCGTCGACTCCGCACGCATCTGGGACCTACCCGAAGGCGGCGTACCCATCGGCGTCGCCGTGTCCGGTGAAAAATCCATCGCCCGATTCGCGCCCTACGCCGACCACCTGATCGCCGTCGAACCCAACGCAGACCTCGTCAAAGGCTGGGTCGACCATCACGACGGACCATCACGCACCATCGGCCAGATCCCCATCTCCTGGGACCCGGACAAGGACGCCGCCATCGACCGCGCCCACGACCGATTCCGCTGGTTCGCCGGAGGCTGGGCCGTCAACGCAGACCTCCCCACCACCGCAGGGTTCGCAGGCGCAACACAATTCGTCCGCAAAGAAGACGTAGCCGAGACCATCCCCTGCGGCCCCGACCTCGACGCCATCGTCGAGGCCGTCAAGCCGTACTGGGAAGCAGGCTTCACCGACATCGCCCTCGTCCAGGTCGGCGACGAAACCCAGGAACAATTCCTCGCCGAAGCCGCCGGACCGTTGCTCGACAAACTCCGCGCCGCATCGAGCTAGGTTCACCCTCTCTTCCGAGCCCTTTCTTCCGAGCCCTTTCGTCCGAGCCCTTTCGTCCGAGCCCTTTCGTCCGAGCCCTTTCTTCCGAGCGAAAGTGGGGTTCGGTCAGTCAGACTGATCGAACCCCACTTTCGCTCCATGTGTGGGGCCGCGGGGGCACGCAGACACGAAAAAGACCCTGATTCGTGAACCGAATCAGGGTCTTTGCTGTCGGGGTGGCGGGATTCGAACCCACGACCTCTTCGTCCCGAACGAAGCGCGCTACCAAGCTGCGCCACACCCCGTGTACCGCACGCAGAAGTCTAGCTTACGACTGCCTCGGAACGCGAAACGCCCTCGTCGGAGCCCTCTTTTGGGCCCTTTCTGGGTGCTGCAGTGAGGGTCAGCAGCGTTGCTTCGGGGCGGCAGCAGAATCGTGCGGGCGCGTACGGTGACGTGCCGATGCCGGCCGAGACGTGCAGCTGCGTGTGAGCACCCCACTTCGACGGGCCCTTCACTCGTGAGCGGTCGATCTCGCAGTTGGTGACCAGAGCGCCGTAGAACGGAAGGCACAGCTGACCACCGTGAGTGTGCCCAGCGAGAACGAGGTCGTAGCCGTCCTCGGCGAACTTGTCGAGAACCCGTGGTTCGGGCGAGTGTGTGATGCCGAGTCGTAGATCCGCGAGCGGATTGGGTTGGCCGGCGATGGTCTCGTAGCGGTCCCGCTTGAGATGAGGATCGTCGACGCCGGCAGACGCGATGCGCACACCCGCGATCTCGAGTTCGCGACGGACGTGGGTGACGTCGTGCCAGCCGCGCTCGGAGAACGCGGCTCGGAGGTCGCGCCAGGGGAGTGATTCACCCAGAACGCGCTTGTGGTTCTTCTTGAAGTACTTCAACGGGTTCTTCGGCTTGGGTGCGAAGTAGTCGTTGCTGCCGAAGACGAACAGGCCGGGCCTGGACAGGAGCGGTCCGAGAGCCTGTACGACGGCCGGGACGGACTTGGAATGCGACAGGTTGTCACCGGTATTGACGACCAGGTCCGGCTCGAGCCGGTCGAGCTCCCGCAGCCAGTTCTGCTTGAGACGCTGATTCGGCATCATGTGCAGATCGCTGATGTGCAGAACCCGGAGTGACGCCGATCCTGGCTCGAGGACGGCCATCGTGGCTTCCCGAAGAGCGAAGGCGTTGCGCTCGACGAGCGTCGCGTACCCGAGGCCTAGCGCTGCGGCACCGGCCGTAGCCAGGGCTGCCGTCTGCAACGGCGCCTGCTCCGCACTGGCACGTGCGCGCGTCGCGGCGGCGCGGAGAGCGTCTGATGCAAGCTGCGATTGCGGGGCGAACGGGAGGGTCCAAGCGTTGTTTTTCACGGACACGTTCCCCACGATACGTCAGTACAGGTAATCGACGTGCGGATGCGAACGGAGCCCGCGTAGCGTTCTGGTACATGTCCGAACTGAAATCCCAGCTCCGAGCCGACCTGACCACATCCATGAAGGCCAAGGACAAGCTGCGCACGGCCACCATCCGTATGCTCCTCGCCGCGATCCAGACCGAGGAGGTCTCCGGCAAGGAAGCGCACGATCTGACCGACGAGCAGGTACTGAAAGTCCTTGCCAAGGAGTCGAAGAAGCGCGGCGAATCCGCAGAAATCTACACCGAGAACGGCCGCGGAGAGCTCGCAGCGAACGAGCGCGCTGAAGCGCAGATCATCGACGAATACCTGCCGACCCCGCTCACGGACGCCGAGCTGGCCGACGTCGCCGATACCGCCATCGCCCAGGTCGCCGAAGAGATCGGCGAACGGCCGGCAATGAAGCAGATGGGCCAGGTCATGAAGGTCGCCTCGGCTCTGGCTGCAGGTAAGGCCGACGGCTCGCGCGTGTCGAAGGCCGTCAAAGACCGTCTCTGACGCTTCTGCCTTATGTGAGTGGAAATGTCGCGTCTTCTGGTCGCTCCGCAGGCTCCGCTCCTGGCCCCTGGCCTACATTTCCACTCACACGCGGCGGAGCCGCGGAGTTCACCTACATGCGGCGGAGCCTCTTATCGCGGTGCGGTGATGCCCGGGATGGCGGGAATCTGCAGCCCCGGCGGGATGGCCGGTAGTTCGATGCCCGGCGGCAGTTCCGGCAGAGCCGGAGCCGGCGGGGCCTCCCGTACCGACCCGTCGCTGACGTAGATCGTGATGGTCGATCCCGGGATTGCCGAACCCGACGGGGACACACCCGTCACGGTGCCGCGTGACGCCGAGTTGGCCGTCGTCGCGACCGTCACCTGGAAGCCGGCGCCCTGGAGCGTCGAGGTTGCCGAGCTCTGGCTCTGGCCGGTCACGTCGGGAACCTGACCGTTGGCCGAACCACGCACGTACTTCTGGTCGACGGGTGGCAGCTCGACGGGGCCGAAGTTGTTCGCAACGGGGTCGATGGCGTCGTACCAGGTGCGCGCAGGTTCGTTGCCGCCGTACAAGTTGCCCGAGCCGCAGGGGCGAAGCGGGAACGAGCAGATCTCACCAGGGGTCGGCGAGTCGCCGTAGGTGTACACAGCCGCGGCGTAGCGGTTGGTGAAGCCGAGGAAGCCCGACGACATGTGCGACTCCGTCGTACCGGTCTTGCCGGACATCGGGAGCGTCCAGCCGACGGATCCCGCAGCCGACGCCGACGTGCCGCCTGCCTGATCGTCCTTGCTCATCGCGTTGGCGAGCGTGTTCGCCAGACCGGGCTCGACGACCTGCTCGCAGGCCTGCTGAGTCACCGGAACCGGCTTGCCCTCACGGTCGAACACCGAGTCGATCGGAGTGGGTGGGCACCACTTGCCACCTGACGCCAGCGTCGCGGCCACGTTGGACAGCTCCAATGGGTTCACCCAGGTGGGGCCGAGGGTGTAGGAACCGAGGTTCTGGTTCTTCTGGAAGTCGGCCATGCTCTGCTCGTCGAAGCCCGAGGTGTTCGGGTCCGCGTAGGACCGCAGCCCGAGACGAACGGACATGTCGACGACGGGTGCGACTCCGACGGATTCGATCAGCTTCACGAACGCGGTGTTAGGCGACTGGGCGAGTGCATCGGTGATGGAGAGCGACGCGGGGTAGTTGCCTGCGTTCTCGACGCAGTACGTGTTGGCCGGGCAGCCGCGAGCTCCACCGTCGCCTAGTCCGCGGACCTCGGCTCGGCGGGGCACCTGCAGGGTGGCGCTGGTTCCGAGCCCCCGTTCCATCGCTGCGGCGGTGGTGAAGACCTTGAAGATCGAGCCTGCGCCGTGACCGACGAGCGAATAGGGCTGCGGCTGAACTGTCTCGTCGGTATCGGCGTCGAGACCGTACGTGCGGCTGCTTCCCATTGCCAGAATGCGGTGTGAGTCCTGGCCGGGCGCGATGACGTTCATGACCGTGGCGACGCCGTCGAGAGTCGGGCTGGAATTCGACGAGAGCGATGCCTTGGTGGAGTTCTGCACAGCCGGATCGAGAGTGGTGCGGATGAGGTAGCCGCCCTTGTCGATCTGCTCTCGGCTGATCCCCGCGTTCGCGAGGTATTGAAGTGCGTAGTCGCAGAAGAATCCGCGGTCACCGGCGGCGATGCATCCTCGCGGCAGAGTCTGCGGCACCGGGAGAACACCGAGAGGCTCGGTTTTGGCCTGCCGGAACTCCTCGGCCCGATCCGGAATGTTCTGGATCATCGTGTCCAGCACGATGTTGCGGCGTTCGGTGACACCCTGCTCGTTGGTGTACGGATTGAGGGCCGAGCTGGACTGCACCATGCCCGCGAGCATCGCGGACTGCTTCGCGTCGAGCTGGCTGGCGTCGATGCCGAAGTATGTCTGCGCAGCGTCCTGGATGCCGAACGACGAATTACCGAACGGCACCAGGTTGAGGTAGCGGGTGAGGATCTCGTCCTTCGTGAGTTCCTTGTCCAGCGTCAACGCCATACGGATCTCGCGGATCTTTCGGGCGGGCGTCGTCTCGATCGCGGCGCGGCGCTCGGCGTCGGTCTTGGCGACGACTAGGAGCTGGTAGTTCTTCACGTACTGCTGATCCAACGTCGACGCGCCCTGTTCGACCTGGCCGCTCGTGGTGTTGGTGAGGAACGCACGCAACGTGCCCTGCCAGTCGACGCCCTGGTGCTCGGCGAACCGCTTGTCCTCGATGGAGACGATCGCGAGCTTCATCTCGTTGGAGATCTTGTCGCTCGGTACCTCGAATCGCCGCTGCTCGTACAGCCATGCGATCGGGTTGCCTGCGGCGTCGACCATCGTGGACACCGCAGGGACCGCGCCTTCGACCAACTCGGCGGACACATTGTCCACAGTGTCCGCAGCCCGATTCGACGCATAGCCGAACCCGCCTGCCAACGGGAACATGACTCCGGCCAACAGCGCACCCGCGAGTGCGGAACATCCGGCGAGCTTCGCCACGGTTTTTCCAACTGACACGAGCACAGCGTACGTGGACTAGTGCAGCTGGCCCAGAAACGCAGATGATCCGGCCGGTTCCGGGAGGCGTCGTCGCGTCGTTACGTTGCGCGACTTCTTGTAATGGATCACTGGTCGCGCGAGGAACCGCAGGTCGGGACGGTCGTACCAGAAAGTTGCTTCTCTCGTCTTGCGTTCGTCGCCGGATTTACCTAAATTATGAGCACGGTGTGATTCACATAACACTTGTATATGAATGTGGGGCAGCTCCTAGATCGATGTGCTTCGAGCGATGGAAACCAGCTCGATGCAGCACCGCAGGAGCTTCTGGAACGTTCAGCAAGGACGTTCGAACTGCAAAGGGGATCCGCAATGCACACGACAGCAGCACCGACGCGGCTAGATGTGGAAGAAGCAGAAGCACGCATTGCGTGGGTAGCGCAGGCGCGGTGCAAGGGCACCGATCCTGACCAGCTGTTCGTACGGGGAGCAGCGCAGCGCAAAGCAGCGACCATCTGCCGGCACTGCCCGGTGTTGATGCAGTGCGGTGCGGACGCGCTCGACAACCGCGTGGAGTTCGGTGTCTGGGGCGGTATGACCGAGCGTCAGCGTCGCGCATTGCTCAAGCAGCACCCCGAGGTCGACTCCTGGTCGGACTTCTTCGAGACGCAGCGCCAGCAGCAGGCCGCGATCTGAGCGGGCCTACGCGGACCGGGTGAGTTGATCCGCCACCGCGCGGAGAGCATGCAGGTCCGACACCTCGAACGGGAGGGAGGGCACGCCGACGATCGGGACCCGTGGGTGTGCCGAGGTGAACCGTCGGAGCAGGCGCAGTTCGCGAGCGGCCGTCACTGCCCGGGCGGCGTGAATGCGCAGTACCGCGGCGGCGAGTTCCCCGTCCTCCGAACCGTCCAACTGATCCGCAGCCGTGACAGCGTGATCGGCAGGGAGTGACAACAGCGTCGGGTGCGTCCGGTTGAGGATCAGGCCGGCCAACGGCATTCCCTCACCACTCAATCGATCCACGAAGTACGCCGCTTCGCGTAACGCATCCGGTTCGGCCGCTGCAACGACGACGAAGCTGGTGCCGTCCTCGCGAAGCAGCTGGTAGGTGCGCGTCGCCCGCTCGCGGAAGCCGCCGAACATCGAGTCGAGTGACTGCACGAATGCAGACGCATCGGTGAGCATCTGACTACCGATCACCGTCGACACGCCGCGGAGGGCCAGGCTCATCGCGCTGGTCACCATCCGCGTGAGGCCGCGTCCCGGCGCCATCAACAACCTGATGAACCGGCCGTCGAGGAATGAGCCGAGACGTTGCGGCGCATCGAGAAAATCCAGAGCATTGCGCGACGGTGGGGTGTCCACGACGATCAGATCCCACGTCGAGTCGGACGCGAGCTGGCCGAGTTTCTCCATCGCCATGTACTCCTGCGTTCCGGAGAACGACGAGGCCACCGTCTGATAGAACGGGTTGGCCAGCACCTGCTCGGCCTTCTCCGGCGTCGAATGCTCGATCACCATCTCGTCGAACGTCCGACGCATGTTCAACATCATGGCGTGCAGCTCGCCCGTGGCCCCGGCCGGAAGCTTGACCGGTTGCGGCGAATTGTCGAGCTCGTCGACACCGAGGGCTTGGGCCAGGCGCCGAGCTGGATCGATCGTCAACACCACGACCTTGCGGCCCTGCTCCGCAGCTCGAAGCGCCATCGACGCCGCCGTTGTCGTCTTCCCCACGCCACCTGCACCGCACACCACGACGATGCGGGACTTCGCGCCCCGAAGAATCTTCTCGATATCGAGTACGGGCGCTGCAGCCTTGCTCATTTCACACCCTGTTCCTTGAGTTCTGCCGCCAGTTCGTACAACCCGCCGAGGTCGACGCCGTCCGCCAGCATCGGCAGTCGCAGTCTCGCGGAATCCAACTCGTCGAGTTGACGGCCGCTGTCCACTTGAGCGGCCAGCGTCGACGCGTGCTCGATCGTTTCCGTCAGCAAGCCTGCGAAATCGTCGTCCGACAACGATATTCCTGTCTTCTCCAGCCCGGTTCTGAGCGCAGCGACGTCGACTGTCCCGTGCGCCGCGTCGTCGAGCGACTCCTCCGGCAGGTACGTCGGCTCGGTGCGGTTGACGATGACGGTGCCCAACTGCAGATCGGCTGCTTCCAGCTCCTTCACGGCATCAGCCGTCTCCTGCACCGGCAAGGCCTCGAGCAACGTCACGAGATGCACGACGGTGTCCGCGGAATGCAGCAACCGCACCACGCCCTCGCTCTGCGAGCGGACCGGACCGCCCTTGGCCAGATCGGCCATCGCCTTGGTGACATCGAGGAAGTTGCCGATACGGCCCGTCGGGGGCGAATCGACAACCACCTCGTCGTACACGCGTTTCCCGGCTTTGTCGGTGCGGACCACGCACTCCTTGACCTTGCCGGTCAGCAGGACGTCACGCAGACCGGGCGCGATCGTGGTCGCGAACTCGATCGCGCCGATCTTGCGCATCGCGCGCCCGGCGAAACCCAGGTTGTAGAACATGTCGAGGTACTCGAGAAATGCGGTCTCGATGTCGATGGCAAGCGCGTAGACCTCGCCACCGCCGTCCGCGGACGCGACTCGCGTCTCGACCGGAGGAAGCGGTGGAACGTCGAACAACTGGGCAATCCCTTGCCTGCCTTCGACCTCCACCAGCAACACTCGTCGACCGTCGGCCGCGAGTGCCAACGCAAGCGCAGCAGCAACCGTCGACTTACCGGTGCCGCCTTTGCCGGAGACGAAGTGCAACCGCGCAGTGTCGGCCTTCTCCGGCCAACCTTCGAAACTCGATGTGACCACAACACGACCATATAGACGAATCGGATGTCACCTCGGTGGAACCGTGCGGTCCGACGTCGCGGCGACTATGTCTCGTCTGTTGTCACGGCGACTACGTCGTTGATGGCCTGCTTCAGAATGTCGACGTAGCGAGCGTGGTCGGGGAACGTGTCGGGGCACGCTGTCACGCAGACCGTGACCGTGTCGCCCAGGCCGTAGAAGCCGTGCGTGAGGGAGCGGGCGGGGCCGAGCATCGGGAAGCCGCCGGAGAACAGGCCGGGCGCCCCGCACAGTTCGAGACGTGCATCCCCCCGATTCACACTGACGACAGTCAAGTTGCTCGTGACTTCGTCGTGGACGGTGCGCTCTCGAAGTGCATGTTTGCGTGCGCGTCTGTCCAGAGCGAGAAAGACCGGAGCGGGTACGAGATTCTCGGCTCTGATCCACCGCAGGAGCAGCGGGTCGAGCAGCTTCTCGCGGGCCTCGGCCAATGACGCCGCGGTTCGTCGCGCGCGCTCGGCGATGTCGGAGACATCGACGTGAAGGTCGACGTCACCGTTCACGATGCGGTTCTCGGCGGGCCACTTCACGTCCTCGGGAAGTCCCATGGGAACAAGCGCGTTCAGTGTGACCGGGACTGCATCGCCGACGGTCTCGAGGTAGCGCTCGGCAGCGAGGCCGACCGCGGTCAATGCCGTGGTCGTGACGCTGAACCGGGTCTTGGTGAGTCGATGTGGAGCGCAGGGAATCACGTGGGCCACGCGGTTGCCGGTGGGCTCGACGTTGCTCGAAATGGAGGGTCGAAGGACGTTTCGATCGGTGATGGATCCGCGCTCACGTTCGAAAGTGCGGCGTGTACGACGAGCGGCAAGACGCGCGGCGGCCAGACGAAACGGAAGCGCGGCAAGGGCTCCCACTGCCACCGGAACACGCAGGTGGGGCTTGAACAGGCGTGCCTGCGACTGGGAAGGTTCGGGCGGATCCACCGAGAACAGGGCACGCGCGAGCCGCGTCGCTCCTCGTCCGTCGGTCAGCGCGTGGCTGACCTGAACGACCACGACGAGTGCGCGTCCCACGGCGTGCGGTACGTCCTCGACGTCGCGTGCCACGTGGACCTGCCAGGCGGCTCGAGTTGCATCGACGGACTTCTGCACCAGCAGACCGAGCTCTTCGACGACACCTTCCCATGTGCGAGAACCGAATTCGACGACCGGCGGGAGTCCGACGCTTCGTGACCAGTACGGATACTCGAGGTTTCCGGGGATCTCGACGAGACGCTTGTTCAGATCCGGTATCGATCGGGCGCGTGCGTCGATGAAGTCCGTGATCTCGTCGAGTGTCGGGGACGAAAGGTCACCTGCGTCGAAGGTCAACAGCACGTATTGGTCGCGGGGTGCACTTTTCGAGGCGTAGTGGAACGACGCGTCGAGTATGTCCAGACGGCTCACGATTTCGACCCTCTCACATGACGCTCGGCCGTCACATCGTCGAAGCGTCCGGTCGATCGGACTGCAGTATCCCCGCCGACTAGGCTCACCCCCATGAGCGAAAAGATCATCTGGGAGTACTTCACTGCGCCGGTACTGATTCACGCGACCAAGCAGATTCTGGACAACTACGGTGCCGAGGGCTGGGAGCTCGTGACCATCATGTCCGGTCCCAACGGTGGCGACACGTTGGTGGCCTACTTCAAGCGCCCGAAGGCCTAGCGATGGCGTGGAGTGAGCGCCTGACCGAACTCGGGATCGAGCTGCCGCCGGTCGTACCGCCGCTGGCCGCATACATCCCCGCGGTGCAGACCGGATCGCTGGTCTACACGTCGGGTCAGCTGCCGTTGGTCTCCGGTGAGCTGACGGCCACGGGCAAGGTCGGTGCGGACGTATCAGCCGAGGACGCCGCCGACGCTGCGCGAGTCTGTGCACTGAACGCGTTGGCAGCGATCAACTCGCTCGTCGGTGTCGATTCGATCAAGCGGATCGTGAAGGTCGTCGGCTTCGTCGCCTCGGCCCCCGGATTCAACGGTCAGCCTGCCGTCGTCAACGGCGCGTCGAACGTGATCGGCGAGATCTTCGGCGACGCCGGAAAGCACGCCAGGTCCGCCGTCGGCGTCGCCGAACTCCCGATCGATGCCCCCGTCGAGGTCGAGCTGATCGTGGAGGTCTAGTGCCTCACACGGCGTCCAGTGCTCGCTGAAGATGGAGCCCGCGGCGAACCGAACAGGGATGCTCGACGCCGCCGGCGACCGATTCGAGAAATTCGTCGAGAAGAACTCGGAAGCAGTCGGTCGCCGGCGTCGAACGGTCTTGCAGTGACAGCACACCGTCGCTGCCGCTGACCTCCACCCGGAAGACCGACGGTTGCACCGGCGTCGCGAGTGACAGGCGTGACGTGCTCAGCTTGCCGCCCTCGTGCTCGAGCACCACGGTCCAGGTGTCCGAAGATTCGTCCCGACGGCTCAGCGCCACGCCGGTGATGGTCCCGAGAGTCAGGTCCAGCAGGTCGAAGACATGCGGCCCGACGTCGAAGAGGGCACCGTCGCGTCGACGCCACGGTGAATTCGAATACTCGCCTCCGAGCACTGCCCCGGACAGCCAGGTCCCGGATGCAGAACTCCAATCCCGTCCGTCGGCCTCTGCCAGAAACGCACGTGTCTCCGGAGCGAACCGCCTCGTCAACGCGACGATCGACCCGACGCCCGCGCCGGAGACGGCCTCGGCAAGACGCGTGGCGTCGTCCAGGTTGGACGCGATGGGCTTGTCGAGTACGACGTGCTTTCCGGCCTCGGCTGCGGCGATCGCCATTCCGGCCTGCACTTGCGGAGGTACCGCGAACGCGACGGCGTCCACGTCGGCCATCAGTGTCTCGACGCTGTCGTAGACCGGGGCACCCATGCCCTCAGCAGCATCGGGTCGACGGGCCCACACGCCGACGAAGTCGACGTCCGGGTGCGCGGCAAGGGACGGGGCGTGTGTCGCGCGAGCCCAAGGACCCGCACCGACCAATCCGATTCTCATGCTCTTAAAGTACGACTATGACTCTCGCGCATCCGGCATACGGTCAGCTTCGACAGGTCACACCGACGGCGGCGGTTCTGCTCGCCGACAATCCGGGAAAGATGACGCTCGACGGCACCAACACCTGGATTCTGCGCGCACCCGGCAGCGACGAGGTGGTCGTGGTCGATCCGGGACCGAAGGACAAGAAGCATCTCGACGCGGTGGCCGCGTCGGGCACTGTGGTTCTTGTCCTGGTGACGCATCGGCACGGCGATCACACGGACGGATTGAAGCGGTTCCACAAGAAGACGGGCGCGCCGATCCGCGCGTTCTCCGACGAGTTCGTCCACGGCAGCACAGCGTTGGTCGACGGCGAGGTCATCGACGCGGCAGGGTTGAAGATCACCGTCCTCGCGACTCCCGGGCACACAGCGGATTCGTTGAGCTTCGAACTCGACGACGCGATTCTCACCGGGGACACGATCCTCGGTCGGGGTACGACGGTACTTGATCCCAAGGACGGGACTCTCGCGGATTACCTGGCGTCGCTGGATCGGCTCGAAGCCGCAGGGGCAGGCAAGATCGCGCTACCCGGGCACGGAGCCGAGGTGGCCGACACAGCGGAGGTTGCGCGGATGTACCGAAAGCATCGGTTCGAACGACTCGAGCAGATCAAAGCTGCGCTGTGGGTACTCGGCCAGGACGCAAAGCCGATGAAGGTGGTCAAGCACGTCTACGCGGACGTGGACAAGAAGTTGTGGCCAGCTGCGCGCATGTCCGTCAAGGCGCAGCTGACCTACCTTCGAGAGAGCTAGCGAGCCCGGCGAGCCAGACGCTCGGAGTCGGAGATCAGCACGCTCTTGCCTTCGAGCCGCAGCCAACCGCGGTGCGCGAAGTCCGCGAGTGCCTTGTTGACGGTCTCACGCGACGCGCCGACGAGCTGAGCGATCTCTTCCTGCGTCAGGTCGTGCGTGACGCGGAGCGATCCGGCTTCCTGAGTGCCGAAGCGCTGTGCCAGCTGGAGAAGCGCTTTGGCGACACGGCCGGGGACGTCGGTGAAGATCAGATCCGCGAGGTTGTTGTTGGTGCGACGCAACCGGCGAGCCAACACGCGGAGAAGCTGCTCGGCGATCTCGGGACGCTGGTCGATCCACGCCTTCAGAGCGTCGCGGTCCATGCTGACCGCGCGGACCTCGGTGACCGTCGTCGCGGTGGACGTGCGGGGACCCGGGTCGAAGATGGACAGCTCGCCGAACATGTCCGACGGACCCATGATGGTCAGCAGGTTCTCGCGGCCATCGGGAGAGCGGCGTCCGAGCTTGATCTTGCCGGAGACGATGATGTACAGCCGGTCACCGGGCTCGCCCTCGTTGAAGACCACATGTCCACGAGGAAAATCGACCGGCTGCAGCTGCTTCGTCAGCGCTGCTACCGCAGAGGGTTCGACTCCTTGGAAGATGCCGGCCCGTGCCAGGACGTCGTCCACTTGCGCTCCTTTTGGGATGTCGCCGGCGTGGTCACCCGCGTCGACGATAGGCGTTTCTCGCTTACGTGCGCTCGGCGAGCCTGGGGCTCTCGAAGCTCACGTCAGTAATCAAACATGACAATTATCTCGGTGAAGTCTACTTCGCCGAGGCGCAATACGAGTGATCGGCACCACCGACGTGCCGTGAAGGTTGTGAACTAAACGATCCGTTGGGCTGTTGTCCACCCAAAATGCGACAATTCGGACTCAGCTCGCGCGCTGGTCCGCGAGTTCCTCGGAAGCGGGGGTACGGCGCTTGCGGCTGTTGAAACGAGCGAGAGCGTGCGGCATGCCCTCGTTGGCGAGGGTCGCGACCTCGGAGGTGCTGGCCTGATCGAGGAACTCCTGCACCTCTTGTTCGCGGACACCGAGCTTGCTCAAGCGGAACTCCACGCGCTCCATGGCGAGGGCGAACAACATCAGGAGCACAGGGAAGAGCACTACGGCGAGTCCTTGCATACCGAGCAGTAAACACCGAAAAGGTCTCGATAAGAACACAGGGCCGATTCGTTGCAGATTCTTGTCCGTACAGTTGTGGAGTGAAATCGACAGCCCCGTCGGCGCTCGACGTGCGCAAACGCGAAGAGACCGCATTGGGGCTCAAACGCCGAGCGCGACGAATGAACAGAGAGCTCGCCGTTGCGTTTCCGCACGTCTACTGCGAACTCGACTTCACCAACCCCCTCGAACTGGCCGTCGCCACCATTCTGTCGGCGCAATGCACCGACAAACGCGTCAACATGGTCACGCCGGCGCTTTTCGTGAGATATCGCACTGCCAAGGATTACGCCGAAGCGGACAGAACGGAACTAGAGGAGTACATCCGTACCACCGGCTTCTACCGGAACAAGGCGAACTCGCTGATCGGGCTCGGATCCGCCCTGCTGGAGAAGTTCGACGGCGAGGTCCCGCCCCGGCTGAAAGACCTCGTCACGCTCCCCGGAATCGGACGAAAGACCGCAAACGTCGTGTTGGGGAACGCGTTCGACGTACCAGGAATCACCGTCGACACCCACTTCGGTCGACTCGTCCGACGGTGGCAGTGGACGGACGAGGAAGATCCGGTGAAGGTCGAGCACGCCGTCGGCGCGCTGATCGAGCGCAAGGAATGGACACTGCTCAGCCACCGCGTGATCTTCCACGGACGCCGCGTGTGCCACGCCCGCAAGCCGGCGTGCGGTGTCTGCGTCCTCGCCAAGGACTGTCCTTCCTACGGACTCGGCCCGACCGACAAGGTGGAGGCTGCGGCGCTCGTGAAGGGCCCGGAAACGGATCACCTCCTACGCCTGGCAGGAGTGGAGCCTGCGGAACGACCCCATGAAGCAGGAGTGGAGCCAGAGCCCGCGGAACGATCTGGTGGGGGACCTCGGTGACGGGGTCTGCGGCGAGGTGGTCGCTGGCGGCGTTGCTGGTTGTCGTGGCGTTGGTGTACGCGATCTGGCCGCGAGGCGACGATCCGGAGCCGGTGACGGGGATGCCCGGGCAGGGCGCGCCGGTTGTCGAGGAGCGTCGGTCCGCGGACACTGCCGAGGCGCTCGCCCCGCTGCGGGAACGCGCCGGGCTGCAGAGTTGCCCGGCGCCGTCCGCCGAGACCGACTCGTCCGGTCCGTTGGCCGGGATCGTGCTCGAGTGCATCGGTGACGGTTCGCAGGTGGATCTGGGCCGCGCTCTCGCGGGCACTCCGACGTTGATCAACCTGTGGGCGTATTGGTGCGGTCCGTGCGCGCAGGAGTTGCCGCATCTGCAGGAGTACGCGTCGCAGATGCAGGGACGGGTCGCGGTGTTGACCGTGCACCAGGACCGGAACGAGTCGAACGGGCTGACGAAGCTTGCCGATTACGGGGTGACGCTGCCGGGTGTGCAGGACGGAGCGGGTCGCATAGCAGCAGCCGTCGGCGCGCCGAATGTGCTCCCCGTGTCGATTCTCGTGGGCGCGGATGGCAATGTCGCCGAGGTGCTGCCACAACCGTTCGACAGTGTTCAGGAGATCGACGACGCCGTGTCCGCGGGGCTCGGAATCAGCCGATGACTCCGCAGTGGTTGAGGCAGGTCGTCGACGCCGCGAGTGGCGAACGGGGCTTGATCGACACGACGGGTACCAATCCGGTGCTCGAACGTACGGCTCCCGACGGGGCGATCGTGCGTGCAGCGTCGGTACTGGTGCTGTTCGGTGGTTCGGAGGATGCGGACCCGACAGCGCAGGGCGGAGTGCCCGCCGACGCGGACGTGCTTCTGACTCAGCGAGCAGCGACGCTGCGTCAACACAGCGGTCAGGTGGCTTTCCCCGGAGGCGCCACGGATCCCGAGGACGATTCGCCGGTCGCGACGGCCCTGCGCGAGGCGGTCGAGGAGACCGGCCTCGACCCGGGAGGCGTCGAGCCGCTCGCCACGCTGCCTGGCATCTACGTGCCGCCGTCCAGGTTCGACGTCGTGCCGGTCCTCGCGTACTGGCGTAACCCCAGTGAGGTCGGAGTCGTCGACACCGCCGAGGCCGCGCGGGTGGTGCGAGTTCCCATCCGGGCGTTACTCGACCCCAACAACCGATTCCAGGTCAGACACCCGGCGGGCTATCAGGGCCCAGCATTCGCAGTCGACGGGATGCTCGTGTGGGGCTTCACCGGCGGTATTCTGGCAGGCCTGCTCGCGGTTTCCGGGTGGGAACTGGAATGGGACACCGACGACATCCGTGATCTGGAGACGAGTTTGGCCACAGTAGGGGAGGGTCTGGACCAGTGACCGGTTCGACATGGGTCGACATCATCGTCCTCGGTGTCGCCCTGTTGGCGGCATCCTCGGGGTGGCGGCAGGGCGCGGTGGCGTCGGCGATGGCGTTTCTGGGTGTGGTGCTCGGTGCGGTCGCAGGCATCCTGATCGCCCCACACGTATTGGTTCACGTGGACGGTTCACGCATGCGTGTTCTCGTCGGAATCGGGCTGATCGTCGCGCTGGTGATCATCGGTGAAGTATCGGGGATGGTCTTGGGCCGGGCGTTGCGCAGCGGAATGCATTCGCGCAGTGCACGTTCGGTGGACAGTGTCATCGGCGCTGGACTCCAGGCTGTTGCGGTGCTCGCCGCGGCGTGGTTGCTCGCCATTCCTCTGACGTCGTCGTCGCAACCCGACGTGGCCAGTGCCGTTCGCGGATCGACGGTGCTCGGAAAGGTCGACGACGTCGCGCCCGGGTGGCTTCGCGAGGTCCCCAAGGAGTTCTCCGCACTGCTCGACACATCGGGTCTGCCGGACGTCATCGGACCGTTCGGCCGCACCCCGGTGGCGAATGTCGATGTACCCGACCCGGCTCTGCAGGCCAGCCCCGTTGTGGACCAGCTGCACGAGAGCGTGTTGAAGATCAGCGGCGTCGCGCCGAGCTGCCAGAAGGCGCTCGAAGGATCGGGATTCGTCGTCGCACCGGAGTTGGTGATGACCAACGCTCACGTGGTCGCAGGCACCGACGGAGTCACCGTCGATTCGCTCGGCACCGTTCTGGATGCCGACGTCGTTCTGTTCGATCCGGAGGAGGACGTGGCGATCCTTCGCGTGCCCGGGCTGCAGGCGCCGGTTCTGAACTTCGCTCCCGATCCGGCGGTGTCCGGCGAGAGCGCGATCGTTCTGGGTTACCCGGGCGGCGGCCCGTACACGGCAAGCCCGGCGCGCGTACGTGAAGTACTGAACCTCAACGGCCCGGACATCTACCGCACGGGAACGGTCGAGCGCCAGGTGTACACGGTCCGCGGGACGGTGCGGCAGGGAAACTCGGGTGGCCCACTCGTCACCGAGAACGGCCAGGTACTGGGCTTGGTCTTCGGTGCAGCGGTGGACGACCCCGACACGGGCTTCGTGTTGACCGCAGCCGAGATCGCCGACGAACTCGCGCAGAGTATGAACGCCCCGGTGCCGGTGGGCACGGGAGCGTGCATCGTCTGATGCGGCTCCGCCGCATGTGAGTACTTATATATGTACTCACAGAGGGGTCAGAGGACGCCGGACGACTCCAGAAGCTCCTTCAGCTGATCGGTGACCTCATCGGGCGACTCCTGATGCGCATAGTGACCGGCACCGAGAACCGTGTGCAGGCGCCGCTCCGGGGCCCACCCGACGTCACCGTGAACGGTGCGAGCGAGGACGTACGGGTCCAGTTCGCCGCGGACCTGCAGCGCGGGGATGTCCAGCGACGTGTCCATCGCCTTCATGAAACGACGGCCGTCGCCGCGGAACTGGCTGCGGAACGCCCAACGCTGATATTCCAGCGCACAGTGCGCAGCACCGGCGATGCGGATGGCGGACCGCAATTGGGTCACGGCGTCGGTGCATTCCTCGGTGCCCTGCCAGGCAGGGCTGGTACGCGACCTGAACAGCTGCTCGACGGCCTCGCCGTTCTTTTTCGTCAGGGAGCGCTCCGGCAGGAGAGGCACCTGATAGCGCAGAAAGAACGGCAGAAGAGCTCGCCGCTGTGCCTTGTCGCGGAGAACCGACCGGCGTAGCGCGATCGGGTGCGGCGATCCGACCAGGCCGATAGCGCTCACCATCCGTGGGTGCAACGCGGCCGTCGCCCAGCACACGAGACCTCCGTCGGCGTGCCCGACGAGAGCAGCGCGCGAGTGACCGAGGGCCCTGATCAGGCCGACGACATCGCCCGCCAATGTCCATCCGTCGTATCCGCGAGGTGGCTTGTCGCTGTCCCCGTAACCGCGCAGATCGACGGCGACTGCGCGGTAGCCGGCCTCGGTCAGCGCGGTGAGTTGATGACGCCAGGACCACCAGAAATCGGCGAAACCGTGCAGCAAGACCACGAGAGGACCGTCGGCAGGTGAGTCGGCCGCCTCGACGACGTGGAAGCGGATGCCGTTGGCATGTACGTCCCGGTGCGTCCAGGGGCCGGCGAAACGCACCGTCGACGGGTCGGGCTGGCTCATGTTCGGTGCGTGCCGCCGCTACTTCTTGTAACCGGGGATGCCGGGAGTGCTCTCGTGCTGGTTCGGCAGCACCGTCGACGCCTGCTTGAGCGAGTCGATGGTCTTCTCGGGTTTGCGCAGCTTCTTGACGCGTAGGTAGCCGAGGAAGCCGAACAGTGCGGCGACGAGCAGCATGAACACGAAGACGATCAGGAAAGCGGCCCACCTGGGCAGCCAGATGTCGAGTGTCTCCGCGGCGAAGAAGAAGAAGAAGAACGCGCTGAAGATCAGAACCGCGAGCGCGAGCAGGAAGAACAGGCTGCCCTGCAGTCCCTTCTTGATCTCACCGGTGACCTCGGCCTTGGCCAGCTCGACTTCGGCGCGCACCAGCGTCGAGACCTGCGTCGTCGCGTCCTTGACCAGGTTGCCGATGCTGCCGGTGCCGGGCGCGCGGTAGTCGACGTCCGACAACGGGATGGACGAGATGGTGTTCGGCACCCCGTCCGGGTAGCCGTTCTTGCCGTTGGCAATGGTGCCTTGGCCGCGATTGGTATCGCTCAACTTCTCGACCCCTCCACTTGCTGGTGCATCGTTTGGTTCTTGCGGCCCTAACACTAGTGCCGACCCATGGTCGTACGCGTCGTGGCTGCAGGAACGACGCATCCGCTGAAATTCTCAGGTTGCTGTCAGGTAACTTCCCAGTTGTACATACCCCCATATACCGAGTGCAATCGCAGGAGCGCAGGCAGTGAGTACTACCCCGGCCGTCCCAGGTGACGGCTCTGTAGCGGCGGCCCCGGAGGTACCACGGTCTCGTATCGTCGTGGCTTCGATGGTCGGAACGTCGATCGAGTTCTTCGACTTCTACATCTACGCGACCGCCGCGGTTCTCGTTTTCCCCAAGCTGTTCTTCCCGGCCGGGAACGACACGACGGCGTTGCTCGCGTCGTTCGCGACGTTCGGGCTCGCGTTCGTCGCGCGTCCCATCGGGTCCATTCTGTTCGGCCATTTCGGTGACCGCATCGGACGGAAGGCAACCCTCGTCGGCTCGCTGCTGACGATGGGTGTCGCGACGTTCCTGATCGGTTTGCTGCCGACGTACGACTCCGTCGGCATCATCGCGCCTGCTCTGCTGGCCTTGATGCGTTTCGCGCAGGGTGTCGGTCTGGGCGGTGAGTGGAGCGGCGCAGCACTGCTCGCGACGGAGACGGCGAAGCCGGGCAAGCGCGCCTGGGCTGCGATGTACCCGCAGTTGGGTGCGCCGATCGGTTTCTTCTTCGCCAACGGCATCTTCTTGCTGATCGTCATCCTCACCGGGTACGACGCCGCGGTGTCCGGCAGCGACCACGCCTTCCTGACGTGGGGCTGGCGAATCCCGTTCCTGCTGAGCGCGATCATGGTCATCATCGGCCTGTACGTGCGGCTGAAGCTGGAGGAGACTCCGGTGTTCAAGCTCGCCGTCGAGCGCGGACAGAAGGTCAAGACTCCGCTGGCCGAGGTGTTCAAGACGAGCTGGCGTCAGCTGATCATCGGCACGTTCGTGATGCTGGCGACGTACACGCTGTTCTACATCATGACCACGTGGGTGGTCAGTTACGGAACCGGCAAGGTCTCCGACGTGAACGGTCCGAAGATCACCATCGCCTACACCGATTTCCTCGAGCTGCAGCTGATCGCGGTGTTGTTCTTCGCGGCCCTTATTCCGGTGGCAGGCATCCTCGCCGACAAGTACGGCCGTCGACCCACCCTGATCGTCATCACCTCGGCGATCGTCGTGTTCGGTCTGTCGTTCCACTGGTTCGCGGCGCCGGAGAACGCGTCGGCCGGACGCATGCTGGTCTTCATGTGCGTCGGTCTCGGACTGATGGGCCTCACCTTCGGCCCGATGAGTGCTGTTCTGCCTGAGCTGTTCCCGACGAACGTGCGGTACACCGGCTCGGGAATCTCGTACAACACCAGCTCGATCCTCGGTGCCGCAGTGGCACCGTTCATCGCCACTTGGCTGGTCTCGAGCTACGGCGTCGGATGGGTCGGGGTGTACCTGGCCATCGTCGCTGCACTGACCCTGATCTCGCTGATCGTGATGAAGGAAACCAGGGATCAGCAGCTCGAGAACGTGTAACGCTCGACTGACGAAAATACCCCCGAGATGCGCGGCTCCAGGAGTCCTGGACGCACAACTCGGGGGTATTTTGGCAGGAGCGGAGCCTGCGGAGTGACCCATTTGGAAGCGAAAGTGTCAGCGGCCCTTCTTGATTGCCTCGAAGACCTTGGGGTCGACGAGGGTGGAGGTGTCGCCCAGGTCGCGGCCTTCGGCGACGTCGCGCAGGAGGCGTCGCATGATCTTGCCGGAGCGGGTCTTCGGCAGTTCGGGGACGATGGAGATCTCGCGTGGCTTGGCGATCGGTGAGATCTCCTTGGAAACCTGTGCTTTGAGCTCGGCGATGAGGTCGTCGCCGGTGTTGTCCACTCCGGCACGCAGGATGACGAACGCGACGATGCCCTGGCCGGTGGTGTCGTCGGCGGCCCCGACGACAGCTGCTTCGGCGACGCCGTGGTGGCTGACGAGTGCCGATTCGACTTCGCTGGTGGAGATACGGTGACCGGAGACGTTCATGACGTCGTCGACGCGGCCGAGGACCCACAGGGCGCCGTCGTCGTCGTACTTGGCGCCGTCGCCGGCGAAGTACCAGCCTTCTTCGGCGTAGCGCGACCAGTAGGTGTCCTTGTAGCGCTCCATGTCGCCCCAGATGCCGCGGAGCATCGACGGCCACGGCTTGTCGAGGACGAGATATCCGTTGCCGCCGTTGCCCAGTGGCTTGGCGTCGTCGTCGACGATCATGGCGGAGATTCCCGGCAGCGGGGTCATCGCCGAACCCGGCTTGGTGGAGGTGACGCCGGGCAGCGGGGAGATCATGATCGAGCCGGTCTCGGTCTGCCACCACGTGTCGACGATGGGGGCGGTGCCGCCGCCGACGACGTCGCGGAACCATCGCCATGCTTCGGGGTTGATGGGTTCGCCGACGGATCCGAGCAGACGAACGCTCGTCAGGTCGTGTGCTTCGGGGATTTCCTTGCCCCACTTCATGAACGTGCGCACGAGGGTGGGGGAGGTGTAGTAGATCGAGACCTTGTACTTCTCGATGACGTTCCAATGCCGGTGCTCGTCGGGGGAATTGGGGGTTCCCTCGTAGACGACCTGGGTGGCGCGGTTGGAGAGCGGGCCGTAGACGATGTAGGAATGCCCGGTGACCCAACCGATGTCGGCGGTGCACCAGTAGACGTCCGTGCCTGCCTTGTGGTCGAAGACATTGTGGTGGGTGTACGAAGTCTGCGTCAGGTATCCGCCGGAGGTGTGGATGATGCCCTTCGGCTTACCCGTGGTGCCGGAGGTGTAGAGGATGAACAGTGGGTGCTCGGCCGGGAACGGCTGCGCCTCGTGCTCTGTCGATGCCTGCGCGACGGTCTCGTGCCACCACAGGTCGCGGCCTTCGGTCCAGTCCACCTCGGAGTCGGTGCGCTTGACGACGAGCACGTTCTGAATCGAGGCTGCCCCGTCGACGGCGTGGTCGACGGTTTCCTTGATGGGCGCGGGCTTGCCGCGTCGCCACTGGCCGTCGGTGGTGATGACGAGTTTGGCTTCGGCGTCGTCGATGCGTGACCGCAGCGCGGTGGCAGAGAATCCGGCGAAGACGACGGAGTGGGTCAGGCCGAGGCGTGCGCACGCGAGGATGGAGACGATGGCCTCGGGGATCATCGGCATGTAGATCGCGACGCGGTCGCCGGCGACGAGACCGAGGTCGGTGAGGGTGTTCGCGGCCTGGGAGACCTCGGCGAGGAGGTCGGCGTAGGTGACGTCGCGGCTGTCGCCCGGTTCGCCTTCCCAGTGGATGGCGACCTGGTCACCGTGGCCGTCGATCACGTGGCGGTCGACGCAGTTGTAGGCGACGTTGAGTTCGCCGTCGCCGAACCACTTGGCGACCGGTGCGTCGGACCAGTCGAGTACCTCGGTGAACGGGGTGTGCCAGTGCAACCGGCGCGCTTGTTCGGCCCAGAACGCCAGGCGGTCCTTCTCGGCTTCGTCGTAGAGGTCGGCCGTCGCGTTCGCCTGAGCCGCGAATTCGGCCGAAGGCGGGTACGTCTCCGCTGCGGTCTCCCCGGCCCCGTTCTCCGTCGCTTCAGGGGTGCTGGTCGTCATCTTAAGAATGCTCGCTTTCGTCGTCCGCGTAAGGCGCTCAATGCCATCACAGGAAGCCCTTGTGAGGGTAGTCACATGTGAGGGCGGTCGCATCGTTGCAGCGGCGTGCAACCCTCTGATCTGCGGTGATCGGTCGGTTCTGCGCGACGGACGGTATTCAGGACTGATCCGACGGAGTGGCCCGGACGGACGGGTGCCGTCATCGAGACAAATGACTTGCCGAAACGTTTCGATCATGTTTCGTGCCTACTCGGCGGTCAGCAAAAACTGGGGGAGTTCACATGTTCGTTTCAGGATGTGTCTAAAGTCTGCGGTATTGAGATCGTTGCCACCCCGCACTAAAGGGTGTGGCCGGCGGTCGCCCCACAGAACCCCGTGGGCGTGACGCCCGTGGGGAGACGATCACGGCGAACCCGTGATCGACCGAAGAGAGGATTTGTCTTGCGTAGAACACGCATTGCGACAGCTGCGGTAGCAGTCGTCGTATCGGCGGCGCTGGTCACGGCGTGCTCGTCCGGTGACTCGACGAGTGGCGGAGGGTCGGGAGACGGCTCCGCGATCATCAACGCCTGGAGTGGCGAGCCCCAGAACCCGCTTGTTCCTACGAATACCAGCGAGAACACCGGTGGCCGAGTCGTCGACTCGATCTTCGCCGGCCTGGTCTCGTACACGCCCGAGGGTGGTGTGCAGAACGAGGTGGCCGAGTCCATCGACACCACCGACGGCCAGAACTACACCATCACGTTGAAGGACGGATGGACGTTCACCGACGGGACCCCCGTCACCTCCAACTCCTTCGTCGACGCCTGGAACTACGGCGCGCTGTCCACCAACGCGCAGCTGCAGGGATCGTTCTTCGACCCGATCCAGGGCTACGACGAGGTCGCCGCCGAGAACCCGACAGTCCAGACCATGTCCGGACTGAAGGTCGTCGACGACAAGACGTTCACCATCGAGCTCAAGCAGCCCGAGGCAGCGTTCCCCGATCGTCTCGGATTCGCCGCGTACTACCCGCTGCCCGAGGTCGCATACGACGACATCGCGGCATTCGGCGAGAACCCCATCGGCAACGGACCGTACAAGTTCGCGTCCGAAGGTGCGTGGCAGCACAACGTCCGCATCGACCTGATCACCAACCCGGATTACGACGGAAACCGTAAGCCCGCCAACGGTGGCGTCAGCTTCATCCTCTACAGCAACCTGGACACCGCGTACACGGATCTGCTGTCGAACAACGTCGACGTTCTCGACAACGTGCCGTCCTCGGCCGTCACCACGTTCGAGACCGATCTGCCCGGCCGCACGGTCAACCAGCCGTCTGCCAGCATCGAGACGTTCACCATCCCGTCGCGTCTCGCGCACTTCGGCGGCGAGGAAGGCGTTCTGCGTCGTCAGGCGATCTCCAAGGCGATCAACCGCGACCAGATCACCGAGCAGATCTTCAACAACACGCGTACCCCGGCCAAGGACTACACCAGTCCGGCCATCGAGGGCTGGACGGATTCGCTCGAGAACGAGTCCAACGTGGAGTACGACCCCGAGGCCGCGAAGGCTCTGTGGGCTCAGGCCGACGCCATCGCACCGTGGACCGGCACCTTCGCCATCGCGTACAACTCCGATGGTGGACACCAGGAATGGGTCGACGCTGTCACCAACAGCATCCGCAACACGCTCGGCATCGAGGCGCAGGGTGCTCCGTACCCGACCTTCGCGCAGCTGCGCACCGAGGCCACCAACCGCACCATCCCGACGGCGTTCCGCTCGGGCTGGCAGGGTGACTACCCGCAGCAGTACGGCTTCCTTGCGCAGAACTACCAGACCGGCGGCAGCTCCAACGACGGTGACTACTCCAACCCCGAGTTCGACCGTCTGCTCCGCGAGTCCGCAGGTGAGACGGACAAGGCCGCAGCGCAGGAATTGGTCAACCAGGCTCAGTCGATCCTGCTGAACGACCTTCCCGCAGTGCCGAACTGGTACCGCAACGCAGCCAGCGGATGGTCCGAGAACGTGACCAACGTGAAGATCGGCTGGGACGGAATCCCGATCTACAACGAGATCGAGAAGAACTGATCTTCTCTTCTTCATCTCCATGAGACCGAGCAGGGCGGTAGGTCTTTCACCTACCGCCCTGCTCGTGTGCTTGCCCCCTCACTACTTTTCGACGCCCCGGCCTTCTCGGTGACGTCCACCTTCCTCCAAAGGAGGTGATCCGATGCTCTGGTACATCGGACGCCGATTACTTCAGATGATCCCCGTTTTCATCGGGGCGACATTCCTGATCTACGCCATGGTCTTCCTGCTTCCAGGAGACCCCATTGCCGCACTCGCAGGTGACAAGGCCATCAGCCCCGCCGTCGCCGATCAGCTGCGGGCTCGCTACAATCTCGACCAGCCGTTCATCGTGCAGTACCTGCTGTACCTGAAGGGCATCTTCACCTTCGACTTCGGAATGTCGTTCTCCGGCCGTCCCGTCAGCGAAGTTCTCGTGCAGGCATTTCCGATCACCGCCAAGCTCGCCGCGATGGCTCTCGTCATCGAGGGCGTCTTCGGTATCGGTTTCGGTCTGATCGCCGGTCTTCGCAAGGGCAAGCTGTTCGACTCGACCGTGCTGATCGTCAGCCTCGTCATCATCGCCGTCCCGATCTTCGTCATCGGCTTCCTGGCACAGTTCTTCATCGGTATCAAATGGGGCATCGTCCCGCCGACGGTCGGTGGCAACACCAGTTTCAAGAATTTGTTGCTCCCGGCATTCGTTCTCGGTGCCGTGTCCTTCGCGTACGTGGTGCGCCTGACGCGGACCTCGGTCGCGGAGAACCTGAGCGCGGACTTCGTGCGCACGTCGACAGCCAAGGGCCTGTCCCGCAGTCGCGTCGTGAACGTGCACGTCTTGCGTAACTCGCTCATCCCGGTCGTCACGTTCCTCGGCGCGGACCTCGCTGCACTGATGGGCGGCGCGATCATCACCGAGGGAATCTTCAACATCAACGGCGTCGGCGGCACGATCTACCAGGCGGTCATCCGAGGTGAGGCGCCGACGGTGGTGTCCTTCGTGACCGTCCTGATCGTCGTCTACCTGATCGCGAACCTCGTCGTCGATCTCCTCTACGCAGCGCTCGACCCAAGGATCCGTTATGCCTGAGTCCACATCTTCGAACGACCGCTCCGTGCGGCAAGCGCGATTCGTCGAACAAGACGAGGTCATCGACGTCAGTCAGACCGATGCCGTGAACATCGACGAGGCGCCCGCCAGCATCTGGAAGGACGCGTGGGTCAGCCTGCGCAAGCGTCCGATCTTCATCGTCTCGGCGCTCATCATTCTGGCCGTCATCGTCGTCGCTGCGTTCCCGTCGCTGTTCACCAGCGCCGACCCCAGGTACTGCAACCTGGACTTCAGCATGCAGGGACCGCAGTCCGGCCACATCTTCGGATTCGACCGTCAGGGCTGTGACATCTACGCACGCACCATCTACGGTGCACGCGCGTCGGTGCTGACCGGTGTCGGAGTCACCTTCCTCGTTCTGGTCATCGGCGTGCTGTTCGGTGCGTTCGCGGGCTTCTACGGCGGCTGGGCGGATTCGTTGCTGTCTCGTCTGACCGACATCTTCTTCGGTGTCCCGCTGATCCTCGCTGCCATCGTGCTCATGCAGCTCTTCACCGATCGCACCATCTGGACCGTGATTCTCGTTCTCGCACTGTTCGGTTGGCCGCAGATGGCGCGCATCACGCGTGGGGCCGTACTGTCGGCGAAGAACAACGATTACGTCATGGCCTCCCGTGCATTGGGAGTCTCGAAGGTGCGCACCCTGATTCGGCACGTCCTCCCGAACTCGATGGCTCCGATCATCGTCATCACGACGATTTCGCTCGGTACCTTCATCGTTGCCGAAGCCACGCTGTCCTTCCTGGGTATCGGGCTTCCCCCGACCGAGGTGTCGTGGGGCGGCGACATCAGCGCCGCGCAGGTCACCCTGCGTCAGGGATCGACGATTCTGTTCTATCCCGCAGCGGCACTGGCAATCACCGTGCTGGGCTTCATCATGATGGGCGACGCGTTGCGCGACGCTCTCGACCCGAAGGCCCGTAAGCGATGAGCGAACGTACGAAAGACGACGCGATGACCACTGATCCAGGCAAGGCAGAGCAGCCTCTGCTCGACATCAAGAACCTCGAGGTGTCCTTCCAGTCGAATTCCGGTCCGGTACCGGCAGTTCGAGGCGTCAGCTTGACGGTGTATCCCGGCCAGACCGTGGCCATCGTCGGCGAATCCGGGTCCGGTAAGTCGACGACGGCGCACGCCATCATCAATCTGCTGCCCGGCACCGGCAAGGTGACCGGCGGCGAGATCCTCTTCGACGGCAAGGACCTGGCCACGGCCAAGGAGAAGGACTTCGTCGAGGTTCGCGGCAGTCAGATCGGGCTGGTTCCTCAGGACCCGATGTCCAACCTCAACCCGGTGTGGAAGATCGGTTTCCAGATCGAGGAGGCGTTGGCGGCCAACAACATTGCCAAGGGCAAGGCCGCGAAGGCTCGGGCGATCGAACTGCTCGACGAAGCAGGCCTGACGGACTCGGCGAAGCGTGTCAATCAGTATCCGCACGAGTTCTCCGGCGGTATGCGTCAGCGTGCACTCATCGCGATCGGATTGTCCGCCCGGCCGAAACTGCTCATCGCCGACGAGCCGACGTCCGCGCTCGACGTCACCGTGCAGCGTCAGATTCTCGATCATCTGGAAGGTCTGACGAAGGAACTCGGAACTGCGGTTCTGCTCATCACCCACGATCTCGGTCTTGCTGCCGAGCGCGCCGAGCACCTGGTGGTCATGAGCAAGGGGCGGATCGTCGAATCCGGTCCGGCACTGGAGATTCTGCAGAACCCGCAGCACCCGTACACGAAGAAGCTGGTCGCGGCGGCGCCGTCGCTGGCGTCGCAGCGGCTGAAGTCGTCGGCGGTGCGCAAGGAGATCGTCGAGCAAGCCAAGGAGGTTGCCGAGGAGGTCGTCGCCGAGGAGCACGACAGTGCCTTCGAGCCCGCCGAGGACACCGTACTGGTGGTCGATCGTTTGACCAAGCAGTTCAAGCTGCGCGGCGGCAGCCCGTTCAAATCGACGCTCTTCACCGCCGTCAAGGATGTGTCCTTCACGGTCGAGCGCGGTACGACGACGGCCATCGTCGGCGAGTCCGGGTCCGGTAAATCAACCGTGGCGCAGATGGTTCTCGGTCTGCTCGAGCCGACGGAGGGAACGGTGAAGTTCGACGGCCGCGACGTCGCCGGGCTGTCCAACAAGGACGCATTCGCGTTCCGGCGTCGAGTCCAGCCGATCTTTCAGAACCCCTACGGCTCACTGGATCCGATGTACTCGATCTTCCGCACCATCGAGGAGCCGCTGCGCACCCACAGCGTCGGCACCAAGAAGGAGCGCGAAGCTCGGGTGCGGGATCTGCTGGACAAGGTGTCGCTGCCGGCCTCGGTCATGCGGCGGTTCCCCAACGAGTTGTCCGGTGGTCAGCGTCAACGTGTGGCCATCGCCCGTGCGCTCGCGCTTCAGCCCGAGGTGGTCATCTGCGACGAGGCGGTATCGGCCCTCGACGTACTCGTCCAGGCTCAGATTCTGTCCCTGTTGAACGATCTGCAGGCAGAACTGGGACTGACGTACCTGTTCATCACGCACGACCTCGCCGTCGTCCGGCAGATCGCCGACGACGTCCTCGTCATGCGCTCGGGTGAAATCGTCGAGGCAGCGAAGACCGACGAAGTCTTCGACAATCCCAAGGAGGAGTACACGCAGCGGCTGCTGGCCGCTATTCCGGGTGGATCCATTCAGCTCGGAGCCTGACGCTCCTGGTCACTCGCACCACCGTGCGTCCACCGCCGACATCCCGGTCGTGAGCGCACGGTGGTGCGGTGCCGGTGAGAAGAGCACGCGGGTACCGTCGTCACTCGTGACCGATCCACTTGCACCGCTGCTCGAGCTACCGGGAATCGTCGACGCCGCCGAGCGCGCGCGTGATGCTCTCGGCGCTGTTCACCGACACAAGGCGAACCGTCGGGGTTGGCCGGCGACCGCGGCGGAGGCCGCTGTCCGCGCCGCTCGGTCGTCGTCCGTGCTCGAAGGGGGCACGATGGACTTCCCTCGTGCAGGCGAGGACGGCGATCCGATTCTGGCCGGGTGCCTGCGCGTCGGGTCCGCGCTCGACGGCGACGCGCTGCAGAACATGCTGCCCGTGTGGAAGCGGGCACCGCTACAAGCACTTGCACGGCTGCATCTGCTCGCTGCGGCCGACCTCGTCGACGACGACACACTGCTCGGACGGCCACGCGACGGCGTCGGGAATCGGTTGGATCTTCTCGCCCAGCTCGTCACCGGGGGCACGTCCGCTCCTGCGCCCGTCGTCGCCGCCATAGTGCACGGTGAGCTGCTGACGTTGAAGCCGTTCGGAACCGCCGATGGTGTGGTCGCCCGAGCGGCGTCGAGATTGGTCGCGGCGTCGTCCGGTCTCGATCCGCACAACCTCGGTGTGCCCGAGGTCAGCTGGATGCGACGTTCGCAGGCGTATCGCGACGGCGCCGACGGTTTCGCGTCCGGCTCGGCGACGGGTGTCGGGAGCTGGATCATCTACTGCTGCGGCGCTCTCGAAGCAGGCGCGGCGGAGGCGACGTCGATTGCGGAGGCGGCCGGCTCCGCAAGCCAGTAGAAACCCCAAAAGGGCGGCGTCATCGACCGAAGTCGACTTCGCCGCCCCTTAGCACGGACTAACCGGTTACCAAGCGTGCAAAGGTGGGCTGTGGCGATTCTGTGATCGCGAGGCCTCGGCGACGATCCGGTGAAGTAGGAGGTCATCCCTGCAACCGGTGCAGGGTTCTTGCTGCTGCTTCCCGAAACTCGCAGGCCCACAGCGCTTCTGCCCTGTCAGCGGCGCGCTCCGCGTGGGTGCCTGATGTCCGTGCTGGGAATCGCGGTCGGGAGAAACGAACCTTCTCTTCCGGTTCGAACTTGGCCTTCCGTTCTTCCGTACGTCATTTGTACCCTGTGGCGCCGCTCACATCAAGGGGTAGAGGTCATCGTTTTCTGCGGAGTAGTCCGTAGGTGATCGCGCCGGCGGCCAGGGCGCTGAAACCTACTGCGGCACTTGCCGCTACGGTTGTTCCGGATGGTTTCTGGATGCGTGATCGCAGGGACACCGGGTTGGAGAACGTCAGAATCGGCCATCCCGCGGCTGCGGCTTCCTTGCGTAGCGCTCGGTCCGGGTTGACTGCCGTCGGGTGTCCGACGGCGCCGAGCATCGGCAGGTCCGTGATGGAGTCCGAATACGCGAAACACTGTGACAGATCGTAGTTTCGGGATTCGGCGAGAGACTCCATCGCCTCCACCTTGCCCTCGCCGTAGCAGTAGAACTCGACGGTCCCGTTGTAGCGGCCGTCCTCGACTTCCATCTTGGTCGCCGTGGAGATGTCCGCGCCGAGTGCCTCGGCGATCGGCCTGACGATCTCCTCGCCGGAAGCGGACACGACGACGACGTCGTGTCCGCGCAGTTTGTGGTCCGCGATGAGATCGGCGGCTTCGGCGAACACGAGCGGATCGACTATGTCGTGCAACGTCTCTGCAACGATCGAACGGACTTGTTCCACGTCCCAACCCGCGCACATCGCTGCGATATGGGCGCGCATCCGTTCCATTTGATCGTGGTCGGCACCGGAGAGCAGGAAGAGAAACTGCGCGTAGCTGCTCTTCAGTACGGCGCGTCTGTTTATCAGTCCCTGATCGAAGAACGGTTTGCTGAACGCAAGCGTGCTGGACTTGGCGATAATTGTCTTGTCCAAATCGAAGAACGCGGCAATTCTTCCGGCGGGACGAGTGGATTCGGCGTCGTCGATACGGGCGCTGGTGGTCACACTGTGAAGGATAGAGGGCGCAGGTGACGGGAGTGGAGCCTGCGGGAACGACCCAGGTGACGGGAGTGGAGCCTGCAGGAACGACCCAGGTGACGCGAGTGGAGTGTGTAGTGGTCGGGTGGGGGTCAGGGCTACTGGTCGGTACCGGATTTCGTCGAATGTTGAACTTGCAAACGGCACGTGATGCGGGTGTAGTATCGGTGCAGTCCGACTAGTTCGGACGTGTTCAGCCCGACCCCCCGGGGCTGAACCCGACGACCCTCGCCTCCTCCCCCCCTGGCGAGGGTCGTCCTCTGTTCGGGGGAAAAAATCTGGTACGGATGTCCAGTAATTCATCCACAGCCCCCCGATCCATCCACAATGTCGCAGACCCCCCTGGTGGCGAGCCGATTCCGCATCCAAGCTTCTGGCCATGGACACCGACCGAATCGGGACGAGGCGCGATCGCCCCTGCTTGCTGTTGACCGACGACGCTGCCCTGCGAGCAGAGGTTCTGCGGGTAGCGGCCGCGGCGGATTGTGTTGTGGTGGAACGGGACCTACCAGTCGGTAAGATTTCGCCTTCGATGCGACTCGAATGGGAGGACGCCGGTGTCGTCCTGGTCGACGGCAGGGCAGGCGGGCTGTCCCTACCGCGACGAGCAAGAGTTGCCGTCGTCGTTCCCGGTGCTGCGAGCGTCGATCATTGGCGTCTGGCCACTGTCCTCGGCGCGTCCGACGTCATGGAACTGCCGAGCGACGACAGCGCGCTCGTCGCGTTGCTCAGCGCCGAGCCGGGCGACTCGGCGGGAGACGGCGGGGTCATCACGGTGACGGGTGCGACCGGCGGAGCGGGGGCGTCCACCCTCGCTGCGGCGATAGCCCTCACCGCGTCCTCACGGGACATCCGAACGTTGTTGGTGGACGGAGACGAGTACGGCGCCGGAATGGACCTGCTCCTCGGCTGGGAGTCCAGCCCTGGGCTCCGATGGCCGGGGCTGATCGTCGAAGCCGGTCGAATCTCCGGTGACGCGCTCCGGGGTGCGCTCCCCACCGTCGGGCATCTGTCGGTGCTGTCCGCCGGCAGCGTGGCGAGCAGAACGCCCGGGGCGGGCCACGGCGAGGCGTCGACGTCCGCTGTCGTCGACGCCGGACGACGCATCGGTGATCTGGTGGTCTGCGACGCACCGCGCACCATCGGATCGCATTCCGACATCTATCACGACGCTGCGGATCTCGTGGTGCTGGTGGTGACCGCGACGTTGGCGTCGGTGTCGGCGGCGGAGAACGCGTCGGCGTACCTGAGTGCCAGGAATTCGAACGTCGGGCTCGTCGTCCGCGGGCCGGCGCCCGGTGGGCTCCGCAGCACCGACATCGCCGACGCGTTGAGCTTGCCGTTGCTTGCGAGCATGCGTCCCGAACCGGGCCTCGCCCGACGCGTCGAGCGTGGTGGATTGACGTTGTCGGCGCGATCGCCGCTTCGTCGTGCGGCGTCGGACATTCTGGAGACGTTCGCACGTAAGCCTCGGCAGGGACGGCGGGCGGCATGAGCGCCGTCGTGACGGGGGAACTGCTCGATCGGGTGCGGGGCAGGCTTGCCGGCGCGGGAGAGGAACCGACACCGACGACCGTGGCCGCAGCCATCAGGATCGAGGCCGGCGGTGTGCTCAGCGACACCGACCTGTTGGCTGCACTGCGGACTCTGCAGACGGAATTCACCGGCGCTGGACCGTTGGAGCCGCTGCTGCGAGACCCGGCTGTCGCGGACGTCCTCGTGACCGCGCCGGACGAGGTGTGGGTGGACCGGGGAGTCGGCCTGGAGCGCAGCAGAATCCGTTTCGCCGACGAGACGGCTGTGCGGCGACTCTGCCAACGGCTCGCGTTGTCGGCGGGCCGACGCCTCGACGATGCTCAACCGTGGGTCGACGGTCAGCTGCCCGGGGTCGGTGACGGTTCCTTCGGGGTTCGGCTGCACGCCGTGCTGGCACCTGTCGCGCGCGGCGGCACGTGCCTGTCGTTGCGGGTGCTTCGGCCGGCGACTCAAGGGTTGGGAGCACTTGCCGAGCGCGGGGCCGTCGATCCGGAGGCGCTCGACCTGCTGCGCGCCATCGTCCGGGCCAGACTGGCGTTCCTCGTGATCGGCGGCACGGGCGCGGGAAAAACTACGTTGCTCGCCGCGCTTCTCGGTGAGGTCGACGCCACCGAGCGGATCGTGTGTGTCGAGGACGCCGCCGAGCTCGCCCCGTCTCATCCTCATGTCGTGCGGATGGTGGCGCGTGCGCCGAATGTCGAGGGTGTCGGCGAGGTGACCGTGCGCCAGCTCGTGCGTCAGGCACTGCGTATGAGGCCGGATCGTCTCGTGGTAGGTGAGGTACGCGGAGCCGAGGTCGTCGACCTGCTGACGGCGCTCAATACCGGACACGACGGGGGCGCGGGCACCATTCACGCCAACTCTCCCGCCGAGGTACCCGCGAGGTTGGAGGCGCTCGCGGCGCTCGGCGGCATGGGTCGAGACGCGCTGCACAGTCAACTCGGCGCTGCGGTTCAGGTGGTGCTACACGTGCACAGATCGTCCAACGGTCGCAGGCGATTGAGGGAGATCGCCGTGCTCGTTCCCGACGTGACGGGCCGAGTAGGGGTCGTGCCCGCGTGGTCGATCGACGGTACCGCCGGCGGCAGAGCCGAACTCGACGACATGATTCGCCGTCGGATGGACTCGCTGTGACCGCGATGGGCGTACTGCTCTGCGCAGCTGCGCTTCTCGCTGTTCCCGGTCCGCAGGCTCGCCTTCGAGTGCTCCGCACTCCAACAGTGACGGTCCTGCGGTGTCGGGCCGCGATCGTTCCGGTTTCGGCGGTTGTCGGTGCGATCGCCCTCGTGTGGTTCGCGGGAGTTCATGCACTGTTCGCCGCTGTGATCGTCGGGGCCACAGTGTGGAAGCGTCGACGATCCGCACGCGAGAAGAGGACGTTCCGTACCGAATCCGCAAGTTTGATCGCTGCACTGGACACCGTCATCGGAGAACTCGGAGTCGGATCGCATCCTGCGTCCGCGTCGGCTGTCGCGGCTGCGGAAAGTTCCGGCACCGTGGGGATCGCGTTCGAGCGCGCCTCCGGACACGCGCGCATGGGTGGGCGCGCGCACGATGGGCTGTCGGTACCGGACACTGCGATCTCCGACCCGCTGTCCATCGTCGCCTCCGCATGGCGAATCGCCGACGAACACGGTCTCGCCCTGGCCCGGTTGCTCGGCGCCGCTCGCAGAGACATGCAGGCACGCAATCGGTTCCGTGACCGCACTCAGGCTTCGCTGGCAGGTGCCCGGGCCACCGGAACCGTCCTCGCGTGTCTGCCCATCGTGGGCGTCGGCCTCGGTCAGGCAATGGGAGCGGCCCCGCTGTCGGTGCTCCTCGGAGGAGGGCTCGGGGGCGTTCTCCTCGTGATCGGGACGGCCCTCGTCTGCGGCGGACTTCTGTGGACGGATGCCATCACCGACAAGGTATGCCGATGATCGGGATTGCGATGCTGTGTGCCGCAGCCGCTCTGATCACCGCACCTGCGGACAGGAGTGGACTCGGGAGGGTAGTGGGGGAGGGCCGCGTCGTCGACGAACGCGAGACCGCCCCCGTCGCCGATCGGCACGCGGTGGCAACGTGTTTCGACATGATGGCGGCGTGCCTAGCCGGTGGACTGTCCGCAGGGGCCGCGGCTCGCGCGGTGTCGACGATGGCTCCGCCCCACGTGTCCAACGCGCTACGGACCACAGCGGACCTGCTGAGTCTTGGCGCCGATCCGGACGATGCGTGGAGGGCAGTCGGTGCGCTACCCGAGGTGGAAGCGTTGGCGCGCATGGCTCGTCGATCCTCTCGATCGGGTGCGTCGTTCGCGGACGCCGTCGCGGAGTTGGCAGACTCCGAGCGCGCGAGCGCCGAGGACGCCGCGGCAGCCGAAGCCGAACGAGCGGGAGTGCTCGTCAGTGGGCCACTGGGACTGTGTTTCCTACCTGCCTTCGTCTGTCTCGGCATCGTCCCTGTGGTGATCGGACTGGCGAGCACGGTGCTCGGAGGTGGTGTGCTGTGACATCACGACTGGAATTCCGGACCGGGTTCGCCGGTCCGGACGTCAATAAGGGGGAAGATCATGAAAGCTGTGATGCGACAGGCCAGGACGCGATTGATTCTCGCCGCGGTGAACGACGACGGGATGTCCACCGCGGAATACGCCATCGGCACGATCGCCGCGGCGGCGTTCGGTGCGATTCTCTACACGGTGGTCACGGGATCGTCCATCGTCGACGCGTTGACCGGGATCATCGATCGCGCGCTCGCCACTTCGGTGTAGCCGACGACGGTTCGGCGACGGTGGAGGCGGCTATCGCGCTTGCCTCCATCGTCGCCGTCGTCATCACCTGCATCGGTGCGATCACCGCAGTGTCGCAGCATGTCCGGTGCGTCGATGCAGCCAGGGAGGCTGCTCGGCTCGTGGCCCGAGGTGACGACGTGTCGGAATCGCTGTTGCCTGCGAGAGCCACGATGTCGGTGGACACCGAGGACGGAATGGTGACCGTTCGAGTCCAATCGTCCACGCTGCTGCCCGGGCTCACCGTCTCGGCCGATGCGGTGGCGGTCATGGAGTCGGTGCCCGAATGAACGCCTTTGCTCGATTCGAATCACAGGACAAAGGCAGCGTGACGGTGACCGCGGCGTTCGCGTTGACCGCGTTGCTGGTGGTGGTGATAGCCGTCGTGCACGTCGGATCCGCCGTCGGCGCGCGCCACCGAGCGCAATCGGCTGCGGATCTCGCGGCCCTGGCCGCGGCCGGTGCGCTCGATCGAGGTGTCGTGGACGCGTGCGCCACGGGCCTAGACGTCGTCGAGCGCGTCGGCGGATCCGTGTCGACCTGCACTGTCGAGGGGTGGGACGTCGTCGTCGAAGTCACTGTCTCGGTGACGCTGGGACGCTTGGGTATCCGCGACGCAGTGGCCTCGGCCCGCGCAGGCCCCTGACCGTCGCTCCGCAGGCTCCACTCGTGCCTTACCCGCCTCTGCGCATGATCCCGTCGAGCAGGCTGCCGATGCCGTCATCGGCAGCCGTGACGCCGTTGTCGCGGCGCTCGTCGGTCCGGGCGACGAACGTGGTTCTGGTGGTGACGACGGGTTCGCCTGCCGAGTCGCAGATTTCGTTCCTGGTGACCATGATGTCGCTGCCACCAGCCTGGCGGAACGATTCGAGGCACAGGTCGCTGCCCAGGACATCACCGGTTCGTATCGTTCTGTGCAGCACGATCTGCTGGTCGGAGTGCAGAATGTCCTTCAGCCCGTACCCGAGGAGGAGGTTCTCGAACAGTTCCGGCAACACGGCTGCGCCGATGACGGCGACGAACGTGACGGGCGCGATGATGCCGTCGTGCCCCAGTTCGTGGCCGGCCGCATCGTCGACGTGCGCGGGGTGGTCGTCGTGGACCGCACGGGTGAATTCGCGGATCTTCTCGCGTCCGACTTCGTAGGTGAATGTCACGAAGTGGTGTGCGCCCACCATGTCCCGTATGGATCGGGGCTCGGACACTTCGTGATCGATCAGCGACATCGTCGACATGGTCACCTCTCCTCGTCTACTGAATGGAAGTCCACCAGTCGACGGAGAGATGTGCAGCGAAGCGGTCGAACTCGCCCACAACTTACAAAAGTTGCGGCGCCGTGGTGTGGCCGATCACGACGGGCGAATCGCGGCCACCACGACATCCAGGACGGTCACGGCGCCGTCCTTGTCGAGGGGATCGTTTCCGTTCCCGCATTTCGGTGACTGCACGCACGACGGGCACCCCGACGGGCACTCGCAGGAGGTGATCGCCTCTCTCGTCGCTTCCAGCCAGTCGACGATCGCTCGATGTCCGCGGTCCGCGAAGCCGGCACCGCCGTCGTATCCGTCGTAGACGAACACCGTCGGAAGTCCGGTGTCCGGGTGCAGCGCCGTCGAGACCCCGCCGATGTCCCATCGGTCGCAGGTCGCGACCAGCGGGAGCAGACCGATGGCTGCGTGTTCGGCCGCGTGGAGAGAGCCGGGGAAACGTTCGGCGGTGATTCCGCTGTCCTCCAGCAGCTCCGGGGTGATCGTGTACATCACGGCGCGGGTGTCGAGCGTCTGCTCCGGCATGTCGAGCTCGATCGAATCGAGAATCTCGCCCGAGTGCAGCCGACGCAGATAGCCGACGACCTGGTGCGTCACGTTCACCTGAACGAGTGCGACGGTGACCTGACCGTGGTCACGTCGGGAGTGGACGTCGGTGACGGCGATGTCGGTGGTTTCGCGTGCGGACGTGCTCCAGTCGGGCTGTTCGGGATGAACGAGCGCCAGACCGTCCTCCAGGTTCAGATCGTCGACGACGAAGCTCTCACCCTGATGAATGTGCACTGCTCCGGGATGCACTGTTGCCGGCGCTTTTCCGGAGTCGACCGTTCCGAGCATCCGCCCCGATCCGCCGTCGACGATGGCCACCTGGGTGCCGGTTCCACCGCGGATGTTCACCGACGCGTGCGGGGCGTACTGCTGGCCGTCCGGCGTGATGAACCAGCCGTGCGGTCGCTTGCGCACCAACCCGTCCGTGGCGAGGCCGTCGAGCACCGCCTCTGCTCCGAACTCGGCGGCCTCGTCGGTCGTGATGGGTAGTTCGGCTGCCGCGCAGAGCATCTGAGGTGCCAGGAGATACGGGTTCGACGGATCGGTGACGGTCGCCTCGATCGGTTTGTCCAACAGGGCGGCCGGATGGTGAACGAGGTAGGTGTCCAGTGGATCGTCTCGGGCGACGAGGGCGACGAGCGACCCCTCGCCTCGTCGACCGGACCGACCCGCCTGCTGCCAGAACGAGGACACCGTGCCGGGGAAGCCGGCCACCACCACGGCGTCGAGTCCGGCGATGTCGACACCCAACTCCAGTGCGTTGGTGGTCGCGACACCGAGCAGGGTGCCGTCGGACAGATCGGATTCGAGCTTGCGTCGATCCTCGGCGAGGTACCCCGCGCGGTAGGCCGCGACGCGGCCGGGAAGGTCGCGATCGATGTCGGCCAGCAGGCGTTGAGTGCCGAGCGCGGTCACCTCGGCGCCACGACGGGAACGGACGAACGTGAGTGTGCGCGCGCCCTCGACCATCAGGTCGGCCATGATGCGGGACGCCTCCGCACCCGCGGATCGCCGGACGGGCGCACCGTTCTCACCGGTGATCTCCTTCATGAGCGGGGGCTCCCACAACGCGACGGTTCGTGGGCCGTGCGGTGATCCGTCCTCGGTCACCTCCTCGCAGACAGCGCCGACGAGCCTGGACGCGGCCGTGCCTGGATTGGACGTGGTGGCGCTGGCGAGGACGAAGGTCGGGGTCGCGCCGTAGCGGGCGCAGATTCGGCGGAGACGCCTCAGGATCAAGGCGACGTTGGAGCCGAACACGCCACGGTAATAGTGACATTCGTCGACCACGACGTAGCGGAGGTTGCGCAGAAATCGTGCCCAACGCTCGTGTGCGCCGAGTATCCCGATGTGGATCATGTCGGGGTTGGTGAAGAGCCACCTGGCGTTCGCGCGCGCCCACTGGCGGATCTCGATCGGTGTGTCCCCGTCGTAGGCGCTCGGAAATACCTCGGCCAGTTCCGGTGCATCAGCGCGCAACTCGTCGGTGACGGCGATGGTGCTGCGCAGTTGATCGGCACCGAGCGCTTTCGTCGGTGCCAGATAGAGCGCGGTGCCTCGTGAATCGCCGAGAAGTGTGGACAGGATGGGCATCTGGTATGCCAGTGACTTCCCGGATGCTGTGCCGGTTGACAGGACAACATGATGACCATTGTGGGCCAGAGTTGCCGCGTGCGCCTGGTGTGTCCACGGACGTGCGATACCGCGAGATCGGAAGACGGCGGCTACTTCGGGCTTCAACCATGTTGGCCAGTCCGTGAATTGGGCCTCGCGACCCGGTAACTCCGCGACATGGGTGAGGGGCTGCTCTCCGGACGGCGTACCCGCCAGCACGCGGTCGAGAAGCGCCCTGCCGTAGCTGTTCGAATGACCCGTCGGCGATGGATCTGGTTGGGTCACTACTGCTCTCCATGTTTCGGTTCTGTTGCAGGTGCGTCGCGATGACGTCGTGACCTGCGGGTTTCATGCTATCGGTCGGTCATTCGAACGACGACGGCGCCTCGGTATACGTGCTGGTGAGAGGGGTCGGGCGACGCAAATCTGCCGGTGATGAGCGTCAAGATCAACAAAATGTGCGAAAACTGACTTTTTCGACTGTTGGAAACGCGAAAAGCGTGGTTGACTTGAACCGGTCGCAGCTTCTGTGTTCGTTTTCACGCTCGCAGGATCTTATGTTGCGGGCGGTGTGCTTTTGGAGCGTTTCCTGAAGGGGTCTGTGGTTCGGCAACGCTTGTCGGACGCGGGTTCCGCCTGAGGGGGAATTCAGGAAGTACAACGGTCGGAACCGGCCCGGTGGACTGTAAGTGCTGCCCACCGCATCCGGTGTTAGAAAGAGAAGGAAAAGCATGGCACAGGGAACTGTGAAGTGGTTCAACGCCGAAAAAGGCTTTGGATTCATCGCACCAGAAGACGGCTCCGCTGACGTTTTCGTCCACTACTCCGAGATCCAGGGCAGCGGCTTCCGCACCCTCGAGGAGAACCAGCGCGTCGAGTTCGAGGTCGGCCAGGGAACCAAGGGACCCCAGGCAACCGGAGTTCGCGCAGTCTGATCGACACCCCGCTCCCCGCGAGCGGAATCGACACCTCTCATCCCCCTATCGCTTTCGGCGCATGCCGAAGCGAAGGGGGATGAGTTGTATCCATGGCCACTGCAACTGCCGACACTGTCTCCTCGGATCGTTCCTGCAGGCTCCACTCTCGCCCTTCGGGTCGTTCCTGCAGGCTCCACTCCCGCTTTTGTTCTACTGTCCACACTGTGAACCAGTTGTCCTTCTTCTCCGCCGAGTCGCTGCCGCCGTCGGTGACCGACTTGAGTGGACTTCTCGCGTCCACCGGGCAGGTGGTTCTGTCGGCGGCCGGTGCTCGCATCTCGGTCGTCGTCGATTCGTCCTGGCGCGCGGAGGCCATCGCGGACCTGATGGCGCAGTGCGGGCTCGTGTCCGAACTCGGCCGGTCCGAGGAGGACAGGCCGCTCGTGCGGACGGCGTCGGTGCCCGAGTTGTCGGCACTCGCGTCGTTGTGGACGAAGGGCGCGGTCAAGTCGATGCCGCCGGGTTGGGTGCCCGGCGCCCGCGAGCTCCGCGCGTGGGTGCTCGCAGGCGGCCGACCGGAAGCCGAGGGCGAACGGTATGTTCTGGGACTGGATCCGCACGCGCCCGACACGCACGCCCCGTTGGCTCAGTCGCTGATGAGAGCAGGCATAGCTCCCACTCTCATCGGCACCCGAGGCTCCAATCCAGGGCTGCGCATCACCGGGCGCAGGCGAATGCTGAGGCTGGTCGAGAACGTCGGACCTGCGCCGGAAAATCCGGACGCACGTACCAGTTGGCCGACCGCCGAGTAAGAAGATGTAGAGCTGATCTGCGAGTATTTTGACGTCGTATGCCACTCTGTTACCAGGCGGACCGGCAAAATTGTCGGTTTCGACAGGTAGAAACTACTCACGGAGTGGCTCTACAGGACGCAACGAGGAAGGTTCGGCAGCAAGGTGGCAGCACGCAAGAACGGCACGGGGGATACCACCACCGGCGGTGCCCAGCCGCGCCGCCTTGTCATCGTGGAGTCTCCGACCAAGGCCAAGAAGATCGCCCCCTACCTGGGTAGCAACTACGTGGTCGAGGCGTCGGTCGGCCATATCCGCGACCTTCCACGCGGTGCCGCGGACGTCCCCGCGAAGTACAAGGGTGAGCCGTGGGCCCGCCTCGGTGTCGACGTCGACCACGACTTCGAAGCGCTCTACGTCGTCTCCCCGGAGAAGAAGGGCAAGGTCGCCGAGCTCAAGAGCCTGCTCAAGGACGCCGACGAACTCTTCCTCGCCACCGACCCCGACCGCGAGGGCGAGGCCATCGCCTGGCATCTCCTCGAGACCCTGAACCCCAAGATCCCTGTTCGACGCATGGTCTTCCACGAGATCACCAAGCCGGCCATCCTCGCGGCCGCCGCCGATACCCGTGAGCTGGACCAGGACCTCGTCGACGCGCAGGAAACCAGGCGCATCCTCGACCGGCTCTACGGCTACGAAGTGTCGCCGGTGCTGTGGAAGAAGGTCATGCCGAAGCTGTCGGCGGGCCGTGTGCAGTCCGTCGCCACCAGGATCATCGTTCAGCGCGAGCGCGACCGAATGGCGTTCCGCAGTGCGGAGTACTGGGACATCTCGGCCACCCTCGACGCCGGGGCGGAAGCGTCGCCGCGGAGCTTCGGTGCGCGGCTGGTCAACGTCGACGGTTCACGCGTGGCCGCGGGTCGTGATTTCGGTGCCGACGGAAAGCTGAAGTCCGACGGTGTGACCGTTCTGGACGAACCGCGTGCCCGACGCCTCGCCGAGGCCCTTCAGGGTGTGGACCTCACCGTCGCGTCCGCTGAGGACAAGCCGTACACCCGTAAGCCGTATCCGCCGTTCATGACATCGACGCTGCAGCAGGAAGCAGGCCGCAAGCTGCGGTTCTCCTCCGAACGCACCATGCGCGTCGCGCAGCGGTTGTACGAGAACGGCTACATCACCTACATGCGTACCGACTCGACGACGCTGTCGGAGTCGGCTATCTCGGCAGCCAGGTCGCAGGCGACCGAGCTGTACGGCGCGGAGTACGTGCATCCGTCGCCGCGTCAGTACACGCGCAAGGTCAAGAACGCCCAGGAGGCGCACGAGGCAATCAGGCCTGCCGGCGATGTGTTCCAGACGCCCGGCCAGTTGCATTCCGCGCTGCAGACCGACGAGTTCCGGTTGTACGAGCTGATCTGGCAGCGGACCGTCGCTTCCCAGATGGCCGACGTGCGGGGCACGACGCTCACGCTGCGCATCACCGGTACCGCGGGCACCGGCGAACAGTGCACGTTCTCGTCGTCCGGCCGTACCATCACTTTCGCGGGCTTCCTGAAGGCCTACGTGGAAAGCGTCGACGACGAGGCAGGCGGCCAGTCCGACGACGCCGAGTCTCGCCTCCCTGCGCTGAAGGAAGGCGCTGCGGTCACCGCGACCCAGCTCGATCCGGACGGCCACACCACCAACCCACCCGCTCGGTACACCGAGGCGTCGCTCATCAAGACCCTCGAAGAGCTGGGTATCGGCCGGCCGTCGACGTACGCGTCGATCATCAAGACAATCCTCGACCGCGGATACGTCTACAAACGCGGCAGCGCACTCGTGCCGTCGTGGGTGGCGTTCTCGGTGGTCGCGCTGCTGGAGGCTCACTTCGGCCGCCTCGTCGACTTCGATTTCACGGCGGGCATGGAGGACGACCTCGACGCCATCGCCGGTGGTCGTGAACGCCGCGGCGACTGGTTGACGAGCTTCTACTTCGGTGGGGACACCGGGGCCGAGGGCTCCGTCGCGAGGTCCGGTGGCCTGAAGAAGATGGTCGGCACCAACCTCGAGGACATCGACGCTCGCGTCATCAACTCCATCAGGTTGTTCGACGACGATCAGGGCCGCGAGATCCATGTACGCGTCGGGCGCTACGGCCCGTACCTCGAGCGGATGGTGAAAAACGACGACGATCCCGATGGGGATCCGATCTCGCAGCGCGCCAACCTGCCCGACGATCTGCCGCCGGACGAGTTGACCATCGACTTCGCCGAGAAGCTGTTCGCGACCCCGCAGGAAGGGCGCAAGCTCGGAGCCGACCCGCTGACGGGTCACGAGATCGTAGCCAAGGAAGGACGTTTCGGTCCGTACGTGACCGAAATCCTGCCCGAGCCGGAGCCTGAATCGACTCCTCCCGAGCCGGACATCGTGCCGATTCCGCAGGACTCGGACGGCGGTGGCGGCACCAAGACCGCGGTGAAGAAAGCTGCGGCGAAGAAGGCTCCGGCCAAGAAGGCGGCAAAGAAGGCCACCGGACCCAAGCCCCGCACCGGTTCGCTGCTGAAGTCGATGGACCTGGCGACAATCACGCTCGAGGACGCCCTCAAGCTCCTGTCGTTGCCACGGATCGTGGGCGTGGACCCGGAATCGAAGGAAGAGATCACCGCTCAGAACGGTCGCTACGGCCCGTACCTGAAGAAGGGCACGGACTCTCGGTCGCTGACCGACGAGGAGCAGCTCTTCACCGTCACCTTGGACGAGGCGCTGAAAATCTACTCCGAGCCGAAGCGACGCGGACGGCAAGGTGAAGCGAAGCCACCTCTGCGTGAGCTCGGCACCGACCCTGTCAGCGAGAAGCCGATGGTGATCAAGGACGGCCGTTTCGGTCCCTACGTCACCGACGGCGAGACCAACGCGAGCCTCCGCAAGGACGACGACGTTGCCACCATCACCGACGATCGCGCCTCGGAGCTGTTGGCGGACAGGCGTGCCCGCGGACCGGTGAAGAAGAAGGCAACCAAAAAGGCTGCTACCAAGAAGGCTGCTACCAAGACCGCAGCCAAGAAGACCCCGGCGAAGAAAGCCGCAGCCAAGAAAACTGCTGCCAAGAAAACGCCTGCCAAGAAGACACCGGCGAAGAAAACTGCAGCGAAGAAAGCTCCTCCAGCGGACTCCTGATCGCTTCCAACGCTCGGGTGATGCGCCGATCACCGCCGACCTCCGCTTGAATGCGCCATTCATGTTGTCTGTCAACATGAATGGCGCATTCAAACGATGGGGTGCCTGTCGGTCTGCTCGCCTCCATCTGTTCGTAAGAACGAACCTTTCGAGCGCTGAGGGTGGCGACGGAACCAACCGCGGTCTCGGTGCGTCCAAGTGGGTGTGGGGAAGAAACTGGTAGTCCTGTTGTGCGTGTTGTTGTCGTTGGCCGCGTGTACTCGGACCTCGCCCGGCAGAGCCGTCGGCCAGGATGCGTGGCGAGGGCAAGGTCTTGCCGCTGGTGGGTCTACGGGCGGCCAGGCGCCGTCGTCGTCCCCGGCAGCGACCCCGTCGGCGAGGCCGTCATCCTTCGATCCGTGTGTCCTCGAGGATCTTCAGCTGAGTATCTACGCGGGCGTGGACCCGGCAACCAAGGAACCCTTGCCGAGTGTGGACGGGTGTAGCTGGACGGGCCAGTCCGGGCGTTTCTCGGTCGGGTACAGCGAAGGAGTCGATCGGACTCGGCTGGCGACCACACCCGGAGTCACCGAGTTGAGCGAGTTCGAGGCGGACGGTCAGATGGTGGACAGTTTCGTGTTCGAGGGCAACAGATGCATCTCGTTGGCCGAGATCGACGGCCGAACAGTGCAGTTCACGCTCGCGGAAACGGATTTCGATTCCTTCTGCATTCGGCTGAAGGTCGCGACGACACTGATCCTGGAGGAGATCTAGGTGCGACGACCGGCAGTGCTGACCACGCTGGCAAGTGCGTTCGTGGTGTCCGTCGCGGCGTGCGGTTCCGGTGTCGACGGGACGGCCACGGCGTCGGACGAGGTCCTCGATTCATCCGAAACAGAGTACGCGGCAACGACTTCAGTCGAACCGTCTTCCGACTTCGACCCCTGCGCCTTGCCCGATGCGTTGCTGCGAGATCTCGATCTGACGGAGGCTCAGCCGACCGCGGTGGGAGAGCTCGGGTGTATCTGGGGAAACGACCGTATCGCGGTGTCGGTTCTGGTGTTCGAGGACACGTTGACGCTTCCCGACCCGTACACGAGTCCCTCGACCACCGAGGTTCGTACGCTGACCGACGGCGGGTACACCACCTACGCCTTCCTGCTCGACGGCGACACGTACACCACTCAGACGATGACGGCGTCGGGTGCAGTGATGCTGAGCGCGAATCGACTCGGTGTGTCGTCCGCCGAGGAGGTGCGTGCCGGCTCGGTCGACGTTTTCCGCGTGGTGCTGCCGTATCTCCCGCCGCCTGCGTGATGCGCCGGGCGCGAGGCGTTCGTGTCGCACCGAGCGACTAGGCTCGCTGGCATGGCGGGAGTTTTCGATCGGCTGATCGGCCAAGAGGACGTAGAGGCAGAGTTGACCGCCGCGGCCGTCGGGGCTCGTACCGGGGACCCGGGTTCCGCGATGACGCACTCCTGGTTGTTCACCGGCCCTCCCGGATCCGGTCGATCCATCGCTGCTCTGTGCTTCGCGGCGGCCCTGCAATGCACCACCGAGGGGTCACCAGGCTGCGGTACCTGTCACCCGTGCACCACGACGATGGCCGGCACCCACGGCGATGTCCGACGGATCATCCCGCAGGGCTTGAGCATCAGCGTCAAGGAGATGCGGGAGATCGTGCAGATCGCTGCGCGTCGGCCCAGCACCGGGCGCTGGCAGATCGTCGTCATCGAAGATGCGGATCGGCTCAGCGAGGCGGCCGCCAACGCGTTGCTGAAGGTCGTCGAGGAGCCGCCGGAGCGGACGGTCATGTTGCTGTGCGCACCGTCGACCGATCCGGAGGACATGTCCGTCACCCTCCGCTCGCGCTGCCGCCATGTGCATCTCGTGACGCCTACGACGCCGGCGATCGCTCAGGTTCTGCAGACTCGCGACAAGCTCGACGCGGAGACGGCCCAGTGGGCGGCGTCGATCAGCGGTGGACACGTGGGCCGCGCCCGGCGACTGGCGAAGGACGAGGACGCTCGTGCCAGGCGCAAGCGTGCCCTCGGTCTCGCGTCGGCTGCAGCGCGGCCCAACCAGGCCTATCTCGCGGCCGAGGAGATGGTGAAGGCCGCGGAGACGGAAGCCGCGGAGATCAGTGCGGCCCTCGACGACGTCGAGATGGAGGAGCTGCGCACTGCGCTCGGCGCAGGCGGCACCGGTAAGGGCGCGGCGGGCGCGCTGCGGGGGTCCGCCGGCGTCATCAAGGAGCTCGAGGCGCGGCAGAAATCGCGTCGTACCCGTAATCTTCGAGACGCTTTCGACCGAGCTCTGATCGATCTCGCCGGTTTGTATCGCGATGCGTTGACCCGCTCTTACGGATCCACCGCTGTGCTCAACCATCCGGACATGTCGGAACAGATCGAACGTATGGCCAGGGGTGCGTCGCCGGAGGCTCTGTTGAAGAGTATCGAGGCAATCCTCGAATGCCGTGAAGCCTTGGCGCTCAACTCCAAGCCCAAGTTCGCCGTCTACGCCATGGTCGCGCAATTGGGTGCAGCGCTGCGCTGAGGCGTGAGATCAGGCCTTCCGTCGCGCCCGCGAAGCCCGAAGATTGGCAATGTTCCCGCAGGTCTTGACGTCGTGCCAGACGCCGCTGTTGTTGCGGGAACGGTCGTAGAACGCAGAGCCGCACGCTTTGTTCTTGCAACGCTTGAGGCGCCGCCAGGTGTCCGCGCGTTGAGCCAGCAGAACCTCGGCCCAGATGCGCGACGTCACGTACTCGTGGCCGGTTCCCGACGGTCCCAACTGGACGGTTCCCGATGCATCGAGGGTGAGGACAGCGTCGGCGCGCGTGGCTGTCGGAGCCGTGCCTGCAATGAGTAGTTCGATCGTCGTGCGCAGTTCGCGTAGTGCCGCGGCGTCGTCGTCGCCGAGGTCGTGTCCCATCGCGGTGGATGCCACCGCGCCGTCGGCGAGCAGGTCGGGCAGTCCCTTTGCGTCGATCGCTCGGGTGTTGAGCAGGTTCTGGACGTAAGCGAGGCCGTCGGGGGCGGGGTCGAGGCGGAATCGCTCCGTCGGTGTCGGCGTCGATGACATAACTCAACAGTATTTGACTATGTCGATCCAGGCAAGTAGTACTGACAGAGTCAAAAGCATTTAAGTTATGTCGAAGGGTGGGTCCGATGGTGGCAATCGAAGGCGCGGTCGTAGTGGTGACCGGCGGGCAGCGTGGGTTGGGCAAATCGATCGTCGACGAGTTTCTGGCGCGTGGCGCGGCGAAGATCTACGCGACGGCCAGGGTGCCCAAGCCCACAGACGATCCGCGCGTCGCCGCGAAGGCTCTCGATGTCACCGACCCGGATTCTGTTGCAGCACTGGCTCGGGAGCTGACCGATGTCACCATCGTCGTCAACAATGCGGGCGCCCCGGGGTCGGGTCCGTTGCTGGGATCGACACTCGAGGACGTGCGGACCGTGTTCGAGACCAACTTCTTCGGTGCTGTGCGGGTCGCGCAGTCCTTCGCACCGATTCTCGCGAGCAACGGCGGCGGTGCGCTGGTCGACGTGCATTCGGTTCTGTCCTGGGTGGGTGGCGCCGGAGCGTACGGCGCATCGAAGGCCGCACTGTGGTCGGCGACCAACTCCCTTCGGGTCGAACTCGGCCCGCAAGGGACCCTCGTGACGGGAGTGCATCTGGGTTACACCGACACGGACATGATCGCGGACCTGGACGTGCCGAAGAACGATCCGAAGGATGTGGCGAAAGCCATCGTCGACGGTGTCGCGAACGGGGACACCGAGGTGCTTGCCGACGACGTGACCAGGTACTTCAAGTCCGTTCTCGCCGGCCCGGTCGAGGGTCTCGCCATCCCCGCGGGGTCCTGAGGGGAGGCGATTTCAGTTTCGGGCGGATGCTCCGTTAGACTCACCAACGCCGAAAGGCACGCCGCCTTAGCTCAGTCGGTAGAGCATTTCACTCGTAATGAAAAGGTCAAGAGTTCGATTCTCTTAGGCGGCTCGTAGGAGCGAAAACCCCTTCCCAGCGTCAGCTGGGGAGGGGTTTCGTCGTGCGGGGCGGGGTCTCATCGAGCGTTGTCGCGCAGGTGCTCGGCGAAGGCGCGGGCGGAGGCGAGGTCGGTGCTGTTCGGTCGCCCGCGTCGGATGCCGCCGACGAGCTTGAACGGCATGAATGTGTCGAATCCGCGGCAGGAGAAACCTCCGACGACGTCGAAGCCTTTGTGTTCGAGCCGTTCGACGAGAGATGCGGAGAAGCGAAGCCAGCGGGATTCGGCGAGGCCGCTGGTGGCGAAGAGGAACGCGGGTGTGCCGTCCTGGGGTGGCAGTGCGTCGATGTAGGCAACCAGGTCGGAGTGGAACGAGCCGTAGTAGATGCCTGAACCGAAGCCGACGAGGTCGTGCCCGTCGAGGTCGCGGCCGGTCGGGTCGGCCGATTCGGGTGAGATCACCGAGGCGCCGAGGACCCCGGCGATGGCGTCGGCGACCCGTCTGGTGTTTCCGTGGGAGACGGACGCGCAGACAAGGATCGGTTCGCTCATGCAACTGAGCTTAGCGACGGTCGATCCACAGCCTTCTCACGCAAGTTACTCACAGGCGTGTAATTCAGGTACACACCCTCTGAACAGCAAAAACCTGGCGCCGGCCCACGTTCATCCACACGCCATCCACAGATCGGAAGTGTTGGTCCTCGAGATTTCCACAGGTTTGTCCACAGCCTGTTAGTGCATATGTTCGAATGGGCGTCGGCACGGTGTTCTGTCTACTGTTGCTCTCGAGGCGGAAACGACGGAAAGGTACTTCTGTGGCTCGACCGACCATGGCCGACGTGGCAAAAGCTGCCGGGGTGTCACCTGCGCTCGTCTCGATCGTCATGCGGGGAGTGGAGGGGGCTTCGGAGGAGACTCGTACGCGAATCAAATCGATTGCCGACGAGATCGGTTACGTCCCGGACCGGCGCGCGCAGAAACTACGTCAGACCAGTTCCCGACTGTTGGGTGTCACGTTCGATCTGCAGCAACCGTTCCACGGCGATCTCGTCGAGCAGATCTACGGCGTCGCCGAACGGGCCGGGTACGACGTGATGCTCGGAGCCGTAGCGCCCACGCGGGACGAGGCCAGTGCGGTCAGGACGCTCGTGCACGAGCGATGCGAAGCAGCGCTGCTGCTCGGGTCTCGAATGGATGCAACCGAACTCGGCTCGGTCGACCGTGCGGTGCCGGTCGTGTCGCTGCTGCGCACCAGCGGCGTCGACGGTATCGGATCGGTGCGCGGTGACGATGTGGCCGGTGTCGGGTCGGCGGTGGAACATCTGATGTCGTTGGGACACAATAGAATTGCTCACATCGACGGCGGCAGTTCGGCGGGTGCGCAGGACAGGCGTCAAGGATTCGTCGACGCCATGGCAAGACATGGTTTGTCTGCCCCCGTCGTCGACGGTGGTATCACCGAAACCGAAGGCGCACAGGGAATGCGACTACTGCTCGACTCGACCGATCCTCCTACGGCCGTGGTGGCGTTCAATGACAACTCCGCCACCGGAGTGCTGGATCACCTGCTTCGTCGCGGTATCGACGTACCGGGGGACATCTCGGTCGTCGGATACGACGATTCCCGCTTGGCGCGCATCGCTCACATCCAGCTGACGTCGATCTCTCAGGATGTGGCCGCGCTCGCCGAGGCGGCAGTGCAGGAAGCGCTCGCGCGCATAGCGGGTGAGAGTGCGCGCGATGTGGTGCTGGCGCCCACGCTCGTCCGGCGACGGACGACGGGACGGCCGCGGTGAGCTCGGTCTGATCGTTACTTATCGGACATTCAGGTTGACTCCGTACGCTTGTTGAAACTGCAAGCGTTCAGGGGGCCATCTGATGGATCGAGCCGACCACAACCAGCACGTGTTCGACGACGCCCACGTCGCAGCGGTGTACGAGTCCTACGCTGCGCCGACGACCGGGTTCCTCGACGGCGGCGAGGCCGCTGCGCTCGCGCTCGCCGCACCCCACGTTCGAGGCCGCCCGGTGCTCGACATCGGTGTGGGAGGTGGCCGAACGACACCGTTGCTGCGACTGCTTTCCGACGACTACACCGCAGTGGACTACTCACCCAACATGATCGACGCGTTCCGGCGTAGTTTTCCGCAGTTCCCGGCCTACGTCGCCGACGCCCGCGACATGTATCGGATCGCCGATGGTCGCTACGGTCTGGTGCTCTTCAGCAACAACGGAATGGACACCGTCGACCACTACGACAGAGTGGCGGTGTTGCGTGAGTGCCGCCGTGTCGTCGCCGACGACGGCATCGTCGTGGTGGCGACGCTCAACAAGGACGGTCCCGGATTCGGCGAGTCACCGTTCCAACTCTCCCGCCCCAACCGTCCGATGACGTTCTCGCCGCGCAAGATCGTCGTGTCCGTCGGACGTCGTGTTCTGGATCCGGCGGGTTCGGTACGCAGAGTAGTGAACTGGCGACGGCATCGGCGTCTGACGGTCGACCACGGTTCGTGGGCAGTCGGTCCGCTCGCTGCACACGACTTCGGGCCGGTCATGCACTTCACGTCGTTGACGGACCTGCGCAGTCTCGTCGTCGGCGCAGGGTTCGACATTCTGTCGATTCTCGGCGACGACGGCGCCGCGATCCCGCCCGAGGTGACCGAGTCCACGGTGGACAACGTCACCGTCGTGCTGCGCCCTGCTGGTCGCTCGGGCGGGTAGTCGCAGCGATTTCCACCCAGTCGGCTCGAGTGGATCTACTCATGGCCTGACGGGCTCCCATCTCCTACATTGAACGGGCGATTGTTCTATTTGTCCGATTCGGTGTGTTCGGGGAGGGTTGTCATGGCAAGACGGAGAGTTCTCGTGACCAGGTCGGTCGCCGTGGGGGTGGCCGCGGTACTCGCGGTCGGCTGCGCATCGACGACGCAGGGGACGGCACTGTCCGAGGGGATGGGTGCGGTATCGACAGAGAGCCGGTCGATGACCATCGCGCCGCTCTTCACCACCGGAAGCGGCGATGGTGGAGTCGGTGAGGAAATCGTCACGAGATCGGCGACCACGGACTCGTCGTTTCGCGTCGACTTCTCCGAGGACGAGGTGTCCGGCCTGGGCGACGCCTCGAGGGCGGCGTCGTGGAACGCCGCGATCGTCTCGACGCTGATCATGTCGCAGCCGATGTCCGGTCGCTTCGAGTTCGAGATCAGCGGGCAGATCGACGGTCCCAGTGCGGGCGCGTTGAAGACCGCCGCGCTCATCGCGTTGCAGCGCGACGAACAGATCTCCGACACCGCGACGATGACCGGGACGATCAACGCAACCGGCACCATCGGTCCCGTCGGCGGTATCCCCGAGAAGGTCCAGGCGGCGGGTGCCGCCGGGTACGACACGGTGCTGATTCCACTCGGGCAACGCAACAGTACGGACCGCAACGGAGACAGTGTCGACGTCGTGCGGATCGGGGACCGAGCCGGGGTGAACGTCGTCGAGGTCGGTGATATCTACGAGGCGTACGGACTGCTCACCGGCTCCGAGTTGGAGGCACCGAGGCTGGAACCGGACACGCGGCTCGACAACCGGGCGTACGACAAGGTCGACGCGCAGTACACCGCCGCGATGGGCCGGTACGACAATGCGCTGACGATGCTGGACACGCTCGACGTGAACATCCTGCGGACGATGATGAACACCGGGCTCCCGGAGACTGCTGCGAAGGCCGCCGACCGGGCTCGGAATCTGCATCGGCAGGGGTCGATAGCCGGCGCGTTGGTCACCGCGCTCGAAGCCGCCGCCGTCATGGAAGCGTCCTATTCGGTGGGTAACTCGTTGACACCGTTGATCTCTCAGGGCCCGGCGGGTCTGGGCGCATTCGTTGCGCAGGCCACCAACACCGGTCCGGCGGAAGCCGCGTTCTTCTCGTTTCTCGATTCCATCGCCACGTTCGAACCCGTGACGTTGCCCGACGTCGAAGCGGTGGTCAACGCGTACGCAGGTGCCTTCGACGCGCTGACGATCTTCGACTACGCCGCAAGCGAGATCGAGGCGATCGACGGTCGGATCGATACACAACCCATCGACATCGTCGAATTCGTCGATTATCTCTCGACACCGTTGATCTTCCTCGAAGCAGCGAAATCCCAACTGGCAGGAACGAAAGCAGTGTGGGAGGTCGGCCGCGACAACCCCGGTGCCGACATCGACTCGGGCGTCGACCTCGCTCAGGTCGGCGACTTCTTCCGCCGCGGCGCCGACGCCAACCTCGCCGCGTTTCGGACCGGAATGCCCGCCCAGGTGGCGGATCGTACGGGGCGCTCACTGGATTCGGTGATCGGCCAACTGTCCTACATGGACATCGACGTCGCGGCAGCCGTGCACCAACGGAACGCGCAGCCCGCGATCGAGAAGTATCTGGGGGAAGGAAAACCCAACGGGCAGTACGCGACCATCGGCTACGGCGTCAGCAACTACGTCCGCAATCAGCAACTGGTCGAGAAGTACTACAACAACGCGATCACCGACGACAACCTCCGGGTCACCGGGTTCATGTACGAGAACGCGCTGTCGAACGCGTTCGACCTCGCCCGTGCGCAGTTGTCCTCCGACATCGCGTCTCTGCAGGCAGGCGGTACACAACCGGTCATCACCGTCGGGCAGTTCGAGAGCGCAGGCGTCAGGCGTGCGGGCACCCCGCTGGAGCAGTTCAACGCCCTCGGCGCCTACAACAGCGGATACGTGACGACGAGGCTGATGACATACCTGTCCTCACCTGGAAAGTGACGATGACCGGAGTGCGCGACTGATTCGGAAGTGGCGCCAGCGGGCATGCCAGGACGCATGACGAAACTATTGTTCGCTGTGACCGCTGCCGACCACTGGACCCTGAACGACGGAACCAAGCATCCGACGGGCTTCTGGGCCGAGGAACTCGTCGAATCGCACCGCACGTTCGTCGACGCCGGCTGGGATGTCGTCGTCGCGACGCCGGGTGGCAGGGCGCCCGTCGTCGACGAAGGATCGCTCGCGATCGATGCCAACGGAGGAGACGAGGCGAAGGTCGCCGACCAGAAGAAGTATCTGGAATCGATCGAGTCGATTCTGCAGAACCCGGCTTCGCTGGAGGATCAGCAGGCATCCGACTTCGATGCCGTCTTCGTGCCGGGAGGTCACGGGCCGATGGAGGACCTCGCGGTGTCGAGCGATTTCGGGGCGCTCGTGACCGACTTCCTGAGCACGGGCAAGATCGTCTCGGCAGTGTGCCACGCACCGGCTGCGTTGCTGCCTGCCACGACGCCGGACGGGAAATGGGTGTTCGACGGCTACCAGCTGACCGGTTTCACCGACGAGGAGGAAACCCAGGCAGGGCTGGCGGACAAGGCACCGTGGCTTCTCGAATCCAGGTTGAGAGAGCGCGGCGCACAGTTCGAGAATTCCGATCCCTGGTCGCCGCACGTCGTCGTCGATCGCACGCTCTACACCGGGCAGAATCCGGCGTCGACGAAACCGTTGGCGGACAGAGTGGTTCAAGCCCTGTCCTGACAGTGTCCGTCAGCTCGACCGGTGGACGTCGCTCGCGGGTGTCGCTGTGACGATGCGATTGCGGCCCTGTCGCTTCGCGTCGTACAGCGCCCGGTCGGCGGCGTCGAACAACATCTCGAGACTGTCGGATCCGTGTGCGAGCCCGATGCTGACGGTGACGCCGTGGCCGGCGAACTGCTCGGTTGCGCGCTCGAACTGGCCGAGGCGAATGGTGTCGGCGATCGCGTAGGCGTCGAGCTCGGTGGTATCGGTGCAGAACACGGCGAACTCTTCTCCGCCGAGACGGGCGAACAGGTGATGGCGGTCGAGGCGGGATCTGACGTCGTCGGCGAATCTTTCCAACGCGCTGTCACCGGCGCTGTGCCCGTACGTGTCGTTGAGGGTCTTGAAGTGATCGAGATCCATCATCAGCACCGTCGCGACGCCATCCGTTGCGTCGCGGGTCAACCGATGAGCGCGGCGGAAGAACTCGTCCCGACGTAGGGCACCGGTCAGGTCGTCGTGTGCGACGGCGTGGCGTAGCGCGGTGATGGCCGCGCGGCGCTCGTTGGTCACGCAGGCCACGGCGATCGGGGCGATCGCGAGGAACGACAATCCAATGCTCACCGACAGTTCCACCGGCATCGCACCGAGATTCGGAACCCCGATGTGTCCGTCGGCGGTGAGGACGAGCATCCACATCGTCGTCGTCCAGATGAACAGCGACGTGACGAAGACCCCCGTCGTCAACGCGGCGACGACGAGGGCGGGCATGGCGAACGTGATCGCGCCCGAGCCTCCGACCGCCCAGACGAGGATCAGGCAGAGCACCAGCAACGCAGCTGCCGGGGCGACCCGGCGGGCGAGTGCAACGACCTCGCCGCGCCGACGGAATCGGCGGAGATCCGCCGTCGTGGGCGCGGTGAGAACCGCAGGCATGACGGCCATGTAGTTGAGAAACTCCCCGGAGAACCAGCGCGCCCATCCGCTCTGCCACGGAGTCGACTCGATGGCAGAGTTCGCGAATCCGCCGGCAACGCCCGCGACCGACGACGCGACGAGAATGACTGCGGCCACCAGGGCGAGCGACTGGACACGCGTCAACCAGGGCCGTTGCTGGCCGATGAACCGGAAGATCATGAAGCCGGCCGCGACGCCGGCGATATTGCACAGGTTGAAGGCGACGTTGGAGAACAACGGGGCACCGGTCACCGTATCGGCGGCGAAGTACCCGAGCGATGCACCCACCCATGTGGCAGGCGTTGCCGATCGAGGCGAGCGAAGCAGAATTCCCAGCAGCACGGCGTTGGCGGGCCAGAACACGGCCAGAGTGCCCGGCAAGCGGGTCGCGATACCGAAGAGGCAGGCCAGAAACACCACTGCGCCGATGAGCGCTGCGCGGCGAGTCACGTCGGCGGCGCTGCCGACACGTGGACTGACGCGCTGCAAATCCATCGCAAGGCCCGTTTCTGAACGATTAAAAGGGAGGATGAACGTTCAGTGTGTCAGAAACGGCGTCGGAACCTCATGCCGAGGGGTCTGCCGTCGGGATCGACGAACAAGCGATACGCGACCGCAGCCAGCCGCTGTTGCCACTGCGGTGGTACATCGATCTCATGACGGCGGAGTCTTCCCGCCGGTCGGGGCGACGCCGACGGTGCCGTGTGCCACGCATCGAGACGCGTCGCGCTGCTGCTCACCGCGTCGAAGAACGAAGCAGGGTCGACGAGGTCTCCGTCGTCGCCCGGCGCGCGGCCCAGGTGCTCGCGGATGAGTTCCAGCCGTAGTTCGCGAGCGAAGACCCGCGCTCCGTCGCCGAGACCGGCCGGGTCGGCGGGTTCACGACCATCGCGTTCGTCGTCGACGATCGCGGCCGTCAGCTCGGAGTCGTGAGTCCAGGACCGCCGGTTGAAGTTGTCCGAACCGACGGCGGCCCACACGTCGTCGACGATGCACACCTTCGAGTGCACGTAGACGGGGATGCCGCGGTCGTTCTCGAGGTCGAGGACGAGCACGCGGTCACCCCCCGCATCGCGAATCACGTCGAGTGCCGCGGAGTGGCCGAGCAGAGCCGACGGAATGGTGATGGCGCTGTCGTCGTCGAGATGCTTCGGGACGACGATGACCAGGCGCAGATCCTGTGAGCGTCGCAAGGCGGCGGCGAACACTCGCGCCACGTCCACCGACCACAGGTACTGATCCTCGACGTAGACCAGTTCGCGGGCGCGCCGCAGAACTTTCGCGTACGCGCGGGCAGCGCTGAACTCACCCTGAGTCGCGAACGGGTACGCCGGGCGCCTGCGCGGATACGTACGGAGAAGTTGGACGCTGCAGGTGCCCGCGGCCGCGGGTGCGTCGTGCTGCTCCGGCAGTTCCGACACCTCACGGGTGACTCCGCGAAGTATGTCGGGGATGGCGTGCCACGGCAGCCGGGACAACGCGGCAGGATCCTCCCACCGCTCACGGAAGACGTGCTCGATGTCGCGGACCGCGGGCCCCTCCACCTGAACCTGCATGTCGTGCCACGCGGGTAGCTCGCCGTATTCGGGCGGAAACGGCCTGCTCACCGGATCGCCGAAATGATCGGCGTCGTCGCGTCGGGCACGGGCGAGATCGATGCCGCCGACGAACGCGAGATCGACCGTGTCGGGATCTCGATACCGGACGACGACGAACTTCTGGTGATGACTTCCCAGCGTCAGGACCCGCTGGTCGAGAATCACCTCTCCGCCTGCCTCCTCGAGACGCAGCGCCAACTTCCGGTTCTTGGGTCCGGTGAAGCCGAGGGTCTCGATGTGCGAGCGCCACACCATGCCCTTGACGATGCCGCCACGCTGCGCAACCGCCGCGAGCGCGTCCTCGACGGTCGTGTCGTCGGTCAGCAGCTGTTCCGGGTCACCGCGCCAATCGGTGAACAGCACCAGGTCGCCCTCGCCCGCGGCGTCCAGCGCGCTCGCCAGAGCCGCGAAATAGGGTTTGCCGTGCACGAGCGGGGTGACCCGGTTGCCGTCCGTCCAGGCCGCGATGCGGGTGTCGGGGTTGCCGCGCTCCTCGGAGCTGAGGAACCAAGGGTGTTCGGAGTCGAACTTCTGGACCTGCTCGTTCAGTGCGGCACTACTGCGGCCGAGTCGCCGAGCGAGCGCATCGATCGTTCGGCGTAGCGGCTGCGGTATCACGAGGGGAAATACTGTCAGAGCAGTCCGACGGGGCGTGTCACGAGGTCGGGTTGAACTCCGGCTGATCGATGATGCGCAGCCACGAACCGTCCGGTTGACGCTGCACGACCTGGGCGCGGGCGCCTGCATTGTCCTTCGGTGCCGTCGAGGTGAGCGCGATGTCGCCGTACACCAGCGTCGGCAGTCCCTCCTCCAGTTCGAACCGAGGCCCGTGCGCGAGCACCGACGCCCACAGTTCACGAATTGCCGCTCGGCCCGTCGTCGTCTGTCCTGCGGGGTAGGCCATGACGGCGTTGTCGGCGTAGAGCGCGGCGACACCGTCGGCGTCCCCTGCGTTGGATCGTTCGACGAACAGGCGGGTGATGTCTTCCGGTGTCATTGCTTTGTCGGTCGTTGCTTTGTTTGTCATGGTTCCATCGTCATCACACCGGTACGAGAAGTCCAACAGATAGTTGTGATGAAAGCTAGAATTACAGCTTATGGAACTGAGGCAGCTCGAGTACTTCGTCGCCGTCACGGAGGAAGCCAACTTCACCCGTGCGGCCGAGCGGGTGAACATCAGCCAGTCCGGCATCAGTGCCCAGATCAAAGCGCTGGAGAAGGAGGTCGGGGCCGAGCTGATCGACCGCAGCAGCAGGGTGGCGCGGTTGACGGTAGCAGGGACAGCTGCCCTGGTACACGCGCGCCGCGCACTGGAATCATCTGCAGCCCTTCGCCATTCCGTCGACGAGGTGCTCTCCCTCGTGCGCGGGAAGGTCGCCGTCGGAATGGTCACCGCGTGCACCGTCACACCGTTGTTCGACGCGTTGGCTGCGTTCCACTCCGCGTACCCGGGCGTGGACATCACGTTGGCGGAGGCAAATTCGGACGAATTGATCGCGCGCGTCCGGTCGGGCGCGCTCGATGTCGCCCTCGTCGGCACCGCTCACGGTCCGCCCGAGGGGCTCGAATCGCTGGTCATGATCACGGAAGGACTGGCGGCGTGTGTGCCGCCCGGGCATCCGTTGTCGACGGCATCGGCGGTGACACTCGGCGAGGTGTGCGCCCACCGGGTGGTGTGCTTGCCGGCGGGTACTGGGATCAGATCCGTGTTCGACGACGCCTGTGCCGCAGCGGATATCACCACCGACGTCGCGTTGGCCGCCAGCGCGCCGGGAGCTGTCGCCGACTTGGCGGCGAGGGGTTTGGGCGTCGCCATCCTGAGTCGTTCCATGGCAACGGATTTCGAGGATCTGCTGGTCTCGGTACCGATCTCGGATGTGCCTGCCGACGCTGTTCTCGCCTTGACCTGGTCGCCCAGGGCGAGCACGGCGGCGAAAAAGCTCACCACCTATGTGAGTGGTCATGTAGGCCCTGGCCTACATGACCACTCACATAACCATTCACATGGGAACTAGACGAGTTCGGTGATGTGATCGCGCGAGAACGGGATTCGCTCGTCCAATCGTCCGGCCGCTACTTTGTTCACCCATTCGGGGTCCGACAACAGTGCGCGGCCTACGGCGACGATGTCGAATTCTTCGCGTGCGAACTGCTCGAGCAACGGGTTCAGATCGGTGGTGCCTGCCGTGGACCCGGGGTTCCAGGCGCCGGTGAAGACGGCGTCGAGACCGACGGACCCGACCGTGATCGTCGGCAGGCCGGTGATGGTCTTGGTCCACCCGGCGAGCCCGCGTGCACCTTCTACGCCCGACAGTTCCGGGAAGGCTGGTTCCCAGTGTCTGCGCGTCGACGGGTGGAGAATGTCCACGCCCGCGCTGACCAGCGGAGTGAGAACGTGTTCGAGTTGCTGCGGCGTCGCTGCGATACGAGCGTCGTAATGATCGGCCTTCCACTGCGAGAACCGATACACGATGGGGAAGTCCGGACCGACCGCAGCACGAATCGCGGCGACGACCTCTGCCGGAAACCTGGTGCGTGCTTCCAGCGAACCGCCGTACCCGTCTTCGCGAACATTGGTTTGCTCCCACAGGAACTCGTCGAGCAGGTATCCATGCGCGCCGTGGAGTTCGACGCCGTCGAAACCGGTCTTCTGGGCATTGACCGCTGCGTCGACCCAGAACTGCTTCAGCTCTTCGAGGTCGGTGTCGGTGAACGCGCGTCCGACGGGTGCGCCGTCCAGGCCGAGACCGGACGGGCTCACCGAGGGGACGTCGGGGTTCATTCTCGGTTCCGCACCGCGCGCAGCGCCGAGGTGCCATAGCTGCGGGATGATCGAACTGCCCTCGGCGTGGACAGCGTCGACGACGCCCTTCCAGCCGTCGAGGCTGTCGTCACCGTAGATGAGGGGCACGCGGGTGTCGGGGCCGGCCGCAGGGTCGGGGATGAGTGTGCCTTCGGTGATGATCAGGCTCGTCCCGCCGGCAGCACGCTTGCGGTAATACTCCGCCACGTTGTCGCGGGGTACGCCGCCGGGTGAGAATTGCCGCGTCATCGGCGCCATCGCGAATCTGTTGCGCAGCCTCAGTGACTTCACCTCGATGGGTGTGAAGAGTCCGGCGGTGTCGAGGTCTTGGTTGCTCACTACGGTTTCGGTCACGTCGAGGACGAACCCCCGCGTCGTCACCGCTATTCCAAAGGCGTGAAGAACAGGGCAACTTCGGCGTGCTATACCTGGGTGATGAAGGTTACAGGCAAGGTTGCCGTCGTCACCGGAGGAGGCGGCGGAATCGGGGGAGCGCTTGCCGAACGTCTCGTCGCCGAAGGAGCCAAGGTCGTCGTATCCGACCTCGACCCGGCGTCGGCGTCGAAGGTGGTGGAACGCCTCGAACCCGGTTCGGCAGTGTCCCTCGGAGGTGACGCGTCGAAGACCGAGGACATCACCGCGCTCGTCGCGCTCGCCGAGGACACATTCGGTCCGGTGGATCTGTACTTCGCGAACGCCGGTATAGGTGGTGCGCCCGGCCTGGACGCATCGGAAGCCGATTGGGACCTGTCGATCGATGTGAACCTGCGCGCACATATCAGAGCGGCGCAGTTGCTTGTTCCCAGGTGGCTGGAGCGAGGCGAGGGCTATTTCGTCAGCACGGCGTCTGCGGCCGGTCTGCTGACTCAAATCGGTTCTGCCACTTACTCGGTCACAAAACACGCCGCCGTGGGATTCGCCGAATGGTTGAACGTCACCTACGGCGATCGTGGCGTCCGCGTGAGCTGTCTGTGCCCGATGGGCGTGAACACCAAGCTTCTCTACGAGGGCCAGGAGTCCGGCAGTTCCCTCGGTGCGGCGGCGACGAAGGCCGTGTTGTCGGCAGGCGACGTGCTGGAACCTGCGGATGTCGCCGAGGTCGTCCTCGCCGCGATGGACGCCGAACAGTTCCTGATCCTCCCGCACCCGAATGTTCTCGACATGTACCGAAACAAGGGCGCCGACTACGACCGATGGCTACGCGGCATGCGTCGCTACCAGAAAGCCCTTCTGGGCGAAACCGATTGAGGAGACACGTGTCGTTCTTCGAAACCACCGAACGCGGACGCAAGTATCAGACCGATCTGCTCGACTTCATGGATTCGCACGTCTACCCGGCAGAGTCGGTGTACGACGAGCAGATGCGCGAGCTGGGCGATCCGCATGCGCAACCGCAGATCATCGAGGATTTGAAGAAGGAAGCGCGATCTCGCGGGCTGTGGAATCTGTTTCACCCACATCCCGAGTGGGGACCAGGTCTGACCAACCTCGAATACGCGCCTCTCGCGGAGATCATGGGGCGCAGTCTCCTCGCCCCGGAAGCGTGCAACTGCAACGCGCCCGACACGGGCAACATGGAAGTGTTCACGCTCTTCGGTAGCGACGAGCACAAGGAGAAGTACCTGAAGCCGTTGCTGGACGGCACTATTCGCTCCGCGTTCGCGATGACCGAACCCGACGTGGCAAGCTCCGACGCCACCAACATCGCCATGAAGATGGAACGCGACGGCGACGATTACATCCTCAATGGGCGTAAGTGGTGGACGTCGAACGCGATGCACAAGAACTGCAAAGTCCTCATCGTCATGGGCAAGACGGAACCCGACGCGGCAACCCACCGGCAGCAGTCGATGCTCGTCGTTCCGATAGACGCGCCGGGTGTGACGGTACTGCGTAACCTGCCGGTGTTCGGTTACGTGGATCGTGAAGGTCACGCAGAGGTGCTCTTCGAGGACGTGCGCGTGCCGTCGAAGGACGTGTTGAAGGGACCGGGTGAGGGTTTCGCGATCAGTCAGGCACGGTTGGGCCCCGGGCGGATCCATCACGCCATGCGGACCATCGGTGTCGCCGAGCGGGCATTGGAATTGCTGTGTCGCCGTGCAGTGTCGAGGGTGACCTTCGGCAAGCCCGTCGCTATGCGCGCCAACATTCAGGACTGGATCGCCGAGGCGCGGATCGAGATCGAGAAGACACGGCTGCTCACGCTCAAAGCGGCGTACCTGATGGACACCGTCGGGAACAAGGAAGCTCGCACCGAGATCGCGGCCATCAAGGTCGCCGCGCCGGAGATGGCGTTGAAGATCATCGACCGGGCCATTCAGGTCCACGGCGGCGGCGGTGTCAGCAACGATTTCCCGTTGGCCATGATGTACGCGCACGTGCGGACACTGCGGCTGGCGGACGGCCCGGACGAGGTGCACAAGCTGTCGATCGCGCGAATGGAGTTGAAGAAATACCTCTAGTGACTTAGGCGAGGCTGTGCTAATTTCACGCGCATGAAGCGGACCGTGATGCGCATGATCATCGCCTCGGTGGCACTTGTCGGCCTCGTCGCGTGCAGCAGTGACTCGGGGGACAGTAGCTCTGCTGGGTCGAACGACAGGTCGGTGACCATCGACCACGTCGTCGGCTCGACGACCATACAGGGAACGCCCGAGCGCATCGTCGCCCTCGGGCAACAGTGGGTGGACGCGCTCGCGGAGTTCGACATCTCCCCGGTCGGCTACATCTCCGCAGGATCTCAGGGAGACGAGCGGAAGCTGTTCCCCTGGCAGACGGGCCTGACCGAGGATTCCGTGATGCTCGATTCGACGTCGGTCGACACGATGAACGCGACCCCGCCCGTGGAGGAGATCGCGGCATTGGATCCGGATCTCATTCTGGTGGCGGGGATCGCATCTCCCGATCCGTACCAGACGCTCAGTGAGGTCGCGCCCACGGTGTTCCCCGAGAAGAGCACGGTGGACAGTTGGCAGTGGCAGATCGAGACGCTCGGAAAAATCTTCGACCGTGAGGACGACGCGCAGGCGATCATCGCCGAGGGCGAAGGCTTCACCGACGGCATTGCCGCCGAGTACCCAGGCTTGGACGGCAAGACCGCGGTGCTCGCCCAGTACATCGTCGCCACACAGCAACTCGTCGCCGTCGTCGATCCCGACGACGGTGCCGCGCAGGTCTTCGGCAGCATCGGTCTCGGTGTTCCTGCGGACCTCGCAGCCTCGCCTGAGGCGACGAGCGGCCGGTTGGTATTCAGTCCTGAACGGATCAACGAACTCACTGCCGACCTGGTCGTCATGCTGCCCAACGGTGGAACCGCCGCCGACCTCGAGGCCCTGCCTGGCTTCGATTCCCTGCCCGCCGTGGCGAGCGGTGGCGTCTCGGTGCAGGACTACGCCACGGTCGTCGGATTCAACCTGCCGTCCAAGGCGTCGATCGAGTACTCGGTGGACAAGATTCGCCCCCAGCTCGAGGCGGTAGGCGGCTAGCTCCCCCCTCGTGAGTACTTGTGTAGGTCAGGACCTACACAAGTACTCACAGGGCTCTAGAGGTGAATCACCCCTCGCATGTTCTTGCCGTCTCGCAGATCCTGGTACCCCTCGTTCACCTGCTCGAGTGAGTACGTGTTGGTGATCAGCTCGTCGAGTTTGAGCTGGCCGGCGTCGTAGAGGCGCAGCAGACGGACGATGTCGTACTGAGGGTTCGCGGAGCCGAACAGTGTGCCCTTGATCGTCTTCTGGTTGAGCGTCAGGTCCGTACCGGAGACGTGAACGGTCAGCGCCTCGGGGTCGGCGAGTCCGGTGATGACGACGGTGCCTCCCTTGCCGATGGCGGTCGTCGCTGCCTGGACCACTTCTTCGTCGACGGTGCCCACGAGTATCAGCGCCTGGTCCGCGCCCTGGCCCCAGGTGAGCTCGGTGAGCTTCTCCTGCGCGGAGGCGTAGTCCGCGAAGGCATGTGTCGCACCGAACTTCAACGCCTGGTTCCGCTTGAATTCCAACGGATCGACGACGAGGACGTGCTTGGCGCCCGCGTGCACCGCGCCCTGCACCGCGTTGATGCCGAGACCGCCGATGCCGTAGATGATCACCGAGTCTCCGGCCCGCACGCCACCCGCGTACACGGAGGTGCCCCAGCCCGACGGCACGCCGCATCCGACGAGAACCGCTGTCTCCAAGGGCAACCAGTCGTCGATCTTCACGACGGAGTGTTGCGAGATCGTGGCGCGTTCGGCGAAGGTTCCCAGCATGCACATCGCGCCGAACTCGGTTCCCTTGCTGTCGCGACGCCGGAAGGAGCCGTCGGGCATGCAGCCTTCGAGAATCGTTGCGCCCATGTCGCACAAGTTCTGTCGGCCCGTCGAACAGTAGCGACAGGTACCGCAGTTGGGGATGAACGAACAGACGACGTGATCGCCGGGCTTGACCTTGGTCACGCCGGGCCCCACTTCCTCGATGATGCCGGAGCCTTCGTGGCCGCCGACGATGGGAAAGCGCGGCGGGAGGTCACCGTCGAGCAGATGGAGGTCCGAGTGGCACAGTCCGGCAGCGACGTACTTGATCAGGACTTCACCCGGGCCGGGACCGTCCAGCTCGAGTTCGAGGATCTCGAACGGTTTGTGTGCTTCGAAAAGAACTGCAGCTTTGGTCTTCACGAAAGATCTCCTAGCGGTAGATGGACTTGAACTGCTGGAAGTTGCCGAGGGCGTCAGGGCCGAGTTCGCGGCCGATGCCGCTGTCCTTGACGCCACCGAAGGGCGAACCCGGGTCGACCATGTAACGGTTGATGCCGATGGTTCCGGTGCGAATCTGCTTGGCGACGCCGTACCCTCGTTCGTCGTCGGAGGTCCAGACGGTGCCACCGAGCCCGAAGTCGGTGTCGTTGGCGATGCGGATGGCGTCCGCTTCGTCGCCGTACGGGATCACCGACAGCACAGGCCCGAAAATTTCCTCCTGCGCGATGGCGTGATCGTTCTCGACGTCGGCGAACACCGTCGGCGACACGAACCACCCGCGATCGAGATCGGCCGGCCGGACACCTCCGGTGACCAGCCGGGCACCGTCGCCGCTGCCCTTCGCGATGTAGCCCTCGACTCGATCTCGTTGCCTCTCGCTGGCCATCGGACCGATCTGCGTCGCCGGATCCAGTGCATCGCCGACGGCGAGTGATTGTGCGAATGCTTCGAGCACGCCGACCACCTCGTCGTATCGACTGCGTGGCGCGAGCACTCGGGTGCCGAGGAAACACGTCTGACCGTTGTTGAGAAACGTTGCACCGAAGAGGTCTTCGCCGATTTTCGCAAGATCGAGTTCGGCGTCGTCGAGGACGATCGCCGCGGACTTGCCGCCCAGTTCCAGCGTGACGGGCCGCAGCAGTCGTCCGCAGGTCTCGGCGATCGACCGCCCGGCGGCAGTGGATCCGGTGAACGCAACCTTGTCGATACCCGGGTGCGATACGAGGTAGGCGCCTACCTCGCGCCCGCCGGGGACGATGTTGACCACTCCGGGCGGAATGCCCGCCGCCATGACGGCTTCGGCGAACGGAACCGAGTCGAGGACGGTTTCCGGTGACGGCTTGATGACGATGGTGCACCCGGCCGCCAGAGCGGGTGCGTGCTTGAACGCCGCGAGAGTCTGGGGGAAGTTCCACGGCGCGATGGCGCCGACGACGCCGATGGGTTCCCGACGCACCGTCGTCGTGCCGCCGAGTAGGTGCGGGTGCGATTCCTCGAACGTCGCCGTCCTCGCAAGCCCGGCGTAATACCTGACGACCGCGACGGGAAATCCTGCTTCTAGTTGCAGTGCGATCGAAATCGGCATCCCGTTCTGCGCCGAGACCGTGCGGGCTATCTGCTCACCGCGCGCTTCGAGTTCGTCGGCGAGCCGGTCCAGAGCGTCAGCGCGGTCCGACGGCGCCCACTGACTCCAGCCGCTGGGATCCTCGAACGCGCGACGGGCGGCCGCGACGGCTGCGTCGACGTCTGCCTCCTGCGCCTCCGGAACCGAGCCGATGATCTGTTCGGTACTGGCCGACCGGACGTCGATCCTCGCCGACGAACTCGGGGGTGCCCACTCGCCGCCGATGAACAGCGACGTCGCGTGTATTGCCGTATCTGTACTCATGCATTGATCGTGACCCGCATCACGCCGGGTGAGTGTTCAAAAACTGGACGTTCTCCACGCGGTGCTCAGTGGATGCCGAGTTCCTTCATTCGCTTGTACAGCGTGGTGCGGCTGATTCCGAGGCTGTCCGCGGTGGCGGCTTTGTTGCCCCCGCATCGAGCGAGTTCGTGCACGATGGCATCGCGCATCGCTGCGTCGAGAGCCGTCAGGCGACTCGACGCACCCCGCGCACCGGGCCTGACAAGGTCGTGTTCGCTGATGTCGCCGACGGACCTGCGAGCTGCTGCACCCATGACCTCGTCGCGTAGTTCGCCGATGTTGCCGGGCCAATCGTGATCGATGAGAGCGCGCATTGCGTCCGGGGTGAACCGGGCACGGGAGCCGATTTCCGCGAGCATTCCGCGGACCAGGTCGGGAATTTCGTGACGCCTGGACCTGAGCGGAGCGAGCTCGACGGTGTCCGTGCACAGCGACAGCAGTTGGCGGTGCTCCGCCGTGGACGTGTCCCGGATGGAGCTGGACAGTGCGAACCATCCACGCGCCGACTTCAACAGCGCGTGCAGTCGGTGCGCGATGGGCGCGTCGGCCAGGTGAATGTTCTTCACCACGACGTCGGCACCAGCCGTCACCTGTGTTTCGACGGATGCGAGCCACGCCGCGGGTGTCGTCGTGACGAGGTCGGCGGCGTCGAACCATCGTGGCGCGCGGGCGGCGGTGAGCCTGGCCAGTGTCGTCGACTTGCCCGTTCCCGGTTCGCCGACGACACACAGGGGCTGGGACGTGGCCGCTGCCGACGTACGGCGCGCGGGCTCGTCGAGCACATCGATCTCGAGGACGACGCCGGTGCCGGACACCGGCCTCTCCCATCGCACCAGTGCCCGGGCTCCGGAGTTCAGGACGACGGAGTCGATGACTCCGCTGCGACGGATCGACTCGTCCGTCAGTGACCGCAGCGCGGCGTGGTCGACGGTGTCGATCACGGCGGCGGCGGACGTGTTCTCGAGCAGAAGTTCGTCACCGATCGCGACGACGGGTGCGCCGCGTCGCCGGGCCGACGCATGTTGGAATGCCTGGAAGAGGCGTTGCTCGCCGCTGCGCGTCTCTTCCAGCAACCGGCCCTGGATGTCCTGCGCGGAGTGGGCGAGCATCGGCTGGAGCAGAGGGTTGTCCTCGGATTCGAGGAACGTGATGTCGAGGACGCCCTCGATGCGTTTGGTGATCGGATGGATCAGCGGGTGGCCGTAGCAGCTGAAGCCCTTCATCGACTCCATGTAGTGCTCGCTGCCCCGAACGGCCAGGGGTTTACGGAGTTCGAACGACGTGGAGATCGAGTTGGTGCCCGACGCCTCCTCGGTGAAGGATCGGCCGACGACGGCGCCGACGCCGAACACGACGTCGCGCAGTGTTCGCGTGCCGAAGCGGAGATCGACGAGCCGGGCGTCGCGGTCGGCGAGCAGTACGCAGTAGCCGGAACCGTCGAGCATGCTTTCCATGCGGTCGAGGATCGGATCGGCGGCGGCGAGGAGGCGACTGCGCCGGTCCACGTCACGTAGAGCGGATTGTTCGAGCGAGTGGGCGGGTTCCAGCCCGCTGGAGGCAGAGCGTTGCCACGACAATGCGATCTGCTCACGCACCACACCGTGCTCCTCGTTGTCCCTCGTGACACGAGGCTAGCGCAGAGGCACCGCCCCGCGGGTAGCGTTTTCGGCATGGCTTACAGATACCTCGGCAACAGTGGACTCAAGATCTCGGAGATCACCTACGGAAACTGGCTCACTCACGGTTCGCAGGTCGAGAACGATGTCGCGACGCAGTGCGTGCATGCCGCCCTCGATGCGGGGATCACGACGTTCGACACCGCGGACGTCTACGCGAACGGCGCCGCCGAAACCGTGCTCGGCGAGGCGCTGAAGGGTGTTCGGCGTGAATCGTTGGAGATCTTCACCAAGGTGTACTTCCCGGTCGGGCCGAAGGGTCCCAACGACACCGGACTGTCCCGCAAGCACATCTTCGAGGGCATCGACGCGTCCCTCCGACGGCTGAGCACCGACTACGTCGACCTCTACCAGGCTCATCGTTTCGACTTCGAGACTCCGCTCGAGGAGACCATCGCCGCGTTCGGGGACGTCGTCCGTCAGGGCAAGGCCCTGTACATCGGGGTCTCGGAGTGGACGGCCGATCAGCTGCGTCGCGGCCAGGCGCTGGCCCGCGAGAACGGTTTCTCCATCGTCTCCAACCAGCCGCAGTACTCGGCGTTGTGGCGAGTCATCGAATCCGAGGTGATCCCGACGTCGAAGGAACTGGGCATCTCCCAGATCGTGTGGTCGCCGATCGCTCAGGGTGTTCTCACCGGCAAGTACCTGCCGGGTCAGCCGCTGCCCGAGGGCTCGCGCGCGACCGACGACAAGGGCGGCGACAAGATGATTCAGCGCTACCTCAACGACGAAACACTCACTCGCGTTCAGGAATTGAAGCCGATCGCCGAGTCGCTCGGCATCACGATGGCTCAGCTCGCGGTCGCCTGGGTACTCGCGAACGACAACATCGCCGCCGCACTGGTCGGTGCGTCACGCCCCGAGCAGATCGCGGAGAACATCAAGGCGTCGGAAGTCACCTTGGACGCGGACGTGCTGAAGAAGATCGACGACGCCCTCGCCGGATCGATCGAAACCGACCCGGCGAAGACGCAGTCACCCGAGACGCGCCTGGTGTAGAGCGCTCACGAACGGAAGACGTTCAACGCGTCGGCCTCGTCGACCGGACCCTCGACGGTGATGTCCACGTCCGCTGCGCCGACGACCTCGGCGCAGCGCAGCGAGAACCGTGGACCGCCGTCGAGGATCTTCGAGAACTCGGGTTCCGAGGCCCCGAACACGATGCGCGTGACGCCGGCCCACACCATGGCGGCACTGCACATGGGACACGGCTCGCCGCTGGCGTACATGGTTGCGTTCTCGGCCGTCGCGGCGCCGCGGATCGCGACCAACTCCGCGTGCGCGGTGACATCGCCGGCCGACGCGACTTCGTTGCGACCCTCGGCCAGCACGGTGCCGTCGGCGCCGACGAGTACCGCCCCGAACGGTCGGTTGCCTGCCTCGCCCGCCTCGACGGCCAGCGCGATCGCTCGGCTCAGATGTGCGTCGCTCATGACGAAAGATCCACGGTAGTACCTACTCCCAATTCGTATGCCCTGGCGATCAGTGTGCGCGCCGAGACCAGATCCTGTAGACCGATTCCGACGGAATCGAACAACGTCACCTCGTCGTCGGACGTCCTTCCCGGCTTCGAGCCTACGACGACATGGCCCAGCTCGATCGTCAGATCGGCCTCCGAGATGGTGCCGTCGGAGATGGCCAGCAGGGCGTCCCCGGACTTGGCGAGCGTCGTGGAGATGGCGTCGACGAACACCGTCGCCACCTTCATGCCGCCGGAGTCGATTTCACGATGATCGGGACGCGGGGGAGCGCCGACGGCATTGACGTGCAGGCCCGGATGAAACCAATCACCCTGAACTATCGGTTCTTTCGACGGCGTCAGCGTGCACAGTACGTCGGCCCGTGTCGTCGCCTCGCGCGGTGACCCGGCAGGCTCGACGGCCAGACCCAGGTCCGCGACGGCAGCGGCGTATCTGTCGACGGTCGACACCGAGCGCGACCACACGAGGACCTTCTCGATGTCGCGGATACGTGCGATGGCGCGGGTGTGTTCGATCGCGAGGGTGCCTGCCCCGACGAGCCCGAGCACCGTGCTGTTCTCCCGCGACAGGTGAGCGGTGGCGACGGCGCTCACCGCGGCGGTCCGGATCGCCGTGATGGCCCGGCCGTCGAGAATCGCTTCGCATTCCCCGGTGTCTGCTGAGTTGACGACGATGGTGGATCTCTGGGTGGGGAGTCCGCGGGACGCGTTGAACGGCATGTCGGACAACAGCTTCACCGAGCTGGACCCGAACCCTGCGGCGACCATCGGAAGTGCACTTCCGCTGTGGGGGAGTGGCATCGACACCGGACCCGGATTCTGCGCCTGCCCGGTCGCGAGTGCTGCGTGGGCGCGTTCGACGGCGTCGTAGATTTCCGTCCGGTCGATCAGCGTCGTGATGTCGGAATGAGTGAGTATCAGTGTCATCGAAAAGTCCTATCGTCCCGCGTAGGGGACCGTGAGGTTGGTCGGTGCGCTTCGTCCACCCACGAAGCCGGTGATGGCGACGATGGCGATGACGTAGGGCAGCATGACGAGCAGAGCGAAGGGGATATCGACGCCGAGCGCGGGGAGCGCGAACTGCAGTGCCTGGGCGATCCCGAAGAAGATGCAGGCGTAGACGATGCCGAGAATTCTCCATCGACCTGCGATCACCGCGACGACGGCAAGATAGCCGAGTCCGCCGGTCATGTTGTCGCTGAACGAATGTACTTCGGACAGGGCGAGTTGTGAACCGGCAAGGCCTCCGGTTGCCGCGGCCAACAGGACGCAGAGGTACCGAACTCGTCTGACGGGCAATCCGGTCCACTGTGCTGAGACGGCGTCCTCACCGACGGCGTCGATCGTCAGGCCCGGTGTGCTGCGTTTGGAGAGGATGACGGCGAGCGCGACGACGATTGCGATGCACGCGTAGCCGAGGACGGTTTGGCCGAAGATCGCGGGACCGATCACGGGGATGTCGCTGAGCAGAGGAATGTTCAGCGATTGGAATCCGGGCACGGACTGCCCTTTCCCGTCCGACAGCAGCGTGCGGGAGAAGAACGTCGTCAGTCCGAGAGCAAGTGCGTTGCTCGCGATGCCGATGACGATCTGGTCAGCGCGGAACCGAACGCTCAACGCGGCCTGGGCGACGCCGAAGATCGTGGCGGCGACGATGCCGGCGAGGACACCGAGGATCGGTGACCCTGTGTCCGCGGTGGCCAGAATGCTGGCGAAGGCACCGGTCAGCATCATGCCTTCCATGCTGAGGTTCAGTACTCCTGCGCGTTCGCTGATGGACTCACCGCTCGCGGCGACGAGAAGCGGGATGGCGAAACCGACTCCACTGGAGACGACTTCGGTGACGATTGCTGTACTCATACCAGGACCGCTTCCTTCGTGCGGGCACGAACTGTGGTGGTGGTCCATATCGACGCACCGGCGATCAGAATGATCAGCACCGATTCGACGACCGAGACCGTGGAGGCGGGTACACCGACTGCCAGCTGCAAATTGATCCCGCCCGACACGAGGAATCCGAGCAGAAGTGACACGCAGGCCACGGCCGTCATGGAACCGCGGGCGAGGAGCCCGACGACCAGGCCGGTGAACCCGAAGCCCGACGAGAATCCCTCGGCGAGAACGAAGGGTGCCGTCGCGACTATCAGGCCGCCGGCGACACCGGAGAATGCGCCGGCTACGGTGAGGCTCCCGAAGCGATACGCCTGCACCGAGATTCCGAGCCGACGCGATGCCGTAGGTGACAACCCGACCGACTGCAGTTTCAGTCCTGTCGCCGTGCGCTGGAGCAGCACTCCCACCGCGACGACGGCGACGAGTGCAATGATCAGTGCGATGGTCGCCGGCGATTTGTGCAATCCCAGCAACGCCACCTGGCCCGGTTCGCGGAGCGCCTCGGACTGCGGGAGGGTCTCCGACGAGGTCATCGGCTGACGCAGCAAGGCGGGCTCGTGGACGACGAGTACGACGGCAGCGAGACCGACGAAATTGAGCAGCAGGGTTGTGATGATCTCGCTGGTTCCACGCCGGACCTTCAGGTACGCCGCGATGGACGCCCAGGCCGCGCCCCCGAGCGCGGCAGCGATCAGGACTGCGGACACACCGAGGACGGAAGGAAACGACTCCGGCAGCGAGACGCCGACGGCGGTGGCGCAGATACCGCCGAGGCACATCTGGCCCTCACCACCGACGTTCACCAGGCCTGCCCGGTACGCGATGGTGAATCCGGCGGCGATCAGCATGAGCAGCGCCGCATTGTTCAGTGACGTACCGATGGCGAACGGTGACCCGAACATGCCGTCGAACAGTGCTTCCGACGTCTCGGCCGGTCCAGCGCCCGCGGTGAACGCCAGTGCCAGTCCGACGACGGCGGCGACGACGAGGGCAGCGAACCCGACGACGAGTGGATGACGTGTCATGCCGCCACCCCCATCATCAACTCGGTGATCTCGTCCTGCGCGGTGGCGGAATCGACGTCGATGGGGCCGAGCAGACGTCCACGGTATGCGACGAGGATCCGATTGCACACGGCCATGAGTTCGTCCATTTCGCTGGAGATCACGAGTACGCCTACGCCGTCGTTCGCTACCTCGCGAAGCCGGTCCAGGACGAACCCGACGGAGCCGATGTCGAGTCCGCGGGTCGGTTGAGCGGCAATCACGGCCGAGAGTCCGTCGATCGACAGTTCGCGTGCAAGAACGACTTTCTGCTGGTTTCCTCCCGACAGCGACCGGATCGGTGCATCGGGACCCGACGTGCGGATCGAGTACTCGTCGATCGCAGCAGTCGACGCCGTCTGCATGGCCGCACGGTTCAACAGACCGAACCGGCGGAACTCACGGGTCCGCGGCAGAAGCAGGTTCTCGGTGATCGTGAGATCTCCGACGATGCCCTCCGCATGCCGGTCCTCCGGGACGACGCCGAGGCCCGCCCGGGTCCTACCGGCTGGGTTCACTGCCGTGATGTCCCGTTCGTTCAACGTGATTCGGCCGGTATGCGAAATCTCGGCTCCGGAAAGAATCGATGCGAGCTCGGACTGCCCGTTGCCCTCGACGCCTGCGATACCGACGATCTCGCCGCGCCGTACGGACAGGTCGACCCCGTCGAGTGCGATGCTTCCGTCGCTCCGCGCGCACGAGACCTGTTCGACACGCATGGCAACCTCACGTGACGGCGCGGGGCCGAGGCGTCGGGCATGGGTCGTGGCTGTCTCGGTTCCGACCATGTCGGTGAGCAGGGCGCCGACCGTGGTCTGGGCCATGACTCCGCCGCCGGTGACACGCCCGCCTCGCAGGACGGTGGCCTCGTCGGCGACTCGGCTGACCTCGCCGAGCTTGTGTGTGATCATGACGACGGACTTGCCGTCGTCGGCGAGCGCGCGGCACGTCTCGATCAGCGAGTCGATCTCACCGGGGTCGAGGACGGCCGTCGGCTCGTCGAGCAGTATCAACGACGGTTGCCGCAGAAGCGCTTTGACGATCTCGACCTTCTGGCGCGCTCCGACGGGGAGGTCGGCGGTGGGAGCGTCGAGATCGACGGACAGGCCGTAGGAGTCGTCGATTCGGCGCAGGTCCGCGTCCAAGCGATCCAGCGGAAGTCGGTACCCGCGGTGTCCGAGCAGCAGGTTCTCGCGGACGGTCATGGTGTTCACGAGGCTGAAGTGCTGGTGCACCATGGCGATTCCCGACGCTATGGCATCGGCGGGCGAGGTCGGGGAGTAAGGCTTGTCCTGGAGTGTCATGGTGCCGATGGATGCGGCGGTGGTTCCGAAGACGATGTTGCAGAGTGTCGACTTGCCCGCACCGTTCTCGCCGAGAATGCAATGCACGGTTCCCGGGGCGACGGTCATCGACACGTCGGTGAGTGCATCGACGTCGCCGTAGCGTTTTCCGATCGCGTTGAGTGTCAACATGTCACTGGGATCCTGCGGTTCCGTCGGTCAATGCTGCCTTGGCGTTCTCCAGCGCCAGGGTTGCTGCGTCGTCGGTCCCGCACAGGAGGTAGTCGGTGCCGCCCTTGTCCGAGGTCAAGCCGAAGGGGACCTGCTCGGCGACCCACGTTCCGTCGAGAGTCGAGGACACTGCGTACTCGATCTCGGTGCCGATGTCGGTGCGGACGTAGCCGACGTAGGCCGGGTCGGAGCAGTCACCGGGGATGGGTCCGCCGCTGAGCCGCGCACCGGATTCCCGTGCGGCTTGCTGGAGGCCCTGCTTACCGAGGTTCACGATCTGGCCGAGAACGTCGGCACCACCGGCGAATTCGGCACTTGCTGCCTGCTTTGCCTTGGCAGGATCGTTGAAGTCCCCCACGTATTGCGGGCTCAGCACCCGAATGTCCGGGCGGGTGAACTTTGCACCTTCCTCGAACGACGCGGCGGCGTTGACGATCGCAGGCAGTTCGACGCCGCCGACGAACGCGACCGCGCCGGTGGTGGACACGCTGGCAGCAACTGCGCCCGAGAGGAACTCGGCCTCGGCCTGCTGCGGGTCGTAGTAGGCGAGGTTGTCGAGTGGCTCGGCGTCCGCGGGCCCACCGATCTCGACGAACTTCACGTCCGGGAACTGGGGTGCAACCTTGCGGACGTCTGCGTCGGTCTGTCCGCCGACGGAGATGACGAGATCGTTCTCGGATGCGAATCGCTGCAATGCCTGCTGGTAGTCAGGGGCGGCGACCTGCTCGACATAGCTGGCGTCGACTTTGTCCCCGTAGGCGTCGAGAATCCGCTGGTAGCCGAGGTAACCGGATTCCATGAACCCGGTGTCGGAGATCGAGCCGGGGAAGAAAACGCCGACCGACAAGGTGTCCCCGGAGGAGCTGGAGTCGTCGGAACTGCAGGCGCCGAGGGTCAGGGTGGTCGCAGCGACGGCGACGAGTGCAAGCGTGCGTTTCATGGGATCGAGCTCCTACTGGTTAGTGGTATACCGTTAAGTAGAAGCCTGAAGGGTTCGTGTTGCGCCCGTGTTACAACCCCGTAAGAGAATTCTCACCCCGGCTCGGCCGTCTAGGCTCGAAGTGGGAGACGATGAGACGAAGGAGCCGGATGGTGCAGGTCGAAGAGCGAAAGTCGTTGCGAGAGATCGCATACGACGCCATTCGAGAGCGCATCGTCGACCTGTCGTTGTCCCCGGGCTCCCGATTGGTCGAGCGCGACCTCGCCACCGAATTGAACGTGTCACGCATTCCGCTGCGTGAGGCGATGCAGCAGCTGCAGCAGGACGGCCTCGTCGTACTGGTTCCGCGGCAGGGTGCCATCGTGTCGCCGTTCACCGTCGACGACGTCCGGGACCTGTTCGACGTTCGTGAAAGCCTCGAAGTGCTGGCGGCGCGGTTGGCTGCGGAACGCGCCGACGACGACTCGTTGGCTGCATTGGCGTCGCAACTCGATGCCGCGCGGGCGGCGACCAAGGCCGACGACAAACCGGCCATCGCCGCCGCGAACGCCAAGTTCCACTCGATGATCGTCGACATGTCCGCGAACCCGCTGCTCGAGTCGCTGCTGCGTCCTCTGGAAGCTCGGGTGCAGTGGCTTTTTCACCTGACGAAGGATCGCGACCCCGGTCAGCAATGCCTCGAACACGAGCACCTCTACGCAGCAATCGCGGGCCGTGACCCGGACCGGGCTGCTGCGTCGGCGTTCTCGCACGTGCACTCCGGTCGAGAGATGAGCCTTCGTCTGGCGGCCACGTGGGCCGACGACGGGATCGACCCGGTAGCGGCGACGAAGGGGCGTCGGCGCGGGCGATCCGCAGGCTGAGGCACTGAACGCAGGCACACCGCTGTGAGTGGAAATGCGCCTTGGGGTGCGCATTTCCACTCACGTAGGGAGCGTCAGCGTAGGTGATGCACTTCCTGTAGGCCGTATACCGGGGTGTCGATGCCCTCGTACCTGGCCTTGATCTGCAGGGCCAGGTACAGCGAGTAGTGCCGTGACTGATGCAGGTTGCCGCCGTGGAACCACAGGTTCTCCTGCTGCGTCGGCTTCCACATGTTGCGCTGCTCGCCCTCCCACGGACCCGGATCCTTGGTGGTGTCCGAGCCCAGGCCCCACACCTTGCCGACCTTGTCGGCCGTAGCCTGGTCGATGAGGTCGGCGACCCAGCCGTTCATCGAGCCGTAGCCGGTGGCGTAGACGATCACGTCGGCCGGCAGTTCCGACCCGTCCGCCAACACGACGCCGTTCTTGCCGATCCGTTCGACCTGTCCGGCAACAAGTTTGATCTTGCCGTCCGCGACGAGCTCCGATGCGCCGACGTCGATGTAGTAGCCCGATCCGCGGCGCAGGTACTTCATGAACAGGCCCGAGCCGTCGTCACCGAAATCGTGCTGGAACCCTGCCTTCTCCAACCGGTCGTAGAAGTCCTTGTCCTTCTCGGCGATCTGTTGGTACACCGGGATCTGGAACTCGTGCATGATCCGGTACGGCAGCGACGCGAACGTCAGATCGGCCTTGCCCGTTGTCATTCCGGATTCCACAGCCCGCTCGGAGTACAGATCGCCCAAGGCGATCTCGCACAGTGAATCCGATTTGACGATGTGCGTCGAACTGCGCTGCAGCATCGTCACGTCCACGCCGGTCTCGTACAGCGCTTTGCAGATGTCGTGCGCCGAGTTGTTGGAGCCGACGACGACGACCTTCTTGCCGACGTAGGCGTCGGGACCCGGGTGCTCGCTCGAATGGTGTTGTTCGCCTTCGAAATCCTCCATCCCCGGGAAGTTGGGTACGTTCTTCTTGCCGGACATGCCGGTGGCCATGATCAGCTGCTTGGGATGCAGAGTCACCTCTTCGCCGTCGCGGTCGAGGACGACCGTCCATTCCTTCGCCGTCTCGTCGTACGTGGCGGTCTTGGCGGTGGTGCGGCTCCAGTACGGAACCTCCATGACCTTGGTGTACATCTCGAGCCAGTCGCCGATCTTGTCCTTCGGTGCGAACACCGGCCAGTTCGGCGGGAACGGCAGGTACGGGAGGTGGTCGTACCAGACCGGGTCGTGCAGACAGAGGCTCTTGTAGCGTCCGCGCCACTGGTCTCCCGGCCGGTTCGCCCGATCGACGACGATGGCAGGGACGCCCAGCTGGCGGAACCGGGCGCCGAGAGCGATACCGCCCTGGCCGCCACCGACGATCAGCGCATACGGCTGCACGGTGTAGCCGAGCTCCTTCTCCTCGATCTCCTTCTTCTCCGCCCAGTTCTGGGTGTCGGCGTTGGAACCGTGGACTGCTCCCTTGATGCGGGTGTGCCCTTGACGCTCCTCGTGGCCCTTGAGCTCCTGCATCGTCGTGAGCAGGGTCCACCCTTCATCGCCTTTCAGACGGAGGTGCCCCTTGCCGCGGCTGGTGGCGGTCTCGAATTCGATCCACGCAGACGTCACCCCGTCGGCCTCGTCGGGCGTCTCGGTGGTGTGGAACCCGGACGGATCGGTGTCCTCGAGACGTTCGGCGAGCATCCCCTTGATTCCGTCGCGGCCCTCGACGGTCTTGAGGTTCCAGGTGAACGTCACCAGATCACGCCAGAAGCTTTCGACGGCGAACTTGGCCGCGACGCGATCCAGGTCACGGGCCTGCAGCGCGGCTTCGAAATCCGCGAGCCACGCGTCGACCCGCTGCTGCGGTGTCTGCGAGAGAACGGGCGGTTCGATGGTCTGGGTCATGGAGACTCCCTTGTCGTTCGTTCGTGTGCTGTGACCCAGCACACTCCCCGCTACGGCGAGCGGTCGAGAGTTGCAGTGGGTTGCACCTGATCGGCGTCACCGACGAAGCGCGTGATCTCAGAAGCCAATTCCTCCGGCCGGTCCTCGGACACCCACGTACGAGACCCCTCGATCACGGCGAGCGTCGAGTTCGGGAAGTCCAGTGCCAGGCGCTCCGCGTGCTCGAACGGAAAGAACTTGTCATCCGACGCCCACGCCACCAGGACGGGTTGCTCGACGTCGCCGAACCGTCGGGCAGCGTCGAGCGTGTACGTCGTGTCGACGGATCGGAGGAACGTCGCGATGTCGCGGCGGACACCGGCGTCGAGGATGGGCGTCGCGAAGTGATCGAGGAGCTCGTCATCCAGTCTCGCGTGGCTCAGCCAGCCGAAGCCGATCGGTGAGCGTCCGTACAGCCTTCGCACCCACGACACCCTGAGTGCGAAGGCGACGAGGTCGAGGGTCATCGGGACCCGCGCCAGCCGGCACAGGTAGGCGAAGAGCGGCGGCGGAAAGTTCTCGTAGGCGTCGCAGGGCGTGAGGACGACGCGACCGATGCGCTCCGGACGTCGCGTGATCACCAGCTGTGTCAGCATTCCGCCGCCGTCGTTTCCGACGAGAGTCACATCGCGCAGATCGAGTCGCTCGATGACGTCGGCGACGACGTCGGCAATACCTGTGGCCGTCATGTCACCCCCGGAACCTACCGGGATCGTGTGACTGCCGAAGGGCCAGTCGGCGGTGATGCACCGGTGGTTCTCGGCGAGCAACGGAACGACCTTCCGCCAGATCGCGGCGTTGGCGAACAATCCGTGGACGAACACGATCGGGGATCCGCTCCCTTGCTCGTACACGTGGACTCCGTCGACGATTCTCGAATCACCCAAAGCGGAAACGATGCTCATGTTCCAGACCTCTTCCCTGTTGCCGGATGTGGTGCAAGCATGTCCGGCATGCGAGACGCGGCGCTTCCAGAAATGTGCTGTACCGAGCCGACGCTGTGGCTGTGGGCCGGCAAAGCCGTGTACGTCGGGCCGTCTCTGAACATCGACTACCACTCCGGTTCGATCCTGTGCTTCGCGGTCGGGGCGGACGCGCCGTTCACGCTGCGCGACGACCACGGCGAGCAGTGGAGTGTGCGTAGTGCAGCCGTCGCACCTCGGACGGTCCATCGTGTGGAAGCGCACGGTGAACGAATGGTGTTCGCCTACAGCGATCCTGGCGTATCCAGATCCGACCGTATCCTGGATGCGGCGAGTACCCGTACCGGCGGATTCGGCCTTCGACTTCCCTCCGAATCAGCACTGTTGGAACTCGCGGCCGCGGGCTCGCCCGACCCGCGGGCACTCGTCGAGACGCTGTGCGGCCCCGAGCCGCGGCAAGTCGACGAGCGCATCCGTGCGGCCGTACGCATCGTCCGCGAGAAACCGGGCGCCGTTGTCGCAGCAGCCGACCTCGCCGCTGCCGTCAACCTGTCGACGTCCCGATTTCTGCATCTGTTCTCCGCCGAAGCGGGTACGAGCTTCCGGCGGTACCGCCTGTGGGCTCGGATGCTGCACGTCGGCGAAGCCGTGGCGCGAGGAAGCGATCTCACGACCGCATCGGTCGAAGCCGGATTCTCGTCACCCTCCCACTTCAGCGATTCCTTCCACTCGATGTTCGGCCTGTCGGCCGCAGCGCTTCTGGCCATGGGAACGCGCATCGAGATCCTGGACAGCGAACCCGCACCCTGACACTCGAATCGTGCTGATCGAAAGGGTTTCCCGCAGGCCCGAGTCCTCCTAGTCTTGCGAGGCAACGACGTCGGACAGAAAGTGACTCACTGCTGTGCCAGTATCGAGAACCGTTCCTGTGGGAGTGCGTCTGCGCGACGTACCGTCCGGCGGGGTAGCAGAACTCGCGCGGGCTGCATCCGCTCTCGACGCGTCGGGCACCGGGTTCGTGGTCCTCGGCACGCAGGTGGGCGGACTCGATCCCAGCACGGTCGCAAGCTTTCTCGCACGACGCACGTCCGGACTGGGGCTGGTCGTCGAGGCCGCACCGCAACGCGACCACCCGTACAACATCGCCCGCCGTGTCGCGTCACTCGATCATCTGACCCGGGGGCGTGCGGGCTGGTGGGTGTTGTCCGACGACGATTCCACCGAACTCGGACTGGGGGTGCGTAGTTCGTGGGTCGATGCACCACGGTCGACGCGGAATCCGGACGCCGTGACGGCGGTACGAGCACTGTGGCGGACGTGGCCGGCGGCCGCGGTCGTCGGTGATGTCGAGTCGAACATCTTCACTCGTGCCGAGGACATTCGGTACGCCGACCACCGGGGGGTCTTCGCCACGGCCGGTCCGCTCACCGTGCCGACCACCCCGCAGGGGGAGCCGGTGATCTTCGGACCGGGCACGTCGGACATCGCCGTCGAGGGAGACACCGCCTTCGCCTCGGTGTCCGTGGACGCGATCGGCGGTGCACTCGACGCCGGCGCATCGGGCGTCGTCGTCGACGTGCACGACCTCGATGCTTGGTTGCACGACGTCCTCCCCGGTCTGATCCAGGACGGCGTCGTACGTCCCCGGCCATCGACGACGACGCTGCGTGGCTATCTGAGCATCGGACTACCCGCGGAACCGGACCTGTCCGCGAACAGGCCCGTCTACACCTGACGACAGGGAGCAATGACACATGTCAGCGGAACACGTCGTTCTCAACGTGAACGTCCTCGATATCGGCATTCACCTCGCCGCGTGGCAGAATTCCGGGTTGGCGCCCACGGCGTTCGTCGACCCGGACTACTTCGCGGACATGGCGCGTCTGGCAGAGCACGGAACGCTCGACGCCTTGTTCCTCGCCGACGGCCCTGCATTACGAGAAGACCCACGGCTCAAGCCGTCCCGTGCGCTGGAACCGTCCGCAATTCTGGCTCTGGTCGCCGCGGAAACCGAGTACCTGGGCGTCATCGGAACCCTGTCGACCACGTTCAACGATCCCGTCGAACTAGCACACAGGTTGTTGTCGCTCGACCACCTCAGCAACGGACGAGCCGCGTGGAACGTCGTGACCACGTATTCACCACAGGCCGGCCACAACTTCGGCCTGAACGACTATCCCGAAAGGAGTGTGCGGTACCGCCGCGCCGCCGAGTTCGTCGACGTCGTACTCCAGTTGTGGAGTGCGGCAGGCACTGCTGTGCCCGTCGCGCATCACGGCGAGTTCTTCGACGTCGAGGGTCTTCTGCCGCTCGGGGCGTCGCCGCAGCGGCATCCGTTGATCGTGCAGGCAGGTGGATCACCACAAGGCCGCGCACTGGCCGCACGTTCGGCGAACGCGGTGTTCAGTGCCGAGTTGACGCTCGATGCAGGACGCCACCACTATCGTCAGGTCAAGGACGACGCGCGGGGGCAGGGGCGCAGACCGGACGACGTTGCCATTCTTCCCGGCCTGATCACGGTGTTGGGCAAGACCCGAGAGGAAGCGGTTCGCCGCTTCGAGCATCTCGAAAGCTATCTGCCCGAGTACTATTCGCTCGATCGCTTGTCCACCGTGTTGGGCTACGACCTGCGCGGTCACGACCTGGATGCTGCGGTGCCCGACGAAGCGTTGGCCGACGTCGACCCGGACAACTTCACCGCCTCGTTGGGGTTTCGCGAGTCCATCGTGCGTTCGATCCAGGAGAGCGGTGCCACCGTCCGCGACGCAGTTCGCGAGTTCAGCGGTGGAGGTCACCGCATCGCCGTCGGTTCCGCCGAGGACGTGGCCGACACCATCGAGACCTGGTTTCGCGCAGGCGCCGCAGACGGTTTCAACCTGATGCCCGACGTGTTTCCCTCCGGTCTGGAGGATTTCGTCGAACATGTCGTGCCGATTCTGCGCGATCGGGGCCTGTTCCGGCGGGAGTACGCCGAAACGACACTACGAGAGCGGTTCTCGTCGGTGAACAGCCTCGATCGCGCAGTCGGCTAGAAGAAGCCGGCTTCGGGGAGTTCCGCGTCGTTGACGACGATGTCGCCCAGGACCCGAGCTTTGTACGACGTCGGGTTGTGCGAGAACAGTGTGCGCAGATTTCTCCAGTGCACGTCGAGCGCGCGACCCTGCCGTGTGGCCGATGCGCCGCCGACCTCGAACAGTCGACCCGCAGCCGACAGTGCAAGCTCTTCGACGGCTACTTTCGTCTTGGCGGCAGCGATGGATGCTCGCTCCTCCAGCGTTCGGTCGACGCCGGTGGTCCGAGCAGCGTCGGCCGCGAGATCCTGTGCCGACGCGGCGGCGGCGACCGCCGATTCGACGACGAACGCAACCGAACTCAACCTGCCGACGACCTCCAGCAACTGTGGATCGTGCCGGGGCGACTCGGCGGCCGCGTAGGTGAACGTGCGCTTCCTGCTCCGCAGCAGTTCGGCGGCGTCGTCGGTCACCGACCGGAGAATACCCGCGGCAATGGCGTGCAGGAACAGTTGGACGAGCGCCTGGCGAGGTCTGCGCTCGATGGGTTCGTTCCGGAACGGCAACGTGTCACCTTCGGCCACGGCCACGGCCGAGAACACAGTGGTACCGCTGCCGGTGTGACGCTGACCGATGCCGTCCCAGTCGTCACGGTGTTCCACACCGGGGCCGTACGACTCGACGATCGCCGAGAGCACGTCACCGTCCGGCGTGTTCGCCGAGACCCTGATGAAGTCCGAGTAGATCGAGCCGGTGCTGTAGAACTTCACACCGTCGACCACGTAGCCGTCGTCGGCGGGTGTGAGAGTGGTGTCGAAGGTCCCTCCGCCGACGTTGTGTGAGCTCAGCTCGGAGTTGGCTCCGCCGAACAGCTTTCCGTCGACCACGTGCGGTAGCCATTTCAGTTTCGTCTCGGACGACGGAACGCGCAGAATGTCTTCCACGAAGGCGAAATGGACACGCAGGATGTGCGGCACGTCCGGGTCGGCTTCGGCCAGGTCGATCACGAGATCGAACAGCTGGGTAAGGGTGTACCCCGCTCCGCCGAGCTGGGTCGGTACCCGCACCGCACCGAGCCGATGCTCCTTGACCAGTTCGATCGCAGTGGTCGGAGGTTCGTGTCCGCCGTCGGATCGGCGTCGCCGGGCGTCCTCGGCGATGGCGGACACCAGCTGCCGCAATTCGTCCGAGCCGTGTGCCGGTGGGGTGCGCCGGAGTGTGGAAGTCATGGTCGAGGTCCTCTCTGTCGTGATGTGGCGTGGCTGGTGGTCACTGTTCGATCCAGGTGTCGTAGAAGAACGGCGGTGAGTTGGCCGCATTGCGGAATCCCCGAACTTCGGGTGCCACGCCGAAGATCTGAGTGTCGGCCAGTAGCGGAATCGTGTACGCGTTGTCGATGATCCGGTTCTGGGCCTCGCGCAGAATCGTTTCTCGCACCAGTGGATCGGTCGCGGTGATGTGGTCTCGAAGCAAAGCGTCGAGCACGGGGTCCTTGCCCTGGAGTTGAAAGAGGTCGCCTCGATCACTGTCGTAGTTGACCGACAAGCGCACGGGGTCGGGTGCGGGCCAGCCGTTGCGTCGCAGGCTCAACTCGGGGGCAGTCGTCGCCTTCGGGTAGTTGGCGAAGTCGGTCTGTTTGATCGTCAGCGAGATTCCGATTCTGCGGAGCTGCCGCTGGACGAACTCGTACAGCGGTTTCGACGTGTGGTCGTAGACATCGACGTAGACGCTCAGATCGAGCGGCCGACCGTCGCGGGTACGGATTCCGTCGGCGTTCCGGTCGGTGAATCCTGCGTCGTCGAGGAGCCGGTTGGACTCGTCCGGATCGAAGCGCACTTCGTCGGATCGATCGGTCCACCCCTGCACACCTTCGGTGGTCACGTTGGTGGCCACTTTCCAGTTGTCGGTGTAGAGCGTGTCGATGATCTCGTGACGATCGATCCCGTACATCAACGCTTTGCGCACCCGGATGTCGTCGACGAACTCTGCGGTCTGACGCACGTCGAGGACGTTGGCCAGACCCGGGTTTCGAAGTCCGAGAACGGTGAAGCCGCGATCGGACAACACCTTCTCGTCCGGTGGCTGCGTGTACCGCAAGGCGTGAGCCTGACCGGACAGCAGGGCTCCGACGCGGACGCTGTCCTCGCGCACCGGGACGATCGTCAGCGAATCCAGGTACGCCTCACCCTGATGGTCGGCAGTCGGGGGTGCCCAGTCGTATCCGCGGCGCTTCACGAGCCTGATCTCCTTGGCTGGAATCTCCGATTCCGCGACGAAGGGGCCGCTGCCGATCAAGTTCCTCACCACGGACTGCTGCTCGTTGGTCGCGTCGATCGTCGCGTCGGCGACCAGCCCTGCGGTGTTCATCGACAACGTCGGAACGAACGGTGCATCGGGTCTCGCCAACGTGACGACGACCGTGCGCGCAGCGTTGTCGGCGTCGGTGGACAGTACTTCCGGGAAGATCGAGTTCCGCGGAATACCCTTGTCTGCATCGCCATTGGCGAACCACAGGAGGTTTCGGGCTACGGACGCGGCGTCCAGTGCCTGACCGTTGCTGTAGCTGACGCCGTCGCGGATCACGAAGGTGTAGACGGTCCGGGTCGGATCGACACTCCACGATTCGGCGATCCAGGGAACGAACTCGAACGTCTTCGGGTCCTGGTACACCAGGCGGTCGAGCATCTGGTCCTTCACCGCGGAGTTCTGCCAGTAACTGACCTGAACCTGCATCGACGCGGTGACCTCTGCGTCCAGGTAGACGAAGTCGCCGCCGCGCGTTCCGGTGCCCGCGGTGGGTCCGGCCGAGGCGTCGGAGCAGGCGGTGGCGGCGAAGAGCGATGCTGCGCCGAGGCCGAACGTGCGCAGCACAGTTCTTCTGGAGATCGGGCTGGACATGACATCCTTTTCGGGAGAAACGTTCACGCGCGTACGTGCGCGCGACCGGGAATGGACTCGATCAAGCGCTGGGTGTACTCCTCGCGCGGGTCGCGGAACAGATCGGCGGTGTTCCCCGACTCGACGTTTCGCCCGTGCTCGAGGACGGTCACGGTGTCCGATACCTGGCGCACGAGGGACAAGTCGTGCGAGATGAACACGTAGGTCAGTGACAGATCACGCTGCAGTTCCACCAGTAGGTCCACGATCCGTGCCTGGACGCTGACATCGAGGGCCGAGGTGGGCTCGTCGAGTACGAGGATGTCCGGTGCCAGGACCAGCGACCGAGCCAGCACCAGACGCTGACGCTGTCCACCGGAGAGGTCGAACGGCCTGCGCTCGAGAATGTCGCGCGGTAGGGCGACCTTGTCGAGAACATCGTGGACCCGATCTCGCCGCTCGGCTCGCGACCGAACGCCTGCGATCGACAGCGGCTCTGCGACGATGTTCTCGACGGAGTAACGAGGATCCATCGCCGCCAACGCATTCTGTTGGACCAGCTGCAGTCGTCGGGCATTGCCGCGGCGTGCTCGCCGCGAGGTGTCGAGCGGCGAGCCGTGCACGAGCACCTCACCGGAGTCCTGCCGCTCCAGTCCGCTGACGATGCGCGCGGCTGTGGTCTTCCCGCTTCCGGACTCGCCGACGACCGCATGGGTGGTGCCCCGAGCAACGGTGAAGGACACACCGTCCAACGCGGTGGATCGTTCGGTACGAGAGCCGTTGACAGCGAACGTCTTCACGAGGTCTCGCACTTCCAGTGCGGTCTCGACACGTGCAGCCGGGCGCGAGGCGTACTTGTCCAGCGACAGCGCCGGCGCATCGGCGATCAACCGACGGGTGTAATCGTCGGACGGTGACGCGAGAACTTCGGCGGCGCGGCCCTGCTCGCGGACGATTCCGTGGTTCAGAACCAGGACGTCGTCGGCATGATCTCGCGCCAGAGCCAGATCGTGGGTGATGAACAGGACGCCGAGACCCAGATCGCGGCGAAGATCGTCGAGCAGGTCGAGGATGCGCGCCTGTACCGTCACGTCGAGAGCCGACGTGGGCTCGTCGGCCACCAGGATCGACGGCCTGGCCGCGATCGCAATGGCGATCAGGACCCGCTGCAGTTGCCCGCCGGACAGTTGATGAGGGTAGGCGCCTGCCCGCTCGGCGGGGTTGCGGATGCCGACTCGATCGAGCAAGGCCACGGTCTCGTCGGCGACGCGGCGGCGATCGACGATCCGATGCAGCAGAAGTGTTTCCGCGATCTGATGTCCCACCTTCTTCAGCGGATCGAGGGAGCCCAGCGGGTCCTGAGGCACGAATCCGATGGTCGAGCCTCGTAGCCTGCGCCAACTGGACTGGGTGTACCGGGTGACGTCGGTACCTGCGATCCGCACCGACCCCGACGTGATCCGCCCCTCTCCTGCAAGCATGCCGATGGCCGCGCGGGCGATGGTCGTCTTGCCCGAGCCCGATTGTCCGACGACTGCGAGCGTCTCACCGTTCCGGAGTTCGAAATCCACGTCGGTGACCACTGGATCTGCGCCGTAGGAAATGGTCAGGCCTTCGACGGATACAGCGGTGGCGGTGCGAGCAGTTACCGGGCTGTCGACAAGTGTCACTATCCCACTCTCTTTCGGACGATGTGGCTGACTCGGCTGATGCTCAGAACCGTGATCACGATGGCGGCGCCCGGCGCGACGATGAGCCACGGCGCGGTGTGGATGTAGTTACGCGCCTCGGAGATCATCAGTCCCCATTCGGCGGTCGGGGGATTGGCGCCGTATCCGAGGAAGCTGAGTGCCGCGATGGACAGGATCGCGGTCCCGAACTGCAGTGCGGCCAGGGCGAGCACCGAAGAGTAGGCGTTGGGCAGTATGTGTCGTACCAGTAGGCGGCCACTACCTGCACCGAGGTGTTCGCTCGCTTCGACGAACGGAAGGTTGCGCACCGTCAGAACTTCCGAACGCATGAGTCTGAAGAAGACGACGATCGACGACACCCCTACAGCGATGGCAGCGTTGACGGTACCGAACCCCAGAGAGACGATGATCGTGATCGACAGCAGCAGAGTCGGAATGGACAGCAGCACGTCGGCGATTCGGCTGGAGATCGCGTCGACCACCCGGCCGAAGTACGCCGAGACGAGTCCCAGCGCGGTTCCGAGGACGAGTCCGATGACCACGGCGATGACCGAACCCAGCATTGTCACGGCGGTTCCGTGAATCAGCCGACTGAGCTGGTCGCGGCCGAGGTAGTCGGTCCCCAACCAGTGGACGGCACCCGGTCCTTGCAATGCGGCGTCGGGAAACTCCTGAAGGGGATCGAACGGGGCGATGACCGACGGTGCGACGACGAAGGCAGCGACGACGAGCAGGGCGGCGACCGCCGCCACGTCGCCCGGTGTCCACCCGCGCAGTCGGGAGCGCACCGTGATGGGGCTCGCGAGGGTGGGAAGTGCGAGAGTCATGCCGGCACAGCCTCCTTGGTCGGTGCGGCGGAAATACGTGGATCGATCACGGGATAGACCAGGTCGACCACGAGGTTGGTGATGACGAAGACTGCCGACACCGCGATGACGACGGCTTGGATGACCGGGAGATCTTGATTGCGTACCGCGTCTTCGACCAGATAACCGATTCCGGTCCGCGAGAAGATCGTCTCGGTGATCACCGAACCCGCCAGCAGCTCACCGACGGTGATCGCGGCGATGGTGAGAGTGGGAATCGATCCGTTCTTGGCGATGTGGCCGAACACGATACGGTCCTCGCGCAGGCCTTTCGAGCGCAGAATGTCCACGTACGGCTGACGCGCCGCTGTGGACAGTCCCTGGACGAGCACCTGGGCAATCGGCGCGGACACCGGAATCGCCAACGCAACCGCGGGCAGCAACAGCGACTTCACCCCTTCGTCGGAGACAGCGGAGACGAGCCCGAGCTGGAACGAAAAAACCTGCAGGAGAACGAGTCCGACGATGAACGACGGCACCGACAGGAAGATCGGCGGAACGGCCCGGGCCGTCTCACGCACCGTGGACGACGGTGCGAAGACCGCCGTGAAGGCGATCACGACGGCCAGCGCGGCCGCGACGAGGAAGGCGAGTGCGGCCAGCGAGGCTGTTTGTGGAATCGCGGTGCCCAGCAGAGAGGACACCGATTTACCGCTGGTCAACGAGTATCCGAGGTCACCGTGTGCGAGCCGCTGGACCGAGATCCAGAACTGTTCGAGTGCCGACTTGTCGAGGTTGTAGTACGCGGTGAGAACCTCGGCATCCTTCGCGGAGATGGGGTTCTCCGGACTGTGTATCCGACTCTCGATCGGGTTGCCGGGCAGGACGTTCAACACGAAGAACACGAACGTGTAGGTCAGTGCAACGACTATGAACGCCTGAGCAATTCGGTGCAGCACGTAGCGTGCGCGTAATGACATCGAAGGAGTACCTGTCGTAGAAGACGATTGCGAGTATTCAACAAGACCGAGGTTGCCGATGTCGACGGATCGGATCGCCGTGATCTTTTCTCGCTGTCACCGACTCGGTCGCAGCGAATGCAACGCTCTGCAACCCTGTCCCCTGTGGCTGGGGTCACATAGACATGACTGCATCGTTCAACGCTAGGAGAAACACGATGCGCGCAGCTGTCTACTACGGTCCGAACAAGGTCGAGATCGCCGACGTACCCGAGCCGTCGCCCGGGGAAGGCGAGGTCAAGGTGAAGGTCGGCTACAACGGAATCTGCGGCACCGATCTGCACGAGTACTACGCAGGACCGATCTTCGTTCCCACCGAGCCGCATCCGTTGACGAACCAGCAGCTGCCGCTCGTCCTGGGGCACGAATTCTCCGGCACGGTCACCGAGATCGGTACAGGCGTGACGGGAATCGAGGTCGGGGACCGCGTCGCCATCGAGCCGCTGTACCGCTGCGGACACTGCGGACCGTGTCGCGCCGGGAACTACAACATCTGCCAGCAGATCGGCTTCCACGGACTCATGTCCGACGGTGGCATGGCCGAATACACCGTCGTGCCGACGAACATGATTCATCACCTGCCGGAGAACGTGTCCCTCGAACTTGGCGCACTCGTCGAACCGATGTCCGTGGCCTTCCACGCTGCGACACTCGGCGATCCCGATCCGGACGACACCGCAATGGTGTTCGGCGCAGGCCCCATCGGGATCGGGCTGTGGTTCGCGCTCCGCGGTAAAGGCCTCGAGAACGTCTTCGTCGTCGAACCGTCACCGACGCGCCGCGCCTCGATCGAAGCGCTCGGTGCCAGAACCCTCGATCCGACGTCGCTCGACGTGCCGGAGTTCGTCGCCGACTTCACGGACGGCCGCGGCGCCGACGCCATCTACGACGCGGCGGGCGTGCAACCCGCCGTCGAGACGGCACTCGGCTGCATCGGAGCTCGCAAACCACTCGTCAGCGTCGCGATCTACGAAAAGCCTTTGACCACACCGCTGCAGAAGCTCGTCATGAACGAATCCCGCATCCAGGGATCGCTCTGCTACACCTCGGCCGACTACGACGCCGTCATCGAGCTCATGGCCCAGGGCAAGTACGACACGACGGGATGGGTGGACAAGATCGCGCTCGAGTCGGTCATCGACGACGGATTCGAAGCTCTTCACGCAGGCACCAAGATGAAGGTTCTGGTGGATCCTGCAGTGGGACGCGGCAGCGAGGGTCAGGCATGAGCGTCGCACTCGTCACCGGAGCCGGCCAGGGCATAGGCCGCGGTATCGCACTGCGGCTCGCGACCGACGGCCACGATGTCGCTCTCGTCGATCTGGGCTCGGACAAGATCGAGCAGGTCGCCCGCGAGATTCGGGAAATCGGCACCGACGCAACCACGTTCGTGGCCGACGTCAGTGATCGCGATCAGGTCTTCGCAGCCGTCGAACATGCGCACGAGGCCCTCGGCAGCTTCGATGTCATGATCAACAATGCCGGCATCGCACAGGTCGCCCCGCTCGACGACGTCCGCCCCGAGGACACGAAGAAGATCTGGGCCGTCAACGTCGACGGTGTGCTGTGGGGAATTCAAGCTGCGGCAGCCAAATTCAGGTCACTGAGCCAGAAGGGCAAGATCGTCAACGCCTCGTCCATCGCGGGTCATGACGGCTTTGCCATGCTCGGTGTCTACAGTGCGACGAAGTTCGCCGTTCGTGCCCTCACCCAAGCCGCGGCCAAGGAGTACGCCGTGCACGGCATCACCGTCAACGCGTACTGCCCGGGTGTCGTCGGAACGAACATGTGGGTGACCATCGACAAGCGTTTCGCCGAGCTGACCGGTGCTGCCGAGGGCGAGACGTACGACAAGTTCGTCGGTGGTATCGCGCTCGGTCGAGCCCAGACGCCCGAGGATGTCGCAGCCTTCGTGTCCTACCTGTCGGGTCCTGATTCGGACTACATGACTGGTCAGGCGGGGTTGATCGACGGCGGCCTCGTGTTCCGCTGACCCGGCTTTGCATGTTCTGAGTGATCTGGAGCACAATTGTCGGTGATGACGCAGACGACAGGACCGGAACCTGCGCTGGCGGCCGGAGAGGACCCGCGCCGCTACGCGCAGATTCTGACTGCCGTGTACGACGCGACGATGGCCGGCGGCAAATCCCCCGCACGTCCCCGCGACGTGATCGGTGATTCGTGGCGACGCCTGCAGACCCTCGGCATCGACCCCGAGCAGCGCAGCGTGGCATCACCGCAGATCGACGTGTCCGATCTGGAGCTGAGCCGTCGGGAATCGGGCTTGTTCGACATCCTCGACGACCTGGGGCGCGGACTCGAATCCGTCGTACAGGACGGCGACAACATCCTCGTCGTCGCCGATCGACACGGACGGGTCCTGTGGCGGAGTGGGTCGACGTCGGTGCTCGACCGCGCCGACGGCCTCGGGTTCGTCGAGGGTGCCAGCTGGGCCGAGGATTCGGTCGGAACCAACGCGATCGGCACCGCGTTGGTATCGCGGCGGGCGGTGCAGATCTTCTCCGCGGAACATTATGTGCGCAGCCACCATCCGTGGACCTGCGCAGGTGCACCGATCAAGGACCCGCGTACCGGGCATGTCATCGGGGCCGTGGACGTCAGCGGGCCCGCCAACACCGTCCACCCGACGACCCTGGCGTTGGTCGACGCCATTGCTCGACTCGCGGAATCTCAACTGCGCGAGCATCACCGGCAGAACCTCGACCGACTCCGGTCGGTCGCAGCGCCGATGCTCGCACGTCTGCACGCGCCCGCACTCGCCGTCGACGCCAACGGATGGGTCGCCGCCGTCGAATCCGTGGCGCTGCGCAACCGAGTACTGCTGCCCGAGGACGTCGTCGCCGGGAGGTTCTGGCTGCCGACCCTCGGGGTGTGCGACTTCGAGCCGCTTCCCGGCGGGTGGCTCGTCCGCCCGACCGGGGACGAGGCGTCGGAAACCGGTAGAACGACTGTGTCCCTCGATCTTCGGCACCACCAGCACGTGCGGGTGCAGATACGAAGCGAGGTGGGGGAGTGGACGCACGAACCCACTCCCCGCCACGCCGAGATCCTGTATCTCCTCGCGTCGAGCAGGGAAGGCCGAAGTGCAGCACAGTTGGCCGCGGACCTGTTCGGCGACGACGGCCGAGCCATCACTGTCCGCGCCGAGATGTCCCGGCTGCGCAAGCACATGTCGGGAATCGTGCAGACGCAGCCCTACCGGTTCGACGAGACCGCCGTCGTGGACGTGCTGCTGCCGGAAGACCCGAGCCGACTCCTCCCGCACTCGACGGCGCCTGCCGTGGTGCGGATGCGTCGCTCCTGAATCCATCCGTTCACGGCCGTAAGCTGGCCGAATGGGTTATCGGATCGTATCGGAGACGCTGCGGTTCCTCGCAGTCTCCGACCCCGGCAGGCTCCGGCTACGGGCAGCCGCGACGACGACGATCACCGTCGTCCTCGCGATGGCGATTCTGATCCCCGGGTCTCATCTCGTCGGCCAGCCGTTGACGGTCGCGCTGCTGGGCGCTGTCGTCGCCATGCAGTCCTCGGCGGCGGTGAAGGACAAGGACCAACGCAGCCGAGTGATCACGACGGTCCTGCTGGTGGTTCCGGCGATCGTCGCAGTCTCGCTGTCGGCGGTGCTGTCCCAGTTCGGGAAGGTGGCCGACGTCGGGTTCATCGTCGTGCTGTTCGCTGCAGTCTGGGTGCGGCGGTACGGTCCGCGCGGCACTGCGCTCGGCATGGTCGCGTTCATCTGCTACTTCTTCGCGCTGTTCCTGCGTGCTCAACCAGGCCAGATTCCTGCCCTTGCGGTGTCCATCGTTCTCGGTGTCGGGATCTCGCTCGCCGTGCGTACTCTCGTCCTTCCCGAGCGGCCGGGGCTGGAACTTCGGCGTCTGGTTCGAGCACTGCGAGCCGCGTCGATCGACGTCCTCGAGGTCGCGTCGAACAGAGTCGATCGCGATCTGGACCTGCTCCGCAAGCGGCTGGACCGGCTCGGCAGCACAGCGCTGATGATCGACGACTGGCTCGACCGCAACGATGCCTCGCAGCTGCTGAGCGTCACCAACGAGGATCTCTCGCTCCGAATCTTCGACGCGCAGATAGCCACCGAACAACTCGTGAGCGCGCTGTGGGCCCTCGACCCGATCCCATCTGGGGTCACCCCGCAGGCTGCGCTCCCGCCCAATTCATGGCCCTCGTCGCTCGTCCAGGCCACCACCGCCCTCTCGTCGTGTCTGCAGAACAACCCGTCCGACGACCAACTCCGTGCGGCCAGGCGCCTCGCTGCAGCAGCCGCGGACGAAGCGGATCCGTCCACCCAGGCGGGCATCGCCACGACGGTCGCCATGCGAGCAGTGCAGGCCCACATCGCCATTCACCACATCACCAGCAATGCGCTGCACACCGAATCCGTACCCAAGGAAGAGCCGAAGAAGGACGACGACACCGATTCGGGACTGAACCCCAGCACCAAAGCGGCGATCCAGGTTGCCGTCGCGACCAGTGCGGCGACCATTCTCGGCGAAATCATTTCACCGGACCGCTGGTACTGGGCGGTGCTGACAGCATTCCTGGTCTTCACCGGGGCGTCGACTCGCGGTGAGATCCTCTCCCGTGCCGGACATCGTGTCGTCGGTACCATCGGAGGTGTCCTGGCCGGAGTTCTGCTGTCCGCGTTGGTCGGTCGCAATCAACCGCTGCAACTGCTTCTGCTGGTCGTCTGCATCTTCTTCGCGTTCTACCTCGTGACGGTGGCGTACGCGTTGCTGTCGTTCTTCGTCACCGTCATGCTCGCGATGCTGTACGGACTGCTCGGCACCTTCAGCATCGAGGTGCTCGAACTACGAATCTACGAAACTGCGGCAGGCGGACTCGTCGGGATAGCGTCGGCGTACTTCATCTTCTCCACGGGAACCAGATCGACGATGGTCGAGAAAGTGGACGACTACCTCGACCAGATGACGGCCATCATCGACACCGGCATCGATGCCATCGTCCGGCCCGGCCGCCCGACGGACCTCGTCGCCGACATGCGCAAACTCGACAACGCGTTGAAAGACCTCGTCGCGGCCGGAAAACCCCTCGAGATGGGGCCCACGACACGCACACGCAAAGGCGTCAAACGGCTGCTGCGCATCATGACCGTCAGCAACCGATCCAGCCACGCACTGGCCCGTGCCGGTGTCGGCGCCTCGCACGCCGAGCCCGACACCGGCCCGTCACAGGAGACCGCCGACGCACTACGCCGGGCAGCCGAGGTAACCAAAGCCACCATCGCCGACGTCGGGCGTGCACTCGCAGGCGAACACGTCGACCCACCGGAGAAGCTGACGGAGACCTCGGCCCCCGACGTCATGCTGAAGTCCACCACGACCCCCGGTCCCGTCCGCAGCGCCGTCAGGTCACTGAGCACCCTCAACCGCACCATGGGTGAGGCGCTGACACGCGTCTGACACCGTCCGTGCATACTGCGATACGCACGCTGCCATGGTCCGCAATGCTGTGTCGTCGACCTCCTGAGAGGAACTCATGAGTGTCTACACCGAGGCTGCGGAGAGGGTTCCCGGACTCGCGGAGTACCTGCACGGCCCGTTCGATCTCCCGGCGTCGGCGATGACCGATGCGGACTGGTTGCGGGAGCGGATTGCCGACACAGGCAGGCGCTGGAACTGCACCGACGACCGAATCAACGGGACGCTGTGGTGGTACTCCGCCAGCTCGACGATCGGCTTCCTGGCGGTGTCGACGGCGATGGTGACGGGAACGGCGGCCGATCCGTCGCTCGAGCATTCTCGGTGTTTTCTGCGCGGCGACGGTTACCTCGGCGGGGTGCGGAGCGATCGCACGGTGACGCCGGAGCAGTTGCCCGGTGCCCTTGCCGGCACGTTTCGTGCGGTCGTCGACGCTCTCGCGGCGGCGTCGGGAGCGACGACCAACGCGCTCTGGGCGATCACGTCGGACTCGATAGCCAACCGGTGCCTCGACGTCGGCACGGCCCTCGGAGACCGAGAGCGGGGCAGCGCGTATGCCCAGGAGCTCGTTGCCGCAATGTCCTCGCCGCTACCCGCTCCCCGGTTCGTCGACGTGGGAGGCCGACGCTTCACGCGCCGCAGCTCGTGCTGCCTGTTGTACCTGACGTCAGCGTCGGACAAGTGCACCAGCTGCCCACGCCGGACACCGTCGGATCGGCTCCGGGGGCTCCGCGCCGCCGCGCAATACTAGGAAGCGTAGTACTCGTCTAAGGTGTCCCCATGACTTTCCGCCCCGACGCTCGTGCGCGTGTGCGCGGCGCGTTCGTCGGTGCTGCCTCCGGTGCGCTGAGCATCGCAGCGCACGGCGTGGGCGGCGGAGTCATGGTGCCGAGCGAATCGGCCCTCGTACTGCTCGTGGTCGTCAGTGCGGCGCTCGGCGTCCTGACCGCAGCCCTCGGGGACCGCGTCCCGACGACGGTCGTGCTCGCGCTCGGCCAAGTCGTCGGACACACGGTGCTGACGGCGGCGAGTGGGCATCACCACGGCTCGTCGCTCACTCCGTCGATGCTGGCGGCGCACGCATGCGCGACGGTGCTGTGCGCCTTGCTCATTCGTGGTGCCGTGCTCGGGCACAGTCGAGCCGTGGCCGTGTTGCGCCGGATCCTCCCCGTGTTGTGTCTGGTTCTGCCCGTGCAGGATCGGGCTCGCACCGAGAGCACCGAATACCGGCCGAACGTCGTACTCCGACTGCTGGTGTCGTCGGGAACAGGAACTCGCGGGCCTCCCTGCCCTGCTTGATCTTTCCTTTCCTCACACCCGGTGATCCCTCGCGCGTGAAGCGCCGTCGATCACCGGGCTTTTACGACACCCGACAGAACTGGAACACCTATGTCCACAACCGGCACAGTCGTGCCCGAAATCGGTCCGGAACGACCCGATCGATCACCACCACGTCCCTCTCTGGTCATGCGCCTGCACTTCTACGCAGGCATCTTCGTCGGACCGTTCATCCTGATCGCCGCGCTCACCGGTGGTCTCTACGCACTCGCGCCGACGGCGGAGAACATCCTGTACTCCGACCTGCTGACCACCGACTCGGCTGGGCCCGCCGCCTCGGTGGCCGAGCAGGTAACTGCCGCAACCCAGGTCAGGCCCGACCTGAGCCTCGACGCCGTACGCCCGGAAACAGAACCCGGCACCACCACCAGGGTCATGTTCACCGATCCCTCACTCGGCGAGTCCGAACGGCGAGCAGTCTTCGTCGACCCGGTCACCGCGGAATCCGTCGGCGAATCGGTGGTGTACGGCAGCAGCAACGCACTGCCGGCCCGCACCTGGATCAGCGGATTCCACCGGCATCTTCACCTCGGCGAACCCGGCCGCATCTACAGTGAACTCGCCGCCTCCTGGATGTGGGTCGTCGCTCTCGGCGGCGTCGTGCTCTGGGTGCGACGGTATCGACGCGGTGGACGACTCCTCACGGTCGACCGATCGTCGAAAGGTCGCGCCAGAAACCGTAATTGGCACGGAAGTGTCGGTATCTGGATAGCCATCGGCCTCGTGTTTCTGTCCGCGACGGGACTGACCTGGTCCAAGTACGCCGGTGAGAACATCACCGAACTGAGGTCCTCCTTGAACTGGGCCACGCCGGGAGTGAGTTCGTCGATCAGCGGTGACGCGCCGGCACCGTCCGGCGACCACGCAGGCCATGACATGTCGGCCATGGCGCCGGAGGCCGACGTGGTGTCCGCTGGAATCGGCCGCCTCGACGCCGTCATCGGAACGGCTCGGGCGGCGGGGCTCGCCGGCGCAGTGGAAGTCACCATCCCTGCTACGGCCGACACAGCCTTCGTCGTCGCGCAGACGCGTGGGCCGTGGGTGTTCTCCACGAGTTCCCTTGCCATCGACGGAAATACCAACTCGATCGTCGATACCAACTGGTTCTCGGAGTGGCCGATGGCCGCAAAGCTGGCCGCCTGGGGCATTGCGCTGCACATGGGCATTCTGTTCGGGATCGCCAACCAGATCGCGCTGGCACTGCTGGCCGTGGCCTTGGTGACGGTGATCGTCCGCGGATACCTCATGTGGTGGCAACGTCGTCCTTCGGCATCCGCCCCGCCCGCAGGCGGGCTGCGCCGGTTGCCGGTCCGGCAGCTCGTCCCGCTCGCTGCGATCACTGCCGTGATCGGCTGGTTCGTACCGCTTCTCGGCATCAGCGTCCTCGTCTTCCTCCTCGTCGATGCCCTGCTCGGGCTTCGGCGCCGCGCATCGACATCGGAGTCGACATGAAAAAACTTCTCGTAGCCCTGGCATCGTTCGCCCTGCTCGCCGGATGTAGCTCGGATACTCCTGCAACGGAGTCGGAGTCGGTCACCATCCGCGAGGCCTGGATCAAATCTGCCGACACGGGAATGACCTCCGCGTTCGCGGAGATCCAGAACACCGGAGACACCCAGGTCCGGGTGGTCTCCGCGCAGTCACCCGCCTCGTCGATGATGGAACTGCACGAGGTGGTCGCCAGTGCCGACGGAACGATGGTGATGAAGCCCAAGGAAGGTGGATTCGCCGTCGGCGCACAGGAAACCAAGGTGCTCCAGGCGGGCGGGGACCACATCATGTTGATGGACGTGACGTCGCCGTTGACTCCGGGAGCAGACACCGACATCACGCTGACGTTCGAGGACGGATCGTCGTCCACGTTCATTGCGCAGGTCCGCGAGTTCGCGGGCGCGCAGGAAAACTACGGTGGCTGACGCAGCACCACGCCGCAGTCCCGGAATCAGCAGGCGACGCCTTCTCGGTGGAGGCGTCGCCGCGCTGGGGGCTGCGGGTGTGGCGTACGGATACACAAGGGAGCCGGAGGAATTCGTCTTCGGTCGACAAGTCGTTCCGTTTCACGGGAAACATCAGGCCGGTGTCTCGACTCCGCCACAGGCGCACGGGACGTTCGTTGCGCTCGACCTCGCGGGCGGCGCAGGACGCGAACACGTGGTGTCGGTGTTGAAACTGTGGACGACGGACGCCGACAGGCTCACCCAGGGCATGCCTGCCCTGGCCGATACCGAACCGGAACTCGCGGCCGACCCGGCCAATCTGACGGTCACCGTCGGGCTCGGACCGGGCGCGTTCGCGGCGGCGGGAGTGGCGTCACCCGTCCGACAGTTGCCTCCGTTCGGCATCGATCGACTCGAGGATCGGTGGAACGGCGGAGACCTTCTGCTTCAAGTGTGCGCCGACGACCCGTCCGCAGTGAGCCATGCGGTGCGGGTGTTGACCAAGAACGTCAGGTCGATGGCGTCGATTCGCTGGGTCCAACGAGGGTTTCGGTCCTCCCGCGGATCCAGGACCGAAGGTACGACCATGCGGAACCTGATGGGTCAGGTCGACGGCACGGTGAACCCGTATCCGGCAACGGATTTCGACTCCCTGGTGTGGAACGACGACGGCAGTACGTCGATGATCGTGCGCCGTATCTCCGTCGAACTCGACACCTGGGACGAGTTGGACCGCGGCGGAAGAGAATTCGCGGTCGGTCGGAAGCTGGACACGGGAGCGCCGATGACCGGCGAACGCGAGCACGACGAGGCGGATTTCGATGCCACCGATCGGTTCGGCATCCCGGTGATCTCGCCTGCGTCGCACATTGCACGTGCCCGGCACACGCACGACGGGGAGCGGTTCTTCCGGCGTGCGTACAACTACGACGATGCACCCGAGGGAGGTTCGACGAGCAATTCGGGGTTGATCTTCGCGACGTATCAGCGCGACATCGACACGCAGTTTCTTCCCGTGCAGCAGCGGTTGGACGAACACGACGCGCTGAACGAGTGGACGACGCCGATCGGATCCGCGGTGTTCTTCATGCCCGGAGGAACCTCGGAAGGGGGGTACCTCGGCGAGGCGCTCTTCTAGTTCGAGATCGCCCTGTGTGAGTGGAAATGTAGGCCCTGGCCTACATTTCCACTCATGTGGCGGCGGAGCCGCCTACGGAACCCACCAGTTGCCCTGCCCACGGACAAGGGTGAAGCCGCCGGGAATGTCGGTCCAGGCCGAGACGTCACCGGAGCCGGTGCGGATCGGCCCGGACGGCAGGGGACCGGGGAACGCGACCCCGCCCTGCTGCGTGGTGTGGTTGAACCAGTTGATGGCGCAGTTGCACCAGTTGTTCAGCGAGAAGTCGGTGAGGCCTGGAAAGTACGGGTCGACGCGAACGAAGATCGGCTGATTGACGATCGCCTGATCCAATCGCCACTCGATGACCGCAGCTGGATCGAAGCCGATGGTCGGGCTGATGGCGCCTGCAGGAACGAACTGGACCGGCCTGGCCTGCGCGGACGCGGTGCCGAACAAGGTCGTCGCGAGGAAGATCATCACGGTCGCGAACAGCAGGGTTGCCGACGATGCAACGCTGGTACGGGCACGTCGTGTCGTCATGGACAAGCCTGGCCTTTCGGTCGATAAGTGAACGGCGGTGATGTTACCCGAGCTCACGACATGCCATACGGTTGAAACTGTGAGACTGAAGCTCGGCGTAGCGATCGTGGCCCTGACCGTCGCAGGATGCACTTCCCAGCCCGCCCAGGAGACAGCTGCGCCGCCGGTGAAGAACCAGGTCACCGTGGCCGATCGTGCGTACACGCCAGCCGACATCACCGTCTCGGTGGGGGAGACCGTCACCTGGGTGTTCGACGACGGTGGGATGGCTCACGATGTCGTCGCCGACGATCGATCCTTCCGCAGCCCCCTCGCCAAGGAAGGCTCGTTCTCGCACACGTTCACCGAACCGGGCACCTTCACCTACCACTGCACTCCTCATCCGGACATGATCGGCAGCGTCGTCGTCGTGCCGTAGAAAAATGCCGTTGTAAACCTGTGGTTCACACCGTACTCTCTGCGGTGTGAACCAAAAGTTGTCATTATTCGACCCGGGTGACAAACCGACCGACATCGGCGACGAGCGGTCCCGTCGCACCCACGCGCTCGTGCATCTCGGGCAGGCCATCGAGAACGAAGCCCGCGTCGTCGCCGAGGCTGCCGCGGCGACGGAGACAGCTGCGTCGACTGCAATGTGGCTCGGTGCCAGCCTGGCCGACCTCGCCGCAGTCACCGGCAAGACCCGTCAGGCAGCCAGGAAGAGGTGGCCGGCTCTGGGCGTCGTGCATCGGCGACGTCTGTGGCTCGCCAACCATGTCGACGATATTCGCTGGGCGGTGCGGGTGCTGCTGGACAACGAAGCCGATATCACCGTCCCGGACACGTCGATCTTCGCCGAGATGAAGGACCTCGACGCATCCATCGGACGTAGCTTCGACGAGTCGGCAGTTCACGAGGAGGCCGGTCCCGCGGATCGATGGTTCGCCCTGGACCGCTTGGTCGACGTCGTCCTACGCCGGATCGTCGACGACGCCGTCACGTCCGGCGGTCAGGCCGAGTTCGCGGTGTTCGGAGTGCGCGGGGTAGTCGGCTACTACGACCACGCAGTGGACAAGCCCGAGGCCGACTCGGGACTCACTTAGTCTGGATGCATGACCGAGACCGGGGCGCGACGTCGACGACGCTCCGCTGCTCCGGCGGCGGTTGCGGGACTGACGGTTGCGGCGGGGGCCGTGCTGTTCGTGCGTGATCCGAGGTCGTCGACGTATCTACCGTGTCCGTTTCATGCGCTGACCGGGTTGTGGTGTCCCGGGTGCGGTGCGACGAGGGCGTTCGGAGACCTGGTGCACGGCGACGTCGCGTCGGCCGTGTCGACGAACGTGCTCGCCGTGACACTGCTCGTGTTCGGAGTGCTCCTGTGGGCGACGTGGGTTCGCGGCCGGGCCGTTCATGCGCCGCCGAGGTGGGTAGTGCTGTTCTCGGCGCTTGTCGTAGTTCTGTTCACCGTGGTCAGGAATCTGCCGTTCGGTAGCGCCCTGGCGCCTTGAGGAAAGAGGAAGCACATGTGGCTCGAAGCGTTTTCCGTGGTAGTTCTCGTCGGAGCTCTGGTGGTGCTGATCCCGACGGCTCGGCGTGTGTTCAAGAAGGGTGAGGACGAATGACCGACTCGTTGAAAGCACGAGTGCGCGCGAAGCTGCTCGATCAACTCGCAGGTGACGGCGCCACCGACGCGGAGGTGGCCGAGGGCGACGACCCACGCTTCACGGCGATCCGCGACGACCTCGACGCTCTCGACGACGCAGCCGACGACGACCCCATCGTCGACGTCCTCGCCACGAGGTACTGGGTGCCTTAGCTCGACGCCGAACGCGGTTCATCTAGTATCTATGTTGTGTCTAAGGAACCCACGGCCGCTGAGCATGCCTATGTGACGGTCAAAGAGATGATCGTCACCGGTGAGCTGCCCGGTGGGGAACTGGTCAGCGAAGGCGACATCGCCGGCCGAATGAACATCAGCCGCACTCCCGTCCGCGAGGCATTTCTGCGCCTACAGGTCGAGGGGTGGATGCGGCTCTATCCCAAGCGCGGCGCACTCGTCGTACCCATCGCCCCCGGCGAGGCGGAGCACGTCGTGTCCGCGCGGTGGCTCGTGGAGACCGGCAGCGTCCGAGTCGTCGCCGCGTCGCCGCACTTGCGCGAGCGGCTTCTGCCTCGGCTACGCGCGAACCTCGCCGAGCAGCGGAAGATCGCCGCGACGGGTACGCGTGCCGACTTCAGCGCCGCCGACGCGGACTTCCACCGCTTGATCGTCCGAGCCGGTGCCAACCCACTGCTCGACGCCTTCTACGACGGACTTCGCGAGCGCCAGCGGCGGATGACGACGCATTCGCTCGCCCGCGATCCCGATCAGATCTCCCGCATCGTCGACGACCACAGCCGCCTCGCGGACTTGATCGAGGCCGCCGACGTCGACGGTTTCGGCGAGGCCGTCGACACCCACATGAGACGCACACACGGATTGGACGAAGGAGGCGCGAAATGACCGAGAATTCAGTGAAGGGGTCCGAAGCAACGACTCCGACGCGGACGACCGATACCAGGACGGGACGGTGGATTCTCGTAGCCGCCGGGATGTTCGCCGTCGCGTGGGGCGGAAACGAGTTCACCCCGCTACTGGTGATGTACCGGCTCGAACACGGGTTCTCCGCGATCACCGTCGACACGTTCCTGTTCGCGTACGTCATCGGCATCGTTCCTGCGTTGCTCGTCTGCGGTCCGTTGTCCGATCGGCTCGGCAGGCGTCCGGTCATGCTGCCGGCGACGGCCGTCGCCGCGGCGGGATCGATCCTCATCGCCATCGGCGCGGACACCGCTGCGATCCTCTTCTTCGGCCGCGTGCTCAGTGGAGTGGCACTCGGTATCGGCATGGCCGTCGGCGGCAGTTGGATCAAGGAACTGTCCGCTCGGACCGGTTCGTCGGCGGGCGCGAGGCGCGCTGCCATGAGCCTCACCGCTGGATTTGCGCTCGGTGCAGGCGTGGCGGGTGTGCTCGCGCAATGGGGTCCATGGCCCACGCATCTCGCGTACCTGGTGCACGTCGGGATCTGCGTCGTCACCGGCCTCGGCATGATCTCGGTTCCCGAGACGCGGCCCGCAGTGCCGTCCGCCGATCGGCGTCGACTAGTCGACGACCTGAAGATCCCGTCCGCCGGACACAAGCGGTTCCTGCTGGTCGTGGTTCCGCTCGCGCCGTGGGTGTTCGGTGCGGCAAGCGTCGCCTACGCCGTTCTGCCGTCGCTGATGGCAGACCACAGCGGAGGGCATCCGATTGCGTTGTCCGCGTTGATGTCCGTGATCGCACTCGGATCCGGATTCGCGATTCAGGCGGTCGGGCGCAGAATCGACACACCCGACGCCGCTCGCGGCGCACTCGTCGCACTGACGATTCTGGTGGTCGGCATGGTGCTGGCCGCGTGGGCTGCCTCGGTGCTGACGATCGTCGCGGCGTTGATCGCGGCAGCTGTCCTCGGTTGCGGTTACGGCATGGCCCTGGTCTCCGGGCTGCAGGAGGTGCAGCGGATCGCCGGACCGGACGACCTGGCCGGGCTCACTGCCGTCTTCTACTCACTGACCTACCTGGGCTTCGCCGTTCCAGCGATCCTGTCGGCGCTGACCGAAGCGTGGCCGGGTGTGGTGACCTATCCAGCGATCTTCACCGCCGGTGCCGTCATCGCCGCAGTCTGCTGGGCGTTCGTTCGTACCCGTTCGACCCACCACCTCCCGGCCGAGGCGTCTAAGATCAGCTGACTATGTCGGACTCCCCGCTCGTGAGCACGCGGCGGGTCCCGCTCCTCGTTCCGGTCACCGGGTTGTCGGTGTGGGATTGGCGCGAAAGCTACGCCGTGTTCCTCGCCTTCGTGATCCCGATCCTGCTGCTCACCACGGTGCCAGTGTTGTTGCCGTTCTTCGCCATCGGGCTGATCGCCGTCGGTGTAGGTCTGCGTGCGCGCCGCATCGCCCGGTGGTGGACCCTGCTGAGGTTCGCGGACCCGGTCGTCGTCGACGCCGTCGAGCAGTCCGTGGCGGAGCGTGGCACCGTGCGTCTGGCTCATGCGACGGGATGGCGTGTGCACCGCGGGTGGTTCACCGGCGAGATCTACGACAACACGATCACGTACACCGTGGGCGGAGCGCAGCGCACCCTCGTCTTGCGCGGCCTCCCGTACACCTCGGGGGTCGTACTCGCACACCCGACCCGAGCTGATGCGCTGTGCGTCAGCGCCTTTCCGTTCGATCTCCGGTTGGAAGACGACAGTCGGTGGTCGGTGTCGGTACCGCCGTCGTCGTGGCTGGGTGCGGCGGCGACGGCCGTGCTGTACTCCGCGTTGGTGCTCGTCGCGTGGTGGACCCTGTAACTGCCGTAGTTCGAGAACTACGGCAGAGCAGGCAGCTGTTCCTGCCCCAGCCAGGCGTCCCACAGCGACCGTGGGGCACCGAAACGTGATGCCAGATCCGTGAAATCGGCGGTGCTGACGGTGGAATAGCGGTACTTCGACGTCCATTCCTGGATCAGTTCGAAGAACTTGTCGTCGCCGATGGTGGTGCGCAGCGCATGCAGCGTCAACGCGCCGCGCTTGTACACGCGGTCGTCGAACATCTTCGAGGGCCCTGGATCTCCCAGAATCAGGTCCCGGGGGAGTCCGCGCTGCATGGTGTGTACGCGTCGGGCTTTCTCCGCGGCGGACGAGCCGCCGGAGTTCTCCGCCCAGATCCACTCGGAGTAACAGGCGAACCCCTCGTGCAGCCAGATGTCCTTCCACTTGCCGAGGGTGAGGCTGTTGCCGAACCACTGGTGGGCGAGCTCGTGCGCCACGAGCCGCTCGAAATACCGTGTGCCGGAACAGTGATTGGCGCCGAAGATGGACAGTCCCTGCGCTTCGATGGGGATCTCGAGGTCGTCGTCGGTGACCACCACGGTGTACGCGGCGAACGGATACGGACCGTACAGGCGGGTGAAGGTCTCCATCATCTGCGGTTGACGGCCGAAGTCGTGCTCGAAGTTGGGCCTGAGCCTGTGCGGCAGCACGGCTTTCATGCGGACGGGAGACTCGGTGATGGTGTGCTGGCTGTACGGGCCGATCTGGATGGTGGCGAGGTAGGTGGCCATCGGCTCGGGCTGCTCGTACACCCACGTGGTGCGGCTGGCACGAGTCTGCTTGCGAACCAGCGTGCCGTTGGCGACGGCGTAGTACGGCGAATCGGTCGTGATGGTGATCCCGTAACTGGCCTTCGACACGGGGTGGTCGTCGCACGGAAACCACGACGCCGCGCCGTTCGGCTGACTCGCGACGATGGAACCCTCGGTGAGCTCGTCCCAGCCCACTTCGCCCCAGAACCCGTCGATGGGCTTCGGGGTTCCGCTGTACTGAATGTTCACCACCAGCGCCGCCCCCGACGCAACCGGCTTGGCCGGGGTGATCTTGAGCTTGCCACGATGCTGGCTGAACTTCACCGACCGTGAACCGTTGACGGTCACCTTGGACACGCGCAGAGCCGGGCCGAGATCGAACGCGACCTTCGAGACGGTATCGGTGGTGACCGCCGTGATCTTCGCCTTACCGGCGAGCCGGTTGCTCTCGACCTTGTACTCGAGGTCCAACTCGTACCGCGACACTCGGTAGCCGCGGTTGCCGTTCTGTGGCAGGTAGTCGTCGATCGGTGGGTCTGCGCCGTCGATGTCGAACGTCGGCGTCACCAACTTGGAGCCACCGAATTTCATAGGCCCGCCCCGGAGTGGAGCCCGCCGGAACGACCGTCGTGGGGGGAGTGGAGCCCGCCGGAACGACCGTCGTGGGGGGCCGCGGTCACGATGCGTGCGTAAGGGTCGCCCTTGGCCCAGGGAGCGATGGGGTTGCCCTGCCAACGGGTGTGATGGGGAACCGTGTCTCCGCGCATGACCAATGATGCAGGACCGACCGTCGCGCCGTCACCGATACCGGCGGCAGGCAACGCGACGCAGTGCGGTCCCAAGGTTGCTCCTCGTCCCAGAGTGACGCTGTCCATGGACATGATCCGATCATGGAACAGGTGTGTCTGCACAACGCACCCTCGGTTCACGGTCGCGCCGTCGGCGAGTGTCACGAGATCAGCCTCCGGGAGCCAGTACGTCTCACACCACACTCCGCGACCGATGTCGGCGCCGAGCCAGCGCAACCACACGTTCAGGACAGCAGTACCCTCGGCGGCCCGCGCGAACCACGGTGCCGCAACGGTCTCGACGAACGTGTCGGCCACCTCGTTGCGCCACACGAACGAACTCCACAGCGGATGCTCGACCTTGTCGATGCGGCCGACCCAGACCCACTTGGCGGCGGCGGACACCCCGGCTGCGACAGCTCCGGCGATCAGCAGCACGAGTCCACTGAGCAGCGCGGTCAGCCAGAAGCCCACGGCGTCGGCGATGGCTGTCAGTCCGAACAGGACACCGAGCCCGATGCCGAACGTCACCATCACCGGGATCAGGCGGCACGTCTCGACGAGAGACCGCGCGATCTTCAGCTTCACCGGCGGATCGAACGTGCGCGACGAGTCCGCCCGGCCCGCTGCCCGGCGCAACCTCACCGGCGGGCTGCCGAGCCACGAGGATCCGGATTTCGCCTTGTCCGGCGTCGCCGACAGGACCGCGACGAGGCCGTTCTTCGGCACGGTGCGTCCTGGCCCGGTCATGCCGGAGTTGCCGAGGAACGCACGCTTGCCGACCTTCGCGTCGCCCAGGTGCATCCATCCGCCACCGAGCTCGTAGCTCGCGACCATCGTGTCGTCGGCCAGGAATGCGCCGTCGGCGACGGTCGTGAACTTGGGAATCATCAGCACCGTCGACGCCTCGACGTCCTTGCCGATCTTCGCGCCCAGCAACCGCAGCCAGTGGGGCGTGAGCAGCGACGCGTACAGCGGGAACAGGAACGTGCGGGCCGAGTCCATCAGGCGCTCGGTCGCCCACACCTGCCATCCGATGCGGCTTCGTACCGGGTGATATCCCTCGGTGAGGCCGATGCCGAGCAAGCGGACCGCCACCAGAGTGATCAGCGCGAACACACCGAGCGAGACGAGCGTGGCGACCGGAAGCATGATCGCCGCGCGCCCGACGGCACCCAGCAGGGTCGTCGCGGTGTGCAGCCACCACCCCATCAGCACGAGCGACACACCGAGGGAAAAGATCGCCATCCCGGACAGCATGAGCGACGCGACGCCGTAGGCGAGCACCCAGCGCGTGGCCCGCGGGGGAGTCTCCTCCGGCCACGGGTGCTCGGCCTTGCCGACCTTCTGCGCGGGCGATCCGGCCCACAGCTGACCCGCCTTGACCCGGCCGACGACGGCCGAGCCCGCACTCACCACGGCGTTCTTGCCGACGGTCGTGCCCGGCAGGAGTGTGGACCGGGCGCCGACGGTGGCGCCCGCACCGATCTTGATGCCGCCGATGTAGACGATGTCGCCGTCGATCCAGTGGCCGCTGAGATCCACTTCCGGTTCGACCGAACAACCGTCGCCCAGCTCGAGCATCCCGGTCACCGGGGGAAGAGTGTGCAGGTCGACGCCCTTGCCGATCTTCGCGCCCAGCGCTCGGGCGTAGTAGACCATCCACGGCGCACCGGACAGGTTGGAGGCGCCACTGGCGTCGGTCAGCCTCGTCGCGGTCCACAGACGAATGTGTGCGCTGCCGCCGCGCCGATACGCCCCGGGCTTCAGACCGGCCAGCAGAATTCGAGAGCCGACGACCGAGATCGCCATGCGTCCGACCGGAGTGATGAACGCGACGAACGCGATGAGAATCCACCACCAGGACACCGTCGGCGCCCACGGAACTTCGGCGAACCAGCTCATCACGTTGAACAGGATCCCCAGCCAGGTGACCCACTGCAGACCCGTCAACGTCGTCAGTGGAACCGTGGCCGCGATCTGTGTCCACTGGGCCGACCTGGACGTCGGCTCGACCTCCCGCGGAACCACCTCGACGGGCGGCTTCAACTCGTCGAGGTAGCGCGCGAGCGACCCGAGTCGAGGGTGGTCGTAGAGCTGCGCGACGGTGATCTCCGGGAACCGCTCGCGCAGTGCCGTCACCAGCTGAGCCGCGGACAGGGATCCGCCGCCGTTCTGGAAGAAATCCGCGTTCTCGTCGGAGACCTGCGCGCCGAGGATGTTGGTCCACAGCTCCGCGACCCAGCCTGCCGTACCGGCGAGATCGGAGCCCTCGCCCATGCCGGGCAACGGCCATGGCAGGGCGTTGCGGTCCACCTTGCCCGACGTCCTCGTCGGCATCTCCTCGACGAGCGCGAGCCGCGGAACGAGTGCCGACGGCAACTGTTCGGCCAGAATCCGGCGGGCGGCCTCCACGTCGAAGTGAGGATCGGTGCTGGCCAGATAGCCGACGAGCACCGAGTTGCCTGCGCCGGTCTTGCGCACGGCAGCGGCCGCACCACCGACACCGGGAAGCGCCTGCAACGCGTTGTCGATCTCACCGAGCTCGATCCGTCGGCCACCCAACTTGATCTGATCGTCGGCGCGGCCCTGGAACAGCAAGCCTTCGAGCTCGAGCTTGACGAGGTCTCCGCTGCGGTAGGCGCGGTCCCATCCGAGCGTCGGCATCGGTGCGTACTTCTCGGCGTCCTTGGCCGGATCGAGATAACGGGCGAGTCCGACGCCGCCGATCACCAGCTCACCGACTTCTCCGACGGCAACAGGGTTGCCCGAGCCGTCGACGACGGCCAGGTCCCACCCGTCGAGAGGAAGACCGATCCGAACAGGTCCCTTGCCATCCATGATCGACGCGCACGCGACGACGGTGGCCTCGGTGGGTCCGTAGGTGTTCCACACCTCGCGGCCGTCGACGGCAAGACGCTCGGCCAGTTCCGGCGGGCACGCTTCGCCGCCGAAGATCAGCAGTCGCACGGCTTCCAACGCGACGGCAGGCCACAGGGCAGCGAGCGTCGGGACGGTCGAGACGACGGAGATGTCGCGGGACACCAGCCACGGCCCGAGGTCGAACCCACTGCGCACCAGTGACCGGGGAGCGGGCACCAGGCATGCACCGTGCCGCCACGCCAGCCACATCTCCTCGCACGAGGCGTCGAACGCCACCGACAAGCCGGCGAGGACACGGTCGCCCGGTCCCAGCGGATCGTCCTGCATGAACATCCGAGCCTCGGCGTCGACGAACGCCGCTGCGTTGCGATGACTGACCGCAACACCCTTCGGGGTGCCGGTGGAGCCGGAGGTGAAGATGACCCACGCGTCGTCGTCGGGAGTCGGGGTCGTCAGCGCATCGGGGGCGGGTGTGTCCTGCTTCTCGGCCGTACCTGCGGCGATACCGCCAGCTGTGACAACAGCGGTCACCTTGGCCTCGCCGAAGACGAGCTCGGCCCGCTCGTCGGGGTCGTCGGCATCGACCGGCACGTAGGCGGCGCCTGCGTTCAGGATCGACAGAATTGCGACGTACAGAGAGAAGGAACCGGACGGCATCCGGATGCCGACGCGATCGCCGCGCCGGACGCCGGCCCTGGCCAGCCACTGAGCGCCTTCGTCGATGTCCTCGATCAGTTCGCGGTAGCTGACGGAGACAGTGCCGTCGTCGATGGCCGGTGCGTCGGGAAACTGCGACGTCGTGGACCGCAGGATGTCGATGAGCGTGCGTTCCTGTGGAGCACGCTCACCGCGCAGGAACTCGGGCGGAACCCCGTTGCGGGTGTCGGCCGTTTCCGATGGTGATTGCACAGACAACCGGGTGTCCTTCTTCTCGTGTGGTACCGAAATTCGAACGAACGTCGCGCGTCGTTATCTCATGTTCGGTTGTCCAGAAGGTGAACAGTCTCGGCTGTCCCCTTCCGACACAAGTCGTAGCTCGGCATTGCGCGGATTCTACTAGGAAGTGCCCCGTTTGCCCCCGTCGAAGGGTTTCCTACCTGGGAGGTTGACAATCCCTCGCCACGTTTGTCATTCTCTTTTCAGGTCATGAGTACCAGCATCGAGCCCCGGCTTGCTGGTCGGCAACCCTCCTCCGCGGTGGGGTGCTCCGGGTGACGACCTGGCTGGCGCCGGAAAACCGGTGCAGCAAGCGCGGACTCGATTTCCGACAGGTACGTCGGGTCCCTTGATCGACAAGGGGTTATTTGTCATGACTGCTGTTCTGAACAACTCGTGTGCGTCTTTCGCCGCCGTCAGCGGAGCTGACCTTCAGGTCCCGTTGGTCGACGGAACGAGTTGCACATACGCCAATTTCGACTACGCGGCCAGTGCGCCTGCGCTCGCCGAGGTCACCGCACGGATCGCCGAGTTGCTTCCGTACTACTCGAGCGTGCATCGCGGAGCCGGGTACGCATCCCGTGTGTGCACGGCTGCGTACGAGAAGGCTCGGGTGACGGTGTCCGATTTCGTGGGCGCACAACCGGATTCGGTCGTCGTCTTCACCAGGAACACCACGGATTCGCTGAACTTGCTCGCCGGGTGCGTGCCGGGTGACACCGTGGTGCTGGACATCGAGCACCACGCGAACCTGTTGCCCTGGAGGGACCGTCGCGTTGTGGTCGCCGCCGACTCGATCGCCGAGACGCTGGCGCGCATCGAGGTCGAACTGGAGACGAAACCCGCTGCGCTGCTCGCGATCACCGGCGCGTCGAACGTCACCGGAGAGGTGCTGCCGATCCGCGAACTGGCCCAGCTCGCGCACTCGCACGGTGCGCGCATCCTCGTCGACGGCGCGCAGTTGGTGCCGCATCGCCGCATCGACATCGGTGATCTGGGTGTCGACTACCTCGCGTTCTCCGGCCACAAGCTGTACGCACCACACGGTGCAGGCGTCCTCGTCGGCAAGCAGGACTGGCTCGACGCGGCCGAGCCGTACCTCGCCGGAGGCGGCGCCGTGCGCTCGGTTTCGATCGATCGGACCGAATGGGCGCCGGTGCCCGCACGTCACGAGGCCGGAACCCCGAACGTCCTGGGAGTCGTCGCACTGGCCACTGCATGCGAGGCGCTGGCTCTGCACGAGTCGGCAGGATCGATCTCGCACGAGCGCGAACTGTCCGACCGTCTGCGCGACGGCTTGTCGTCGATCGACGGCGTCAGCCTTCTGACGGTCTGGAGCGACGCCCCGGACACTGTGGGCATTGTCACATTCAAGGTCGACGGGTACGGCCCGGGCGAGATCGCCGCGTACCTGTCGGCAGAGCACGGAATCGGTGTGCGCGACGGCAAGTTCTGCGCTCATCCACTGCTGTCCAGGCTCGGCCACGCAGGCGGAGCCGTACGCGCCAGCCTGGGGCTCGGCAGTTCCGGAAGCGACGTCGACAGGCTGATCGACGCGGTCCGGACCCTCGCAACCGACGGCCCGTCCTGGACGTACGAGGAGGACGGCGGATGGTGGAATCCGGTGCCGGATCCCCGCCCGTTCCCCGATCTGGTCGACGGTGCCGCAGGCGTGGGATCCCCATGCGCCACACAAACGGTTAGCATCGCTTCATGACAGCAATTGCTCTGTCGCAGAGCGGACTCTGGTCGGATCGCTACGTCGATCTGTGCCGTACCGCTTCGGGGTCGTGTAGGCGTTCGGGCTAGGCCTCAGCCGTCATATCCCTGCTTGCATCAGAAGGACTTCACCTTCATGTCGAACAGTTCAGCCGTACGCGTAGCACTCGTCCACCCGTCGCAGTGGACCGAAATCACCGACGCAGCCCCCACCGAGACGGTCGTGCGGATCCACGCCGCCGACCTTCGTGAAGGGCAGCAGGCACGTGCTCGTGCCCGCGCCGAGGCCGTCGAGGTGGGCAAGGACGCGGACAGCGTCGCCGTGTTCCTCGACATCGAAATCCACATCGCCGACGACGCAAGGACGGCTCGCCGCGAGTTCGCGGCCCTCGACGCGCCCACGGTCCCCGGATCCATTCGCTACGTCGGAACACCGTCCGGCCTGGCCGGCCTGATCGCCGACGTCAAGGCAGCCGACGTCGCCGACGGTGTGACGCTGGTACCCGTCGGGCCCACGTCCCGGAATCTGGACCGCGTCGCCGACGGTGTCGTGCCGTGGCTGGAGGACCGCGGCGTGGTCTTCGCAGCGGATGCAGTTCTCGAAGGTGCAGGCGTCGCTCGTCGCAGCCGAGTCCTCGCGTCCTGACTCAGGGCACCTCGCGGCCCGGTCACGTGTTCAGGTGACGGCGACCGCGAGGCCTGCGGTGATGCGCAGTAGTTCTGCACTGGTGGTCCGGAAGACAGTGTTCGGATGCCCTGCCGCCGCCCACAGCTCTTTGTGTTCGGCCAGTGACTCGTCCACGTAGGTGGGCAGGTTGGTGGGGTGGCCGACGGGCGCGATGCCGCCGATCGGCTGCCCGGTCGCGTGCTTGACGACGTCGAGTGGGGCACGCGTCAGGGTTCCGTCGAGGCGGGCGCCCGTCGCCTCCAGGTTCACCTGGTGTGCACCCGACACGAGCAGAAGAACCGGGTCGTCGTCGAGCAGGAAGACCAGCGACTTCACGATCGCGCCGACGGCGACACCCAACGATTCAGCGGCGGCCTCGGCCGTCGGTGTCGGCTCGGGCGAGGTGACGACGACGCCGTGGTGTCCGCGCGAAATCAGAATGTCCGCGACGTGGGCTGCGTTCGGGTGAAGTAGCCGGGGCATCTTCCAATGGTATTGCCACTCGGCCCCGTTCGCAGTTACTCGTTGTGCCTTTACTCGGTGCGCCTTTACTCGGTGCGCAGTTCGCCGAACAGCCTGAGCCGCGCCATGCCGCCGTCGGGGAAGATGTCCATGCGCACCTCGGACACCGGCTCGGTGTGATCGAGCAGGAAGCGGTGCCTGGTGTCCGGCTGCAGACGAGTGCGCGGCAGCAGTTCGATCCATTCACCGTTTCCGAGTTTGCCCTTCAACGACGCTGCACCGGGAGCGTTTCCGAGGAAGCACGACGTGTCGAGCTCGGCCAGGTGGATGGTGCCCGTTCCGGCGAGGGTGACCTGGACCCAGTCGTTGGCGTCGTTACGGCGGCGTGATGTCTCCCATCCTTCGCCCATCGAGCGAGGCGGTCCGGGGAACAACAGATTGTTGGGTGAGCTGTAGAACATGTTGGAGCACGCCGAGACGTACCCGCCGTTCTCGAGCGCCGCGAGATCGAACGGGCCTGCGGCGATGAAACGCGGATCCGGCTTTCCTCGACCCAGCACCCGCAACCGTGCGACACCGCCATCCGGGTAGATGCTGAGCTTGACGTGGGTCCAGCGCTCGTCCGAGGCCACCTTGAAGCGGTTCTCCGAGTCGCCCTCGACGGCGCTTTTCGGGACGATGGTCTCCCACTTGGTGTCCTCGTACAGCTCCTTCGCCGACGGGAAGCCTTCGACGGACGCCGCTTCGACGGAAATCTCCGGCGGATAGTTGCCGGTGAACCAGGCGGTGTCGACGACGACTGCGTCGACGACACCGGGCGCTCCGAGCCGCACGATGGCCTCGTCGTAACCCGATTCCCGACGCCGCCGCGTCTCCCAACCGTCGTAGATCTGCCCTTTGTGACCGAAGGTGGCGGTCTGGTAATCGGCCTTCCCCGGCTTGACCAGATTCTCCTTCTCCGCGAACGTTTCGTCGTTCGCCCACACGACCGCGCCGCCGAGAGTGCGCACCGCGAGATCTGGCAAAGGGAGGGGGAAGGTGGTTGTCATGGTGGTCAGGATACTGGGAGTGCGTCCGGTTGCTCGGTTCGTGCGGCCTTCGTGAAGGCGAACAGCAGGGCGATTCCCACCACCGAGTACACCGCGAGGGCCAGCGCAGGCTGGCCGAGGCCCGTCCCGGAGAAGTACACGATGCTGCGCACACCCTCGGTTCCGATTCCCGGCGTGATCCACCGTCCGACGGCAGCGTAGAACTCGGGGAGTACGTACGGTCCGAACGCGCCTCCGGCACTTGGGTTTCCGAGGATCACGAACACGATGATGGCGATCGGCACCGCCGCCACGCCGATGGCCGCGCGCAGCCCGAGCGTGAACATCGATGTCGCGAACACCACCCCGGTGCCGAGGAGCCACAGCGGGAACCAGTGACCGGCGAACGTGCCGAGCAGGTGGGTGACGATCAGTGCTCCCAGCGCACCGGACAGCACGGAGTACGCGGCGAAGATTCCAAGTTGGGCAGCGGCGTCGCGGCGGGACTTCGGGGCGCCGACGAGCAGGCCGATCGCGGCGGCCAGCAGGTATCCGCCGACGACCCAGCCGACGGACAGGTAGAACCCGGACAGTCCGCGGTTGTCGTGGATCCCGACGGGAATGTCGTCGCGGACGACGAACTGACGGCCCTGCGAGGCCTCGACCTCGGTGAAGATCGACTCGAGGGCAGCGGAGATGGAACTGCCCGCGGCGCTTGCCGTGATGACCGTGTCGGTGCCCGAGGCGCTGACTACGTAGGCGCCCAGCACCTCGCGGTCGCGGATCAACGACCTGGCATCTTCGGTGCTGGCGACCGCACGCGCGTCGAGCGGTGAGCCGTCGATGGCGTTGAGCTTGTCCGCGGTGTCGGTGTCGATTCCTGCGGGCAGACCCTGCTCGGCCACCACGGCGATGGGGATGTCCCGCGGGGTGGGCTGATGGAACGCGGCAACGTAGCTGGCGATGAAGCCGAGTTGGAGCAGCAGTACCCCGAACGCGATCCAGACGACCTTGCGCATGCGAGTCCCTTCGACGCAATTGTGAATACCTCAGGTATTGAATACTCTAGGTATCGTGAATGGACGAGGTCAAGCACAGTGGGCGCCGACACAACGGCCCGGCCGCGAAAACGTGCGCGAACGTCTGCTCGACGCTGCCGCCGACGAATTCACGGAGAACGGCTACGCCGCAGCCAAACTGCAGGACATCGCCCGCAGAGCGGGATTCACCAAGGGCGCCGTCTACTCCAACTTCGAATCCAAACAGGCACTCTTCGCAGAGTTGCTGTCCAAGAAATCCATGGATCTGGCCACCCGCGTCATCGACACCGTCTCCGGACTCGGCCCAGGCGACGCCGCAGGCAGAAGCGGCGACGCCATCGCCTCCTGGGTCGTCGACGAACCGCGCTGGCCACTGCTCGTCACCGAATACGGCATCCAAGCCGGCCGAGACCCCAGTCTCGCCGACGGATATCGCCGCGAACGCCGCCGTCTCCGCGACGAACTCGAACGACTGATCGCCGAACGAGCCGACGACTGGGGCGTCGGCACCGGAATCGACGCGCGCCGCGTCGCAACCTCACTGCTCGCCTTGATCTCCGGCCTCGCCGTCGAACACTCCGTCGACCCGGAAGAAATCGACCACGACGCCATCGGCGACGCCATCTCCGCCCTCTTCACCGGCGCAATCGCACGTGCCGCTCTCGAACGTTGAAGCCGGCGTCCTGAAATTCTGCAGGCTCCACTCCTGATTGGAGCCGACAGGGACGGGTAACTACAACTCATGACTGCTCAGAATCCTGAACCCGACGACACTGCAGGCCTCGAGGCCGGCGGCGGCGTCACGCCGGGCGATACCCCTCCCGCCGAGACGGGAGTGAGCGGACCGCAGCACGAGCCTCCGCAGCGCAGCCTGGCCATGCCCATCGCGGTGTTGGGTGTGATCGGACTGATCGTCGTGATCGTCGTGCTTGCTTTCGTCGGCCGAACGCTGGACTTCTTCTAGCCCCAGTAGTGCACTAGCTCAGGAGTCGGATCAACGACTCGACCAAATCGCCTCTCCAGCACAGCCATTCGTGCCCGCCGTCGAACTCGGAGTATCGGACGTCGATGCCCCGAGTTCGCAGCATGTCCGCAATACGCTCGTTGTTCGCCGGCATGTGCCCTTCGTGAATCCCCACGGTCATGTCTGCGCGGAACGACGGAACCACCTGATCGGCAAGCATTTCCGCAATACGCCCACCCAGCGGGCCCTGCGTGTCGCCGTGCGGCATCTGCGGCCACCAGAACGAGCCGGACTGGCTCGCCACCAGCGCGAACCGGTCCGGCCGGGTCAGGGCGGCGAACATCCCTGCCAGGCCGCCGTAGCTCTGCCCGGCGACACCAGTGCGCGTCGGATCGTCGGTGAACGGTGTGATGTCGGCCACCTTCGGCAGCAGTTCATCGATGATCGCTCGCCAGAAATCGGCGTTGCAGGGGAGTTCCTTACCCCGTGTGTCGTTGTCGATCGTGTGAACGAACACCAGGACGGCCGCGGGGAACTCGCCCGCCTCGGTCGCCAGGTCCAGAACCGGCGCGAGCGGGTTGTCCTCCACCCAGCGCTCGCCGTCGAGAACGATCACCAGGGGGCGTCGTGCATCGGCGTCGCCCGGAGTCTCGTGCACCCAGACGCGACGACTGTTGCCGAGAACGGTGCTGTCCCACAACACTTCCCGGGGCGCCTCAGTATTCTCGTCCGCCTCGTGCCACCAGCGTTGGACGGGCGCGTCCGGCATCTCGGCCAATGACGCCCGGTCCGTGCCCGATATCGAGGCTCGTCGTGGATTGAACTCGTCGGCCACCGCATGGTCGAGAAGCCCGAGGAACCTCGACCGGACCCCCGCTACGGTGTCGGCTATCCCGGGCGGATCCACCTGCGCAACCAGCTTCGCCGATGCGGGTACGAATCGATAACTGCCGCGCCACGTCGATGCGACCTCGGTGGACCAGAACCAGATGCCTGTGTCTGCCAGCCGACGCATCGTCGTCAACTGCGCACTGTGATGGTCGGTCAACGAACTCGCGTCGAAATACACGCGCGCCGGGTCCACTCCACTGGAGTGCCTGTACAGAAAGCTGACCTGCACGCGACCGTCGGCCACGGGTTCGATCTGCGGAGTTCCCGCTCGGGAGACGCGTTTCCAGAACTCCGGCTCGGATCCGGCCTCCGCGAGCTGGGAGCGCACTGTCGTTTCCACATCAACTAGCATCAGGAAAGCCTAACCTCATATCGAAAGGTCCACTCCTCGTGCCCACCAGCCGTACCCTCACCCGCGCCGCGGCGGTACTGATCGCGTCGACGGTCGCCCTCGTCGGTTGCAGTTCGTCCGCCGACGACACGGCCGAGAACTCCGATACAACCGCAGCAGCGTCCTCCGACGGATCCTGGCCCCGAACGGTCGACACCGAACAGGGGCCGGTGGAGATTCCGGCGCAGCCGGAGAGAATTCTGTCCACGGCGGTCACCCTTACCGGCAGTCTGCTGGCGATCGATGCTCCCGTCGTCGCGAGCGGGGCGACATCGCCGAACACCGACGTCGCCGACGGCCAGGGATTCTTCACGCAGTGGGGTGACATCGCGGCCGAACGCGCCGTGGAACCGCTTCCCGCGACCGACATCGACGTCGAGCAGGTGATCGGTCAGAACCCGGACTTGATCGTCGTCTCCAAGACCGGTGCGGACTCCGCGATCGACCTCTACGACCAGTTGAGTGCAGTCGCGCCGACCATCGTCGTGGATTACGGCAACAACTCGTGGCAGGACGTCACCGAACTGCTCGGCGAAGCGACCGGTCACGAGGCGCAGGCGCAGGAGAAGATCGCGACGTTCGAGGATCTCGTAGCGTCTACGAAGGCGGAGATGACGTTGCCGCCGCAGCCGACCACGGCGTTGGTCTACAACGGCGCCGAGGGGTCCAACGTGTGGACGGAAGAATCCGCGCAGGGAAGTCTTTTGGCCGAGCTGGGATTCACTCTCGCCGAAATCCCCTCGGCCGCATTGGGTGACACGTCGATGGGTGCGCGCAAGGACATCGTCCAGATCTCGCCCGAGAACTACTCGCTCGCCTTGGCCGGGCAGACGGTTGTTCTCGTGACGGCCGACGACACCGACGTGGCCGAGTACCGTGCCGACCCCCTGCTCGCCCAGACTCCTGCAGTGCAGCAACAGCATGTCTACGCCGTCGGACTGGACACGTTCCGGCTCGACTACTACAGCGCGACCAACTTCGTCGAGCGCCTGCAGGAACAACTGGCCTGACGAGTGGCTGCCGTGCTGATTGTCCGAACGTCAGTACGGCGGCCAGCCGTCCTCGGGGCCGAGCACGCGCTCGATGCGCGTGCGGTTGATCTTCGCCAGCTCGTCCCGCATGACCTTGCGTTCGGTCTCGTCGGAATTGTCCAGGCGATGCCCCAGGTCGACGAGCACGGCGCGCGGGTCGAGGCGGAAGGAATCGTCACCGAGCATCGTCGAGCACACGATGTACCCGTAACCGAACCGCTCGATGTACATGCGGCATGCGTCGATGAACACACTCTGCGTCGCCGGATCCATTCCGGCGCATGTTCGCCCGACGGGCCGAAGCGTCGACGCCAGGTAGTCCACGTCTGCGTCGGACAGCTCCGCAAGTTCTGCATCCGCCCGCGCGAACAACTCGGAGTACGACCCGTACGGCCGCGCGTCGGCGACTCGCGATGCCCACGTGTGCGAACAGCTGCACTCGTAGAGCGCGTGCACCGCTTTGCGACGCGGCAGATCGTTGAACGTCTCGAGCCCGAGTCCCTGGTGCATCATCATGGAGAAATCATGAGCCGCCGAGGATACGAACTCCAGGCCTGAGCAGGGTCTTAGCCCAGGCGTAACGCGGCGTAACACGGTGGGACACGCTGGGGCACTTCCAGCTCTCCCCCACCCGAGCCTCTGTGCCGTTCAGAACGGTGCGGGGTCGTCGGTGTCGTTTGTCGGCGGGGTGTGGGTTGGGTGTGTGTTGTCGGTGTGGGTGTTGTTGTTGGTGGTGGTGGGTCTGCGTTTGCGGGGTATGTGGGGGATGAGTGATTGTGCGGTGAGGTCGGTTGTTCCGTAGGTGTTTCCGGGGAGGGTGACTGCGGTGG
>NZ_NPFY01000013.1 GCF_002259415.1 Rhodococcus sp. 14-2470-1b
CGGGACAAGCTGCTTGCTGATGCCGACCGTGATCGGATGTAGACGCGAGCCCGTGCCGCCCGCCAGAATGATTCCCCGCATACCGGGAAGTCTCCCAGACGGGACCTGGTCGTGCGCGCTCACTGCCAGGGGATGCTGTACGGCTCGTCCTCCTGCGGCAACGGCCAGTGACGGGGCCAAACGATTCTGGGGTCGGCCTTCATCTGTTCGACTTCCGGTGGGATCGGTACGGCATCGAACTCGATCCGGTCCCATGTCGTGCTGCCCGACGCCACCCTCACGCCGTACGTCTGGAGTTCCGGGCTTGCTGTCCTTGCCTGTGAGAGGCGTTCGAGCAATGCCTCGGCGACGACGACAGGGCCCTGGTCCACACGGATCGGTGTGGCATCGGCGCGGAGTCGAGCTGCGCGCAGGCGGTCGACGGCGTCGAGCACTCTCCTGTACTCGGGAGTGTTCCTGGGATCGGTCATACCGCGTCCTGCCACGGTTGGTCGCCTTCGCCGACGGAGAATTGTTGGTCAGGCGTGTCGAGGACTGGGGTTATGTCGGCGGTTCTGCCTGCGTCGACGGCAGTTTTGCCCTTGTCCAGAGCCTCGTTGAACGGCTGGAGGTACTTGTCGATCGTGCGGCTGACCTGACCTTCCGGGTCGATGATCGCGTCGAGGAACAGTCCGAACTGGTCGACAAGTTCTTCGATTCTGCGCACGAGATCCATCGTCAGGTCCATCGTCTGTCTCAGGATGTCGACGATCGCTCCGAGCTGCCAGGCTGTCCCGAGGACAGGAACTTTCTTGAGCGCCACTTTCATTGCTGCGGAGCCGGACCCGAGATCTACCTCGGCCTCCAACATCTCGGCGAACTTCCTCACGACGGTCTGGACGCCCTCGCGAATTTCCTCGGCGATGGCTTCGGAGATGGCGTGGATCGTGCGACCGCACGAACCTTCCCAGTACATGGCTGCAATCTGTCGACCGGAATACTCGGTGAAAGCTTGGGCGGCCTGGCCATCCCAGTAGTCGTCGACGCGCCGGACGCCACGCTCGAGTGATGCGGCGGCAGCTTCCAATGCGCTGCCCGCGATGTCGAATGCTTCTCCAGCTCGTCTGATCTCGTTCCAGTTCCCGCTCAGCGGTGTGGTGACTTCAGTCAGGGGGCTCCAAGTGGTGAGTTCGAAGATCGTCTCGTCCACGTCGCCCAGCCAGCCTGCAGCCGCTTGAATGACCTCACGGGTGTCGTCCACGGCGGGATTTGCTGGCGGATAGTCGATTCCGTCGGGGTGGCCGTAGTCGGCGGCATTGACGTAATCGTCGACATTTCCCACCGCGGCGGTCTTCGAATTACCCAGCTGCGGAACAGGTACAGGGACAAGATCGGTATGAGCGTTCAGTTGGTCGTATGTTTCCTTCTCGGCATCGTGATAGAGCCATGCTGCTTTTCGGAGTTCGTCTCCGATGTAGGTGCAGTTGGCCGATAGGTGGACGTGCCTGCTGCGCGTATTCTCTTGGTAAAGAGCAATGAACGGTGCAAGCCGCTGCAGAATCTGACCGGGGATTGTATCGCTCAAGCCCGCGTGATCCCCGATATAGCGATGGCATGCCATCGTTCGTAGACCTATCTCGGACGTCAGTTTCCCCATCCCAGCGACTTCTGATGGACGAGCACCGAAGATTTCTTCCATGTCAGCTCTTCCTTATCGTAGAGATTATGGCGTCGATATCCGAGTCGCCTAGTGCGCCTTCGACACCGCGGGCGGAACGGACGATGAAAACCACTGATTCTGCTGATGCGTAGCCGGGCGTGGCGATGACGTCGAACGTTGCCTGGCTGGACGAGCAGCGCTGAGCTGCGTCGGGTATGTCGTCGATCGTCGCTCGGTACCTAACCGCAGGTCGATCGCCGATCCGGAAGGTCTGCGGCCCGGTGATACGGATCGACGGTTTCCTCGACTCATCAGAGCTGGAGAAGATCAGTTCGGCTCGTTCGACTTCGCTGCGTGCCGTTGCGTCGAGGTTAGTTGTTCGGCGTCCAATGACTCCGGTAATGGCGAGCTCGGAATGTTCGCCGTCAGAACACTTTGTGCGTTCGTAGAACACTAGTGACCCGAACACCACCGAGGTTCCGTCGTCGAAATCCCATCTAGCCACCCCGCCGGACCAATTGTCCCAATCTGGGGCAACGTCATAGGTCAGTCCGTACTTTGTTGCGATCGGTTGTGGTTCGCCGTCGCCGACGATGATCCGCGGCGGCCTCGACATGGACGGAAACCCCGACGGCAGAGAAGCTGGTGTTGTCGTCGGAGCAAGTGGGCTCGTCTTAGACGGTTCGGCGACCGAGACCCCCTCGTACTGGCCGGGTGCTTCAGGTGCCAGTTTTGGTATTCCCCACAGCACTAGGTTGAATACGGCCAAGCTTCCTGCCAGCAGCAGTAGCCGTTTACGTAATCCCACGAACGCTCCCCCCGAAGTCTGCGAAAAGGTAACACAGGGGTCGGACACGGTCGGCTCGGAAGAATGGCGATCGAGCAACATCGTCGACGACAATGGCGCCGTGTTTCGCGCGAATGGCTGTGTGGTCGGCGTGCAGTCGAAGAGGATGCGGGCGGTAACCGCGTACGGCGCCCTTCCCTGTCAGGTCCTCCTTATCGTCGAGACGATCTGTTCGATTTGATCGTCCGTAAGAGCTCGTTCTACCCCGCGAGCTGCGTTCAACACGAACAGTGCTGTTGCTGCGGTGGCGTAGGAGGGGGTCGCAATGATGTCGAAGCGAGCCTCGCTCGGTGTACACGAATCTGTGGAAACGATGTTCGAAACGTCCGCGCGGTATCTTATTGCTGGACGTCCATCGACAGTGAATTGTGTAGGAAGGTCAACGGTCACGGACGTTTGGGCATCGTCGCTGAAGATCTTGGAAATTTTACCGATCTCCGCGCGCGCTACTTCGGCAATGTCTGCATCAGGCCGACCGGTCATGCCAGTCATCGCAAGTTGTCTGTGCTCGCCGCCGCACTTTTCTCTTTCGTAGAATCCGAGGGCACCGAACACCAGGGATGTGCCGTCGTCGAAGTTCCATCCGGACACACCGTCGTACCAGTTGTCCCAACCGCTGGGGATGTCATATGTCAATCCGAATTTCGTTGCGATGGGCTGGGACTCCCCGTCAGGAACGATGATTTTGGGAGGCGGAAACTCCATCGTCGGAAACCCCGACGGCAGAGGGGCTGGTGTTGTTGTCGGAGCTTGTGGGCTCGTCTTGGACGGTTCGGCGACCGCGACCCCTTCGTACCGGCCGGGCGCTTCAGGTGCCAGTTTTGGTATTCCCCACAGCACTAGGTTGAAGACAACCAAGCTCCCTGCCAGCAGCAGTAGCCGTTTACGTAATCCCACGAACGCTCCCCCCGAAGTCTGCGAAAAGGTAACACGGGGGTCGGACAAGTTCGGCCCGAAACCGGGCACACCGGTATGGTCGCGGGTATGAAACTGCTCGTGACCGGGGGTGCCGGGTTCATCGGCGCGAACTTCGTCCATCTGACCGTCGCGCAGCGGCCCGATGTGGAGATCACGGTCCTGGACAAGCTGACCTACGCCGGCAACCGAGCATCGCTCGACCCGGTCGCGGACCGGATCGAGTTCGTCGAAGGCGACGTCGCAGACTCGAACCTGGTGTCGAACCTGATCAAGGACACCGATCTGGTGGTCCATTTCGCCGCGGAATCCCACAACGACAATTCCCTCGCGAACCCCTGGCCGTTCGTGCACACCAATGTCATCGGCACCACCACCTTGCTGCAGGCCGTCCGCGAACACGACGTGCGCTATCACCACATCTCCACCGACGAGGTCTACGGAGACCTCGAACTCGACGACCCCGCACGGTTCACCGAGAACACTCCGTACAACCCGTCGAGCCCGTACTCCTCGACGAAAGCCTCCAGCGACCTGCTGGTCCGAGCGTGGGCGCGGAGCTTCGGGGTCCGCGCCACGATTTCCAACTGCTCCAACAACTACGGCCCCTACCAGCACGTGGAGAAGTTCATTCCGCGTCAGATCACCAACATCCTGTCCGGTCTGCGCCCCAAGCTGTACGGCGAAGGCAGGAACGTCCGCGACTGGATCCATGTCGACGACCACAACAGCGCCGTCTGGACGATCATCGACAACGGTGTGCTCGGCGAGACCTACCTGATCGGCGCCGACGGGGAGAAGAACAACCGCGCCGTCCTCGAGACGATTCTCGAGGAAACAGGACAAGCCGCCGACGCCTTCGATTTCGTCACCGACCGCCCCGGCCATGATCTGCGCTACGCAATCGACTCGACCAAACTGCGCACCGAACTGGGATGGACCCCCCAGTACGTCGATTTTCGCAGCGGTCTGAAAGCAACCGTCGACTGGTACCGAGACAACGAGGACTGGTGGCGTCCACAGAAGGACACCACCGAGGCCGCCTACGCAACCGCGGGTGAACGCACTGTCTGAACGCGTCCGGCCCTATCTTCTTCCCGCGACGACGGCGGTTGTCGCCGCTGTGGTGTTCGCGGTTGCGTCGCGGTTTCTGATCGACGACACCTTCATCACACTGTCGTATGCGAGAAACCTGGCATTCCATGGCGAGTGGGCGCTTGTCGGTGGTCATCCGTCGAACACCGCGACGTCGCCGCTGAACGTTCTGGCGCTTGCTGCCGGAACGTTCGTGGTGCGCGACGCCGTGCTGGCATGTGGGATCGTGTTCGTCCTGTCCTGCGTGGCAACGGTGGTCGCATTCCGAAGAATTGCTCTCCACCAAGGATTTTCGACGGCTTTCGCTCCGGTTACGCTAGCGCTCATCGTCGTGAATCCGGTGGTCTCGTCGTCTCTGGGATTGGAAGTGATTCTGGGAACGGCGATTCTGGCTTGGGTAGCAGTGTTCGCCATGGAGCACTCGCCGATTGCTCTCGGTGTGGCCTCGGGCCTCGCCGTGGTCGCTCGTGTGGACCTGGTCGTCGTTGCGGCCGCGTTGGTGCTGATCAGGAGTGCGCCGCTGCATCGACTGTGGCTGTCTGCGCTAGCCGCGGCAGCAACGGCGTTGCCATGGTTCTTCGTCAGTTGGGTTTTTCTCGGTTCGGTGGTCCCGGATACCGTCGTCATCAAGACCGGCCAAGGGGCCTGGGGGGAATGGGGTTTCGGCAACGGTTTGCTGATGTACCTCGACATCTATCCCGCCGCGGCTGTCCTGACCGCTGTCGTGCCGATTCTCGGAGCGCTGTGCCTGCTGGCAGTGCCGGCGGTGCGGCGATGGCGTCGAGCAACGGTCTTGTGGGCATGGGCGATCGGCGGCGTCACCTACTACGCCGCGTACACCCTGCTCGAGGTCCCTCCCTACCACTGGTACTACGGGGTTCCCGCGGTGGCGGGGACGGTGATGTTCGTCGGCGCGATGTTCGCGGCTCCCACCGTCGTGAAGTCTGTCGGTCTTGCCGCCGCGGCAGCCGCAGGGCTGGCGGGCGCGGCCCTGTGGAGTTGGACGGCGGCCACCGATCGGGTCGTTCCCATCACGACCAATCATGCGACGGCGAATCAGTACGAGGACATCGGCGCCCAGCTGCCTGCCTACGCAGGCGACAAGGCTGTCCGGTCTGGCGGTGAGATCGGCGCGCTGTCCTATTACTGCGAGTGCCTCGTCGTCGACAAGTTCTCGGATCGCGGCGCACTCGAAGCGGATCTGCGGAAAAAGACTGCTGAACCAGGAGTCGCCGGCTGGTTGTGGCGCAAGAACTTCCATTTCCTGGATTTCGACGCCCTCGAACAGACAGGCCCGATTCCGCTGGACTACCGCCTCCTGCGGGTGAACTGGATGCAGGAGAGTCCTCCGTCGTTCGTGGACTGGCCGATCACCTCGCCCTGGACCGGAGCAGGCGAGCTGCACCTGACGAAACCGGATGCGTCAATTCCGAACTAGAGCAAAGTGTGCGACGCCTCGGGCTGCGGAATCCACTGTCCATGTCCAGGGTGAGCCGTCGCTCGGGCCAGGACGGTACTCGATGCGGTAGACCGGCACGACAGGCTTACGGGAGTAGTCGAGGTTGGCGTAGTTCGCGCGAAGCAGCAGGTCGCCGACAGGCCCGGATTCCTCCAGGCGCGGGATGATCCGCTCGTTGATGATGACGCCTCGGTCGGAGAACTCGTCGACGATCGTGCACTCGCAGGCGTAGGCCAACGTTCCGATCTCTCCGGGGGACTTGACGGCGTCGTCGCCGACGATTTCTCCGATCTCCTCGCCGACGCGCTGGTAGTCCGCGGCCGAGGCGAAGTTGCCGAAGATAGGCGGTGACGCCCACGGCATGGGTCGGACGGTGTCGAACGCGATGGAGCCCACAATCCCTACGATGACGAGGAGAAGCGAGACGGCGGCCACCGGGCGCGGCGATATGCCGGCCAGGAAGATTGCCGCCGATCCACCCGCGATCATCGGGGTGACGTAGTACCAGTGGTAGGGAACGGTGTCGAGAACTGTGTAGGCGAGGTAGTAGGCGACCCCACCGAGTCCGAGGCCGATGAGGGGCCACGACGCTTGGTCGCGCGCGCGTCTGGACAGGCACGCAGCGAGCCAACCGATGGTGACGACAAGGCCGACGACGGCAGGACCGAAACTCGCGAGTGTGCCCCACCAGTCGCCGTCGTAGTAGAGGGATGGCCCGTCGAAGTAGTTGAAACCCTCGATGGCCTGGCCTTCTTTCAGGACGAGCGTGTCCGGCACCAGTGATCCGAGCACGATCCAGCTGAAGACGTACCAGGGCAGGGAGACCGCGGCCGCGGCTAGAAGAGCCCGAGGCCAGCGGCGATACAGCGTCGGCGCGAAAGCAGCGAGAAGTAGCACGAACAGAACGAGATCGAGTCTGACCAGGACGGCCAGCCCGCTCGCGATGCCGAAGACTACGGGGCTGCCCCGCAGAGCCGCAGCGGTCAGCGTGAGGACCGCTGCGGGAATGAGGAGAACTTCGAGTCCGATGGACGACAACAAAAATGGGTTGCTCATGACCAGAACGACCGCGATCCCACCGAGCCACATGCCTCGACCGATCGACCGTGAGATCGACGCGCACGCTGCACCGACGATTCCCCCGGCCAGAACGTTGGCGACGAACAGAGCGAACAACGGCGCGGGCGCGCCGAAGAACGACGTGACCCACACGATGAGGCCGAGGAGCAGAACGTTGAGGGGTGAGGTCGACGTATTCGCGGTCAGGTCGGTGACGATGGCCCACTGACCGTGCTCGGCGAGATTTCGGGCCGCGGACAGGCTGATGTACGCGTCATCGGTGAGGCTGGGTGCAGCAACCCAGTACCCGACGGCGCCCAGGGCCGCGCCGAGCGCGACGAGTATCCATGACGAGCGTCCTGCGCGCGACAACCGGGTTCCAGGCGAGTACGCCTCCGCGTCGGCGGCAGCGGACTGTGCAACCATGGTCACCAGAATGGCAGACAACAGGGCTCGTACGCTGCACCGCGAGCCCTCGCCCGGCGTTGTGTCTCGCAATACGGGCAGCACAAGAGCCAAGGAGAAAAGGGACCGTTGCTGTGAGTCACGCTGATTCCACCACCACGACCGAGGCAGAATCCGTCGACCTGCCGTCGTCGACGGAGTTGCGCGCGCAGCGTCTCCTCTTCGACGGGCCGTCGCCGCTGGTGAGTGCGGATATGTACACGACTGTGGCCAAGGGCAATGTCGAGCGCTCTCGGTATGCGGCGAAGCTGGCGAAGCGCACGGTTCTCGAGACGAACAGTTACTTCGGGCGGTTCCCGGCGAGTTATTGGCAGCGCTGGACCGATGTGACCGAGGTGCGTTTCTCGGCTTCCGTTGCCGGTTCGGGGCGCATCGACATCGTCGCCACCGATTACAAGGGTCGTAAGCGAACGATGGCCAGCGAGACTCTGACCACCGACGGGCGGGCCAGGCGGCTGGACTTCGCTGTTCCCGTCAAGCAGTTCCTCGACGGCGGAGCCTTGTTCGCCCGATTCACCACCACGTCCGGTGAGCTGACGGTCGAGGACGCCGAGTGGACCGTCGACGCGCCGGAGAAACTGCGTCCGACGTCCGTGGTCATCTGCACGTTCAACCGGGCCGACGACTGCGCCAACACCGTGGCAGCCATGGCCGATGATCCGATTGCACTGCTCGGCGTCGACAACGTGTACGTCGTGGACCAGGGAACCGACCAGGTGCAGACGCGGCCCTTGTTCCAGCGTGTCGCGGCCGAACTCGGCGACAAGCTGGTCTACATCACTCAGCCCAACCTCGGCGGTGCGGGTGGTTTCACCCGCGGGCTGTACGAGGTGCAGGGCAAGGGCGGCGACCCGGCCAACGTCGTGTTCATGGACGACGACGTGCTGTGCGAGCCCGAGGCGATCGTGCGCATGAACGCGTTCGCGAACAAGACCATCGAGCCCGCGATCATCGGTGCGCAGATGCTTTACCTGCTGCATCCCGATCGGGTGCATGTCGGTGCCGAGGTCGCGAACCTTCAGAAGCTCGAAGCCGGTTTGCACGTGAAGAACGCGATCTCGGACAAGAGTGCGCTGAAGAAGAAGCAGGAGATCCGCGTCGACGCCGGCTACAACGGCTGGTGGTCGTGTCTGATCCCGTCGGAGATCGTCTCGCAGATCGGTTACCCACTTCCGCTGTTCTTCCAGTGGGACGACATCGAGTACGGCTACCGGGCCCGTGCCAATGGATTCGCGACGGTCACGCTTCCGGGTGCGGCCGTGTGGCACGCCGATTTCGCGTGGAAGGACTGGGACGAGTGGCACCGCTACTTCAACCTGCGCAACGGCATGATCACGGCGTCGCTGCACGCGGGGCTCGACGGTAAGAAGCTCGCGCGTCAGTTGACGACCGATCTGTTCCGCTATCTCGTTTCCATGCAGTACGGCATGGCGTTCACGTTGATCAAGGCCATCGAGGACTTCCTCGTCGGACCGAGCAAGCTCACCGACGGCGGCATGGATGCCGCGGCGGCGATCCGTCGTGATCGAGCCGCGTACAACGAGACGAAGCGCTACAACGCGAACTCGGTTCCTGACGTCCGCCCTGCGGACATGTTCATCACCCCGGCTGGGCCTCACCCCAAGAAGAGCCTGGAGTGGGCCGTTCTGGCGAAGCGTGTGCTCAACCAGTCGCGTGGCCGCGTTCACCCGGGCCCGGTCGCGATCTCGGCCGATGATGCGCACTGGTGGCACGTCTCGCTGTTCGCGCATGCCGTCGTCACCGATCGTTCGCAGGAGGGTGTGCGAGTTCGTAAGCGCGACAAGGCGGCCGCCACGGAGCTACTGAAGCGAGGGCTGACGGCGCTGCGTCGTCTGCGTGTCGAGACCGACAGCGTGGCCGAGTCCTACCGGCAGGCTGTTCCTGAGCTCACCAGCCGAGAGAACTGGACGCGGCTCTACTCCTAGGTGAGCGGAAATGTAGGCCCTGCGGAGTGACCAGAACGCACTGCAGTTTCACTCACAACGACGGAGCGGTACGGATTCGAACGACGACCTGTTCGTTGTCCGCGGTGTAGCCGAGGTAGTCGAATTCCGTGCCGGTGCGGCCGACGAACTCGGTCCACGCGCGGTATTCGTGATTGCGCCAGCCGGGGAAGTTGAAGTACTCGTCGAAGACGATGACGGTTCCCACGGCCAGGCGGTCGGCGACGAGGTCGAGGACGGTCACGGTCGACGAGTACAGGTCCGCGTCGAGGTGCAGGAACGCGAGCGTGTCCTTGTGGCTCTTCAGGAACTCGGGTAGCGATTCCTCGAACATGCCGGGGACGATCTCCGCGCCAGGCACCGTCGGTTCGGTTTCCTGCTCGAACAGTCCCTTCGGAAAGCCCGTCCTCCACGTCTCGGGTAGACCGGAGAAGACGTCGAATCCGGCGACGATGGAAATGTCGTGTCGCTTCGCCATCTCCTCGGCGATGATCTCCAGCGTCGTACCGCTGGCGACACCGAACTCGAGCGCCATCCCCGGTACCGATACCTCGCCGAGCGCGAACCTCAGCGTGGCGTGGGGACGCAGGAACGTGGGTGCCTTCGGCATGACCTCCTCGGCGAACTCGGCGCTCTGAGCGGCGGCCTCGACGTCGGACGCGTACGGAATATCGCGGCGCATGCGCATTTCGAGTCCACGGATGAAGGCGTGCAGATCATCGATCTCGCGGCGCTGACGCTCGAGAATGTCCAGCAACTTGGTCTGCTGATCGCTCGTCTGCTCGGCCAGCTGGGCCGTCTGCTTGTCCAGAACCTCGCCGATCGCGCGCTGTAACTTCTCTCGCGCCGAATGCCGAATTCGATCCGTCAGCTTCCGAGATTCCGTCATGCGCACACGGTAGCGGACGCAGACGCCCACGGCCGTTGTGAGTGGAAATGTAGGCCCTGGGGCAGGAGCGGAGCCTGCGGAGCGACCAGATTCCACTCACCTCGGTGGTCACCTCCGGAAATGCTCCCGACGCCCGAGTCGACGGAGACGAAGCCATTCCAACAGGCCCTTGGGATTGTGAGTGGTCACAAGGAAGAACCACCCGAAGCGAATCCACTCCTGCGGCAGCAGTTTCCGCATACCGGGCTGCGACATGAGGTACCCACGGTTGCGATAGGTGAAATAGCGCTTGGTGGCGTCGTCCGGGTACTGCGTGTGCATCCGCCCGCCGAGGATCGGTTTGAACTCCTCGGCGCCGTTGGGGTGGACGTAGGCCGTCGTCAGGCAGGTGCCGAACTTCAGGCCCGATCGCTGCAGTCTGCGATGCACCTCCACCTCGTCACCGCGGACGAACAGTCGCAGATCGGGCACCCCGACGGCGTCGATCGTCGACGCCTTGAACAGGGCTCCGTTGAACAGTGACGCGATTCCTTCGAGCAGGTCGTCGTCGGGGTTACGGGGGTCGATCAGCTCGGACCGTAGTCGACGCCATTCCACTCCGCGCCGCAGCGGGAACGCGAGACGATCGGGGTCGTCGATGTCGCAGACGACGGGGGAGACCTCGTCGAGGCCGTGCTTCAGTGCGCACTCGTGCAGCGTCTTCAACACGTCCGGACCCTCGGGACGCCCGTCGTCGTCGGCGAGGAACACCCAATCCGCGCCGAGCGACAGGGCGTAGAGAATGCCGAGCGCGAATCCGCCCGCACCGCCCAGATTGTGATGCGACCCAAGATAAGTAGTCGGAATCGACGCAGACTCGACGAGCTCGCGGACCTCGTTCTCGTGCGCGTTGTCGACAACGACGAGATGGTCCAGCGGGCGGGTCTGGCGCGTGATGACATCGAGTGACTTCGCGAGGAGCTCGCGACGCTTGTGCGTCACGATGACTCCGATGATCGTCTCAGCCACTGGTCTCATCTCGAGGTCGTTCCGCAGGCTCCACTCCCGCTTCGTCTCGAGGTCGTTCCGCAGGCTCCACTCCCGCTTCGTCTCGAGCGAGCTCTTTCAAGATCGTCGCCACGTGGTCGCCCGCGTCGTTGCCTTCGTACGCTCGTACGACTTCTTCGATGCCACCGTCTTGACGGATCTGGCCGTGGTCGATCCACATCGCGCGGTCGCAGAGTTGCGCGAGGAACTCGTTGGAGTGGCTTGCGAAGACGAGGATGCCGGAGCGTTGCACCAGTTCCTGGAGCCGGATGCGTGCCTTCTTCATGAATTCTGCGTCGACGGCGCCGATGCCCTCGTCGAGCAGAAGGATTTCGGGATCGATGCTGGTGACGACACCCATCGCGACGCGCACCCGCATGCCGGTGGAGTAGGTCCGCAGCGGCATGTCGAGGTAGTCGCCGAGTTCGGTGAAGTCGGCGATTTCGTCCATCTTCGCAAGCATCTGCTTACGCGTCTGGCCGAGGAACAGGCCTCGGATGATGATGTTCTCGTAGCCGGAGATCTCCGGGTCCATTCCGACACCCAGGTCGAAGACGGGGGCGACGCGGCCGCGCACCGAGGCTGTACCGCGGGTGGGCTCGTAGATGCCGGACAGCAGGCGCAGGAGCGTCGACTTGCCTGCACCGTTGTGTCCGACGAGGCCGACGCGGTCGCCTTCCTTCAGGTTCATCGTGATGTTCTTGAGGGCTTCGACGACGACGACGTCGGAGCTGTTCCGGTCGATGGCACCGCCGGCTTTGCCGAGGAACGCCTTCTTCAGGGAACGAGTTTTGGCGTCGAAGATGGGGAAGTCGACGCAGGCGTCGTGCGTGGAGATGCTGACTGACATGGCGGAGACCCCTAAACCCAGTAGGGCACTCGGGCCCGGAACTTCTTGAGAGCGAAAATGGTCAGGAGCCAGCCGACGATGGTGCAGGCGATCACGATGTACCAGTGGTAGGCCTCCTGGGGCTCACCGATCATCGGGGCTCGGAGGATGTCCAGGTAGTGGAAGAGCGGGTTGATCTCGACGAGGCGGGCGCGCTCGGCGGCCTGTCCGCCCTGGTTGAGCAGCCCTTGCGTCGTCCACACGATCGGCGTCATGAAGAACAGCAGCGTGACCATGGACTGCAGAATCGGCGCGATGTCGCGGTAGCGCGTTGCGACGATGCCGAACAGCAGCGCCACCCAGACGGCATTGACGGCGATGAGCGCGAAGGCCGGGAACGCCGCAAGGTCGGTCCAATGGAACGTCGGCCGGAAGATCGCGATGATGATCACATAGACGATCAGGTTGTGCGCGAACAGCAGGATCTGACGCCACACCAGCCGGTACACGTGCACCGACAGCGCCGACGGCAACTGCTTGATCAGGCCTTCGTTGGCGACGAAGACGTCACCGCCCTCGAGAATCGCTGCACTGATGAAGTTCCAGATGATCAAACCGACGGCCACGTGCGGCAGGAACGTCCTCAGATCCATGTCGAGCAGCACCGAGTACAGCAGGCCCATGGCGGTGGCCTGGACTGCGGTGGCGATGGTGATCCAGAACGGGCCGATGACCGAGCGTCGGTACCGCTGCTTGATGTCCTGCCAGCCGAGGTGGAGCCACAGCTCACGCTGACTGAACCCGGTCTTCAGATCGCGAAATGCGCGCTTGTACGTCTGCGAATCCGAAACAGGGACGGTCACACGCTCTCCTGTCTCGTTCTCGGGTTCCTTCGCTGGAGCTGACACGACGGTCGACCTTACCCGCTCCCGACGGTCGTTCCGCAGGCTGCACTCCTGCCCAGCCCCGGTCATTCCGCAGGCTCCACTCCTGCCCCTCCCCGGGTCATTCCGCAGGCTCCACTCCTGCCCCCCCTTACAGGTACTGGCCCGTTCCGCCGCCGGTGTGGCCTGGGCCACTGGGGTTGATGGCGACGCCGGGAGGCAGGGCGCCTTGGCGCATTTGTTCGAGTTGGGCGCGTGCTGCCATCTGCTGGGCGAACAGGGCGGTTTGAATTCCGTGGAACACCCCTTCCAACCAGCCGACCAGCTGGGCCTGCGCGATGCGCAGTTCGGCGTCCGACGGTATGGCGTCCTCGCCGAAGGGGAGGGCGAGACGTTCCAGTTCTTCGCGGAGTTCGGGGGCCAGGCCCTGTTCGAGTTCGCGGATCGAGGACTGGTGGATGCCTTTGAGTCGTGTGCGGCTGGCGTCGTCGAGGGGAGCTGCCCGCACCTCTTCGAGGAGCTGCTTGATCATCGTGCCGATGCGCATGACCTTCGCCGGTTGCTCGACCATGTCCGACAAGGGCGTTTCGCCGTTCTCCACGTTGTCGGTGCCTGCGGCGCGGGCCGCGGCGGCGGTTGCCTCTTCCCGGCTGAGTGCGAGAGGCTGTCCGTCTGGACCGATCACGACGACGTGGTCGCCGGCTTCTGGATTCGAGTGCGAGTCCGAGTGCGTCATGTTCGCCATCCTTCCGGTTTCGGTGGGATTGCGCGATGAGCGGGGCCGATTATTGTTGTTTCGGGTCGTTGAGGAGGGAAGACAAGCGTGCAAGACAGCCAGGCGGTCGATCCGAAAAAGGGATGTGGAACACACGCTCACGAAATCGGCGCTTAGAGTGTCCGGCATGGGGTACGACGTCGCGCGAGTCAGGGGATCCATTCCCTCGTTGGGCGACGGCTGGATCCACCTCGATCCGCAGAACGGTATGCAGATCCCCGACCGTGTGTCGACCGCGGTGTCCACAGCGTTTCGCGGAAGTGCGCCAACTCACACTTCCGGCCACCTGTCGTCTCGTCGCAGCGCTGGTTTGCTCGACGCCGCGCGTCAGGCGATAGCGGATCTGGTCGGCGGCGATCCCGCAGGTGTCGTTCTCGGTCCGGATCGAGCGACGATGCTCGCGTGGCTCGCCGAGTCCATGTCGTCGCGCCTCGGACTCGGGACGGGCCTTGTGCTGTCGCGCCTCGACGAGGAAGCGAACGTCGCGCCCTGGCTGCGCATCGCCAACCGCTACGGGGCTCAGGTCCGGTGGGCCGAGGTCGAGATCGACACGTGCGAACTCCCCAGCTGGCAATTCGAAGAACTCATCACGACGACCACTCGCCTGGTGGCGATGACCGCGGCCTCGCCCATCGTCGGGTCGGCCCCGAACGTGCGTGTTGCGGCCGATCGTGTCCATGCCGTCGGCGGGCTGATCGTCGTGGACGCCGCAGGCGCGGCTCCGTACGCGCACGTCGACATCGAGGAACTGGGCGCCGACGTCGTCGCTGTTCAAGCGTCGGCTTGGGGTGGTCCGCAGGTGGGCGCGCTCGTCTTCCGTGATCCGGGTCTGTTGGATCGAATTCCGTCGATGTCGCTCAATCCGTTCGCGAAGGGCGTCGAGCGGCTCGAGGTGTCGGGTCATCAGTACGCGTTGCTCGCCGGTGTCGTCTCCTCGGTGGACTATCTGGCCAACCTCGACGACGCGGCTACGGGTACCCGTCGTGAGCGCTTGCAGTTGTCCATCGGTTCGCTGCAGGACTACCACGACCGGTTGTTCGATTATCTGCTGCGATCGTTGGAGAAGCTGGAGCACGTCATGGTGCTCGGCGACGCTCCCAGCCGTATCCCGACGTTGAGTTTCACCGTCGCGGACACGTCCGCCGAGAAGGTCGCCGAGCACTTGGCGCAGAACCGAATCGGCACCGTCAGTGGAATCCACAGCGGCAGTAGGCTTCTGGATGCTCTAGGCGTCAACGACGAGGGTGGCGCGGTGACCATCGGGCTCGCGCCGTACACGACGCGGTACGAGATCGATCAGCTTTCCAAGGCGTTGTCCAAGCTCCGTATGTGAGTGGAAATGTGTCCTCGGGTCAGGGCCCAGGGCCCAGGGCCCACATTTCCACTCACGAGACGCGGAGCAGGACCTTTCCGATCGCGTCGGCGTCGAGCAGTCGATGCCCCTCTGCCGCTTCGGTGATCGGTAGTTCGGCGTGAATGATCGGGGCGACGGCGCCTTCCTCGATCAGCGGCCACAACCGTGCAGTCATGTCTGCGACGATGTCCGCCTTGCTCGACGCTCCGGTTTCCGGTCGGCCACGCAGACCCGCGGCGTGAACGGTGCCGCGCTTGGCCAGGAGTGCACCGAAGTCGAGCTCACCCTTCAGTCCGCCCTGCATCCCGATGGTGATGAGCTTCCCGTCCTTGGCAAGCGCATTTACATTGCGCCCCAAGTACTTCGCGCCCATGTTGTCGAGGATGAGGTCGGCTCCGTCGGGTAGTTTCTCGACGAAGTCCTCGTTCTTGTAGTCGATGAGGATGTCCGCGCCGAGGGATGCGCAGAAGTCGAGCTTCTCGCGTGATCCGGCCGTCACGGCGACGGTGGCGCCGAATGCTTTGGCGACCTGGATCGCGTGCGTTCCGATGCCGCTTCCGCCTCCGTGGAGGAGAACCACATGACCGGAGCGGAGGCCGCCGAACATCACGAGATTGGACCAGACCGTCGACGCGACCTCTGGAAGTGCCGCTGCCGCATGGAGATCGAGCTTGCCGGGGATGGGAAACAGCTGGGTCGACGGGACGGCGACCTGCTCTGCGTACCCGCCGCCGGCGAGGAGGGCGCAGACTTTGTCGCCGACCTTCCAGTCGTGCACTCCTTCACCGAGTTCGGAGATGATCCCCGAGCATTCGAGCCCCAACGTGTCGCTCGCCCCGGGCGGTGGCGGGTAGAAGCCTTGACGCTGCATTAGGTCGGCGCGGTTGACCGCGGTGGCTGCGACGTCGACGATGACCTGCCCGCGCTCGGGACGTGGGTCCGCTACTTCGGTCCACTGCATCACGTCGGGAGCCCCGAACTCTTTCAGCGTTATCGCATGCATGCCTGCCCCTTACCCGATATCCCAGAGATTGATGCCGAAGTCCCGTGCGTGCTCGTCGATTCGGCTCAGTTCGTCGGCGGAGAAGTCGAGGTTCTCCAGTGCACCCACGTTGTTCTCGAGCTGCTCGACACTCGATGCTCCGATGAGTACCGATGTCACGCGAGGGTCGCGCAGGGCCCAGCTCAGCGCGAGTTGCGCGAGTGTCTGTCCACGTGAGGTAGCGATGTCGTTCAGTCCGCGGAGGTGGGCGACGTGTTCGTCGGTGAACCAGTCAGGGTTCAGCGACTTGCCCTGTGTTGCGCGTGAGCCGTCGGGAATCCCGTTCAGGTATTTGTCGGTCAGCATGCCTTGCGCGAGGGGAGAGAACGCGATGGTGCCTGCGCCGACCGAGGCGAGGGCGTCGAGCAACCCGTCCTCGATCCATCTGTTGACCATGGAGTACGACGGCTGGTGGATCAGCAGGGGCACACCGGCCGCGGACAGGAGTTCGGCCATCTTCGTCGTGTTCTCGGGCGTGTAGGAGCTGATCCCGACGTACAGAGCCTTGCCCTGATGCACGGCGCTGATCAACGCCCCTGCCGTCTCCTCGAGGGGTGTCTCGTGGTCGGGTCGGTGGCTGTAGAAGATGTCGACGTAGTCCAGGCCCATTCGATGCAGCGATTGGTCCAGCGACGACAGAAGGTACTTCCGCGACCCGCCGAAGCCGTACGGCCCCGGCCACATGTCCCACCCGGCCTTGCTGGAGATGACCAGTTCGTCGCGGTAGCCGGCGAAGTCCTCCCGCAGAATGCGTCCGAAGTTCTTCTCGGCACTGCCGTACGGCGGTCCGTAGTTGTTGGCGAGGTCGAAATGGGTTATCCCCAGGTCGAAGGCTCTGCGGAGCACTGCGCGCTGGGTCTGCAGCGGGGCATCGTCGCCGAAGTTGTGCCACAGGCCCAGCGAGATCGCGGGGAGCTTCAGGCCACTGGTGCCGGTTCGCCGATACTGCATCGAGTCGTAGCGATCTGCAGCCGCGACGTACGGGGGATCGATATGAGGTTCGGACATGCACCGAGCCTATTCCGACCGCCCGTAACGGACATCGAGCGGGAGCGTCGCCCAGGGAGTGACTGGAAAGGACCGCTGAGCTACTCATCGGTAGCTCTGGTGCCTAATATGGTCGGGTGACGGCCGAACGATCCTTTGGTCCAGGGGGGGACCCGCAGTGGTTAGATGCTGCGGAAATGAGAGCGTGGCGCGCCTATATCGACGGCGGCCAACGATTGCAGGGGGTACTCAACAAAGATTTGCAGGACGCGCACAACCTGACGATGGCGGAATACCGCATCCTCGTGATGCTGTCGGAATCATCCGATGGCTCGCTGCGGATGAGCGACCTGGCCGACGGTGTGCTGTCGTCGAGGTCTCGCCTGACGCATCAGATCAGGCGCATGGAGTCCGACGGCATGGTCGAACGCAGCACGTGCGTCGACGACGGGCGGGGTGTCCTTGCCGTCATCACTGCCATGGGTCGCCGCCGACTGGAGGAAGCGGCACCGACTCATGTCACCAGCGTCAGGAAGCATCTCGTCGATCTGTTGACGGCCCGTGAACTCGCGGTTCTCGGCGACATCTTCGAAAAGGTCGACGCAGCGATGGGGAGCCCGACGGGCCGGGGGTGATTGGCCCCTGACCGGCAGAACCGTTTAGGATCGTCTTTCGTCGGTAGACGATGGAAGCGTGGCAGAGCGGCCCAATGCACTCGCCTTGAAAGCGAGAGACGTCCAAAAGCGTCCGGGGGTTCAAATCCCTCCGCTTCCGCAGTGTGAAGAGGCCCTGATCTTGCACTCCGGTGCAGGTCAGGGCTTTTTCTCTGCCGAGATGACGACGACCGGCGAACCGTCTGGCCACACTTTGGCCACACTCTTCGCCGAAACTGCACGATCGAGCGCGTCCGCGACGGCGTCCAGATCGTCGTCGAACAGGTCGGCGTAGACATCGAGTGTCATCGCGGCCGACGCGTGCCCGAGCATCCGTTGTAGCGCCTTCACGTTTACCCCGGCGCTGATCGCCAGGGACGCCGCAGTGTGCCGCAGATCGTGCGGAGTGAGCCGAGGTACTCCGGACTTCTCGACGGCACGCGTGAACCATCCCGTGGACGACACGGACCGTCTGAGGTACTCGCCACCTCGGCCGGCGAACACCAAATCGTCGCGACCCTTGCTCTCGCACGCTCGCGCGAGCTCGTCGACGAGAAAGGCCGGCACCGGAACCGCGCGCGACTTGTGCGATTTCGGAGTGCCGACGTGGATCTGCTGTTGCACCTGCACGGCGTTGTCGACGACGTTGAGGCGCTTCCGGAGCAGATCGAGATGACGCACGCGTAGCCCGATCGCCTCGCCCCAGCGCACACCGCAGTACGCAAGCAGGAGGACGAGCACCCGATGCTGACCGGACGCTGACGCCAGCTCGGCGACCTCGGCGTGCGAGAGGTACACGTGCGTCTTGCGCTGCTTCCGTGGCAGGTTCTCGACGCCGCGCGCTGGGTTCTTCGCGAGACGCTTCGCCTTCACGGCCGAATCGAGGACACCGGCCAGCACACCGTAGGCGCGGATGACGACCGTCGCGCCCTTGCCTGCACGCGTCATGTCGGCGATCCACCGCTCGACCGAATCGAGCGTGATGTCTGCGAGCTGGACGCGTCCCCAGCGCGGCATCACGTGAATGCGCCACGCGGTCTCGATCGACTTGTAAGCCGAAGGTTTGAGGTCGGACTCCTTGCGCTGCAACCAATCTGGGCCAAACTCTGCGACGGTGATCTTCCCCAGTTTCGGCGGCACGTACTGGCCCGTCATCATCTCGACCTCGACTGTGGCCGCGAAGTCTTGCGCTAGTCGCCTAGACGTGAAGCCGCGCTTCTGGGTCTGGCGTCGTTCGGGCGTGCGGTAGCGGACCCGCCAGCGCTTACCGGCCGCAGTCTCGTAGCTCTCGATGGTTGCCATCAGTCATCCTCGTCGTTGTCGCGAATCAAGTCGCCGTAGCCAACCGACACGATCAAGTCGACCGTCTCGCCGTCCGATTGAGTGCGTCGGGCAATCCGTAGGGGCTCACCGGCAGGTGCGGGGCGCGCAGAATCGACGGATTGACGGTGGCTCATGAAGGGCGGTTGCGACCGAACGACGAAGTCGAGCGATTGCTCGGTGAGTGAACGCATTCCGTCGAGGAAGTGCCACGCCGAACGAGTCGAAACTCGTTCTGCCCCAGTTATATTCACGTAACGCTCGCCGTCGTAATGCGCGGGCATGAGCAGGGTGTTGGGGGAGACATCGAGGGCGATCGAGAACGCCAGCAAGTCGTCCACGTCCACTCGGCGCGCTCCTGTTTCCACCTGACTGATAGAAGAGTTGCTGATCGGCCGACCCACCTGCGTGAGCCGCTCGGAGAGCGCCCTGAGTGTCAGGTTCCGCTCACGTCTCACTCGCGCGATGTTCTCGCGCACGGTTTCGCCTGTAGGTCCAAGGACGATCTTACTTGCTGCCATTATCCAAACTTATATCCAACCTTGCCAGCATGGAAGCGGTGGTGTACGAATGAAGACAACCCAAACAAGATTGGGATAATCCAAGCAAAGGAAAGAGAAGATGCCAGCTTCCCCTCTTGCAACCGCCGACGAGGCAGCCGAGTTCCTACGCACCACGAAGCAGAAGCTCGCGGAGAGTCGATACCGCGGCACAGGCCCGAGGTTCGTCAAGCACGGGCGTCGCGTGCTCTACCGCTGGGCCGATCTGACCGCATACGTCGAGGCCAACACGTTCCAGCGCACCGATGACCGGCCAGTGAGCGCCTGATGCACTACCCCGATCCCTACGAAAACGCCCCCGATGCCGGGCATGGCACCGAGGGCAACGAACCAGCCAACGACCAGGAAGGCGATTCAGACATGAGCATAAACCCTGCCACCGTCAACGTCGACAAAGCACTGCGCGCTCTCGGGCTCACTCCCGATCAATGGGACGGCATCACGTCCGACTTGCGTGCCTACCGAACAACGTCCGTCATCGAGAACCCGAGCGTGCTGGTCACGGTCACCGAATACTCCGACGGCTCCGAGGAGGTGGACGTGTACGTCGAGGACCGGGAGCCCGAGGATGGCAACTGGGCGAATCGTCTGCGCGCACTCGCGAAGGACGCCGAGGCTGCAGCCGATCTGGTGGAGGGACTCCAGTGAACCTCCAACTCGTCACCGCCGACAGCGACTCGACCCTGCCGAGTAGGGAAGAGCTGCTCGAGAAGCACTTGCGCATGCTGAAGCGACGCAATGCCTCACCGCACACCATCGAGTCCCGCAAGGGCGCACTGACACGCCTGGCTGAATGGCTCGGCGACACTCACCTTCTCCTGGTGACGCTGACCATTCTCGAAGATTGGCAGGACAGTCTCAACGTGTCCGCGTCCGCGATCGGCACCTACACCGTGCACGTCCGGAGCTTCTACAAGTGGGCCGAGCAGCAAGGACTCGTCACCGTCGACCCGGCGCGGCACATGGTGGTCCCGAAGATCGGTCGGCGCATGTCGCGACCGATCACCGAGCCCGATCTGAAAGACGCCTTGCTCGCATCGAGGTACGACCAGACCCTCCACTGCATCCTCCTGCTTGCCGCGTACTGCGGGCTGAGGGCAGCGGAGGTGGCCGCGTGTACCGTCGAGGACTTCCGGCGCGGTGACTCCACTGGCGGAGCGTTCCTGACTGTCCACGGGAAAGGTTCGAAGGATCGAGTGGTGCGGGTTCCAGTGCCGATCATGGCCGAACTCGACGTCCTGAATCGGCGCACCGGGCCGATGTTCATGAATGGGGTCGGCAAACCCATCACCGCAGATCAGGTGTCGCACTGGGCATCGAGATTCTTCCAGGGTCTCGGCATGACGTACACACTCCACAAGCTCCGACACCGCTTCGCGAACAGGCTCGCTGACCTCGGCACCGACGTACGCGACATTCAGGCGTCCCTTGGGCACGAGAGCCTCAGCACCACAACACTTTATCTCGCCGCGAACAGTCGCCGAGCTGCAGACTCGATCGACAAACTCGCTGACGACATGGACGGTGCGTGATGTTCGCGACCATCGACGAGCTGTCCGACGAGCCGGTCACCGTAACCCTCGAAGGTGAGCGTGTGCGGATTCGGTATGGCCGGGGCGCGACGTTGTCGCTGGACATCAGCGAAGCGGTAGACCTGGTGGACGCTGTTGCGACGGTGCTCGGTGAGGTAGCCGAGAAGCAATGACCAGGGAGTCACCACCACCATTCCGATTCGAGTGGGAGAGCTGCGTCAAGCGCACTCGAATGCCTGGCAGCGCCAAGTTCCTCGCGCTCACCCTCGCTACGTTCGGCTCGTCGAAGACAGGGAAGAACATTCACCCGAGTGTGGCGAGGCTTGCGCGAGAAATGGAAGTCACCGAGCGGACCGTGATGCGTGGAATGAAGTGGCTCCGAGACAACGGCTGGATCGTGCGAGAGAAGCAGGGCAACAGGTGGCGCAGTCACGCTGACGAGTACCGACTGAACGTCCCCGAGAACGTCCTCGATGTGATGTGGCTGGACCCGTACAGCCATCCATATTCGAGCGTTCCACCTGACACCAGTGTCACTCAGACTTCGGAAGTCCAACTGACACTGGTGTCACCTGGACAAGGCAGCGCATCGAATGTCCAGGTGACATCTGAGCAATGTCTAGGTGACATCTCCGCAAGTCCAGGTGACAAATGAGCCGGGTCCACCTGACACCAGTGTCACCCCATCCCGTAGGTAACCCTGGAAATGGACCCCGTAAAGAAGATCCCGTGTGGTTGCGTCAATCAGCCACCTCACTTCCGGGCCCGCTGCAACGGCGAAAGGAAGCACTCGAATGTTGGATCGAACCGGAGACCAAATCGACGCGCCCGAGGCGCCTCGGTGGCACGACCCGCGATGCCGCAACGGCTGGCTCGGTGATGACCTCGACGGTCGTCCAGTCCCGTGCCTGCAGTGTCGGCCGCACCTGCGCCAGACAGCCGACGTCAACGACTGCAGCAGGCGGTAGGGCGTCGGCATCGCTGGAGCCTCCTCACCCCAGACGACCTCCGTGGCAGGTTTGAAAATCTCACCGAGGCTCAGTGTCCACATGTGCGCGTCCGCATGTGGACACATGACCAGCCTTGACCTGCGGAATGCCACATTGTGGCCCTGTACATGTACAACCACTCGAACAGAGGAGCGAACACATGACCGAACACCGAGCAGTGAGACCCATCGACCGATCGAGGGCCGCACGAGCCGTACTCGCGTTCCTGACCAACGACCTCGGCCAGCTCAACCGATCGCTGATGGAGGCGAACGAAGCTCACGAGGTCGATCTGCTGATCGCCGCGCTCGCCGAGGGCCTGGGCGAGACGCTCGTGCAGTCGATCGGTGAGGACGCCACCCGGCAGTTGATGGATCGCGTCATTCTCGGCGAGCAGATCGGATTCCAGCCGTGAGCGACGAACCGGAGATCGACGAGCCGGACGAGCCCGCTGTTCCCATGAAGTCGGTCCCGATCACTCGCGAGCGGGGCTGGCCTCCGGAGCGCCCGCAGATGGTCGAAGTGCCGGCCGAAAACGCCGACGATTGGGACGAGCGGATCTGGCACTGAAAGTTCGGGTATGGTCGCTTTCGAAGTCGAGACAAGTGACGAGGAGCCCTAGCGGGCCAAGTCATCGAGGATCGAGACTCACGAAGAAGCGCAAGGTTCGACCAGCGGTCAAGTGTGATCCGCGCCGAGGTTCCCTTCGGGTTCAAGGCAGCTGAGATCCGCGTCAACCCGTCCGTCACCGTGGCTTCCGACCTCCCCTACTTTCGTGGTGCCTCGACGCACCCTCACCATGCCTCGGAGGCATCCCATGTACCGAATCAAGCAGCTTCAGGACTCTGCGACCAGCGCCATCAAGAGGGCCCGCGACATCGCCGAAAAGGCCACGGCCGAGGACCGAGACATGGACTCGGATGAGCGCAAGCAGTTCGACATCGAGATGGCCGCGGGCCGCGAGCTGCTGGAAAAGCTCAAGGCCGCGAAGGCGGACCAGCTCGTGGTCGACGAGGCCGAGTCTCTCGCGAAGGCGGTCGGCGGCGCACCCGGCACCGACGACCACACCGGAGCATCGAAGTTCCTCGGCATCGCAGGCACATCGGTGAAGAGTCTCGCCCGCAGTATCGCTGGAACCATGCTCCGCGAGGAGAACGGCCGCAAGGCGGTCGCGCCTGCAGGCACCAGCCTGACCGCGATTCCTCTCCTGCCACAGAGCCCGATCGAGCTACCGCGCGCTCTGCAGACGTTCCTCGAAGTCATCCCGAGCGGCGTCGAGTCCTCGCCGTCGTGGAAATACCTCAAGCAAACGGTGCGGACGAACAACGCCGCACCTGTCGCCGTGGGCGCAACCAAGCCGACCTCGGTGTACACCTGGGACTCGGCAAACGCCGCACTGCACGTCATCGCGCACATGTCCGAGCCGATCGACAAGTACCTGCTCGAAGACGTGAACGCGCTGTCGGCGTGGATCGAGAACGAGCTGCTCTTCGGACTGCGTATCGCGGTCGAGAACCAGGTGCTCAACGGTGATGGGCAACTGCTCTCAGGCAGCACGACCGACCGTGCAATATTGGGCCTGAACAGCACCTCAGGTGTGCAGTCGCAGGCCTTCGCCTCGAACCTGCTGACGACGGCGCGGCGGGCCATCACCAAGCTCGAAGTGATCGGTAAGTCGCCCTCGGTGTTCGTGCTCTCACCCACCGACTGGGAGGCCCTGGAACTGACCGCAGCGACCGACGACGCGGTCGACTACCGCGGCCTGCCGGTGGACCGTGCAGCGCAGAAGCTCTGGGGCGTCCCGGTGTCACTCTCGACGGCGCTCGCCGCGAAGGCCGGTGTCCTGCTCGACACGTCGACGCTCCGGGTCGTCACCGACACGCAGGGCGTCGAGGTGAAGTGGTCGGAGAACTACGCCGACGACTTCGCCAAGAACCAGCTCCGCGCTCGTTGCGAGGGTCGGTTCGAGCTGGAGGTTCAGCAGCCGCTCGGCACGGTCAAGATCGCTACTCAGGCGCCGTAATCCTCGACAGCCCCAGCTGGTCGCCTCCTCGGGCACTGGGGCTGCCGACCCTTGACTCACTCCGGCTCGTCCCAGCAGCCGAGCCGGAGTGAGTCACCCCCCCACTTTCAGGGTCCGCTGCGAACGCTCGCTGAAAGGGCAACAGTGGCAACCGAACTCGCTGTCGCGTATGTGTCGATCGTTCCAGAGACCTCGCGGCTCGTTCCCGAGTTCAACCGTCAGGTTGGACCGGGTCTCGAGCGCTCCGGACGCGAGCAAGGCCAGCGCTACGGCAATGCCTTCTCGGGCGCTGCGGGCAAGCTCATCGGTGCTGCTTCGGGGCTCGTCGCGGGCGCGGCCATCGTCGCGTTCGCGAACGAGTCGATCAAGTCGCTACAGCGGATCGAGCGGATCAACACTCAGACCGAGACCGTCATTCGCTCGACGGGCAACGCGGCAAAGGTCTCTGCCGAAGAGGTCGAGGGGCTTGCTGGCGAACTCGAGAATCTGACGGCGACCGAGGCCGAGACGATCCAGCAGGGCGCGAACTTCCTGTTGACGTTCAAGAACATCCGCAACGAAGTCGGCGACGGCAACGACATCTTCAACCAGACGGTCGGCGTCATGACCGACCTGTCTCGGGCCACCGGCACCGACATGAAGGCCGCATCGCTGCAGCTCGGTAAGGCCCTCAACGATCCGATCAAGGGCATCTCGGCTCTTGCCCGCGTCGGCATCACGTTCTCGGCCGAGCAGAAGAAGCAGATCGAAGGCTTCGTCGAGACGAACGACATCCTGTCGGCTCAGAAGATCGTTCTCGGCGAGCTGGAGTCTCAGTTCGGTGGATCTGCGGAGGCGTACGCGCAGACCACCGAGGGCAAGATCGAGCTGGCCAAGCACGCCCTCGGTACCTTCGGTGAGGCCGTCACGGCGCAGGTGTTGCCTCCGCTGGCTGCTATCGGCACTGCAACCGCTGCCGCGTTCAACGGACTCGCTGAGCACTCGGACGAGGTTCTGCTGATCGCCGGGGCGTTCGTGGCGTGGAAGTTCATCCCGCCCCTGATGGCCCAGATGAGCAGCAGCGTCGGCTCTGCTGCAGCGCGAGTGGGTGCGTTCAATACCGCGACGACGTACATGCGGACCGCAGCAGGCCGCTCGCAGGCCGACGTCGGCCGTCTGACTGCCACCATGCAGGTCCTCGGCCAGCAGGGCGGCAACATCGGCCGCATCGGAACGGCGTTCACCAACGCGTCGACTCAGGCGTCTCGCTTCGCGACGACGGCCGGTCTTGCGGCGGCGTCAGGTCGCGCCATGCAGATCGCTGGCAGCGGCATCGTGGGCGCTCTCGGTGGCCCGTTCGGCATCGCTGTCCTCGCTGCCGGTGCGGCGCTGTTCTTCTGGGTCAAGAAGAATCAGGAGGCGAAGGCTGCAGCCGAGGCGAACGAGGCTGCGATACAAGCAATTTCCGACACTCTGGATGCGCAAACCGGAGCGGTCACTCAGAACACGATCGCGGCCCAGGCGAAGATCCTCGCCGACAACAGGATGATCGACAGCGCGAAGAACTACGGCATCGCAGCGGCCGATCTCGTCAACGCACACCTCGACGACGCCGACGCTCTCGCGAAGGTCAACCCGGTCATCGAGGAGAACATACGGAAGTCGACCGAGGCGTCGAACGTCTACAAATCGAACGCGGAAACCTATGCAGCAGCGGGAGTTTCGCTCGATGACTTGACTGCAGCATTAGGCGGCAACAGCGACAAATACAGCGAAGTCGAAGGCAAGATCGACTCGTACAACACGCGAATGTCGGCGGCGGGCGCGAACGAGACGGAGAAGGCGGCGTCCCTCGATCGACTGAAGACGAGCCTCGATCAGGCGGGCATCGGCGCCATCGATCTCGGCGAGTCGGTTACGACGACGAACGGTCAGCTCGCCGATAGTCGTCAGGTCACCGAGGACGCGGCTGCAGCCCAGACGAAGGGCGCGGAAACAGCGAACGCGTTCACCGAGGCGATGGACAAGTACAACGATTCCGCGGCCACCGCCGAGGATCGAACGTCAGCGCTCAAGGCCGCACTCGACGCTCTCAACGGAAACCCGCTCGATCTCGAGGAAGCGAACGCCTCGCTCAACGAGGCTTTCGACAGCACGGCCGAGGCGGTCAAGCCGAAGGAAGGCGAAGCGGCACCCACCGTCAATCTGGACACCAACACCATCGACGTCGCCACCGAGGCGGGCCGACGACTGCTCGACGTGACCGTAGCTCAGCGAGACGCCACGCTCGACGCCGCGCGGGCAGCGAGAGACGCAGCAGTCGCGAACGGTGACCTGGAGGGCTCACAGGCCGCGGCAACGGCAGTTGTCGAACAGTCGAGGCAGAAGTTCGTCGAGCAGATCGGCACTCTCGGCATCGTCGGAGACGAAGCGCAGCGTCTCGCCGACAAGTACATCGGGATCCCCAGCGTCGTCTCGACGCTCATCGAGGCACCGGGCGATGTCGAGACTCAGCTCGCGATGGACATCCTGAAGAACAAGGTCGACCTTGTTCCGGACGACAAGTCGATCACCGTCGACACCCTCGACGAGGAGGCGAAGAAGCGACTCGAAGCGCTGGGCGTGAAGGTGCGCGATCTACCTGACGGCAATGTCGAGGTCTACGCCGACACGACGGCCGGACAGACCGTCATCGATCAACTGATCAACACACCGCGCAAGATGACGGTGACGATCGATACCGTCCGAACGGCGCAGGCAGAGCGAGACTTCCGGGCACTCGGCGGCGACATGCCGATGCAGGGTCCGGTCGCTCCGGTCTTCAACGCGAACGGCAACCTGCTCGAATTCTTCGCTGGCGGTGGGCTTTCGCCCATGTCCAGCCGAAGGGCTCAGGTCGTGCCACCGAATACGTGGCGCGTCGTCGGCGACCGACCGGTCAACGATGAGTTCTTCATCCCCGACACCGACCAACCTCAGCACGTCAGTATCGGTGCGGAGTGGGCTCGGCGCCGCGGACTGATCCTCGTCGACCCGAACCAGCCAGTGCGCGCTTTCGCGGACGGAGGAATCCAGAACGCCATCGAGGCAGGACGGGGCGTCACCGGCAACCGCTACCTCTGGGGCGGAACAGGCCCGACGAACTTCGACTGCTCGGGATTCGTCGGATGGCTGCAACAGATCGCGATGGGCATCGTCGGATCGACCAAGCGCCCCTATACGACCTACTCGCTCATTGCTGGATCGTTGGCCGGTCTCGAACCGGGCCTCGGACCTGCGGGCACTCTGTTCCAGGTCGGCGTCTCCGACGAGCACATGGCAGCGACTCTCGAAGGGCACAACGCCGAGTCGGGAGGGTCGCTCGGCGCGTCCGCCATCGACAGCGGGGCAGCAGGAGCTGCAGACAGCCAATTCCCGTACAAGTTCCACCTGCCGAACGCTCTGCTCAATCCACAGCCCACACCACCGGCAGCGCCAGTCGAGGCCACCGACCCGGCGACGACAGCACTCGACTCGACGATTACGGACAGCACCACGACGTCGAGCACGATCCCCGAGACCGCAGCGGCGACCCAGCCCGAGCTGTTCTCCGTCAGCGACCGACTCAAGAAACTCGGCTCGGATCTCAGCAGCGTTGCCGTCGATGCGATGCTCGAACAGATCCCGTTCGGCCTCGGCGAGTCCCGCTTCCTGACGACACCGCTCATCCCGGCCGCTCCGGACGCCTTCCCGAAGGAAGACATCGCTAACCAGCTCCCAGTGACCCCGGGGCATGGCAACTGGCTGGAGGACTGGGTCAAGGCACTACGTCGACCCGCGAGCATCCCAGTGTTCGATCAGGGCGGCGTCGTGGCACCCGGCATCAACCTCATCAACAACAAGACCGGCGCCCACGAAGCCCTGGCGAACGTCACCGGGTTGCTCGAAGCCATGCCAGCCGAAGGCATCGGAGGGTCAGGACCGGACTTCTCGATCAACAACGTGACGATCACCGGCCACGACACCAGAGAGGTCATGCGCCAGATGAACGCGCTACAGACTCGGCAGATGATGCGCTACGGCGGCAAGCCGTGAAACTCGTCTGGCCACAATTTGGCCACACATGGCCACGATTAAGGTCGATTCAGGTGGGTTGTACGAGGCGTCAAATGCCTGGTGGGACCGGGTAAAGCGCATCGACCAGCAGGGCGCAGAAGAGTTCAAATCCCTCCGCTTCCGCAGCACGACGACGGCCCCGGTGCTCACCGGGGCCGTCGTCGTTTCGTTCGTCATGTCAGGGCGTGATCCAGGCGTCGGGAAGTCTGAAACTGTCTGGATCTGCCGGTCAGCGGGTCGGTGAATTCCATCGTCGAGGCCAAGAGTTGCAAGGGCTCCGTGAAGTCGTCGACGGCTCGGTCGGTGGGATGCGGATAAAGATCGTCGCCGACGATGGGGGTCCCCATCGAGTTCATGTGGAGGCGTAGCTGATGGGTACGTCCTGTTGTCGGGTGAAGTCGATAGTGTCCCAGCGTATTTCGGTGGTCAAGGAGTTCGACGGTGGTGTGCGCATTCGGCTCGCCCGCGACTTCTCGGGCGGCGAAGTCGTATTTTTCCTTGACGATGCGACTCGATACTTCGCGCGGAAAGTGGAGTGCAGGATCGTAACCGGCCACGGCCTCGTAGACCTTGCGTACTTTTCGGTCCTGGAACAGGGTCTGGTAAGCGCCGCGTACGGTCGGATCGATCACGAACAGCACGAGACCTGCAGTGACTCGATCCAGTCGGTGCGCCGGAATCAGATGCGGCAGAGCCAATTCCTGGCGTAGGCGCACCAATGCTGTCTGCAGAATGTGTCCGCCGCGCGGGATGGTCGGCAGGAAGTGGGGTTTGTCGATCACCAGGATCGTGTCGTCGCGGTAGACGATGGGGATGTCGAACGGGACCACGGTTTCGACGGGGAGATCGCGATGGAACCAGACGGCCCCGCCCGGGGCGTACGCGGTGTCGCGGCTGACAGGACCTTGCATGTCGACGATGGCGTCGGCGTCGAACATCTCGTCGATGCGGTCCGGTGACATCCGTGGTTCGGTCGCGACGAGAAATTCACGCACGGTGACCCACCGGCCGTCTTCCGGCATTCGCACCCGGGCTGGATCCAGGCCGTGCCTTTTCGGCAACGGGGGTTGCTGCCGTCGTCTCACCGACCGACGGTACCGAGTTCGCACTTGTGCAGGCAAAACGCAGCCCGAAAGCTGCACAAGTGCGAACTCGAGGAATTACTCGCAGCCGATGCCGTCGTTGTCGCGGTCGAGGTGTGGGCCGTAGCCGTATTCGTCGCGGTAGACGGGGGCGGCCCCTGCGTCGCGAGCCTCGGTGCAGTTCTTGTACTGGAACGTGGACTGTGGCCGGGGTGCTGCCTGAGGCGCGACACGTGGTGCGGGAGCCGGCTGCACGAACGCGGGGCAGAACTGCGACGAACCGGAGTTGCAGAGGAAGTCTGCGACGGGATCGGCGCTTGCAACGGATGGACTGATGGCCATCGTGGCAGCGAGGGCGATACCGCCCAATCCGAGACGGGCGAGCATGGAGGTCTTGCTGGTCATAGGTGTGGCTCCTGAGCTGAGGGGGTTTCAATCGTCGAGCAGGTGTGATCAAACGGTCAATCATCTGCGCGAATGAGTTTGGAATCCGACGCTCGTGCGTATACGAACGTATGAGCGAAAACGAGCAGGTCAACCAGAACCCCGAGAAGGATCCCGACCAGTGGGTGACCGGCGACGAGCCGATCACCGGTCCGCAGGAAAGCTACTTGAACACGCTGGCGCAGGAAGCAGGCGAGGACGTGCCGGCCGATCTGACCAAAGCCCAGGCGTCGGAAATGATCGACAAACTGCAAGGCGAGACGGGTCGCGGATAACCATCCCCGACGGGTGAGGACGGCCTGGGCGGAGCCCGCGACAATCGGCCGGTGAATGTGCAGGGGCTGCGGCGGGAGTCGTGGGGGTTCGTCGTCGGTTCGCTGCTGTTCGGGATGGCCGCGGTGCCTGGTTATGCGCATTGGGTAGGCGTCGACGTCGACAACGTCACCTACTTCGTGGGTTCGTTGTTCTTCACCGCGTCGGGTTTCATCGCGTTGAGGCTCAGTGGGCGCCCGGTACCCGGTTCGGAGTCGGCGAGGGTAGAGCACTTCGACTGGTGGGCGGCTGCGGTGCAGTTCGTGGGTACCGTTCTGTTCAACGTGAGCACAGGTGTCGCCCTGGTGGCCGGGTTGACGGCGGCCCAGGCGGACAAGTGGGTGTGGCGTCCCGATGTGTTCGGCTCGGCGGCTTTTCTCGTTGCGAGCGCGCTCGCTGTCGTAGCGACCACCGAAACGGACAAATTGTGGGATCCGCATGCTCGTAACTGGCGGAGCACGTGGTTGAACATGATTGGTTCGATCGCGTTCGGATTCTCGGCGGTGGGGGCATTCATCAGGCCTGCGACCGGGGATCCGGCGAACGCGTCGATGGCGAATCTGGGGACGCTCGTCGGTGCACTGTGTTTTCTCGTTGCGGCCCTGCTCATGCGGCCTTTGGGACGAGTCCCAAACAACTCGTAGAACTTTTGTACGACCCTCCTTACGACTATTGTGAGCGGAACCACAGCTCGCGGCACGGCTGCCTACCGGTGAGTTACCTTGTGGAACAGATGTTGTTCGTGTTGCGCCGGAGACGGGGTGACGGGGGAGGATGGATCAGTAATGCACCGTCGTGTTCTGGCAGCGCTCGGAACCGGTATCGCGCTGTCGATATTCGGGTCCGGTGTGGTGTCTGCCCAACCGCTCCCCGGGACCGGTAGCTCGGAGGGGGCCCCGGCACCGTTCTCGCAGTCTTCGCCCGCCACATCTGCGCGTATCGACAAGGTCGAGATGTTGACCGATCGTCGTGCAGCGGTTTTCGTGGACTCGCCTGCAATGGGCAAGATCGTCCAGGTTCAGGTTCTGCTTCCCGCCGCGCAAGCTGTCTCCCGCCCCACGCTGTACGTGCTCGACGGCGTCAGCGCAGGCAAGGAATCCAACTACGCGGAGAGCACGTGGACGCAGAAGACCGACATCGTCGACTTCTTCGCCAACAAGAACGCCAACGTTGTTCTGCCGGTGGGTGGTTCGAGTAGCTACTACACCGACTGGAACGTTCCGGACCCCATCCTCGGTGTGAACATGTGGGAGACGTTCCTGACGCAGGAGCTCCCACCGCTGATCGACGCGCGGTTCTCCGGCAACGGCACCAACGCTATCGCCGGTGTGTCCATGGGCGCACAGGCCGCGATGGATCTCATCACCCGTCACCCGGATCTCTACACCGGCGTCGCGGGGCTGAGCGGGTGCTACGACAACTCGCAGAACAACTTGAAGGACGCAGTGCGCGCAACGGTCGCGATGAACGGCGGCAACGCAACCAACATGTGGGGCGAGAACGCCGACCTCCGCTGGGTCGAGCACGATCCATCGCGTAATGCAGAAGCGTTGCGCGGCAAGGATGTCTACATCTCCGTCGGTACCGGACTGCCCGGTCCGTACGAGCTCGGCCCCGGTGGAAGCGGACTCGAGGTGGCAGCGCAGGGTGGCCCGCTCGAGGCTGCTGCGCTCTACTGCACCACTCTGTTCGATACGCGGCTGCGCTCACTCGACATCGACGCGACCGTCGTCTATCGCCCCTACGGCATTCATCAGTGGGTGTACTGGCAGGACGATCTACGCGAGTCCTGGCCGACGCTCGAGCGGGCTCTGGGCCTCTAGAGGGCCGCGGTCGCCGCGTAGTTCAAAAATGCGTCGTTCTCGTGCGGGTCACCGATGGTGATCCGCACGCCGTCGTTTCCGTAGGCACGCAACAGGACTCCGGCCTCGGCCGACCCTTCCGCGAAGGCGCCGGAGCGGTCGCCGAGCGGAAGGAACACGAAGTTCGCGTCGGAATGTGCTACGTCGTAGCCGTATCCGATCAGCGCGTTTCGTACGCGCTCACGTTCCGCCACCAGCGCATCGGTGCGGGCAAGAAGCTCGTCCTTGGACGCCAGCGATGCCAATGCGGCTTGCTGTGCAATGGAGTTGACGGCGAATGCGATGCGCACCTTGCCGAGGGCGGTGATGATCGACGGATCGCCGACGGCATAGCCCACGCGCAACCCGGCGAGTCCGTACGCCTTGGAGAAGGTACGCAGGACCAGCACGTTACGACGACCACGGGCCAACTCGACTCCGTCGGTGTAATCGCCTTCGGGGTTCTCGCGGGCGTACTCGAAGTAGGCCTCGTCGAGCACGACGAGTACATGCGCAGGGACGGCGTCGAGGAAGTGCTCGAGCTTCGAACGACGGACCACCGTGCCGCTCGGGTTGTTGGGGTTGCAGACGAACACCACACGGGTGCGGTCGGTGATCGCCGCGAGCATCGCGTCCAGGTCGTGGACGTGGTTCGCGTCGAGCGGTACCTGCACGGGGGTTGCTCCGGCGACACGGGTGATGATCGGATACGCCTCGAACGAGCGCCACGCGAACACCACTTCGTCACCCGGTCCACAGGTGATTTGGACGACCTCCTGGCAGAGTGCGACGGAGCCGTTGCCTGCCGCGACGTTCTCGGGTGCGACTTTCAATTCCGAGGCGAGGGCTGCGACCAATTCGGTGGCGAGGATGTCCGGGTAGCGGTTGACGCCTGCCGCGGCTTCGAGAATCTTCGCCTGAACGCTCGGCAGCGGCCCCTGGGTGGTCTCGTTGCTGGCCAGCTTGATCGCCCCGGGAAAGTTGCGGCCGGGTACATAGGCGGGGATGGCGTCGAGGTCGGTGCGTATGCGAGCGGTCACGGCTCACATTATGCGCCTGGCGTTCATGTGCTTTTTCTGTGTGTCCGCCGGTATTGATGCGAGCACCGCACGAGCGCACTAGTTTGGGTTCATGTCGGGAATCTTCACGGATGTGGCAGTGCTCCGAATCGATGTCGACCCCGGTGTGGTGGAAGCCGACACCGAGCAACCACCTGCGGTGCAGCAGAAAGTCCCCCTCACCGCCATCGAGCCCGACGGCAGTGTGCGCGGCGGCATCGTCGTCCTGCACGAGTCCCGCGAGATCCCGGCGTCGCTGCTGGATCTGTTGCGCGCCCTCGCGCTGGAGGGTTGGTTGGCCGTCGCTCCTGACCTTTTCCATCGCGACGCCGACACCGACGGCGACGAGGTCTTCGGCGAGAACCTCTTCGCCGACTTCGACGCCACGTTCGACTGGCTCACCACTCGAGGCGTCTATCCGGACTGCGTCGGCGTCATCGGGTTCGACGACGCTGGGACCGCCGCGCTGATCGTCGCCACCAATCGTCCCATCGGTGCAGCTGTCAGCGTCGCCGCAGCCGGGATTCTCGAGCCGTTGAACGACGACGCCGTCGCGCTCGTCGAAGCCGCGCCGTCGCTTCAGGCGCCGTGGCTCGGCCTGTACGGCGAGAACGACCCCAAGACCCCACCCGAGCACATCGAGAGCCTTCGGGAGGCGGCGACGAAAGCGTCCGTGGCAACCAATGTGGTCAGTTACGGCGGACTCGGTCACCGAGCTGATGCCCCGCCGTCACCCGGCAGCGCCGAGGACGGGGATCCGACGGCGGCTGCCCTCGTCGAAGCGCAGACCCGAATCTTCGACTGGTTCGACTCATTCCTTCGCTGACCAGCCGTTTTGCGTTAACCGTGTAGGCATGTGTAATCTTCTTCCTCGGCGGTCCGAGAGGGCCGGCAGCCTAGGAGGCGTGCCAGAGCGGCCGAATGGGAGTCACTGCTAATGACTTGACCCTTCACCGGGTCCGGAGGTTCAAATCCTCTCGCCTCCGCCACGGTTGGTAGAGTTCTACCGGCCAGCAAGACCAATTGAATAGCACGCGCCCGTAGCTCAACGGATAGAGCACTTGACTACGGATCAAGAGGTTAGGGGTTCGAATCCCTTCGGGCGCACAGAAGAAAATGCCCCGAGCTGCAGCGATGCAGTTCGGGGCATTTTCGTTTCCGGCCCGACTCGACAGTCACTCGACGCAGCCTGCGGTGCGGCTGAAAGTGTCGAAGGCTCCCGCAGGGTTTCACCCGCGCACAGGGATCACTGTCACTCCGGGGAAGACGCAGCTCTCGGCTTCGTCGAGCATCGCCGCGGCAACGGTTGCGCGGCTGATTGTCGCGGGGAAGATCCTTCGGGGGGCATCTTCGAGCGCAACTGTCTTCCATGTGTCTGCACGCAGTTTGTCGGTCAGCGGTCCAGCATGGAAGACGGTTCCTCCCGCACCGAGGACCGCAGCGTCTGCACTTACTTTGTCGGGCAGTTCTTTTCCCATGACGCGACGCAGTAGCCAGCGGGTGAACACGCCGGCGGCCTCGCCTGAGGTACCCGTTCCGAAGGCGCCGAGCCAGATGATTCGGGATGGTCGGGCGGCGATGATGCTTCGCGCGCCTGCGTCGAGGGTTCCGACACCACCTGTGGTGACCCCGAGACCTGAGATCACGATGGTGCCGGGGTCGATGACACGCTCGATGGATTCGGCGTCGAACACGTCGGCCGACACCTTCGTCAGGTGCGGGGCGTCAGGAAGGGCGATTCGGCCGGGATCGCGCGCTATGGCGACAACGGTATGTCCGCGTTCGAGTGCTTGCCCGGTCAGCTGGTGTCCGGTAGCGCCCGACGCGCCGAGGATGGTGATGTGCATGACTTGCTACCTTTTCGATCGATCAGATGGAGGAGAGGGTGGCCGAAGCCTGTTGCGCGAGCGATCTATTGGACACGAGAATGTCGGCGCTTCCCGGGTGCCACGGGGTCCCGTCGATTCGCGTTGCGATTCCGCCGGCTTCGGTGGCGAGAAGTAGTCCGGCTGCCACGCCGGGGAGCGTGGGGCGATATTGCCAGAAGATGTCGGCGTGGCCCGCCGCCACGGACAGAAGTGGGAAGGTCGACGGCACGGTTGCGCGCACCAACAAGCTCTGGCCCAGCAGTGCCTCGACCGACCGAGATATCGCCTGGTGAGTGTCAGTCTGTCCGTGCTCTGCCTGACCGGTGAGAGCAACGGCGTCGGCGAGGTCGCGCTTGCGAGCCACGTGAAGTTCGGTAGTGCCCAGGTACGCGCCGCCGCCGGTGACCGCGGTGTAGGTCCTGTCTCCGATCGGTTGCCGAACCACCGTGAGTGTGGGAGCGCCGTCGACGACGAGTGTGACCGTCACGCACCACTCGCCGGATCCGTGGACGTGATTGACGTTTCCTTCCACCGCGTCGACAACCCACCACTCGCCGTCCGGTAGCGAGGTGGACGACAGAGTGTCCGGCAGCCACTGGGCATTCGGTCGAAGCGAGGCGAGTTCGTCCCGTAGGCCGGAGACCGCGTCCTCGTTCCGGCGCATGGCGTCGAACAATTGGGTCCGGTCGGTGGGGCGGCTGTCGGGATCGAACAAGGTCAGGAGCGTCTCGCCTGCGGCGTGTGCGACCTCCTCGACCTGAGAGAGAAGTGTGCTGGAGATGTCCATGTCGCCAAGTTAGGCTCCGGGAACAGTTAACTCCAGTGCAATATTGGAATCTATTAGTTTACTCTCGTGCATGTGGATCTGAACTTGCTACTGGCCCTGGATGCTTTGCTCGAAGAGAACAGCGTCCAGGGTGCGGCCGATCGGATGCGGCTCTCAGCCCCGGCAATGAGTCGTGCCCTGGGGCGAATCAGACGTGCGACGGGTGACGACATTCTCGTGAGATCGGGCCGAACGATGGCGCCGACCCCCCGTGCTCTGGAGATAAGAGACGAGGCCGGTGATCTCGTACGCCGCGCGAGTGCTCTACTGACTCCCCGGCGCGAGGTGGACCTCGCTCGAGTCGACAGGACGTTCGTCGTCCGGTGTCACGATGCGCTTCTCGGCACGCTCGCGCCGCGTTTGCTCGATATGGTGGCCGATGCAATGCCTCAGGTTTCCGTACGGTTCGTGGCAGAGGCCGCGAACGACGACCTCGATGTGCAGCGTGGGCGTGTCGATCTCGATATCGGAGCCACCAGCGCTTCTGCTCCGGACATCTCGTCGACATTCGTGGGAACAGACAGGGTGGTAGCTGCGATGCGGCCCGGGAATCCACTCGCGTCGGACGTTGTCACGGCGGCGTCGTTCGCCTCCGCTCGACATGTCATCGTGTCGAGGAGAGGGCGTGATCGAGACCGCGTCGACGAGGTCCTGGGGGGAATAGGCCTCGATCGACGCGTGTGCGCGGTTGTTCCGACGAGCTCCTCGGCGTTGGAACTTGTATCGGACTCGGATCTCGTTGCCGTAGTAGCGGAAGGCATGTGCGCCGCCCCAATGCGGCGGTTCGGGATCGTCGCCAGAAGTCTCCCGTTCGAGTTGCCAGGCAGTCCCGTCCACATTCTGTGGCACCGACGCAACGACAGCGACCCGCCGCACGCGTGGCTGCGGTCACGGGCGAGGGACGTTCTGGACGCAGTGCTCACGAAGTAGGTCGAACGCGGCGGCGTTCGAACACTGTTGGAAAACTCGCCTCGAATGTTGCCCCGGTCATTGTCCGTGCGACACACTGCGCGGTGCGCCAGTATGGCAGAGTGAGGTGCTCGAGGCCCTTCTAGGCCGTCGGGTGGGTCGTTCGAAGGGGAGCCTTGTGCGCGAGGATTCGGATGAAACCGTGCCGACATTGCGGGTGATCGTTGTCGGTAGTTCAGCTGGTGGGCTCGACGCTCTGACGTCGATGCTCGGAGTAGTCGAGGTGGGCCTTGGCTGGTGCGTAGTGGTAGCCCAACACATGGCGCCGACAGAGGCCAGCGAGCTTGCCCACATTCTCGATCGTACGACAGACCTGCAGGTCGTCGAAGCTGTCGACGGGGCTCCACTTCGCGCGGACACCGTTTTCATCGCGCCACCGGGCCACGACATCTTGGTCGATGGTCATCGCATCGCAATCGAAGCCCCCAGTGCGAACATTCGGCCGTGGCCCAGTATCGATCGTCTGTTCATCTCCGCGGCGCGGGCGTTCGAGGACAGGTCTGTCGCCGTCGTCCTGTCCGGTACCGGAAACGACGGAGCGTCGGGAGTCGAGGCCGTCGAGTCAGCCGGCGGTCTCGTTGCGGTACAAGAACTGGCAACAGCGGCCTTCGAGCCGATGCCGGCGGCCACATTTGCAACTGGATCGGTGGATATCGAGGCACCGGCGCAGGACATCCCCCGTGAACTGAAGCGCTACCTCGACAACAACACACTGATGGACTACGGCGGTTCACTCACAGATGACCTCGCCGATACCGTCCATCTCGGTCCGGCGCACCTCGACGACATTCTCGAGGCATTGCACGCAGAGACCGGACTCGACTTCTCGGGATACAAGACCTCGACACTGGAACGTCAAATCGCCCGGCGACAAAGACTTCTGAACATCGGAAGCGCGAGCTCGTATGCCACGCTTCTGCGTGATGCTCCCACCGAGGCATCGGCACTGTCGAGGGCGCTTCTCGTGACCGTGACGGCGTTCTTTCGTGACCGGGATGTCTGGGACGGTATCCGCGAGCATCTACGCACAGCCGTCGAAGCATCGGGATCCGATCAGGTCCGAATTTGGGTGCCCGGCTGCGCAAGTGGTCAAGAGTCCTACACAATAGCAATGCTGGCTGCGGACGTACTCGGTGTCGAAGCCGACGAACTGTCCAGTCGTGTGAAGATCTTCGCCACGGACCTCGACGAGCACGCCTTGAATGTCGCGCGAGCCGGTAAGTACCCATCGAGCGAGGCCGATGAGATTCCTGAGAATTATCGCCGCCAGTGGACGCGCATAGTCGACGGCACAGTGGAAATGCTTCCCGCGCTGCGTGAAAGCATCGTGTTCGCTCGTCACAATGTGGCGTTCGACCCGCCGTTTCCCAACCTCGATCTGATCTCCCTGCGCAACACGCTGATCTACTTTCAACCGCGACTGCAGGAGCAAGTTCTACATCTGTGCCAGTTCGCCCTGAATCCGAAAGGGTTGCTGCTGCTCGGTCAGAGCGAACGCGTTCCACGTACCGATGAGGCGTTCACGGTCGTCGATCCCGATCGCCGCCTGTATCGCAGGCGCCAGCATCTCCGTGTGCTCGGGCTTCCACTCCGCGGAGTCTTTCCGCTCACCCGTTCACCGAAACAAGCTGAGCAGGTGGATGTTTCGACGCACACTTCCGTCGCCGATCGAGAGTTCTACCGCGACATCGTCAGATCCGTGGTGCCCGCGGCGCTTATCGTCGACGACAGGTCGATCCTCATCGAGGTGGTCGGTGATGTCGGGAAGTGGTGCACGATAAGCGAAGGCGTACACAGTGGCAGTGTCGTCGACCTTCTGAAGGAGCAATACCGCGCGACGGTTCGTGCCATGCTCAGCCAAGTTCAGCACAGTGCCCCGAAAGCGACGACCCGAACGATTCGATCCGACGAGGCAACTACCCGGATATCGGTCACCCGGATCGGCTCCTCCCTTGCCGACGGCAGCGGCGATGGCGCGATTGTTGCCTTCGACTCCGAACCGGTCCTTCACGTCGGCCTGGATCCGGAAACAGTCGGTACTGCAGTAGATTTCAGCGACGAACTCGAGACCGTCTACGACGCACTCCAGGCGACAGTCGAGGACCTCAGCACAGCCAACGAGGAACTGCAAGCCCTGAACGAGGAACTGCAGGCATCGTCGGAGGAACTGCAGGCGTCGTCCGAGGAAGTGCAGGCGTCCAACGAAGAACTCGAAGCGACCAACGAAGAACTGACGACGCTGAACCAAGAGCTCACAACGCGCGGAACCGAATTGACGCGTGCGAACATCGATCTGGAGAATATTCAGAGTTCCCTCACGAATGGACTGGTCCTGCTCGACAGAGACCTCCGCGTCACTCGGTTCACGCCCCTGGCGGTACGTCTGTTCTCGCTCATACCGTCGGACATCGGTCGGACTCTCAGTGCGGTCCCGACGGCCATCACCGTTCCCGGACTCGACGACGCGCTGCAGAGAACATTGGGCGGGGATTCGATACTCATCGAGCTCGAAAGCGACCAGCGTGACTTGCTGATGCAGACGCAGCCCTATCGCGGAGACAACAGCGAGATCCTCGGCGTCATCGTCGTGGTCATCGACGTCAGCGACATCACAGCCGAGCGGCGGGCGCGCGAACGGGCCTTGACCAACCTCGAAATAGTGACCGAGTCCATTCGAGAACTCGTCTGGCAACGCGACACGTCCGGAGTGTTGACCCTCCTGACCCGCCGAGTAGAGGCGCTGTACGGTCTGGACCGCACCCGTGTCCTGGCCGACCCGTCGCTTCTCCTGGCTGCAGTGCACCCCGACGATCGCGAGCGTGTAGCTGCGGTCTCCGCGTCGACGGACCAGAGTTGGCAAATTCAGTACCGAATCATCCGACCGGACGGCACGATCCGATGGATCGACGAGTCGGCCACCTACATGCAACCACCCGACGGGTCGCCGCCGGTGCGAGTGGGCAGCGCATTCGATATTTCGGAGCAGAAAGAGCTCGCGGTGCGTATCGACGGCCAAGCCAAGCTCATCGAGTCGCTGTTTCTCAACTCGTCCCTGGGTCTGCTCCTGGTCGACGGTCGGGGGCGGATCGAGCGGGTTAGCCCCGTGATCGAAGCCATGACCGGATACACCGCCGACGCGATCGAAGGACGCATCCTGTCCAGTCTCATACCGTCGATTCGGCACGACAACGACAGCCGGGCACCGACGAATCGCGCGCTGGTTCGCGCTGACGGACACACTGTTCCGGCTTCTGTCGAGTTCGTCGACGGTGCCGGGGTGGGTCGATCCGTTGTCGTCGTACAGGACAGTTCGCGGTTGCGCCGTCTGAGTGCAGAGCTGGCCGCGCATGAGCAGTTCGATCAGCAGACCGGCCTGCTCACGCGCACGTTCTTTCGTGCCCGTGCCACCGATGTGGTCGCTGCGAGCAACGACCCGTCCGCGGTGCTGTGGATCGACCTCGACGGCTTCAAGGAAGTCAACGACAGGTTGGGCCATCGGAACGGTGATCTGGTTCTCGGTGTCGTCGCCCATCGTCTGAAAGGCGCAGTGCGCAAGGACAACCTGATCGGAAGGTTCGGAGGTGACGAGTTCGCAATACTGGTCAGTCGCGCAGACGATCTGGATGCTCTCGACAGTCTGGTTCACCGAATATTGAATGTCGTACGCGAGCCGATCGTCGTCGACGAGTCCCACGCCTTCGTGTCGGCGTCCATCGGAATAGCCGTACAACCGACCGACGGCAACACAGCTGACGAGTTGCTCCACAACGCAGACGTCGCAATGTATTCGGCAAAGCAGAACGGCCGCGACCAACACGTCTACTTCACTACTGAGATGGACCGCGATGCCGACGCGCGTGCAACTGTGCGCCACCAGCTCTCAGCGGCGGTGAGATCCCGCGATTTCGAGCTGCATTACCAACCAATTCGTTCGATCGCGACCGGTGACATAGCGATGATCGAGGCTCTCGTTCGGTGGAGGCGAGACGGTGAGCTGGTCAGTGCGGGCGAATTCATCGATATCGCGGCCGACACCGGCCAACTCCGCGCCCTCGGCCATCTCGTACTGGACTGCCTCATCGAGGACGTCGGTACACTGCACGAACGGTTCGGAACCGACCATCCACGCGTGGCGGTCAACATGTCAGCCACTGAACTACGTGAGCGCGACCTGATGGACAGACTCCTAGGATGGCGCCCGGCAGCGGGGTTCGAGAAGATCGTCATCGAAGTCACCGAGCAGATCACCCTCACACCCGGTGACCGAGCGTTCGGTGTTCTCACTCTTCTACAGAGACTGGGCGCAACGATCAGTATCGACGACTTCGGTACCGGCTACTCCAATTTGGAGTTGCTCGGCCAACTCAAACCGGGGATCATCAAGATCGACCGATCGCTGACCGAACGCGCGGCCGAGGACTCGCGGGGGGAACGCATACTCGAAGCAGCGGTAGGGCTCGCACACGCCCTCGAGACCACTGCAGTCATCGAGGGGGTAGGGGATGCGAGGTTGTCGGCTGTCGCGGTGGCATCCGGAGCCGAGTTGGCTCAGGGCTACCACCTCGGACGGCCGATGTCCCTGCCGGACATCATCGATTCGATCTCCGGTGATTTAGCGGCCGGTCCAACGTGATGTGAATCGGTCAGTTGAGCGCCACGAGTTCGTGCAATGTCCTCCCCGTCCGGACTTCGGTTCTACCGTTCCGGGTGACGGTGAGCTCGAAGGTCGAATCGAACCGGAAGTATCCGGGGTGTCCGACGAGTCGATACAGCAGCGGCCGGACAGCTTTGTGGCCGGCCACGGGTACGTCGCTCAGCAGATCGTGTGCATGAACTACCGTACCGACGGTCAGTATCAGCTTCACCACGCCGGGGATCTCGATCCGAAGCCACTCCGGGTATGCGCGATTGGCGACGGCGTTGTACTTCATCGGCCCTTCCGAGACTTCCGCTTCGCCGGAGCTGAGAATCACCTCGCCCTTGTACGCCAGCATCAGCGGTCGGCTCTCGTGCGCTCCGAGTCGCTCCTTCGTTTTGACCAGTGCGTAGAGCAAGGAGTAGTCGTCGTCGTACAGGCGCCCCCAGTGCCACCGGTCGATGACGCTCTTCATGTCGCCTGCACCCCAATTGTGGTCGGCGTACCCCCGTCCGGTGACGGTCTTCGTCTCTGCTCCGATCGTGATCGACCCCTCGACACGTGCACGGGGAGCAGCGACTACCCAACCGAATACATCGGTCCCCCCGAACAGGGTCTCGCCTTCGCCCGGCATCCAGCTGGGCAGCTCGTTGTGGAACCGTAGGTCGAACGTCACGTCCTCTTCCGAGAGCGACAGATGATGAATCGGAAGACCTTCCTGCGGGAACTCGGCCCAGGCGTGATTGGGTCCCACTCTCACATCGCATCGAGCGATCGATGCCGAGGCGTGTTTCTTGGAGTATCGCGTGAAGATCTGACGGCGGGTTCCGTCGGGCGCGTAGATCAAGATCTCGACACTGGGTTTGGCCACCAATGCCGGTTCCTCGGGCCGCCGGAGGTTGAGGAAGCCGATGATGGTGTGTCCGTCGTCGAGGTGCGCGTCGAAGTACCAGTGTTCGAAACCTGTGCGACTGCCCGGCACCGGGTGCGCGCCGTTGTGCCGCGGTTGAACTGTGGTGAGGGCGGCGTCGGCTCTGCCCGGCCCGTTCCAGGTTTCGACGATCTCGGGAGCTGTCATCTGTGGATCTCCGTTTCGTGCGGTGAAGTTCGGCATCACATGCTGTCGAAGCCGATGTGGACGGTCTTTTCCTCGGTGTCCCCGTCGAGTCCGGATCGGCCCAGTTCACGTCCGATACCGCTTCCTGCGCGGCCTCCCCAGGGCAGCGCTGGGTCGGGAACTCCCCACCCGTTGACCCACACCGTGCCCACACGAAGCTTCTCGACGACGGAGTGGACGCGAGAGATGTTCTGCGAGTACACCATCGCATTGAGTCCGTAGCGCGTGTCGTTGGCGATTCGAACGGCTTCCTCGGTGGTGCGGAATCCGATCACCGTGGCGACGGGTCCGAAGATCTCGTCGCGGGCGATGGTGAGGTCGTTGGTACCGCGGAACACCGTGGGTTGCGCGTAGAAACCGGCGCCGCGCTCACGTTTGCCGCCGCAGATCAACTGTGCGCCCTCGGATATTCCGGAATCGATGTAGCCGTCGATGCGGTCGAGTTGCTTCGCGTTGACGATGGTCCCCATCGTGGACCTGTCGTCGAACGGATCTCCGACGACAGCGCTCTCGGCCGCGGCAACGAGTCCGTCGACGACCTGGTCGATGACCGACTCGTGCGCCAGGACTCGCGTCCCAGCGGCACATACCTGTCCCTGGTGGTAAAAATTCCCCATCGAGATCCAGGGCATCGCAGCCTCCAGATCCGCGTCCTCGAAGATCAACTGCGGTGCTTTTCCGCCGAGCTCGAGAACGAGTTTGCGGAAGCTCTCGCCCGCAAAGCTCCGAATCGACTGGCCGACAGTGGGACTTCCGGTGAAGGAGACCTTGTCGACGCCGCCATGGCCTGCCAGGGCAGCCCCCGCAACCGGACCGAGGCCGGTGACCACGTTGAGCACCCCGTCGGGAATACCGGCTTCGGAGGCGAGCTCGGCCAGTCGCAGCGTCGACAGCGACGCGTCCTCGGCAGGCTTGACGACGGCGGTGTTCCCTGCGGCGAGGGCGGGGGCAAGCTTCCAGGCTGCGATGAGAGCCGGGTTGTTCCACGGGGTGATCGCCGCGACGACACCGAGAGGTTGCCGTACCGTGTAGCCGAATCGTTGCTGCGGGCCGAAGTTCGGCAAGGACATCGCCGAACCGGAGATCTTGTCGGCCCACCCGGCGAAGTGCCGGAACGCTTCGGCCGCACAGGGAATGTCGCCGCCGACGGAGTCGCGGTACAGCTTGCCCATCTCGACGGCTTCGAGTGCCGCGAGAGTCTCGGCATCGGCTTCGATCAGTGCTGCCAACCGGGTGAGGGCTTTTCCTCGTTCGGGGCCACTGGTTCGGGACCACTCGCCGTGCTCGAATTGATGGCGCGCAGAGCGAACGGCCGCGTCGACGTCCTCCTGGCCGGCCGCGGCGATCTCTGCGACCACCTCGCCGGTAGCAGGATCGGTCGAGGTGTACGTCGCACCGTCGGCGGCCCCGACACGGGCTCCACCGATGCGAAGCAGCGGCTCCGGTAGATCGAATACGGGTCGTGTGATGTCGGCCGTGGTCATCGTGACTCTCCTGTGGCTGCGGAATCCTGCGAATCGAAATGTCGTTGCAAGCCGCTCCACGAGGAGTCGTAGTCCGGCTGTCGGTGTTTCGCGTTGTAGGCGAAGTCCGTCGTGATCAACGGGAGTCGTGTCTCGAACATGAACGCCAACGAGTTCTCTAACTTCTGCGGCACCAAATCTGCACTCGATGCGGTGTCGAAGGTCTCGAGATCGGGACCGTGGGCGCCCCACATGTTGTGCAGACTCGCCCCGCCGGGGATGAATCCTTCCGCCTTGGAATCATGTTGTCCGCGAACAAGGCCCATGAACTCGGTCATGATGTTGCGGTGGAAGTGGGGTGGTCGGAACGAATGCTCGGCAACGTTCCACCGTGGCGGGAAAATAGCGAAGTCGACATTGGCTTGGCCGGGTCGCTCCGATGGAGAGGTGAGCACGGTGAAGATGGACGGGTCGGGATGGTCCCACCCGACGGTGCCCATCGTGTTGAAACGGTTCGTGTCGTACTTGTACGCGCTGTGCGTACCGTGCCACGCCACCACATCCAAGGGTGAGTGATCGTATTCTGCTGCCCAGAGCTGCCCACCGAACTTCTGGATCACCTGCACCTCGTCAGTGCGATCTTCGTAGGCAGCAACGGGGTACGAGAAGTCCCGTGCGTGGGCAAGTCCGTTCGACCCGATCGGGCCGAGTTCGGGTAACGCGAAATAGGCGCCGTAGTTCTCGCAGATGTATCCGGCGGCGGAATCATCGTGCAACGACACCCGAAACTTCACCGCGCGGGCGATCACGGCGATCTCGCCGGGTGCGACGTCGAGGAGCCCGAGTTCGGTGTGCAGCCGGAGGCCACCCGACTGCGGAACCACGAGTAGCTCACCGTCGAGGTCGGCGAAGTACCTGTCGGTCATCGACCTCGTCGCGTGATACATGTGTACCGCGATACCGTTGCGCTCCAGAACATTGCCGTTCGCGGCGATGGTGTGGACACCGTCGAGGAAATCAGCGTCGGGCCACGGAGTGCCGAGCGGATTCCACCGCAATCGATTGACATCGAGTATCCCGTCGGCGAGCGGAGCCGAACGGAAGAGGCCGTTGTCGATGCGCTCGAATCTCGGATGACGCGCGGACGGGTGGATTCGGTACACCCACGTGCGCCTGTTGAGCTCCCGCGGTTCGGTGAACGCCGTACCGGAGAGTTGCTCGGCGTAGAGGCCGTAGGGTGCTCGCTGCGGAGAATTCTGCCCCCAGGGTAAAGCGCCGGGGATTGCCTCGGACTGATGTTCGTTTCCGAATCCAGTGCTGTATTCCAGGTTCTCGGTCATCGTCGCAACGCTCCCTGTGCGTCGAACTCGGCCTCCCGGCCGTCCATCTGGGCGCGGAGCCAACTGCGCCGATGTCGATCGGCGATGCGCTCCATCCGACGTCCGGCCCTCGGAACAGTCCGCCGGACGAGCTCGAGGACAGTGATGAGGGGGAACCGGGCGATCACGATCAGAATCCACGGAAACGTAGAGGGCATGTCGTACTTCGCACGCGTCGCCGGGCCCATGAACAGTGTGGTGTAGGCGCCGTAGATTCCGTAGTTGTATCGAGCGCGCATGCGGGCCAGTCCTTTCTGGTGCGGTCTGGGTGCGAAGCTGGCAGGAAAGGACTCGATGAGTTCCTTGCCGTGCACCCCCGCGTCGTAGCTTCGTGCTGCCGAGACCATGACAGTCATGCGGAGGGAGTCCGCGATGGTCGTCGGGAAGTTGCGCACGTCGACACCCAGCAGATGGCCCATGAACTTCTGGAAGTGCAGCAGCGCGCGAATCTCGGTCGGTGTGGTCTGCAGTCCTACCAGTCGGAGCGCCAACGCAGGCACGGTACTGCCACCCAGTAACGTCAACATCTGATATCCCTGGCTGATCGGGTACCCCCATTTCTCGGTGTCCCACTCCGGGTGGCCGTCGATGCGCCGTCGGACAGCAACGTGCATCACCCGTACCTTCATCGCGGTGGCGCGGCCGGTCGAGCCGATGCGCAGCAACGCTCCTGGCTCCGAGGTATCGACCCAGAACTGGCACGTTTCCAGAAAGCGCCGCAGGGCGTTGTCGCCCGCGTACCCGCCGGCGAGAGACAGCGGTGTCGCGACGGCGGCTTCGGTGTACATCTCCAGGGTGATTCCGCCTGCGACGGCGAACAACATCGTTCCCCAGCGGCGCCAGATGGCAGCGCCCTGCTCGACGAGATCGGGCCGCACCCAGTCCGGCAGCGTCTCGAACTCGTCGAAGAGCACCCGCATGCTGGCCGGCACGTCGTCGAGCGCGTCGATACCTTCCGTCAGAGCGCGTTCGAGTAGTGCTCGCCCACCCTTCGGATCGGCTGCGAACACGTCGTCGACGAAGTTCTCGGCGACCGTGTCTCCGCGAAACAGGCTGTCGCAGAACTCGGCGGCAACATCGTCACTCGGAAAGATCGACGTCCCGAACACGTGGCGCGCGGCCGCCTCGAGTCGAGCGATTCGAGGGTTGCGGCGGTGTTCCCAATACGTGAAGGCAGTCGGAACTCGCATCGCGTTCTGGGTGAGCGTCATATGTTCTTCTCCATCCAGGCGCCGCACTCGCCGGTGACGGTGCCGATTCCGTGCGGCTGATCGACGAGATAGTGATTGAGTTCGGGCAGTTCGACCAAGGTGGAATCAGGACTGGCATCGTGCATCGCTCGAGCATCGTCGGCGAAGGCAGCTTGGTCGCCGAGCAGCGAGACGATGAGGGTCGGTGCGTGGATCCTCGGTAGATTCTTCAACGCGTCCGCCCCGGTGTGATCCGAACTCCATGTGCTGAGCCAACTCCGCACCGACACGAATCGGGCAAGTCCGCCTGCGGCGGTGTTGGCACGTTGTGGATCTCCGTACATGCTTCCCAGCTCCCTGTCGCTGGGATCGAGCGTCAGGTCGACGAACCGAGGATCGGCGACGGTGCGGTGCACCACGAACGCGTGATCCGAAGCGCCTCGTGCGGACAGTGTGTCGAGCTCACGAATCGCCCAGTCGTCGATCCTTCTGATGCGCTCGAGCTGAGCCGCGCGATACTGCTCGACCCAGTCCCGATCCAGGGGGACAGTGCGAGAAGGGTCGTACAGGTCGAGTGCGGGGTCGGTGGAGAACGGATCCGATTCGTCGGTGACCGAGGCGTCGATCCAGTGCCTGAGGACCCTCGCACGTCCGGAATGGGCCCCGACGAGCATCAGGCCATCTGCCGGGACGAGAGGGGGACCGTCGACCTCGACGGTCTGCGTCTCCGCCTGCTCTTGGTAGTAGGTGGACAGCGAACCACCGCCGCTGAAGCCGAGAAGGATCACCTTGTCGAATCCGAGTTCGTTCTTCATCCACCGGACGCCGGATCCGAGGTCGGCGATGGCGCGTTCCATCAGTAGTGCCGGCTCGTTGGAGGTGTATCGCGTGTTGAGCCCCATGATGGGCATGCCGGCCTCGGCGAAGCCACGAAGAAGAAAGTGTGACAGGAAGTCAGAGGTGGGATGTGCGAGCAGGATCCCTACGCCGAGATCGTGGCTGTGCGGCGCAACGAAATTGGCATGCAGGGTGGGGTAATGCCGCGATAGACCTGAGTGCATCTCCACTCGGCCGTCCCGAGCTGGTTCGTACTGAATTCTCTGGAAATTGTCGACGATCACGTCTGGGTCCGCCTCCTAGGACGAATGCGATCCGAGTCACAGAAACGTACCATACTTCGAGGTATGGACAAGGGCGCTTTTTCTCGGGCATTCGGCTGCGGAGTATCCATACTGTGTAGTACGGTCGAATTTCTGCGGACCGGGAAGGTGACGACGTGAGTCAGCGAGAAACTCTGCTGGACAGTGCATCCGAGGAGGACGAGGACAGTCCGGAACGGGAACCGAGCGAGCTCGAATCTGCCTCGTCGAAGCCGGCGAGGCAGGTGCGTCGCGGGGCGGTGGGGGCTGCGGTGCTCGCCGTGGTGGCGCTCGGCGCAACGGCGGGAGTGCTGCTTCACCAGCATCGCACGTTCGAGTCCGCGCACGACCTCGAGCAGCGCTATCTGCAAACCGCACGACAGAGTGTGCTCGACTTGACGACCATCTCGGCAGCCACTGTCGACGACGACGTCGCGCGGGTACTCGAGCGGTCGACGGGAGCGTTTCGTGACCAGTTCGCCGAACGCTCGGACGATTTCGTCTCGGTGGTAGAGCAGGCCGACGTCCGGGCGACGGGATCGATCACCGAAGCGGGTATCGAGAACTCCGACGACAGTGCCGCGAGTGTCCTCGTGGCGGCGACCTCCAGCGTCACCAATTCTTCCGGGGCGCAGGAAGAACCGCGAGTGTGGCGGCTTCGAATCACGCTCGACAACGAGGACGGGACGATTCTGGTCTCCGATGTGGAGTTCGTGCCATGATCGGTCGTCGAGCATTCGCAGTGGGCCTGTCGCTGGTGCTCGTCGGTGCGGGAGCGTCGACCGCCTTCCTGTACGCGCAGACCCGTACGGACGAGCAACTGTCCCAGTCACGCTCGGCGATCGGTGACGCGGCCGACGACGGTGCGGTCGCCGTGCTGTCCTACAGGGCGGATTCGGTGGACGCCGATATCGAGCATGCAGCGTCGTTCCTCACCGGAGATTTCCTGAGTTATTACAGTGCGTTCGGTGCAGAATCGATCGCTCCTGCGGCCAAGGAACGCGGAATCATCTCCAGCGCAACGGTCTCGGCGAGTTCGATCGTGTCCTCGTCGGAGGATTCCGCCGTTGCACTGGTCTTCGTGAACCAGAACATCACCTCGACCGACGCCCCCGATCCGAAGGCGGCGTCGAGCAGCCTTCGGATCGAACTCGATCAGGTCGACGGCCGATGGTTGATCTCGAAGTTGGATCCGATCTGACGGGCGGTCATTCTCCGTCCGGGACGAGCAGCCCGTCCAGTGTCTCGGGCAGGGCGTCGAGTCCACCGTCGACATACCGGCGTCCGTCCCCGGCGATGTAGGAACCGTCGGTCGGGTCGTAGTCTCCGGTGGACGCCACCGGGTCTCGACACAGTTCCACCGTGGCTGCGCGTCGTCCCGGGAACTCCATGCACGGGAGGTTTCGCGCGCCGCGGACCGCGGTGGGGTCGGCTGGATCGATCCTGCAGTACAGGCCCTTCGGGGTCGGAATCGTATCCACCTCGGTGGGTGATCGGCGTTCGGACGCAGGCAGGAATCCGGTGGTGCACGGAGGCGGGTCGTTCACCTGGGCGGCGAAGAAGGTGTTCTGGCCGGGCTCTCCCGACTGGGAATTCAGCATCCCCGTTCCCTGGGTCGCTGCGATGAGCGGCGGGTACAGCACCAGAATCTGCTCGATCGAAGGGTTGTACACCGCCGCAACCTGTTCCACGGTCGTCAGGTCCTCCAGGAGAAGAGGCAGAGTCGGCTGCAACTGTTGAAACAGGGCGGTCACCTCCGTTGCCATCGGCGTGCCCTTGTCCACGAGGGCGCGCACCGACGCATCGTGGTCGCGAAGCGTCCCCGTGACTCCGGTCAGTGACGCTGCCCAGGCCTTGATCGACTCGCTGCTCGCGGCGGTCGCTGCCAGGACGGGGTCGGCTTCGTCGACGAGCGCGATGATCGACGATGTGTCGGCGTTCGCGTCGGCGGTGAGAGTTCGAAGCGAATCGAGTAGCTGGGATACGTTCGCGCCGTTGTTTCCCAGTGCGGCAGCGCTTTCGTCGAGCACGCTGCGTAGGTTGTCCGAGCCGATGGATGCCAGCGCCGACTGCAGGAGATCGATCGTGGGGCCTACCGGTTCGGGAACGGAGGTTCGGCCCTTCGCGATCACCGCGCCCTCGGACAGGTACGGGCCCTCGTCGGAGCTCGGCACCATGTCGATGTATTGCTCTCCGATCGCGGACATCGAGTGCACCTCGGCCGTCGTGTCTGCGGGAACATCGACATCGGATTCCAGGGACACCACCGCTCGCGCGCCGGTACCGAGGGTTGTGAGCTCGACGACCCGTCCTATCTCGGAACCGCGATAGGTGACGTTCGCACCGGTGTAGAGGCCTGCGCCGTCGGCGAGCTCGACAGCGACTCGGTAGCGGCCGATACCGACCTGCTCCGGCACACGGGCGAAATAGATTCCCGTGGTTGCGGTGGAGACGATGCCGACGGCCAGGATGATCCAGAGCTTGCGATGGAGCGTTGTCTTCGACGTCATGGGTTGCCTGCCGGTGGGATGAGAAGGTCGGTGGTCGACGGAATCGTCGGCGACGGAGTGGGTGCGAACGATCCGAGTGCGCCTTCGAGCGGTGTGCCGAGAAACAAGGCGTTGTCGAGAGTGTCGAGCCGAAGATCCAGAGTCACCTCGCCGTTGGCGTAGTCACCGCGTACCGCGTTCTGATAAGTGTCGATCGGGAACGGGTAGGTGAGCAGGTAACGGAAGGCATCCGTCAGGGACGTCCCGGAATCTGCCAGTGAGGCAAGCACAGGACGCAACTCCTGCAGCTCGGCCACCAGATCGCCTCCGGTGTCGTCGACGATCTTCTCGGCCGTGGTACCCAAACGGCCCAACGAGGTGAGTGCGGCGGTCAAGTCCTGCCGGCTGTTCGACAGTACGGTCAGCGCGGGGCCGAGTGTGGTCACGGCGTCGGCGAGCACCTGGTTCTGATCGGCGACGTCGACGGCGAATCGATCGAGGTTGTCGATCGTCCGCTCGATGTTCGCCTGCTGTTCGACGAGCCCGCCGAGGAGAGCGTTCAGCCGATCGATCACGGACCGCACCGATTCCGGTCGTCCGCCGATCGCGGCATCCAGTTCGTTCACGATGTCGCCGAGTTGGGGGAGTCCACCGCCGTTCAGTACGAGCGACAGCGACGACAGGGTCTGCTCGGTGGTGGGATACGCACCGGCGCGATCCAGTGGGATGACATCGCCGTCGGCGAGCCGGCCGGTCGGTGCTTCGGCAACGGGTGGCAACAGTTCGATGTGCGTCGATCCGAGAAGGCTGGTCTGACCGACCGCTGCGACGGCGTTCGCCGGCAGGTCGACGCTCTGGTCCAGGTGAACGGTGACGACGGCGTGGCCGTCGTCGAGCTCGATGTCCGCGACGCGGCCCACGGTGACATCGGACGCGAGCACTCGTGAATTGCGATCGACGGTGGACACGTCCGGCATCTCGATGGTCACCGAATACGCTCCCTCCCCTTCTCCTGCGGTGCCGGGGAGCGGCAGTGAATTGAGGCCCTGCCAGCCGCAGCCGGACGTCAGCAGCGCGAGTGCGAGCACCACTGCCGGCCGAGTCCCGATTCGTCGTGTCGTCATCGATCACCTCCGGGAAGTAACAGATCCGTCAGCGACGGTGCCGGCGTCGGCGCGGGGGTGGCCGGTTCCAGGTCGGGTTCGCTGTAGACCAGCTGATCCGGCAGTGCGCCGACGCCGTGAATCGGGTTGGTGGACAGAGGAAGATAGTCGAACGCCAGCGTCTTCAGCAGGGGACCGAGGTACTGCACGCACAGGTTCGCTCCTTCCTGAGCACCGACATCCTCGGCTGCGGCGATGGCCGAGCAGATGAAGTCCATCGGATTCGCGAAGTTGTTGGGCGCGAGCGCGGAAACTATCGCGTTGTGTGCAGGCTGGTAGATGTTGTTCAGATTCGACAACGCGGTCGGGGCCACATGGAGGATCTGGGCGATTCCGTCACGCTGCGAGGCGAGTTCGCCCACGACGGTCTGCAGGCTGCGGAGTGTGTCGTCCAGACCGTCGCGATTGTCGGCGACGAACCTCTGCACATCGCCGACGGCGACGTCCAGAGACGTCAACGCGGTGCCGATCTGCTCGGAGTTGTCGTCCAGGACAGCGGTGATCGATGCCATCGAGTCGTTGAAGTTCACGATCTGTTGCCCGCTTGCGGACAGTCCGGACACGAACACCTGCAGGTTGCGCACGACGGCGAACAAGTCGGTTCGACCGTCGGACAACGTCTTCAACGCGTCCGAGAGTTGAGCGACGGTCGCTCCGAGGTTCTGCCCCTGCCCCCTGAGGTTGGCATCGGCGGCGTCGACGAGGGCTCCGAGAGGTGCTCGGCCGTCGGGCGCAGCGGTTCCCACCGCGTCCGCCAATCGAGACAGTTGAGCTTTGATCTGGTCCCACTCGACCGGTACCGCGGTGCGCGACATCGGGATGTGCTGCCCATCGACCATCGTCGAGCCCCCGGTGTAGGGCGGAGTGAGCTGTACGAAGCGGCTGGCGACCAGACTGTGCGAGACGATGACCGCCAGGGCGTCGGTCGGTACCGAGTAGGACGAGTCGATCTGTAACTCGACGTCGGAGTGGTCACCTCGTGGCTCGATCGAGCCGACGGTTCCGACGTCGACACCCATGACTTTCACGTCGTCGCCGACGTACAGTCCAGTGGTACCGGGGAACTGGGCGACGATGGTCGTGGTGTTCAGTGCAGGGACGACGGTGTAGGACACCGCGGCCAGAATCGCCAGGCCGATCCCGATGGCCGCGAGTTGCCATCGCCTGGCCGTCATCGAGGTGCTCCGTCGATGGCGGACAGTGGGTTGACACTGGCAGATTCACCGGGGGCGGGGCCGAGTCCGAGGGCGGCACGGATGAACGGTGAAATGATCTGGCCAGGGATCAGGTTCTGAATGTACGAATTGAAGAACGGTCCGCTCGACACCGCCTCGCCGAGTTGAGTGATGTACGGGCCCAGATTCTCGATGGCCGTGCCGATATCGGCTCTGTTCTGCTCCAACACCTCGAGTACCGAATCCAGTGATGCCAGAGTCGATCCCAGTTGCGCCTCGTTGTCCGCGACCAGCCCACTGAGATGCCGGGCGAGCTCGGTGACGCTGTCGAACAATCGATCCACGACGGCTCGTCGACGGTCGAGTTCGCTCAGAATGGTGTTCGCGTCGGTGACGAGGATGCCGATCTGTTCACTCCGGGTGGCGAGTACTCCGGTGACCTGTTCCGCCGCTGACAGCAAGGACCGCAGAGAGTCGTCGCGCGAGGCGATGCTCTGGGAGAGTCGGCCCACTCCGTCGACTGCCGCAGCGAGATCCGCGGGGGTCTGCTCGAGCACCTCGGTGCTCACGCGCATGGCGTCGGTCAGTCCGTCGGTGTCGAGTTCGGTGACGTCGTCGGTCAGGTCACCCAGCGCATCGGTCAACTGGTAAGGACTGGATGTGTGATCCAGTCCGATCCGAGAGCCTGGGGTCAGCCGTCCACCGGTGCCGGGATCGACACTCAGATTCTTCGTGCCCAGCACAGTCTGTGTCGGTATGGCCAGGCGCGCATCGTCGTGGAGTTCGACCCCGCCGCCTACGGTGAATGCGATGACCACTGTGTCCGCATCGATCTCGATATCGGTGACCTCGCCGACGACGATTCCTGCCACTTCGACATCGGCTCCGGTCACGAGTCCGCCGGTGTCTCGGAACACGCCGCTGTAGGCAGCGCTCGCCGACAGAATCGGTAAGGATGACACGTTCGTCGCCACCACTGTCACCAGTACCGCGAGGACGGTGCCGACTATGCCGAGCCGCACGGTGTTGCGCTCGCGTACACGCTGATTCATCGTGGTGCGCACCTTCCCGTCTCCTGTCCGATCAGCGGCGTGGTGAGGCCGCCGCCGTCGGGAGTGTCGATCTTCAGCTTGATGCCGCAGAGGTAGTAGTTGAAGAAGTTGCCGTAGGCACCGAGTCGGCTGAGCGCGGCGTAGGTGTCGGGGAGGCGCGAGACGATGCTCCCGATGCTGTCCTTCTGCGAATCCAGTTGCACAGCAGTTCGATCGAGTTCGTGGAGTGTCGACTGCAAGGGCGGTCTGGCCACGGTCAGCAAGTCGGCCACGGTTGTCGCAGACGAATCGATCTCCGTCAGGGCGGTACCCCATGCCGCGCTGTCGGCAGCGAGGCCGGTTGCCAAGTTCTGTGCCCGATCGAGTGCGGTCGACACGACATCCTTCTGGTCGGTCAACGTTGTCAGCGTGGTGTCCAGGTTGGTGATCACCCGCCCGATCACCTCGTCTCGATCGGCGAGTGTGGTGGTCAACGTGGCGGTGTGGGCGAGCAGGGATGCGATCGAACCGCCCTGTCCCTGGAGAGCAGCGACGAGTTCGGCGGTCAGGTCGTTGACCTTGGATGGATCGACGGACTCGAACAGGGGCTCGAAGCTTCCGACGAGTTGGTCCAGATCCAGGGCGGGTGAGGTCCTTTCGAGGGGGATCGTCGAGTTGTCGCTCAGAGGTTCGGCCTCACCGGCGCCGTCGGCCAGTTCGAGATAGCGGTCGCCGACGAGATTCTGGTACCGGACGGTGGCAGTGGTCGACGAGGTGACCACGTAACCGGGCCCCACGTCGATGCCGACCTCCGCGTGGTGGTTGTCCACGATGTCTACTTCCGAGACCTTTCCGACTTCCACCCCTGCCACCCGTACGAAGTCACCGCTGCGCAGACCCGACGCGCTGGTGAAGACGGCGCGGAAGGAAGTGGTCGACTCGAACCGGACCTGTCCGAACACCACGACCAGGCACGCGAGGACTGCAGTCATCACCACCACGAAGACGACCAGCTTGATCGTGCTCGATGTGCGGTTCATCGGGTGCCACCCGGTGCAGCGAGTCCGCCGGGCAGAAAATCCAGTATCGAACCCGGCGACACAACCGGGCCCGTGTTGCCCGCACGGAACGGGTTCGATCCGGTATCGGCAACCACGTACGGGGTCGGCACGGCGTCGTCGGGCACGATGGGCAGTGCGCCGCATCGCGGGCCGCCCGACGCGGCAACGCGGGGGAGATCCGACTCGGGCCTGTAGGGCGGGATTCCGAACAATACGGTGCTGTTGAGCAGCATGGTGCGTCCGTTTCCGCCGGACACCTCCTCTGCCCCCACCCGGGCGCGGTCCGCACCCTGCAGGAAGCAGGTGAACTGGGGTGAATATTCTTCCAGCAGTTCGGTTGTCGGCTTCAGCTCGTGCACGGTGCTCGAGATTCCTCCGGCATTGTCCGTCAGGACTCCGTTGCCCACATCGGCCATCCCGATGACACCGAGCAGCACGGTGTCGAGAGCATTGGCTTCGTCGACGAGAGTGCGCCCGGTGGTCGTCAGGTTACTCAGATCGGTCAGTACATCCGGTGCCGCGTCTGCGGCGGTGTCGCTCACGGTCGATCCGGAGTCGATATCGCGTTGCAGGGTCGGAATCCGAGGTTCGACGGCAGCGAGGAGTGCGTTCGTGTCGTCCAGGCTCCGTCCCAGGTCGCTGCCGCGCCCACCGAGTGCCGTGGCCAACGTCGTGAGGGTGGCGTTGAGCTTGTCCGGTTCCACTGCCGACAGAACCTGGGTGAGCGATTCGAAAACGGTGTTGACCTCCACTGTCACCGAGGACGAGTCGATGACAGCGCCGGAGGCGATCGGCGTCGTCGACGGATCGGCCGGTTCGGTGAGTGTGACGAACTTCGAACCGAAGATGGTGGTGGCGGCGATGTTCGCTTCCACGTTCTCGGGTATCGATTGTGCTGCATCGCTGTTCAATCGCAGCTGGACGACGGCACCGCCTGCGTCCCGATCGACGACGTCGACGGTCCCCACTTCCACCCCGTGCATCTTCACCAGGGCACCTGCTTGCATGACGAGACCGCTACGGTCGGATCTCAGTGTCACCCGCGTAGGTGGATCGACGGCGTCCTGCGCGGCGCCGGTGAAGGCGAGGTAGGTGGCGGCGACTGCGACGGCGACCGTGGCCGCCAGAACCACAGCCGCCAGGCGGGTTGCGCCGGATCCGGTGCTGTTCACGTCGGACATCTCATCCCGCCAGGTGCACTGATCGGGAATTGCCGTAGAGGGCAAGTGAAATCATCAACGTGACCATGACGACGGTGATGAGCGAGAGTCGAACAGCGCGACCGGTTGCGGTCCCTACTCCCGCCGGCCCACCCGATGCGGTGTAGCCGTAGTAGGTGTGAATCAGCATCACCGCGGTGGCCATCATGAACACTTGCAGGAAGGACCACAGCACGTCCGAGGGGACGAGGAACGTGGAGAAGTAGTGGTCGTAGACGCCACCAGATTGGCCGAGAACGACCACGGTGGCTATGCGGCTCGCCAGAAACGAGGTGATGAGAGACAGGGAGTACAGGGGCAGGACTGCGATCATGCCGGCGAGCACGCGGGTTCCGACCAGGTACGGCACCGATTTGATGGCCATGACTTCGAGCGCGTCGATCTCTTCGCTGATACGCATCGCGCCCAACTGGGCGGTGGTACCTGCGCCGATCGTCGCGGCGAGGCCGACGCCTGCCGTGATCGGAGCCACGACTCGCACGTTGACGTACGCGGCGAGGAATCCGGTGAGCGCGTCGACTCCGATGTTTCCCAGTGAATCGAATCCCTGGACGGCAACGGTGGCACCGGCGAACAGGGTGAGGAACCCCAGCACGACGATGCTTCCTCCGACTGCCGCGAGAGCCCCTGTGCCGAGACTGATCTCGGCAAGTACACGGAGTGTCTCGGCGCGGTAGTCGCGCGCGGCCTTACCCGTCGACGCGAGGGCGCGTCCGAAGAAGAGTGCCAAGTCGCCGACGTCGTCGATGCCGCGAACGACACCGCGCACACGGTTACTCACTCGGATCGACATATCGAAGCCCATCGCTTGTCACCGGTCACTCAGAGCGAGGCCGACGGATGTCAGCGCGAGATTGACGAGAAACAGTGCGACGAAGGAGAACACGACGGTTTCGTTGACCGCCTCGCCGACGCTTTTCGGTCCGCCGACGACCGACAACCCGCGGTAGCAGGCGATCAGTGCTGCCAACAATCCGAACAGGGCTGCCTTGATCTCGGACAGAACCAGTTCCGGTAGACCGACGAGCAGGGTTATGCCGGATACGTATGCACCAGGCGTGACGTCCTGCAGGTACACGGAGAAGAAGAAGCCGCCGACGAGGCCGATGGTGCAGACGGCACCGTTCAGCAGTGTTGCGATCAGAGTGCAGGCAACGACGCGGGGGACCACGAGCCGATGAACGGGGTCGATACCGAGAACTTCCATCGCCGCGACTTCCTCACGGATGGTGCGTGAACCGAGGTCGGCGGCGATCGCGGTTGCCGCAGCGCCCGCGACGACCAGGACGGTCACCAGGGGTCCGATCTGGGTCACCGCGCCCAATCCGGCTCCCGCACCGCTGAGGTCACTTGCCCCGAGTTCGGAGAGCAACGAGTTGAGGGTGAACACGACCAGGACCGTGAACGGGATGGACATCAGGATCGTGGGCAGTAGTGACACCCGAGCGATGAACCAGCTCTGGTCCACGAATTCTCGCCACTGAAAGTCTCGACGTCCAAGGGCTACTGCGGTATCCAGGGCCAAGCCTAAGAACTCGCCGACCGAGGACGCCGCAGCGACGGTAACGCGGGCCGCACTCCGAAGAGCCTGAGTCACGGCACTATCCGGTACTTGAGCATCATGTCGTGGTCCTCGTGGTCGAGGAGATGGCAGTGCCAGACGTAGCCCTGAAGGTCACCGGCGGATTCCTCGGAATGATCGACTCCGTTGTGGACCTCGTGCATGGGGTCGTGACGGTTGTCGTGATCGGTGCTCGGCTGTACGGCAGCGGCCGGTCGAGGGAAGGTGGCGTCGGGGTCGAAACCCAATTCCTCGGCCGTCGGGAAACGTACGACGATGCGCGTGACCGTCCCGCCGTCGACTCGGACCGTGTCCTTCCAGCCTGCCTCCCACGGTGCAGGCGGGGTCATCGGTCCGCCGAGGAAGCCCTCCGGGTCAGGGGTCCACTTGATCCCGATGGCCGGCTGCGGATTCGCGACCTGGTAATCGAGGGTGCGCAGTGGTGTACGACCCACGATCCTGAAGGTGACGAGGTGGATGTGAATCGGGTGGGGATCGGGCGTGATGTTGACGATGTTCCACTGCTCGACGGTGCCGGGTCGCGGCATTTCGATGTCCGGGTCGCTGTAGCGAAGATTGTTCAGCGACATGATGGCCGGCGGATTGCGTAGTGCATAGGGCTGGCTGACGGTGACGGTGCGAATCTTCGTCGGCTGCTGGATGGGTCCGATCGGTGCAGGCCCTCGACTGCCGCGCAGCGATGTAGGTATCCCGCCGGTGAACCCGCGCGCGGTACCCACTCGAAAGCGGCAGAACAGCGGCATGGTGACTGCGCCGATGACGGCCGCTTGGAAGGGCGGGGCCTCGTCGTTGAGTAGCTCGACCGTCTGGCCTCCGTCGTACTCGGAGAAATCCACGAGCACGTCGTACCTCTCGCCTGGGGCGACCCTGATGGACGTGACGGGGACGGGGGCGTCGAGCAATCCGCCATCGTTACCGATGACCCAGAACTTCATGTGGTTCTCGAAGTGCAGATTCCACACGCTGTAGGAGGCGGCGTTGATCATTCGAAAGCGATACAGCCCTCGGGCAACGGTGAGTTCTGGCCAGATCATGCCGTTGACGAGCCCGACGTCTCCGACGGCGCCACCTTCCCATGAACCCTCCGGCACGATGCGAGTCGATCTGATGCTCAGGTGGCTGTCCTCGCGAAAGATTTTCTCCTGCATGACCAGTGGCATCTCGAACTCGCCGGCAGGTAGGCCGAGGGGGTTGTCGGTGCGACCGGTGTCGAATCGATCTCGGAGCAGGTACATCCCGGCCAGGCCTGCGTAGACGTTGACGCGGGTGATTGCCATCGCGTGATCGTGATACCAGAGCGTTGCCGCTTCCTGCCTGTTGGGAAAGTGATGGACGATGCTTCCGCCAGGGATCGTGAGCTGCTCCGGGTTGCCGTCGCTCTCCGGCGGGGTCACGCCACCGTGTAAATGCAGCGACATCGGCGTCGAGGTACGGAAACTCTCGGTCACACCGTGCAGCGAGGTGTCCATGTCCCGGGCCATGGGATGCAGGGCCATGTTGTTGGAGAATCGGAGAGTCAGCGGATCGTCGGCGTGCGCTTCGACGATGGGCCCGAGGTAGCCGAGTTGTGCGTTCGGTCCGCAGTGATATGCCAGCGCGGGGACTTCGGGCATGTCGGTATGAAATCTGTGCATCGCAGACACCGCGTCGACCGAGAGATTCGATCCCGACACCGTAGGCAGTGTCGGTAGTGCATCCCGGAACGGAGCCACGTCGGGCGAGTGGAACAGCAGCGGACTCTCGAACGCGTCGTCGACGGGCGAGGTGAACGCGCGGGAGGCGCTGACGCCGCCGAGTGCGACTGCCGCGGTGCCGACCCCCAGCGCTCGGAAGAGGGTGCGGCGGGTCATGTCCTGCGCCATGTGTGAGGGGCCTTTCGCACGGTCCGACAATGTGACACGCACCATACCGCACTGTATGGTGTGGTCAGCCGAATTCGACGAAACCGCTGATAGGAAGCCAATGAACCTGCGTGAGAACGTCGGTCGAGCACTACGTGGAATAGGTGCGACGTCAATTGCTGTCGCCGCAGTCCTGAACGTCGAGGTCGCGACTGCAGCCGCCTCTCCCTCGGCGTGCGCAACGCCCACCGTCCTCGTGCACGATCTCGCATCCTCGGAGCGCGAGTGGGACGGGTGGCTCGACGACCTGGACCGGCATGGGTTGTGCGCGTTCTCCTTCACCTACGGCAGTTCGGATGCATCGGCGCTACTGCAGCTGGCTGGGCTCACGGTGACAGGTCTGACGAGCATCGAGGACTCGGCGCTCGAGTTCGGCGCATTCGTCGCCTCCGTCCGTGAAAGAACCGGGGCCGACCGAGTGCAGGTTCTCGCCCGCGGTGCCGGCGGGTTGGTGGCTCAGCAGTGGGTAGCGCGGTCCCGTGCGCAGGACGTTCGCACGCTCGTGACCGTCGGACCGTTGTGGAACGGAACCGATGTGGCCGGCCTCGGCAGCCTGGCCGCGTTCAATCGGAGCATCGGAATCTACGACGCTCTCGCCGCCGTGGAAAAGCCCCTGCTCGAACCGAGTTGCGCGGCGTGCGGCCAGATCGTGGCCAATTCCGGCTACATGCACGACGCTGCTCGTGCCGGATGGGTCTCGCCGGGCGTGCGGTACGTCAACGTGATCTCGCGGTACGACGGGCTCATGACCGATCCGCTGTCGGCAGCACTGCCCGGCAGTGAAAATCTCGTCGTGCAAGACGTGGATCCGGAGGATCGGTCCGATCACCTGCACTTGTCGAACGATCCCCTCGTCCGTCGGTTGGCCCTCGGCGCCCTGGCCGTCGGATGACGACTCCGGATCGTACGATCGAAGGGCGGTACGCCACCCCGACAGCGAGGAGTTCACTCTGATGGCAGGAACACCCAGGTCGGCTTCGACGCGCCGCGCACCCGCAAAGAAGGCTGCGGCTGCCAAGACCGGGAGCAAGCCGGCGCGACGCGCAACACGCCTGTCGGTCGACGATTGGATCGACGCCTCGTTCGAACTGATGGCGACCGACGGTGTCTCCGGAGTGAAGATCACCAAGTTGTGTGAACGCCTCGAGGTCACCAAAGGCAGCTTCTACTGGCATTTCGCCGACATCGACAAGCTGATGGAAGCGATCGCGGACAAGTGGTGCGACACCCAGAACGACACGGTGCGCGGATTGAAGGGGCTCGAGACCGTCGAGGTCGAACAGCGCCTGCAGATCATGGCCGAACTGTTGATCGACCAACGCACGTGGGCAGTGGAGTCGGCCGTCCGGGATTGGGCACGCAACTACGGCAAGATCGCCGACGCTGTGCGCGAACTGGACAATCGAATCTTCGAGGTCGTACAGCGCTCGTTGCTCGATCTCGAGTTCGACCCGGACGAAGCGCGGCTCCGGGCAGGCATTCTCGTGTATTCGGGCATCGGCTTCGTTCACGCACGGGGCTCCCTGCCCACCCCGACAGCTGCGGAAGTACATGCAATGTTCGAGCTGCTCACACGGCATTGAAACCGGTTCATCCCACTCGACGGAGGCACCTGTGCTCGGAGAAGAATCGCCCGACGACTCGAACGCGCTGCCACTGAGCGGCTTTCGCGTTCTGGAACTGGGTAACTACATCGCCGGGCCCACTGCGGCGCGCATGCTCGCGGATTTCGGTGCCGAAGTGATCAAGGTGGAGCGCCCGGACACCGGCGACGAGACGCGGTCGTGGCGCCTGCACTCGGGGACCACGTCGATGTTGTTCAGGACGCTCAACCGCAACAAGAAGTCGATCGTGCTCGATCTCAAGACCGACGAAGGTAGGCGGCACGTCCTTGCTTTGGCGGCAACGTGCGATGTGGTGGTCGAAAACTTCAGACCGGGGACGTTGGAGAAGTGGGGGATTGGACCGGAAGAACTCGACGCGGCCAATCCCAACATCGTTCTGGTGCGCATTTCTGCGTTCGGTCAGACCGGACCGCTGTCGAGGCGTCCGGGATTTGCGGCAGTCGCCGAGGCCTACAGCGGTTTTCGGGAACTGGTCGGCGATCCCGACCGGCCACCCGTGCGAGTCGGGGTGTCCATAGGCGATACCGTCGCGGCCCTGTACGCGGGATTCGGAGCAGTGATGACGCTGCTGCACAGCCGTTCTCGCTCCGACGAGCAGGGCTCGCTGCCGCTGCCGTCTCGCATTGTCGACGTCGCGCTGAGTGAATCGATGTTCTCGGTGATGGAGTCCTTGGTTCCCGATTACCTCGCGTACGGCGTCGAGCGACGACGCCTCGGCGGGCGGATGGAAGGAATAGCCCCATCCAACGCGTACACGTGCGCCGATGGGTTGTCGATCGTGGTCGCAGGCAACGGAGACGGCATCTTCGTTCGCTACATGCTGGCGATCGGGCGTCCCGACCTGGCCTCCGACCCCGAACTGTCGGGTGGTGCCGGCAGGTGGAAACGGCGAGACGAACTCGACGCGGCCATCGGGGCATGGGCTCTCACGCGGACGCGCGCCGAGGCCCTCGCGGTACTCGACGCTGCGGAAGTGCCGAGTGGTCCGATCAACACGGCAGCTGACATCTGCGCGGACGAGCACATGCTTTCCCGCAACATGATTCAACAGTTCCCGGTGGATACCGGCGGTCAGGATCCGGTCTCGGTGGGCTTCCCCGGAATCGTACCGGTGATCGGCGAGCGATCCCTACAGATCAGAAACCTCGGTCCCGAACTCGGCGAACACACCGACGATATTCTCGACGAGCTCACGCGGTGACGAGGGGCAGGCCGCAGCACCGGCTGGTCGTGCTCCGGTACCTGGCTAAAGGCTACTGGCTGCGGTGAGGAAAGGGCTTTCGGTGGGCGGACTCGTTTCACTGGAGACGTGATGGGGACCGAGATCGGAAAGCCTTTGCACACCAAGCAATCGCATGGTTCTCACGATGTCGTCTCGGAGGATGGACAGAACCCGATCGACACCTGGTGCCCCGCCTGCCATGAGGCCGTACAGATATGGCCGGCCGATCATGCACGCGTCCGCGCCGAGACACAATGCGGCGACTATATCCGCGCCGGAACGTATTCCGCTGTCGAGCAGAATCGTGCGCGTCGGACCTACTGCTCTGCGGATCGCAGGGAGCGCAGTAACAGGCGGGATGGTCCGGTCGAGTTGACGACCGCCATGGTTGGACAGGACGATCCCGTCTGCACCGAGTTCGAACGCGGTACAGGCGTCGCTCGGACTGACTATTCCCTTGATCACGAGCTTTCCGCTCCATTCGGCACGGATCCACCTCAGGAAGGTGGCGTCGATGCCCTGTCGGAATTGCGAGTTGAGATCCGCGAACATGGATTCTCCGGAACTTCCGAGCGCATCGAATCCAAGTGGTGCCCCAGTCAATGCCCCCGTCCACCACCTCGGGTGCACAGCCATGTCGACGAATGTTCGTGGGCTCACGGTCGGTGGAACGGTCAGTCCACTCCGCAGGTCTCTGCGTTTGGATCCGATGACTGCGGTATCCACAGTGACCACGAGGGTATCGAAGCCGTGGGTTCTCGCGGTGGCAAGGAGGTCGAGATTGGCCTGCTCGCTTTTGTGGGCGTAGAGCTGGAACCAGCGCGGTACGCGGGGTGTCACCTCGCAGATGTCCTGTGCCGATGCCGTACCCAGAGTTGCTAGTGTGTAGGGTATTTCAGCGCGATTCGCTGCCCATGCAACACCTATTTCGCCTTCGCGGTGGACCATGCGTGTGAAGCCGGTGGGAGCGAGGGCAAGTGGCATCCCTACGGTGTCACCCAGAATGTTCGATCGAGTGTCTGGATCGCTCACGTCGTTCAGTGCGGTCGGGTGGAATCGCAGACGCTGAAATGCATCTCGATTGGCGCGCAGAGTGATTTCTTCCTCGGCCGCTCCGTCCACGTAGTCGAAGATCGACCGCGGGACTCGCTTGCGGGCGCGAACTCGCATCTCCTCGACAGACAGGATTCTGTCGAGGGCAGATCTTCGGGATCGACGTTGTGTCAGCCCCAGCAGTTGAGCGGCCTGCTGCAGGTTGGGCAACTGCCGCTTCGGTTTCGGACGCTCGAGTGGGTCCATGTGTCGATCCTTTCGTGGTCATCACTACCTACCGTCGCCCGAGTGACGATAAAAAGTGAGGGTGTGGCGAGACTCGGATCGCTTCAAGATCTGAGACAGATCCGAGGCAGCGGAGACCAGAGGAGGTAAGTATCGGCGGTACAGATCCGAATCCGTCGGGAATGAAATGGACAATGCAGCCATCGAACTGCTCGATCTCGAATGGATCGGCACGGCGAGTTCAGTGATTCCCTTTTTGCTCGAGTCGGTCAGGACCGCATACCCTGCCCGTCGAATATCGGCGAAATTTCGTCGATAGACCGCCATATCGGACGAGATGCGCGCCGGAGAGTCCGAACGTCCAGTCACCAGTGCTTCGTCCTGTACCACTGCCGGCGAGAACGCTAGCATCGCCAAACCTGCCGCCGAGCTGAGCGCCGGACGTCTGTGTGCTCGCGCGATCACTTGAGTAGAGGGGTCTGCCGGTCCGCGGTGATCGATACACAGAGCATCGCCGCCGGACACTACGCACAGGTACGTATGTTCTTGAATTGCCATGTGCAGCGACGTAGTTATCGGCGCGGCCGCCTCGATCAGATTACCCACCGAGCTCGACAGAGCGGCCTGCTCCCAGGTCGCGGAACTCATTCGGAGCTGCCGAGATTCGTCACGATCGAGCAGTCCGAGTGCGATCAGTTCGTTGATTATTCGGTGGGTCGTTGCCCTGGGAAGGCCGCATTTCCGCGCAACGTCCGATGCAGTGAACGACGCACTGCCGGAGGCGACTGTTTCGACTATTCGGACCGCTCGAGCGAGCAGAGAGTCTCCTGGCTGCACATCGGGCGGACTCGAGGTGTCGTCACCTCCGGCATGCGCTGTCATGCTGCCGCGCGCGTCCCTTTGTGTCCGAGTTCGGCGAGCGGAGTCTTGTTCGTTTCCTTGCAGAAGTAGATGCCGGTTGCCGAGACGGCGCCGGTAATGGCGACGAAGATTCCCACCGGCAGCCAACCGTACTGACCCTCGCCCATGATTGCCACACAGATGGTGGGAGCGAACGCCGCGACCAGGAGGCCGGTTCCGTGGCCGAGGGCGAATCCGCTGTAGCGGACGGGAGCGGCGAACTGCTCGGAGAAGGTCGCCGGCCACAGCCCGTTCATGCAGGAGTACGCACCGCCGACAAGAACGATTCCGGACACGGTCACGAACAGAATGTTCCCCGTGCTGATTGCCCAGAAGAACACGAACAGCATCGAGGAGGAGCTGATCGCACCGAAAATCCATACTGGACGTCGTCCGATGCGGTCGGACAGGCCGGCGGCCAGGGGAACGCCGACGACCGATGCCGCGTGTGCGGCCACCAACACCCACAGCATCGTCGACCGCGCCATACCTGCCTCCGACGTTGCGTAGGCCAAGCCGAACACCATCACCACTGTCTGGTTCACGGCGAACAGCGATGCCATTGCGACGCGGACGACGTCGGCCCATTGAGTCTTCATCAGTGTCTTGAAAGGAATGTCCGGCGTCGCGTCTTTTTCCTTCGCCTCCACGAATACCGGAGTCTCGTCCAGTCGCTTTCGCACAACGTAAGCCAAGACCAGTACCAACGAACTGGCCAGGAACGGCACCCGCCATCCCCACGACATCAACGTCTCGTCGGGCATCACCGCGACGGGAATGAAGACCAGGTTTGCCACGACGATTCCGGCCATGATCCCCGACACCGTGAAACTGGCGAACAGGCCACGGCGACCGGTCGGCGCGTGTTCGATGGTGAGCGTACTGGCCCCGGCGGCCTCACCTCCGGCAGAGAAACCTTGCAGGACGCGAGCGAGCACCAGCAGTGCAGGCGCCCACGCACCGATCTGCTGATAAGTAGGTAGTAGACCGATCGAGGTGCTCGCCACGCCCATCAACACGAGCGTGAACAACAGAACCCGCTTGCGACCCAGACGATCTCCGAAGTGACCGAGCACGATGCCGCCGAGTGGACGTGCGACATACCCGACGCCGAACGTTGCAAGAGCAGCGATGGTGGCCACCGCAGGATTGCCCGTCGGAAAGAACAACGCCGGGAAAATCAGGGCAGCAGCTGAACCGTAAATGAAGAAGTCGTAGTACTCGAGCATGCTTCCCAGGAAGCTCGCCGCCGCTGCACGCTTGGCTTGCGGTGTGGCCTTTCCCTGATCGGCGGCCTGAATTGCCTGTTGCGCTGCCTGTGCAGCAGGTGACGTCTGGTCGGACGCACGCGGGGGCGTGGCCTCGGACTTTCCGGTGGACGCTACGGTCACTGTTCCTCCATCGACAACTTTCGACTGTGATCACAGCCGCGTGCCGCTCAGTGTGTGATGTGAACCACGTTGGTCAACAGGCATACTCTCACTCAGTGAGAAACATTCTGATCATTTTCGACTTTTAGATTCAATTAAGACGAACAGTCTAACGTCTGACGTTTAGTACGTGCGGTCGAAGGATGCGGCGAATTCTGTGCCGGTTACGCACCTGTACCTTTTGGTTACTGTCGGACAGTAGACCGACTGCATGGTATCTTTGCGTCGGCGTTCATACCGAACTTTCACGGAGTTGTGATGAGTCTTCCTACGCAAACACCGACGAACATCGCGCGGCACCTGATCGACGCCTACTCCGGTGCGCCTCCGTTGGACCTCGACGAATCGATCCGAAATTTTGCCCATCTGGATCCATACATGTTCCGCGACTCGATCCTGGATGAGGTCGTCCGTGTGCGCCGTGGCGCGATCGGCGGGTACAAGATCAGTCTGACTCGCACGAAAGATCAAGCGGCTCTGGGCTCGACCGGTCCGGCATACGGACGCTTGATGCGCGAGCGGCTCCTCCCTTCGGGCGCAACGGTGAATCTGTCCACCGAGAACGGCTTCCTGATCGAACCTGAACTGGTGTTGACCGCGGTGGAGGAGTTGAACGCATCGATGTCGATCACCGAACTCGAACACCGCGTGCGCGTTGCGCCCGGGATCGAGCTGCCCACCTCACGATTCCGGAACTGGATGCCCGGATCCCCTGGTGCAGGGCACACGGTGCACAGTCACGTCCTCGACAACGCTCTGGCCGGCTACCTTGTCGTAGGAAACAGTGTTTCATCCGAGTCCTTGCCCTGGCGCGCAATACCAGCAACGTTGACGCGCAACGGGGAGGTTGTGGCCGACGGCAATTCTGACGCAGTCATGGGATCGCCGATTCACGCACTTCACTGGCTGCTGGAACAGCTCGACCGCCGCGGTCTCTCACTGGGTGCGGGGCAGGTGGTGTCGACTGGCACGTTCGCAGATCCGGTAGCTGCCGAACCGGGTTGCTACAGTGCGGACTTGAACGACGTCGGTAGCGTAACGGTGACGTTCACCTGAGCATCGGGACCGCTGGGGTCCGAACAGTTGCACGCTGATGCAGGTCCCTTCCGTGGCGTGGTCGATCACATGCCGCGGTGCACGAGAATGTGACTCGGTGCTGGGAGGAGAGGACTCGGAGCGCTTCTCGCAGCGTAGTCCGGCTCACGTTGAATTGCCGGGCAAGTTCTGCCTCCGGCGGAAGCATTTCACCGCTCTCGAGGTCTCCGGACAGTATGGCGGATCTGATTGTCTCCTCGACCTGTTGGCGGGGACGCAGGACTGCCTGTCCGAGTGGTTTTCGAGCGACTTCGGTGTGAATGGTCATCCGTCGGTTCTCCCTGCGGCACTACGCTTCATGCTGGATGTCGTGTGTCCTGCAAGCTCGGCCCCTCGTGATACTCACGAGGGGCCGAGCTGTCGAGTTCTACTGTCGTCACGGAGCCATCGGGTCGACGCTCGGGTCGGCCTTGATCTCGATGAGTAACTGGTCCGTCAGATCTCCGATCTCGGCTACAACGTCGCGCAGCTCTTTTTCGGTCCGGACCGTGATTCCCCTACCGCCGAGGGATCGAGCGACTTCGGAGAACTCGGGCCAGCTCTGAAAGCAGTTGTCGGGCGAAAAGCCTGTCTGCTCGAACTTGCTGTATTCCGCGCCGTAGGCACTGTCGTTGAGTACGACGACGAGCAACGGAATGTTGTGACGCACCGCTGTGGAGAACTCGATCAAACCCATCATGCCGCCTCCGTCACCAGCGACGCATACGGTGACGGCATCCGGATTCGCAACTGCCGCTCCAACGGCGGTAGCTATACCAAGTCCGATCGAACCCCAGCCGTAGGTATGGGTGAAGTTCCTCGCGGTCGAGGCGTGAAGAAATCCCCATGGAGCCGGCACGAATCGGCCTCCGTCAGTGACGATGACGCGGTCGGCCGGGAGGTTCTCGTCGAGGGTCACCATGGCGGTCCGAACGTCGAGCTCGGTGTCCGTGCTGCGGTCGGTGAAGTACTGACGCGGATCTCGCTCGAGCACGCCACCGGTGAGCTGGGAGTCGCGAAACGAGGTTGCCGCGACGCCTGCTTCTTTGAGCTGCTCGACCATTGCGGCCGCTGCAGTGGCGGCATCTGCGGTCACCGCGCAGGAGACGGGATTGAATCGACCGATTGCGCCGGCTGCTGAATCGACTTGGATGACGGATTTTCCTGCGAGCAGTTCTCCGTCGACTGTTGTGTAGTTGTTCAACGCAGCGCCGAATGCCGCAATGCAGTCACTCTTGGCGATGATATCGACCGCCCATGGTTGCCCGTGGTCGCCCATGATTCCGAGATTGTATTTTTCTCCGTGAAAGAAATCCTTCGCCGCAGCGGTTGTTGCCAACGGAGCGCCGAGGAGATCGGCGAGTTCGATCAACTCGTCGCGAGCGCCGGATTCCACTGCACCGCGACCGGCGAGGATGACCGGTCTGTTCGCGGAAGCCAATCGACCCAGAGCGTTGTCCATCGAGACATCGTCGGGGCTGAACTTCTGTTTGGGGTGCGAGATGAATTCCGCGGGAACGTAGTCGACGTCCTCGTGACAGATGTCGTACGGGATGTCGAGGACGATCGCCGAGTTGGTTCGGGCGGCTCGCGCCAGTGCACGCGCGAGGTCGTTGACCACGTGTTCTGCCCGCAGCACCTTGTAGTATTCGGCTCCGGTTGCCGAGAACAGTGCCTTGAGGTCGATGTCCTGGATATGGAATCGCTTCCGTGGTGTGCTTCCGGTGATCAGCACGAAAGGAGTGTTGGTGCGCGCGGCTTCTGTGACGGCGTTTACGGTGTTCGCGGCTCCGGGGCCGTGAGTTACGGTGGCCACGCCGACTTTTCCACCGACGCGGGCGTAGCCGACGGCCATACTGCACGCCCCGCCCTCGTCCACTGCGCCGATGTACCTTCCCTTCCCCAGCCGTCGGTATTCGCCGATGCTGTACATGTTCGCGTCACCGATGAGACCGAATATGGTGTCGACCCCGTAGTCCGTGAGCGTGTGCGCTATCGCGGAGTAAACCTTCATTGTCATCCTTTGCTGAGGGATTCATATACACGAAGCCGGCCTGTTGCATCGCGTATTCGCGGGCCCGAACCTGTGGCAGTGCAGTCGATTTCAGGGTTGTGTGCAGTTGGTTGGATCGCAGCAACCGAACCGTACGCTCGAGGGTTCAGCGTCGGCCTATGTGAGGGCACCACAGCACGGCGCTGCTCGGCTCAGCGAAGGGGGAACTCGACACTGGACCGTCGCGTCGATACCGACACCAACGATGATGTCGGACATTAACGCGATCGTCAATGGCTAAGTCCAACGAATACGCGGCAAGAACGTGCTGACAAGGCGGTCAGGTCTCCTGCAAATGTCGGACCTTGCACAATCAGTCTTTCTATGTCTACTGTGACTGTCATCACCGTGCATCGTGGCCTCGAGACGGCCCGACAAGTGCACCTCCCGAACAGAGGAACCAAACTATGAATCTCGATCTGGACGGTAGGCGAATCTTTGTCGTCGGTGGGTCCGGCTTGATCGGCAAGGCGGTCGCCCGAACCTTTGTGGACGAAGGCGCACAAGTGATGCTGGGCGGGCGTACCGAGTCGTCACTTCGCGGCGCAGTGGAAGAACTCGACCCAGTCGGGCGGGGGCGGGTCGGCTACACGCTCGTGAACTCGACCGACCCCGATTCGGTGCGAACCGCTACCGCTGCTGCCATCGAGTGGATGGAGGGTCTCGACGTTCTGATCAACACCGGAGCACCTGCAGCGAAGAGCGTGATAGAAGCAGCAGGTCGCTCCGACGAGATCGGTGAGATACTGGACGCCGTCGACACGAAGGCAATGGGTTATCTCCGATGCGCACGCGCGGCCATCCCTTACCTGGCGGAATCCGACGCCGGCCGGATTGTGAACATCTGCGGGCAACATACTCACCTCACCGACTCCATACCCGCGTCGGTTCGCAATGTTGCGGTCGCTGCTCTGACCAAGTGTCTGGCAGATGAGTTGTACGCATCGTCGATAACTGTGAATGTGGTGCACCCGGGACCTGTAGTAGCAGAGCCGGACCCGTCGACAACAACGATCGGCGCACCCGGACCGACCGATGCACAGGGCATCGCGTCACTGGTTGCTTTCTTGGCCTCGCCACTCGCGGATGCGATCTCCGGCGCCTCTATCGATATCGGTCACAGCATCCGAGGCGTCTTCGGGTTCTGAGTACGGCCTACCGTTGACGAGGTAATGACCAGCCTCACGGCGCTTCTCGCAGCCCGGAGCCGCGTGGTCGTCATTGGCCGGAGGTCGCTAGCCGAGGGGAATCCATCGAGACGGTATCGGTTCATCGGTGGCCGTGGATGAGGTAGACGACTCGCTCGAGTACGTCGAGTTGTGCGGGACGGTAGAGATCTGCAACCGATGGATAAACGGCACTGTCCACTACGTCCGGTGCAGCGGTGATGTGTGACTCTCGGTTGAGCAGCCAAGGGTAGTCCTCCAGGTGCCGGCTGAGCAGCACCGTCATTCTCTCGGCGAGATCCTGGCGCTCGCTGTCGCTCGAGCTTTCCGGCAGTTGCTCGTATTCGCGGTCCACATCGGTCTGTGCGACTTCGATCATTGCTCGAATGTCTTCCAACGCATCATCGTTGAAGTACTGCGCCATTATCGTCAGCAGGGCTCGGTCCGGAACAGGTAATCGGTCGGCGACAGAACCGAATCCGGCGGGAACATCGGACTCGGCACCCTCACTCAGGGTGGCCGCCAGTCGTTCCCGAGCGCGCTGCAATTGCTCGATGGCGGCTACCAGTTCTTCGTCGAGAGTTTGGAGCGCGCTGTCGGGCCCGTCGATGGAATCGATCTGTGTGAGAGGGACACCGAGTTCTCGGTATCGTCTGATCCGAAGAACACGTACGAGGTGCCCAGCGCGGTACTGCTTGTATCCGTTGCTCGAGCGCTCGGGTTCCGCGAGCAAACCCAGGCGGTGGTAGTGACGGATGGTGTTGACAGTCGTACTTGCGAGCTCCGCGAGTTCACGTGTACTCCAGGCCATATCGACCCCTCCTCACGTGATGCAGCGCGCATCCTCGTCGGGTACCTGCAGGTTGATCAGGTAATCGGACACTATGCCATCGACACACGCATTCGTGCCCTGTCCGACGATGCCATGGGCGCTGCCCTCGACGGTGAGCAGAGAACTTTCCAGTGAATCGGCGAGGCTGACGCCACCGGAGTGCGGGGTCGAGGGGTCGCGCGTCGTGGATACGACAAGGGTGGGAGGTAGTCCGTCGACGTCCTGCGCGTACGGAAAGCCGAGCGTCGGCTCCGCGGGCCAGTGCTCACACGCATCACGGGCACCGTCGGCGACATCGACACCGGGGTCCATGAACGGCGCCAGGTCGTACGTCCGGCGCCGTAGTTCGGCGCTTCGAGTTGGCGTCAGGCGATCGAGGTCCATGCAGTTGATCGCGTAGTTCGCTTCCGTGAAGTTGGTCCACTGGCCCGCTGCGCTGCGACCCCCGAAGGTGTAGAGCAGCTGCATCAGACCGTCGCCCCGCCCTCGGACGAGTTCTGCGAGACCGTCGACGATGGACGGCCACGTATCCGGCGCGTAGAGCCCCGAGATGACGCTTCCGATTGCATCGTCGAAGCCCAACGTTGTGTCGAGAGCAGGAACAGGCTCGGTACGCAGTGGCCTGACGAGCTGCTGAAACCTCTGGGTCGCCCGTGCTGGATCGTTACCCAGGGGGCAGTCGACTCGAGTCGCGCATTCGGTCGCCAAGCCGTCGAACGATTGCTGAAATCCTTCGTAACTACTGAGCACCGCCTCGTGACCGTCGAGGCGAGGATCGACAGCCGCGTCCAACACCAGCGCGCGCACGCGGTCGGGAAATTGTTCGGCGTAGACCGCGCCCAAGCGGGTGCCGTAGCTCTGACCGAAGTACGTCAACTTGTCCTGGCCGAGTGCTGCTCGCAGAACATCCATGTCCCGCGCCGTGTCTCGGGTCCCGACGTGCGCGAGGGCATCGACACCGCCCGACCTCTCGGCGCACTTGTCCATGATCGCTTGCGTGTCGTCGCTGGTGAATTCTACTGTCGTACCCAGCGATCCGAGCGGAACAGTACCTGCATCCGCTTCTTCGTCGCTGTAGCAATCCACGGCCGGTTGTGAGGCGCCGACACCGCGCGGATCGAATCCGACGATATCGAAGTTCTCGGTGATCGGGCTTTCGACAAGCCCTAGGGCGGTCAAGATCGCCCCGACGACGCCTGACCCGCCCGGCCCGCCTGGATTGATCACCAGCGGCGTACTGGGTCCGTCACCTCGGGACGGCACACGCGATACCGCGATCTCGACAAGACCACCTTTGGGATCGGTGTAGTCGAGAGGCACCTGGAGACGCGTGCATTCGAGCCCCGGAACGACGTCCATGGCAGTGACCTCGTCGTCCGTGCTCGCATAGTCGGGCCCGCAGTTTCCCCAGGACAAGTGCTGTTGGTAGAAGCGATCCAGCGCAGCGCCGTCTGCGAGCGGCTCATTCTCGGGATTCGTGTTCGGTGCGCATGCCGTAAGCAGTGCTACTGCCAGAGCCGCCGACCCCGTCGCCTTCACTGCTCGTCGCATTCTCGTTCCGATCATCGCTCGTCCTCATCGTCGACTACGGTGCGAAATCGACACCGCGGTCCATCCGACACTGTGTTCTCGGAACAGGCTCAAGTGCCGGGTCCGCGATGTGGACGAGTCGGACCACGCAAGCGCTGCCACGGTTGTCCGGTGCTCTCGGGTCTCGGCGTCGCGGACACTTGTCAGCCGGGACGCGACAACGCTCGGCCCAGCGCGAGGGCGGTCGCGCGCACGGCAGGAGCCAACAGCTCCGGGCGAAACTGCTCGGCCGGCACCGACACGGAGATCGCGGCCACAGGTGCACCGCCGACCAGGATGGGTGATGCCAGGCAGCAGCCGCCGAGCGCTGCCTCCTCGTGTTCGACCGATATGCCGGTTCGGCGAATCTCGACGAGTTCGCGTTCGAGCAGGACAGGGTCGACGATCGTCTGGGGGGTGTAGCGGCGCAATGGGCGCGCGAGGACGGCGTCGCGAAGCTCGACCTGCTCGAACGCCAGCACAGCCTTGCCGACCCCGGTGCAGGACAACGGCAGGCGACCTCCGGTGTGCGACGGCAGTGACATGGGCGCGTGACCTTGGAGTTTTTCCACGTAAACGATGTCGTGGTCGTCGCGCACCCCGAGGTGCACCGTGTTCCCCGTGACAGTGTGTAGATCCTGCATGAACGGCATTGCCGCGGTGCGTAGGCGATGCTTGACCGGCACTCTCTCCCCGAGTTCGAACAGCCGCATACCTAGCTCGAATTCGGTACCGGAGCGCTGTACCCACCCCACCGACACCATGTCGACGAGCATTCGATGCGCGGTCGATCGCGGCAGGCCGGTTCGTGTGGCCACGTCCGAGAGACGTAGAGCGGCACCGGGAGGAAACGCACTCAGTATCAACGTGTAGCGCTCGAGCAGAGACATGTCATCCCGTTTCATGAGATGAATCCTAGGCACGGATGACGCAGACTCGTACTGTCTGCGACATGACCACTATCGAACAACGCGCGATCGGCGAAGCGGCCGATCGCCTGGCCGACGCGGCGAAGACAGGCACACCGTGCACCCCGGTCCGGGACGTCATCGACCGCGAGGACATCGATGCCGCGTATCGAGTCCAGTCACGCAATATCGAAGCATTGCTCGCTTCGGGCCGCACGGTCGTCGGACGCAAGATCGGTTTGACCTCTCCGGCAGTGCAACAGCAGCTAGGAGTCGACCAGCCGGACTTCGGCGTACTGCTCGACGACTTCGACGTCACCGGTGACGACGCAGTGGATTCAGGTCGGCTGCTGCAACCTCGCATCGAAGCGGAGATCGCTTTCTTGCTCTCGTCGGACATCGACGAGACGATCACTGCCGAGCAAGCGCCGACGTTCGTAGAGAAGATCCTGGCGTCGTTCGAAATTGTCGACAGCCGCATTGCCGGCTGGGATATCAGCCTTGCCGACACGATTGCCGACAACGCCTCGTCGGGCCTGTATGTATTGGGAGAGAGTATCTCTCGCGGCGATGCACCCGATCTTGCAGAGGTCACCATGACCATGACCGCGGACGGTGAGCAGGTCTCTGCCGGCAAAGGTTCGGACTGTCTCGGGAGTCCCTGGGAGGCTCTGGTGTGGTTGGCCAACACCAGCTTGTCCTACGGATCTCCCCTGCGTGCCGGTGAAGTAATTCTCTCCGGCGCACTGGGCCCCATGGTCGCCGTCACCCCCGGTTCGACGTACACGGCTCAGATCTCTGGAATCGGCTCCGTCACCGCCACGTTCACGGCCTGAGCCGAAACCCGCTACAAGAATCGAAGGACAGCATGAGCAAAACGAAAGTGGCCGTGATCGGGTCCGGGAATATCGGCACCGACCTCGTCGTCAAATTGAAGCGGGTAGCGAAGAACGTCGAGATTGCGGTGCTGGTCGGCATCGACCCGGCGTCCGACGGTCTCGCGCGGGCTCGTCGGCTGGGAATCAGCACGGTGGATTCAGGCGTGCAAGGACTGATCGAGCACCCCGCGTTCGCCGACATAGACATCGTCTTCGACTCGACCTCCGCCAAAGCGCACGTCGCCAACGAGGAGGCACTCAGGCCACACGACAAGCGACTGATCGATCTCACTCCCGCGGCGATCGGTCCGTACGTCGTTCCGGCTGTGAATCTCGAGGAACATCTGGACGCGCCGGATGTGAACATGGTGACCTGTGGCGGACAGGCGACCATCCCGATAGTGGCCGCAATTTCCCAGGTGACGCCGGTCCACTACGCAGAAATCGTCGCGTCGATCGCGTCGAAATCGGCTGGACCGGGCACCCGGGCGAACATCGACGAGTTCACCGAAACCACCTCCGAGGCAATCGAAAAGGTAGGGGGTGCGGCTCGAGGCAAAGCCATCATCGTCCTCAACCCGGCCGAGCCGCCGCTGATCATGCGCGACACCGTCCTCGCACTGGTCTCGAACCCGGATCAGGACGCAATCCGTGCGTCCATTCTGAACATGGTCGCCAAGGTCTCGTCGTACGTCCCGGGCTACCGACTCAAACAAGAGGTCCAGTTCACCCAACTCGACGACGCCGAATCCGTCGAGACTCTGACCGGCGGCGTCGACAAGGGTCCCGGACTGTGGAAGGTCTCGGTGTTCCTCGAAGTCGAAGGCGCCGCACACTACCTGCCCGCGTATGCGGGCAACCTCGACATCATGACCTCTGCTGCCCTGCAGGTCGCGGAGAAGATCGCGGAAACCGCAACACTGGAGGCATCACGATGAGCGAAACCTCGACACGACCGAACGCGACCGACGGTGCTGCCCTGTACATTCAGGACGTCACACTCCGTGATGGAATGCACGCGATGCGGCACCGCATCAGTCCGGAAAACGTTGCGCGCGTGGCCAGTGCGCTCGACAGTGCCGGCGTCGATGCCATCGAGGTCACTCACGGTGACGGCCTCGCAGGCCACAGCCTGACCTACGGGGCGGGTAGCAACACCGACTGGGAATGGATCGAAGCAGCTGCCGCGGTGGTGCACCGCGCCGAACTGACCACGCTGTTGCTCCCCGGAGTCGGTACCGTGAAGGAACTCGAGCACGCTTTCGAACTCGGTGTCACCTCGGTACGGGTGGCGACTCACTGCACCGAAGCGGACGTCTCCGCGCAGCACATCAGCACAGCACGTGAGCTCGGTATGGATGTCTCCGGATTCCTGATGATGTCCCACCTCGCGGAACCGGCACAGCTGGCGGAGCAAGCGAAACTGATGGAATCGTATGGTGCGCACTGTGTGTACGTCACCGATTCGGGTGGCCGCCTGACCATGAACGGGGTCCGCGACAGGGTGCGCGCCTACCGAGACGTCCTTCGAGCCGAGACTCAGATCGGTATTCACGCTCACCAGAATCTGTCGCTCTCGGTCGCGAATTCCGTCGTTGCCGTCGAAGAGGGTGTCACACGCGTCGACGCATCTCTCGCTGGGCACGGTGCCGGTGCGGGCAACTGTCCTATCGAACCGTTCATCGCTGTCGCTGACCTGCACGGGTGGAAGCACGCCTGTGATCTGTTCGGACTCCAGGACGCGGCCGACGACATAGTTCGGCCGTTGCAGGACAGGCCGGTTCAAGTCGATCGTGAAACGCTGACCCTCGGGTACGCGGGTGTCTACTCGAGTTTCCTCCGCCACGCAGAGGCAGCAGCGAAGCAGTACGGACTCGACACCCGCGCAATCCTGCTCGCCGTCGGGGAACGCGGACTCGTCGGCGGACAGGAAGACCTGATCACCGACATCGCCCTCGATCTGGTTGCGTCCAAGAACTGAAATTCCGGTTTCGTCTCGGACAGCGAGGTCGGATGGATCGTCCTCACGCTGCAGGGACGGCTGACTGTAATCAGGTCTTCACGCCGTCGGTGCCGAGCGGTCGAACACCGCACGCGCACATTCCTTCCGGTGGGTTCGGATCGCCGTCGAGCATGGCGACGAAGTCGAACTGCTGATGAACCCCGATCGGTGCTGCTGTGGATTCCACGTCTCGATCCTCCTGTGTGTGAACGTGACCCGAACGTATGTGGAGGGAGTGAGAATGTCGATCCAGCCAACGCAGCGAGTATCCATATTCCGCAACGTGTGTGTCCGTGCCTCGTACCGGAGTTGTCCCGACCTATGGGACGCCAGGGCACACCTCATGCGTAAGTTCGTAGTGTCCAACATGTGGCAACACTTCTCGTGGAAGGCAGAGGGCGCAGACGCGATGGATGAAGGCAACACGGCGGGCCTGCTGACGACGCTGACGGGCGCCATGGCGATCGGTCCGCTGCTGACGTACGGTCTCAGTGCCACGGGCGCCCTCGTCGTGGATTCACTGCAGATCAGCCTCGCGCAGTTCGGATTGTTGGCGTCGGTGACGTTTCTGTCGGCGTCGCTGACGTCGCTGACGCTGGGGCGATCGACGGACCGGGGCAGTGTTCGCGCGTTGCTGCTGTTCGTCTTCGTCGGTGCCGGTGTGTCCTTCGTCTGCGCGGCATTGTCGACGAACTACATGTGGTTGTTGGTGTCCATGGTGGTGTCCGGAGTCGCGCAGTCACTGAGCAACCCAGCGACCAACAGGGCGATCAGCGAGAACGCGCCGTCGGCGGTCCGCGGTCAGTGGGTGGGCATCAAGCAATCCGGCGTCCAGTTCAGTCAATTTCTCGCGGGTCTCGGTTGTCCTGCGGTTGCCCTCGTCCTCGGATGGAGAGGTGCGCTGTGGATCGGTGCAGCTCTGAGCGTCGTAGGAATCGCAGTCGTGTTCTTCTCGTGGCCGCGCAGCCCGCACGCGCGTGCTTCGGGAGTTCTTCCGCGGGCCCGCGACGAGATAGAGCGACAGAAGATCCCGGTATCGGTCTGGGTGTTCGCGGCGTACGCGTTCGTCTCCGGAGCAGCGGTCCAGGCGACCAACGTCTACTTGCCGTTGTTCGCTCACGATGCGCTGGGTCTGTCCCTGGCGGTAGGCGGCGCGGCTGCCGCAGCGGCAGGTGCCCTCGGGGTCGCGTCGAGAATTCTGTGGGGACGTGCGCTGTCGGGAGCGATCGACACCTACGTGCTGTTGCTGATTCTGGCTTCGGGTTCGGCAGCAGGGTCGCTGTCTCTTCTATGTGCCGGGGTAACCGGTTGGCAGGCCCTGCTGTGGGTGGGTGTGGCGCTACACGGAGTGTCTGCGCTCGCTGCCAACGTGGTGTTGATGGCCGGATCTCTCAAAGTAGTCGACGCATCGATGGTCGGGAAGGCGTCCAGTGTCATCGCCGTCGGGATGTACTTCGGTTTCGCATTGGGTCCGGCGCTTGCCGGGCTCCTCGTCGATGCGACGGGTGCGTTCGCTGGAGGCTGGTCGATGGCGGTCTGCCTGTACCTGGTGTGCGCGCTTCTGAGCGGAGTCGGGCTGTACTCGACGCGGCGTACGGCGGCGATGGCGGAGCGGGACAGGACCAGGATTTCAGTGCGCGAGCGTCGTCGACGGTAGCTCGCCGTACCTCCGCCGGTAGGCCGCAGCGAACCGGCCCGTGTGAGTGATACCGCAACTCGATGCAACGTCGAGAACGGTGGTAGGAGGTTGCGCGGCGAGCAGTTCGGCTCGCGCGCGTTCGAGCCGAACGGAGTTGAGGTACTCGAAGGGTGTCATCCCGACGTATTCTCGAAAACCCTGTTGGAGACGCCGGACGCTGACTCCTGCGATCGCGCACATTTCACCTGGCGTCCACGCCCGTGCCGGATCGTCGTCGATGGCGCTGACGACGCGGCGAACGATCCTCGGGCGAGTTCCTGGTCGCCCGGTCGACACGTCGTCGACGGTTGCGAGTACGAATCCAGTCGTGAGTACACCCGCCAGCTGGCGGCGCATCAGATCGTTGTGCAACAGCGCATCGTCCTCACGCACCTGCTCGTAGACGCTTCGGACCAGCCTGAGCCAGCTCTGACCCCCTGCAGCTGTCAGATCCAGCTGAAGTGGCACGGGAGACGCAGGCCGGTCCAGTATTCGCTCCATCTCGGTGTGCAGGTACGCCTCGTCGATCTTGAACCCCACGATTCGGCAGCTGGTCTCCCACTGCGGGATGACCGTGAGCGCGTCCGGAGGGCACGCGGTGGCTTGCCCGACGCCGGAAATCACCTCGACGCCGTTGGTCGAGGACGTCATGGAGCCCGACACCGGGATGTTGATGCCGTAAGCGCCGGGATGATCAGAACTGACAGACACCTCGGCACCTAATTGGATATGGGTGATTCTGCATGTGCCGAGGTCGGCAGAGCCGACCGCCGCGGCAGCTTCCGCGCCGGCCGTCAGAGGGTGCATCTCGTGCGGAAAGTACGCATCGGCCACGGCTTCGTGGACGTGTTCCCAATCAGGGAACCGTGCAGCCTCTTCGTCGTTCGATGCCATTGTCCTGCTCTCACCTTCCCACCGACCTCGTGGCGGACGATCCTCGGTGACAGCCATCTTGCCGTGATTCCGCTCACTATATGCGGATTCGAGTTGCGTTATCGAGGTCGTTGCGTCTGGTGGATATTCGTTTCGCTCGGTGGATCGACGGGTGCGTGACCCCGGTCATAGGTTGCTCGTCGAGACCACAAGACCGGATACGACGATTTGGATCGAAGGTGTACCGAAATGGATCCACGCAAACTGCGAAATATCTTCGGAGAGTTCGCCAGTGGCGTCACTGTCATCACGTGCCGAAACGATGCAGGAGAACCGCACGGTGCCACCGTCACGGCATTCACGTCGATCTCGCTGGAGCCGGCGTTGTGCCAGGTCACACTGACCAGATCGTCCAAAGCGTGCAAATACCTGGGCGGGTCTCCATTCGCCGTCAACATCCTCGCATCCGACCAGAGCGACACGGCCATGCACTTCGCCGGACGTCCCCGTGACCCAGGTCCCAGATGGGCCGACGGGCCGACGGCGCCGCTCCTGTGCGGTTCGGCGGCGACCCTGTCCTGCACCCCGTGGGCGGAGTACGACGGCGGTGACCACATCATCTTCATCGGCGAGATCGTCGAGGCCACCGCATCGGGCGCGGACCCACTCGTCTTCTATCGCAGTACATTTCACGACCTCGGTGCACCGTCTCACGCCGCGGCGTGGAACGGATCGATGGACGATCCCAACAGCGGCTGGTTCGACGAGACCACGGTCTTCCGTCCGATCGCACCACGTATCAAGACACCAGCCTGACCTGCCCCCATCCACCTACTCGAGACCCATCCGAGAAGAACAGGAAGACCATGACCGCAACACTGCCCGACGCAACACCCACAGACTCCACGCAGGTCAACCCTGCGGCCGACAGTGAGGTCAACACGCCGCAGGTGTACGCGACCAAGCCCATGACGGGCGACGAGTACATCGAGTCCATCGCGGACGACCGCGAGATCTGGTTGCACGGAGAGCGAGTGAAGGACCACACCAATCACCCGGCCTTCCGCAACTCGGTGCGCATGATCGCTCGGCTGTACGACTCGATGCACAGCGGCGAGCACGTCGATACGCTTACCTGTCCGACGGATACCGGCAGCGGCGGCGTGACGATGCCGTTCTTCCGCACCGCGAAGACTGCAGAGGACGTGCTCGCCGACCGAGACGCCATCGCCACTTGGGCCAGAATGACCTACGGCTGGATGGGCCGCAGCCCCGACTACAAGGCGTCCTTTCTAGGTACGTTGCACGCCAACAAGGAGCTGTACTCGCCGTTCGAGGCCAACGCCGAGCGGTGGTACCGCGAGTCCCAGGAAAAAGTTCTCTACTGGAATCACGCCATCATCAACCCGCCCGTAGATCGCGGACTACCCCCGGACCAGGTCGGCGATGTCTTCATGAAGGTCGAGAAGGAGACCGACTCCGGTCTGGTCGTCTCCGGGGCCAAGGTGGTGGCCACGGGATCTGCAGTGACCAATTACAACTTCATCGCCCATTACGGTCTCCCGATCAAGAAGAAGGAATTCGCGCTCATCTGCACGGTTCCGATGGGATCACCTGGCGTCAAGCTCATCTCGCGCGCATCCTACGCACAGAACGCCGCGATCGTCGGAACACCGTTCGACTATCCGCTCTCGTCGAGGATGGACGAGAACGATGCCATCCTCGTCTTCGACAAAGTCCTCGTGCCGTGGGAGAACGTGTTCATGTACGGGGCGGTGGAGAAGATCAACACCTTCTTCCCGCAGTCCGGATTCCTGCCACGCGCGATGCTCCAGGGCTGCACTCGTCTGGCAGTCAAACTCGATTTCATCGCCGGTCTCCTGCTCAAGGCGCTCGACTGCACCGGTGCAGGCAACTTCCGCGGCGTCCAGACGCGGGTGGGTGAGGTGATCGGATGGCGAAACCTGTTCTGGTCGTTGACCGAATCGATGGCTCGCGACCCAGAACAGTGGATCGGTGACACCGTGATTCCCAAGCTGGAGTACGGCCTCACCTATCGTATGTTCATGATGCAGGGATACCCACGCATCAAGGAGATCATCGAACAGGACGTGGCGTCCGGTCTCATCTACCTGCCGTCCTCTGCCGCCGACTTCAAATCTCCGGAACTTCGTCCCTTCCTGGACAAGTACGTTCGCGGTTCGGACGGGATCGACGCAGTCGAACGCGTCAAGGTGATGAAGGCGCTGTGGGATTCGATCGGCTCCGAATTCGGTGGGCGACACGAACTCTACGAGCGCAACTACTCCGGAAATCATGAGAACGTCAAAGCCGAACTGTTGTTCGGTGCCCAGGCTACCGGAGTTGTCGGTGGGATGAAGGGTCTGGCCGAGACATTCATGAGCGAGTACAACCTGGACGGTTGGACGGTTCCCGACCTCATCGGAAACGACGACGTGAATGTCTTCCTACGCAAATAACGACGGTGACGACCTGATGCCACCGGTTCCCGGAAGTTCCGGTGGCTTCCACGTCGTGGTCAGGCCCACCGGCGTAGATGTCGAGGTTCGCGCAGGTGAAACCATCGTCGACGCGTTACGGCGCAACGGGTATCGCACTCGCTACAAGTGTCGTCGTGGCGGCTGCGGGGCCTGTAGAGCAACCCTCGTCGAAGGATCCGTCGAGTACACCGCCGTCATCAGCGACGTTGTGCTCGACGGGCCGAGCCCGGCACCCGAGGAGCACAAATGCCTTCCGTGTCGAGCCACCCCACAGTCGGATGTCGTGATCGAACTGGGCGCCCGAGACCGCATCGTCAACGTGTTCGAAGCACTCGGTTGCACGTCCGCACCGACGCACACCACCACTCACCACTCGAGTCAGGAGCAAGACCTATGTCCGTGATGCGTCTGGGTTACGTCCATATCGACGTAACCGATCTGGAAGAAGCGAAGACCCACTACATCAACACACTTGGCATGGACGCCGTCCACGAGGACGACGGCACCGTCTACCTCAAGTCGTGGGACGAGGCAGACCATCACTCCGTCGTTCTTCGCGAAGGCGGCGTCGGTCTGGCGAAGCTCGGTTACAAGGTGTCCGACGAGAAGTCCCTGGCCGAGATCGAGAACCGAGTCCGCGCGTTCGGTGCTCGATACGAGCGTATGAGCAAGGGCGACAACCAATCCGTCGGAGACGGACTACGGGTGACGCTCCCGTCCGAACATACTCTGGAGCTGTACACCGACATCGAATACGTCGGTACGGCAACGGGATTGTGGAACCCGGACCCGTGGCCGCGTTCCGGTGTGCGCGGGATCGGTGTTCCCCGCCTCGACCACACCCTGATCACGACCGAGGACCCGGTTCTGCTCGAGCGCTTCTTCGAGGAGTGCCTGGAGTTCCAGCCCGCCGAGCGGCTGGTGGGCGGCGAGGACAACACCGACCTGGTGGCGTCCTGGATGTTCTGTGGTGAACAACCCCACGACATCGCATTCGTCAAAGGCGAGAACGGAAAACTTCATCATTTCGCGTACCACATCGCCGACTGGTCGGCATTACTGCACGCCGGCGACGTGTTTTCGATGCACGACGTGCCCATCGACTTCGGGCCCGCGCGTCACGGCATCACCCGGGGCGAGACCATCTACTTCTTCGACCCGGCGGGAAACCGCAACGAGGTGTTCTCGGGCGGCTACCGCACCGGCAAAGATTTCCGGACCATCACGTGGACCATGGATCAGGCTGCCCGTGGAATCAACTACACCCACCGTGAACTGGATCAGGACTTCCTGACGGTCGTCACCTAGACAGCCGACACGCGACAGAGAGACGAGATTCTCACATGACCACCGCTACCGAGCAGACACCAGAGATAGCGAAGACCGTCGATGCAGGCGGAATCGCCACCAACTATCACGACGAAGGAACCGGCGCACCGGTGATCTTGATTCACGGGTCGGGACCAGGCGTCACGGCATGGGCAAACTGGCGCGGCGTGATTCCCGAACTGTCGAAGACGTTCCGCGTAGTCGCCCCCGACATCCTCGGATTCGGTTTCACCGAGCGCCCCGACGGCGTCCAGTACGGAATGGAGGTGTGGACCCGGCATCTCGTCGATTTTCTCGACGCTCTCGAATTGGATCGAGTATCGATCGTAGGCAACAGTTTCGGCGGTGCGCTTGCCCTGAGCATCGCCACCCGGCATCCCGAACGCGTCGACAAGCTGGTATTGATGGGAAGCGTCGGCGTCCCATTCGAGATCACCGACGGGCTGGACGCGGTGTGGGGGTTCGAGCCGTCATTCGAGAACATGAGGTCGCTGCTCGATGTGTTCGCGTACGACCGGTCCCTGGTGAACGACGAGCTAGCCAGGCTCCGGCTTGCCGCGGCCACCCGTCCCGGAGTGCAGGAGGCATTCAGCGCGATGTTCCCTGCGCCGAGGCAGCAGGGGGTGGACGCGATGACGGTCGATCAGGAGCTCGTCGGGAAGCTGCAGAACGACACCCTGATCGTGCACGGACGCGACGATCAGGTGATCCCGATGTCGAACTCGGTCGAGCTGGCCGGCTTGATCGACAAGTCACAACTGCACGTCTTCGGTCGTTGCGGCCACTGGGTGCAGATCGAAGAGTCGGCGCGGTTCAATGCGCTCGTCGGGAGCTTCCTGGCCGAGTGAGATGCGTGGTTTCTGCTGTCATGGGGGAGGTAGGCCAAGGGCGTCGTCGAATACCCTGAGCTGCACAGTGTTCCGCTGTTCCTAGAAATCGGTTGACAAAGCGCGAGAGGTCTACCTCTCGCGCTTTGTGCTGTTCGCGCGCATCGATTCACCCCCGTTGGACCCGATACAACTCGAAGACCGAATATCTTGCGGCGAACCTCGGCGCCGAAACTCTGTTTTCCCAGCTCAGAGTGCTGAAGAGGGCGTGCTCAAACCGCTTAACTTATTTGTAACGCAGGGGCAGTGCAGCGCAAAATCTTCTTCCCTACATTGACTTCATGCTTCGACACGGATCAGGGCCTCACCCACGGACGGGACGGCGCAACGCCGCGGCCCGGCGTGTGCGCGACCTGCTTCGTTCGGCGATCGTGCACGGCTAGTTCCGGGCCGGTACCTTGCCGAGCGAACCGTCGTTGATGTTGTCGTTCTCCACGAGCAGGCAGGTTATCCGTGACGCACTTGCGCTGCTCCGAGACGAAGGCCTCGTGCGACGGGCCCAGGGTGCAGGAACCCTGTCCACCGCCACCGGAGTTCGGCACGATTTCGACTTCCTGCACGGTCCGGCCGGCGTCGACGTCGACATCAGTCACGAGGTGCTCTCGGTCAACCAGGAGGCGGCGTCGCCCCAGGTCGCCCAAAGGCTGCAGATCGATGTCGGGGTCGACTGTGGCGTCGTCGAACTGCTGACGTCGCTGGACGGTGAACCGTTCTACACCGCTACCACGTACGTGCCCGCGTCGTTCGTGCCCATGATTGCGCAGTTCGGACCTCGTACCGAATGGTTCGCCCTGTACGAAAGGGCCGGGATCCATTTGGGCACAACCGATCACTCCATAGAAGCTGTCGTCGCAGACGATCTGGTCGCCCAGTTGCTCGACGTTCGCGTGGGGCATCCACTGCTGCTGTTCGAACGGCTCGTACGCGATACCACCGGCACACCGGTGGAGTACGCCTTCACTCGCGTTCGGGGTGACCGGCTGACCTTGATGCAGCACCTGACCCGTCCGACGACACTCGATCCCTGACGGGACGCCGGACACAGTCGTTACCTGACGGCGCCGTAGGTACTGCGCCGACCCGATGGACCCCACGTCGAGGGTCGTGTGTGTTCTTTCGCGCGACCACCGAGTTGTGGCACCCGTGACCCACGTCTGCCGCAACGAGATCCGTTACACGCATGTCTTTTTCCGCCGGACGTGCGTCCAAGAGATAGAGGAAGAAAAGTTGAACTACATCGATTCCGCTTCGATATCGACTGTGCCCCGTGGATATCGGGGCGTGCCGCGCACGATGCGTGCCGTGAGGGCAGGCGTCGAAGGGGGTGGCCCCGAGTCGCTACAGCAGGAGGTCGTCCCCGTCCCGATTCCTAGCAGCGGGCAGGTCTTGGTGAAAGTCGATGCAACGACGGTTATTTCGTCGGAGATCGCCAGCCGGGAGGGGGTGTCGACGGCTCTGCTTCCCTTGACGCTCGGCAACGAGTTCATCGGTCGAGTGGTATCGGCCCCCGACAGGGACGTTGTGCTGGGTACCCGGGTCGCCGGCGGCTACGGCGGATACGGGTACACGCGCGACGGTGCCTGGGCGGAGTACATCTGCGTCGACACCGAAGACGCCATTCCCTTCGAATCCGAGCTCGATTCTGCAACCCTCGCGGCGATACCTGCTTCGTTCACTGCGGCATCGGGGAGCCTTGCAGCGTTGGGTGACATAGAAGGAAAGACCTTGATGATCCGCGGTGGTACCTCGGGTGTCGGTCTTGCACTTGCCTCACTTGCCAAGGATGCGGGCGCGCAGGTGATTTCCACGACGAGGGCGCCGCAGAAGCGCGAGCAGTTGCTTGCCCACGGTGTCGATCATGTAGTGGTCGACGGCCTCGGATTGCGCGAGGAGGTCGAGGCGATCATCCCCGGTGGCGCGGACTCGGCTGTCGACCTGCTCGGATTGGCGACCCTGCCGGACACGTTGAAGTGCGTGCGCGAGTACGGGGTCGTCTGTCTCACTGGGCTTCTGCAGGATCAGAAGAACTCGATGGTGAGCGGCGTCCGTGAAGATCGCTCCACCAACACTTTTCCGCACCCTCTCGAATTCATTCCACCGTCGGTTCGTCTCACGGCAGGGGGAGTGCACGGATCACCGCGGACCCCACAGATGCTCCGGGATTGGATACGCGGAATCGAAACCGGTCGGTACCGCATGCCCGTCGACTCGGTCTTCCCTCTCGAGAAGATGGCCGATGCCCATCGACGCCGAGCCGACCCGGCTGCATTCGGAAAAGTAGTCGTCACCGTGTCGAAGGACGAATCATGAAACGTTCCGTGAAGGCCGCACTGGTCTGCGCAGCGACATCGGTGCTTGCGATCGGATGCAGCACGGGATCGTCGGCCTCCGAATATGGCACCGGTGTTGATGTGTTCGCCGGACTCACAGGCGAACCCGTCAAGGTGATGACGATCGGAAACTGGACTCAACCGCTACTCGGAACATCCAACCCCGAGTTTCCGGCGGGTGCCCGCGCGGCTGCCGCAGCTGCCAACGCGGCCGGTGGCCTCGGCGGACGTCCGATCGAGGTGTTGGTCTGCAGCGACGAGCTCAACCCCGATGTCGCGCGGCAGTGTGCCCGCGAGGCGGTGAAGGCAAAGGTTGCAGCGGTCGTGGGTCTACAAACCACCAACGAGACGACTGTCCTCCCCATACTGGAGTCCGCAGGTATTCCCGCAGTGGGCGTATATCCCTTCACCGACATCGGGTTGAGCAGTCCTGCATCGTTCCCCGATGTATCCGGCTTCGTCGGCCAAACGCTGGGAATGGGGGTGCAGCTGGCGGCTGCAGGGGCGAGCGAGGTGAGCGTGGTCGTGCCCGGAGGGCTGGGCGGGATCTCGGGCGCCATCAGTAGTTCTGTCGAGGCCGGCGCGGCGCAGGCGAATGTCCCGTTCGCCAGCTTGGTCCAGGTACCCGCCAAATCACCGGACCTGAGCGCCGTCGTTGCCGCCGCCACGGACGATGGTGCAAGCGTCGCCGGATTTGCCAACGACGAAGCGGAATTCGTGCGATCGATGCGCATGCTCGCACCCGACTCGCACGTCACGACCTTCCCTTTCAACCTGACCGCCAAGGTTCTCGAGAGTGTCGGTGAGGACGCCGAGGGCGTCCTGTCGGTGGAGGGCTTCGTTCCCCCGTCGGCGGATACTCCGGGCATACGGCAGTTCCGGGCCGATCTCGAAGCCTTCGATCCGGCGATACCCGTAACCGCGACGGGACTGCACGAGTGGCTGGCGATGTGGACCTTCGTCAGAGTGGCAGGCTCACTCGAGACCGTCAGCTCGACGTCGGTGCAGGACGCGATGAACAACGTTCGCGAACTCGACATGGGAGGCATCACCCCTCCGTACTCCACGACTTCGGGCAGCAGTCGATACCCCAGGTTGTTCAATCCGACGGTTGTTTTTCAGACGATCGAGGACGGTCAGACCGTCCTACAGAACCCAGCCGATCCTCCCTTCGTCCCGATCGGGGACCTGATCGACGCCGGTAACGGCTAGTCGCGAACGATCGCGACGGACAGGACACTTCCTCATGAACGATTTTCTGCAGTTCGCTCTTCTGGGAATCGGAGTCGGCGCGGTGTACGGCCTGTCGGCTCAAGGCCTGGTGCTGATTTTCCTGGGAAACAAGGTACTGAACTTCTCCCAGGGCGCGATCGCGCTCGTAGCGGCCTACGTGTACTTCGAACTCACCGACGCCGGCGTGCCGATGTGGACGTCGGTGCTCATCGCCCTGGCGGTCAGCGCCGTACTGGGAGCCGTCATCGAATTGGCGGTGATGCGGCCGTTGCGGGACGCTTCCTCGGTGACGCGATTGGTGGCCACCATCGGCCTGCTCACCGTCATTCAGTCCGCGGCCCTTCTGCGCTACGGCGACTCCACGCAGTTCGTACAGAGTGTGTTGCCGCGCAAGACCTGGCGTCTGACCGACCAACTCGTCATTACCTCGGACCGAGCCTTGCTCCTCCTCATCGGTTCGGTGATCACGTTCTTGCTCGTGTGCACCTACCGTTACACGCGGTTCGGAACGGCGACGGTGGCCGTCGCCGAAAATCCGCGAGCCGCCGAAGTACTTGGTTGGTCGTCGCGTTCCATATCGCTCGCCAACTGGGCATTCGGGGCGTTGCTCGCGGGTGGCGCGGGCATCCTGATTGCGCCGATCAACGGACTCAATGTCGTCGCCATGAGCAATGTGGTCTACGGGGCATTGGCGGCTGCGTTGATCGGTGCGTTCCGTTCCTTCGGATGGGCGATGGCAGGAGGTCTGCTTCTCGGCGTCGCGCAGGCCGAGACCGTTCGGATCAGCGGCGACGCAGGGTGGTCCACGGCCATCCCGTTCTTGGTGATCATCGCGGCGGTGTTGGTGCGTAGGAACACGTTGTCACCTCGCGGAGATGCCAAGCAGGCGCTCCCCGCAGTCGGATCGGGACGAATCGAACCGAGAACTGCGCTGACCACAGCAGTCGTGGTTGTGGTGGCCATCTTCCTCATGTCGGGCAACATGCTCGACGCTCTGTCCACGTCGCTCGTTGCCGCCATCATCGGACTGTCGATCGTGGTGTCGACGGGGTACGCCGGGCAGCTTTCCCTCGCGCAGTATGCGGTTGCCGGTCTCGGCGCACTCGTCGCAGCCCGGCTGGCGTCGGAGGTCGGTCTTCCGTTCGTGCTCTCACTGGTGGCCGGTGCAAGTGCAGGCGCCGCCGGAGGGGCGTTGATCGCAATGCTGTCGCTACGAGTCCGGGGCGACACGGTTGCGATCGTGACACTCGGTGTGGCCTTGGCGTTCCAGGCCCTCGTTCTGGCGAACCCGGCTTTCACCGGAGGTATTGCAGGGATATCGGTTCCGGCACCGACCGTGTTCGGTATCGATGTCGACAGCGTCGCTCACCCAACCAGGTTCGCGATACTCTGCGTCGTGATCCTGGCGCTGTGTTGCTGTGCAGTGGCCAACGTACGCCGCGGTGAGGCCGGTCGGAGGCTGCTGGCCACTCGGAGCGGTGAGCGTGCGGCAGCGACCCTCGGAATCAACACATCTCGGGCGAAGATCTATGCGCTGACCGTCGCGGGGGCGCTGGCGGGTCTGGCGGGTGCCGTCGAAGCATTCAGCCAACCGCAACTCGTATTCACGGGGTTCACGACGGACGCTGCGATGGCCCTGCTCGTCGCCGTCGTTCTGGCTGGGACCGGGTTCATCGCAGCCGGGCCTATGGCTGGGTTCGCGGTTACCGGCGGAGTGGTCTACTACCTGCTGACGCTCACCGGTTGGCAGCAATATCTACCGTTGGCTCTCGGTGTCCTTCTGCTCGTCAATCTAGTTCTCGTGCCCGACGGTCTCGTTCCACAGAATGCTGCGATGGCGCGGCGTCTGATGCGGCGTCTGATGCGGCGTAGCCCACGTTCGACGTTGTCCGAGACTGTAGCCGAACCCGTTGTGTTCGAGTCGTTCTCACGGCGTGGATCACATCTGGAAGTCCGTGACCTCAGTGTGTCGTTCGGCGGTGTCACCGCGCTGGACAATGTCAGCCTCACGGTTCCCGCGGGAAGCGTCGAAGGAGTCATCGGGCCGAACGGCGCCGGAAAGACGACGTTGATCGATTCCGTCACCGGCGTCACCCGCAGGTACGACGGCGACGTGTCGATCGACGGATGGTCCTTCGGTCGGATGTCTGCAGCAGCACGTGCGGAAGCGGGTCTCGGCCGGACGCTGCAAGCACTGGAACTGTTCGACGAGTTGACTGTTCGCGAGAATCTCGAGGTCGGCTCGGGTAGGCAGCGCAAGTGGACGTACCTGCGAGACCTGGTATGGCCGGCGAAAATGGCTTTGTCACCAGCCGCGTTGGTGGCCGTCGACCGATTCGGCCTCGCCACGGTACTCGATCGTCGTCCTCACGAACTGCCCTACGGACAAAGGCGGCTGGTAGCGATTGCCCGCGCCGTCGCGGCGCAACCGGCGGTGCTGCTACTCGATGAGCCTGCGGCCGGATTGTCCGCTCCCGAACGAGACGAGCTGGTGGACTTGATCAGGAGTCTCGTCGACGAATGCGGGATGGGTATTCTCCTCGTCGAACACGACGTGGACCTCGTCATGAAGGTGTGCGATCACATCACCGTCCTGGAATTCGGCAAAGTCGTCGCCCGCGGCACCCCGGCGGAGATTCGGCTGGACAGTGAAGTACGCCGGGCCTTCCTCGGAGAAACGGAAACAGTGTGATGTCGACATCGCTGGACAATTCGGTGCTCGCTGCGCGAAATCTGTGTGTCGGTTACGGGGAAATTCCCGTCCTTCACGACGTCAGTGTGGGCGTCGCGCCCGGAGAAGTGGTGGCCTTGCTGGGACGTAACGGCGCGGGGAAGAGCACGCTGCTTCTGGCCCTCGGCGGTATTCTGCGTCCGTCAGCGGGCGTCGTGGCGCTCGGTGGGAAGGAGTGCACCACCGCGGCTCACCGCCGGGCCCGGGACGGACTCGCTTACGTCATCGAGGAAAGGGGCGTGTTCACCGGGCTTTCAGTACTGCAGAACCTCCGCCTGGGGCAGGGAACCGTCGACGACGCGCTGGCCATCTTCCCGGAGCTCGAACCGCACCTGACTCGATCGGCAGGTCTTCTCTCCGGTGGCCAGCAGCAGATGCTTGCGGTCGCCCGCGCACTGGCAGCAAAACCGAAGGTGCTCTTGGTGGACGAACTCTCGCTCGGACTCGCACCGTTGGTGGTGGAGAGAATCTTCCGCGCGATCGACGAGGCACGAAGCACCGGGGTCGGCGTGATGCTGGTGGAGCAGCACTCTCGCACAGCCCTGCAAGTCGCAGACCGCGCCTACGTGCTCGATCAGGGCCGGATAGTGCTCGACGGAGCCGCGTCGGACATGTTGCCGAGGATCGACGAGATCGAGCAGGCTTATCTGGGGGTCGGCGGACAGTGACCGCAGTACTGCCACTCGTGAACTCGTAGCGCCCCCGGCGTGCGTCGTCGGAGAGTGCGTCAGGCAGGCTGGCTGACGCGGATGTGGTTGCCGAAGGGGTCGCGGAAGCCGAAGTCGGTGCCGTACGGCTGTTCGACAGGTTCCTGAGTAATGTCGACTCCGGCATCACGGAGGGCTGCGAAGGTGGCGTGGACGTCACTGCTCGTGAGGAACAGTCCACCCAGCGCACCTTTGGTGACGAGTTCACGCACCTGGGCGGCGGTTTCGTCGTCATGTTGGGGGCCTCCGACGAGCTCGAGCAGCAGCTGAACACCGCCTCCGGGAAGAGCAACGGTCAACCACCGCATGAAGCCGAGGTCGATGTCGTCGTGGACCTCGAAGCCCAGGTGGGTGGAGTAGAAGTTCAGCGCTTCGTCCTGGTCGAGGACAGGGACACTCTTGATGAGGACGGAGGTGATGTGGTTAGTGGTCATGATTGCGACGTTAGTAGACCGTCTACCCGTGGCGCTTCTCCGAAACCGCTGTCCGCGGACGGGTCCATGCTGCAATGAAGCAGGACGGAACGTGGACGGGTTGATTTCGTGCTCGGAAGTCCGACGGTGAACACCCCACGATTGTCGTGAAGGTCCTGCTGAACGTGCCCAGGCTGGCAAAACCGACGTCCCACGCCACGGAGGTGACGGGGCGATCGGTCTGGCGAAGCAGCGTCATCGCTCGTTCGACGCGTCGGCGTTGGAGGTAGCGGTGCGGAGTCTCACCGAATACCTGCTTGAACACCCTGCCGAACTGCGAGGCACTCAGGTGCGCAACCGCGGCAAGTGTTGGCACGTCCAGTGGTTCAGCGTACCGGCGGTCCATTGCGTCCCGTGCTCGCAGCATTCGACGATTGATGTCCTCCTGTGGTGTCAACTGCATGTGGCGGCCTCCCGCAGGTCACCCTAACGTCCCCGGACGTCAGAAGGGTGGTGGTTTCTTTCGTTCGCGGAGGCGTTGGATGGTTTTGTGTTGTCGTAGTTTTCGGCGGAGGAGTCGGATTCGGGTGCGGGCGGTGTCGGTGGGTGCGTGTCGGAGGTCGGCGGTGGTGGGTTCGGGTGTGGTGGGGGGCATGTGTTGTTCCCACCAGGTGCCCGC
>NZ_NPFY01000003.1 GCF_002259415.1 Rhodococcus sp. 14-2470-1b
GCCGCGGCACAACTTCACCGAACTGCCCCGGATCCGTTCGGAGCGTCCCGCGTTCGAACTGCACTACCCGCACATGGTCGAACGCCTCCGCGCCGAAGCCCACGTCGGACCAGGTGCCCACGGCGGACACACCACCGAAGTCCTCGAGAAGGCGCGTCGAGAACCACTGGCCACCGGCGACGACGAGCATTCGGGCGACTGAACCGGCAGCGCCGAATCACAGGTGCCGAATCACAGGTACTGCCCCGTCAATTCGGCTGCGCGCCAGCGTCCGTCGGCGATAGTGCGGAGCAGTACCTGTGTCGTCACTGCAGTTCCGTGCTCCAACACTGCGCGTCGCACCGTTTCTCGCACGTCCGCCCCGGAGACCGCAGAAGCGAAGGACCGCGCCACGGTATGGCAGTCCACAGCGTCGGCGCCGGGTATCGACGTCAGTATCCGACGCAGGATCTCGGCTGTCGCGGCGGTGTCCGGGTAGTCGATCTCGATGATCGCATCGAACCGAGCCGATCGCGTTGCGGCGGAATCGAGAGGCTTCGGATCGTTGGTCGACGCGATGGTCAGAACGTCGTCGTACTGCCGGGTGCCGTCGAGGACGGTCAGAAATTCCGCCAACAGCTCGTTCCGACCGCCGCTTCCCCTCGTGCCGATGATCAGATCGAGATCCTCGAGGATGACGACGGTGCGTCCGAGATATCTGGTCTCCTCGTAGATGGACCTCAGCGCACGAGATCCAGCGAGGGCGTCGACGATGATGACGGTGGCGTCTCCCATCAGCTCCCCGGCCACGACACGGCTGACGGCACTCTTGCCCACACCGGGAGGACCGGTCAGAAGCACTCCTCGGCTGGTTCCCAGGCCGAGCTGACGCATCAGGTCGGCGCGAGTGGTCACTGCCGCGATATTGGTGTCCAGTTCGTTCCACACTTCAGCAGGCAACACCAGATTCGAGCGGTCCTGACGGGGTAGGTCGACGATCGCCAGGCCGAGTACAGGTTTCGCGGTCGCCTGAAGAACACGTCCTCGGAAAAAGTTTCGAGGACCGCGCGCTGCGGTCATCGTCTGCGCGAGCAGTGCCCTGCCCGCCTCGGCGTCGACCGTGCGGGTGTAGATGCGAAGCTCGAATTGGTCGTTCATGAACGACGCTTCCCTCAGGCACACCACGACGTCGATCGGTGCGAACGAGCCACCGACGAAGAACACGGCAAGTTCCTTGGGCAGCGAAACCGACGTGCCGTCGATTTCCGTTCGCTCCCACGTCGGAGGACACGAATCCTCTGCGGGACCGACCGGAGGATTCCATGTCGACATGTCGTCCGCGAGGATCGCAGCCACTGCCGGACGCGTGGAGACCGTGAGGAGTTCGGTGGCGCAGACGACGTCGCCGCTCGACACTCCCAGTGAGGTCGAGACGAATGCGTCTGCCGTAGTAGCCGAGCGCGAGGCGCCGAGGAGCAGGTGTGCAATCGCGGCGACGGTGCGACGGACGGATTCCGGTTCACCGGACAGGCTTTCGTGCACTTCTGATGTCATGTGGGAGTCACGATTCTTTCACCACGCCGAGTACGTGGACTACTCCGCGTGCGCGAAGATCGCCAGAGTACTACATCGACAACACGGTCGCCCAGCCCATTTCCACGCGTCACCGACCGAGTAATCCCGTTTCTCAGAACGCTCTCAGCAGTCACGGTCATACTCGTGCAGTGATCCCCCGCGCAGCCCATCGCCCCACAGCGTTGACGCTGCACGGCCGTATCCGTGTTCTCACGATCAGTGTTGCGGCTCTCGCCGTCGCGGTCAGTGCGCTCGCCATCTACGTCGTCGCGGACCAGGCTCTTCGTGATCAGCTCGGTGACCGAGTGTCTCGCAACGCCAAAGCACTCATCACCGGAGCACAGTTGGGCGTCCCGCCGAACGCGTACGGTTTCGGCGTCAGCAGCCCCGACGGTCCGGCGATCAAAGTAGCTCTGGTCTCGTCGACCGGGGAACTCGTCACGTTCAACACCGAGTCCAAGCCGTTCACGAACTCGGCGGGTGTGCTCGACGCCCAGGAGCAGGCTGTCGTCGACGGGACGGCGCCTGATTCCCTCCGCGAGGTGCGCGGATACATGGTCGCGGCCGAGCGGACGACCACCGGCGAAACCGTCATGGTCGCCGAGTCACTCGAGTCCAACGATCCGCTGCTGGGGAAGTTGACGCTCGCTCTCGTGATGATCGGAGCATTCTTGGTCGCCCTGGCCGGAATCGCCGGTTCTGCTGTGGCTCGAACAGGGCTGAGACCGGTCAAACGTCTGCGCAACGCCACCGAGCAGGTGGCGCGCACCGGCGACTTGGAACCCATCGTCGTCAGCGGAGACGACGAACTCGCGTCGCTGGCCACCAGCTACAACGAGATGCTCGCCGCGCTCACCGTCTCCGGCCGCCGGCAGAACAAGCTCGTCACCGACGCCGGCGAGGAGTTGATGGAACCGTTGCAGACATTGCGAGCGAAGATCGACACCGTGATGGCACTGGACTCGGACGACCCGCCCGCGCTGTCCCCCGAGGAGCAGGACGAGCTTCGCGCGGGTGTCATGACCGACATGGACGTGATCATTCGGCTGGTCCACGATCTGGTCGATCAGGCCCGCGTCCAGTCGGAGGCGTCGCACTCCTGATCGACGCCGCTACCGTTCGATTCGATGCAGTCGAACGTTTCCGAGCGTCGAATCCTCGATGTCGGCGGTCATGTACGTACAGAACGGTTGCCGACGGCGGTCCGTGGGAGATCCTGGATTGAGCAGGCGCAGCCCGTTGTCGGCCGTGGTGTCCCATGGAATGTGACTGTGCCCGAACACGAGTACATCCGTGTCGGGATAGGCCGCCGCCATGCGTTTCTCACGTCCAGCGGCCTGACCTGTCTCGTGGACGACGGTGAGTCGGACGCCGTCGAATGTGACGTCTGCCCGCTCGGGCATGCGTGCGCGTAGGTCTTCGCCGTCGTTGTTCCCCCAGCATGCGATCAGCCGTGTCGACGCGGCCTTCAGCGCGTCGAACAGGTCGACCTCGACCCAGTCGCCGGCGTGGACGACGACATCCGCATCTCGGACGGCATCCCAGACTTGCTGGGGCAGAGCCCTCGCCCGCTTCGGCACATGAGTGTCTGCCAGCAACAGAAGTTTCACGCACTCCAGTGTGCACGCTCGGCGGTCGCGGGCGGGGAATCGTTATCGGACGATGCACGGTGGGTGTTCACCGGAAGTCCCTCGACTTGGATTGCACCCGCAGATCCAGAAGCTGCAGATGATCCGCCACCACGGTGGCTGCCCCTTCGGCGTTCTGTACCTTGCCTCGGATCAGCAATGCAGGAGCGGTGAGCGCAAGCTTTCGATACTTCGCCCACAGTCCGACCGAACACACGACATTGACCATTCCGGTCTCGTCCTCCAGATTGACGAACGTGACTCCACCCGCTGTCGCAGGCCGTTGCCGATGCGTCACCGCTCCCCCGACGAGTACCCGGTCCCCATCGGGAATTGCCAACAGCCGATGCGCCGGAACCACCCCGAGGCGGTCGAGTCGATCTCGAAAGAACTGAGTGGGATACGAATTCGGCGATACCCCCGTTGCCCATACGTCCGCGGACGCCAGATCGAGATCGCTCATACCGGGAAGCACTGGCGCGTGGGTCGATGCCCCGAGACCGGGAAGCAGATGCGGACGCTCCCCTGCCGCAGCGCCGGCAGCCCACAATGCTTGACGACGAGTGGTCCCGAAACAGCCGAGAGCGCCTGCTGTCGCCAATGATTCGGCCTGGGCGGTGGACAGCTCCACCCGTCCGGTCAGATCGAGGAACGAGGTGTACGGGCCACCCAGTACCCGAGCTTCGACGATCTTCTCCGCGAGCGCCTGACCGATGTGGCGAACATCGGCCAGACCCATACGAATTTCGAGTCCACCACCGCACAAGTCCGCGTACCAGGAACTGGCGTTGACATCCGGTCCGTGCACCTGGACACCGTGACGCCGTGCATCGGCGACCAACGATTGAGGGGAGTAGAAGCCCATCGGCTGTGCCCGCAGCAGTCCCGCGCAGAACGCTGCCGGATGGTGCAGTTTGAACCACGACGAATAGAACACGAGCGATGCGAAACTCTGCGAATGACTCTCGGGAAAACCGAAGTTGGCGAAGGCGGACAGTTTCTCGTAGATACGATCGGCAGCATCCCCGACGATTCCGTGCAGCTCACGCATACCGTCGTAGAACTTTCCGCGCAGTTCGTTCATGCGTTCCGGGGACCGTTTGGAACCCATGGCTCGGCGGAGTTGATCGGCATCCGCAGCACTGAAACCCGCGACATCGATCGCCATCTGCATGAGCTGTTCCTGGAACAGCGGAACTCCGAGCGTCCGATCCAGAGCCTTCTTCAACGACGGATGATCGAACGTGACCGGTTCGAGCCCGTTGCGGCGCTTGATGTACGGGTGAACGGATCCACCCTGAATGGGCCCCGGCCTGATCAGTGCCACTTCCACGACCAAGTCGTAGAACTCACTCGGCTTCAGGCGAGGCAACGTCGCCATCTGCGCGCGCGACTCCACCTGGAACACGCCGATGGAATCCGCTCGCTGCAGCATGTCGTAGACAGCCTTCTCGCTCAGGTCGATGTCCGCGAGGTCGATCCGGATGCCTTTGTGCTCGTCGATCAGATCGATCATGTAATGCAAGGCCGACAACATCCCGAGTCCCAGCATGTCGAACTTGACCAAACCCACCGCAGCGCAATCGTCCTTGTCCCACTGGAGAACACTGCGGTCGGCCATCGTCGCCCATTCCACCGGACACACGTCCGCAATGGGGCGATCGCAGATCACCATGCCGCCCGAGTGAATACCGAGATGACGCGGAAATCCTTCGATCTGCCGCGCCAGATCCAGTACCGGAGCAGGTATGTCGCTTCCCTCCTGATCACCGATGTTGGACCAACGGGTGACCTGCTTGCTCCACGCATCCTGTTGCCCCTGAGAGAATCCCAGCGCGCGAGCCATGTCACGCACCGAGGATTTACCTCGGTAGGTGATCACGTTCGCGACCTGCGCGGCGTACGTGCGCCCGTACTTGGAGTAGACATGCTGAATCGCTTCCTCACGCCTGTCCGATTCGATGTCGACGTCGATATCCGGCGGCCCGTCCCGCTCGGGTGCGAGGAATCGCTCGAAGAGCAGCTTGTTGGCAACAGGGTCCACGTTGGTGATGCCGATGGCATAACAGACAGCGGAGTTGGCTGCCGAACCTCGCCCCTGGCACAGAATGTCGTTGTCCTTGCAGAATTTCACGATGTCATGGACGACGAGAAAGTACCCGGGAAAACCCAACCGCTCGATGATGTCCAGTTCGTACTCGATCTGAGCGTGCGCCGCAGGATGTTCCGTCGGCGAGCCGTACCTGAGGCGCGCACCACGCAGCGCGAGATCACGCAGGTGACTGATCTCGGTATGTCCGGGAGGCACGTCGAACGGCGGAAGCTTCGGCGCGATCAAGTGAAGATCGAACGCGCACTCGCGACCGAGCCGGGCTGCGGCGTCGACCACACCGGGATGATGACGGAACAGCGCAGCCATCTCCGCACCGGACCGAAGATGGGTACCACCGGTCGGTGCAAGCCATCCCGACGCCTCGTCCAAGCTGCTTCTGGCGCGCACCGCAGCCATCGCCATGGCAAGACGACGGTTCTCCGGCGTCGCGTAATGGGCCGCTGTCGTGGCGATCACCGGAAGGCGAAAGCGGGCGGCGGCGTCGAACAGCGCGTCGTTGCGCTCGTCGTCCTCCGGCAATCCGTGATGAGTGAGCTCGACGGTGACACGGTCGGCACCGAATCTGTCGACCAGGTCCCGCACGGCAACATCCATCGCGTCCCGCCCGCCGTCGTGCAGGGCGCGCCGCACGTGCCCCTTTCTGCACCCGGTGAGGATCTGCCAATGCCCACCCGCGGCATCGGACAACGCGTCGAAGTCGTATCGAGGCTTTCCCTTGACGCCACCGGCCAGATGCGCCGCCGCGATCTCCCTCGACAATCTGCGATACCCCTCCTGGCCGCGAGCGAGCACCAGAAGATGCGTACCGTCCGGGTCGAGCTCACCTGCCCGCGACTTGTCCGTTCCCAACGACAGTTCGGCACCGAAGACAGTCCCCACACCCAGCGCCTTGGCGGCCTCGGCGAACCTCACGACCCCGTAGAGACCGTCGTGATCGGTGAGGGCGATCGACTCCAGCCCGAGCCTCGCGGCCTCCTCCACCATCGTTTCCGGCTGGCTCGCCCCGTCGAGGAAACTGAACGCGGAATGCGCATGCAACTCCGCATACGGAGTTCCAGTCACGGGTGCCGAAGTGACCGACCCTTCGTACGCCGCACGTTTACGCGACCAGGCAGGGCTGTCACCGCCGTCGCCGACGATCTCGGGCTTGTCCGGCCGCGCAGGACGCCCCGACAGCACCCTCTCCATCTCCGACCACGTCGGTGGACCATCGTTCCAGCCCATGACCATCCCCTCGTTCATCGAGAACTCGAACAGCACGTCCGAACAGAGGGGAAGACACCGTTCGAACGTGTGTTCTATTAGAGCGCACGACACCGACAGAAATCAACGTGTCGTCTCCAGCCACTAGGCTCGCTCTGCGATCGCATGTAACTAGAGAGCTGGAGTGAGAACGTGACACGTTGGGCTTCGTTCGTCGTTTCCCGTAAACGCTGGGTGCTCACCATCGCCATCGTGGCGGTGGCCCTCAGCGGGGTATGGGGAATCGGCGTGTTCTCCAAGCTCAGCGAAGGCGGCTTCATCGACCCGGGAAGCGAGGCCGCCGAAGTCAGCACACTCGTCGCCGGTCTCGGGCAACCGACACCGGACATCGTCGCCATCTACACCGCACCCGAAGGCAAGACGATCGACGACATCGCACCCGACGTCACAGCCGTGCTCGACGAGTTCCAGAACGAATACTCCGTCGAGAACGTCACGTCCTATTGGACGGCGAACGCCGCAGCCAAGCAGTTCCTTCTGTCGAACGACGGCACCAAGGCGCTCGCCACCGTCACTCTCGGCCCCGACTCGGGCGTCACGTTCTCGACGTTCGGTGACCTGCCGCCGAAGCTCGTCGTTCCCGGTGTGACTTCGCAATTCGCCGGCGGATCGGTGGTGGGAGTATCTTTCAGCACCACGCTGCAGAGCGACCTCGTGCGATCCGAGGCGATCGCGATCCCCATCACCCTGGTGCTGTTGATCTTCATCTTCGGTGGCGTGGTCGCGGCCGCGGTGCCGGTGTTCGTGGGCATCCTCAGCGTCATCAGCGCTTTGGCAATTCTGCGTGTACTGACGGTGGTCACCGAGGTCAGCTCGTTCTCCATCAACGTCGCCTCACTTCTCGGACTCGGCCTGGCCATCGACTACGGACTGTTCATCGTCAGTAGATTTCGAGAGGAGATGCGCGCAGGCGTCGACCCGCAGAACGCCGCAGTTCGCACCGTGCTGACCGCAGGCCGAACCATCGTCTTCTCGGGGCTGCTGCTGATCTGCGCATTCGCGGGAATGCTGGTGTTTCCGCAACCGGTCGTCAAATCACTCGGATTCGGGGCCATGGCCGCCGTCGCCAGCGCGGCAATCCTGTCGCTGACGGCTGTTCCCGCCCTGCTCGCGATACTCGGTCATCGCATCAACTCGCTCACCTGGAGCCGAAGCGCATCCGACCGCGGCGACGCGCGCGCACAGAAATTCTGGGGAGCCGTCGTCACCCGGGTGATGCGCACCCCCGGAATCGTCGCCGTCGTCATCGTCGCCGCACTACTCGTACTGTCCGCACCGATCCTCAAGGTCACGCTGGGAGAAGTCGACTACACCGCACTGCCTCAGAACGATCCGGCCCGCGTCGCCGTCGAGACACTGAACTCGGAATTCCCCACCACAGGCGAAGGCGCGACAGTAGTTCTCCGCGGCACCGATGGACAGAAACCCCAGGGCGCCCCGATCGCGGACATCACCCGCCAAGCAGAAGCCGTCGACGGAATTGCCCGGGTCCAGTTCACCGGCTCCGCGGACGACTTCGTCGTCGTCCAAGCAACATTCAGCGAACCCAGCGAAGGCAAGAGCGAAGTCGAATCGACCAGTGACGCCGTCGCTTCCCTACGTCAGATGACACCGCCGGACGGCACCGAGATCCTCGTCGGAGGCTCGAGAGCTCTCGTCGACGACGGCAACGCAGCGATCGCCAAGTGGCTGCCGGCGATGATCGCGATCATGGTCATCTCGACGCTCATCCTGTTGTTCCTCGCCTTCGGCTCGATCGTCCTCCCCATCAAAGCGGTCCTGATGGCAGGGCTGAGCCTCGGAGCCACCTTCGGTGTGCTGACCTGGGTCTTCCAGGAAGGACACGGCGCCGAACTGCTCGGCGTCACCCCGGCACCACTCGAAGCGACATTCGTCGTCCTCATCCTCGCCGTCGTCTTCGGCCTGTCCACCGACTACGAGGTCTTCCTGATGTCCCGAATGGTAGAAGCCAGAGCCGGCGGCGCCACAACGGAAGAAGCAGTGACCGTCGGCGCACAACGAACAGGACGCATCGTCACCGCCGCTGCCCTCATCCTCATCGTCGTCACCGGAGCATTCACCATCTCCGATCTGTCGATCATGAGATTCCTCGGCGTCGGAATGATCCTCGCCTTGATCGTCGACGCCACCATCATCAGAATGCTGCTCGTCCCGTCGCTGGTGAAACTGATGGGGGAAGTCAACTGGTGGGCGCCGGCATGGATGAAGAAAGTGCACGACAAAGTCGGTATCGGTCACTGACCTCGCCCGCATCCCTGTCTTCGTGGACCGAACGTGACGTTCGGTCCGAAAGCAAGGGTGGCCGAGGAACTTACTATGAAGTAAGTTCGGGGGATGGCGAAGTACATCGTTACCGGCGGTACGGGTTTTCTCGGGCAGAATGTGCTGCCCCTGATACTGAAGCGCGACGTGTCTGCGGAGGTGCATGTTCTGGTTCGGCAACAGTCGGTTGCCAAGCTCGAACAGCAGGTGGCCGGGCTGCCCGGTAACGACAGGGTTCATCCGCTCGTGGGAGACCTCACCGAACCGGGACTCGGGGTGAAGGAGGTGCCGTCGGATGTCGATCACATCGTTCATCTCGGCGCTGTCTACGACCTGACCGCCGGCGACGAGCAGTCCGGGGCGAATGTGGACGGCACTCGGGCCGTGGTCGATCTGGCGATGGCGACGGGGGCGAGGCTGCACCACGTGTCGTCCATCGCCATTGCCGGTGACCATGTGGGGACGTTCAGCGAGAACGATTTCGACAAGGGACAGGGATTCCCGACGGCGTATCACCGGACCAAGTTCGAGGCGGAGGCGATCGTCCGCGATTCGGCTACCGATTGGCGCGTGTACAGGCCGTCCGCGGTTGTCGGCCATTCCGAGACCGGCGCGATCGACAAGATCGACGGGCCGTACTTCTTCTTTCCGTTCTTCGCCGAACTTGCCAAGTTGCCGTCGATCCTGCCTGTCACGGTGCCTGATATCGGTGCGACCAATCTGGTACCGGTGGACTACGTTGCCACTGCCATCGTCGACCTGATCGTGCGGAACCCTCTGGGTCAGAGGGTGTTCCACCTCGTCAACCCCGAGCCTCAGTCGATGGTCGAGGTGTATTCCGCGTTCGGCGCGGCCGCGGGTTCGACGGCCAAGGTCGTGGGGATACCGGGGGCGGTTGCTGCTCCTGTCGTCTCGCCGCGGACGAAGATGGTCAAGAACGGTCGCGACGCCGTGCTCACACGGTTCGGTGTTCCACCCGTCATGCTCGATCATCTGACGCTGCCGACGGTGTTCACGTCCACTGCCACCCAGGCTGCGTTGAACGGACTCGTTCCGCCGCCGTTGAAGTCCTATGCCGACAAGCTGTGGACGCATTGGCAGAGCAACCTCGACCCGGACCGCGCGCGCAAGCAGGATCCGCGCGGACCGCTGGTCGGCCGTCACATCGTCATCACCGGGGGTTCCTCCGGAATCGGACAGGCGAGTGCCGTGTCCGCAGCCCGCAAGGGCGCAACGGTTCTTCTACTGGCGCGCGGCGCCGAGCAGCTGGAAAGCGTTGTCGCGGACATCCGTTCCTCCGGCGGGGATGCGTACGGGTATCCCTGCGACGTCACGGACACCGAGTCGGTGGAGCAGACGGTCAAGGCCATTCTCGGTGAGCACGGGCACGTGGACATGCTCGTCAACAACGCCGGGCGATCCATCCGGCGTTCGCTCTACCGATCGACGGACAGGCTGCACGATTACGAAAGAACGATGGCCGTCAACTACTTCGGCGCCGTCCGACTCGTGTTGGCGCTACTTCCGCACATGCGTGAGCGCCGCTTCGGTCATGTCGTGAACGTCAGTAGCGCAGCAGTGCAGGGCCACACACCACGTTTCTCCGCGTACGTGGCGAGCAAGGCCGCTCTCGACGCGTTCTCCGACGTCGCTGCGGCCGAAACGCTGTCCGACGGAATAACGTTCACGACCATTCATATGCCGCTCGTCGCGACGCCGATGATCACACCCACCGGCGACAAGAACGTCGGCCCGGTGGTATCACCGGAGAAAGCCGCGGCAATGGTGATCAGGGCGTTGACCGACAAGCCGAAGCGCATCGACACCCCTCTCGGCACTCTCGGCCAGTTCGGCAGCATCTTCACGCCGAAGGGCAAGGACCGGACGATGCATCAGTTCTACCGGCGGTTCCCCGATTCGGCTGCTGCCAAAGGTGAAGTGACGGAGGGCAAGGGCGAATCTCAGCCGACCCCCATACCTCCGACCTCGACATACGACGCGTCCAGCGCATCGGCGCGGGTCGGCAAGCTGGCGAGGCGACTCGGGAGGCTGGTCCCCGGAGCCAACTGGTGACGAAGCCGGTGCCGATCACCTGCGTATCGAGCGCACCAGCACCGAACCGAAGCCGGCGGTCAGATACCCCAGAGAGCCCAGCGCCAGAGTCCATTTGGCGATACTGACGGCTGAGGTGGCTCGCACGACCGAATCGGTGATGTGCTCGGGCCGATCCAGCAGGTGCAGGCCGACGATGTTCTCGACGTAGTCTCCTGCTGCCGAGAGAACAGGAGCGAGCGCAAGCGCACGTGCGGTGGCGGGTGGTATCGGCGTCAGCTCACCCAACCGCTCGGCACCGGCACGAAGGGCGACGGCGTAGATCGCAGGATGGACGAAATCCGGGTAATAGTGGCTTCGAAAACGCGCGGTCTCTCGAACGTCCATTTTCTCGAGAATCGCTCGATATCGTCGTGCCGACCACGCCGTCTGCACTTCGAGGACGCGGGGCCCGGCCGGACCGAGCAGCCGAACGATATTCGCTTGCGAGACAACGAAAAGCGCTGCACTGGCAATCAAGGGAACATCTCGTTTCGACAGTCTCATGCACTGATGGTAGATCCTCATGCAGGATCATTCGTAGATCCCTTCCACTCGCCACCCGTCGTCGCCGTAGAGAAGCAGCAGGGCACGGGTCTCCTCGAACAGCACCTGAACGCGCGCGCCCTGTGTACCTACGGTGGGATCCCACCAGCGTTCGTCGATCGGCCATGGTCCGGCCCACCCTCGTAGTGGCCACGCCTTGCTCCCCCACCGCAGTGTGACCGGGCGGGTGTCGAAACTTCCGCGCAGGCCGACGTGCACGTCGTTGCCGTTCGCGTCCTCCAGCGTCACCCGAGGAGACGTGTCCATCACTGCTGCCGGTGCGGGCGCGGGGAGCCTGCCGGGCCACGGAGCAGCCGGATCCGACAGGGGGACCAACTCGTCGCCCAGACTGCGCAGAGTCACTCGGTCGCCGGGGCCACGCCCCCCGCTCAGCACGCCGATCTTCACCGAGTCGCCGCCGAGAAGTCCCTGCACACGGACCAAGGCACGTCTGGCGCGTTCCTCCTCGTCGCCGACGCTTCCCCAGAGGCCGAGTTGGAGCTCACCGGCCGCGACCACCTCGACCGGTTCCAATCGCAGCATCGTGATGCCCGACGTCGGTTTGGCGACGCTACGCCCGGTGAGCCAGCCGTCGAGTTGCCACCGCACGCGGTCTGCGGTTCCTTCCGGGGTCAGCGGCTCGGCGCATCGCCATGTTCGCGAGAGGTTCTCGCCGTTGCCGGTCGATGCATGGACGAGGAGCCGAGTGCAGGCAACGGCAGCGGCCGCCAATTTCGTGTGCAGTTTCTCCGCCATTCCCCTGCCCGCGAAGGCCGCTGCGTCCACGCGATCGATCGGCGGATCGCACTGGTATTCCACGTTCAGGTCCGGTGGCAGGGCGCGAGCCGACGGTGGACGCTCCGCCTCACCCCTCGCGCTCCGATGGGCGAGCACGGCGTCGGTCCCGAAACGGGACGCCACATCACCGGGAGTGAGGGCTGCGAAATCACCGACGGTGCGCAGACCCAGACGTCGGAGGAGATCGATCAGGTCTTCCCTGCCCGCCGCGGCCAGACTGGGTTCTGCCGCCAGTTCCGATACCGGCAGCGGCGCGAGATAACGAGCCCCACCGCCCCGGGGAACGATCACGGCATGCCTGGCTGCGATAACCGCCGTCGACAACTCGTCGGCGATCCCTATCTGACATTCGACGCCGGCCGCGGCCGCCTGATCGATCAACCGCTCGGCTGCGTTGTGCTCGGATCCGAAGTACCTGCTGACGCCTCGGGCGCCGAGGATCAGCAACCCCGGCCGCAGTACCTCCACACCCGGCGCAACCATGTCGACGGCTGCGGCAACCGGCTCGAACATCCGGCCGTCTCGATCCGAATCAGCCGTCACCACATGCACATCGGGACAGCGAGCCTGGGCCTCACGTTTGCGCAGGCCCCGCCGTACACCGTGTGCGCGGGCAGGTGCCGAACATGCGATCACACGATTGGCGGACACCACCGCCACCGGGCTGGTCGCCGGAAGATCGGCGACGGCAGCAGCCGCGACCGCGGGCCAGTCCGGGCACCACAGCGCCAGCACCCGGCTCATGCCTGTGCCCGATTCATGTCTGCGCCCGATTCATGTCTGCGCCCGATTCATGCCAGCACCGCCACTCTGTCGGCACCGACGGACGCAACGGACGGGACCTCGAACCACTCGACGCGTCCGCGCTCGGAACGTAGGTCGAATCGAGTGGAACGAGTGCGCATCGCCTTCCCCTGCGCGCGTACTTCCAGCCGGAGACCACGAAGCCGCCCACGGCCTGCACCGTCTCCGGTTCCGACACCGTCGACGCCGGCCACGGACGCATCGAGCCTCAGGTCCACCCCGTCCCAGTGCCCGTCCGTCACCAGAAGCGAAGCACCCTTGCTTCGAGCGCGTGCAACGACGGCACGTGCTCGCGACGGCGGCACCGACCTACCACCGAGACCGAGCACGACCAGGTCCACTCCGTCGAGCAGGATCGCGGCCACTTCCACCGGGTCCTCTCCCGGATCGGGAACCATGGCCAGTCTGTGCAACTGCGCTCCCATCTCGGACGCTGCGAGCAACCCGAAGCGCGGTTGACCGACCACTGCCACGTGACCGCCTGCAGCCGTGACCGACGCGACCATGCCGAGCATCAGAGAACCCGCGCCGGACACTGCGGTCACCGACCCTCGAACCAGGCCTCCGTGAGGGAGGACAGCCGCAAGCGCCTCCGGGACACTCAACACCTCTTTTGCAGGTGCGCGTGTGCTTTTCTGCTGTTCGAGGCGGTTGTCGGGCGCCGATGGCTCGGCCGACACAGGGGCACTCGACCGTGAAACCGAGGGACGGGCGACCGAGCGTGTTTCGCCCTTGGACGGCACAGCGGCCATGCGGCGCCGAAGATGTTCCACCCTCTCCGGCAACGACATGCTCTCCAGCGCAACACTGCCGTCATGAACAACACTGCCGTCATGAACAACACCGCCGTCATGAGCAACACTGTTGTCGCGGGAGATATCGTGCCGAGAGTCGGCGGAAACAGACATGCTTACCTCCCCATGGGTGATGGAATCGTGGAACTCGGCCCGCTTCCGAAGACGATGGGGAAGTCCCGTCTTCGAACAGACTTTCGAACACCCTCAAGTTAAGCCGTTCCGGCGACCTCCGTCAAGGCAGCGCCGAACCGGCTGGTGACGGCCGGGGCGGCGCGTCACGCCGGACGTCGCGGGCAGCGATGCTCGCTGTCAACTAACCTGTGGGCGTGACCGAGCAGCAACGCACCGCACGGGTCGTCGGACCCGATTATCTCCTCGCCGGCAGATACCGCCTCGCCTACAAGCTCGGCGGTGGCGGAATGGGTGCCGTGTGGCTTGCGCAGGACACGCTGATGGGAAGAAAAGTTGCCGTCAAACAGGTCACCTCGACGATCGATCTGAGCGAGAAGGCCGCGCGCGAAGTCCGCAATCGCGCCATGCGTGAGGGCCGGATCGCCGCGCGGCTGTCCAGCCCACATGCCATCGCCATGCACGACGTCGCGATCGAGGACGGAGAACCGTGGCTCGTCATGGAGTACATGCCGTCACGGTCGCTGGCGCAGGCACTGAACATCGCCGAGACGCTGCCACCGTACGAGGTAGCGCAGGTGGGCGCCCAAGTTGCCGACGCGCTCACCGAGGCACACGAGGCGGGTATCGTCCACCGCGACATCAAACCGGGCAACATCCTCATCGCTGACCGTGGCCGGACGCTCGGGATCGTCAAGATCAGCGACTTCGGGATCTCGCGTGCGAAAGGTGATGTGGAGGAGTCGGATTCGAGCGTCATCACCGGCACTCCCGCCTACTTCGCTCCCGAGGTCGCACGCGGACAGGATCCGACCGAGGCAAGCGACGTCTTCTCCCTCGGCGCGACGCTGTACACCGCGATCGAGGGCAGACCGCCGTTCGACATCGACGAGGACTCCATCGCACTGCTGCACCGAGTCGCTCGCGGCCAGATCATCTCGCCCAGCAGATCAGGAGATCTCACTCCGGCGTTGCTGCACATGCTCGAGCCGGACCCGTCTCGCAGGCCGACCATGGCACAGGCCAGAGACGAGATCATCCGGAGCGCGGTCAGCAGCAAAGGATCCATTGCGTCGCTTCGCGGTGTTCCACTCACCACATCGGACGGCGTCGTACCGGGGTGGGCACACCGATCCACGCCCGTCGCGGAAACCCGTCGCCCCTCACGCGAATTCGGCAACACCGTCGCGGGGCTTCCCGCAGTGCGCTCGACCGGCCTGTCGGACACCACACCCAAGCCCTACTCCCCGCCCCCGTTCGACGTGCCCAAGAAGAAGAATTCGTTGGACAAGGTGCTCGATGCAGTCGACGACGCCGTGGGAGACAAGGTCGACATCCCACCTGCGGTGATTCTGGGTGTGGGAGTGGCTGTCGTCCTACTGTTTGTCGTGCTGCTGATCGCCCTCCTCTGAATCTCCGTCCAGGAATACGAAGAACTGCGCAAGAACGCTCGGCGAATGACCGAGGCCGGAGAGCTATCGGCTCTCGAACACGGCAATGGCGATCTGCACTCGGTTGGTGCATCCGAGCTTGGCCAGCACTCTCGACACGTAGGTCTTGACGGTGGCGACGCTCATGAAGAGCGTTCCACTGATCTCGGCATTCGACAGTCCCTGCGCCACCGCGATTGCCACTTCACGTTCCCGATCGGTCAGCACCGATGCCACGGTGTAGATCGCCACCAACTCCGCGCCGCCCGCAGCGTCGGAGAACACCGTCAAGGCTGCGAGAACGAGCGCGATACCGACCGGCCGGCGCTGACGCCACCACAGCAAAGCAGTCGCGACGGCTCCGATCGCAATCGCGGTCGCCACACGCAAGTCCGAGAAATCGGCGGCGGTCACCCCGTCGAAGACAACCATTGCTGCGATGAACAGCGAGAACGTCATTGCGCCGAGATCGCCGGTACGCCGACGCGACACGGTCATCCGCGCACCAGCGGTCGCCAGTACTGCGTGCTCTTGCGTTCACGAACAACGATTCCCAACCGGTCCAGCGCCTCACGTAGCTCGGACGCATCCTCGCGAGACTTCTTCTGCAACGCCATTTCTCGGGCGCGCATCACGGCGTCGACCTCGGCGGGAAGCGTCGGCGATCCCGGAATCCAACGCTGATACAGGCTTTCGTACGGATCGCCCTCCACGAAGGAGTAGCCGTGTTCGACGAACGCACGCTCCACCGCGGGTTCCTTCTCCTCGATCGGTGCGCGAACGACCTGACGCGACGCCGCGTCGAGGACGACGAGTTCCTTGCCGTCGACGAACACCGTCGACGCATCGGCCCGAGCGACCGACGTCGTCCTGCCCTCCTCGGTCAGACGCAAGCCCGACGCGGAGACGACGACGCGGAGACTGTCGTGAAATGCGAAGGCGACGAACACAGCTCCCAGTGCGACACCGATCCCGGTGGTCAGATACTGCACCCACCAGTGCGACCACGAAGCAACGAACTCGAACACCCCCTGGAACGGGATCCACTTCTGCGACGCTGCCCACGGCGCCCAGCGTGGGAGAAAGAATCCCACGGCGCCACCGACTGCGGGCGCGACCACCGCCAGAAACACTCGGTCGGCGGCGGGAAGCCACAGCACCGATTCGCTCTCGTCCTTCATGCCTGCGACGCTAATGGCACCGACGGTCGATCCGACAGTCTCCGAAAGTCTATTCGTGCACCCAGCCGTCAATCGATCCGACGCTTGTGTGCCCACCTGGTCAGGGCATTGCGGTTGGATTGCTGAGTCTTCCGCAGCACGTTCGACGCGTGGGTCTCGACGGTCTTGACAGAGATGAACAGATCCTCCGCGATCTCTCGATACGTGTAACCGCGCGCCAACAACCTCAACACTTCGAGTTCGCGCGGTGTCAGCGAATCCAGCTCCGGATCCAGCGGCGGCTCCGGAACGGCCGAATTGCCGGTGAAGGAGTCGAGAACGAACCCGGCGAGTCGAGGCGAGAACACCGCGTCCCCGCCTGCCACCCGCCGCACGCCGTCGGCCAGTTCGGCTCCTGAAATGGTCTTGGTGACGTAGCCGCGTGCGCCGGCTCGGATCACGGCGATGACGTCCTCGGCGGCGTCGGACACCGACAACGCCAGACACACCGGACCGGACGATATCCGTCCCAGTACCGCCACACCACCGCCGTCGGGCATGTGTACGTCCAACAGGACCACGTCGGGCTTGGTCGAGTCGATTCCCGCTACCGCGTCGGCAACCCCGCCTGCCTCGCCGACCACCTCGATATCGCCTTCGCGCGCCAGTTCGGCTCTGACTCCGGAGCGGAACACTGCATGGTCGTCGACGAGAAAGACACGGAAGGTGTCGGTCACCGGGGCTGCTCCTGCGGTAGTGGTTGTTCGGACGTCTGTGACTCGGGGGATGGGATGTTGTCGGCAACGTGAATCTGCCTGTCGGGAGCCCAGTCCTGCCGGGGCATCAGGATGCGCACTTCGGTTCCTCTGCCCACGGTGGAGCGTACCGACACCTGACCACCTCGACGTTCGATTCTGCCGTGGATGGATTTGGCGAGTCCTTGCCGATCCGTCGGCACCAGGTTCTCGTCGAAACCGCTGCCGCGATCGCGCACGAAGACCGTCACCTTGTCCGCCTCGGTCTCGGCGAAGAGGTCGATGTTGGTCTCGCCGGAGTGCTTGGCAGCGTTGACGAGCGCTTCCCGCGTCGCGCCGAGCAGCGCGGTGAAGTGCTCACGAGGAAGACCGGAGTCGGAGTTCTCGGCCGAGAGCTGCACGTCCCCGACGGTGATCGGCCGAACCGTGACGCCGTGCTGATCCTCGACCTCGCCTGCGATGGTCTTCAGTGCCTCGGACAGGGACGAATGATCGGTGTCCCCGCCCTCGAACAGCCACTTCCGCAGCTCTCGCTCCTGCCCACGGGCCAGACGCATCACTTCCTGCGGCTGATCCGACTGCTTCTGGATGAGCGCCAGCGTCTGAAGCACGGAATCGTGCAGATGGGAGGCGATCTCCTCGCGCTCGTCGTTACGAATCCGAGCCGACCGCTCGGCGTTCAAGGTGCGCCACAGACGCAACCAGACCGGGACCGTCAGCAGACCGGCCCCGACCAGCGTCACGATGACCGCGAGCAACGAGGACCTGATCGACGCGATGTCCACCCTGGCCAGCACGACGACGCAGAGTCCGAGGATGATCAACGTCGCGCCGCCGACGACGCGAGCCCAGCTGAGGACGGTCGGCTTCTTCGGCATCCCGAGCAGAGACCGCGGACCTTCGGAATCGAACTCCCGCCAGACGAGCGCCGCACCGACGATCACCACGACGATGGGAACGAGCACGGACGCCGCAGTGCCGTTCAGCAACCATGCCAGACCGGCGGCGAGCCCGAGACCGAGCGCCGCGAGACCCAGTGCTCGCTGGCGCTCGGCCGAACTCGGCCGTTCCATGTCATCGCCTGCCGGGGTGAACACCCACAGCAACCCATAGGCGAAGATTCCGGCGCCCGCCATGACTGCGAGCAACGCAAAAGCGACTCGGACCTTGAAGACGTCGACGCCCAGATGATCGGAGAGTCCACCTGCGACGCCGCCCACGATCCGCCCGCCGCCGCGCCGGTAGTACTTCACCGGCTCGGCGCCCGGGGACGAGGACGCAGTATCGACAGGGAGCACGTCATCGATCCTGGCACGAATCGAGCCGCACCCGCATCAGGGAGTCCCCTGATTTCCGCATCGGACCGATGTCAGGACGGAATCGCGCGCCACTCCTCGGTTCTGTCGGTGGTCGCCTCGGCAAGAGCCTTCTTCGTGGCGTCGGCGTCGTAGTCCTTGCCGTACACCGGCGTGCCAGGCTGCTGACGCCACGATTCTTCGAGCGTCCCGGCGTCCACCGGCTCGAATCCCAGAGCGTCGACGATGTCGAAGACGAGCTTCTTGCCCGGCCCGTCGGCACCCGCGACGGGAAGCGCAATTCTCGTCCGGGTCGATGCAACGTCGGTTCCAGCGGAAACGCCCTTCTCGAGCAGATGCTTCCACCAGATCCCGTTGAACACCTTGAACACATCCGACGATCGGTCACCGAAATGCTCGGCAACCCAGACGCTTTCGGGCTTGCCGTTCTCGATGTCGGCGATCAGGCCGTCGCGCTGCTGCGGGTAGTAGTTGTTGGTCTCGATGATCGGCGCGCCCGGCTTGGCCGCATCGAGGATGTCCGACGCCAGATCCGGGGTGTTCTTCTGCGGGATGCTCACGATGACGAGATCGGCGTCGGTGGCTGCGTCCTTGCTCCAGACTGCCTGGGCGCCGGTGTCGGCAGCCAACTCGGCCAACGTCTCCGGTGCACGCGAATTCGACACGCGTACCTCGTGTCCGAGTTCGGCCAGCTTGCGGGTCAGAGTGCCGCCGATGAGCCCGGCCCCGATGATTCCGATCTTCACGCGTTTCTCCTTCGTGATTCGAATGGTCGTTCTCGAAGTAGCAAGCCATGGGGTCCCGAGAACATTCCTGCAACTCGCGTGTGGAGGTAGGGAAAACATCAGGGCGATCCCCGATGGTCTCCGTGCACCCGACGGGCCACGATGGTTTCATGAGCAACTTGGCCGTCTCCGAACAGCTACAGCAGATGTGGCGTACGCGCCCGTATCGGTTGCCACAGCGTGGCCATGTCGCGGGTGTCGCCGCCGGCATCGGCTACCGCTACGGCGTCGATCCCGTCCTCGTTCGTGTCGCGCTCGTCGTCGGCACCATCTTCGGCGGAGCAGGGATTGTCCTGTACCTCGCCGCCTGGCTGCTCTTCAGCAAGGCAGGAGATGCAGCCTCTCCCGCCGAGTCGCTGATGGGCAGAGGCACCAGCTCGGAGTCCAACACCAAGATCGTCGTCCTGATCGTGGCGCTGATCATCGCGGTCTCCACCCTGGGTCCCGTCGGTGTCGGATTGGGCGGATCCGGCGCCATCAGCATGGTTGCGCTGCTCGCCGGACTGTGGCTACTGCACCAGAGGCAGCCGCAACCACCCGAGTTCCTGCCCGGCGGTGCACAGGTCTACGCGCAACAGGATTTCCCGATCTCGTTCAACACGCCGTACACCCCGGCGCCGTGGGCAGGTGCCAACTACCGCCCGCCCAACTATCGACCCGCGGGCTACACACCACCCGCGTACTCGCCGTACACGACACTGCCCACGACTTACATTCCGTCCACACCCCCACCCACCGACCGGTCGACGGGTTCCGAGGTGAACCTGAACAAATCCGAGTCCGCCGCAGCGGTGCCGGCCCAGCCGACGACGGACACGACCACCGGCCCGACACCACCGTCGTGGGATCCGTTGGGCGTCGCCCCCTTCGCCTGGGACCTACCCGAACCGACGACTGTTCACCGTCCGGCGTCGACCACTCCGAAGAAGCGGCGCTCACGGTGGACGTCGAGTTTCATCGGGTTGGCCCTGCTCGCCGCAGCCGTCACCGGCGGCATCGCGGCGGCAACGGGGTCGGAGTGGCTCTCCCCCGCACGCATCGGGGCCGTAGCTCTCGGTGTCCTCGCCGTCGGACTGATCCTCGGCGCATTCCTACGCAAGGGGTACGGCCTGCTGGTCGTCGCATTCCCTGTACTCGGTTTCGTGATCCTCGCATCCATCGTGGGACCGGTGAACTTCGACGACGCAACCAGCGGGTCGGTCGATGCACGGCCGACGACGGTCGCGCAACTCCAACCGTCGTACAGCATCGCCGGCGGTGACCTCCAACTCGACTTGCGCGGCCTCGCCCTCACCGACAACCGAACTGTCGCAATCGATGTCACCGGAGGAAACGCGACCATCTGGGTACCGTCGACGATGACCATCGACCCGACCTGCGTGGCAGTCATGGGATCGGCTGCCTGCGGATCCGGTGGCCTGCAGCGCGGCACCGACGCGGCCGAGGACGCCCCTTTTCTCACCATCGACGGAGACGTCCGTCTCGGAAACTTGGAGATCATCCATGAATAGCAGCGAGTACGGAGACAGTGACACCGACACGGCCGAAGAACGAAACGCGCGCACCCGACCCTCGGCGTTGCTGTTTCTCTCCGGACTCGTGGCCCTGCTGGTCAGCGTCAGCGCTCTGATAGGGCCGTCGGCCCTCGAGTCCCTCGGCAACGTTCAGTTCCGCTGGGTGTTCGTCGTCGCGGCGATCGTCGTCGGACTGGCTCTTCTCCTCGCCCCAGGCCGGGGCGGGAAGAAGAACTAGAGAATTCTCACTCCCACTCGATGGTGCCCGGCGGCTTGCTCGTCACGTCGAGAACGACTCGGTTGACCTCCGGAACCTCGTTGGTCACCCGGGTCGAAATGGTTTCCAACACCTCGTACGGCAACCTCGTCCAGTCCGCCGTCATCGCATCCTCGCTCGATACCGGGCGCAAGACGATGGGATGGCCGTACGTCCGGCCGTCACCCTGAACGCCGACGCTGCGCACATCCGCGAGCAGGACCACGGGGCACTGCCAGATCTGCTGATCCAAGCCCGCCGCGGTCAGTTCCTCACGGACGATCGAATCGGCCTGACGCAACGTGGCCAATCGGTCTCGCGTGATCTCGCCGACGATGCGAATGGCCAGACCGGGCCCGGGGAAGGGCTGGCGGCCGACGATTTCCTCGGGGAGACCCAACTCGCGGCCCACTGCCCGGACCTCGTCCTTGAACAGGGTACGGAGAGGCTCGACGAGGTCGAACTGCAAATCGTCCGGCAGACCGCCGACGTTGTGGTGGCTCTTGATGTTGGCGGTACCGGATCCCCCGCCGGACTCGACCACGTCCGGGTACAGCGTGCCCTGCACCAGGAACTGAACCTCCGCACCCTGAGCAGCGTTGTCACCCAACACCTCAGCGACAGCACCCTCGAAGCTACGAATGAACTCGCGGCCGATGATCTTGCGCTTCTCCTCGGGGTCGGAGACGCCGTCGAGGGCACCGAGGAACGTGTCGACCGCATCGACGGTGACCAGCTTGGCGCCGGTCGACGCGACGAAGTCCTGCTGGACCTGCTCACGCTCGCCCTCTCGCAGCAGACCGTGGTCGACGAACACACACGTCAGACGGTCACCGATCGCACGCTGCACCAAGGTTGCCGCAACCGCGGAATCCACACCCCCGGACAGTCCGCAGATGGCGTGACCGTCCGGCCCGACCTGCTCCTGGATCTGCTCGATCAACGCGTCAGCGATGTTGGCCGCCGTCCACTCCGCCTTGATGCCGGCTGTCTCGTGCAGGAACCGACCGAGGACCTGCTGACCGTGAGGCGAATGCAGAACCTCGGGGTGGTACTGGACGCCGGCGAGCCTGCGCTCGGCGTTCTCGAACGCAGCCACGGGAGCACCAGCGCTCGTCGCCGTAACCGTGAACCCTTCCGGAGCCTCCGTCACGGCATCACCGTGACTCATCCACACCGGCTGCGTCGCAGGAAGACCGTCGTGCAGCACACCGCCGTCGACGGACAGCTGCGTACGGCCGTACTCACGCGTTCCCGTGTGTGCAACGGTCCCGCCGAGGGCCTGCGCCATCGCCTGGAACCCGTAGCAGATACCGAAGACCGGAAGGTCGAGATCGAACACCTTCGCGTCGAGAGCAGGTGCGCCCTCGGCGTACACACTCGACGGCCCCCCGGACAGAACGAGTGCAACCGGGTTCTTGGCGGCGATCTCCTCGACGGTCGCGGTATGCGAGATCACCTCGGAATACACGTTCGCCTCACGCACACGACGCGCGATGAGCTGGGCGTACTGGGCACCGAAGTCGACTACGAGAACGGGCCGAGGCAAGGCGGGATCAGGCTGCTGCGATGCGGTCACCGGGTCAGTCTAGTGGCGCGCGACAGGCCGGTTCCACGCAGCATCTTCTTACGCGGCACCCGTGGTGGCGGGCTTCGGAGAGCGGATCTCGACGATGGGCAGACGCAACGCTGCGGGCGCCGACACCGGAACCACAGGAGCATTGGGAGCGATCGGCTCGATCCGCTCGTAGGCGAGACCCTGACGCGGCCGCAGATCCTGCTCACCCTTGTTGGGCCACAGCGCCGCTGCACGCTCTGCCTGAGCACTGATGGTCAGCGACGGGTTCACGCCGAGGTTGGCCGACACGGACGACCCGTCGACGACGAACATCGTCGGGTACCCGTGGACGCGGTGATACGGGTCGATGACGCCGTGCTCGGCGTCGGATGCGATGGCGCAGCCACCGAGGAAGTGAGCGGTCAACGGGATGTTGAACAGCTCACCCCACGTTCCACCTGCGACCCCCCCGATCTTCTTCGCGATACGCCGGGTCGCGTCGTTGCCCTCGGGGATCCACGTCGGGTTCGGTTCGCCGTGTCCCTGCTTGCTGGACACCTTGCGACCGAACAGCCCACGCTTGGTGAAGGTGGTGATCGAGTTGTCGAGGTTCTGCATCACGAGCGCGATGATGGTGCGCTCGCTCCAGTTCTTGGTGTTCACCACACGCAGGAAGTCGAGCGGATGAGCCAGCAGCGCGAAGACGAACTTGAGCCATCGAGGAATGCGCCCACCCCCGTCGGTCATCAGCGTCTGCAACAGGCCCATCGCGTTGGAACCCTTGCCGTAGCGGCACGGTTCGATGTGGGTGTTCGACGACGGGTGGAACGAGGACGTGATCGCCACTCCCCTGGTCAGATCCATTTCCGGGTCGACCTTCAACTTGGCGGCACCGACGATGGATTCGGAGTTGGTACGCGTCAATTCACCGAGCTTGTCCGACAGACGCGGCAATGCGCCGGTGTCCTTCATCTTGTGCAGCAGATTCTGCGTACCCCACGTGCCTGCGGCCAGAACGACGTGCGACGCGGTGTAGGTCTTGGGGTGCTTGCGAACCCACGCGCCGGTTCGCTCGGTGGCGACGTCCCACGTGCCGTCGGGCAGAGCACGAAGATTTGTCACCGTCGTCATCGGGACGATCTCGGCTCCGGCGCGCTCGGCAAGGGCGAGGTAGTTCTTCAGCAGTGTGTTCTTGGCGCCGTGTCGACACCCGGTCATGCACTCACCGCATTCGATGCACCCGGTGCGCTCGGGTCCGACGCCGCCGAAATACGGGTCGCCGACCTTCTTGCCCGGCTCGTCGCCGAAGAACACGCCGACAGGAGTCTGAATGAACGTGTCTCCGACGCCCATGTCCTCGGCGACGGACTTCATGACCTCGTCGGCGGGAGTCATGTGCGGGTTACGAACGACCCCGAGCATGCGCGTCGCCTGGTCGTAGAACGGACCGAGCTCGCTACTCCAGTCGGTGATGTGCGCCCACTGCTTGTCCTTGAAGAACGGCTCCGGCGGCTGGTACAGCGTGTTCGCGTAGTTCAGCGAACCGCCGCCCACGCCTGCACCGGCCAGAATGAGGCAGTCACGCAGCAGGTGGACACGCTGGATGCCGTAGCACCCGAGCTTGGGCGCCCACAGGAACCGCTTCAGGTCCCAGCTCGTCTTGGCGAAATCCTTGTCCTCGTAGCGCCGTCCGGCCTCAAGGATGCCGACCTTGTAGCCCTTCTCCACCAAGCGCAGCGCCGTGACGCTTCCGCCGAAACCGGACCCGACGATCAGAACGTCGTAATCGGTCGTGCGAGCCTGTGTCCCAGCTGTCCGTGTCTCCACTGTTGACCTCCGCGCCTCGTGCGTTTACTCAGCCAGCTCCGCGCCCCGTGCACCCACTCGATGTGACTGCGAACACACTGTAGATGACAACAGCGGCGAACTGACAACAACCCTGTGACAGTTGACACAAGCCACTGTAGCTGTAACTCCAAGTATCACCAACTGAGGTAAGGCTCACCCCGCGCTGCCCCAGGTGACCGAACGTCACGTTCGCTCGCTCTCGGCCCCCGAACGCGCGGCTTTCAGCCCACGCGCGCACTGCAACCCGCGCACTCGCTGCAACCCGCGCTCCCGGCCCCAGGTGACCGAACGTCACGTTCGCTCCCCACCCGGCACTCGTTGCCCCTGCGAACGACGAAGCGCGCACCCCGATTCGGGGTGCGCGCTGTCGAACGTGGGACAGGGAGGGTCAGGCGCGGACGTTCAGGCCGACTTTCTGGAATTCCTTGAGATCCGAGTAACCCGACTTCGCCATGGACCTCCGCAGACCTCCGACGAGGTTGATCGAACCGTAGGGCTCGCTCGACGGCCCGTGCAGAACCTGGTCGAGGCTCGGGCGCTCACCGGCTGCGACGGGCAGGAGCGCGCCGCGCGGCATCGACGGGTGCGCCGCCGCGGAGGGCCAGTACCAACCGCCACCGGGCGCCTCGGCTGCCGCCGCGAGAGGAGCACCGAGCACGGCGGCGTCCGCACCGCACGCGATTGCCTTGGCCAGGCCGCCGGACGTGGTGATGTCGCCGTCGGCGATGACGTGAACATAGCGGCCGCCGGTCTCGTCGAGGTAGTCCCGACGAGCTGCCGCGGCGTCCGCGATGGCCGTTGCCATGGGTACACCGATGCCGAGAACTTCACCGGTGGTGGTGCCTCCCTCGACCGACCCGTAGCCGACGATGACTCCGGCAGCGCCGGTGCGCATCAGATGCAACGCGGTGCGGTGATCGCTGACGCCACCGGCGATGACCGGTACGTCGAGCTCGGCGATGAACGTCTTGAGGTTCAGCGGCTCCTCGTCACCGTGCGCCACGTGCTCCGCGGAGATGATGGTGCCCTGGATGACAAGCAGATCGATACCGGCTGCGACCAGCGCGGGCGTCAGGTTCTTCGCACTCTGCGGGCTGACGCGGACCGCGACGGTGACGCCGGCCGCGCGGACCTGCGCGACAGCGGCTGCGAGGAGATCCGGTTGCAGCGGTGCTGCGTGCAGCTTCTGCAGGAAGGCGACGGGAGCGTCGGCGTCGAAGTCGTTCTCGGCGATCGCGACCAGCTCGTCGAGCTTGGCCTGGACGTCCGTGTGGCGAGCCCACAACCCCTCGCCGTTGATGACCCCGAGGCCACCCTGCTTGCCGAGCTCGATCGCGAATTCCGGCGACACCAAAGCGTCGGTCGGATGAGCCAGGACCGGAATGTCGAATCGGTAGGCGTCGAGCTGCCAGGCCGTGGACACCTCCTTCGACGACCGAGTACGGCGCGAGGGCACGATGTCGATGTCGTCGAGCTGGTAGGTGCGACGGGCTTCTCTGCCCATGCCGATTTCAACGAGGTCGCGCACGCGCGCCCCTTTCCCTAGGAGTTCGTCTTGAGTTCAGGCCGATGCGAGCGAAGTCAGCGCACGGTGTAGTTGGGCGCTTCCGCGGTCATCGTGATGTCGTGCGGGTGGCTTTCCTTCAGTCCGGCAGCGGTGATCTGCACGAACTGCGCCTCCTGCAGTTCCTCGATGGAGTTGGACCCGGTGTAACCCATCGCGGCACGGAGACCACCGGTCAGCTGATGGATGACCTGAGACAACGGTCCGCGGTACGGGACCCGGCCTTCGATGCCTTCGGGGACGAGCTTGTCCTCGGCGAGGACGTCGTCCTGGAAGTAGCGGTCCTTGGAGAACGACTTGGCCGCTCCGCGTCCCTGCATCGCCCCGAGCGAACCCATGCCGCGGTAGCTCTTGAACTGCTTGCCACCGACGAGAATCAACTCGCCCGGCGACTCGGCCGTACCGGCCAGCAACGAGCCGAGCATGGCCGTCGACGCGCCCGCAGCCAACGCCTTGGCGATGTCGCCGGAGAACTGGAGACCACCGTCGGCGATGACCGGAACACCGTGCGCCTTGCACGCGGCGACCGCCTCGAGGATCGCGGTGATCTGCGGGGCGCCGACGCCTGCGACGACGCGGGTGGTGCAGATCGAGCCTGGACCGACGCCGACCTTGACCGCGTCCGCGCCTGCCTCGACGAGTGCCAATGCGCCCGCGCGGGTCGCGATGTTGCCGCCGACGACCTGGACGCGTTCTCCTACTTCGGCTTTCAGCTTGCTGACCATCTCGAGCACCGACGAGTTGTGTCCGTGCGCGGTGTCGACGATGAGCACGTCGACACCGGCGTCGGTGAGCGCCATGGAACGCGACCACGCGTCCTGCCCGACGCCTACTGCTGCTCCGACCAGCAGGCGGCCGTCCCTGTCCTTGGTGGCGAGGGGGTGCTGCTCCGTCTTGACGAAGTCCTTGACCGTGATCAGACCGGTGAGAGCGCCCTGTCCGTCGACGATGGGGAGTTTCTCGATCTTGTGCCGACGGAGGAGACCCAGGGCCGCCTCGGCGGTGACGCCTTCGCGGGCGGTGATGAGCGGTGCCTTGGTCATGACGTCGGCGACGCGGCGGTTCTGGTCGACCTCGAACCGCATGTCACGGTTGGTGATGATGCCGACGAGGGCACCCGTCTCGTCCGTCACCGGTAGACCCGAGATGCGGAACCGTGCGCACATCGCGTCGACCTCGGCGAGTGTGTCGGTGGGCTTGCAGGTGACCGGGTCGGTGACCATGCCTGCCTCGGACCGCTTGACGGTTTCCACCTGGGACGCCTGATCCTGCAGGGACAGGTTGCGATGCAGGACGCCCATGCCACCCGCACGGGCCATGGCGATGGCCATGCGCGCCTCGGTGACGGTGTCCATCGCGGAACTGACCAGTGGGACGCGCAGACGGATCTCGCGGGTGAGTTGACTGGAGGTGTCCACGGCGCTGGGAATCAGGTCCGACGCAGCGGGCAACAGCAGAACATCGTCGAAGGTCAAACCGAGCATGGCGACCTTGTTGGGGTCGTCGCCACCGGTACGGACGTGGGCTCCGGAACTACTCATGCGGATCTGGCCCTCCCTAGAGCCTGTGTGCCCTTCTCGCAGCGCGCGGGCGGTGCACCGGAGAAGACGGCGTGTTCGAAAGCGGATGGAGACAGTGCGGACGAAAAGACATGGAGACAGTGCGGACGAAATGACATCGACGCGTACGCTCGCTCAGCGCCTGCACACATGGTATCGGCTCCGCCGTTCGCTCGTGAACGCGCACCGGACGGCGCCGTTCGAGCAGGTCGACCACACCCCGGCAGCGGCCGAGCGGCCGCCCGGTGGACCTCGTCGTGCGTCGACACGAAGCGTGAACGGCTGGCGCAGACCCACCAGTCCTGCGTACCGTGGAGGCGTGCGCGATCAACTGCCTCCAGGTTTACCGCCGGATCCCTTCGCCGGTGACCCCGCCGACCCCTCGGCCGCCCTCGATGCAATCGAGCCCGGCCAGCCTCTGGACCCCCAGGAGCGGCTCGCCGTCGAGGAAGACCTCGCCGATCTCGCGGTGTACGAGGCACTCCTCGGACACCGCGGTATTCGCGGACTCGTGGTCTGCTGCGAGGACTGCCAGCAGGATCACTACCACGACTGGGACATGCTGCGAGCCAACCTTCTCCAACTCCTGGTCGACGGCACTGTTCGTCCCCACGAGCCTGCGTACGACCCTGTTCCCGATGCGTACGTCACATGGGACTACTGCCGCGGATACGCGGACGCGTCCATGAACGACGCTCTACACGGCGACGGTTTCGAGAACTAGTCACCCGAACATACGACTGATGCCCTACACGATTTTCGTGTAGGGCATCAGTCGTATGCGGTGCAGGGCCGGAGGGCGATCAGCCTCCGTTGGTGTCCAGCGTGTCGATCCGGGGAGCAGATGTACCGTCACTCGAACCGCTTGCCGTAGCCGTCGTCTCACCGGTCTGATTCAGAATCGTCGGCCCGGGAGGCGTCGTGGTGACTGCAGGCGGCTCGGTCGTCGGGAGAACCGGATCGCTGGTAGTAGGAACCTGCGACGGATCGACCGTGCCGGAGACCGGCGGCGGCAGCGGATCGGTGGTGACCGGAACCGTGCCCAACTCGGGTGCACTCTCCACCGGCGCCGGCAACGTCGGATCGACCGGTAGCGGTACCAGCGGAGGAATCGTCGGGATGATCGTCTGCAGTTGCTCGATCAACCGCTGCAGCCAGATCTCCAGATCCGTGCGCTGCGCATCGTCGGTGACAGCACCGGCTGCACCCGACGCACCGTCGAGCAGCGCCTGCGCACCTTCGACGTCGCCTGCCGCGATCAGTTGTTCTGCCTGCTCCAGCTTCGACGTCGTGTCGATCTGCGCGACGGTCGAATCTGCTTGCTGCGAGAACACCACGGACTTGACGCTCCACAACGCGTCGCCCGGGGAAGAGTTGTAGGAGAAGACGACCAGGCCGCCCATCACCAGCGCGATCGCGGCCGCGGCGCCCGCTACCGGGCGGAGCAGACGTTGGCGTCCGCGGCTCGACGCCTTCCGGCGTAGCCCCGTCGCGGCAATCTCTTGATCGACGGCTGCCGCCACTTCGTCGAGGTCGGGACCTGCCGGGAGCGCGGGGTGGACGATTTCTGCTCGCCAGTTGGCAAGGAGCAGAGCGAGCTGGTACTCGTCCGCGTCGTCCGTCGCGATCGGTCCGTCACCACGGATCGCCTCGATGAATTCCTCGTCTCGGCGTACCGCTGCGATGTCCACCGGACTCGAACCCACGAGGGTGCTGTCGAGAGAATCCTCGGACGGCGTGACACCGTCCGGGCGGCCGATACGGGGAATGCCATCACGGCCGTTGTTCCTAGCCATACATTTCACCCGCTTTCACAACTTCGTTCTTCAGTTTCGCGATGGCTCGGTGTTGAGCCACGCGGATGGCACCTGCGGTACTACCCACTGCCGCTGCTGTCTCCTCGGCCGACAGTCCGACGACGAGTCGGAGCACCAGAATCTCTCGGTGCTTGGCGGGCAAGGTGTCCAGCAGGGCGGTCATCTGTCTACTCGACTCGGAATCCAGAGCACGCTGCTCCGGTCCGTGTTCCGTGGACACGACATCTGGTACTTCGGCGGCCGGGTCCGATTTGTTACGGGAGGCGCTTCGATGTGCGTCGGCGACCTTGTGGGCGGCAATGCCGTAGACGAATGCCATGAACGGTCGGCCCTGGTCCTGATAACGCGGCAGGGCGGTCATGACTGCCAAGCAGACCTCCTGAGCCACGTCGTCCGCCGAGAGCTGACCACGCTCGGCGGAGCCCACACGTGCGCGGCAATACCGCACCACGAGCGGACGGATGATTTCCAGAACTCGGGAGAGTGCGGCTCGCTCGCCCTGCGCTGCGGCAGCGACGAAGGAGTCCAACTCCTCACCCGTGTTGTTCATCGCTCAAGGATTCCCCGCGTTACAGTGACGCCGCCGCATCTCGACAGCGCTTCCACCCGAAGTGGAACCTAGTAAGGATAGCGACCTACACCCCGCTCTATCGAACCACTCGGTCCGTGACTTCACACTGACGTGAACCGACCACCGCGCCGAGCCAGCTCCATCTCGCACTCCCGCGCGACCGACCGCGCGGGAGCTCCTCCCCCGACGCCGCTCCACAACATCGCTGCCGCCCAGCGCAACGGTAGGAGTCCGTGCACCTCGCAGGCATCGAGCACACGCTGCGCGCCGTCACCACTTCGTGACAGATCTCCCACGGAGCTGTAGGCGGCCGCCAACACGAGGTCGGTCTTGACGGTGTGGCGTAACGAATCGATCTCGTCGGCACGCCCGCGCGCGTCGAGCGCGTATCGGACCGCGTCGGGCCCTCTTCCCGAGAACATTGCGAGTTCCGCGCGGACCCACCCGAGCCTCAGGTGTTGACGCCACAGCACGTCCTTGCGCCCATCTCGCGCCATCATGTGCTCGCATCGAGCCAGCAGCGCGTCCGCGGTGCCGAATCTGCCTACGCCGAGGGCGTCCGCGGCGAGGCCGACGAGAGCATCCGCTCGCGCCCGAACGACAGCGGGATCATCGCCGGTCTCACCCGACGGAGATCTGCGCTCGTCGAGCCCGACCGCGGCGATCGCCGTCCCGTCCACCCGCGCTGCTGCACCGTGCGCTCCCATCTGTCGTATCCAGGATGCGCGAGTCGAGTGCATCTGCGACCGCAGAGAAGGAGGAACAGGGCCGGACATCACGGCCGCATCGAGCTCGGCCGACGCGGCGAGGTACCTACCCTGTCCACCGAGCGCGACGGCGCGGTTCCATCGCCCGCGGACGGTCGATGCCGCGGGCAACGGCCACATACCGGGTTCGGTGCCCCAGGCAGCGCGGTGAAGCCGATCGTCCATGGTGTCGACGCTACGACCGGTAGTGGAGACTGCGAGCGCCAGGCTCGGCCTTTCGTCGGTTCTCCGTCGAACGGATGGTTACTCGGGGCCGACCCGTGCCCTTCGCCGACTATCTTCGAAATAGCCGAGACACATTCTCGTTTGTTTCACGGAATTAACATGCGCTCTGAGGGTGCAATTGATGAGCAATTTCTGACGAGAATGTAGCCGCGAGGTTAATCGCGGGATTCGGAGCGCGCGGACGGCGGTTGCTCGCGACATGATCGGGTCGTTCGAATCCAGCAGAGGAATCCCGGGATCCTCCTGTCGATACGACCACGGACCTGCTGGCCGGCGTCCTGCACTTGCGTCCGACACCGAATCCGTTCGCTTGCCGTTCATCCCGCGATCGAGGTCTTTGCAACGAATCGACCCATGCAATTGTGTCGAAGTAAATGTCGCCCGCGTTAACTTCTCGAGATACGAGTATGCACCTCGCCACGACGGTGGCCTATTGACTCGATTTCATTGCCCCGAATAACGTTGGCGTTGTTCACGACATCCGCGATTGGAGTATCTCGCGGAACGAGTTCACCACAAGTTCGGCGCCGCCGCCGGACGAAACCACGAATTCGCATTTCTTCTGTCTTCCACAGGAGCGTCGCCGCATCCGTTGCGGCGAGCAGACACCCTAGGAGTTCTCATGCCGCAGCCGAATCACCTCCCTGGGCCCAATGCAGATATCTGGGATTGGCAGATGCACGGTTTGTGCCGTGGCGTCGACTCGTCGATGTTCTTCCATCCGGACGGCGAACGCGGCCGAGCACGTGCTCAGCGTGAGATGCGTGCCAAGGAGATGTGCCGAACCTGCCCGGTTCTCGCACAGTGCAGGTCCCACGCGCTCAGCGTCTCGGAACCCTATGGAATCTGGGGCGGAATGTCCGAGACCGAGCGGGAGATGTACGCACGCCACAACCGTCGTCGAATCGCGGTTTAGCAGGACCGACACGAGAAGCGGGGCCTTTCCTTGGAAGGAAAGGCCCCGCTTCTCGTCCTGCGAGTTACCGAAATCAGTGACTGTGGCCGTGTCCGGCCGCAGGCTCCTCCTCGTCGGCAGGCTTCTCGACGACGGCGCTCTCCGTCGTGAGAATCATCCGCGCAACGGACGCCGCGTTGACGACCGCAGAACGCGTCACCTTGACCGGATCCACGACACCGTCGGCGAGCAGGTCGCCGTAGGTCAGAGTCGCGGCGTTGAAGCCGTGGCCCTTGTCGAGTGCCGCGACCTTGCTGACCACGACGGATCCGTCGATGCCCGCGTTGGTGGCGATCCAGAACAGCGGCGCGTTCAGTGCAGTACGTACGACTGCGACACCGGTTGCTTCGTCGCCCGTCAGGCCCAGGTTGTCCTCGAGCGACAATGCGGCCTGTGTCAGTGCCGAACCGCCTCCGGGGACGATGCCCTCTTCGACAGCAGCCTTGGCTGCGTTCACGGCATCGTCGACGCGGAACTTGCGTTCCTTGAGCTCGGTCTCGGTTGCCGCTCCGACCTTGATGACAGCAACTCCGCCGGACAGCTTCGCCAGACGCTCTTCGAGCTTCTCGCGGTCCCACTCGGAATCGGTCGCTTCGATTTCGCGACGCAACTGGGCGACGCGGGTGTCGATGTCCGCCTGCGTGCCTGCGCCGTCGACGATCGTCGTGTCGTCCTTGGTGACGACCACTCGGCGAGCAGATCCGAGCAATTCGAGGCCGGCTTCCTTCAGGCTGAGGCCGACATCGGCGGTGATGACCGTACCTGCCGTCACGACGGCCAGGTCGTCGAGGAACGCCTTGCGGCGGTCACCGAAGAACGGCGCCTTGACTGCCACTGCCTTGATTGTCTTGCGGATCGAGTTCACGACGAGTGTGGACAGAACTTCGCCCTCGGTGTCCTCGGCGATGATCAGCAACGGCTTGCCGCTCTCGGCAACCTTCTCCAGCAGAGGTAGGAAGTCGGGGAGCGACGTGATCTTCTCACGGTGCAGCAGCACGTAGGCGTCCTCCAGCACTGCCTGCTGCGCATCGACGTCGGTGACGAAATACGGCGACAGGTAGCCCTTGTCGAAGCGGACACCTTCGGTGACCGACAGCTCGGTGTCCAGCGTCGAGGACTCCTCGACGGTGACGACGCCGTCGGCGCCGACGCGGGTGAGTGCCTCACCCACGAGCTCGCCGATCTCCGGGTCACGCGAGGACACCGTGGCGACCTGCGCGATGGCTTCCTTGCCCTCGACGGGTGTAGCCGCCGCGAGCAGTGCCTCGGCAACCTTGTCGGCAGCCTTGGCGATACCGGAACCGAGTGCGATCGGGTTGGCGCCTGCCGCGATGTTCTTCAGGCCTCCGCGCACGAGTGCCTGCGCCAACACGGTGGCCGTGGTGGTGCCGTCGCCCGCAACGTCGTTGGTCTTGGTGGCGACACTCTTGACGAGCTGCGCACCCAGGTTCTCGAACGGATCTTCCAGATCGATCTCGCGTGCGATGGAGACGCCGTCGTTGGTGACCGTGGGGCCACCGAATGCCTTGGCGAGCACCACGTGTCGTCCGCGCGGTCCGAGCGTCACCTTGACGGCGTCGGCCAACTTGTCGACGCCACGCTCGAGAGCCCGGCGGGCTTCCTCGTTGAATTGGATTTGCTTTGCCATGTTTCGGTATTACTCCTTCGAGTCAGTGAACTCGATTGAACGCACTCCGCCCCGGGACCGAATCGAAATCGGGTACCGGGGCGGGAAGCGTTTACGGCCTACTTGGCGATGACAGCCAGCACGTCACGTGCCGACAGGATCAGGTACTCCTCGCCGGCGTACTTGATCTCGGTGCCGCCGTACTTGCTGTAGATGACGGTGTCGCCTTCTTTGACGTCGACCGGGATCCGGTTGCCCTTCTCGGTGACACGGCCTTCGCCGACAGCGACGACGGTGCCTTCCTGAGGCTTCTCCTTGGCTGTGTCGGGGATGACCAGACCGGAGGCGGTCGTCGTCTCGGCCTCGTTGGCCTGGACGAGGATCTTGTCCTCGAGCGGCTTGATTTTCACGCTCGCCACGTTGAGCCCTCCATTGTTATGGGGTACGCGTCCGGGGTCGGATCCCCGGACTGCTGTGTTTGTACTGCACGTTCACTGCTCTGCACTTGATCCCGTCGTCGCGGGTTCCGGGACTTCGCGCATCGCTGTCTAGCACTCTATACACGCGAGTGCCAGCACTCAACCCCTATGGGTGCAAGGCCGTCAGCGAGCCGTACGCCTGCAGCGAAACCCCCGTCGACCACGGCACTTACCCGCCCCTGTGAGCGGAAATGCAGGCCGTGGCAAACATTTGTACGCACGTGCGGGGCCCAGCAGCGCACCCGACGCCCAGGCGGTGCCGCGTTTCACATTCGCACGGGAGCTTCTGTAACGTTAAGATAACGAGACTCCGATATGTCCACCGGACGTACGAAGCGAACGCGGGGTACAGCACAGGACCGACAGGGCGGGAGGTGGACGGTGAGAACTGCCATCGGCGTATCCACCGGCACCGAGGTCGTCTGCGCCGCTCTGATCATCGAAGAGGACAACGGTTCCCGCACGGTCGAGTACCGCACCGTATCCGCCGACAGTGAGGTCAACACCGATGTCGGTGACCTCGTCGCGTCGGCCATCGATGTCGTCCTGGCCCTTGCTCCGCCGCCCGACGGCGTCGGGGCTCACGCGGGTGAGCGGGTTCGTCCGGAGGTCATCGCGGTCACCCATCGCACCGAGGACCACGCCGCATCCATCAGGTCGGCGTGCGGACGCTCCACCCACGCCATCGTTCTCGTACCCGAGACTGCCGCCGCGCATGCATTTCTCGACGATGCGGGCTCGATCGCGCGTTACCGGACGGTGACCGTCGTCGATGTCGGCGCCACCGGGACCACCGTGTCGGTCATCGACACAGCTTCCGGTGAGGTCCGCCATGCAGAACGCACGTCGCAATTCGGTGGTGACCTCGCGGATCGGCTGGAGTGGGATCTGCTCGAGCGCGGTGGAAGCGACGACGGCCGGGACGAGTACGAGACCGCGCTGCGCCCGCACGTGGTGAAAGTCGGGCACTTCGCACGCCGAGTCGCGGCGTCGGCGGGTTTCGATGCGGAGGCAGTGGTACTCATCGGCGGAGGGGCCCGCATCCCGTCCATCCGCGCCGTTCTCGGTTCGGTACTGGATCTTCCGGTGATCCTTCCGTCCGATCCGGACACCGTCCTCGCGCAGGGCGCGGCCTTGCTTGCATTGCACGGGGCCCCCGGGCGTTTTCCTACCGTCGCCGACGGCAGAGGTTCGGGCGCGCGCTCGTTCGGCCGCTACGGCAGTGCGCTCGCTGGGGCCTTGCTCGTCGGCGGAATCGTGTTGGCGTACGGCATCCAGACTCTCACCCCCAGCAACGATTCCGGAGTTTCACCCGCGGGTTCGGCCGGAACGACGTCCGAGGACGTCGAGGCCGTGAACGTTCCCGCCGGAGACGACAACCCGATCGGCGCGCCGTCGACCAGCACCCGCGGCTCCTCGGCCGCGCCCAGCACCGGTTTTCCTCGACCGCCTGTCGTCGACTCGACGGAGTACACGTCGGGCAGCACCACCCGACCATCGACGACGCCGTCGTTGCGTCCGGCTCCCGATCTCCCGGTCATTCCGTGGCCGGCCAGCCCACCGGAGCAGCCGACGACCCGGCCCGCGCCGCAGTCTCCTACATCACCGCCCGGCGGCGGAGTGGACTCACCTCCGACCGACGACCCGGGCGAGACGGTGACCACCCCGCCGGTGACGACCCCTCCGGTGACGACCCCGCCGGTGACGTCGCCGGAGCCGCCCACCTCGGCACCGGGCGGGTCCACCGAGCTCAGCCCTCCTCCGTCGACTCCGGGGAGTATCCCGACCACCGACGTCAACGGAACACCGACGACCCCAGGGTTGAGCCCTCCCACGACGGTATGGTCGCCTCCGCCGAGCGCAGGAGCTTCGGACGTGGACACGGTGCAACCGACGCCGTCGAACGCGCCGACCACGTCGTCGACCACACCATCGGAACCGGCAGGCGGAGCGACCACGCCGACTGCGTGACCGAACAGTTCGCTACCGGGCAGCGGTGATCTGGCTGGTGGACACCGGCAGTCCCGGATCGGTGGCTGCTCGCAGATCCGACGGCTCGGCTCCTCTCGCGATCAGGTGGGCTCCGAGCGCCGCGATCATGACACCGTTGTCGGTGCACAGCCGCGGTCGTGGAATCCTGAGCGTCAAACCTGCTTGCTCACATCGTGATTCGATGAGCGATCGAATACGAGAGTTGGCCGTGGCGCCACCGCCGAGGACGATGGTGTCGACACCGACGTCGGTCGCTGCGCGCACGGCCTTCATCGTCAACACATCGGCGACCGACTCCTGGAACGAGGCGGCGACATCGGCGACGGGAACGACGTCTCCCGCTCGCTGCCTGGCTTCGACGAACCGTGCCACGGCCGTCTTGACTCCGGAGAACGAGAAGTCGTAGCGGGCATCGCGTGGTCCGGTCATGCCCCGAGGGAACGCAATGGCGGTTGGGTCCCCTTGTCGCGCAGCATCGTCCAGCGCCGGACCACCCGGGTAGCCCAGTCCCAACAGTCTGGCCACCTTGTCGAACGCCTCCCCTGCCGCGTCGTCGACCGTCGTCCCCAACTCGACGATGGGCTCGCCCAGATCGTTCACGTGCAAAAGATGTGTGTGGCCACCGGAGACCAGAAGCGCCACGCAGGACGGCATCGGCCCGTGTTCGAGCGTGTCGACGGCGACATGTCCACCGAGATGATTCACCGCGTAGAACGGCACACCCCAGGCAGCCGCATACGCTTTCGCTGCGGCGACTCCCACCAGAAGCGCTCCGGCGAGGCCGGGTCCGATGGTCACGGCCACCGCGTCCGGTCGATCCAGGTCCGCCGCGGCGAGCGCGCGCCGCATCGTCGGAACGATTGCTTCCAGATGGGCGCGGGACGCCACCTCTGGGACGACGCCGCCGTAGCGTGCGTGCTCGTCGACACTGGAGGCGACCTCGTCGGCGAGCAGCTCGCACACTCCCGAGTCTCGCCAGCGAACGATGCCGACTCCCGTTTCGTCACACGAGCTTTCGATACCCATCACGTTCATGCGGTTGCACCTGCCCTCGGATCGGGCCGTTGCATCGTGTAAGCATCTGCGCCACTCGGTTGGTAATAGTTGCGGCGGGTGCCGACCACCACGAAGCCTTCTCGGACGTACAGTTCGATCGCGGGCGTATTGTCGGTGCGCACCTCGAGGAACACCGAACCGCCGTGAGCGTTCGCTTCGCTCAGCAGTCGGTCCATGAGCGCGCCTCCGATTCCGCGGCGGTGCGCAATCGGGTCGACACCGATGGTGTGAACCTCGGACTCGGCCGAGGTACCGTGCCCGAGCAACGCGATTCCGGCGTATCCCAGAAGCTCTCCGTCTTCTCGCGCCGCGAAGTAACGATTGTGCGGCGCAGCGAGTTCGGAAAGAAACGCTTGTTCGGTCCACGGATCGTCGCCCGGAAACAGGATGCCCTCGAGCTCAGCGCACCGCGGCGCATCCGCCGGGTCCATCGGGGTGATGTCGACGCTCATCGGCCTGCTGCCTTGGCGGCCTCGCGCTCGGCGATCGTCTTGGCATCAGGCCTGCGCAAGTACAGCGGGATCAACGACTCGGGGGTGATTCCCGACGTCAAACCGTCGGCCGCCGTCATGACCAGACCCGCGGGTGTGGGCGACTCGGCTTCTGCCGCAGGGAGATCGAACAATCCGACGTGCCCCGCAGACCCGGCGATCATGGTCGCGTCACCGGGGTCGACCAGGGCAGGGGCACCCACGTCCGGGCCCGACACTCGCACGCCGGCTCGGTACCGCGCCGAATAGACTTCGCGGCGGCGTGCGTCGGTGACCACGAGCAACTCGGCTACGGTGTCGACCTGCACCGCGATGGCATCGAGACTGCACACTCCGTGCACCGGGACGCCGAGTGCGTCACCGAATGCCGCGCCGGTTGCCATTCCGACGCGCAGGCCGGTGAACGGACCAGGACCGACGCCCACGACGACGGCATCGAGATCTGCAGGCGTCAGGTCGGCCTCGGCGAGGCATTCGAGGATGTTGGGCGTCAACACCTCCGCGTGCAATCTGGCATCGACGACGACTCGGGCTGCGAGGGTGTGCGCGACACCGCCCTCGAATCGGACGACACCGGAGGTCACAGCGGGCGTGGAGGTATCGACGGCGAGAACGAGCACGGTATCTCAGAGTACCCGCACGAGCACGGCCGGTCAGTGCTGGGCGATCCGTCGCACCTGTACACGACGAGTGTCGGACTCCGGATCACGACGGATGCGCACGGAGATGTGGGAATCGACCAACTTCTCCACCAACCCCTCGCCCCACTCGACGACGACCACGGCGTCCGCGAGGTCGGAATCGAGGTCGAGCGCATCCAACTCGTCGAGCGCGGATTCGCCCGTCATCCCCAGTCGATACGCGTCGACGTGAACCAACGTCACCGGATCGAGGCCCTCGCCCCGCCGGCCCGGTCGATGCTCGCGAGCGATGACGAACGTCGGTGAGCTGACACGTCCCTGGACGCCGAGACCCGCCGCGATGCCGCGTGTCATCGCGGTCTTGCCCGCACCGAGGGGGCCGTCGAGCACAACGAGGTCACCGGCCGTCAGGTGCCGGGCGAGTTGCTGCCCGAACGCTTCGGTGTCGGTTGCCGTCTCGAGAAGTCGCTCGGTGCCGTCGAACATGTCCGTGCCGGTGTCCGCTCTCGGGTCCGTGAGGTCAGACAATGCCCCTCCTGCCGGATCGACGCTGGGCCCTCAGCTCCATGGCGCGGGTACCGAGCCGCACCAGCGCGGCGTTCACCTTGTCCGGGAATTCCAGCTGAACGAGGTGGCCGGCCTGACGAATCCGCACCATCTCGGCTTCCGGAAGTGCATCGGCGAGCGCAACCGAACTGTCGAACGGAATGATCCAATCGTCGTCGCCGCACACGACCGTCGTCGGAACGCGCAGAAGCTCGGCGAGTGCATCGCTCTCGTCGTGCAATTCCAGCGTCTCGAGAAAGTTCACGATGGTCACGACGGAGGTGTCGTCGATCATCTTCTGCGAGAACTCGACCAGCCGCGGACTCACCCGCGTTCCGTAGGACGCCGCACGCAGTACCGGTGCGATGAGCGTCTTCGCCGCGCCGCGGCCGAACTGGACAACACCGGGAGAGGTGCGTACGGCCAGTCGGAACGCGTCGACCACCGGGTTGTCGAGGCTGCGACCGAGCCCTGTCTCCGCCAGGCCTGCCGCCGTCGTCGAGATCAATCCGACCCCGACGACCCGCTCTCGTACCAATTCGGGTCTCTGCCTGGTCATGGACAGGACGGTCATTCCACCCATCGAATGCCCGATCAGCATCAGGTGTCCTCGCGGCGCGACGGCGCGGATGACCGCGTCGAGATCGAGGCCGAGCTGGGCGATCGTGCAGCTCTCCGGCGTCGGGATCCCGGACTTACCGTGTCCTCGCTGGTCGTAGAACACCATGCGCACCTTCGAGCCCCACTCCTGCTCGAGCGCCTGACGCTGGAAGTGCCACGACGCCATCCGCAGGCAGTACCCGTGCACGAACACTGCGGTGATGGGCGCGTCGGTGGGCCCGACTTCCCGCACGGCCAGCGGAACCCCGTCGTCGGCGATGACGATCGACCCTCGGTCGGCGTCCATCAGCTCGAGGTTCTCGCCTGCGAGCGGGTCCTTGTTGGACCTCAGCAAGGTTTCGCGTAACGCGATCCCGACACTGCCGAAGATCCCGAAGCTCTCGGCCAGTTTCACCGAGCAACCTCCTCGGTCGTGTCTGCGTCGCGTCGATCGGTCGACGCCGATTCGGACTCGACATAGCGTCTGCGTGCCCGTCCACCGATCCCGGTGACCACCTCGTAGTGAATCGTGTCCAGTACGTCGGCCCACTCCTGCGCGACGGGGCCGTCGTTGTCGCCGGAGCCGAACAGCACCGCCGTGTCGCCCTCGACGACGGATCCGCCGTCGGGTCCGAGATTCACGACGAACTGGTCCATACAGACTCGACCGACCGACGGATACCGTCTGCCGTTTATGGTGACGTCGAATCGACCGCTGAGTGAGCGTCGTACACCGTCCGCATAGCCCATCGGTATCAGGGCGACGACGGTGTCCTCGGGTGACGTCCATGTGTGACCGTAGGACACGCTGTCTCCGGCACGCACCTTCTTGATCAGCGCTACCTGCGCGGACACTGTCATCGCGGGGATCAGGCCGAACTGGCCCAGTTCGGGGATCGGCGAGAGTCCGTACATCGCAATTCCCGGCCTGACCATGTCGAAGCGGAGATCGTGCCTGGTCACGGTTGCGGCGGAGTTCGCCAGGTGCACGATCTCGGGTCGCACACCGGCCGCTGCAGCCCTGACGACGCTTTCCTGCAGCACCATCGCCTGCTGGTCGTTCAACGGATGCCCGGGCTCGTCGGCGCACGCCAGGTGCGAGAACATGCCGCGAAAGTGGACGGACCCCTCGGCGACCGCGCCGCCGAGGACGGTGAATACCTCGTCGAGCCCCTGGGGTTCGATCCCGTTGCGGTTGAGTCCGGTGTCCACCTTGAGCGTGACTGCCGCCGTGGTACCGACACGGCGTGCGGCGTCGACGACCGAGTCGAGCTGAGCGCGCGAGGACACTCCGATGCCGATCCCGGCCGTCAGCGCGGGCGCGAAATCGGTGTCCGAACGGTGCAGCCAGGACAGGATGGGCGCCGTGATTCCGGCATCACGCAGTGCGATGCCCTCTCCCACCGTCGTGACGCCCAGCTCGGAGGCACCCGCCGCGAGTGCGGTTCGAGCCACCTGCACGGCACCGTGGTTGTATCCGTCGGCCTTCACCACAACCATCGTTGCGGCGTTCTCTGCGTGTTCGCGAAGCACACGGACGTTGTGTGTGATTGCTGCGAGGTCGATCGTCACCGACCCGCCCGCGCCGGTGTCCGCTCCCTCGGCATCCACCGTTGACGCACTCACGTTGTCCACAGCACCCGATAGTGCCACCACTGCGCGGCGATCGTGCATCGGGTCCGTGGAGATCTGTGAACGATCACGCACGTCCTGTGACCGAACGAACAGTTCGGATTGCGTCCGACACTGCCCCCAGCAGCGGACTCGCGGAGATCGGAGCGGCGAACTCGCCGCCGCGGCCGTGCGCCGCCGTCGCGGCGGCCAAAGCATGGACTCGCGCCGCGCATGCTGCCGCGGTGACCGTGTCCAGTCCGGATGCCATGAGGGCACCCAGAATCCCGGCCAGCACGTCACCCGAGCCCGCCGTCGACGCGGCCGATCCTCCGGCGTCACTCACTACAACCGCACCGTCGGGCCCCGCGATCACGGTTGCGCGACCTTTGAGGAGAACACTCACACCCCACGTCGCCGCGAGTTCCCGCACGGCAGAGACCCGATCGGAGCCGGGAGCCGCACCGGTCAGACGCTCGAACTCACCGGCATGCGGGGTCAGCAGCGTCGGCGCGGCGCGTCCGCGGACCAGCTCCGGCGACGACGACAGGATCGTGAGAGCGTCGGCATCGACGACGACGGGCAGTTCGGACGCGAGGACGTGCGACAGTACGTCACGGGACGAGGTATCGGTGCCGAATCCTGGGCCGACTACCCAGCACTGAACACGCCCAGCCTCCTCCACCCCGGTTGCCGCGACGACTTCCGGATAATGCGACACCACCTCCGCCGCAGCGCTTCCGACGTATCTGACCATCCCGGACGTCGCAGCGACCGCGGCACCGGAGCACAGGATCGCAGCGCCCGGATACTGCGCACTTCCCGCGATGACCCCGACGACTCCCTGCGTGTACTTGTCGTCGGTCGCGGTGGGAATCGGCCATCGAGCACCGACGTCGGCCGGCTCGAATGCCCGAAGGTACGGTGGCCCGAGTTTCAGGCCCAGTTCGACGACGTCGACTCTGCCGCAGTACGGGGCGGCCAACACGTGAACCGGCTTGCGCGCACCGAACGCCACCGTCACGTCGGCTCGGACGGCCGGGCCGTCCACAGCACCGGTCGTCGGATCGACTCCGCTCGGAATGTCGGCCGCCACTATCGGTGCCGACACGCGCGAGACCACGTCGGCGGCCTCGGGCCGCAGCGGTCCACGACCGGAGATCCCCACCACGGCGTCGACGACGATGTCCGGCCGACCGGGGGAATCCACGATCCGCCCGCCCGCGCGGCGGAACGCGGCGAGACCGGCTTCGTGCGTGCGCTCCGGGCTGAGCAGCACAGCGCTGACAGCCACGCCCCGACGTCGCAGCATCGCACCCGCCCAGAGCCCGTCGCCGCCGTTGTCCCCCGATCCGACGAGCACACACACGTCACGCCCGACTATCCCGGAAGTCCTGCTGCGCAGTTCCGCAGCGACTACCCCGGCCAGTCCGTGCGCGGCGCGCCGCATGAGTGCGCCGTCGGGCAGTGATTGCATCAGCGGACGCTCGGCGTCACGAACCTGGTCGGGTGTGTAGTAGCTGCGCACGATGGCTTCCTGCCGGATCTATTCGACGGTCACGGACTTCGCGAGGTTCCGAGGTTTGTCGACGTCGTATCCGCGAGCCTGCGCCACCTCGGCTGCGAACACCTGCAGCGGAACCGTCGAGAGCAACGGTTGCAGCAGAGTCGGAGCGGCGGGGATCTCGATGAGATGGTCTGCAAAGGGCCTGACTGCCTCGTCCCCTTCCTCTGCGATGACAACGGTGAGCGCACCGCGAGCCTGGACCTCGCGGATGTTGGACAGCAGTTTCGAGTGCAGCACCGCCCGGCCTTTCGGCGACGGCATCACGACGATGACCGGCACGCCGTCCTCGATCAGTGCAATGGGTCCGTGCTTGAGTTCACCCGCGGCGAATCCCTCTGCGTGCATGTAGGCCAGCTCTTTGAGCTTCAGCGCACCCTCGAGTGCCACGGGATATCCGACGTGACGACCGAGGAACAGGATCGTCGGTGTGTGGGCGAGCTCGCGCGCGAGCACCCGTATGGGCTCCACGGTGTCGAGCACTCGCTGCACCAGCTCCGGCATCGATTCGAGGTCGGCGTACTCGCGAGCGACCTCGTCGGGGTACTTGGTCCCGCGGGCCTGGGCGAGCGCGAGTCCGACGACGTAGTTCGCGGTGATCTGCGCGAGGAAGGCCTTGGTCGAGGCCACTCCGATCTCGGGTCCGGTCCGGGTGTAGACGACCGCGTCGGCCTCGCGAGGAATCTGCGATCCGTTCGTGTTGCAGACAGCCAGCACCCTGGCGTTCTGCTCCTTCGCGTGCCGGACCGCTTCCAACGTGTCCGCAGTCTCGCCGGACTGGGAGATGGCCACCACCAGCGTCGACCTGTCCAGAACCGGATCGCGGTACCGGAACTCGCTCGCCAGTTCCACCTCGACCGGCAACCTCGTCCAATGCTCGATCGCGTATTTGGCCAACAGGCCGGAGTGGTACGAGCTTCCGCAGGCGACCACGAACACCTTGTCGACGTCGCGCAGCTCCTGATCGGACAATCGCTGCTCGTCGAGCACGATCCGACGATTCTCGAAATGACCGAGCAACGTGTCCGCGACAGCAGCGGGCTGCTCCTGGATCTCCTTGAGCATGAAGTAGTCGTAGCCGCCCTTCTCGGCGGCTGCGAGATCCCAGTCGATGTGGAAGGGCCGACCCTCTGCAGGGCTTCCGTCGAAATCGGTGATCGTGTAGCCCTCGGCGGTGATGACGACCACCTGGTCCTGACCGAGCTCCACCGCGTCACGCGTGTGCTCGATGAACGCCGCGACATCCGATCCGAGGAACGTCTCACCCTTGCCGACACCGACGACGAGAGGAGTGGAACGGCGAGCAGCGACGATGGTGTCCGGGTGGTCGGAATGCGTGAAGACCAAGGTGAAGGCACCTTCGAGCCGACGCAGGACCGTCTTGGCGCTCTCGACGAAGTCACCCGCCGTGGGGCCACTTGCGTATGCCGCCGCGACGAGGTGCACCGCCACCTCGGTATCGGTGTCACTGGAGAACTCGACGCCGCTGGACTCCAACTCGGCCCGCAGGGGACCGAAGTTCTCGATGATGCCGTTGTGCACGACCGACACCGAGCCGCTCACGTCGCGGTGCGGATGCGCGTTCCGGTCCGTCGGTCGCCCGTGCGTTGCCCATCGCGTGTGGCCCATGCCCGTCGTTCCGACGAACTTCTCCGCACCGACCTCGTCGAGCTCCGCTTCGAGGTTGGCGAGACGACCGGCCTTGCGTTCGACTGCGGTGTTGCCGTTTCCGTCCAGAATGGCGATGCCTGCAGAGTCGTAGCCCCGGTACTCCATGCGCCTGAGCGCCTCGACGACAACACCCAACGCCGGGCGGTGGCCGACATATCCCACGATTCCACACATGGTGGTTCAGGGTACCCGCCGCCGGAGCCCGATCAGCGTGGCGCGTCGCTCCTTCTCTGCCCCATAGCCACGCCGTTCCGCTCCGATCCGATAGCGTTGCCGCTGTGCCGACATCGAAGAAGCTCGCCGCCCAGCTCGGGAAACGTGGTCCCCACCCAGTGCTCCGCGGCAACCTCGCCTTGGCGGGCCAGCCCGGCGTCGTGTTCACCCCGGCCACGGGCTACAACCTGCCTGCGGTGGCGTTCGGCCACGGCTGGCTGTTGAGTGCCGAACGGTACGCGGACACACTGAAGCACCTGGCGTCGTGGGGCATCGTCGCCGCCGCTCCGGACACCGAGCGCGGACCGGTTCCGTCACACCGCGGACTGGCTGCCGACCTCGCCACAACCCTCGACATCGTCACCGGAGTGCGGCTCGGAACCGGAGACATCAGCGTCCACCCGGACAAACTCGCCGTGGCCGGCCACGGCATGGGCGCCAGTATCGCGGTACTCACCGCTGCGGCGCGATCGGACGTCAAGGCCGTCGCTGCTCTGTACCCGGCGCCGTCGGCACCGAGCGCCGAGGACGCCGCCGCGACGCTCGACATCCCGAGCATCGTCCTCGGTGACGCAGCCCTGGCCGACTCGTTGAACGACAACACCGTGTCCCTCGCGGGCGCACTGCGCGCCCCCACGACGTTCCGGCGTCTGGACAAGGCGTCGTCCGACGGAATCGTCGAGGGCCGGCGACTGCTGAGCCCCCTCGGAGTCGGCGGGACGGAGAAGTCGACCGTCCGAACCACCCGCGCTCTCCTGACCGCGTTCCTGTTGTTCCACCTCACCGGCGAAGAGAAGTACGCCGAACTCGCCGGAGCTGGTGAGCTGAAAGGAACGCGAGTCATCGATCCGCACGCACCGGTTCAGGATCAGCCGAAGCCCAACCCCTTGACCGCAATTCGCGGCGTGATCGGCCGCTGAACTCGCTGCCGAACCGCGGCCGGGTCAGACCAACCAGCTCTTGGTCTCCGCCTGGTGCGGATCTTCCTGGCCGTCCTGGCCGTCCTGGCCGTCGCTGCGGTCCTGCTCGATCACCGGCCGGACGGTTCGGTCGTGCTGGGCTGGTGTCAGGAACGACGCTGTGCGGTACTCGTCCTCCTCCCACGACGCGGGCCGATGTACGTCCGACCACGGCGCGGGCCGATGCACGTCGGACCACGGCGAGCGCTCTGTATCCGCCGCCGAGACGGGACCCGACTCTGCGTCACGCGTCAGGACACGTCTGACGAGGTCCTCGTATCCTCGGCCCGCGGCCTCGATCGATTCCGCACATTCCAGCGATGCGCGGTCCATTCGTTCCCTCCACCACCGACCCGAATCCCCGGAGGGCTGATTCATGACGGATCCGCCTGGCTCATAGCGGGCCCGCCTGGGTCAGACGAGCACCGGAACCGGCCGGTGCGGGTGCGGGCATGTCCGGCTCAGGAACAGCCGGTGGTTCGGCGGTCGGCGGTTCTGCTGTCGGTAGCTCTGCCGTCGGTAGCTCTGCCGTCGGTAGCTCTGCCGCGGGAACCTCCGGTTCAGGCGCCTGCTCGGGTCCGGACGCGATGGGTTCCGTTGGGAGCGCAGGGGACTCCGGTGCGGGAGCTGGGGGCGACGGTGCGGGAGCGGGGGGCTCCGGACTTGTCGTGCACTCGACGATCGGAAGGCCGAACGGTCCTGGCTTCAGTTCGAATCGACGATTCTCCCCGTCGGGAGTCCCGAGCTGCAATGCCACATTCCCATTGTGTGCCAACGACAATCGGGCACTGTGCCCGTCGAACGCAGCCTCGACATGTCCGCGTTCGGCGTCGCCGTCTGCAACGGGTGGCGGCGTGACGAACGGTCCGGGAACGGATGGGGAGACCGGATGATTCTGTGCGACGGCTTGGTCCGGCCGTTCGTCGGGCCGATTCCGCTCTGTAGTGTCGGCTGGGTCGCCCGCATCGGACGGCCCCGGACTGCGCGGTGCGTCGTTCGATTCCGCTGGCGGCACCAGGTTTTCACCGACGCCGTCAGGTGAGCTCAGACGATCGAGGAGAGCCTCGATTGCCGCTTCGGTATGTTCGACCATCTCGGCGCCGGAGCGCTCGATGGCGGCGATGATGTCCTTGCCGCTCGGAACCTCACCGAGCAGCGACTCGAGTCCTGCGCGTATCTCCGACGGGTCGATGCGGCGCTCACCGAGGGTGGCGGGATCGCCAAGAAATGCTGAGTTGCCGGGGATGACCGGAGCCGATTGCGGTTGGGTATCGACGACGTTCGGCCCGAACTCCGGCACCCGTGCCGGTGGGACCATCCCGTCGCGCCCAGAATAGGCAGGGTTCTGTGGGGCAGGAGGCAGTATGTCCGTGCCCCCTCCCCCGCCTGCTCGTCGGTTCGTGCCGTCGGAACCCCACGTGGGCTGCGGGGCAGACGGGAACGGCTCGAACCGAACGGCCTCGGCGACCAGCGCCACGGTCGTCAGGTGATCCCGCACTGCCTGATCGATGGATGAGCAGATGTCCGTGAAGGTTCGGCACGCAGCGGACACGATGGGAACGAGAACCGTGCGCAGCCACTCGTCGCACACGTCCCGAGCGTTCTGCATCAGCTTCCGTGGTGCGGAGTCGGCAGACAGAGGTCCGTTGGTTGCAGGCCACTCGAACACCGGGAGCGTGTCCGCCAGGGCATCCGCTGCCTGTTTCGCGCGATCCAGCGACGTCGGGTCTGCCAGGTCCACCGTCGCGACGGTCTCGATACGCTCGACGGTCTCCACCAGCTTGCCGTCGATCGCTCCCCACTCGGACGCGACGGTCGGATCGAACCGGGCCGTCTCCGACGCCTTCTGCTCCACCGCTCCGCGAATCCTCTCGGCGGCCTGACCGAGCACCTGCGCCAGCTGTTCGGTCGCGAGCACACGCTGGTCGGCCAACGTGGTGTCCGAAGCGATGTCGGCCACCGCGGACTCGGCAGCGGAGCCGACCCAGGCCTGCACGAGGTCGTCGGCGAGTGCCCCTTGCTTGTCGAGCTCTCGCCGAGCCGACACGACGCCGTCGCCGAGCAGCCGCGCGTCCTCGGACAGCACTGCCAGGTCGAGCCCACGTTGTTCGTCGTACCGCGCACACAGGGCCGGGTACGTCCACGCTGAGTCGGGAGTGAGCCGGTGCAGGATCGGCAGGTATCTCTCGAAATAGAGCAGGCCAACGGCTCCCGCGTCGAGGATTTCGTCGACACTGCGTCCGGTGGGGCTCACCGCGAGCCTTCCGGGGTCGCGATCGCCCACGACGTGCGGGCGTCCGCGGCCTGGTAGGCGGCGAGGACGGCACGCAGGGACACCGCGTTGTCCTTGACGGCTTCACCCCACCGCCGGATCCCCGCCTCCACGCCGTCGTAGCCTGCGGCGATTCGCAGCCCGACGTCGCCGTAGTTGCGACCGGCCGCCGCTGGCCCCAACCCTAGTTTCGCCGCCACCAGAGCGACATCCGCCACCGCCTGCGAGGACGCGTCCAACTCCGCCGCCACCCGACCGACCTTCTCGATGTCGATTTCCATACTCGGACGTTCCCCCATGTCGACGACCCGCTCGGCACCAGTTCGGTGCTCCTTCTCTGTTCGACGCAGCCCGAGAACATTCGGTTCCACCGTGCCCAGGTATCGTCCGATAACAAGAACCCGCCGGGTCACAACGAGCCAGCGGAAAGACTCGACATCGGATAGCACCTACCTGCGAGGAGTCCCATGCACATCGGAACCATGTTGAATTATTCGGGCGGGTTCAACGAGACCGTCGCGGAGGTCGCGGAGCTCGAGAAGGCCGGAGTCGACATCATCTTCGTCCCCGAGGCGTACTCGTTCGACGCCGTCAGCCAACTCGGGTTCCTCGCCGCCAAGACATCGACAATCAAGATCGCGTCGGGCATCTTCCAGATCTACACTCGCACGCCGTCGCTGACGGCCATGACCGCAGCCGGCTTGGACTACGTCTCCGACGGCCGGTTCGTGCTCGGCCTCGGTGCCTCCGGACCTCAGGTGGTCGAGGGATTCCACGGCGTCAAATACGACGCGCCAATCGCTCGGACCAGGGAAGTGATCGACATCTGCCGCCAGGTGTGGCGCCGCGAGAAGGTCGAACATCAGGGCAAGTACTACCAGATCCCCCTTCCCGCCGAGAAGGGCACCGGTCTCGGAAAGCCACTCAAGCTGATCAATCACCCTGTGCGCGAACGCATCCCCGTGGTCATTGCCGCATTGGGACCCAAGAACGTGGAGTTGACGGCCGAAATCGCCGAAGGCTGGCAGCCGATTTTCTACTTCCCCGAGAAGGCAGAGCAGGTCTGGGGTGACGCCCTGGCCGCAGGCAAGGCCAAGCGCGATCCGTCGCTCGGCGACCTGCAGGTGTTCGCGAGCCCGACGCTCGCCATCGGTGACGACGCCGAAAAGTTCCTGCCCTGGGTGAAGCCGCATCTCGCCCTCTACATCGGCGGAATGGGCGCGAAGGGCAAGAACTTCTACAACGACTTGGCGCAGCGATACGGCTACGAGGCCGAGGCCGAGAAGATCCAGGACCTCTACCTCGCGGGAAAGAAGGAGGAGGCCGCGGCGGCCGTGCCCGACGAGCTGGTCCGCGCCGTCAACCTGATCGGTCCCGAAAGCTACGTCAAGGAGCGTGTCGCGGCGTTCGCCGAAGCCGGGGTCACCACGCTGAACGTGGCGCCACTTGCCGAGAACACCGCCGGCCGCGTCGCGCAACTGACGAAGCTACGGGAACTGACGGCCTGACCACCGGTCAGACCTGGCCGACCCGGCTCGCCAGATCCTCGGCGAGCCGGTTCGCCAGATCCACCTCGGCAGCTTCCACCATCACCCGCACCAGCTGCTCGGTTCCACTGGGGCGCAGCAGGACTCGCCCGGAATCACCCAGGATCCGTTCCGCCTCGGACACCGCATCCAGAACAGCCGGGGCCGACGCGACAGCGCGCTTGTCCGACACCTTCACGTTGATCAGCACCTGAGGAAGCGTCGTCATCACCGACGCCAGGTCGGCCAAGGAACGTCCGGTCTCGGCCATCCGCCCCATCACCAGCAATGCCGTCAGAACTCCGTCGCCGGTGGTACCGAACGACGGAATCACCACGTGGCCGCTCTGTTCGCCACCGAGCGAGAATCCGCCCGATCGCAGCTCCTCGAGAACGTACCGGTCACCGACCGCGGTGGTACGGACCGAGATCCCTGCCTCGCGCATCGCGATGTGCAGGCCCAGGTTGCTCATCACGGTGGCGACCAGCGTGTCGTCGGTGAGGACGCCCGCGTCCTTGAGGCCGACGGCAAGGACGGCCATGATCGCGTCGCCGTCGACGATCGCACCCGACGAGTCGACGGCGAGGCACCGATCGGCGTCGCCGTCGTGTGCGATTCCCAGGTCGGCGCCGTGCTCCACGACAGCCTTCTGCAGGTCCTCCATGTGAGTCGATCCGCACCCGTCGTTGATGTTCAGACCGTCGGGGTCGGCGTTGATGGCGATCACGTCGGCACCTGCCTGCGCATAGATCGCGGGTGCAACCACCGAGGCCGCCCCGTGCGCACAGTCGACGACAACGGTCAGCCCGTCGAGACGATGAGTCGACGCACGTCCGACGTGCGCGATGTACCGACCCGCGGCGTCCGACGATACGCGGACGCGGCCGATACCCGGCCCCGTCGGCGCGGCGCCCTGCAGGTCGCCTGCGATGTGCGCTTCGATTCGATCCTCGACATCGTCGTCGAGCTTGTGGCCGCCCGCAGCGAAGATCTTGATTCCGTTGTCCGGCATGGGATTGTGCGACGCCGAGATCATCACACCGAGTGCGGCACCGAGGTCTGCGGTGAGGAATGCGACTGCGGGCGTGGGAAGAACCCCGACGTCGACGACGTCCACTCCGGACGCCGTGAGCCCGGCAGTGACTGCAGCGGTGAGCATTTCACCGCTCGCACGAGGATCACGTCCTACCACCGCGACGGGAGTCGTACCCGGCGAGCTGGGCGCGAGAACAGCGGCCGCAGCCTTGGCCACCTTCAACGCCAACTCGGGGGTAAGCAGGTCGTTCGCCAGCCCCCGTACTCCGTCGGTACCGAACAGTCGAGTCATGCGGGCATGTCCCCCTTCGCCGAAACGAGCATGCGGTCGCTCCGCAGGCTCCGCTCGAATGTAGAACTGTCGAACAAACGCCGCGAGGGCAGGCATCCGATACTTCGTGGACGCCTGCCCTCGCGGGTAGAACTGTGCGGCGCGTCAGCGCTTGGAGTACTGCGACGCCTTACGTGCCTTCTTCAGGCCGTACTTCTTACGCTCGACTGCACGAGCATCACGCGTGAGGAAGCCGGCAGCCTTCAGCGGCGGGCGATCCTCGGGGGTGACCTCGATCAGGGCGCGAGAGATGGCCAGACGCAGCGCGCCTGCCTGTCCGGACGGTCCGCCACCGTGCAGCAGTGCAACGATGTCGAAGGACTCCGCGCGATCGACGAGCACCAGCGGAGCCTTGATGAGCTGCTGGTGAACCTTGTTCGGGAAGTAGTCCTCGAGGCTGCGGCCGTTGAGCTTGAATCCGCCGGTGCCCGGAGCGAACCGGACCCGAGCGACAGCTTCCTTACGACGGCCGACGGTCTGAACCGGGCGATCGAACAGGATGGGCGCGGGAGCCGCGGCAGCTGCCTCGATCTCCTCGGCGACCTCGGGCTCTTCCACGGAGACGAACTCGTCCGCGGCGATCTCCACTGCCTCTTCTGGGATTTCCTGCGACGTCACGTCATTTCCCTCCGGCGCCGTCACTGGGACACCTGCTTGATCTCGAACGGAACGGGCTGCTGAGCTGCGTGCGGGTGGTTCGGTCCCGCGTACACCTTGAGCTTGCCCGCGATTGCATTACCGAGCTTGTTCTTGGGGATCATGCCTTTGACGGCCTTCTCCACGAGACGGTCGGGGTTGTTCTCCAACACCTGACGAGTCGAACGCGACTTCAGTCCGCCCGGGTGGCCGGAGTGGTGGTGGTGGAACTTGCCGTCGAGCTTGTTACCACTGATGGCAACCTTCTCGGCGTTGACGATGATGACGAAATCGCCACCGTCGACGTTGGGTGCGTAGGTCGGCTTGTGCTTGCCGCGCAGCAGAGTCGCGGCCTGGACGGCAAGGCGTCCGAGCACGACGTCCGTGGCGTCGATCACATGCCAAGTCCGGGTGGTGTCCCCGGCCTTCGGGCTGTATGTAGACACGTAAAAGTCCTGTCTTCATGATGTCGCTGCTGGCCAAGACGTATTGATGACCTCGGCGGCCAGTTGAGACCCGAGATCAAGGAGTCGACCGCGCAGCATTGTGCGCGGCGTTCCCATACACGCCAACGAAGGACGATACCGGCTGCGTGGCCCCCAGGTCAAAACGCCCGACGACCAGGAGGCGCGCCCGACTCACCGTGCACGGACACACCGGATACAACGGCGGGCCGCGGGGAGTGCGTCCAGACGCGCGTCGGCGATGCTTTCTCCGCACCGTTCGCAGGTCCCGTAGGTGCCGGACGCCACGCGTTCCGTGGCTGCATCGAGTTCGCGCAACTCCAGTTCCGCATCGCGGGCCAGCGACGCGACCGTTGCACGCTCGAACGCGATGGTCGAACCCTCCGGGTCGTGTTCGTCGTCGTCGGTGGACCACCGTGAGCCCTCGACGATCGCGGCGAACTGAGACCGCAGCGACGCCAGCCGAGCAGCGACGACCGACCTGGCCTCCTCGATCCTCCTGCCCAGCTGATCCGTCATGCGGTCCAGTGAACATCGCGCGGCGTCCGATGGAAACCCCGGCGTCACCGACAGTCCGGCGCACACGCAATTCGGCCCCGAAGTCGCGAGGACGTCGGGGCCGAATGGACGACGAAGATCAGGAGAAGCGCGCGCGGTTGGCCGCTTCCTGCTCCTGCATCCGCTGGTTGCCGGAGTTCACCGCGCCGATCAGGCTCTGCAGAACGCCGTTGAGTTCGGCCTGCGCAGCGTTCCACTCGTTCTGCTTGACCTGGTACTGATCGGAGTCTGCACCCTGCCACGTCGCGACGAGCGGCTGGATGGACGACTTGACGTCGTCGAGCTTCTCGTTGAGCTGCGACCACTTGGTGGTCATACCGCCGGCCAGATCGCCGATCGCACCGAAGTTGTACTTGATTTCACCGCTGGTCATCGTTTCCTCGCATTCGTGTCCATCGACTTCAGGCCGACGAGTTGATTGGTCCGTACGTTCGAGAGCCGAGCGCGAGCGATCAGAGGTTCAAGCTGCTCGCGACGGAGTTGAGCTGAGACGTGTTGTCCTGCTCCGACTGGTCGTACTGCACACCACTGGTCTTGATCGACTCCCCGATGCCGGACAGAGCGTTTTCCAGCCTGTTGGCGCTGGAATCCCAGTTGGTCATGACCTGGGCGAATGTCGTCGATGCCGAACCCTGCCAGATGCCGGACGCCGCGTGGTTCACATCGCCGCGCAGCGCGGACAGCAGATCGTGAATTTCGCCTCGCAGGCCGTCGACCTTTGCAGACACTGCGAGCATGGTCTGAATATCGGTTTGTGCCATGTCGACCCCTTCGTGTTCATCGGTGTCGAGCACCCTGGTGAATGCTCGGTCGAGGCACCGGTTCGCCATGGCGTACCAGCAGATCTCCCCCTACATCTGATTGGACGCACCCGGTCGGTGGTTCGGTTCCATCGGATCCGAAGAATCTTCGAACCGGTCGCGAATTACCGAGCCGGTGAAACGGACAGGCTCGACACCGCCCGCGCACAGTCGTCGATCAACGCGTCCGCGAAACCCGCTGAACTCTGGCATCCGATGCTGACCTGCAGCCCGCCGTCGACGAAGACGTGCCACTGCACCGTCGACCCGTCAGGCGGATTCTCCACGTACGAGATTCCCACTCGCTCACCGAAATCCGTCGCGGCGGTGAAATCCACGATCGACCCGTCGTCGCTGCGTGCGTCGAGTTGTCGCTGCAGATCCTCGGCCACCGAATCCAACGATGCACCCGGTGTCAGTTCCGTCGACGAGAGGACGATCCGCCGCTCGGGAAAGTCCGGCGGTATCAACAGAAGTCGCGTCTGCTCGCTGCGCGTCGTCCAGGTCGCAGGCCCGGCGATACTGGCTCTCCCGAACTCCGACCGTGAGACCGGCTCCGGCGTCGACTCGGGCGTCGATTGCTCGGTGGCCCGAGCCGTCGATCCGGCTACCGGCGGCTCGGATGTCGGGGCCGCAGCCGGGATCGGTTCGGCGGAAGCAGGCTGGGCGGAAGCAGGCTGCGCGGAAGCAGGCTGCGCGGATGCAGGCTGGGCGGGGGGCGCAGGTTTTTCCAACCGGAACACGAAGAACACCAACCCGCCGAGAAGGAAGACGAGAGCCAGCGCGCCGAGAGCCAGCGCGGGAACACGGCGCGTCGGAGGCGGCGGCGCGGTCGCCTCGTTCAACCACGCCGCGGCTCGGCCCGACGGCACCGGCGGGTTCACCGTGGGATCCGATCGAAGGTCACCGGTCCCCACCTCCCCGCGCACCCCCGCCGCGTAGATGTCTGCTGCGAACGGACTGGCCCAGTCGTGGGCGCCCACGGCCGGCTCGTAGTCCGAGCCCGCGTCTGCCGAACGGTACGAATCCCCTGGTGCGTCGCCCGGATCCGACAGTCCGACGGCGGACGCCATCGATCGAACGACAGTCAGCCCCGTCGCACGGTGCATCCGGTACGCGTGCAGGTCGTCCGACGCTGCCTCGCCGACACCGGGTCCGGTGAGCCCAGGCAGAATGGGTTCGTCTCCTGTCGTCGCGAGGACGAACACGTCGACTCGTCCACGCCTGGGTTCAGCCGCGACGAGAGCAGACACGCGATCGAGAACGGACCGGCTCGCGGTGGCGTCTACATCGATGTCTCTGCTTCCCACTGCGTCCCAACGCACATCCCGAACGTAACCGTGTGGCTGCCCGTGCACCCCCGCCTCGTCTCGCCGCCGATCGAGACCGATGACGACCGAGCTCAGGTCGTCGATCTCGACGACCACGGCATACTCGGGGGCACGCTCTCCGAGCGATCGAACGACCGCCGTCGCGGAGTCGAGCACCGTGACCTCGCCGGCCGAGGAACGGACGGCTCGCCGTACCACGTCGCGGCGGACGTCACCCCACGCCGACGGACACGCGATCTCGAGCAGGTCCACGTGACCCACGACGCCGGATCGTGCGAGTGCGTCGCCCACGATTCCGCCGAACACGCGAGCGGTGGAAACTACGGTCGATCCGACGAGCAGCGCGTCGTCGTCGACGAACGACCACGGTCGCCGCTCGGTCTCGGAGACGACCCCCGCGTGCTCGGCTGCCGCGTCCTGCAGATCGGAACGCAGGAAGAGCAGGGTGCCCGCGTCCATCGTCAACGCGATGTCGAACCTGCTGCACCGCACTCCGCCCGCAGAACTCACCAGCACGGACACACAATCCTCACCCAGGTGAACCGCGGCGTAGGTTCCAGCGGACTCGGCTCGCTGCACACTCAGGCCGGGCACACTCAGGCCGGGCACAGTCATGCCGGGGACCAGGCCAGTTGCACGAGCGACTGTCCACGCCGGTCCACCAACATCCCCCGCCCCGGCGGCATCGGCGACGGCTTGACCGTTCCGACGAGGTTGCCCTCGTCGCGAGATCCGCTCATCACCAATCCCGGTGACACGAGATCGCGTATCCGTGAGATCACCGGGTCGTACATCGTCCGCGAGGCTCCACCGGACCGCCGCGCGACGACGAGGTGCAGGCCGATGTCTCGGGCGTGCGGAAGGTATTCCGTCAACGGCGTCAGGGGATTTCCCGACGCGGTGGCCACGAGATCGTAATCGTCGACGATCACGAAGATTTCCGGCCCGGTCCACCACGACCGTTCGCGAAGTTGCTGTGACGTGACGTCCGGGCCTGGCATGCGTTCGGCCAGTTTTGACGCCAACTCGGTCATCATCGTGTTCAGAACCGGCTGCGACGCGGCGTATCCGGCCAGATGATCGGTGTCCACCAGTCCGAGCATCGTCCGTCGATAGTCCGCGAAGATGATCTTGACTTGCTGGGGCGTGTTCGCTTCCACGAGTGAGGAGCTGATGGACTTCAGCAACGACGTCTTTCCGCATTCGGTGTCTCCGAACACGAGGAAGTGGGCTTGCTCGGCGAAGTCGATCGCGACGGGTTTCAGTTCGGCCTCGTCGATGCCGAGCGGAACCCACAGCTCCGCGACCTCGCCGCGCGCCCGCGGCCATCGACCGACCAGTACCCGCCTGAGGTCCGCGAGGGGCAAGCTGTCCGGAAGCATGCGTACGGCAGGAGCGGCTCTGTCACCGTATCGAGCCGAAACACTGCGCAGCGCAGCGGTGATCCCTGCGCCCAAATCCGTGGTCGACGACGCACCGTCGAGGCGCGGTAGGCCGATCAGCAGGTGCAGCCCGTCCTTCGTGATTCCACGGCCGGGCCTGTTCTCCGGCACCCTGGCCGCCTTGACCCGTCCGAACTCCGAGTCCGATGCGTCACCGAGACGGAGCTCGATTCGAGTACCGATCAGGTCCTTCGTCGCGGGTCGGATCTCGGCCCACCGCGTCGCGGTGACGACGAGATGGACGCCGTACGACAACCCCTGCGCGGCGACGGCGGCGAGCTGTTGCTCCAGTGGCTCGAAATCCGTTCTGATGCTTCCCCACCCGTCGATGACCAGAAACACGTCTCCGAACGAATCCTCGGGGTCGACGGGGTGCTCGGTCCGTCGGCGTCTGAATTCGGCCATCGAATCGATACCCCGTTGGCGAAACAGACGCTCACGGCGACTGATCACCGACGTCACCTCCGCGACCGTGCGACGAACGCGATCGACGTCGAGCCTGCTCGCCGTCGAGCCCACATGAGGGAGGTCGATCAAAGCGTTGAGGGTTCCCCCACCGAAGTCGAGGCAGTAGAACTGAACTTGCTCCGGGGTGTGCGTCGAAGCCATGGACATGATCAGAGTGCGTACCGCGGTCGACTTTCCGGTTTGCGGACCACCGACGATCGCCAGATGCCCCTGTGCCCCGGACAGGTCGACCTGCAGGAGGTCTCGGCGCTGATCGAACGGCCTGTCGACGATGCCGATCGGTGCCCGCAGCGTCGCCGGTCGCTGTGCGAGCGCCGCCGGATCCGCGGCTCCGACCAGGCTGTCGAGCGCGGGCGACCGGTCGAGCGGAGGGAGCCAGACATCGTGGGCCGGGTTACCGTGCCCGCGAACACGTTCGACGACGACGTCCAGAACCGTACGTGCGTCCTGAGCGTCGTCCACGCTCCTGGCGCCGTCCGCCTGGAGGTCCGCGGTGTCGACGGGGTGCGTTTGCTCCAGCTCGCGCGTCCGGTCGCCGGGGGAAACCGGTACGGGGAACGCACCGAACAGCTTCGGAACGATGTCGACGTCCGAACGTCCGGTCACCTGACGTGCCGTGCGCGGACGAACGTACGGACCCGACACGTAGGACGCCGCGAACCGCATGATCTCGGCAGAGTCGCACTTGAGATACCCCGCGCCGGGTTGCGCCGGCAAATGGTACGCGTCGGGAACCCCCAGGACCGTCCGAGACTCGTTCGCCGAGAACGTCTTCAATCCGATCCGGTACGACAAGTGGCTGTCCAGCCCGCGAAGCTTGCCTTCTTCGAGTCGCTGGCTGGCCAGCAACAGGTGCATGTGCAGCGATCGACCGAGACGTCCGATGGCGACGAAGAGGTCGGCGAATTCCGGCTGCTGACTGAGCAATTCCGAGAATTCGTCGACGACGATGAACAGTGCGGGCATCGGCGCCAGGGCCGCGCCGGACGACCGAGCTTTCTCGTAGTCCGTGACGTTGGCGAAGTTACCGGCGTCTCGGAGGAGTTCCTGACGGCGGTTCATCTCACCGGCCAGCGCATCCTTCATCCGGTCCACTAGCGCCAGGTCGTCGGACAAGTTGGTGATCACGGCGGCCACGTGCGGCGCGTCCTCGAGCCCGGCGAACGTCGCGCCACCCTTGAAGTCGACGAGGACCAGGTTCAACTGATCCGGGGAGTGGGTAGCCACCAACCCCAGGACCAACGTCCGCAGAAATTCCGATTTTCCCGATCCCGTCGCACCGATGCACAGTCCGTGCGGACCCATGCCGTTCTCCGCGGATTCCTTCAGGTCGATCTCGACCGCGCTCCCGTCGGGCGCGACGCCTATCGGCACTCGCAGCCGGTCGCGGCCACGTCTCGGCGTCCACACACGCATCGGATCGAGGTCACCGACATCGGAGATCGCGAGCAGTCGGTTCCATGTCGATATCGACTCACCCTCGTCGACGGTGACGTCGCTGTGCCGAGCTGACGTCGTACGAAAGGGGGACAGCCGGCGCGCCACCGTTTCCGCTGCTGCGACACTCAGCATGTCCGCCTGCCCGAAAACCTCGACGCCGGGTCCGCTGACCGCACCCACTGTTCCGTTCTCGGTGACGAGCCGCAGCCCTCGACTGGACGCGAGCGACGTCGCGAATCCGGAGAGATCCAGCACCGTGACCGCCTCCAGCCCGGTTCGTGTCACGTCGGTGCCACTGTTGTCCAGCAGTCCCCCGTCGACGACGATCACGATGTGCGCCACACCCGATGTCGCCGGGGCTCCACGCGTGAACTTGTTCCGCAGCGAAAGCTGTTCGCCCAGCGCACCTTCGAGTTCCAGGAACGAGCCGTAGATCATCCGAGCGCTGCCGACCCCGTCTTCGAGAAGCTCGTGCTGGGCGTGCGGAAGCCACTTGATCCAATCCCAGTGCATCACCGTGTCCGGCCCGCACACCACTGCGATCCGCACCTGATCCGGGTCGTGGAAAGAGCACAGTGACGCGACCATCGCACGCACCGTCGCTCGGGCAGCGGCGCGGTCTCCGGTGAGCGAGATCGCCGCGAATCCGCGCAGCGACACTGCCGTCGGCAGATCGTTCACGACCGAATGCGCACGCACGAAGCGTCGAAGGGATACCGCCGACACCGGCTCCAGTTCCTCGACCGGGCCGGTTTCCGGTGGCACGAGCCGGGTGGCCAATCTCTGCGCGCCGCGGCCGATCCGCACGTGAACGAAATCCGGGTCCGCGGTGCGGCGTTCCCACATTCGGTGAGTTCCGGCGAACGACCAGAGGACGGAAGGATCGGGGTGTGACCACTCGAGGGCTGTACGCTGCGCGTCGGCCGTGACGCGCACGTCCTTGCGCAACTGGTCCAGGTAACGCAGGTAATCCTTGCGATCCTCGTTCGCCTCGGCGGTCCGCGCGCCGCCGCCTTTTCCTCCGCCCGCGACCATCCCCAGCATCGATACGAGCATCATTGCCGGAAACATCAGCATCATCGGGTTCGCAGCCATGCCCGAGGTGAACATCAATGCGACCATGCCTACCATCGCCGCCACCATGACCACGGGCATGAGCTTCATCAACAGATTTCCGGGGACGATCCGAGGAATTTCCGGTGGCGCCTGCAGCGTCACCTCGCCACCCGGCGTTCTCGGCACCGGACGACGGGCACCACGAACGAAACGAACCGTACTCACGCTGCTGCCCCCACCGTCTCGCGCTGTCCCCCGACACCGAGGCCGCGCTCGTTCCCAGGCGAGAGCGACTCCGGCCCGAAGGCTAACGCATGCGCGCACCGTGAGCCAGCCCTCGCCTCGGGCTTCGGAATAGCCCGCATCCCTCGTCGGTTGTGTTCACGAGGAGCGCCCGGTCGCTCTCGAACACGATATTTCTCGTCGAAAGGCTGGCATCGAGCATGTCCTCTTCCCCGTCGCAACCGTTCTCTGTACCGTTGTCGATCCTCGATCTGGCACACATAGGTCCAGGTGAAAGCGTCAGGGACAGTTTCGATGCGAGCGTCGAACTCGCCCGACACGCGGAGAAGTGGGGTTACCGGCGAATCTGGTACGCCGAGCACCACAACATGAGCACCATCGCGTCGTCGGCGACGAGTGTGCTGATCGGTCACGTCGCCGCCAACACATCCACCATCCGGCTCGGATCGGGCGGAGTGATGTTGCCCAACCACGCACCGCTGACGATCGCCGAGCAGTTCGGCACCCTGGCCACGCTGCACCCGGGACGCATCGATCTGGGTCTCGGCCGAGCACCGGGTAGCGACCAGCAGACAATGCGCGCGATGCGCCGAGACCCGTCGTCGGCGGACCGATTCCCGCAGGAAGTTCAGGAACTTCAGGGGTTCCTCTCCGACAATTCCCTCGTGCCGGGCGTGGTGGCCACGCCAGGCGCAGGCACGGGAGTGCCGCTGTACATTCTGGGGTCGTCGTTGTTCGGCGCGCAGCTCGCGGCCGCCCTCGGTCTTCCGTTCGCTTTCGCATCGCACTTCGCACCCGATGCGCTCGAGCAGGCCGTATCGATCTATCGCCGTGAGTTCCGCCCGTCGGACCAGCTGGACGCCCCCTATGTCATCGCGGGTGTGAACGTGATCGCGGCCGACACCGAAGCCGATGCGCAGCAACAGTTCCTCGCCACCAAACGCAGTAGGGTCAGCTTGCTGCTCGGCCGTGGGCGAACCTTCACCGACGAGGAAGCGGACATGCTTCTCGACGCGCCGCAGGGCCGACAGATCATGCAGATGACCAAGTATTCGGCGGTGGGAACACCGGCAACGGTCCGGGATTACCTCGATCGGTTCGTGCGCCACGCCGACGCCGACGAGTTGATCGTGGCGTCCGGAGTCGTCGACCGGGCATCGTGGCTGCGGTCCTACGAACTCCTCGCCGAAGCGACCGGTCTGCGGAGTGAGGAACACGCAACCAGCGCAGTCTGATCGAACCGTCCTGCATATCGCCCGCAGGCACCGGTTCCGAGTATCGTGGGCCACGCTGGTTGCCAGGGGGGCACGAGCGGAGTGACTGTGCGCGACGGGGGAACATCAGTGACGAGGGACGAGCAGTGACGGGGGATGTTTCGCAGGCCGTGAACGGACACGGTGCGCGGTTGCAGCCGAACTCGGTGGAACCGAGCACCAGGAACGACACGCGGGGTCGAGGCGCTGCAGCGCCGCTCGATCTGTGTCGATTGACCGTGCTCGCCAAGTCCGCACAGGTGGACATGGCTCTACCCACCGACGTGCCGATCTCGTTGTTGATTCCGGGCATCGTCGACATCGTCGATTCGCGTGCGTCAGCCGGCAACGACAGGCACGGCCGGGACTGGGTGCTGTCCAAAGTCGGGATGCCGCCGATCTCGGGCACTGCAACCCTCAACGAGGCGTCCGTCCGCGACGGCGAACTACTGGTTCTCGGTACCGCCGACGCCCCGGCGCTGCCGCCCCTGCACGACGATCTGATGTTCGCGGTGGCGTCCGTCGACAGCACGGGGGGTGGCTCGAGGGACGGCCTGTGGACAGCCGCCACCGCGCGGCGAGTGGGTTTCGTGACAAGTGCATCGGCGGTGTTGCTCGCCTGCATCGCCGCGATGCTTCCACTGCTGCAACTCGGCGGCCGCGTCGACGCCGGTCAGGTCGACGCCCGAAGCGTCACTGCAGCCGTGGCCGCGGCGACGGCTGCCGTGCTGATGATCGTTGCGGGAACCGTCGTCGGGAGATTCTATCGGGGCGACAGCACCGGTGTTTTTCTGTCCGCATGCGCGCTTCCACTTATGTTCGTGGCCGGATCTCGTTTCGTTCCCGGAGAATTCGGGGCACCGCACCTGGTGCTCGGCGGGGCTCTCGTCGGCGCCTCCGCCGTTCTTGCACTGCGTATCGGCGGCCATGGGTCCGCAGTGTTCACCGCGGCGAGTGCCGCGGCAGTCACCGTGTGTGCAGGCGCAACGGTGTCGATGTTCACCGATCTTCCGGTGAGCACCATCGGAGCGGGGACCACCGTCGTTGCGTTGGCCGGCTTGGCGGCCGCACCTCGTGTGTCGATGATGCAGGCAGGACTTCCACTACCGCCTGTACCGACGGCAGGTGCTCCGCTCGACGACGCAGGCGACGAAGACCCCACCAGTGCGGCCGAACTCGCCGATCGGGCGCGGCGAGCCCGTAGTCACCTGACCGGTCTCGTGTGTGCCGGCGGCGCGGCGGCCACGGGTGGCGCACTTCTGGCTGCGCTCGGATCGAGCGACGCCATCTATCGGCCGGGCGTGTCCCTTGCACTCGCGACGGCCTTGCTCCTGTTGTTGCGCGGGCGAACCTTCGCGCAGGTGAACCATGCGCTCCCTCTCGTCCTCGGCGGTGCTTCGATCCTTCTGGCCTTGGTTGCGGCCGTCGTGTTCACGCCGGCCGTGTCCGATTCGGACACGATTCAGCTGGCAGCCTTCGTCGCATGCGTCGCTGTGGCGCTCGTAGCGCTGTTCTTCGGTTCATCGGTGCCCACCAGGGAGTACTCCCCCGTCCTTCGGCGCACTGCAGAGCTGGTCGAGTACGCGGTGATCGCCACCGTGATCCCACTCGCGTGCTGGGTGTGTGGCCTGTACACGGCCATGCGCGCGCTGTGACGGTCCGATCGAGTCGGCGCGCCCAGGCACGAACACTGGCGGTGCCGATTGCTGCCGCGGTGATGGCGGCGACCATCGGAGCCGGTGTCGCGAGCGCGGACCGACCCGTCGTCGATCCGGGACTGCTGCCCGAACCGGGGCCTGCCGCCCCGCTCGATCCTACCGAGCAACGAAACGCTTGTGTACCGGTCTCCGAAATTGCCGACGGCAGTGCGATTCCCGCGGAACTGCAGGCACTGGACTTCGGGTCCGTGTGGCCGATTACCCGAGGCGCCGGGCAGGTCGTCGCCGTCATCGACACGGGCGTCTCACCGCACCCGAGACTGCCGGGACTGCGGCCGGGAGGCGACTACGTCCACAGGGGCGACGGACTGTCCGATTGCGACGCCCACGGAACTCTCGTTGCTGGTCTGATCGCCGCGTCTCAGGTGGAGGGCAGCGGCTTCGCCGGTGGCGCTCCGGAAGCTCAGATACTGTCGATCCGCCAGTCGAGCAACGCCTTTCGCGTCGTCCGGGAAGGCGGTGAGCCCGACACCGAGGATCCCGCTGCCGCGAACGCATCGGGCTACGGCAATGTGATGACGATGGCGATGGCCGTACGCACTGCCGCGGACCTCGGCGCGACCGTCATCAACATCTCCGAGGTCGCGTGCGTACCGGGCGGTACAGGTCCCGTCGACGGCCCCTTGGGCGCCGCGATCGAGTACGCCGTCACTGTCAAGGACGTCGTTGTGGTCGCTGCCGCAGGCAACACCGGAGGCGGCGGGTCCGCGTGCGCCACGCAGAACCCCCTTCCCGACCCGACCGATCCGTTCGCCGATCAATGGGATCGCGTCGCCACCGTCGCGACACCGGCATGGTTCGACGATCAGGTTCTCACCGTCGGGTCGGTGAACCCCGATGGATCACCGGCAGCGTTCACCCTCGCGGGCCCGTGGGTCGACGTCGCGGCCCCGGGCACGGCGATGACGTCTCTGTCGCCGACGGGGACAGGACTCGCCGGCGGCACCATCGACAATCAGGGTGGTGTGACTCCGATCCAAGGGACGAGTTTCTCGGCTCCCCTGGTCGCCGCGGTTGCCGCATTGATCAGGGCGCACCGGCCCGACCTTCGGGCCGCCCAGGTGATCGAACGCATCGAGGCGACAGCGCACGCACCCGCCGAGGGCTGGAATCCTCTCGTCGGTCACGGCGTCGTCGATCCGCTGGCCGCGGTTACCGGACAGGTACGCACCGACTCTGCGCAATTCCCTGCCTCGCCGGTCGACATCGCCGCGCCACTCGTGCCGGAGCCGCCCGACACCCGGCCGCGGACGGTGGCTCTGACCGGCGCGGCGGCGGTCGGTGTCGTCCTCGTTCTGGGTCTCGGATTGTCACTGCCTCTGCGGCGCCGAGTCCTCCCTCATTCGGACGGAAGCAGGGCTGCGTCCGGATCTGGTCCGACACCGTCGTGAGCGGTCAAGGCTGCGTCTCGACTCAAAGCCGGCCCCACGCCGAGCAATTCGACTATCTGCCAGGGTGCGGACGCAGCCGCTCCGAAGCCCAGTGCCTTCGCCGCGTCCGCATCCGCGACCCCGTACCGCACGCCGGTGTCGGCCACGAAGAAGTATCCGTCTCGTCGCACGCTCGTCGGCGAGATCCCCGTGGTCTGCACGAAACCTCCGCTACCCGGCTGCACGAACACTTCGTCGGCCGCAGGTCCCCCACCGTCGGCCTGCGCCAACGCAACGGGTCGAGCAGAGTCCGGCAGCGGAAGCACTCTGCCCGAGGAGAATTCGAGACGTGCGGTGGGGCCGCCGTCGGGCGCGTCCTGTGGGAGCCAGGCCACGCAGCCCACCGGCTCGGACTCTCGGTCGACGATCGACGGACGGGACCGCGGAAAAGTCTTCACCGCGAGCGAGTCGGCCGACGGTGCATCGCTGAGTGCGTCGGGAGTCAACGAGTCGATCTCCGGACTCCCCTGCGAGTCGGCGAACGTGATCAGCTGCGCGGTGGCAACGCTGACCTCCTGAATCCCCTCGGAGAGGACCACGTAGTAACGATCCTCGGTGTCGACCACTTTCACCACCGAGCCGACGGTCTTCCCCGCAAGCGAGTAGGCGGGTAACTCGCCCGCCCGCGGAATCAGCGGCGGTGCGATCGGAGGAACCACGGGCACGGTGTTGGCCAGTGCCTCGCTGACTCCGGATGGCATGGTGTTCTCGAGCCCGAGCGCTCGAACGACCGACCTGTCGTTCAGATCGATCGCGGCGCGTACACCGTCGTAGACGAGAAAGACCCCGTCTCCGGTCTCCCACAGGAAAGCCTGGGTGTCCTGCAATTGTTCGATGCCGTCACCGCGTCGGGGATCGCCTGCGATCACGGTCGTGCCCGCCACGGACCCCGCCCCGCCAACGGTGTCGCAGACGCTCCACGCGACCGACGTACCGTCGACGTCGTACGGCAGCGACGACGGCGCACCGGGTATGCCCACCAACGCCCCTCGCGGCCTGTTCGCGAGCTCGCTGTCCTTGACGATCGTCGGATCGTCCGCCTGCCCGACGACGAGGCGTGCCGACGCGAGATTCAGCACGGGATGGAAGGTTTCGTCGACGCGGACGAACATCGCGCCGGATTCCTTGCCGACGACGATCGCCGAGTCGCCGATCTTGTCCTGGGGCCGCAGCAGAGCGAGCGCTGCGCACCCGGCAAGTCCGATGCACGCGATCACGAGACCGACTGCGAGTGCACGGGATTGAGAGCGCATGGGGTCGTGCAGCATTCGCACGTCCCGCCGAACCAATGCGTGTTCCATTCGGCGGACGAGGAATCTGTATCCGCCGACCTGCCATTTCGTTGTCGGCGTCGCCGCCACGGTGCCCCCTACCGTTTCCTCGGACCCGACTCACCCTCGGGTCCGTCCCCGGCGCACACCCTACTACCCACCCGGCCACGACCGCCGTCGACGACGGCTAGGGGACGGCGAGCACGAGGTTTCAACATCGTTGCGCACAGCGTAGAGTCGCCGCTGAGCCGCGATGGGGGTCCGGCTCGTCACACGGACAGCCTTCGGGGGAGGATTTCATGATGGCCGCGCTACCGGGGCGCCGTCGCCCGACCCCGGCCCGTTCGTCGGTATTTCGAGCACCGACCCTGCGTCGAGCTCTGGGAGTCGAAGTATTCGCGGTCCTGATCTGCCTCTCGGCAGTTGTTGCCGAGCTTCCGCCCCTCACCGTCGTGCTGTGTGCACTGCCGTTCGCGCTGCTTCCGTTCGTCGTCGTGGGCGGACGCCCCCTCCTCGACTGGGGGTTCACGTCGGCTCGATATCTGGCGGGGACCGTCCCCTCGACAGGCGTCACCACGGAGTACATCGACGGCGACGGAACCGCCGTCGGAGTGCACCGGCGAGGGAGCATGGTCTCGTGTGTGTTGGAACTTCTCCCGACACCTGGAGCCACCACCAGGCTCGGACGGTCGACCGCCGTGACCGACTCTGCGTTCGACCTCGGCGACCTCACTGAATCGCTTGTCCAACACGACATTTCGCTGAGCCGAATCGACATCGTTTCGCACGGGTCGAGAACGGCACCGGGATCACCTGCGACGGACGTGTACGAGAACCTGATCGGCCCGCTCCCCGCCGTCTCTGCTCGGTCGGTATGGGTCACCGTGACGCTGGACGAGCGGAAGAACCGTGACGCAGTCGACGCTCGTGGCGGCGGCCGCGACGGTGTGGACCGGACGATCACGATCGCTACCCGGCGGGTTGCGCGGGCGTTGGAGGCCGGTCGCGTACGTACTCGGACGCTCACACGCTCGGAGATTCACGCCGCCACCTCACGCATGTGCCGCGGGACGTCGTTCGAATCCCTCACCCAGCGTTGGTCGTTCGCTCCTCTGCCGGGGGTGATCAGGACCGGTTTCGGGATCGATTGCCGAGGGCTGGACACCGAAACTCTCGAAGATCTGTGGTCGGTGCCCGCGTCCACGTCGACCGTCGTCCTCCGAATGCAGCCGAGTTCGGGTGTCGGCGGGGTGTTGCTCTCCGGATCCTGCGGATTCGTCACCAGGTCGGCAGTCCCGACGCCGTCCATTCCGCGTCCGGTGTCGATGCGTGGTCGCCAACGGGAAGCCCTGCTCACGTCACTGCCACTCGCGATCACCGCCCGCGGGTACGCCGATCCCGTCAGATCCATCGACCACGATCACGCAGCACAGCTCCGGTTGCCGACGTCGGGATGCGGGCAACTACTCGGTTCGGACGCATCCGGCCACGGAGTCGCGGCGCGGATCCATGGCACGGACATCGGATCGGTTCACGTCGCCGGCGAGCTGTATCTTGCCCAGCAGCTGGTCTTCAGGGCTGTTGCCACGGGTGCACGAATTCTGATTCGTACCGACCGACCCCACGCGTGGGGTCCGCTCGTCGACTCGCTTGCAACCCCCGAGCGGTTGAGAATCGACGGAGGCCCGCACCGAACCGGTACACGGGTGGATCTGGTGGTGCACGACTTCTCCGACACGATGAGCACACCGGGTCAGGTCCGCAACGACGGCGTCACCGTGCTGACACTCACCGAGCAGATTTCACGAACACCGATGCCGGACCCGACGGTGTCCATACACCAGCCGGGCGCAGCCGGTGATCGCATCCGGGTTCGAACGTCCACGAGCGAGGCGGAACTGGTCCTGGTCACCGTCCCGCAGGAAACCGCGTTCATCGGCCGACCGAGAAGTCTGCGGCGCTCGAACTCGGCCTACTGACCGGCTCCTAGGAATGCGGATACGGGTCGACAGCGCCTCGAGCCGCTGCAGCCGACGCCCACCACCACAGCTGATCGAGCATTCGGTTCGCTGAATCCAACTCCGGTCCGGTCTCAGGAATCCGATTGCCGCCGAAGATCTTTCGCGCACGCGCGAATCCGACACTGTCTCGCACCGTCACCATGTGCAGTTCGGTTGCAACCGAACGCAACTGCTCCACCGCTCGCACTCCCCCGGACATGCCACCGTAGGACACGAACCCGATCGGCTTGCCTCGCCATTCGTATTTCAACGTGTCGAGTGCGGTCTTCACCGACGCGGGATAACCGTGGTTGTATTCGGGCGTCACGACGACGACCGCGGCGGCCGACGAGATCGACTCGGCCAGTCTCTCAGCCCCCGCCGACGGCGACAGATCCGGCCGCAGCTCCAATTCCAGCAGATCGAGCAGCGACACGGAGAACTCCGCCCGCTTCCCGGCCACATCCACGAACCACTGGGCCACCGACGGCCCCAACCGCTGCGGCCTGACGCTCCCGACGATCACCGCGAGTTCGACGCGACCACTGCTCATCGGTCGAGCCTAACGGCGACCGGTCAGCAACAGAATCCGGAGGCCGGAATCTCCGGACGGACTTCGCGGGTTGCTGCATTGCGTTCGGCGAGTTCCTCGTCCCGTGGATAGTCGACACCCACCAAGGAAAGACCGTGTGCCGGAGCGACCGTCACCGCGCTGGACCTCGAGCGGGTCTCGAGCAATGACGCCGTCCACTCCGGACTTCGTCGTCCCTCCCCCACCGCCTGCAGAGCGCCCACCAAGCTCCTGACCATCGACCAACAGAACGCGTCCGCGCTCACGTAAGCCGTGACGTGGTCGCCGTCCCGCTGCCAGTCGAACCGTTGAAGCTCACGGACCGTGGTTGCACCCTCGCGGCGCTTGCAGAATGCGGCGAAATCGTGGAGCCCGACGAGCCTCGCCGACGCGTCGCGCATCGCGTCGAGGTCGATCTCCCGCGGCCACGACACGATCGCTCGACGGGCCAACGGGTCGACTCCGTAGCGTGCCACGCTGAATCGGTACTCGTAATGCCGCCGCAGCGCCGAGAAGCGTGCGTCGAAATCCTTGCTGACCGTCGTCAATGCCGTGACACGCACGTCGGTCGGTAGGAACCTGGCCATTCGTCGTATCAGCCGATCCGGTTCGTCGACGCCACCGACCACGTCGGCGTGCGCGACCTGTCCACGTGCGTGGACGCCCGCATCGGTGCGGCCGGCGACGGTCAATTCGACGGGCTGACGTAACACTGTCGAGAAGGCTTCCTCGAGAACACCGCACACCGTACGGATCCCTGGCTGACGTGCCCAGCCGGAGAAGTCGGTTCCGTCGTAGGAGATGTCGAGGCGCAGTCTCTGGGACGCCGAAAAAGCGGACCCGCCGTTCCCGGTGGGAACGACGGGTCCGCTTGCGCTGAACTCCGAGACCAAAGTGGACTAGTCCTTCTTGCCCTGGTCTTCGGTGGACACAGCTTCGGCGTCGGACGCGTCCGACGCATGAGCGTCCTTGTCCTCGATGCCCTCGACGACGGCCTCGGCGTTCTCGACCTGAGCGTCGGTCGCGTCGGCTTCGACAGCCTCGACGACGTTCTGCTCGTCCGACTCTGCAGCGGCGGGAGCCTCTGCAGCAGCCGGCGCGGTCTGCGACGCCTTCACGCGACGAGCGCGATCGGCCTCGTTGGACACCGTCTGCTCGTTGACGAGCTCGATGATGGCCATCGGTGCATTGTCGCCCTTGCGGGGGACGGTCTTGATGATGCGTGTGTAGCCACCGTCGCGATCGGCGAAGAACGGCCCGATCTCGGCGAAGAGCTTGTGCACGACATCTTTGTTGTTGATCGTCTTGAGAACCTCACGACGATGAGCGAGATCACCCTTCTTGGCGTGGGTGACAAGCTTCTCGGCGTGCGGACGAAGGCGCTTGGCCTTCGACTCGGTGGTGGTGATGCGGCCGTGCTCGAAGAGTGCCGTCGCCAGGTTGGCCAGGATGGCCTTCTGGTGCGACGCCGACCCGCCGAGACGGCGGCCCTTGGTGGGCTTGGGCATGATGAATCTCCTAGTAAGAGCTCAAAGCGAGCTGATTACAGCTGTTCTGTCTCGGCGTAGTCCTGCTCGGCGCCTTCGCTGTCCGCGAAGGATCCAGCATCGGTGTCGCTCCACGTTCCCGTGGTGGCGTCGTATCCGGGCACGGTGGTCGGATCGAAGGACGCGGGGCTGTCCTTGAGCGAGAGGCCGAGCGAGTGCAGCTTGACCTTCACCTCGTCGATGGACTTCTGTCCGAAGTTACGGATGTCCAGCAGATCGGACTCGGTACGGCCAACCAGCTCGCCGACGGTGTGAACACCCTCGCGCTTGAGGCAGTTGTAGGAACGGACGGTGAGGTCCAGATCCTCGATGGGGAGTCCGAAGGAAGCGATGTGGTCGGCCTCGGCAGGCGAGGGTCCGATCTCGATTCCTTCTGCTTCGACGTTCAGCTCACGGGCGAGGCCGAAGAGCTCAACCAGGGTCTTGCCCGCCGAAGCGAGCGCGTCCCGCGCGGTGATGGAGTTCTTGGTCTCCACGTCGAGAACGAGCCGATCGAAGTCGGTGCGCTGTTCGACGCGAGTGGCCTCCACCTTGTAGGTGACCTTGAGCACGGGCGAGTAGATCGAGTCGACCGGAATACGGCCGATCTCTGCGCCCGAAGCCTTGTTCTGAACGGCGGGGACGTAACCGCGACCGCGCTCTACGACGAGCTCGATCTCCAGCTTGCCCTTGTCGTTCAAGGTCGCGATGTGCAGATCCGGGTTGTTCACCGTGACGCCGGCCGGGGGAACGATGTCGCCTGCGGTGACAGAGCCGGGGCCCTGCTTGCGGACGTACATGGTGACCGGCTCGTCCTCTTCGGAGCTCACGACGAGACCCTTGAGGTTCAGGATGATGTCGGTGACATCTTCCTTGACTCCGGGGACAGTGGTGAACTCGTGAAGAACGCCGTCGATACGGATGCTGGTGACAGCAGCGCCGGGGATCGACGACAGCAGGGTACGGCGGAGCGAGTTGCCGAGGGTGTAACCGAAGCCAGGCTCGAGCGGCTCGATGACGAATTTCGAGCGGTTGTCGGCGATGACCTCTTCGGTCAACGTCGGGCGCTGTGAAATGAGCATTGTGTGTTCCTCCTGTACGGACGTCCGCTATTTGACGTCCACGTATGGAGGCGAGAACGCCTGCGGGTATCGGTGACACCCGCAGGCGTTCTGCGCCTTACTTCGAGTAGTACTCGACGATGAGCTGCTCCTGGAGCGGCACATCGATCTGTGCGCGCTCCGGTACCCGGTGAACCAGGATGCGAAGGCGGTTGGGAACGACCTGCAGCCACGGGGCAACCGGACGATCGCCGTAGCTCTCGCGTGCAACCTGGATCGGGAGAGTCTGTGCGGACTTCTCGCGGACATCGATGATGTCGTACTGCGAGACGCGGTAGCTGGGGATGTCCACTCGCTGGTTGTTGACCAGGAAGTGTCCGTGCGTGACCAGCTGGCGTGCCTGACGACGCGTGCGAGCGAGGCCCGCACGGTAAATGACGTTGTCGAGTCGCGTCTCGAGGATCGTCAACAGGTTCTCACCGGTCTTGCCGGGGCGCTTGTTGGCTTCCTTGTAGTAGAGACGGAACTGCTTCTCCATGACGCCGTAGGTGAAGCGTGCCTTCTGCTTCTCCTGCAGCTGGAGCAGGTACTCGCTCTCCTTGATCCGCGCGCGACCGTGCTGGCCGGGCGGGTAGGGGCGACGCTCGAACGCCTGGTCGCCTCCGACGAGGTCGACGCGCAGACGACGCGACTTGCGGGTAGCGGGACCGGTATAACGTGCCATTTTCTAAACCTTCCTTCCCGCTAGACCCGACGCCGCTTGGGCGGACGGCAGCCGTTGTGCGGCTGAGGGGTGACATCGGAGATGGTGCCGACCTCCAGGCCAGCAGCCTGGAGCGAACGGATAGCGGTCTCACGGCCGGAGCCGGGACCCTTGACGAACACGTCGACCTTCTTGACGCCGTGCTCCTGCGCCTTGCGGGCAGCGTTCTCGGCTGCGAGCTGCGCGGCGAACGGAGTCGACTTACGCGAGCCCTTGAAGCCCACATGTCCCGACGACGCCCACGAGATGACGTTGCCTGCCGGGTCGGTGATCGACACGATCGTGTTGTTGAACGTGCTCTTGATGTGCGCAGATCCGTGCGGGACGTTCTTCTTGTCCCTGCGACGCGTCTTCTGCGTCTTCTTCGGGCCTGTACCGCGTGCTTTAGGGGGCATTACTTCGCCTTCTTCTTGCCGGCAATGGTGCGCTTGGGGCCCTTACGGGTGCGCGCATTGGTCTTGGTGCGCTGTCCACGTACGGGCAGACCACGACGGTGGCGAAGGCCCTGGTAGCAGCCGATTTCGATCTTGCGACGGATGTCGGCCTGCACCTCGCGGCGCAGGTCGCCCTCGACCTTGAGGGACTCCTCGATGTACTCGCGGAGCTTGGTCAGATCTTCGTCGGACAGATCCTTCGAGCGCAGATCCGGGCTCACGCCGGTTGCGTCGAGGATCTCCTTCGAGCGGGTACGGCCGACGCCGTAGATGTAAGTCAGTGCGATCTCCATGCGCTTTTCGCGCGGCAGATCCACACCTGCGAGACGTGCCATGTGGCAATCCTTTTCATGTCCGGAGGTCTGCTCCCAGTCCGTCCCCTGTGCCTCTGTACTGCCGAGAACCTTGCGGCTCTCCAAAACTCAGTGGGGCCCCGGCCTCCGTGCCGGGGGTGTGCCGCAACGCGAATGTTGCGGTTGGTGCTGGGAGGTCTTCTTCTAGCTATGTGCCAAGCAGAAACGCGAATGCTCGGTGGTTATCCCTGACGCTGCTTGTGACGCAGGTTGTCGCAGATGACCATGACTCGCCCGTTACGACGAATCACCTTGCACTTCTCGCAGATCTTCTTGACGCTCGGCTGAACCTTCACGTCGTTGATCTCCTGTGTGTAGCCCTCGCGCACCGCACAGCGGTACGTCGCGAGCATGGTTCTCTCCGACCGGACCTGGCCGGAGAAGCTTGTTACTTGTAGCGGTAAACGATGCGTCCACGCGTGAGGTCGTACGGAGAGAGCTCCACTACGACGCGATCCTCGGGGAGGATGCGAATGTAGTGCTGGCGCATCTTTCCACTGATGTGTGCGAGCACCTTGTGGCCGTTCTCGAGCTCAATGCGAAACATCGCATTGGGCAAGGGTTCGACTACCCGGCCCTCGACCTCGATGGCACCGTCTTTCTTAGCCATATCCTCCGCGTCCCTGGCTTTACACCTGGTTGATTGCATCTGTTTTGCGTTACCGTGATGCTCACTGGCCACCGACCGAAGTTCGGGGAATGAACCGGTCGAACAACCGCCGGCTTGCGCAGGCATGCGAACAACCGGAACGCAGAGCGCACCGCCGACCTATGCTACCGGCAAAGTCGCACCAGGCCAAATGACGTGATCATCCGTGGCAAGCTCGGTTGATGCGCGCAGTCATTCAACGGGTGTCGGAAGCATCCGTCACGGTGGGGAACGACGTGGTCGGCTCTCTGACACCGGCCGACGGGGTCCAGGGCCTGGTCGTCCTCGTCGGCGTCACGCACTCCGACGACGCACACGTCGCCGACGCGGTGGCGGACAAGATATGGCGGATGCGAATACTCGACGGTGAGAAGTCAGCAGCCGACGAATTCGCGCCGATCCTGGTGATCAGCCAATTCACGCTCTACGCCAACACGGCAAAAGGACGCCGACCGTCGTGGAATCAGGCTGCGCCTGGTTCGGTTGCCGAACCACTGGTCGATCGTGTCGTACATCGACTGCGTGACCTCGGCGCCACCGTCGAGACCGGACGATTCGGGGCGCACATGAAAGTGTCGCTGGTCAACGACGGACCGGTGACCATCACCCTCGAACTGTAACTACTCGCGCGTCGAAGTACTCGCGCGTCGAAGTACTCCGCCTTGTGTGTTACTCCGGCCGCAAGGTCAGAATGCGGGGCCCGTCCTCGGTGACGGCGACGGTGTGCTCCCAGTGAGCGGCGCGGGAGCCGTCGGTGGTGACGACAGTCCATTCGTCGTCGAGAATCTCCGTCTCGTACGTACCGAGCGTCAGCATCGGTTCGATCGCGAGAGTCGACCCGACCACGAGTTCGGGGCCTTTGCCCGGAGCGCCTTCGTTGGCCAGAAACGGTTCCATGTGCATCTCGCGGCCGATGCCGTGGCCACCGTAGCCGTCGACAATTCCGTATTTGCGGCCGTGCGACTCCTCGGCCGCATGCGTTCCGTTCTCGATGGCGTGCGAGACGTCGGTGAGCCGGTTACCCGGCAGCATCGCAGCGATGCCTGCCTCCATCGACAACCTCGTGGCCTCGCTGAGCAACTGGTCGGCTTCGATTATGTCGCCGACGCCGAACGTCCAGGCGGAATCACCGTGCCAGCCGTCGAGAATTGCGCCGCAGTCGATCGAGATCAGATCGCCGGTGACGAGGACATCTGCCGCGGAGGGGATTCCGTGAACCACACGGTCGTTCACCGACGAGCAGATGCTGCCGGTGAACCCGTGGTAACCCAGGAAGGACGGAACTGCGCCCGCGTCACGGATGACAGCTTCCGCGACGCGGTCCAGCTCCAACGTCGAGACACCTGGCTTGGCCGCGTCGCGCACGGCAACCAGCGCGGCGCCTACTACGGCGCCGGCCGCAGCCATGGCGTCGAGTTCGCCGGGGCTGCGGAACGGCACTACCTTGCGCTTACGACCGAACGCCATTACTTGTCGTTGCCCTCGATCGCTTTCAGCGCACGAGCGCTGACTTCCTCGACGTCCCCGATCGCGTCGACGGTCACGATCTGGTTCGTGTAGTAGTCCAGCAACGGTGCGGTCTCGTCGCGGTAGACCTTGAGGCGATTGCGGATGACGTCTTCCTTGTCGTCCTCGCGTCCGCGAGCAAGCATGCGCTCGACCACGACGTCCTCGTCCACGACGAAGGACAGAACGGCGTCGAGCTCGGCGCCGAGATCGGAGAGAATTCCGACCAGCGCTTCCGCCTGGCCGACGGAGCGAGGGAAACCGTCGAGCAGGAACCCGTTCACGGCGTCCGGCTCTGCGAGGCGGCTGCGGACCATGTCGACGGTCAGCTCGCTCGGCACGAGATCACCGGCGTCGAGGTACTTCTTCGCTTCGATTCCCAGTGGGGTCTTCTCACCGATGTTGGCGCGAAACAGATCGCCGGTCGAGATGTGGGGAACACCCAGCTTCTCCGACAGGACTGCTGCTTGGGTGCCTTTGCCTGCACCGGGAGGACCAAGAAGAACGAGTCTCACTTGAGGAACCCTTCGTAGTTACGCTGCATCAACTGACTTTCGATCTGCTTCACGGTATCGAGGCCGACGCTGACCATGATCAGCACGGCGGTGCCACCGAACGGCAGGTTCTGCGCGCCGCCGGAGCTTCCGATGTCGAGGAACAGGTTGGGCAGCACGGCGATGGTGCCCAGGTAGATAGCGCCCGGCAGGGTGATGCGGCTGAGGACGTAATTCAGATAATCGGCGGTCGGCCTGCCCGGACGGATTCCGGGGATGAAGCCTCCGAACTTCTTCATCTCGTCGGCACGTTCTTCTGGGTTGAAGGTGATGGCGACGTAGAAATATGTGAAGAAGACGATGAGGCCGAAGTAGATGGCGATGTAGACCGGGTTCGCCGGATTCACCAGATACTCGTTGATGATTCGCTGCCACCAACTGGGGTCCACGGCGGTGCTTGCGGACGTGAGCTGGGCGATCAAGTTCGGTAGGTACAGAAGCGAGGACGCGAAGATCACCGGGATGACGCCGGCCTGGTTGACCTTCAGCGGCAGGTACGTCGACGAGCTGCCGTACATCTTCCGGCCCACCATGCGCTTGGCGTACTGGACGGGAATTCGGCGCTGACCCTGCTCGACGAACACCACGCCGGCGATGATGAGGAACGCAGCGACGCAGACGAGCGCGAAGACCAGGCCGCCGCGGCTGTCGAGGATGGACTTTCCCTCGGACGGGATGCGAGATGCGATGCCGGCGAAGATGAGGAGCGACATACCGTTGCCGACACCACGTTCGGTGATGACTTCACCGAACCACATCACCACGGCCGCACCTGCGGTCATGACGAGAACGATGATGACCAGACCGAAGATCGACTGATCGGCGATGATGTCCTGCTGGCATCCCTGAAGGAGCTGTCCGCGTGAGGCGAGAGCGACGAGGCCGGTCGCCTGCAGGATCGCGAGTGCGATCGACAGGTAACGCGTGTACTGCGTCATCTTCGCCTGGCCGGACTGGCCCTCCTTGCGGAGTTGCTCGAACTTAGGGATGACGACCGTCAGGAGCTGAACGATGATGCTGGCCGTGATGTACGGCATGATGCCGATCGCGAACACCGACAGCTGCAGCAGCGCACCGCCGGAGAAAAGGTTGATGAGCGAGTAGATGCCCGCTTGGTCGCCACCGGAGACCTGGTCGATGCAGGCTCGGACGTTGGCGTAATCCACACCCGGGGACGGAAGCGTAGCGCCGAAGCGGTACAGGGCGACCAGACCGAGTGTGAAAAGGATCTTCCGTCTCAGGTCAGGGGTCCTGAGGGCCGACACGAAGGCGGAAAGCAAAGATCCTCCTGGCACGACTGCGATGGCATCGAAACATGCATCGAGCCACCAGGCTCTAGGCTGTTCGATCTTGGACTGCGCACGACATGGGTCGTCCGCATGAAACGCATGTTCACGTAACTCTAGAACTCTAACAGTGCGCGGCGATCCGCCGGACGGACAGTCCACGGACGACCCGAACGGTCGGCCGGCGACCTGCCGCACTGGCAGCGATGGCCGCAGCGTGCCCCTCGAAAAGGGTTGCCGCTGCGGCCATCGTCACACTGTGTGCTCACTCGACCTGAGTCGACTCAGCGGCTATACCTCGGTTGCAGAACCGCCGGCAGCGGCGATCTTTTCCTTGGCGGAACCGGTGAACTTGTTGACGGAGATGTCGACCTTGACGGTCAGCTTGCCGTCGCCCAAAACCTTGACGGGCTCGTTCTTGCGGACTGCGCCCTTGGCGATCAGGTCAGCGATGCTGATCTGGCCACCCTCGGGGAACAGGCGCTCGATGTCGCGAAGGTTCACGACCTGGAACTCGACACGGTTCGGGTTGGTGAAGCCCTTGAGCTTCGGGAGACGCATGTGAAGGGGCATCTGGCCGCCCTCGAAGCGTGCCGGCACGTTCTTGCGTGCACCGGTTCCCTTGGTACCGCGACCTGCGGTCTTGCCACGCTTGCCACCTTCACCACGGCCGACGCGAATCTTCGCCGACTTGGATCCGGGTGCGGGGCGCAGGTGGTGCAGTTTGATGGTCATGGTTAGACCTCCTCAACTGTTACGAGGTGGCGCACCACGTTGACCAGTCCGCGAGTCTGCGGGGTGTCTTCGCGGACGACGGACTGGCGGATGCCTTTGAGTCCGAGGGTCCGCAGGCTGTCCCGCTGGTTCGACTTCTGGCCGATGGTGCTCTTGATCTGAGTGACCTTCAGCTGTGCCATTACTTCACCGCTCCTGCCTGTGCACGCGCACGCAGCATTCCGGCAGGTGCAACCTCTTCGAGGGTGAGGCCACGGCGAGCCGCGACTTCCTCGGGACGCTGCAGTTCCTTGAGGGCTGCGACGGTGGCGTGAACGACGTTGATGGCGTTGTCGCTACCGAGCGACTTCGACAACACGTCGTGGATGCCTGCGCACTCCAGCACGGCGCGAACAGCACCACCGGCGATGACACCGGTACCGGCGCTGGCCGGGCGGAGCATGACGACGCCTGCTGCTGCCTCACCCTGGACGGGGTGCGTGATGGTGCCGCCGATCATCGGGACGCGGAAGAAGCTCTTGCGGGCCTCTTCGACACCCTTCTGAATGGCTGCGGGAACTTCCTTGGCCTTGCCGTAGCCGACGCCGACCAAGCCGTTGCCGTCTCCGACGATGACGAGGGCGGTGAAGCTGAAGCGACGACCACCCTTGACGACCTTGGAGACGCGGTTGATCGCGACTACGCGCTCGATGAAGTTCGACTTCTCGGCAGCGTTTCCGCCACGCGAGTTGTCACGGCGGTCGCGTCCACCACGGTTGTCGCCGCGGTTGTCGCCACCACTGTTGGGTCCACTGTTCTGTCCGGCGGGGCCATTTCCGCCGTCACGCCGTTGACGTCCCGGCATCAGGCTGTCCTTCCGTTGTCAGTTGCAGTCATCATCAGAATGCCAACCCGCCTTCGCGAGCGGCATCGGCCAGAGCCGCGATGCGGCCGCTGTAGCTGTTGCCGCCACGGTCGAAGACGACCGCGTCGATTCCAGCTGCCTTGGCGCGGCTGGCGATGAGCTCGCCGACCTTTGCGCTCTGTGCCTTCTTGTCTCCGTCGAGCGCACGCACGTCGGCTTCGATCGTCGATGCGGAAGCCAGCGTGTGGCCTGCCAGATCGTCGACGAGCTGAACGTGGATGTGGCGCGAAGAGCGGTTGACGACCAAGCGAGGACGCTCGGGCGTTCCGGAGATCTTCTTGCGGAGACGGAAGTGGCGACGCGCCTTCGAGAGGCGACGCTTCGTCGAGATGTCCGTGCCGCGAGGCGTGCGGTCGACCTTCGCCTTGTCTGCTGTTTGCTGGCTCATATCACTTACCCGTCTTTCCGACCTTGCGGCGGATAACTTCACCCTCGTAGCGGATGCCCTTGCCCTTGTACGGGTCCGGACGCCGCAGACGACGAATGTTGGCAGCGATCTGGCCGACTGCCTGCTTGTCGATACCGGTGATGGTGAAACGCGTGGGCGACTCGACCGTGAAGGTGATGCCTTCCGGCGCCTCGATCAGCACAGGGTGGCTGTATCCGAGTGCGAATTCGAGGTCTCTGCCCTTCAGCACCGTTCGGTAACCGACGCCGTGAATCTCCATCTTGGTGGTGTAACCGTTGGTGACACCGGTGATGAGGTTCGCGACCAGGGTGCGCGAGAGACCGTGCAGTGCACGGCTACGACGCTCGTCGTCGGGGCGGGTCACGGCAATGCTGCCGTCATCCGCGCGTGCGATCTGGATGGGCTCGGCGATCGTCAGGCTCAGGGCGCCCTTGGGGCCCTTGACCGCGACGTTCTGGCCGTCGATCGTGATGTCGACGCCCGCGGGGACCGTGACCGGCAATTTTCCAATACGTGACATGGTGGTGGCCTCCCCTACCAGACGTAGGCGAGGACTTCTCCGCCCACACCCTGCTTGGCCGCCTGACGCTCTGTGAGCAGACCGGTGGACGTGGAGATGATCGCCACGCCCAGGCCGCCGAGAACCTTGGGCAGATTGGTGGATTTTGCGTATACGCGAAGACCAGGCTTCGAGATACGACGCACGCCTGCGAGGCTGCGCTCACGGCTGGGCCCGTACTTCAGATCGACGATGAGGGTCTTGCCGACCTCGGCGTCTTCGGTGCGGAAATCAGCGATGTAGCCCTCACGCTTCAGGATGTCGGCGATGTTCGCCTTCAGCTTCGAGTGGGGAAGCTTCACCTGGTCGTGGTACGCCGAGTTGGCGTTGCGCAGACGGGTCAAGAAGTCTGCAATTGGATCGGTCATCGTCATGGTGTGACCTGTGCACCTTTCTCGCAGCGGTTCCCATGCAACACGTGCGAGCTGGTGCCCCCTGGGTTGGCGAACAACCCGGGCCTGGCTCGTCACATCGTGGGCCTACAACGAAGTGAACATGTCCTGACCGACTGTTGCCGGTCAGGGGTTGCGCTCCAAGCAATGCATCGCTGCACTGCCAGGTGTTTCGAGCTTCCGCGTGGTGATGCCGCGTGCGAAGAACTCGAGGTTGCGTCTGTATTGCAAGGACTCGTGTGCAGGCACGACGAAGCCCGGGCAACCGCACTAGTGTAGGCAACCGGTGGGCAAACTCCAAATCGTTCGTACTCAGTCCTGATCCAGCCTGTCGACGTCGATGCGCGGCGCACCCTGCCCCGTTGCTCGGTTGACGATGTAGGTGACCGCCCACAGGACGACGCCGAGCAGGAGCATGGCACCGGCGATCTTGTACTGAATCATCTGCGAATCGGTTCGAGCCCACGGTCCCACCAGGAACAGACACAGCACTGCTCCCGCGACCGGCACCCAGAACGGCGCACGGAAGAACGTCTTGTCCGCCCGTTGCTTCAGCACCAGGCAGGCGACGTTCACCACGGCGAAGACACCGAGCAGCAGCAAGCCGGTGGTTCCCGACAGTGCGCTGACCACCGAATTACCGGACAACCGATTGACCACGACAATCAGCACCACCGCGAGCAGCGTGGTGAAAAGGATTGCGGTCCAGGGTGACCGGCGTTTCGGAAGCACCGCTCCGAGCGCCGTCGGCAGGACTCGCTGACGGGCGAGACCGTAAACGCATCTGCTGGCCATCAACATGTTGATGAGTGCAGTATTGGCCACGGCGAAGACCGTCATGTACGGGAAGATCTCGTCGATGGGGAGACTCGGCGCGCCGACGCGCACCACGTGCAACAGAATTCCTTCACTTCCCGAGTCGTAGTTCAGCGGTAGAACGGCGATGACCGCGACAACGACCAACACGTAGATCAGGCAGGCGATTCCGAGACCGGACAACATCATCTTCGGAAAGATCTTCTGCGGCTCTTTCGTCTCCTCGACCATGTTCACGGAATCCTCGAAACCGACCATGGCGAAGAACGCGATCGTCGTGGCGACCGTCACCGCGAGAAACATGCCTTTCTCGTTCTGGTCCTCGAACACCACGAGGTTGGCGATATCGCCCTCGGCACTCCCCCGGCCCACCGCGACGAATCCGATCACGATGACAATTGCCAGCGCGGCCATTTCGATACCCGTCAGCACAACGTTGAATTTCACGGATTCGCCGACGCCTCTGAGGTTGATCGCAGCGAGAAAACCCATGAACAACAGTGCGACGACGAGTTGAGCCGTCGAGCCTGTCGGGATGTCGAACCAACCGAGTCCGTCTGTGGTGCTGAATGTTTCGTGTAGCCCGGCGAGCAAATTGCCTGCCACGACGTTCGACGATGTGGCCGCGCTGGTGATGCCCGAACAGATCACGGCGAAAGCCACGATGAATGTCGCGAAATGAATTCCGAAAGCTTTGTGGGTGTACAGAGCCGCGCCCGCGGCCTGCGGGTATTTCGTCACCAGTTCCAGGTAGGAAAAGGCTGTGAGTGTCGCGACGACGAATGCGAGCACGAACGGTACCCACGCGATACCACCGACGTTGGAGATCATGTCGCCCGTGACGGCGTACACACCTGCACCGAGGATGTCGCCGACGATGAACAGGAGCAGTAGCCCTGGCCCGAGGACGCGTTTCAGTTCGCCTTGTTCTTCTTGCGCTTCGTCGTGCTTCAGTGTTGCCATGGCGAACCTCCGAAAGCGTCGGTTCGGTTCACGATAGACCTGCAGGCGGGGTCTGGATACTCGAAACGTCCACCCGTTGCAGCCGGGTCGATCGACTTCGATAGTGCAGGCAGAGGGCGCACACGAAAAACGGGCGTGGGTTCCTTTCGGAACCCACGCCCGTCAGCGTGATGCGTCAGCGTGGTAACTACGCGAGGCCCTGAGACATTGCCGTTTTCAGGGCCTCGAGGTCACCAGGAGCTCTTGTGAACGCCGGGGAGTTCTCCGCGGTGCGCCATTTCGCGAACGCAGATACGGCACAGGCCGAACTTGCGGAACACGGAGTGGGGACGGCCGCAGCGGTTGCAACGCGTGTAACCACGCACTGCGAACTTCGGCTTCTTGTTGGCCTTGTTGACCAATGCCTTCTTCGCCATGGACTCAGTTCTCCTTGAACGGGAAGCCGAGGTGCTTGAGCAGCGCGCGGCCTTCTTCGTTGTTGGTTGCGGTGGTCACCACGGTGATGTCCATGCCGCGCGGACGATCGATCTTGTCCACGTCGATCTCGTGGAACATCGACTGCTCGTTGAGGCCGAACGTGTAGTTGCCGTTGCCGTCGAACTGCGTGCCGGAAAGGCCGCGGAAGTCCCTGATTCGGGGAAGGGCAATGGAGGTCAGGCGGTCAAGGAACTCCCACATGCGGTCGCCGCGAAGCGTGACGCGGGCACCGATGGGCATTCCTTCGCGGAGCTTGAACTGTGCGATGGACTTGCGGGCCTTGCGGATCTCCGGCTTCTGGCCGGTGATCGCTGCCAGGTCGGCAACTGCACCGTTGATCAGCTTCGCGTCGCGGGCGGCGTCGCCGACACCCATGTTGACGACGACCTTGACGACACCGGGGATCTGCATGACGTTGTCGTATGCGAACTCGGTGTTCAGGGCGTCCTTGATCTCGGCGCGGTAGCGCGCCTTCAGCCGGGGCTGCGTGTTCTCAGTGGTAGTCATCTCAGATGTCCTTCCCGTTCTTCCGGGAAACACGAACGCGCTTGCCGGTCTCTTCGTCGGTCCGGTAGCCCACGCGAGTGGGGTTTCCGTCCGAGTCGATGACTGCAACGTTCGATACGTGGATCGGGGCTTCCTGCGTGACGATTCCGCCCGAGGATGCGCCACGCTGGTTCGCGGAAACCGCGGTGTGCTTCTTGATCCGGTTCACGCCCTCGACGAGGACCTTGGAGTCAGCGGGGTAAGCCTGAATGACCTTGCCCTTGGCGCCCTTGTCCTTGCCGGCGATCACGAGAACGGTGTCGCCCTTGTGCACCTTCATTTACAGCACCTCCGGGGCGAGCGAGACGATCTTCATGAACTTCTTCTCACGCAGCTCGCGGCCGACCGGGCCGAAGATGCGGGTTCCGCGAGGATCGTTGTCCGGCTTGATCAGCACGGCAGCGTTCTCGTCGAAGCGGATGTACGAACCGTCCGGGCGACGACGCTCCTTGACGGTACGGACGATGACCGCCTTGACGACCTCGCCCTTCTTGATGTTTCCACCGGGGATGGCGTCCTTCACCGTAGCTACGATGATGTCGCCGATTCCGGCGTAGCGACGTGACGAGCCACCGAGAACGCGGATGCAAAGGATTTCCTTCGCGCCCGTGTTATCAGCAACGCGTACTCGCGACTCCTGCTGAATCACAAACTTCTCCTAGACCTGGATGTGCATACGTGCCGGATTTCCGTCCCGACACGCGCGGTCGGCTACCGCGGAGCGGGCGCACGAAGACACACCGCTGCCACAGGCAACCGGTCAAGTGTAGGGGACGCACCGGATCGATTCCAAATCGCGGCTGGTCGACACCTACGCATCCCTCACATCTCCGGGTTACCCGACGCATGGCGGACTGCGCCTGTGGACCGCGCCGCACGTCGTGCACACTGGAGCACGTGAAGACCCTCGCCCGCGGGGAGAATTGCCCCGCTCCCTCTGGGACGTTGACTGTCACGCTCCGGACTTCGGCTGCAGTCGACGTGTCGGCACTTCTGCTCGGCGCAGGTGGCAAAGTGCGCTCGGACGACGACCTGATCTTCTACAACCAGCCTTCCGGCCCAGGAGTGCAGTACCACCGAGACCCGAGCGGCCACCGGATCACCGTCGACCCCGAACGAATCCCCGCAGCTGTCGAGACAGTGGCCATCACTGCCTCTCTCGACGGCACCGGTGCACCGACGTTCGCTGCCTCCGGGCCCGTCGAGACGAGTGTCGACGACTCCACCGGGACCACCGTCGTCATGTATCCGGCCGACGCATTGGGCGCCGAGAATGCACTCGTCTGTCTCGAGATCTACCGACGCGGTGACGCCTGGAAGATCCGTGCCGTGGGGCAGGGCTTTTCCGACGGTTTGGCCGGTGTAGCGACCGCGTTCGGGATCACCATCGACGACGACAAAAGTCCGACGGCCGACACCCCGAGTCCCGAACCCACCCCGAGTCCGACCC
>NZ_NPFY01000066.1 GCF_002259415.1 Rhodococcus sp. 14-2470-1b
TTCGATGCCCGCGTCAACGCATTGGCACACGTTCTGATCGAACGTGGGGTTCAGGTCGGAGACCGCGTCGCCGTCCACCTCCCGCGCAGCATCGACCTCGTGACCGCCCTGCACGCCGTCATCCGCGCCGGCGCAGCGTACGTACCCATCGACCCCGACTACCCGGACCAGCGGATCACCCACATCCTCGACGACGCGTCCCCGACGATGGTCATCACCGAAGAGTTCCTCGATACTCCGGCGGTCTCGGCACGCCTGACACGCGGTGAACGTGTGGCACCGGTGTTGACGCGGGCCCTCACCCCGGCGGACACGGCCTACGTCATCTTCACCTCCGGCACCACCGGACGCCCCAAAGGCGTCATGATCTCCCATCAAGCGATCATCAACCGCCTCACCTGGATGGCCGAGGACTACGGACTCGGCCCCGGTGATCGGATCCTGCAGAAAACCCCCGCCGTCTTCGACGTCTCGGTCTGGGAATTCTTCCTCCCCGCCGTCATCGGCGCCACCCTCGTCGTCGCCAAAGACGGAGGCCACAAAGACCCGTCCTATCTCGCCGAGGTCATCGACCGCCACCACATCACCGTCCTGCACTTCGTGCCCGCCATGCTCGCTGCATTCCTCACCGCCACACCCGACCCCGAACGCCTCACCTCGGTGCGGCGGGTGTTCTTCTCCGGCGAAGC
>NZ_NPFY01000063.1 GCF_002259415.1 Rhodococcus sp. 14-2470-1b
CCTGCACTTCGTGCCCGCCATGCTCGCTGCATTCCTCACCGCCACACCCGACCCCGAACGCCTCACCTCGGTGCGGCGGGTGTTCTTCTCCGGCGAAGCCCTCCCCGCCGCGAACGCCGCCGCCGCCGACCGACTCTTCGCCGGAGCCGACCTGCACAACCTCTACGGCCCCACCGAAGCCGCCGTCGACGTCACCGCCGCACCCGTACACGCTTCTGCGTTGGCCGACGCGGTGACCGTGCCCATCGGAACACCGGTCGCCAACACAACCACCCACGTCCTCGACACCTGGCTGCGCCCGGTACCCGTCGGGGTGACAGGTGAGCTGTATCTCGGTGGTGTCCAACTCGCCGACGGCTACATCGGCCGCACGGATCTGACGGCGTCCCGGTTCGTCGCTACCGGATCCGGGCAGCGTCTGTATCGCACCGGCGATCTCGTCCGCTGGAACCACGCCGGTGAACTCGACTACCTCGGCCGCTCCGACGATCAGGTCAAGATCCGCGGCTTCCGCATCGAACTCGACGAGATCCGCGTCGTCCTGCAGCAGCACCCTGCCGTCTCGACCGCGGTCGTCATCGCTGCCGACCACCCCGGCGGCAATGACAAATACCTTGCCGCCTATTACGTCGGTACCGACGTCACCGACGACGAACTCCGGGAGCATCTGACCGCACGGGTA
>NZ_NPFY01000009.1 GCF_002259415.1 Rhodococcus sp. 14-2470-1b
GTTCAGTCCGGTCAACCGAACGCCTGCATCCCGGACGGCGGAGACGAACGCGTCCACATCACGGTCGCCGGGAACCGGAGTCGGAAACGGCCACCAGAACTCCACGGCGTCGAACCCCGCCGCCTTCGCAGCAGCCGGTCGCTCCAGCAGCGGAACGTCGGTGAACAGGATGGAGCAGTTGACGGAACACGATGACAGAATCAGGGAATTCACAGATCGACTCCGATGTACTTCTCCTCCAGGAATTCGAGGATTCCCTCAGAACTCCCCTCTCTGCCGAGTCCACTTTGCTTCATTCCGCCGAACGGCGCTGCCGGATCGCTGAGCACACCCTTGTTCACAGCCACCATCCCCGCCTCGATTCGTAACGACGCAGACAACGCAGCACCTTTTTCTCCGTACACGTATGCGATGAGACCGAAGATGGTGTCATTGGCCATACGGATCGCGTCGTCGACCTCGTCGTATTCGATGATCGAGACGACCGGTCCGAATATCTCGGTACGGGCTATCTCGCTGTCGTGAGCGACCCCTCGGAGAACAGTCGGCTCGTAGAAGGCCCCACCGTCGAGAGACTTTCCACCGCAGACAATCTCAGCTCCCTCTTCCACCGCGCGATCGACAAGGTCGGCAACCTTGTCTCGCTCCTCGATGGAGACGAGAGCACCGAGTTGGTTGGACCGATCGGAGCCGGGACCGACGGTCCACGTCGAAAATTCCGACACCATCCGCGAGATGAACGATTCGCACAGCGAGGAATGGATGTAGAAGCGATTGGCAGCAGTACATGCCGAGCCGCCGTTGCGCATCTTCGCGACGAGGGCGCCCTCGACTGCCATGTCCACGTCGGCGTCGGGCAATACGACGAAGGGTGCGTTACCTCCCAACTCCATCGACGAACTGATGACTTGGTCTGCCGCTTCGTGCAGCAAAACGCGTCCAACCTCGGTCGATCCGGTGAAGCTCAGCTTGCGCACCGCAGGATGGTGCAACATTCTGGACACAGCAGGACCCGTCGGGACGGGCGTCACCAGGTTGACCACACCCGACGGCACGCCGGCTCGTTGGAGTGCGTCGACTACGAAGGCAGCAGCAAGAGGTGTCTCTCTGGCAGGTTTGAGCACTACGGTGCACCCCGCAGCGAGAGCAGGCGCGATCTTGCGAGTAGCCATTGCGGCTGGGTAGTTCCACGGCGTGACGAGGAGCGCGACACCGACCGGCTCGTGGGTGACGATGATGTGTTTGTCGTCGGAGGGAGATCGGCGAAAGTCGCCGTGAACCCGTGCGGCTTCCTCGGAATACCAGCGAAAGAACTCGATCGCGTACTTCGCCTCGCCCAGAGCATCAGCGAACGATTTGCCGTTCTCCAGAACGATGATCTCGGCCAGTCGCTCGATATCGTCTCGAAGAATCTCGAACGTAGCTCGAAGCAGCTCGCTCCGATCCCGCGGCGACGTCGTCCGCCAGTGCTCGAGCGCACTTTCTGCAGCAGCGACAGCTGCGTCACAATCAGCGTCGTCTGCTACCGCGAATGCGGTCAGTTCCTCACCGACAGCGGGATTCACGACCGGAAAAGTCTTGCTGGAGCTGCCGTCCCTCCACTGCCCGTCGATATGCAGCTGACTACGGAATGTCATGCGTGGATCCTGTTCTGATCGTTCGTTTCTTCGGAGACGGGCCGGGCGCGGTCACCGTCGAGAGCCGCTCGGACGATGCGTCCGATCAGCTCCGGTGTCGGGGTGTCGCTCGAGTTCGCCACAAGCCGTTTCACAGTGAGAGAGAGTTCGACGATTCGGGGAACGTCCGCGTCCGTGACGCCTATCGAGCGCAAGTCCGATGGCAGACCGATCTCCTCGAATACCCCTGCGATGGCGTCGATCGCAGCTCGGGCAGCGGCCTCCGAATTCGATTCCCGAAGACCGAGAGCCTCGGAGATGTGCGCCAGCTGTGGAACGCAGGTCGGCAACACCGCATCGAGCACGTACGGCAGGAGCAAGCCCGTGCCCAAGCCGTGCGGTGTATGGGTTAGTGCACCGACCGGATACTGGATAGCGTGCGAGAGATGGGTGCCGGCAGAACCGAAGGCCATCCCTGCCAACAGACTGCCCTGCGCCATTGCACGTCGCGCGTCCAGGTCGTTCCCGTCCCGTACTGCGCGGGCCAGATTGGGCACGATCAATCGGATGGCTTCGAGGGCCAGAGGGGAACTCAGCAGATTTCGGCCCACGAAGACTGGTAGTTGCGCCGACCAATCAGCTGGACGTACTGCGGCTGTGTATGCCTCGACGGCATGAACGAGTGCATCCGCACCAGAAGCCGCAGTGACCGATGGCGGGGCGCCGATTGTGAGAAGTGGGTCGACGATGGCTACGCAGGGAACGAGATACGGACTCGAGATTCCCACCTTGAGGTCCCGGTCCGGATCCGTGAGAACGGCAACACCGGTGACTTCACTCCCGGTACCCGCCGTCGTCGGAACCGCGACGACAGGCAGCACCGGGGACGGAATCGCATTCTCGCCGTACCACGTGTCCAGTGCACCGATGGTGCTCAGTCCCAGAGCAATCAGCTTGGCGAGGTCGATCGCGCTTCCACCCCCTACGGCCACCACGGCATCGGCACCGGAATTGCGGTGTGCGGCGATGAGTTCTTCGACGTGCTCGCGCGGAAGTTCGGGAACCACCCTGGCCTCGACTGTGACGTCGACATTCAGAGACGCCAGTTCCTTCAGGATTCCATCGAGTTCAGGCGAGTCCAGCAGGAATGGATCGCAGACCAGGAGCACGTTGCTTCCCAGTCTCGAAGCCTCGACTGCGACTGCCGAGAAACTGCCGTCTCCGAACAAGATTCGGTCGGGTAGTCGAAGCACGCCGTGCGCTGTCGCTCCGGTTTCGTCTGTGGTCATGAGAGTCCGCTCCCTTCGGCCAAACGGTGCGCGTGCACCCACACGGCGGAATCGACGGGCACGCCATGTGCACAACTCTCCGATCGTGTACGTCGTGCTCGGTCACCGGGAACATCCACCGCTGTCGATGCGCCCCCGCTGGCTCGTATCTGTGTGAGGTAATCGGTCAAGAAAGGTAGAACTGGTCTCAAGCCAAGGGCATCCAGGCTGATCACGACGAGCAGATCGCCTTTCGTGACCGGATGCTCGGAATCGAGAGTGCCCAGGATGTCAGCGCCGTACGCAGTCTGCGTCACCGTCGCGACGAGCGATTCGATCGCGACGCCCAGCGCATATCCCTTGGGCCCGCCGAATGGAGACAAAGCGCCGAAGTCTGCTGCTTCCGAGGCATTTCGGGTAGGTTCGCCGAATCGATCGGTTGCCCATCCGTCAGGGAGAGCCCGCCCCTTGGCCGCGTAGTCGATGATCTTGCCCATGGACACAGCAGAAGTGGACATATCCAGGGTCAAAGGTTCATCGGCAGTCGGTATCCCTACTCCGATCGGGTTCGTACCGACCGCACGAGAGCGACCGCCCCACGCGTGTACGAGCGCCTCGCTCGTAGTGAGCAGCAAACCGATACAGCCCTGTCGAGCAATACGTTCGACGTAGGGTGCGAGCATTCCGATGTGGCTCGACCTGGAAATCGCCGCCATAGCGATGCCGGTTCGCGCCGCACGCGCAGAAACTGCTTCTATTGCGGCATCGAGCGCGACTGGACCGAAGCCCATGTTTCCGTCGACGGTCAGCGACGCCTCGGCTCTCCATTCGAGACGTGGCGTTGCCTGCACATCGATCAATCCCCGACGCATCCGTTCGACGATCACGGGGAGTCGACGCAAACCATGCGACGGATGGCCGCGTAATTCACCCTCCACCAGTGCGTCTGCCTGCAACACTGCAGTTCCAGTTGTGGCACCGTGATGTTCGAGCACCCTGATTGTGAGTTCCCGTAGTTCCGTCTCGCTCACGACCGTGGAGAGTTCCGCTCCCAACATAGGTTCCGTCGTCAACTTGTCTCCTATAGTGAATTGCGGTCTCTGACAATTGCGGTGATCGTGTGCGTCCATAGTTCAACGAAGCTGGGAGATCTGCCATGGCCCGTCCTGCAGAGCAGGACGACTTCGAAAAGTCGTCTTTGTTCCGAGGCCTCACACTGCTGGAACAATTCGAGAGCCCCGGACAAATCCTCAGCATCAGTCAATTGGCCCGCCAGTCGGGCGTACCGAAATCCACGGCGCATCGACTTGTGCAGAATCTCGTTGGCTGGGGTGCACTCGAACGCTGTCCGACCGGTGTCAGACTCGGTGCGAGGCTGTTCGAATTGGGAACTCTCGTAGCGGCTTCCACGTCCTTGCGAGATCTCGCGATTCCGTATGCACACGCCCTGCACGAGGTCACCAAACTGACCTGCAATCTTGCCGTACGAGAGGGGGACGAGATCCTCTACATCGAGAAAATCTCGACACCGGCGATGAGTGTTCCTCACTCTCGCCTCGGCGGTCGCGCACGAATGCATGCAACAGCTTTGGGCAAAGCAATACTCGCTTTCAGCGAACCCGCCTTCGTCGACGATGTGTTGTCCAAGTCCCTGGCAGCGCAGACGCCCAAAACCATCGTCGACCCGAATCGGTTGCGTAAGGAGCTCGCCGAGGTCCGGAAAGCGCGGGTGGCGTACGACGTAGAAGAATCGCGGTTGGGAATATTCTGCGTGAGTTCACCCATCTTCTCCGGCACCACCGGCCCAGTGGTCGGAGCGATCTCGGTGACAGGAGCGACTCAACTCGCCACAGCTCAGAAGTACGCTCCGACGGTGACCGCAACTGCACTCGGTTTGTCAGCATCTCTGCAGCCGCGCAGATCTCGCGGTCACGTCGAGCCCTGAGAGCTTTCCTCGAAAGTCGACGGCGTTTGCGTCCCGCTCCGTGGTACAGGTGTAGATCAGCCCCAATGAGGCGGGTATCACTGATACCACCCAACTGTTGGGCACATCACAAAGGAGCTCCATGGATACCACGCGCAACTCCCCCGAGGAACCGAACCTCACCACCCTGGGGCCAGAGGGGCAGCGAAAGACAATCAGGAAAGTTCTCCTGAGGTTGGTGCCCATTCTTGCGCTCGGCTACTTCTTCAATGCGCTCGAGAAAACGAACATCGGGCAGGCCGGGTTGCATATGAACGCCGCCCTCGGACTCACGGCCTCCATGTTCGGCCTCGCTGCCGGACTTCTGTTCGTCGGGTACGCCCTGTTCGAGGTTCCGAGCAACCTCATGATGATGAAGTTCGGCGCGCGAAGATGGTTGGCGCGCATCATGATCACCTGGGGAATCTGCGCATCCGCGACAGGATTCGTGACGAACGAATGGGGCCTCTACGCTGTACGCTTCCTACTCGGAGTAGCCGAGGCCGGCTTCTATCCGGGAGTGATCATGTATTTCGCGCTCTGGGTTCCGAGGGAATATCGCGGAACGATGTTCTCCCTGTTCGTGCTCGGCGGCACGAGCGCCGCCATCCTGGGTGGACCACTGACCGGGTTCCTCCTCACCCCCGACAGCTATTTCGGGATAGAAGCATGGCGAGTGATGTTCGTATTGGAAGGTGTCCCGGCCGTCCTCGTGGGTATCGCGTGTCTGTTCGTCCTTGCAGATCGACCCGGCACCGCAAAGTGGTTGTCCGAGCGGGAGCGCGATTGGCTCGAAGGAGCCATTGCCCAGCAGGAGGCCGACATCCCAGCGAGCCACGGTGCCAGTGGGGCCCTGAAGTCGCTACAAGACCCGCGAGTCGTCGTCCTGTCGTTCATCTACTTCTGCCTCAAATGCGGCCAGTACTCCATCCTCTTCTTCCTCCCGCTGATCATCGCCGGCTTCAAGACGTCCTCACCCACCGGCCTGTCCAGTCTCCAGATCGGTCTCATCACCGGACTGCCTGCACTGTGTGCGATCGTTCCCTCGATCCTGTGGGCGCGCCACTCCGACAAGACGCAAGAGCGACGTTGGCACGCGACTATTCCCGCGCTCGTCGGAGCCGTCGGTATCGGTGCGTCGGCGCTGGTCGACAGCCCCTTGATGATCATGGTTTTCATATGCCTGGCCATGGTCGGTCTGGTTTCCCAGAGCGCCTCGTTCTACCAAATTCCCGGACTGTTCCTCACCGGAGCCGCCGCTGCCACGGCCATCGCCCTGATCAACTCGCTCGGCAATCTGGGCGGATTCGTCGCTCCCACGATGTTCGGAGTCATGAAGGACGCCACCGGCGGATACCAGGTCCCGAGCTTGGTCATGGCCGGCGTGCTTCTGGTGGGCGCCACGACAACCGCCCTACTGCCGGTGATGTTCAAGTCTCTGGCGCGCAAACCGGCGCCCGTGGCGCCGAACAAAGAGGCAGTACAGCAGTTGTAGACCCTGCAGACGACCACACCGCAAAGATCCGGAGCGCCGATCGACGACGCTCCGGACCTTTGCCGTATGGAAGAAATGTCGCACTGACTACTCGCCATCTCACCGCGGAAGACAGGGACGCTTCCCCGCCGTGACTCCGATGGACTACGTACGCTGCTACACGGTGACCAATTGACCGTTCCGGCTGGCGGACAGACGTATCGCGTCGAGACATTCCGCATTGCCCAACGCGTCGGTCAGGTCGACAGCGGGCCGTTCGCCGAGGGTCACGCACCGAGCGAAGTCCTTCAGCTGCAAGGCGTACTGCGGCGCCCGCACGAAGTCGATGTCGGAAGCCTCACTGTCTCCGAACCGGTAGCTGAGTCTCGCAATTCCGTCGGCGCCTGCGTGGACCGGATTCAACACATCGATGTAGCCGTTCGAGCCCATGATTCGAACGGTCGATATCCGCGGTGCCCGCGCGTCGACCATGATCTGGGCTGTCCCGTCACCGAACTGCAACTGGGCGCTCACACGGACATCCACACCGCTGGGAAGATCGACTGTGTTCGCGGAAACCGAGGATGGCTCGCTTCCGAAAGCCATCCGTGCGATGTTGACGCCATAGCTCGCAACGTCCAGCAGGATGCTTCCCTGGCCAGGAAGAGTCGGGGGTTGCACTGGCTCGGGGAAGTCCAGCGACATCGACCAGAGGACGTGACGAATCGCGCCCAGACTGCCGTCCTCGATCCGTTGTTCGATCCATTGCCATTGCGGGTGATGCCGAATCATGAAGGCCTCGGCAACCACTCGGTCGTTCGATGCAGCAATCCCCTGCCTCACCTCGGCAGCGTTCAAAGCGAACGGTTTCTCACAGAGGACGTGCTTTCCTGCTCGCAATGCCCGAATCGTCGCGTCCACGTGGAGGCTGTGTGGCAGAGCGATGTACACCGCTTCGACAGACGCATCTGCCAACAGCTCGTCGATGGTCGAGTAAACGGCACGAAAGCCGTGACGATCGGCGAATGCAGCAGCCTGCTCGTGCCGTCGGGCGTAGACCGCAACTGGGTCGACGACCTTTTCCGAAATCGCCTGCGCCGCCACATCGTCCGAGATCGAGCCCGCTCCGATGAAGCCCCAACCCAGCACGGAGACATCGTCGTCGACGACGCCACCCTGCCCGACCAGTGTCGAATCCATACTTGCACTCACTTTCCGTTCTCCGCCACACCGATCGCACGAAGCGCGGCTCGCGCACACGCGACGTCGACATCACCAGGTCCGCCTGAGACGCCGACTGCACCGACCAACACCTCGCCGTCCCAGATCGGCACTCCCCCCGGCAGGATCGTGAAACGGGGTCGTCTGAGGATTGCGTCGCGAGTCGACTGATCCACCGTCACCAGCCAGTCGCCCAGTTCCTCGGTGCCACGACCGCCGAAACTTGCAGTTGTCCAGGCTTTGTCGTGAGCCAACGGCCCAGACCCCTGATGAGCACCGTGCATCTTGAGATAGGCCACGGACACCGCAGAGCTGTCGACCACATGCACACTCACCGTCGACCCGGCAGCTGCAGCACAGTCTGTCGCTGCTCTGATCATGGCGTTCAATGCGTCGGTACTCAACTCGAGTGAGCTCGCTAGGTAGGTCAATGTTTCTCGCTCCTCGTGTGGGCAGTGCTGAAGGATGTGTCATGTGCGGCCCGATACCGCTTGCGGCCGGTGGAACTGTGCACGGTCACTGGTTACTGGTTACTGAACGAGCTGTCGAAAGAGTGACTGGGGCGTTCCCACAACAGGTTTCGTACGAAGTCCACAGCCTGCGCCGCGCCGTGCTGACGGTCCATTCCGGCGTCCTCCCACTCCACCGAGAACGGTCCGTTATAGCCGATTGCGCGTAGCGCACGGAAGGAGTCTTCCCACGGGACGTCGCCGTGGCCGGTCGAAACGAAGTCCCACTGTCGCCGCGGGTCACCCCACGGCAAATGTGAACCCAGTATGCCGGTTCGTCCGTTCGCCGGGCGAATACGAGTGTCCTTGCAATCGACGTGGCAGATGCGATCCTGGAAGTCCCAGATGAAACCGACGACATCTATGCCCTGCCACAGCATATGCGACGGATCCCAGTTCACCCCGAACGCCGGATGTCCGTCTATTGCTTCCAGGCTCCGCATCAATGTCCAGTGATCGTAGGCAATTTCGGAGGGATGGATCTCGTGCGCATACCGAACGCCTTCTTCGGCGAACACGTCGAGGATCGGTGTCCATCGACGGGCGAAATCCTCGTATCCGTCGTCGATCACGGATTCCGGTACAGGCGGAAATTGCGCCACGTAGGGCCAGATCTTCGAACCGGTGAAACCGGTGACGACCGAGGCACCGAGACGTCGCGCAACACGTGCCGCGCGCTTCATGTCCTGCGCGGCACGTTGGCGAACCCCCTCCGGCTCCCCGTCACCCCAGGTGTAGGGCCGCACGATGGCCTCATGCCGGAAATCGATCGGGTCGTCGCACACAGCCTGGCCGGTGAGATGATTGGAAATTGCATGCACCCGAAGTCCGTGACGTTCCACGATCTCCAACCTTTCACCGAGATAGGCAGGATCCTCGTCGGCGCGCAGCAAGTCCAGGTGATCACCCGACGCAGCAATCTCGAGGCCGTCGTACCCCCACGATGCCGCCAGGCGTGCAACGTCCTCCAGAGGCAGATCTGCCCACTGGCCGGTGAACAGCGTCACGGGCGGGGTCGTACTGCGCGATACTTCGGTCATGACCGTCCTCGATTCGACTGAAATTGCCCTGAGCGACAAGTTGTCGCAGAGTGATCAGAGTGTTGACGGGTACGCGAAGAACGCGAATCGGCGTCCGTCCGGAGCCCAACTGTTGCAGTTCATCGTCCCCTGACCGCCGAACAACGTGACCACGGTCCTCGATTCGCCACCGTCGCTCGGCATCATGCGCAGCTCGATGTCCACGTCCGCCGGGTGACTGATCGAACCCGGTGCGTAGCTGATGTAGACGAATTCGGTGCCATCGGGCGTGAAGTGCGGGAACCAGTTGACCCGTTCGTCGAAGGTGAGCTGTTCGCGCTCCGTGCCGTCCGGGCGCATACGGAAAATCTGTGCATGCCCTGCGATCTCGGCATTTTCTTCGGAGTTGTAATAGATCCACTGGCCGTCACGCGAGTATTCGGGACCGTCGTAATCGTTCACGCCGGTGGTGATCTGATTGTCCGGCCCTCCACTGGTGGAGATCGTCGCGAGGTTTCTGCGTGCGCGCGGCTCGTCACCTTCCGGCTCGACCGAGACGTACGCGAGCGTCGACTCGTCCGGCGACACTCCGTGCAGCCAGTAACTGTAGTGCTCTTCCTCCGGGTGCTCGTTCGAAATTCGTCGAACGTCACCTCCCTCGAGGCTGACGCAATACAGATGACCGCCCGCACTGAAATAGACTCTATGCCCGTCCGGTGAGACAACGTGATCGTTGTTGACATCGACGACGTCGCCGATGTCGATGGTTTCCGGCTCTGCGGTGCCGTCGGCGAGCATTCGCAACAGGCGTCCGCGATCGTCGTTGATGATCAACCACTTGCCGTCGGGTGTCCAGTTCGGTGACTGAACGAGGGTATCGAACTCCCTCAGCACCGTCTCGGTTCCCGACACCACATCGGCGATGATCAACTGCGACACTTGATTGTCCTGCAGCCTGTCTCGGCCAGGATAGCGGTCGACCTCTATACCTTTGGAATTGCGCGAAGAAATCAATGTATTACTTTCTGTACAAGGTGTGTTGGTCGGTGAGTGTCAGGCCGGGGTTTCGGAGGCGACAACACGAGCAGCCGACTCCTCGTCCTCTACGGATGCGCGCCCATGCGAGGACGAGTTGAAGAAGACGATCATGATGGTCGCAGCGACGGCCGTGATCCCCCCGACGATGTACCACAGGGGATTCCACGCAGCGAGATCGGTGGACGAACCGACGAACGTGTTGAACAGCTCGCCCGCAACGACGGATCCCACTGCGTTGCCGACGCCGAACGAGATGAAATGGATCAGCGCCTGTCCCTGAGCTCGTGATTCCGAACGCGACGCTGCGTCGGCGTACATGAACGCCGCGAGTAGAACGAAGTCACTACATACTCCGTGGAGCGCGACGATGATTACGACCAGCCAGATGTTGCCGTCCGTCATGGCGAGTAGCGCCACTGCTCGCACGACCCAGGCCAACAAACCGACCGTGAGGACCCATTTGATTCGGAACCGCCGAAGAATCAGTGGAATGAGCACGAGAGCGACGATTTCGGTGGCCTGCCCAATTGTCATGAAAGACGCGACGTTGGGAACGCCTGCCAGTTGCAGGTACGTCGAACCGAACGAATTGTAGATCGAAATCGGTACCGCAGCGAGCAGCAGGCAGATCACGAGAACGGTGAAGCTCCTCTGCCGAAACATCACGAAGGCCTTCGCCCCGACGACGTCACCCCAGACGAACTTGGTGCCTCGCGCCGGAGGTGGCGTGTTCGGCAGAGTGAGCGCATAGACAGCGAGGATCAGTGACAGCACCCCGCCGATGTAGAAAATCGAAGTACTGGCCGACAGTCCGTTCTGACCGATGAACAATCCGACGATGATCCACCCGGCAGTACCGAACGCGCGAACGAAAGGAAATGAGTTGGAGTTCTCGGGCGTATTGGCGAACACGATGTTGTTCTGCGTTGCGTTGGTGGGCTGGAAAATCAAGAGGTAGATGAACATGACCACCAGAAACAAGGTGGCGTTGGAGTCGGTGATCAGGGGCGGAATCGCGAACAGAATGGCACCGCTGATCGCGTAGAGGGCGGCAAGAAACCGTTGGGAGGCGAAGAACCGGTCCGCGACCGCACCTGCCAGAAGCGGTGAAGCCATGGCGCCGACGGCGGCAAGTGAATAGGTGAGGCCGACAATCGAATTCAGTCCGTTCGAGGTGAGAACGAGACCTAGCGTGGCCCACCACGATCCGTAGGCCATATAGGCAAGGAGCATCATCACGGACAGGCGGCCGAACATCGTCGGTGCGACGCGATGCTGCGAGAGTTGAGTGGTCATGTCGTTCTCCGAGGAGGGTGTGCGTGGATGGGGAGGGTTGCGTTCGTTCGGATCAAGCGGCGCGAAGGTGGGCAGCGCTCGTCTCGATCCATCGGTTGCCGGCTGCGGAATCGAGTACCGCGTCGGTCAGCTGAACTGCTCGTAATCCGTCTTGGAAGGTAGGGAGTCCCTCTACGCCTTCACCCCGGATTGCGCGATGTACGTCGGCCACGAAAGCGCTGAACGCGTCCACGTACCCGAGAGGGTGTCCGGCGGGCACCACGGACAACCGCGCAGCGTCGGACGAGAGCAGCCGCGGCTCCCGCGGGAGCATCGTGCCTCCGTCCAGCGCGCCGAGCCACAAGTCGTCGGGGTGCTCTTGATCGAATGCCACTGTCACAGTGTCCGTGCTGATTTCGAACGCCAGCTGATTTTTACGTCCAGCTGACACTTGCGAGATCAATACCGATCCGATCGCCCCGCCGTCCATCTCGAATATCAGGGTGACGGCGTCCTCGGTCTCGACGGTTCGGCCACCTCGTGTGGGTTCGACTATCGATGTGCGCGCGGCGAGACGAACAATCTGCCTACCGGTGACGAATTCGAGTGCATCGACGAGGTGCGATCCGATATCTGCGAAGGCGCGCGATCTGCCGCCGGAAGTGGAATGGACTCGCCAATTGTCCGAGGTGCCGGTGAGCCAGTCCTGCAGGTACCGACCACTGATCGTCAGTACTCGGTTGCCGGTGATCCGAGCGCGAGCTTCGCGGACCATCGGATGGAACCTGTAGACGAAGGGGACAGCGTTGACGACCCCGGCGCGGGCGGCCTCGGTGGCCAGCGCGAGCGCGGCAGCAGGGTCGGTGGCGAGTGGTTTCTCGCAGACCACGTGCTTGCCTGCTCGGACCACGCTCATGGCTTGTTCCGAATGCAAGGCGTTAGGGGTGAGGATGTGAACGACGTCGATGGTGTCGTCGGCGAGTACCGCGTCCAACGTGGGGTACGCCTTGTCGATCCCGAAGCGTTCTGCAGCGGCTGCGCCGCTCTCGATCGAAGATCCGACGATGCCGGAAAGCCGCGCGCCGGCGGACCGCGCAGCCTGCACATGGGTTCGGCCCATGAAACCGGTACCGATGAATGCTGTGGAGATCGCGTGGTTCATTCAAGTCCTCGAAAGAGCAGGTGGGGCGCGTGACGCAGTGACGCAGTACACAGCTTCTGGTTGATATGAGCTAACTTATGGTTGTGAACGCCAGAAGTCAACAACAGGCGATCCAATAAGATCGACGAGTTCCCGACCACAGAGGTAGACATGACCGAGGCCGCGCGACCGAACACCAGCTTTGCGGATACGACGCTGGCGCACATCGTGGAAATGGTGCGTAGCCGCACCGCACTCACACGCCAGGAACTCACCGACCGAACCGGTCTGGGTCGCGCGGTGGTGCGGCAGCGAGTCGACCTGGCGATCGACTTGGGCTTGGCGGAAGAATCGGGAATCGGCGCCTCCACGGGCGGGCGCGGACCTCGTCTACTGAGGTTCAGGAGCGAGTCCGGTCGGCTGGCACTGGCGGCATTGGGACCGTCGCGCATCACGGTGGGGGTCGCCGACCTCCAGGGGGAAATTCTGGGCAGACACACAGTCGACTGGGAAATATCGCACGGCCCCTCGAAGACTCTCGACGAGATCGTGCGAACTCTTCGATCGGAACTCCGACATGTCCTCGACAAGCCGTTGTGGGGCGTCGGTGTGGGACTCCCAGGACCTGTCGAGTACGTATCGGGACGCCCGGTAGCGCCACCGATCATGCCCGGGTGGAACGGCTTCGATGTCCGTGGCCACCTGGCAGTCGCGCTCGACGCTCCGGTCTGGGTCGACAACGACGTCAACATACTGGCGCTCGGCGAACGCGAACGGCTCATGACGCCGGAAGCCGACAACTTCATGTACGTGAAAGTCGGAACCGGAATCGGCGCGGGACTGGTGTCCAACGGTCGCATTCACCGAGGTGCAGACGGAGCCGCGGGCGATATCGGCCACATTGCCGTCGCGGGATCCACAACAGAGTGCCGCTGTGGGCAGATAGGGTGCTTGGAGGCAATCGCCGGCGGCTGGGCTCTGGTTCGCGACGCGACCGACGCTGCCCGAGCCGGCCGTAGTGACATCCTCGCCGGCTTCCTGCAGAACACAGATGACCTGACCCTCGAACACATTCTGCAGGCAATGGATGCCGGCGACACGTACAGCACGGCTGCGGTGGCCGCGGCAGCGAGCACGATAGGCGAGGCGCTCGCGTCGACAGTCAGCGTATTCAACCCGTCGTTGGTCATCGTCGGAGGAGACGAGGTCGCCTTCGGTGAGGGGTTCCTCGCGCGTGTACGGGAGGCTGTGTATCGGCGATCGCTTCCTCTCGCTACCCGAAACCTGCAGATAGTTGCACCGATCTCGGATGGTCACGACGGGCTCCGCGGGGCAGCCGCTCTCGCCGCACACGAAATTTTCTCGCGCACCCTCCCCGACTGGGTCGCAGAGGGGACCCCGGTGGCAACGTTACTGGCCGCTCAGCTGTCATAGACGAGCTGCGAACGAGACCGATAGCGTTGGCGCACCACACGACGAGGCGAGCGCAGCCGTACAGATTCAGGCCAGCCGACTACTTCACATCGGAGCCGTGACGCGTGAGCGCCTGCACTTCGATGGTCATGTATGGAAACAGCGGCAAATTCCACAGTATCTCGTGCAATTCGTCACCATCACGTACGTCGAAAATGCTGATGTTGCTGAATTGTCCTACGATTCGCCAAATCTCGGGCCACTTGCCGTCACGCTGCAGCTGCTGCGAATACGCCTTCTCGCGCGCAACGATGTCGGCACGTACGTCGGGGTCCAGATCGTGCGGGATGGCTACGTCCATCCGGACATGAAAGAGCGTCATGTGTTCAGTCCCTACTCACTAGTTTCGAGTCCACGTCTTGACGGCGTCCAGGTTCAACTCGACGCCCAGGCCCGGGCCTTCCGGCAGGTGAACCTGACCGTTCTCGTACTTCAGTGGTGTCTGAAGAAGCTCCTCGTCGAACAACAAGGGGCCGAACAACTCTGTGCCGAAATCGATCGCGGTCTCGGAGCATGCGAAGTGGATCGAGGCGGCTGTACCGATGGGCCCCTCGATGGACGTCGCACCGTGACAGGAGATGCCGGCGGCTTTCGCGATCGCGGCGATCTCCGCGCTCTTCTTCAATCCGCCACTCTTGGTCGTTTTGATAGCGATGATGTCGGCACCACGCCGCTGAACGATTTCCAGTGCATCGTGCGGCGTCTGCACACTCTCGTCGGCCATGACCGGCACCGGCAGCAGCGCGTTGAGCTCGGCCAGCACTTCGAATTGATCTGCGGGAGTCGGTTGCTCGATCATTTCGACGCCGCCTTCGGCGAGCTTGGGCAAGTACTTCAACGCGGTGAGGCGATCCCACCGAGCGTTGACGTCGACGCGCACGCCTGCCTTCCCCTCGAGTGCTTGTGCGATGCGGATGACGCGTTCGGTGTCGTCGGCCGGGTCGAGTGCACCCATCTTCAGCTTGAAACTGAAATTGAGCTTTGCATCGAGCTTCTCCTGCGCTTCACCCACGATCTCGTCGGCCGACGCAGCACCGAGGGCCCACGTCACATCGACGCTGCGCCGGAACGCGCCGCCGAGAAGGGTGTGCACCGGAACATCGAGCGAGCGTGCCCACGCGTCGTGAAGAGCAACGTCGACCGATGCCTTCGCGAAGCGCGCGTTGGCCACGACACGCTCGATGTCCCGCTGGATTCCGGTGATGTCGTCGGCGCGGCGGCCGACCAGAACAGGCACGATGTACTTCTCGACGATGGCCTGCATCGTCTCGACGGACTCACCACCCCACCACGGCCCTCCGGGAACGACGCCCTCGCCGTACCCCACTGCGCCGCCCTTGGTGCGCACGGCGACCAACAGCAACGGCTGGGCCGTCATCGACGTCGTTGCGAACTTGTGCGGGCGCACCAAGGGCACGTCGAGAATGGTGGTGGTGACGGACTCGATGGTCAGGTCGGACATCGGCCTACTTTCTTCGGTGGTGGCAGCTGCGATGGTGACGCCGGCGACCGTCAGGCCGGGTCGAGCACGAAGTCGTAGCTGACGTGGTTCTTGCCGTCGTCCCCCGGAATCGGGTCGAGGATGAGCTCGGGCTTGGTGGCCATTGCCACATCGTCGTCGACGTAGTCGCCCCCACGGAAGTACAGCTGCGTGGTGACCGACGCTTTGCCCGGGGCCGAGACGATCAGATGCAGGTGAGCCGGTCGCCACGGGTGCGCCCCTTGCGCTGCAACGAATGCGCCGGTCGGGCCGTCCGTCGGGATCTGGTACGGCGCAGGCTGAATGGTCGTGATCTCGTACCGACCGTCGTCGTCGACCGTGATGTCCCCGCGCAAGTTCCACTCGGGCAGGTGCGGTGCGAACTGGGAGTAGTACCCGTCGTCGTCCGCGTGCCAGATCTCGACGTGAGCGCCTGCGATTCCGTTGCCCTCGAGATCCTTCACCTGGCCGGAGAAGATCAGCGGGGTGATCTTCCGATCTTCGTCGCGCATGGGCAGCGTCGCTACCGACGGAAGTGCCGGGGCATTCGCGATGTAGTACGGCCCCTCGATGCTGCCCTTGGTTCCCTGGCGGCTCTGTGCGAGAACCTCTTCGACGGAATGCTCGAGGAATACGTCGAGGAAGAGGGGCCATTCGCCGCCCTCGCCGAGATCGATGAGCCACTGCTTCAGCACGCGGTACTCGGGGTAGGTCACCTTGTGATCGAGCACCACCTGGTTGAGTGCAGCGAGCGCGTCTTTCGCAATCGCTGCCACTCGCTCGGGCGGGGTGTCCGCCGAGACACGCTCGTTCTTGAACTTGTCGGTCGCAGCCGTACCCGAACCAACTGCAGTCGGCGAGGTCGCGGTGTCGTTGTGAGCTTCTGCTGTGGTCATTCGGTGTCTCCTCGGATCTGGAGGGTGGGTGCGCGAGGGCCGGGCTGAGCTCTCGGCGGTTCGATACTTGATAAGATTGCACGCTATGCGTACAGTCAGTCCGCAGTGCGTACCGACACTGTGCCTTGACTCACACGCGGTTGTCAACATCAGGCGACCGCCTCTACCTGAAAGACGTTTCCGTTGAGCGACAACGAACGTGACTACATCCAGAGCATCGAACGGGGATTCGCGGTTCTGTTGGCATTCGACGCATCGACACCCAATCCGACGCTCGCCGAGATCGCGTCCGCTACCGAACTGTCCAGGCCTGCCGTTCGACGAATTCTGCTCACACTCCAGCGTCTCGGCTACGTCACGGGCGTCGGCACACGATGGTCTCTCACACCGCGCGTGCTCAGCATCGGACAGCACTACACCGACACACACTCGCTGCTGGATGCTTCGACGCCACGACTGCTGGAACTTGCCAAGCAGACGGACGAGTCCGCGTCACTCGGAGTGCTCGACGGGCCCGACGTCGTCTACGCGGCACGCGTACCGGTCCGACGCATCATGTCGATCAACGTTTCGGTCGGTACCCGCGTGCCTGCGTATGCCACTTCCATGGGCCGAGCACTTCTCGCGTGGGCGCCACCCGAATCGATCGACGATGTCCTCGACGCCACCAACTTCACCCAACTCGTTCCGGGAACGATCACGGACCGGCAGGCAATCCTGAACGAATTGGCGGCGGTGCGCGAGCACGGGTATGCGTTGATCTCCGAGGAACTCGAACAAGGGCTCATCTCGCTGGCTGCGCCGGTGAGAGACGCCGTCGGATCCGTCGTCGGTGTGGTCGCGTGTTCTACGTCTACTGCTCGCAACACCGTCGACCAATTCAGAGTCAACGCCCTCCCCCATGTCCTCGCCGCCGCCAACGGTCTGAGCGAGGACCTCGGTTATCGCGCCTAGAGTCACGGGGAGTGCATACTGCGGGGTCGGTCCATGACCCAAGTGACGACCACCCCCGCGGTGAGCCCCCAGAACGGTGCCCCGAGGCCCACCGCGTGCACTCCAGAAATGGTGACCAGGAGCGTCACCAACGGTCCCAACGGTGAATTTCTCGCAGCCGTGCCGCCCGAGGAGTCGCTGAACGCGGCCACGAACGCCCCACGCAGCGCCTCGAGCATGGCCAAGCCTGCGAGAGCCGAGATGAAAGAATCGGGAACGGAGTCGAGACCACGTACGAGAATCGGCGCGCCGACTCCTACTCCCATGGCGATGACACCACACGCGATCCCCGATATGTACTGCCTGCGGCGTTCACCGACTGCGACGAGCAATGCATTCGTGGGACCGGCGAGGCAGGTGGAAACCGCCCCCAACGGTGCCACGAGCACGGACCACACACCGCACAGCAGCGTCACAACGGTCACTGGTGGACGATGGCCGGCGCCGGCGAGTACAGCGGCCCCCTGCCCGTTCTGCACTGCGATCACAGTGATCGCCAGCGGGATCACCAGCTGGGCGGAAGCATCCCAGTTGAATTGGGGCGCGGTCGGTTCAGGCAGTCCGACGAGTGGGAGTGCCGCTTCGGCATCGCCTAGTTCGACGAATCCGCCCGTAAGCGCCAGCGCTACGAGACCGACGAGCAGTGCGACCAGGACGGCGGGTACGCGCGGGGCAAGTCGAGCCGACCGCATTATCAACACCCATGCGACGACCATGCTTCCTGCCACCGCGACATCCGAACTGACCGAACGTATCAAGTCGGTACCGAACGACAAGAATGCTCCCGCAACCATTGCCATGACGACTCTGTGTGGCAGAACCGACATGATTCGTGCCACCAGGCCTGTCGCGCCGAGCACTCCGATGAGAAGACCGGTCAGAATGTAGGCCCCGACGACCTCCGGCCATGTCAGAGACGGGAGGGCCTGTCCAACCAGTACTGTGCCCGGAATGGTCCAGAAGAACGCCAATGGCATCCGGTACACCCAGGACACGACCGCGGTGAGCAGTCCGTTGAGGACGAAGACCCCGAAGATCCACGATGCCGTCTGAGTGGCGGTCAGCGATCCGGCAGAGGCAGCACCCATGATGACGGCGACCGGACCTGTCGCGGAGAAAAGGACACCGGTCGCGCCGGCGCCGACATAGCGACCCCCGACATCCGCACGTATCTCTCGAAGACGCGGTGGCCGTTCGGTCGGGATCTCCAGTCCGCCTCGGACGGTCCGGATTTCAGCACGGTCGATACTCATCTCCTGACTTCTACCTGTTCCCTTCCGTGATCGTCGTGAATGCGTCGTTCGTGGTAGCTGCAGGCGCACCCACCGAGGTCCGCCGCTTCGGCACAGCGACCGTCACGAGCGCACCCATGAGCGCAACTGCAGCGAAAAGGTAGAACGCAGTGGACGAGGCGATGCCTGCCCCGAGGAGGAACCCGCCGATCAGAGGGCCGAATATGCCTCCGAGCCGGCCGAATCCGGCACACCAGGCGACCCCGGCTGCGCGTGCAGTGGTCGGGTAGTAGTTGGACACGTACCCGTAGATCAGAACCTGGGTTCCGATCGCGCCGACGCCGGCGCCTGCGACCGCCGTGAGCAGAACCCCCAAGGGAAGCTGTGCGGTCAACACGATCAGCGAGAGAGCCGCCAGACAGAACGTCACCGCGACGACTTTCTGCGGGCCGGTCCGGTCTGCCACGCGCGAGGCGATGAGCCCACCGACGATCGCACCTCCGTTGAGGACGAGCAGGAAGGACAACGAACCCTTCGCGTTGTATCCGGCTTCGGACATGATCTGTGGCAGCCACGTGTTCAGGCCGTAGGTGAGCAACAATCCGGAAAAGCTCATCATGCCGAGTAACGCAGTGGGCCGCAGAAGTGGCTTACGCGCCAACGCGGCGAATCCGACGCGATCGCCGGTCTCGTTCGCTTCGGCCACGGGCATCGGAATCCCTGTCCGGTCGCAGACAGCTTTGGCATCGGCGCCCCTTCCGCGCGCCACCAGCCATCGCGGCGATTCCGGCATGCGCAGAAACGCCAACGGGAGCAAAATCACCAGCGGAAGCGCGCCGAGCCAGAACAATCCCCTCCACCCGATCGAGTCCTCGAGGGTGATCGCCGCAATCGATGCCAATACACCGCCGGCTGGAATTCCGCTGTAGACAATGGCATTGAACAGGTTTCGCTTACCTTGCGGTGCGAATTCCGCGATCATCGCACCGACCGTCTCCACCAGACCACCCACTCCAATTCCGGTCAGGAAGCGAAGAACGCCGAAGGTGCCGATGTTGTGCGCCAAAGCCGTTGCGGCCATGCCGACCGAAAACCACACGATGCAGGTGAGCATCGTCTTACGTCGACCGATGCGATCTCCGAAAGCACCGGCGAGTAACGCCCCGACGAGCACACCGACCAACGCGTAGGAACCGAGCGCGCCTGCCGTACCTGGATCGAGTTGCCCGAGCTGTGACGAGTCGGCGAGCAGAGTAGGTAGCACGGTGCCGTAGACGACCAGGTCGTACCCGTCGAAGACGATCGCGACGGTCGACAAGACGACGATCCACAGGACGCTGTTGCGATGCTCGCTGCTGACCCATCCGTCCGGGGCCATGCGCGCCGGTGATCCTGGTGGTGGAAGTTGTGAGGTTGACATGGAGAATCCTTAGATCGAAGAGGGTTCGTCGGGAGGTAGGCGTAAGCCGGTCACTGTGACGAGCATCTCGATCGTGTCGCTACCCGGGGCAGATCACACCAGGGCTTTACCCAACCTTGGCCTAGGGTTCTGCTGCGAACGTCGGTCGTTCCCGAGCTTTGGTTGCCGCCAACTCTGCGCGTGAACGAATTCCGAGTTTCGCGTAGACCCGCGTCAAGTGAAACTGAACCGTTTTCACCGAAAGAAACAGCTCTGACGCGACTTCACGATTGGTCATTCCGGTCGACACGAGACCGGCAACGGCGTCCTCCTGTGGTGTCAACGTGTCGCTGGGACGGTCTTTGAGGACAGCGTGCACTCCGCCGGCCTTCAATTCTCGGTCGCACCTGCGGACGTACGTCGTGGCGCCGATCGCCAGGTATCCCTCGCGGGCGGCAGCTATCACGCTGTCTGCCTCACGACGCTTGCCTGCACGCCGTAGCGTCTGTCCGTACGCGAAGTTGACGCGAGCACGATCGTAGACCAGTGGAAGCGGTGCCAGCAGCGTGAGAGCGTGCTCGAACGACACCCGTGCCGAGTCGAGGTCGCCCAGTGCGCCGTGCAGACGTCCACGAGCACAGGCCAGTCTGGCCGATCCGGACCTGTGCGCGTTCACCGTCGCTCTGGCCTCGTGCTCGGCGAGAAATTCGTCCGCTTCCTGCAGACGACCCTCGACGACGAGAGCGTTTGCGTACACGTCCGGCCACGGCCAGAAACCGGTCTCGGACACATCCTTGCGTGCCCACGGTTCGGTCAGCGGGGCGAGTGCCCGCAACACTGCCGGGTAGTCGGCCCGTGCTTCGGCGACTGCGGCGTGAGCCAGGGCCGCGGGTACTCGCATGATCGCATAATCGCGCGCTCCGGCGTCCCCCCGGCGCGCGCTGTCCGACGCCGCTACCCAGTCTCCGCGCAACGCATGAATCTGAGTTGCAGTCCACTGCAACAACGGAACGATCAGCGCCTGTCCGGAACTGTCCCCTAGATCGGCACCTTCACCGACCGTCCGCAACGCAGCATCCCAATCGCCGGTCACGAACTAGGTTCGTGCAACCCAAGCGCGGGCCCACAGAGCGATTCGGGTGGACCCTCCGAGAAAGTCGGTCGGTGCGGCCGATTCCAGCTCGGCTCGAGCGAGTTCGACATGGTCGGTCGCAAGATGTAGCCACCCTGCACCCATCTGAACGCGCTGGCCTACGGCCCCGGTACCAGCTTGGCCCCAGAGATCTCGATAGCTCGCCAGAGCTTCCGTAGTCCGACCGGTACCACCGAGTCCGAGGCCCCGTATGGCCTGGGCTTCGACTGCCGTGGAATGGTCGGCGCCGACCAACTCCACGGCACGGTCTGCCCACTCCACCAACTTTGCACCGTCGCAGCGCGCAAGATTGTGCAACACCTGCCGGTGGCAGATCACCGCGGCGATCTCCGGCTCCCGGCTCGTGCGGACCAATTGCCAGGCGCGTTCGAGGCGCGCGTCGGCTTCCTGTGGACGACCGCGAAGGATCGCGAGATAACCCAGAACTGCATTGCGCATCGGCGTCTCGGCGAGAGACTCGATCTCGGCCACATGTCCCGCCGCGGTTCGCACATCTCCCGCACCGAGAAGCGCGTCCACTGCCCTCACGATCATGTCGTCGCGACGCCCCGGCTCCACGGCAGTTCTACTCGACAATTCGAACAACTCTGCGGCCGTTGCCCATTCGCCACGAGCCGCGCGTTCGGTTGCCAGGTGGGCGAGTTCCTCGCTCATTCCGATCCCGGGTAGAGGGTCGGCTTCGACGGTGTGGGCGAGCACATCGGCTGGGTCCGTGAGCACTTCGGCTGCTTGCCTGTGCATGTGCGCACGAAGCGGTCGGCTCATCGTCGCGAGAACGGCCGCGCGAACCATCGGATCGGGAATGTCGAGAACGATCGCGGACGATTCGTGATGCACCACGAGCAAACCACGTCGCTCGGCGGCATCGATGGCCGTCCACGGATCCTCGATCCGTGCAAGGGAGCACACCGTCGGAAGCGCGCCCGCAGACCCGAGGACGGCAACAGCCTCGACCATGCGACGCGCAACCGAATCGCATTCCGACAACGACGCCCGAACCTCGGAAAAGACAAAAGAGGGTGCCGGGAGTTGTGGGCGGACCCCACGCCACACGTCCCGAGGTAACTCGTCGAGCAGTGCCGAGATGTGCTTGGGCAGGCCTCCGGTGTGGCGGACCAACTCTCCGACCGACGACACGGACAGCGCAATTCCGCGTTCGGCCGCCATCTCGGCAACGGAGCCGATCCTGAGCGGTGACAGAACGAACCGACGATCCGCCGCCACGTCCAGTACTCGATGTGCTTCTGGATCTCCCGCGGGGCGGGGGCGTCTGGTGCACACGACCGCCAGTCGCGCGCTTCTGTTGTGCCGTACTGCCGTTGCCAGTGCCCGAAGCGAACTGGCATCGGCGTCCTGCGCATCATCGATCAACAGAACAGTCGCCAGTGGCCCCTCCGCCGAGACGGTGAGCAAAGCAGAGACGATGTGAGCGGCAGGTGCGAAATAGTCGTCCTGCGTTCCTCGGACCGTCGACGACGGAGCCAACTGATCGAGAACACCGAACGGAATCGCAGACTCCCATGGCACTCCCACCACTCGAACGACTCGCGGCGGCGCGTCCCGAACCTCCAAACGCTGCGCGAGGCCCTCGAGAAAAGCGGACCGCCCAACTCCCCTCGCTCCGTCGACTACCACGAAGACCGAACCGGATTCGTCCATACGCGAGATCGCGGCGAGCAGTTCCTCCAACTGTTCGCCGCGTCCCGTCAACACGACCCGTTCGGTCATGGTTTCACGGTAGTCATCCCTGCCGATGCGGTCTCGGGATCGCGCGAAACCCGACATGTCCGCAGACCCGGTCAGCCCAGATCTCCGCCGGCAACCGGAAGAACGGTTCCGGTGATGTACGACGCCTCTTCGGAGGCCAGGAAACAGATCGCCGCAGCTTGCTCGTCCAAGGTTCCGTAACGTCCCAGCAGCGACGAGTCGACGGTCTGATCGACGATCGCCTGGTACCACTCCTTCTCCTGATCGGTGGACGGCGCAGGTCCGCGCGCTACTCGCCGAGGAGGCGCGTCGGTACCTCCCGGAGCAGTCGCCACGACACGCACACCGTGCGGAGCAGCCTCGAGTGCGAGCGCCGAAGTGATGGCGTTCACACCGCCTTTCGCCGCCGCGTAAGGGACTCGGTGTACACCCCTGGTGGCGACCGATGACACGTTGACGATTGTGCCTCGGCCCCGTTCGATCATGTGCCCGATCACTGCGCGACACGACCACAGGGTCGGGAACAACGACCGAGAAATCTCCTTCTCTATCTGATCAGGGGGGTAATTCGCGAACGGCTTGGCCCAGATCGTCCCGCCCACCACGTGGATCGCCACGTCGATGCGCCCGAATTCCGTCAACGCCTTCTCGACAGCGGCAGACGCGCCGTCCCAGGTCTCCAGGTCGGCGAGCACGCTCGTCGCGTCGACGCCGTCCTTCACGAATTCCTCGGCCAGCGAGTCCACCAACTCCGATCGGTCTGCCAGCAGCAGTGTTCCGCCCTCCGCTGCTATCCGTCGGGCAACGCATTCACCGATGCCTTGGGCAGCACCGGTGACCAACACCGCCTTACCCGAGAATCGACCTGGTGTGACGAACTTCGGTCGCTTGGACACTGCAGTGTCGTGCATGGCCCGCTTCATGGTGATCTTGGATCGGTCTGCGTGCTCGGCGATCAACGTCCTCGCCCGGTCACGGTCCCGGGCTTCGAATGCGTCGACGATGTCGAGGTGGTCCTGCGCGCACAACGGGTCGCACCACGTCGCATTACGCAACGCCTCGGCCATTGCGGCTTTCACCCCGAGTGCCTGATACGCCTGCAGTAGATGTTCGTTTCCGGTTTGCGTGAAAAGGTAGTCGTGGAACGCAGCATTGGTCTCGGTATAGGCCGCAGCGTCGAGGAATCGGTCGCCTTCGACATATTTCGTCGTCGTCTCGGCCAGGAGTCGGTAGCCGGCGATCTGCTGTGTACTGAGCCGTCCGATCACCAATTCGAGCGCGCCCAACTCCAGGGCTCGACGTGCCTCGAAAACCGCATCGGACTCGTGCACTGACGGATGTTCCTCGCCGATTTCGTATCCGTCGGAGAGCTCCGGATCGATCGCGGGCGTTTCCACGGTGTCGTGATCGAACAGAGGCGTGATCTCCCGTTCGGTCCAGATTCTCTGTCCCGCCAATGAACGTGCGTCGCCGTTCTCGAGCATGGGCGAGCCTGCATCGAGCTCTACCGGTTGCGCATCGGAGCCGGCCTTGGCCACGCGCTGGCCCGCAATGGCGCGCATGGCCAGCAGCTCGTCTTTGCGCGGGACGAGGGTGTCGGTCGACCGTGCAGGGGCGAGATCGCGTCGATCGAACAGCGGTCGGCCGAAGAGGGTTCGCGACGCAGTTCCGATCGGCTCGGCGGCGGTCGTGACGTTCGCGTGTATCACCTCACGCGGCGGCGGTCCGGACTCGGCGTCGAGCACTGCATCGGGCTCCGGTCCGACTTCGCCGACGGAATCGACGACGACACTGTCGGCCAATTCGTCTGCGGGAGCGCCAGTGTCGGGTTCAGGCTCCGCAATCTTGGATGCAGACTGTGTCGACGGCGCGAATTTCTCATAGTAGAAGCCAGTCGGCTCGACACCTTTGTCGGCGAAGTAGCTGCGGACTGCCTCGACCATCGGGGGTGGGCCACAGAGATACACCGCGACGTCGCCATCGTTCAGGTGCTCGTCTTCGATGAGAGAGGTGACGTATCCCTTGTTCGGAGCCGAGGATTTCGGATCTGTGACCACATAATCCCAGGTGAACGATTCCAGAGTCTTGGCAAGAGCAGCAAGCGTGTCCAGCTCGACGAGATCGTCGTCCGAGCTCACCCCGTAGATCAAGTGGATCGGCCGCTTGCTCGAATCGATCTCCAATTTGCGCAGAATCGACAGTATCGGGGCCAGTCCGGTGCCCCCGGCAAGCAGAAGGGCAGGGCGGTCGGCTTCGCGAAGGAAGAAGCTGCCATGAGGACCGGTGAAGGTGACGTCCTCACCGACGTCAGCGCGCTCGGACAGGTATCTGGACATGAGTCCACCCGGTGTCAATTTGACCAAGAACTCGAAGTCCTCCGAGCCCGGGGCTGTGCTGAACGAGTAGGACCTCGTGTCCGAACTGCCTGGCACCGAGATGTTGACGTACTGGCCCGGCAGGAACGCCAGGCCCCCGGGAGGCGCTTGAACAGCGAGTCGGACAGTCGTCGGAGACAGCTCCTCGACCGCAGTAATAGTGGTGTCGTGCGAAGCGGCCTTCGTCTTCGCCACTGCCGACGTGCTTGCGATCTGGAGGACAAGATCGGACTTGGGACTCATGCTGCACGGCAGGCAGAAACCCTCGTCCGCTTCCTGCGGGCTCAGCGCATCGTCGAGGTAGCTTCCCGCGTCGAACTCGCCGGACTCGCATACCGCCTTGCACGTGCCACACGCGCCGTCACGGCAATCCAGCGGAATGTTGATGCGTGATCTGTAGGCAGCGTCGGCAACGGTCTGGCCGGGCTCGCAGTCGACGAATCGGGTGACACCGTCCTCGAACGACAGTGCTACGCGGTGGCTCATGTGCAGTCACTCATTTCAGAGAGTCCTCTCCGACCTGTGCTTTCGAGGCAAGGATCGGTCAGAAGTGATAGATATCGACGACGTGGTGGATGTAGTCGTTCTTGAGCACCACGGTCTTTCGGCGAATGAGTGGTGCGTCACCGGAAAAGTCGATCGTGTAGAACGATGTCCCGTAGTACGGGTCGATTGTCTTGTAGCGGAAGTACATCGTGTGCCAGTTGAACCGAACATCGACAATGTCGCCGCGTCGTTCTATCACCTCGACGTTGCTGATGTTGTGGCTCGTGCGCGGTTCCGGAATCGATGTCGCGCTGGATCGTTCGGTCCTGATCCGGAACACCCGGTCTTCCAGACCACCCTTGTTCTCGTAGTAGATCAGAGAGATGTCCGTCTGCGGGTCCTCGGTGAGGAGGTCGTCGTCGCCCCAGCTGGGCATCCAGTATTCGACGTCGTCGGCATAGCACGTGAGCCACTTCTCGAACTCGCGGTCATCGAGGTAGCGGGCCTCGCGGTACAGAAACTGCTCGATTGCGACCTGATCGATCACGCGGGCTGAATCTGCCGGGGCCGAGTTCTCGTCGGTCGTTGCGGCGGTCATGCTCGGGCCTCCTTCGGCTGCGTAGCGCCGGCACTCTCCGCGGCGCGTTGCTTCTCGAGTGCGTCGAGCAGGGTCTGGCGCCAATAACCATGCTGGACCGTGAACAGTCCTTCGTCCTCGTTCTTGACCCCTGCCGAGATGACGCCGTGCATGTCGAGCGCCTCTGCTACGGGGTCGGGTCCGGTCAGCCAGTGCTCGGCACCGCGGCTCATGTCGTTCCAGGGCGCGTTCGTCGCCTGGAAGGTGAGTTGGCACGACCGAAACTCCTCCAGGTCGTCCGGGGTTGCCATACCCGACGCGTTGAAGAAGTCCTCGTACTGACGAATCCGGTGCGAACGCGCGGCTTTGCTCTCCCCTTTGGGAGCGATGCAATAGATCGTCACTTCGGTCTTGTTGGGTGCGATCGGTCGAAACTGTCTGATCTGCGTGCTGAATTGGTCCATCAGATAGACGTTCGGATACAGGCACAAGTTACGCGAGCCCTTCACCATGAACTCACCTTTTGCATCGCCGAACTTCTCTTTGAGCTTGTCCATCTGGTCCCACAGAGGACGATCCTGCGGGTTCGCAGCCCAGGTCCACAGGCAGAGATGTCCGTTGGGGTAGGACCAGTACCCTCCCCCGGACTTACCCCAGCCGCCTGCGTCGAGTGCTTTGGTGGTGTTCTTGGACTCTCCGTTGTTACGCCGTGAAGTAGTGGCGGCGTAATTCCAATGCACAGCCGAGACATGATAGCCATCGGCACCGTTCTCTGCCTGCACTTTCCAGTTTCCGTCGAATGTGTAGGACGACGAACCGCGGAGAACCTCCAGCCCATCCGGTGACTGGTCGACGAGCATGTCGATTACCTTGGTCGTGTCGCCGAGGTGTTCTTCGAGCGAGGACACATCATCGTTGAGACTTCCGAAGAGGAATCCGCGGTAGCTCTCGAACCGTGGGACCTTCGTCAGGTTGTGCGAGCCTTCGACGTCGAACGTGTCCGGGTAGCCTGCCCCGTCGGGATCTTTGACCTTGAGCAACGTCCCGTCGTTCCGAAAAGTCCAACCGTGGAAGGGACACGTGAGGGTGGGGCGATTGTCCGTCTTCCGGCGGCACAGCATCGCACCTCGATGAGCACACGCGTTGATGAGGCAGTGCAGTTCACCCTCTTTGTCGCGCGTGATCACGACAGGCTGACGCCCCATGTGCACAGTGAAGTAATCGCCATTGTTGGGCAGCTGGCTTTCGTGAGCCAGGTAGATCCAATTGCCCTCGAAGATGTGTTTCATCTCGAGCTCGAACACTTCTTCGTCGGTGAAAATACTGCGGTTTGCGCGGTACACCCCAGCCTCGGCGTCATCCACGACGGCATTGTCGAGGGTGGCCTGTACGTGATCCAAGATCTCGGTCATCTAGTCCTCCACAGAAGTTTGTTCCCTGGAACACGACAATTTCACCGAGTGGCATCAATCACACTAGGTATCACCCTAGGTCTGACCCAGGGGACCTTTGATAAGCGTTGCTTATCAATCGACCATTTTTCGTTCTTTGTCAACGACCCAATACGAGAATACTGTGAACGGGATCACGCTGACGTACTGAAGCGAACACCGAGGGGGCACGGCTGCATGGAACTGAGACACCTCCAGCACTTCGTCGCGGTTGCCGAGGAGCGGCACTTCGGTCGTGCCGCGACACGACTGGGATTGGCGCAGCCAGCAGTGTCGCAGTCGGTCCGGCAACTGGAGAAAGAACTGGGTGTCGCTCTTTTCGAACGGACCACTCGCCAGGTCCGCAGGACGCCCGCGGGCGAATTCTTCTACCGCGAGACCGTCCGGAATCTCGACGGTCTCGCCCACACTCGACGCTCGGTACGGCGCATCGCGGCCGGTCGACAAGGCCTGATCAGGCTCGGGTTCACCGGTACGTCCTCGTTCGACAGACTGCCGGTGATTGCGCGTACCGCGAAGCAGCGCATGCCCGGCGTCGCCCTCGAGATCCACGGCGACCTATTGACTCCCGCGCTGGTCGACGGGCTACGATCCGGCCAACTCGACCTGGCCGTGTTGAGGCCGCCTGTCGCCGGGACCGACCTCGTCGTTCGCACTATTGCCGAGGAATCCCTCGTCGCGGCACTTCCAATCGACCACAGGCTGAGCGTTGAACCGGTTCTCGCGATCACCGATCTCGCTCAGGAGGACTTCGTCATGTACAGCGACCCCGATTCGGCGGTGAACGATGCCGTCGCACGATGTTGCCGCGCAGCCGGATTCACTCCTCGTCGCCAGCATGCTGCACCGGGGACATCGGTGTTGCTCGCGTTGGTCGCCGCAGGCCTCGGTATCGCCTTGGTCCCGGAGTCCGCACGTGCACTTCCGCTGGGCGGGGTAACTTTCCGGGAGATCGAGAACAGCGGAACTGTCGATCTAGCTCTGGCGTGGAACGAATCGCCGCCCTCGGCACTGGTGAACAACTTGCTCTCCGCACTCGACGTTGCCCACATTCCGACGTCCGACAGAGCCGGCACGAGCTACGTCGATTCCCCGGACGGGGAGGGTGTTCGATGACGGTCATCGACAGTGATCGGGACGCGGACAACAGCGATCTGTGGAGAACCGAGCTGAGCTCTGCCTTCGCAGGCCTGCTACCGGAGGGCGTCGACGACCGTCCCACGAGAGGCACGATCGTCGCAGCCTCACTCGGTGCCGTACGCACATTTCGCGTTTCGGGTTCACCCCAGATCGTTCGACGTACCCGTGGCGCAGTGAGACGCGAACCGACAGACACACTGAAGGTATGCGTTCAGTTACGCGGTCGAGCGGTCGTGCACCAGGGTGAGAACGAGCTGCAGATCAACCCTGGGCAACTCGCCGTGTACGACACGGGCTCCGCGTACGATCTGCTGTTGGAGGGCGACTGGGAATGCGCCGTCATGGCGTTCCCACCGAGCTCGTTGCATCTGCCGCGCCGTTGGATCGACGATGTAATGCACCACGTGCACGATGCATCGTCCGGTGCCGGAACGGTATTGGCCTCGTTCATCCACGCGTCCCTGACGACCGGTGAATCGGATCGAACGGGTTCCCGCCTGCGTTTCGCGGACGCCGGCATGCAGCTTCTGTGCAGCGCGCTCACCGAGACTCCCCCAGCGCCCTCGAAGGACAATGCCGCCGAGGCCCTCCGTCTGACGGTCCTCGATTACGTACGGAGGAATCTTCACGACATGGAGCTGTCGCACAACACGGTTGCCGCTGCGCACGGTTTGTCCACCCGCACGCTCGACCGACTTTTCGAACACGAGCAGACAACCGTCGCTGCCAGCATCCGCGACTGGCGCTTGGAAGGCGCCCGACGCGAACTACTCGACGTCCGCGCGCGACGGGTCACCATCGGCGCAATCGCCGCGCGCTGGTGCTTCGCAGACGCTGCGCACTTCTCGCGGTTGTACAAGCGCCACTTCGGATCGTCTCCCTCCTCGGACCGAGACGAATTCGAGTAGCGGTCGCAGGGATGGCGGAAACTGCTAGAGGCTATGACGGAAAAGGTCAATTCGGGGTCGTGCATCGCGCGCATAGTTGCTGCACTCGCACGCAGCACATAGCGATTCGCCGAAAGGACTTCAGGGGAGTATGAGTGAAACATTGGCCGGTACCGACTGGCACGGCAAGATCTACAGCGGCGGTTGGATCGACGGCCGTGGCGGCATCAGTCCCACCATCGAACCCGCCACCGGTGCCACACTCGGTCAGATCGGTCTGGCCGACGCGCAGGATGTCGCCGACGCGGTCGAGCGCGCGCAGGCCGCCCAGCCGGCGTGGGCAGCCCTTCCCGGTCACGAGCGCGCCGCGCGCATTCGCGATATTGCGAAGTTGCTCGAACAGAACGCTTCCGAATTCGAAGAGTGGTTGATCCGCGAGGGCGGATCCGTGCCAGGCAAAGCAGCCTTCGAGGTCGGCTTGGTTCTCGGTGAATTGTGGGAAGCTGCAGCACTTCCGACCCAGCCGTACGGTCACCTCCTGCCGACCAGCGAAACCGGCCGCGACAGCTTCTCTCGCCGCGTTCCAGTGGGCGTGGTGGGCGTCATAAGCCCGTGGAACTTCCCGCAGATCCTGTCGATCCGTGCGGTTGCCCCTGCGCTCGCGCTCGGGAACGCCGTCGTCCTCAAGCCCGACGTGCAGACCTCCGTTTCGGGCGGCGTCCTGTTTGCACGGCTGTTCGAGGAGGCCGGTCTCCCGGAAGGCCTGTTCCACGTCCTGCCGGGTGATGCCGAGCCTGGTGCCGCCGTCGCCGAACATCCAGGAATCGGAGCCGTCTCGTTCACCGGTTCGACGGCGGTCGGACGCAAGGTAGGCGAGACTGCAGGTCGCACGCTCAAACGAGTATCCCTGGAACTCGGCGGAAACAACGCCATTCTCATTCTCGACGACGCAGACCTCGATGTTGCTAGTTCGGCCGGCGCCTGGGGTGCATTCCTCCATCAAGGGCAGGTCTGTATGACCGCAGGCAGACACATCGTGCTCGAATCCGTTGCGGACCAGTACATCGGGAAACTCGCGGCGCGGGCCAGGAATCTGCCTGTGGGAGATCCGTTCACCGAGCAGGTTGCACTCGGTCCGCTGATCAACGAGTCGCAGTTGAAGAACGTCGATCGGATCGTGTCGAAGACCATCGCGGACGGAGCCGAGCTTCGCGCAGGCGGCACATATCAGGGCCTCTTCTATCAACCCACCGTGCTGGCTGGAGTGACCACCGACATGGCAGCATTCCGCGAGGAAATTTTCGGACCTGTTGCCCCCGTCGTCGTCGTGAAGGACGAGAACGAGGCAGTCGCCGTCGCGAACGATACCGAATACGGTCTGGTGGCAGCCATTCAGACCGGATCCGTGCAGCGAGGACGAAATCTCGCAGATCGATTGCAGACCGGCATCATTCACATCAACGATCAAACGCTGAACAACGATGCGTACGCACCGTTCGGCGGATTCGGCGCCTCTGGCAACGGAACGCGCTTCGGCTCGCAGAGCAGCTGGGACGAGTTCACTCGATGGCAGTGGATCACCACACGCGAAGAAGGCCATCCGTTCCCCTTCTGACACCGCGCTGATCCGCCCCGCACCGCATTCAGGCCCCTCCATCCGGCGGGGCCTGAGTGCGTCGGTGTGCACAGCCACTTCGATTGCGGCTGACGCATTTCAACTACGGTTGTGACGGAAATAATCAATTTTCGTCCTCATGTGGGCTGCATAGTGAACGAAGAACGCAAGTGTGGCACCGATCACATGCGCAGAACCTGCCGATCGCGGCCATCGACGGCCGACGGAACTTCATCTGCGCCCGAACAGGTTCTCGTGGAGGCGTTCTCAACACACACGTGAGGAATTCGAATGAAAACACAAGCGGCGATTCTCTGGGAACGCGGCGCCGAATGGAGTGTCGAGGAGATCGACCTCGATCCGCCGAAGGCGGGTGAGGTTCTCGTCGAACTCGGCGGCAGCGGATTGTGCCACTCCGACGAACACGTCGTCACCGGCGACCTGCCCTGGCCGCTCCCGATGATCGGCGGCCACGAGGGTGCAGGAACAGTTCTCGAAGTCGGACCGGGAGTCACGAATGTGGCCGCGGGCGATCAGGTGATCTTCGGATTCATTCCAGCCTGCGGGCGATGTTCAGCGTGTTCTGCTGGAATGCAGAACCTGTGTGAGTACGGCCAGTACCTGGGTGACGGCACTCAGATCTCCGATCACACTGCACGACACCATGCGCGGGGGCAGGATCTCGGATTGATGTGCCTGCTGGGCACTTTCGCTCAGCACACTGTTGTCAGCGAGGCGAACTGCATCAAGATCGAACCAGGGATCGGACTCGACAAAGCGTGTTTGCTCGGATGCGGCGTCGTCACCGGGTGGGGTTCGATGGTGTTGGCTGGAAACGCCCGAGCGGGCGACACAGTCGTAGTAGTCGGCACCGGTGGAATCGGCATAAATGCTGTGCAGGGCGGAGCGCTCGTCGGCGCACAGCACGTCGTCGCCGTCGATCCTGCGGATTTCAAGCGGGAGAAGTCCCTCGAGCTCGGAGCTACGCACGCGGTGTCGACCAGCGAGGAGGCTCAGGAACTCGTCATGGAACTGACCTGGGGAAAGGGTGCCAATGTGGTCGTCAACACGATGGGTGTCGGCGAAGGAGACCAGATCGCGAAGTCGTTGGCGATGACGGCAAAGCGCGGAAGTGTCGTCGTGACCAACCTCCACCGCGCGACCGAGGAATCGGTGTCGATGAGTGCACTCGACTTGGTCCTCATGGAAAAGCGCGTGATCGGATCTCTGTTCGGGACCGCGAACCCCCGCTACCACATCCCTAAGCTGCTCTCCCTGTACGCAAGCGGGCACCTCAAGCTCGACGAACTCGCAACCCGGACATACAAGCTCGACGACGTCAACACCGGGTACACCGACATGAGAGAGGGCCGAAACCTACGCGGCGTCATCACGTTCTGACGTGACGCGATGATCCCCGCTCGATGCGGCTGCGATGCAGCCGCATCGAGCGGTCACCACATCTGCCTCAGTTGGTCGAGTCTCCCGATGCCCTGCGCTGCGGACGCTGACGGTCCATCTCACGGCCGGCAATTGGCGTCGCACCGGAAATCGGCGAACTGAACGTTCGCGACGGCCCGTGAAGTTTCTCGTACGTCGCGCGCTCCTTCGACAGTCGCTCCTGCGCACGATCGCTCTTGAGGTCCGCCGGTAGACCGTGTAGTTCGAGCCGTCGCGCTCTGTTCAGGTCCATGAAGGCCAGCGTGTAGAACAACGCGAGCAACACACTCAGCAGAACCATCGACGCACGAAGCCAAAGCGCACCGGGAAACAGGAGCAGGAACGCAAGGAATATCGGTGTGAAAGGAAGCAGGCCTCTGATCAAGTGCCGTGGAACCGCGCCTGGACCGACAAGGTCGTGTCGAACCCACTCCCGCATCGAAATGGGTAACGGTCGACCGAAGACTGCGTACATGAACCATTGAGCGGGGTTCGGCCGCCCGCTCCCCGTGGTGATGTCGGTGTTGCGTGCATCCTGTCGCGGACGCCGTGGTCGATGTCCATTCACGGCTTCAACGCCCCTGCGGACACAGCCGACGCGTTGATTCGCGCAAGGGCTACACGGAGATGCTCCAACTCGGCAAGATCCACGCCCAGTCGCTCGACTACGGCTCCGGGTATTGCTTCCGCCCGAGACCGCAGTGCCGCGCCCTCGTCACTGAGGTGGACCTCGAGAACCCGCTCGTCGGTCGCGCTTCTGGAACGGATCAGCATCCCAGTTGCCTCCAGCCGCTTGAGCAGCGGGGACAACGTCGGCGAATCGAGTTGCAGAGCCTCCGCTATCCCTTTGACCGTTCGCGGAGACTGTTCCCACAGTGCAAGCATCACCAGATACTGCGGGTGCGTCAGACCCATCGGTTCGAGAAGCGGGCGATACACGGAGAGGACGGCACGGTTCGTGACCGCAAGAGCGAAACAAACCTGGCGATCGAGCGCGAGTGGATCCACGACCTCGGTTTCGGTTGGCATAGGCCCACCGTACGCGATATCAACACGTGCACGAACCATTAGTGCCCTAATTATTAGGGTGAATCACGACACGACCTCGCCCGACGTTCGATCCACAGAAGGATCAGAAGAGCACGCGAGATATCGCCTCTGCCACCAACGCGGGCTTCGGTGCGTCCTCGATCTCGAGTGTCTGTGAAACAGAGACTTGAAGAGCGCCGCCCTTCACCTCTTCGACCGAAGTGAACACCGAACGAAGACGAACGCGCGCGCCGACACGAACAGGATTGACGAATCGCACCTTGTTGGATCCGTAATTGACCACGAGCTTGGCACCGTCGACCGCGTAGATCTGCGCAGCAAGGGCCGGCAGCAGCGCCAGCGACAGATATCCGTGCGCAATCGGTCCGCCGAAAGGACTTTCCCGAGTCGCACGATCGACGTCCACGTGTATCCACTGATGATCACCGGTCGCCGCCGCGAAGTGATCGACCATCTCCTGGGTGATGAGCGTCCATTCGCTCGTGCCCAGTTCCTCCCCGACGGCGGCGTCGAGATCCGCGGGTGTTGTGAAGGTACGCATTGTCGGATTCGCCTTTCCGCTACAGATCGATGTTCTCGAACACGGCAGCGAGACCTTGTCCGCCGCCGATGCACATTGTTTCCAGGCCATACCGACCACCGCGCCGCCGCATCTCGCGCAACAGGGTCGCGAGGATCCGCCCACCTGTGGCACCGACCGGGTGTCCGAGCGATATTCCGGAACCGTTCGGGTTGAGTCGATTGTCGTCCGGCTCGATCCCCCACGTACGTAACACGGCAAGCGTCTGCGCCGCGAACGCCTCGTTGAGCTCGATCACGTCCATGTCGGCCATCGTCAATCCTGCACGGCCGAGCGCTTTCTCGGAGGCCGGTACCGGCCCGATACCCATGGTTCGAGGCGGCACACCGGCCAGCCCCCAGCTGACGAGACGAGCGACCGGCCGTAATCCGAGCGCTGTCGCTCGCTCCGGCGTGGTCACGATCGCGAGGGCTGCACCGTCGTTCTGGCCACTTGCATTGCCTGCGGTGACGGTTGAGGCCGGATCGATCTTCGACCGAATCGGGCGAAGCGTGGCAAGAGATTCGACCGACGTATCGGCACGTGGGTGTTCGTCGGTATCGACCACCACCGGTTCACCGCGGCGCTGCGCAACCGGCACGGCCACGATCTCCTCCGCGAACACGCCGTTCCTTTGGGCTGCGACCGCACGTTGATGTGATTGGACCGCAAGTGCGTCCTGATCGTCGCGACTGATGTCGAATTCCTCGCGCAGGTTTTCGGCCGTCTCGATCATTCCCCCGGGAACCGGGAAGTTGTTCCCGCCTGCGGTCACTCGGGCCCTCGCGAGCCGATCGCTCAACGCCACCGACTCGGCTTTCACTCCCCACCTCATACCGGTGGCGTAGAACTCGGCCTGGCTCATACTCTCGACACCTCCGGCCAACACCAGATCGCTGCCACCCGACTGCACTTGCATGCACGCCTGAAGGACTGCCTGAAGTCCTGACCCGCACCGACGGTCCACCTGCTGGCCGGGAACTTCGATTCCGAGCCCTGCATCCAGCGCGGCGACTCGACCGATCGCAGGCGATTCTCCGTTCGGGGACGCCTGTCCGAGAATGACGTCGTCGACGACGACGCCGTCGATTCCGGTACGGGCACACAGTTCCGCGATGACGATGGAGGCTAGTTCCTGTGGTGATACGTCGCGAAACACGCCCCCGAAACGCCCTACCGGCGTGCGTAGCGGTTCACAGATGACAGCGTCTGGCATGGGTTTCCTTATCAGTGCTTGGACCGGGCGAGGCAGGATCGGATACCGAAGTTCCGTGCACTGCTACATGTAGCGTCCGCCGGTGACCTCGGAGACCGTCCCGGTCATGTACGACGACAGGTCGGACGCGTAGAAGAGGGCAACAGACGCAACCTCGCGTGGATCTCCTGCGCGCTGCATCGGAATTTCCGTCATCTTCTGATCCCACGCCTTCTGCGGCATCGCTTCGGTCATTGCAGTCTTGATCAAACCGGGTTGAACGACGTTGACCCGAACACCCAGGTGCGCCACCTCTTTAGCCGCAGCTTTCGAGAGGCCGACGATGCCGGCTTTCGCCGCCGAGTAGTTGCTCTGACCGATGAAACCCACCTTCGCCGAGATCGAGGACAGGTTGATGATCGACCCTCCACCGCTCTCACGCATGACACCCGCCGCGATTCGCGTACCGTTCCAGCATCCCTTGAGATGCACGTCGATGACCTGATCGAACTGATCTTCGGTCATCTTCCGCATGGTTGCGTCACGAGTGATGCCTGCGTTGTTGACCATGATGTCGATCGACCCGAAGGCAGACACGGCAGTATCGACCAACGCCTGCACGTCCTCGGCCGAGGTCACATTGCAGCGAACGCCGACCGCGTCTGTAGGCAGAGCGTCAGCAGCCTCCTTGGCCTTCGCTTCGTCGAGGTCACCGATGACGATCTTGGCGCCGTTCTCGGCAAACAATGTCGCGATCGCCAGCCCGATACCCTGGGCTCCGCCCGTGATGACCGCTGTACGTCCTGAAATCATGAGAAGTCCTTTTTCCGTAGCTGGGTGAACAAGCGTCAGCGCGTGGGCGCCGCGTCCAATGCGGAGCTGTCGAACGCTGAGCTCTGTGCTGCGACCCCGTCACGCAGCAGAGCATCGGGATCCTGCCCGGCTTCGATCAGCAACGTGCGAGTGTGCTGTCCGAGCGCAGGAACATCACCCATCGGAGCTTCGAAATCTTCGAAGGTGCTCGGAGGCAGGAGAGCTCGCGCCGTGGCGTGTTCGGTGTTCACGGTGCGCCACCGATCTCGCTCGACGAGTTGAGGGTGATCGACAACCTGCGCCATCTGTTTGACCTGCGCTGCCGGTATCCCGGCTGCGGCCAGCTTTGCGTCGAGGGCTTCGGTGGTGAACGTCGCCGTTCGTTCGGCGACGACGGAGTCGCACTCGCCTCGGTTTCGGACGCGCAGAACATTGGTGGCGAAGCGCGGATCGTCGGCCATTTCCGGGATATCGAGGACGCTGTTCACCAACGTCTGCCATCCACGGTCGTTCTGCACACCGATCAAGATTTGTCCGTCGCGCGTCGGATACCTGTCGTACGGTGCGATGGATATGTGGCTCACACCCATGCGGGGCGGCTGCACTCCGGTGTACATCTGGGTGTACATCGCGTGCCCCAGCCACTCGACAGTCGAGTCGAGCATCGACACGTCGATAGTGGCGCCCTCTCCTGTTCTACCGCGACGCAGAAGGGCGGCCAGAACCGATTGTGCGCAGTACATCCCGGTCGCGATATCAGCCGTGGGGATACCGGTTTTCGCAGGTTCGTCGGGGGTGCCGGTGATGGAGATCAGACCGGATTCGGCCTGAATCAACATGTCGTAGGACTTGCGGTCACGCATCGGCCCGCCGTTGCCGAAGCCGGACATGTTCACGACGACCAACTCAGGCCGAGCTGCCCGCAGCTCATCGGCGCCGAAACCGAGTCGTGCTGCGGCACCCGGAGCAAGATTCTGAATGAACACGTCTGCGGTGCCGATCAGTTCGTGCACCACCGCACGTCCCTGCGGAGACTTGAGATCGATTGCGAGAGATTCCTTGCCGCGGTTGAGCCAGACGAAATGAGCGGCCGTCCCGTGGACCGCATGGTCGTAGCCCCGTGCCAGATCCCCTCCGTCGGTGCGCTCGATCTTGATCACCCGCGCGCCGAGGTCGGCAAGGTTTCTCGTCGCAAGTGGTGCGGCGACGGCCTGTTCGATCGCTACGACAGTGAAACCTTCGAGTGGTGCGTTCATTTGGTGCGCTTCTGTTCCGCGCGGATCAGCCCTCCGCCAACGATCAGGCGCTGGATTTCACTGGTGCCTTCGTACAAGCGCAGCAGCCGGACATCGCGGTAGATACGCTCGACGGGGACCTCGCGCATATATCCTGCACCGCCGTGGATCTGGACCGCGAGATCGGCTACCTTGCCGACCATTTCGGTGCAGAAGAGTTTGACGGCAGAGGGGGCGATGCGTCGGTCTGTTTCCTCGACCCAAGCCCGCGCTGCTTCCCGAACCATGGCGCGGCCGGCCATGACCCCTGCCTGCTGGTCGGCGATCATTGCTTGAACCAATTGAAAGCTTCCGATCGGCTCTCCGCCTTGCGTCGACGCCGCAGCGTAGGACACCGATTCGTCGAGCGCCCGTTGAGCTTGACCAACAGCCAACGCCGCAATGTGCACTCGCCCGCGCGCCAACGACGTCATGGCCGCTTTGTACCCGATGTCGCCGTTGCCGCCGACAAGCGAGTCGGCCTCGACCCTCACGTCGGTGAACGTCACGTCCGCAGTTCCGGATCCCTGCTGGCCCATCTTGGCGTCCTTCACCCCGACGGTGATTCCCGGAGTGTCGGCAGGGACGAGGAACACGGCGATACCGTTACCGCTCTCAGGTTTCGGATCCACCTTGGCGAATACGACGAACATATCGGCAATCGGGGCGTTGGTGATGTACCGCTTGTTGCCGTTGATCACCCAGCCCGAGCCGTCGACCTTGGCTGTCGTCCTCAGTCCAGCAGGATTCGATCCGGCACCGTCCTCGGTCAGAGCGAAGGAAGCGACGATGTCACCTGCTGCCATACCCGGCAGCCACTTCGCCTTCTGCTCCTCGGTACCGAAACCGACGAGAACCTGCCCAGCAATCCCGTTGTTGGTACCGAACATCGACCTCAGGGCCAGCGACGTGTAGCCGAGCTCCATCGCGACTTCGACATCCTGAATCAGATTGAGACCCAGTCCGCCCCATTCCTGCGGAATAGCGAACCCGAACAGGCCCATCTCCGCGGATTGTGTCCGCACATCCGCCGGGATTGCGTCTTCGTTCATGATTTCGAGTTCACGTGGCACGACGCGTGAGCGAACGAAGTGCGAGATCTGCTTCAGTACGTCGGCGAAGACGTCGTCGGGTACATCGGGATTCAGCGTGTCCATGTACTCACTATCGTGGCGCACATTACAATCAGTCAAATACTTAATTGGTACTTCTGTTATACAGAATCAGAAATAAAGGAGAAGGCATGGATGTCGAACAGCTGCGAGCGTTCCTCGCGGTCGCCGAGGAACTCCATTTCGGTCGGGCGGCGGCACGCTTGCACGTCGCGCAACCACCGTTGAGTCGCACCATCAAACAGCTCGAAAAGCACCTCGACGCCACGCTGTTCGATCGAAACACCCGATCGGTTCGGTTGACCGCGAGCGGGCAGGCCCTCATAGGGCCCGCCCGAGCTGTCCTGGAAGCGATGCGGTCTGCGGAAGACGCGGTCAAGTCGGCCGACGGCGGTGAAACCGGGCGAGTCAAGATCGCATTCGCCGGAGTGTCGACACATCGGATGGTTGCGCGGCTGGCACGAGTCGTCCGATCGCAGCATCCGGGCCTCGAGTTGGAGCTCTCCAGTCAGAACTTCGCGCAGCCGGCGATGAAACGGCTGCTCAACGGGGATACGGATATCGCGCTGGGCAGGTGGGACGTCATTCCGTCGGGCATCGAGTCCGAGATCGTCCTACGCGATCACCTGGTGGTGGCGTTCGCAGACACCCACCCACTTGCGGACGCCAGACACGTGCGCATCGACCGGTTGGCGACCGAGCAGTTCGTGTCACTCCCCCTGCACGAAGGGTCGGTTCTCCCCGATCGACTACGACGCCTCGCCGACGCTCACGGGTTCGTCGCGGATGTAGTGCAGATTGCGCCCGATACCCAGACCGCGCTGGCCTTGGTCGCGGCCGAGGTCGGGTGCCACCTCACCTTGGCCTCGGTGGCGGACAACGTGACCGACCCACACGTGGTCTTCGTTCCACTGGACGACACGACGGCGGACGTGGACATGAGAGCCGCGTGGCGGCGTGACAACACCAATCCCGCTCTGCGGGTAATTCTCCGCAACGTCGTCGGACTCGACGGCCCCGAGTGACCCCCGAAAGGTCAGAGGGATCCTTCACCCTCGTCGAGCCCCAATTGACGCACTCGTCGGTACAACGTCGTCCGGCCGATTCCGAGCAGCTCCGCGGCGAGCGACTTGTTTCCGCCGGCCCGGTCGAGCGCTTCGATGATAGCCACGCGTTCAGCCGATTCCATCATGGTCAGCTTTCGACGTGCAGGCGCTCGCTGTAGATGCTCCGGTAAGTGTGTTCGCTCGATGACGGACGTAGGAACCTCGGACGCCAAGGTCGTCAGTACATCGGTGAGTTCCGCGATGTTCCCGGGCCACTCGGCCTGCATCAACGACTGCAGCGCCGTGGGCGACATAGAGTGCCGACGGGTGGTGTCCACCCGATCGAGCACACTGCGCACGAGTCCAGGAATTCGATCCGGCGTATCGACGAGAGGCCGGATATGCACGTCGACGCCCCACTCCTCGACCAGATTCTTGATTGCGGGCGTGGACGACTCCATCGACACGGTGAACGTCAGCACACTCTTCCGGCCCAGTGTCACGGCCTCTCGATGAGCGGCCACAAGCGACGCGATTGCATCGGTGTCGTCGTCGTCCGTGATCGACTCCAGCCGCCGGACCAGGACGTCACGACCACCGGCCAGAAGGTCCGAAATCGCCGACCACGGTGTATCCGTGCCCGAGGCAAGAAGTACGACCTCGAGGTCCCCGATCAGCCCACGATCGTTTCGCAGGGTGAGCGCTTCGGTGGCACGGCCCGACCCTGCAGGACCGGCGACGACTGCAACTGCAGCCCGTGTATCGGCCGCTTCGCCGGAACGGGGCGCAGCGTTCGATGAAGACACCGTCCCGCCCGCTGGACGTTCGTCCGTCGGAATCGGAGCGAAATGCAGCACGTAGTAATCGCGTGCCCCCTCCACCACCCGCCTGGCAGCCACGGCAACCGTTCCGGATTCGATCTCCCAGTGAGCAGTACTTCTGGTGGACCAGTCGTGTTCGCTCAGCCGATCCCACAGAAGAACATGGGAATCCACACTGACGTACGGGAGCCCCGGCGTGTTCGCGAGGAGTGACTCACGGTCCATGATGACCGTCGGACGACGCGAATTTGCATAGCGCATGAAGGACATTGCCAGCGCCAGGTCTTGTGGCCTGGCCGCAGCTTTGAGTCGTTCTTCGATCTGCTGGCCGATCTCTTTCGTGAGAGTGAGCATCAGCGAACTCGCAACGTCGAGGGGGCCACCGAGCGATACCGACCCGATCACCAGACCGGACGGCGTGTAGACCGGCACCGCGGCGCATGCCAGGACAGCCAGGGACTCGTTGAAGTGTTGGCTGCCTTCGATGTAGACCGCACGGCCCTCCACCATCGAAGTGCCGAGGCCGTTGGTCCCGATCGTGTTCTCGGAGTAATCGAAACCCTCCGCAGCATTCACCCGATCCAGCTTGCGTCGAAGTCCCCGGTCGCTGGCCCGGCGGGCCACGATGCTGCCCGCTCGGTCACTCAGAAACAGTGTCGTCCCCGTGTTCGACAGCTGGTCCTGCCAGCGGTCGAGCACAGGGTCTGCCGCTCGACGCAGAATCGAATCCGCATCGATCTCGTCGTACTTCTGAGACGGCAGCATGCTGTCTGCACTGCTACCGATCGAGCGTCTCCAACTCCGCAGAATGAGCTCCGGCACCACACCCTCGTCCGGCACGCCGGCCAGCAAACCGGCACGCATCAGGTGCCGTTTCGCCTCGCGAACCACATCACTCATCGCCATCTCCAGCATCTTCTTTTCAGACTGTCAATCATCCCTGAGCATCAAAAGACGTCGCAATCCGTATCCGATTATGTTCACACATGCATAACTGCTGTTCAAAGGGCCCGAACCACGGTGTTCCACATTGGCACACCCCACTGCTATGTGCGCCACTTCACCATTGTGGACAGAGAACGTGAACTACACCACAAAGGCCGTAGGCCGGAGGAGCTATCACATGACGACACACCAACCCGACCAGATCCGCGAGATCGACGCGCTCGTCGTCGGGTGCGGTTTCGGTGGCATCTACATGTTGTACAAGCTGCGCCGAGAACTCGGATTGAACGCAGTCGCCATCGACAAGGCCGGCGGAGTCGGCGGAACGTGGTTCTGGAACAAGTATCCAGGTGCCTTGTCGGATTCCGAAGGATTCGTCTACCAGTACTCGTTCGATCGCGATCTGTACGACCAGACCACTTGGAACACGAAGTTCGTTCGTCAGCCACAGATCCTCGAGTACCTGAACGGTGTCGTCGATCGATACTCGCTGCGCGAAGACATCCAGCTGGAAACCACGATGACGTCCGCGAGCTTCGATGAGGTCGCCGGCATCTGGACCGTGACCACCGACCGCGGAGTCACATTCAAGGCGCGTTACCTCGTCAATGGTCTCGGCTTGCTGTCGGCAACCAATGTCCCGAATTTCCCCGGTGTCGAGAACTTCGAGGGACGATTGGTTCACACCGGCGCGTGGCCCGAGGATCTCGACCTCACCGGCAAGCGCGTGGGTGTCATCGGAAACGGTTCTACCGGAGGCCAGGTCATCACGGCCGTCGCGCCGATCGCGGGTCACCTCACCTCCTTCCAGCGCACTCCTCAGTACAGCGTTCCCGCAGGCAACCGCGTGCTGTCGAACGAGGAGCTGGCCAGCCAGAAGGAAAACTTCGAAGCCAACTGGGACCAGGTCCGCAACTCGAGCGTCGCAATGGGATTCGTCGAGAGCGAAATCGAAACCTTCAGCGTCTCGGCCGAAGAACGCGAGAGCATCTTCCAGCGCGCCTGGGACGAAGGCGGCGGCTTCCGCTTCATGTTCGAGACCTTCAGTGACATCGCCACCAATGTCGATGCAAACGAAGAGGCTGCAAAGTTCATTCGTGCGAAAATCGCCGAGATCGTCAAGGATCCCGAGACGGCTCGCAAGCTGACGCCCACCGACCTCTACGCCCGCCGTCCGTTGTGCGACTCGGGCCTCTACGAGACGTTCAACCGCGACAACGTGTCGCTCGTTCATGTCGGCGAAAACCCCATTCGCGAGCTGACTGCCGAGGGCATCGTCACCGAGGACGGAGAACTGCACAAGATCGACGTTCTGATCTGCGCAACCGGATTCGACGCCGTCGACGGCAACTACGTCAAGGTCGATATTCGAGGCCGCGACAACGAAAGCCTGAAGGAGCACTGGCAGGACGGTCCGACGAGCTACCTGGGTATGGCCACGACCGGCTTCCCGAACATGTTCATGATCCTCGGCCCGAACGGTCCTTTCACGAACCTGCCGCCGTCGATCGAGACCCAGGTCGAGTGGATCTCGGACACGATCAAGAACATCGAGGAGAACTCGACCGGTTGGATCGAGGCCAAGCCGAACATCGAAACCGAATGGACAGAGATCTGCTCCGACATCGCCGAGCAGACGCTGTTCCCCAAGGCTGCCTCGTGGATTTTCGGCGCCAACATCCCCGGTAAGAAGCGCACGGTCATGTTCTACCTCGGTGGAATCAAGGAATACCGTTCCGTTCTCGACAACGAGAAGGCTTCGGGTTACCCGAGCTTCCTCACCCAATCCGACGTGTTGAAGCCCGCCTGAGTCGAACGTCGAACTGAACACCGCACACATCACGCCGGCCGGCTGAGCTTTCTCGTCTCGCCCGGCCGGCGTCCTGCTACGAAAGACGTGCTGATGAGCAAATACGCAACTACCGACCCCACTACCGGTACCGTCGTGGCGAAGTTCGAGACGTTGTCGGACGAGCAGGCAATGGAGTCGCTGTCCGCCGCCGACAACGCTTACCGAGACTGGCGCACCACCGAGGTGGCCGATCGCGCAGCAGTTCTCCAGCGTGTCGCCGATCTGCATCGCGAACGCGAAACAGAACTCGCCGAACTGATGACGCTCGAGATGGGCAAGCCCATCGCGCAGGCCCGCGGCGAGGTCAAGCTCTCCGCATCGATCTTCGAGTACTACGCCACCAAGGGCCAGGAGCTGCTCGCAGACGAGGAACTCGACGTCGCCGGCTCCGGGCGAGCGCTGGTACGCACCGCGCCCATCGGAGCCCTCGTCGGCATCATGCCCTGGAACTTCCCTTACTACCAGGTCGCACGATTCGTCGCCCCGAACCTGCTGCTGGGCAACACGATCCTGCTCAAGCACGCCAGCAACTGTCCGCAGCAGGCTCTCGCGATCGAGGCCATGCTGCGCGATGCCGGCAGCCCGGACGGGGTGTACAGGAACATCTTCGCCTCCAGCGACCAAATTGCCGACCTCATCGCCGATCCCAGGATTCAGGGCGTCTCGCTCACTGGTTCGGAGCGAGCAGGCAGCATCATCGGCCAGCTGGCGGGCAAACACATGAAGAAGGCCGTACTCGAACTCGGTGGATCGGACCCGTTCATCGTGCTCGCCGGTGCCGACCTGGGCGATGCTGTCGCCGCGGCCGTACCAGGTCGGTTCGGCAACGCCGGTCAGGCATGCACCTCGTCCAAGCGCATGATCGTCGACGCGTCGGTGTGGGACGAATTCCTCGACGGTTTCGTGTCGGCAGCCGAGTCCTGGACCATGGGCGACCCGACGGACGCTGCAACGCGGCTGGGACCGATGTCCTCCGTCAGCGGACGTGACGAGATTGCCGAACAGGTCGCCGACGCGGTGGCCAAGGGCGCCACGGTGCACCTGGGTGGAACCGTGCCCGACGGTGACGGGGCCTACTACCCTGCGACCGTGCTTTCCGGAGTCACTCCGGACATGAGGGCTTACCGCGAGGAGCTCTTCGGACCGGTCGCAGTGTTGCACAAAGTCGAGTCGACCGACGCTGCAATCGATCTCGCGAACGATTCCCCCTTCGGTCTCGGAAGCGCCGTCTTCACCACCGACGACGCCGAGGCCTCGTACGTGACCGATCGTCTCGATGTCGGCATGGTGGGCATCAACACCACCATCAAGAGTGCACCCGACATGCCGTTCGGCGGAGTGAAAACATCCGGCATCGGACGCGAACTCGGGCGATTCGGTCTCGACGAGTTCGCGAACAAAAAGCTCGTCCGCACTCTCTGACACAACCCTCGACCGATTCCCATACAAGGAGAACGAACATGCGCGCAGCTGTCTACTACGGTAACCACAAGGTAGAGATCGAGGATGTCCCCGAGCCCAATCCAGGGCCAGGGCAGGTGAAGGTGCGCGTCGCTCGAAACGGCATCTGCGGTACCGATCTGCACGAATTCTACGACGGCCCGATCTTCATTCCACCGTCCGATCCGCACCCGCTGACCAACAAAGCGATGCCGTTGATCCTCGGACACGAGTTCTCCGGGACCGTCACCGCTGTCGGAGCCGGCGTCGATGATGTCGCGGAGGGCGATTCCGTTGCCATCGAGCCGATCTACCGGTGCGGTGAATGCCGACCATGCCTGAACGGCCAGTACAACCTCTGCAAGAAGATCGGTTTTCACGGACTGATGGCGGACGGCGGCATGGCCGAGTACACCGTCGTTCCGCGAAACCAGATCCACAAGCTCCCCGACAGCATTCCGGTCGAAATGGGCGCTCTCGTCGAACCGCTCTCGGTTGCGTACCACGCAGCAGTACTCGGCGAGGTCGGCGACCAGAGTCGCGCACTCATCTACGGCGCAGGCCCGATCGGAATCGGTATCTGGTTCGCACTCCGCGGAATGGGCCTCACCGAGATCGACGTGGTCGAGCCATCCGAGACGAGGCGCAAGTCCATCGAGGCGCTCGGTGCACGCACCCTCGACCCGATGTCGGTCGACGTTCCGGCCCTGATCGCCGACCGAACGAACGGTGACGGCGTCGACGCTGCATTCGATGCCGCAGGCGTCGCGCCTGCAATCGATTCCGCGTTGAACTGCGTCGGTGAGCGTCGCCCGCTGATCAGTGTTGCCATCTACGACAAGCCGCTCTCGACACCCCTGATCAACCTCGTTCTGCAGGAGCGACGCATCCAGGGAACCATCTGCTACACCAGCGACGACTACCGCGCAGTCATCGATCTGATGGCCAAGGGCCACTACGACACCACCGGATGGGTCGACACCATCGCCCTCGGTGACGTGGTCAACGGTGGGTTCGAAGAACTTCGAGCCGGGCGCAAGATGAAGTTGCTGGTCGATCCGACGGCCTGACCTGCACTTCTGCACTACTCCCCAACCAAATTCAGGAGACGACTATGACAGTCGCACACATCACCGGATCGGCACGCGGAATCGGCCGATCGATCGCCCTACGCCTCGCACAGGACGGCCACGACATCGCCTTGTCCGACCTACCGTCGATGTCCGAGGAACTGGAAAAAACACGTGGCGAGGTTGCTTCCCACGGCGTTCGGACCATTGCTCTCACCGGCGACGTCAGTGATCATGCATCGGTTCGCGCGCTCATGACCGACACCGCCGAGCAACTCGGCTCGCTCGACGTGATCGTCGCCAACGCCGGAATCGCACAGACCAAGGCACTGCTCGACGTCACACCCGAGGAGTACGACAAGGTCCACGCAGTCAACGGCCGTGGAATGTTCCTCTGCTACACCGAAGCTGCCCGCGTGATGATCGCGCAGGGCACCGGCGGGAAGATCATCGGCGCATCGTCGATTGCAGGACACAAGGGATTCCCGCTCCTCGGTGTGTACAGCTCGTCCAAATTCGGAGTACGAGCACTGACTCAAGCAGCAGCGCAGGAATGGGCTGAGCACGGTATCACCGTCAATGCGTACTGCCCCGGCATCGTCGACACCAACATGTGGGTCGAGGTCGACCGCGATCTCGGCGCGATCAACGGCGTCGGCAAGGGCGAATCGATGAAGGCGATGGCCGCAGGAATCACCCTCGGTCGCGTATCCACCGGCGAGGATGTCGCAGCATACGTGTCCTACTTGGCCGGACCCGACTCGAACTACATGACCGGCCAGGCCGCCCTGATCGACGGCGGCATGCTTTTCGTTTGATGTTCGCTTTACTCAACGTGGAGGAATGATGAACTCGCTCGACCCGTCTGCATCGAAGTACCAAGTTCCGACGTTCGGTTTGTGGTACGACTTCCGCAACCCACAGCGGTGGCGTCGCCCCCTCGGCTCTCTCTATCGAGAATCGGTGGATCAGGTCGTCTGGGCCGAATCGCTCGGTTTCGGATCTGCGTGGTTGAGCGAGCATCATTTCGCCGAGGACGACTACGCAGCGTCTCCCCTGGTCGTTGCTGCCGCCATCGGTGCCCGCACGACAACCATGCGTATCGGCACCAACATCATCGTTGCCGGACTGCATGAACCCATTCGCCTCGCCGAGGATGCCGCCGCACTGTCTTTCCTCACCGACAATCGCTTCGAACTGGGTCTCGGACTCGGCTACCACGAGAAAGAGTTCGCGGCGTTCGGTCGGAAGGTCAAGCAGCGTCCCAGTCTGCTCGAAGACGCCATCGCAGTCATTCGACACGCGTGGTCTGGATCCGGTGAAGCGTACGAGGGAAAGCGGTTCTCGGTCCCTGCGCTTCCGATAACCCCTTTGCCCGAAGTGGCCCCGCGCCTCCTGATCGGCGCCCAATCGCCCATTGGCATCGACCGGGCTGCGCGCCTCGCCGATGGCGTGATCACCCTGCAGAATGCGCATTTCACGAACTACCAAGAATCGATCACCAAGCACGGCAAGAACCTGGACGACGCGCGTATCTACGCCAGTCAATGGGCCGTCGTGGCCGAGGATCCCGAGCGCGAGTGGGCAAGAATCGGGGAGCACGCGCTCTATCAGATGAACAAGTACATCGAATGGGGTTCGTTCGAAGGACCCGATCAGCCCTCATCGTTCGACAATCCGCAGCACCTGTTGGACGCCGGCGCATACAAACTCATGGATGCATCCATGGCTGTCGATGAATTGGTCGGTATGGCAACGGAATTCCCCCAAATCCGCGACTTCCACTACTGGGCTCAGCTTCCCGGCGAGTCGGTCGAATCGGGTTCAGCGCGCATTCAATACATCGCCGACAAGGTCATACCGGACGTCACTCGCAAACTGACCCGCGCTCCGGCGGAGTCAGTGTCGAGTTGACCCGGATCCAGACCTCGACACCAGCGGGAATTGGATTCTGAATAGATCGCGGGCCAGTGCGAATACAATCGCACTGGCCCGCTATTCTCGTCCAGCCGTCACAGCCCTACCGCAAGCGTGAGTCAGTACCCCTTGCCTGCATCCACGATGTTGCGAAGCTTCTCTCCGGAGAAATAGCGCGTGGCGTTGTCGACCAAGATCTCGATACCTCGCCGCACTGTCCCGTCCGAGGTAGCTCCGTTGTGTGGAGTGACGATTACATTCGGCATGAGCCACAGCGGAGAGTCGACCGGCAGAGGTTCCACGCGGTGCGCATCCAGACCCGCCCCAGCGAGCCGGCCGTCCGACAACCTGCTGACGAGGGCGTCTTCATCGATGATTCCACCTCTGGAGACACAGATGACGAACGCGTGTGCCGGTAACGAATCCAGAACAGTAGCGTCGACCAATCCCGCTGTCGCCGGAGTAGCCGGCGCTGCGACCACGAGGAAGTCCGCATCGGCGACCACAGAAGCGAGACGATCCGACGTTTCGAGGCGCGTCACGTACGGAATCGAATCGTGCGGACTCCGTGTCACTCCTACGACCGTCATGTCGAATGCAGCCGCTCGCCGCGCGAGTTCCTTACCTGCTGCGCCCATTCCGATCACCACGACAGTTCGACCGGCCAGTTCTCCGTGCAGGAAACGGTCCCAGCTTCGCTCTTGTTGTGCTCGAATCCATCTCGTGCAATCTCGGTTCAACATCATCATGAGCATCATCGAATGCTCGGCGAGCGCGACACCACCGTTTCCCGCAGCCGACGTCACGGTGACACCGCGCGAGTTCAGCGATCCGATGTCGAATCCGTCGACACCCGCGGTAGCGGTGTGCACCCAGTCGAGTCGAGGAAACAGATGAAATTCCAACGGTTCGACCACGTTCACGATCGCTTCGACCTGATCGGGCGGCGAGCTGATATCTGCCGCCACGTCGACGAACTCCACCGGCGCGTCACCTGCGACGGCACGAACTCTCGCCTCCACCTCGCCGGTGCACGAGACGAACACCGCAGTCATGACTCGACACCCGCCAAGGCTCCTCGCACGAGCGGACTCGTCCACGCGACTTCGACGACCTCCAGCAGATCGACTCCGGGCACGTCGAAGGTGACCCGGCCGTCAACTGCGTCGACAGACGTGAACCCGGGCTCTGTCAATGTTCTGACCGACGCGGTTGAAGTATCGGCAGGAAGCGCAATCGAGATTGTCTGAGTTCCGATCGGTGTCGAAGAACGCAACTGTCCTCGCATGGCTTTCGGGTTGTCCAGGTTCACGATGGACACCGCAACGCCTTCGTCGGACGATCGAACAGCAATGTCCACCAAACCCTGTCCGACCACAGTCACCGGTTCGTCACCGTCGAGCAGCCATCGAACCAGACCACCGATGAGTTCCCCGTGGTCCACTTGCAGTGCCTCCCAGAACAGAGCAGGAAGGTCGAACGCCACGAACGCAGTCCGGCCGCCGTTGTCGTGCTCACCGAGCACTACTGCTGGATCTCGTGGCGCTTCTCGCGGATACACCTCCTCCATCGGGAGATCTGGAAAATCGGGAATGAAGCGGAACGGCACCGACGTCCACGACTCTGCCTCCACCGGAACGATCGATGTCCCGCCCAGAATCCTTTCCGTCCCTGCGAATGCCGTCGCCGAAGGGTGAGTCGGATCGACGATGGCGGCGTAATTGTTCTGCACCCCAAGTCGAATGTCACCGGTGACTCGCACACCGAGCAATCCAGCGAGACCGTTCGCGGTTCCATCACTGTCGAGTACTGCTTCGGAGTCCGCCAGCAGGCGCCCGCCGGCGTCCAGGAAGTCGCCTAGTACCGCTATGTGATCCACCGACAGGTCAACGCTGCCGGGCACCACGACTACCGTGAACTGGTGAATGCGACGGTCCGTCAGCGCATCTCCGTCGATGTATTCGAACGGGATGCGGGCCTCCAACAATGCCTGGCACAGGCCGTCTTCGGACGAATCCTCGCTCATGTAGCCACCGGTGGGTGAGTCGGCACCGGCAGGCGTGATCGCGTCGAAGATCGCGACCCGCGCGGTCGGCGTCTTCGTGCCGTACAACGCCTCGGCCTTCTCGTGTAGTCCGAACGCATGGGCAATGGGTTCGACCCACCGTGCGTCCGGCACTCGTGCGTTGAACTTCGTGAACCACGGGGTCGCCCCGTGAACGAATCCGTCGACGATCCAAGCCTGCAATTCCGCACCGGAGGCGACCGAGTCCTTCCAACGGTGTTGATGATTCTCCGGTCCCACAGAGCTGATCAGGCTCACGGGTCGATCCGGAAAGACTCCGCGAGCGCGCTTACCCACTCGGCCGGCGGCCCAGATTGCCTCTCTCGGAGACCTACCCTGCTTGTCGATGAAGAATGCCGGGTACATTCCTTTCACCAACTCCGAGTTCAGATCCCGAACCATCCGAGCACCACGGTTAGGAATGAAACTACTACGAGGATTCACGCTTCGGGTCGCCTCGTCCCACGCGACGATTTGCCGACTGAGTTGGTCCGAGCGCCACGCGAAGTATTCTGCCCATGCCCGTGTACTTCGATCCGCGCCGACGGGCAGCTGATTTCCCGTCGCGTCGAAGTAGAGCTTGCGAGCCCCCTCACTGTACGAGATCGACGAACTTCCCTCCCACCGGTTTGCAAAGACTGCATCGACGTCGTACTCCCGCACGATCTCGCGGGTGATATCGACAATGAATTCGCTGTAGTAGGTGCTGAAAGGACACGTCAGCCAGATGTCAGGGTATGCCCAGTGCTCCATGGCATTTCCCTCTTCGTCCCGGGCGATCCATTCAGGATGCGCTTCGGCCGCGTCCGCATGCACAGCGTGCGGGTCTATACGGGCCATGACATTCATGTCCAGACGTCGTGCATCCTCGTTCACCATGCCGAACAGGTCCATGTCGCCGAGAAACTTGCTCGTGTAATGAAACGGAATCTTCGACGGGTAGTACGCAACGTAACCGCCTGCACTTATGCACGCGCCGGTCGATCGCGTCCGAGTCATGACGTCCACCCAGAATTCCCGATCGAAGTGCAGAGGATCGTCTTCGACGAAAGTAAGTTGGGTCCACCGACGAGCACGGCGGTACCACATCCGGGCTTCCTCGCTCGTTGTCTCACGACCCGCAGCAGTGATGCTCAAGATTCCTCCTGGTTGTATTTCTGAAGCCTGATGGCCGGATTCCGAGCCGGCGAGACTCTCACGTCGCGGAACCGACAGCTGTCGACTGTGCTTTCGACTGGCGTCCTCGGTCGAGCCACGCCGTCCGCCGACGGCGCTGAGTCTGAGGGTCGGCAACAGGCGAAGCAAGGAGCAGTCGGGACGTGTAGTCATGTTGGGGCCGTTCGGTAACCGCCCGCGTGTCGCCCTGCTCGACGATGTTTCCCCGATACATCACCGCGACGCGGTGGCTGATGTGGCGGACGACTGCAAGATCGTGCGAGATGAACAGATAACCGACGCCGGTTCGTCGTTGAATGTCGATCAGCAACTCGAGAATCACGGCCTGCGTCGTGAGATCGAGCGCCGACACCGGTTCGTCGCAGACGATGAGCTTCGGTCTCAGCGCCAGCGCACGCGCAATTGCGACTCGTTGACGTTGCCCGCCGCTGAACTCACGCGGCAACCTGCCCCCCGAGTCCTTCGGCAGGCAGACGCTGTCGAGCAGGTCGCTCACGCGGGTCGCCGCTTCGCGGCGTTGAAGACCCTGGGCAATCAACGGTTCAGCCAACGTGTCCGCGATCGTCAGAGACGGACTGAGCGAAGTGTAGGGGTCTTGAAAGATCACCTGCACCGACTTGGCGTGCTCTCGACGTGCACGCGCGTTCATCGAGGCTCGAACCAGTTTGCCTTCCACCGAGACAGTTCCACCCGAAGATGGAACAAGGCCCAGTACCGCCCGACCGATGGTCGTCTTCCCCGAACCCGACTCGCCCACCAACCCCAGCGTCTCACCTGCACGAACCGACAGGTCGACGCCGTGCACGATCTCCGTGGCTCTACGGCCACGCCCGTAGCTGATCTGGAGCCCATCGATTTCCAGCAAACTCACAGCGTGGCTCCTGTCTGATTGTCCATCTGACGTACTACGTCGGCGTCGAGAATTGCGTCCAGCAGCGCACGCGTCTTGGGGTGTTGCGGCGCGTCGAACACGGTCTGCGTCACGCCCTCCTCGACGATCACTCCCGCGTCCATGACCGCAACCCGGTCGCACAGATCGGCCACCACGCCGAAATTGTGAGTCACCAACACGATCGCCATGCCCCGCTCCTCCTGCAGCTGTCGCAAGAGCTCGAGGATCTCTGCCTGAACCGTGACGTCCAGAGCTGTAGTCGGCTCGTCGGCGATCAGTAGTTCCGGCTCCGGAGCGATCGCTCCCGCGATCAGGACTCGTTGCGCCATGCCACCCGATATCTCATGGGGATACGCATCGAATGTTTTTCGAGGATCGACTATTCCGACACGATCGAGTAATTCGAGCGCATACGTTTTCGCATCCGCTCGTGAGCGATCCGAACTCGCCCTGATGCCTTCGACCAATTGCTGACCGACGGTGAAGGAGGGGTCGAGGTTACTACGCGGCTCCTGGGCGATATACGCCACCGACCGCCCCAGGACCGACGCGCGATCCTGCGACCGGGGCTCCGAGCGCAGTCGCAGATCAAGGGTTCCGCCGGCAATCCGGGCTCCTGCCGGCAGCAGGTCCAGAATCGCGAACGCCGTCTGAGACTTCCCGGATCCCGACTCGCCGATCAAGCCGAGCACTTCTCCCTTGGAGACGCTCAACGAGGCGTCGTGCACAACCCGCTTCCATCCAGTGACAGTGCGGTACTCGACCACGAGACCCTCGAGGGTCATGACCGGCTCGTCTCCGGTCGACTTCGAGATGTTCACCGACAGCTTGGAATGTCCCTCGGCTGACGGGACTCGCGTCTTGCTGCCTTCGAGTGTGTCTCGAATGCTGTTGCCCAACATGACCAAGGCCGACACCACGACGGCAAGTGCAATTCCCGGCCATACAAGTTGAAGTGGTGCGCGATAGATGTTCGTGAATGCTTCGAGGAGCATCCCACCCCAGCTCGGTGCACCCGCATCACCCAAGCCCAGAAACTCGAGGCCGGCCTGAAGAGAAATCGCCACTCCTGCCGCGAACGCTGCCTGCACCACGATCGGGCCCCGCACCGAGTACAGAACGTGCCTGGAGACAATTCGCAGGTCACTGAGGCCTGATACGCGTGCAGCATCGACGTAGTACTCCTTACGCACCGACATCGTCAGTGCGCGTACCAGCCTGAAGAAGTTGGGAGCCAACAAGATCCCGAGTGCGACCATGGCAACACGCTGATTGGATCCGACCGTCGCGTACAGCGTGATGAGGACGATGATTCCAGGGACCGCGATGAGTACGTTCGCGATCCAGGATCCGATCCAGTCAGCTGCGCGTCCGTAGTATCCGGCCAGTAGACCTGTGACCACACCGAGGACTACGGCAACGGTCGTCGCAATCACAGCGGCCATCACAGTCGCTCGAGCCGAGTACAACAACCGACTCAGAATGTCCCGCCCACTGCGATCACCGCCGAGCAGATATTCGGCACTCGGAAGCGAGTTGGTGAGTCGTAGCTGCGTTCCGTCCGGATCGAAGGGCGCCATCAGTGGCGCGAAAATCGCGACGAGAACAACTACGAGAAGAACGACTGCCGATCCAACGGCGACCGGCCGTCGTGCAAGGTCACGCATGACCCCGGGCTTCGGCGCGCTGGGCTCCGCGCTTGTCGGAGGCAAGACTGCCGGGTTGTCAGACATCGATGCGAACCTTCGGATTCAGGACACCCTGCAGGATGTCGACCAACAGATTGACGAACACCACTACGAGAACCGTGAAAGCAACGGTGCCCATGACTACCGGAATGTCACCTCGGAGGGCGGCGCTACTGGCCAGAACTCCGATACCGGGTAGTGCGAAGACTCTTTCGATGATGATGACGCCACCGAGCATTCCGATCAGCTGCAGAGACAGAACAGTCAGGGCCGGGCCCGCAGCATTGCGCAGAGCATGCCGATAGAAGATCGAGCGCGGCGAAATACCTCGGCTGCGAAGTGTGCGAATGTAATCCAGACGCAGCACGTCGAGCATGGATCCGCGGATCTGCTGAGAAACGGCACCGATTCCGCCGATTGCGAGCGCAAGCGCCGGCAGCGTGGCTGTACCCAACCATCCCCACACCGACTCACTCAGCGGGACATAACCGGTGGGAGGAAAAACCTTCGGCATCGGGATGGCGATAAGAAGTACCAACACGAGCGCAATCCAATAGCTGGGCAACGCAAAGCCGACTACCGACACCATTTGTACTGCGCTGTCGACCTTCCCACCACGGCGCGCCGCCAACACTCCGGCAGCCACGCTGACGATGACAATGAGCAACATCGCGAACACCACGAGGGACACGGTCACGGGGACGCGGGTAGCGAGCGCTCCCCACACCTGTTCCCCCGTGAAGTAGCTGCTTCCGAGGTCACCCCCAAGTGCCGAGGTGAGCCAGTCGAAATACTGAATCGGGAGGGCCCGGTCGAGCCCGAGTTCTGATTGTTTGGCGGCAATCTGGTCGGCGGTCGCATTCTCGCCGAGGATGTTCGCTGCGATGTTCGAGCCACTTGCGAACACCATCGCGAAGGTAATTGCGGTGACGATGAGGACGAGAGCTACTCCCGTCGCAATTCGTCGCGCTACGAAGGAGAGCATGTGCAAACCCCTGACTGAGTGATGGTCGTCATCGGGCGGAGCGCCCGTAGTTTTGAATCGGCAGAATATTGAGCCCCGTCTGAGGCACGACGTCGACAGAGCCGATATGCCCGATGAGCATCGATGAGTTGTACAGCGGCGCGTACCAGGCGTTGTCGAACAGGTAACGGCCGACTTCCTCTTCAGCAGTCTCGCGCTCGTCCGGTTTTGCGAAACGTACTGCGTCCAGAAGTGCATCGAGCTCAGGAGTCTCGGTGCCGAATGGATTCATCGGTGCATCCGGGAAGACATGACGGGTGAAATCCATCCAAGGTGCGTCCTGGGTGAACCGATACGGGGACGCCGCATAGCTGCGCTCGTAGAGAAGGCTGTTCACCTGATCGGCCGGGACAGCATCGAATCGAGCGGAGATACCTATCTGGGACAACGAATCTCTGATCACCGGCTCGAGGTACGAAATGACACCCACCGACGGCATCGTGAGCCTGAATCCGTCTGCATACCCGGCCTCGGCCATCAGTGCACGGGCCCGGTCGGGGTCATACGTGTACTCAGAACCGTCGACGTAGGCAGACGCAGTCTCTTGAAACACCTGGCTGTTCGGTTCGACCGTATCGAGCATCAGGTATTGCGCGATCTCGCTTCGATTGAACGACATGTTGATCGCTTGTCGCACCCGCGGATCGGCCAGCGCAGGAGACACGTCTCCTCCTCTGTCGAGCAACAAAAGCCCCTCCCACGAGGAGGACTGGAGGGTGACGTCGAAGCCGAGCGTCTCCATTTCAGCGGTGGACTGGGCGTCGATGACAGTGGCATCGACCTGCCCTGATCGCAGTGCGTTGATCCTCGCCGTCGGGTCGAGCAAGATCTTGAGCACGATTTCGTCGTAGGGCCACGCTTCGGGGTTCCAGTACGACGGGTTTCTCACGTAGGTGTATTCGACTCCGACAACGGTCCGCGCTGCATCCAGGGTGTATGCACCCGATTCTGCAGGTTCCAGAGCCAGATTGGGGTTTCCGAACTCCGCCGGATTGGCGACCGCGCCCGCTGCAGACGACAACGCGTACACGAGGCCGGGATCCGGCTCTGTCATCGTCAACACGACCTCGAGATCGGTCGGAGCCTCGATGGAGTCGACGTCCGCGAGGTAGACCGCGTCGGGGCCACCACCGTTGCGAAATCTGTCCATGCTCTGGACGACGCTCGCGCCGGTGATCGGCGTGCCGTCGGCAAACAAGAGTCCCTCTCGTAGAGTGAGAGTCAGAATCGTCGACGTGTCGTCGTAGGAGAAGTCCGCCATGTTCGGAACGATCTCGCCGTCGGGAGCTCTCAGCAAGAGCGTGTCGTATACAGGCGCCCAGAACTGCACCGCTGTGCCAGGACTACTTTTCAGACCTGTCGGATCGAACGAGCCGGACTCGGCGGTAACCCCGACAGTCAGACGCGAGTCGTCGGAATCCCCGCCGGTTCGGTCCGGTGCGCCGCACGCCGCCAAGGCCACGGCACAGGCGACGGCGAGTGCGATTTTCCGTATTGACATTGAGCACCTCTATGGGAGTGTGACTTGATCCACTCACTGATCAGTCTGTGATTCACACCATAGAGGTTTTTTGTCAGACAAGTCAACAAGTAATGCATCTGAATGAGCGGGCAGTCCGAGGATGATCCACGCAGCGTCGTCAGCGAGAGGAACCACAGCGCAACGGAATTCGGCGCGAGTGAGTGGACGCACACATGATCAGGGCCCCGACCGCAGTGCGATCGGGGCCCTGACCATGGCGCAGTCGACGTTATCGACGCCCGGAATCGCCGATCCAACCGAACGAGTCGATCGTGCGCGAGGTTGACGGTTTGTACTCGGCACCCACCCGCCCGGTGTACCCACGCTCGGCGAGCGCGTCCAGACATGCCGCAATAGGCAGGTTTCCACTGCCCGGCTCGCCCCTCCCCGGGTCGTCAGCGACCTGGACGTGTCCGATCCGCGACGCCGCGCCTGCAGCTGCCTCGACGATATCCTCGCCGTTGTGGCCTAGGTGAAACGTGTCGAACAGCAGCAGAACCCGCGGATCGCCGACCAAATCCGCAAAGTCGATGGCATCGCTGAGCGAACGAATCGGGTAACTGCCGTTGAGATCGTGTGCCAATGCCTCGAGCAGAACCGTTCCGTCGATCGATTCGAGAACACCCGCCGCGTCGCGGTACAACTCGGCCGCACCCTTTCGACTCTCGGACTCGTTCGATCCTTCGACCGGTTGCCCGTACAGCAGGTTGAAAGATCGACACCCGGTCGCCTCGCCGATCTCTGCAACGAGTTCGATGTTGGCTCGAAGCTCCTCGTGCCGATCCCGATGAACGGCCATTCCGCGCTCCCCCGCCGCCATGTCGCCGGCCCAGAAATTGAGAGCTGCCAAGCGGACGCCCGCCGAGTCGACCGCAGACAGCACCTTGTCGACTTCCCCCCGATCGGGCACCGCGTCGACGAAGGGCCACCAACTCTCCACCGCGTCGAAACCCGCATCCCGCGCAGCAGCGAAACGCTCGAGATAGGCGTGTTCGGTGAACATGATCGAGATGTTCGCACTCAGAGGATGTCCGCGATACTCCATTTGCCCTCACTTCGGATTGTAAGACAGGGTTACTCACCATACATATGTTCGTCCTTGACATGTTGTGTCAACATGGAGCCGTGAGTCCGACTGCCATCCCCCTAGCTACCGCGTCGCTGGTCGACGCCTTGTACTCCTCCATGCGCACTCGGATCGTCAACGGCGACATCGCGCAAGGTGAGAAAGTCACCGAAAATCGCATCGCAACCGAGTACGACGTCGCGCGTCCCACCGCCAAGGCTTGCCTCGAGAGGCTCATAGTCGTCGGCCTACTGAAGCGTTCGGCCCACAAGACCGCGGTCGTACCCATCCTCGACAGCGAGGACATCGAAGATCTGTTCTTCGTCCGCTCCCTCCTCGAGAGCGCAGCCGTGACCGAATTGGCTGTGAAAAGGATACCGCTACAAGAGATCCTGAGAACCCAGGGGGCGATCGAGTCGGCAGCCGAAGCCGGCAACTTCCAAGACCAGGTGGCGGCGGACGTCGACTTCCATGCCCTTGTCGTTCGCCAGGCAGGTAGCCATCGACTTCTGCGCGCCCACGATCTCATTCTCGGCGAGTTACAGATGACCATGGGACTGCAGTCCGCACACAAGGCGACGTCTGCCGGCACCATCGCCGCAGAACACGCAGGCATCATCGAAGCAATCGAAATCGGAGACTCGGATCTCGCCCGCCGGCGAATGCAGATGCACCTCGATGGCGCCCGCCTACGCATCCTGTCGAGTATGCGTGACGCGGCACAGGACTCGGAGCGCAAGTCCGACTGAACGCGACAGCGTCGCGATCGCAGGTAGAAACCGGAAGCGGCGAGCGGCGCTACGCCCGCATCCGTTCGCTTGCTCGGCCCTGAATTGCAACCGGAAATATTGTCAGACAGGAATGCTTGACATACATAAGCTGTCACTGTTGAGTGTGTTCTACAACACTCAAGCGACGATGGAGTCTTTCGATGACAGTGATCGGTTTCGTAGGGCCAGGCGTCATGGGCAAGCCGATGGCCGCGAATCTGGTGTCCGCCGGCCACGAAGTACGAATCTTCGCGCGGTCGACCCAGGGGCGTGATCGGGCATCCGGCACAGGAGCCGTCGTGGTCGATTCCGTCCGGCTGGCGTGCACCGACGCGGATGTGGTGATCACCATGCTTCCCGATGGTCCGGCTGTGCTGGGAATTCTGCCCGAAGTGCTGGACGCCATGCGCGAGGGTGCTGTTCTCGTGGACCACAGCACCATTTCACCGAGCGAAGCCGAGAGCGTGCATCAGGAGGCTTCTCGCGCAGGCATCCGTTGCCTCGACGCACCGGTGAGCGGGGGCGAGGCAGGCGCGGTCCAGGGCAACCTGTCCATCATGGTCGGCGGAGAAGAGAAAACTTTGGACGACGTTCGGCCAGTACTCGATGCGATGGGCACAACCGTGATACACGTCGGCGACGCCGGGTCGGGGCAAGTCGTGAAGGCCGCAAACCAACTGATGGTGGCAGGCCACATCCAGATGCTGGCCGAGGCATTGGTCTTCCTACGTGCACATGGCACCGACCTGCGCCGAGCACTCGACGTGCTCGCCGGCGGACTCGCCGGGAGCACCGTGATCGAACGCAAGAAAGATGCAATGCTCGAGGGAGTTTTCACACCGGGATTTCGAATTACATTGCATGACAAAGACCTCGGGATCGTCGGAGATGCCGTGCGAGATCGGGGTCTTTCACTTCCGGCGACCAGTCTGATGGCCTCGCTCGTCGCAGCCGTCAAGTCACGGGGCGGAGCAGATCTCGACCATTCCGCTCTGTACGGGCTGGCACTCGAACTCAACGGCATGAGCGAACGCTGACGCTTCGTACTTCGAAACAACAATCGACAAGGATCAATCGACGTGAAAGTTCGAGACACCCTACTCCGACCGCCCGGGTCCGCAGTGTCGCAATCCACGACTGCCGGACCACACCGCGATCAACTGTGGTGGAAATCCCCGTTCCGCATGTTTCAGACCAATATTCGCGAAATCGATGCCGGCTTGGATGTCGAAAGAACGCTCGACAGGATTGTGGATTACGGTGCAGACGCCTGGCTGCTCAGCGTCGGTGGCATCATTTCGAACTATCCGTCTACACTCACGCATCAGAGCGTGAATCCAGCACTGGCGGAACGTGAGACCGGCGATCTGGTCGGCGATGCGGTGTCCGCGGCGAGCCGCCGTGGCGTTCGAGTGCTCGCGCGGATGGACTTCTCCAAAGTTGCACGCAGAGTCGCTGAACAACACCCCGACTGGTGTTACATCGATCCCGCTGGGTCGCGCCAGACATACAATGGCCTGACCAGTGCGTGCCCGAGCGGGCAGTATTACCAGGAGAAAGTGTTCGAAGTACTGAGCGAAGTCCTGGATCGCTACGAGATCGACGGATTCTTCTTCAACTGGATCAGCTACAACGAGATCGACTACGAGAAGCGGTACCGGGGTGTATGCCACTGCATGTCGTGCCGAATCGCTTTCGAACCGGCCTTGGGTGGAGCCCTTCCGGACGGACCGGAATCACCGAACTACGTTCTATGGCAGAAATTGTCGTACGATGCGCTCGAAGCACTACTCGGACGGGTTCGTGACTTCATCTCCGCACGGCGGCCCGACGCGCCCCTCGTCCTCGGCGAAACCGCCGATATCGTGTTCCACGAGGCGAACAACGAGGTGGGGCGAACGCTCTGGCCACACAACACATCCGAGTACGTGAGCGTGTCTCGAAGCTACCGCCCGGATGTCCCCGTCCTGGTGAATTCGGTTGCCTTTCTGGACATGCCCTATCGTTTGGTCAGCGAAGAACCCCGCCAGTTCGAACAGTACCTTCTGCAGGCGGCAGCACGGGGCGCCATACCGTCGACGTACATCATGGGCGTGCCGGACGAGTTCGACTACGCTGCTCTGGCTGCAGGGGCTCGCATCACGCGGTTCCACCGGGAGCATCAAGATGTGTATCGAGGACTTCGGCCCTCCGCACGAACCGCAGTCGTCCGTCCGGACGCCCTCAAGGAGTCGTCGACAGCCAGCTCCCGCGCGAACGCAACCGAGGAGTTTCGGGGCACGTGGCTTGCACTTCTCGAACGCCACGTGCCGTTCGACGCACTTCCGGAGAATCGTCTCGGGGAGCTCGCCTCGTCAGGCGCACTCGATCGATATTCGCTGCTCGTCCTGCCTGGCCTCGGGCGCATGGACCTCGACACAACGCGGAAGCTCGACGATTGGGTGGATCGAGGCGGGACGCTGCTCATGACCGGAGACACCGGTCTGGACGACGACCACAGCCAGTTCGATTCGAGCGGCGTGGCGGTACGCACGGCCACGATGAGCACCCCGGAAACGACCTGGTCGTCCGCGCTGGTCGGCGACAACTCCACCGACACCTGGTCCAGCCTACCTATTCTGGGGGAGTTTCATGTCGTCGAAGCGAAGGACGGGACGCAGTCCGCTCTGTCGGTACTGTCGCGTGCACCGTACGGACCCCCCGAAAAATGCTACGGCCACATCCCACTGGACTTCCCTGCCCGCTTGGAATTTGCCTATGGGAGGGGCCGAACGATCACGTTGCCGTGGACACCGGGTCGGGCCTATCGAGATGTGGGACTCGGCGCTATCGGCGATGTGATCGCGTCCGCCGCACTCGATCTACTCGGTGAGAACGTCGACATAGAAACAGACCTGCCATCTCAGGTGGAGGTGGTACTCGGCCGCTCCGACCAAGGACTCGTGATTCACCTTCGCAACCTCACCGGCCAGCGTGGGCAGTCTTTCGGAGATCCGGTGACAATCGGAGCAGGTCATCGCCTCACTCTCGATGTGGGCGCAACAGGTGAAGTGCGTGCCCTCGTCGCAGGTCTTTCACTCGTGGCCGAACGTTCCACGACGAACCGCGGTCAGCTCACGATCACACTGCCCGAAATCGGCCTGTTCGAGGTTCTGGTCGTTGCCGGGGAGGACGGAGCACCCGATTGATCGTTCGATACCGATCCCCCATCAGGTCGGCAACTTCAGGACGACTCTGTGCCGCGTTCCGGAATCGACGTCATCGTGCGCCTCGGCTATTCGGTCCAATGGCAACGGATCACCGATCGAGATCGCCAGCGCACCACCCTGCGCAGCCTCCATGAGATCGACGGCGGCACTCGTCCTGGCTTCCTGCGAGAAGTCGTCGCTGCCGAGGAGCCGGATCGTGACGTTGTCGAACAGCATGGGCCAGAACGGAAAATCAGGCCGACCGTCTCGGGTTCCGTACGCTGCGATCGTCGTGTTGTTCCGGGCGATCGCAGCGTCGAATTCTATGTTGTCGGAGAACGCAACTTCCACGATTCGGTCCACACCGTCCCGTGCGAAGTCGCGTACCTGGGACACCACATCGGGATCGTCCAGAGCAACCGCGAGATCCAGTCCCGAAGCCCGCGCCCGATCCAGATCAGCGGAGGTTCGCACCGTTCCGATCACCGTCGCGCCCTTCCACTTCGCGAGCTGAGCCGCCATGGACCCGACGCCACCGAGCGCCCCCTGAACGACGACCGTCCGACCTTCGATACATCCGTCGCCGAACACGGCCCGGTGCGCTGTGATCCCGGGAATTCCGAGGCACGCTCCCACTTCGGCAGCGACGGAGTCCGGTAGAACGACCGCCTGCCACTCCGGAACGACGGTGAACTGGGCAGCTGTACCGAACGCGCGATAGGACTGGGCACCGAACACCCAGACACGCTGACCCACACGAGACTGTGCGACTCCAGGACCGACAGCGTCGACGACGCCTGCACCGTCGCTGTGTGGCACGACTCTGGGATACGGCATGGCGGATCCGAGCCATCCACGACGCTTCTTCGTATCCCCCGGGTTCACCGAGGAGAAGTCCAAGCGAACGCGGACCTCCCCCTGCCCTGGCTCGGGTGTCGGCAGTGTTCCGAACTCGAGTACGTCAGCTGCCGGACCTTGCGAGTCGTACCACGCGGCGATCATGCCGTTGTGGTCTGCGCGACAACCTCTGCGGTGGTCGCGAACTCGGCAATGTTCGTGAGTGCGAAGTTCTCCGCCGCATGCTGCCATTCTTCGCTGAGGCTCGAGGTGGCATCGGTCACGAGAATAGGACGGTAGCCATGGTCGGCCGCGTCGCGCACGGTGTGCTCGACAGCCATGTTGGTCCACACACCCGCCACGAGAACATCCTTGATTCCCAGATTGCGAAGCAGCGTGTCGAGCATGGTGCCGTTGAAAGCGCTCATACGGTTGCGGATCAGGACCGGCTCGTCTTCACGGGCTTCGGTTCCGTCCAGCGCCTGCGCACCCCACGAACCCAACTTCAGCGAGTCCGGACCGATCAGCTTGAAGATCGGAGCATTGCTCCCGCCGAACGGGCGTCCGGGCAGGGACACGATGTGGTTGTGAATTACCGGCATGGACTGCGCTCGCGCGAAGGTGAGCAATTCTCGTACGTGCGCCTCGAGGTTCTGATGCTTGGCGTGGTCGGCTGCGCCGAACGATGCGTATGCACCATCCGCGTGGACGTTGTCGTTCTGAAGATCCACGAGGACGAGCGCTGTGTTCTCGAGGTCGAAAGTGGTAGTCATCGGAGCCCTTAGAGAGGAGGAGATAGATGGGTCGGCTGGTTTCGCCCCGTCGAGGCACGACCGGCCAACCGGACCAGGGTACCTCGTTTCGAGATACACCTCGAATCGAGGTACTTCTGTCACAATGGTCCGATGTTGGAACTGACCATCCTCGGTTTCTTGTCCGAGGGCCCCCTCCATGGCTACGAGCTCAAACGACGCGTGATCCAGTTGACCGGATACGCGCGGCCGGTGAGCGACGGAACCCTGTATCCGGCGATCAAACGCATGGAGCGCGACGGTCTGTTGGAACGCAAAGCCGAGCCAGGCGCCGGCCCGGCACGTTATGTCCTGACCATCACTGCCACAGGGCACAACGAGCTCCTCGAACGTCTTCGAAATCCTGCCCCAGGCGAGATCTCCGACTTCTCACGGTTCATCGTGGTGCTGACGTTCCTGTCCTTGCTTCCCGAAACCGAGGATCAGCACGATGTGCTCCGGCGCCGGCTCGAGTTCTTGGAACAGCCTGCAAGTTTCTTCTACGAGGGCGAACGCACGCTCCAGGCGGAAGATGTCGCCGACGTCTACCGGCAGGGCATCCTGCTGATCGCGCGCGAGACGAGCAGGGCCGAGCGCGCGTGGCTCGGCTCCACCATTGCCGACTCGTCGGGGACCGACTGACGAAAGACCCTCACAGCCACCGAGGTGGTTCGACGTCCTCTCCGACGATCGATACCGCGATCGCTCCGCGCCCTGCCGCCCACCTGGTGACAGCCGGCAGCGAACCGCGAACAGTCGTGGTGACCGCAGAGCCGGGCGCTACCTCGACCCGTTCGTCCCCGTCGACCGACAACGCCAGCCCACCGCCCTCCCCCTTCTTGCGCCACATCCCGACGATGTCGGAGAGCAACCCTTCGTCGACAATCTCGGGGAAGTCCGCGAACCGCCCACCGTTGCCGAGGTCCACAGCATGGATCCACACCTCGCGCGTGCGCATCCATATCGTCTCCGAGGAGGGCACAGTTCGTCCCTGCGCAGTCCGGACCTCGGCATCCCACGCCGAGACCGGGAGGTTTCTCCACTTCTCGTCGAGACGAGCGACGGTGTGGTCGAACAGATTTCGTATCGCGGCCGGAGACAGAGTTGCCCCTTCGTCGATTTCCCGCCCACGCTGCTCGGTCGATTCGTACATCGGCGTCTCGATACCGGACGCCGCCCAATCCATCAGGCGACACAGCGCAGCGGCGTTGTATCCGACATGTGCCACGAGGTGCCGCCTCGTCCAACCGGACAACAGCGTCGGCTCGTCGAGCTCGGCGTCGGTCAGTTCCGACAGCCGTTGCGCGAAGTAGGACGTTCCCCGGCGAACGACGAGAAGCCGATCCTCGATGCTGGATTCGTGAAAACTCACGTCGAACGCTCTACTTGACGATGGTCTTGTTGCGAACGGAGCCCAAGCCCTCGATCGACACCTCGACGGTCTGACCGTCCTGGATGTAAACCCCGGGCTTGCGGGCGTGTCCCACGCCGCCCGGTGTGCCGGTGATGACGACATCGCCCGGCTGCAAAGTAACAATGTGAGAGATGTACTCGACCAGTTTCGCCGGGTCGAACACCAGATCGTCGGTCGTGGTGGTCTGCATCGTCTGCCCATCGAGTGTTGTTTCGAGCTTTCCGCCGAACACGTACGAATCCGTTGTAGTCAGAAACGGCCCGAATCCGCTGGTCTTCTCGAACGTCTTTCCCTGATCCCACTGCAAGGTGCGGTACTGATAGTCACGCATCGTGTAGTCGTTCATGACCGAATAGCCGGCAATGTACTCGTGCGCATCCGCCTCGGATACCTGATATGCCTGCTTGCCTACGACGAACGCCAGTTCGCCTTCCCAATCGAGCTGCGCCGCTGCGTAAGCGGGCACGATGACGTCGTCGTACGGCCCGGTCAAGGCCTCCCGGAACTTCGTGAACAGCGTCGGAAACTCGGGGAGGTCACGCCCCATCTCCTTGATGTGGTTGGCGTAGTTCAACCCGACACAGACGATCTTGCCCGGACGCGGAACAACGGGTGCATAGTCGGCATCGGACAAGCTCACCTGCTCGCCTGCCGCCGCCTCCGCGACGCTGCGCCAGTTCGAGTCCTCCAGAAGCGCAGTCAGATCGACGTACCCGTCGATGACAGTTGCCGACGTGTCGTTGTCGACACGTACCGCGACCGTGGTGCCGTTTCGGCGTAGCGTGGCGAGTTTCATTTCGGTTCAGGCTCCTTCGGAGACAATAGTGCGTGCAAAATGGAGCTTCTCGACGATCGGCGCATCCGAGAAGGCGAACAGGTCGAATTGGGTGTCCGCTTCGATCGACCACTCGGTCCATGAGGGAACGACGATCATGTCACCGGTATCGACCGGCTTGCTGTCGCCGTTCAGCACGAAGCGACCACTGCCCTCGAAAACTTGGTAGACGGTGGAGCCGACATCGCGGCGCGGTCGGGTATGAGCGCCTTCCCTCAAACGATGGAATTCGGCGCGAATCGTCGGCATGACGTCCCCACCTGTCGTCGGATTGGTGTAGCGAACGGCCGCGTGACCGGGTTCCGTTGTGGCTGCGAAACCCTCGTCTTCGAGATCGAGTTGCGCCTTCAGCGCCGCATCGGTGTACTCCCAACGATATGCCGCGATCGGTGAGCTCGACTTGGCATCCAGCCCGACGAGCGGACGAAGACCCGGATGGGCCCACAAACGCTCCGAACGCGAGATATCGGGGGTCGAGTCGTCGGTGACGTTCTCGGACCCGAACTCGAAGAATCCGGTGTCCGTGTAATGAACGAACGGGATGTCGAGCCCGTCGATCCAGGCCATGGGCTGGTCGGTCTCGTTGTGGTGGCCGTGGAAGTTCCAACCGGGGGTGAGCAGGAAGTCACCTCGCCGCATGGCTACCGGGTCGCCGTTCACGACGGTCCAGACTCCCTCCCCCTCCACGACGAAGCGGAACGCGTTCTGTGCGTGACGATGCTCGGGCGCAACTTCTTTGGGCCCCAGATACTGAATGGCCGCCCACAACGTCGGGGTTATGTACGGAACGCCCGACAGTCCTGGATTCGCCAGAGCTATGGCTCGACGTTCCCCACCGCGTCCGACCGGCACGAGGTCGCCTGCGCGCTGCGCAAGCGGGTACAGGTTCGACCACTTCCACACGTAGGGAATCGCTTTGGACTTCGGCGTCATGGGCATGAGATCACCGAGTTGAGTCCACAGGGGCATGAGATTCTCGGTCTCGAAATCCCGGTAGAGCTGATCGAGTGCCGGATCTTCGGGCTGTACGTCGGTGTCGTTCATCGGTTTCCCTCCTGGTCTGCAGCGAGGCGAGCGCGTATATCGTCCCGCATCGCTTTCTTGTCCAGCTTTCCTACTTTGGTGGTGGGAATGGCGTCGACGACGATCAACTTCTCGGGCAGCTTGAACCGCGCGACGCCCGCTGCGTTCATCACACGGATCACATCGTCGAGCTCGACCCCCTTCCCGGGGGTGACGGATACGTAGAGACACAGTCTCTCGCCGAGTTTCGGGTCCGGCATCGCGACGGCGGCCGCCATCTCGATGCCGTCGACCTGGTAGGCGAAGTTCTCGATCTCCTCCGCGGAGATCTTCTCGCCACCGCGGTTGATCATGTCCTTGTCGCGGCCGGCGACGATCAGGTTGCCGTCCGGTCTCCTCACCACGATGTCACCGCTGCCGTACCACCCGTCCGGGGTGAATGCCCGGGCATTGTGCTCGGGTGCGCGGAAGTACCCACGCGGCGTGTACGGGCCTCGGGTCAGGAGCGCGCCGGGTACGCCGTCCTCCACCGGTTCTCCCTGCTCGTCGACGACAGAGATCTCGTCGGCCTCGCTGACCGGCCGCCCTTGAGTGTTGGTGATGACCTCCAGGTCGTCGTCCAATCGTGTCATGTTGATCAGACCTTCGGCCATGCCGAACACCTGCTGCAGACGCGCACCGAGCACCGGTTCGACCCGCGCCGCCAGTTCGTCCGGCATTCTCGAACCACCGACCTGAAGTACTTTCAGACTCGAGCCCGTCAGGGTGTGATGCTCACGTTGATGCTCGATCCAGGACTGAGCCACGGCAGGGACAACGGTCGCTACCGTGACGGCCTCGCTGTCGATCGCTGCGAGCGCCCGGTCGGGACGGGCCGACGGCAGCATCACCGTCCGACCACCCGCGAACAGCGTTCCAAGGATTCCGGGGCACGCGAGGGGAAAGTTGTGGCTGCTCGGTAGCGCACCCAGATACACACTGTCCGAGGTAATTTCGGTTACTGCGTTGCATCGGATGATGTTGTACGCATAGTCGTCGTGGGTCCGAACGATGAGCTTGGGGAGACCGGTTGTGCCTCCGGACAGGAGAAAACATGCCACATCCTCACCCGTAGGCTCGTACTCTTTCTCGTCGAATGTGGGGACTGTCTCTGCGGCCTCGGCAAGACTGTGTTCCGGGGTCGCTGTGGAGCCGGCAGAGAGCTCTCCGTGAACCAGGACGGTCTTGACGGTCGGTACTTCCGCCGCCACCTCCTGCGCGGTCGTTCGCAGATCGGTGTCCTTGTCGGTATCAGCCACCACGATGGCAACTGCCTCCGACAAGGCAGCGAGATGCGTCAGTTCGTGACGTCGGTGTGCGGGCAGAGCCATCACCGGCACGACACCGATCCGAAAACACCCCAGTGTGAGGGCGACGAACTCCCATGAATTGGGGAGCTGAAGCACAATTCGGTCGGCGGGTTCGATGCCCAGATCGAGCAGGTTCTGTGCGAACCCCGCTGCTTTGTCCCACAGTCCACGGTAGGTCAACCTGGTCGAACCGTCGACGAGTGCCTCGGCATCGGGGGCAGAGTGCACTCGCTCGGCTACGTAGGATCCGAGCGAGCGTCCCTGCCAGTAACCCGCTGCCCGGTAGTGCTCGGCCACGTCCTCGGGCCACGGCACCACGCCGTCGATGGTCAGTGCCGCCCTGGTACTCATCACCGAACTCCTTCAGTAGCAGTGCGCGACGATCCGACAACCACGGCGTCGAGCGCAATCAAACCGTCCACGGTGAGACGTAGCGGGTTTATCTCCAGATCGTCTATTTCTTCGTGCTCGACCAGATAGCTTGCAAGAGCTACTGCAGCCCGTCCGAACTCGTCTCGGTCCAGGCTCGGACCACCACGCCATCCGTGCAGAAGCGCGGAGGTTCGGAGATCGTCGAGCATGGTTGTCGCTGCAGCCAAGGTGACATCGCCGCTGCGGATCGCGACGTCGCCGATCGCTTCGGCCGCGGTACCACCCAGACCGGCGACCACGATGGGTCCGAAGACCGCATCTCGCCGGACGCCCAGAAACAGGTCGACGCCGGGACCAGCCATGCTTTCCACGAGATAAGCCGGCGCACCGATCGCATCGAGTGCATCGAGTGCTGTATCGAGTTCCGCTTCAGTTCGGATGAACAGGTGCACTCCCCCGATTTCGGTCTTGTGGAGCACAGTTGCGTCGAGGATCTTGACCGCAACAGGCTGTTCGAGTTCGTCGAACGCCCGATGTGCATCGGAGCGTGTACGGACCACACGCCGGTCCGGTGTCCGAATCCCCAACGCGTCCAACAAATCTTTGCCTGCTGCTTCGTCGACCGGTAGCTCGAGGGCAGGGGCGTTCGCAGTGCGTGAGGACGTCCCTCCGAGTCGGCCGTGCCGGATTTTTGCATCGTCGACCAGTGCACGAACACCGTTGGCGAGCGATGTCGGGCTGCCGAGAACTGGCAGACCGAGCTCCGCTGCCGACGTGGTAGCCGAGGAGACAGCGTCACCTGGTCCGCCGATCCCGAGGACCACAGGCAAGGTCGCGTGTACGCCGGACTCGTCCACTGCCGAAGCCAGGTCGATCGCGTCGGGCTCCGCCAGCGCGTACACCGCGAGAGCGTCGACCTGCGGATCGCTCGCCGTCGCACGAAGTACCGCAGCGAACGTGTCCGCCGGCCGTCCGGTGTCCACCGGGTTCGCCTGATAGGTAAGGGGAGGCAACAGATCGGACAGCAATGCCTGCGTCGAATCCGCGAGGGTCGGAACGTTCGCACCGCCCCCGAGCAATGCGTCGAGAACCATGAGACCTGGGCCTGCCTGTGCCGTCACCAGGCCGATGCCGGGAGATGCCGACGCCGGAAGGCGGGTTCGACTCAGGACCGCCAGGGCGTCGACCAGATGATGTTCGTCGTCGACGACCACGGCCCCTGCCTCGGTCAGCAATGCGCGAGTGGTGCGCCAGGAGGTGGCGAGCGCTCCTGTGTGGGATTCGGAGAACGCCGAGACGTCGCTTCGTCCGACGACGATGGCGACGATCGGCTTGACGGCACTCACGTCGCGGATAGCGGAGAGCAACGCACGTCCATCCTCGACCGACTCGACGTGCAGGGCTATTGCCGTGATCGACTCGTCGTGCTGCAGGTATCGCAACACATCGACGTTGGTGACATCGACGCTGTTTCCCAGTCCGACCCCGAGTCCGACGCCGACGCCGCTCTCCGAGAGCAGGAAGGAGAGTGCGTGATTCATGCCTCCGCTCGCGGCAACGACGGCGACGGTGCCGCTGGAGATGTGCTCGACAGTCGGAACGAAACTAACCGTGGTCTCTTGTGGGCGAAAGAAGCCGGATGTGTTCGGCCCCAGAAGGCGAATGCCTGTCTCGGCGGTGATCGATGCGAGGCGATTCTGAAGTTCGACGCCCTGCTCGCCTGCCTCGGCGAACCCTCCGGAGCAAATCAGAGCTGCCCGAACTCCGCACGCGGCCGCGTCCCTCAGCGCAACCGGTGTTGCTGCGGCGGGGATACACAACACGGCCAAGTCGATCGGAGCGCCGTGTGCGTCGGTGGCTGCCTCGATCGAGGTGTGAAAGCCGTCATCGGCGCCACGCGGGTTGATACCGAAAGTCGCGATGGACCCGTCGCCTCCCCTGCCGATGGCGTCGAGCATCACCGAGCCAAGTTTCCCCGGTGTCGTCGACGCACCGAACACTGCGATGGAGGACGGGCGAAACATGGGATCGAGATTCCCTGCGCCGCGGCCGGCGTTCTCGGCCGTCGGCGTGCTCTGCAGTACGGTCACTTCGAGACCTCCGTTGTCGTGGTGGCGGTGTCGTCCACAGACCCCTTCTCGAAGGCGACCGCGTCGGCTCGTCCGGACAGAACGAGAGTGGCAGCGCAGTCCCGTTCGTCGACCGCGCGACGCGCTCGCACGGACGTCTCACGGTCGACGACGATTGCCGAGAGATGATGATGCAGGCGAACGTACTCGGCGGCGAGTACACGCGAGAGTTCGGTTCCATGACGGATGATCACGGCACCTGCACCAGCGGCACACAGCGAATCGAGGCGCGACACCGAGTCGGCATCCAGGCTCGTGCGGTCGGAGTCGGAAGCCGAGTACACAGGCAGCGCGTCGGAGACACTGATTCCGTCCGTCAGACGTACCGAATCCAGGGTGTTCGCGGGGGCGAGTTTCAGCAATCGTGAGCGGAACTCCACGGCGCCGATTTTCAGCGGAGTCTCGAGCGGTGCCGCCCCGTTCTGCTCGTGCCAGGACCGTTCCGCGTCCTCGACGAAACGGGGGTCACGAACGCGAGTCTTCTCCGCGGAGATGGACCGAGTGAAGAAGTGGAAGCCGAACTGCCAAGGCTCCAACTCCTGGTAGTACTCGCCGAAATGATCCCACCAAGCGAGACTCGGAACAGAGGAATTCTGAACCTTCGCAACCTGCGGCTTGCGAATCTGTTCGAACTTCTGGAGGGCGCTGTCCAGATCGGACGAAGCTTCCGCCACGGTTTGCGCGAGAACCGCTGCGTCCTCCATCGCCATCTTCGTTCCCGATCCGACCGAGAAGTGGGCGGTATGCATTGCGTCACCGAGAAAGACGACCGGGGTCCCCCGATCGGTGTGAGTGTGCCAGCTGTCGGTCCGGCGAGTTCGGAAGTTGGACCAGCGCGAATTGTTGGCAACCAGGTTCGCACCGTCGATCTGGTCCGCGAAAAGTTCTTCGAGGTAGCGCTGCGTCACCAGATCCGACTGCCCGGGTGGCAACGTCATGTCGAAGCCGTCGAGACCGGCTCTACGCCAGGTCTCTTCGTCGGTTTCGACGATGAATGTGCTCAGTTCCGAACCGATAGGGTATGCGTGCACAGCGAAATTGCCATGCTCGGACTGCTTGTGGAGGAACGTCAGACCGTCGAACTGGTACGTCGTTCCGAACCAGATGAACTTCACTGCGGCTTCCTCGACCGAGTGCCCTAGCTCGCCGGAAAACGACTCCCGCGATGCCGAGTTGGTTCCGTCTGCCGCAACGATCAGGTCGTAGTCTCCGGTGGCGTCGAGTGCCAGGACCGACGTATCGACCGAATAGTGCAGCCTGGCACCCAATTCGGCGGCGCGACCCCGGAGCGCGCCGAGAAGAACTCGTCGGTGCACCGCCGACATGCCATTTCCGCCTGCAGCGGTGATGTTGTCGTGAGCGTGCACCGCGATGCTCTCCCAGTGCCGGCCGCGCTCGGCCAACGTATCCCTGAGAATCGGATCGACCCGGTCGATGTTGTCGAGGGTCGCGTCGGAGAACACGACGCCGAAACCGAAGACGTCACTTTCCAGGTTTCGTTCGAAAACGTCGACGGTCGCGGCGGGGATGCTGTGCGCCAGGGCAATTGAGGTGAACAGGCCACCCGGCCCACCACCGATGCATGCAATGCGCAAAGGTGTGGCGGCGGAATCCTGCTGTTGTTCTGGGATTGACATCGATGTCGGCCCCTAGCGTGGAAGGCGGGCCCGGATCTCGGGCGAACGTGAGACAATTGTGTGTCATCTTGATGCTCGAAGTCAATAAATCTGTTACATGTTTTTGGATTGTTCGGCATCCACTGCAACTTCTCCCGCTGTCCGAAGAACGAACTCCTCCGCACTCGGCCGCAGTTCGTCGTGACACTCGGTGAAGACCTCGTGAGCGACACGCCCACGCCACCCGGGAGGAAGCAGAGCGTCCGGGAGGTCCGGATCCCGGAAGGGGTACCGACGGTAGCTCTGAACCAGCTTCATCCGCTCGACCAGAGCATCCTCACCGGCAAGACCACGACGAAAGCCGGCCAGTCGCGGCTGGAATTCCTCGATGAAAGACTGATACTCGACACCGAGTTCGGCGAGGTCCCAACACCGCTCCGCAATGGAGCGATCGCTGGTCAAGCCGCTGCTGTGGCTTCGAAGGAACTGGATTCTCAGTTCGTCCTCACCGCTGAGCATCTCTCGGAGTCGCTTCTCCCTGTCATGGGGCGAGAACCAGGTGGCACTGCCGTAGGCACCGAAGCCATACCAGTTCAGCGCAGTTTCGATCCGCTTGCGCTGCTCGCGATCGAGTCCATCCTCGTCGACGAGAGCCTGCGTCCAGCTTCGATCCCAATCGTCGAAGTGTCTCTCGAAGATTCGGGCTCGGCCGTCGTCCAGGAGTCGCCAGCTCTTCTCGTTGAGCAGATAGGAGACCTCGCGCCCACTTTTCGTGGAGTCGAACCACCCTTCTTTACGCAGACGCGCCATCACCACCCGCACCGTTGCGGACTCGACGCCGAAGACCGCCATCAGTTCGGTGAGAGTCCCGAGCTTCGCCGCACCACCCGTATACCGGAAGTACTCTCCATACAGGTCGAACACCAGCGCACGTGGCCTCATCGGAGCCTCCTTCACGAACGTCAGCCAGCGACCGACTCTAAATGTGTCATTTCTATTGACTTTCACCTACATCATGACACATAGTGACTGTAGTCACTATGTGAAATAGCCCTCTGATTCGACCGTGAACCCGCCACACAGCGTCGACTCCAGTCTCTCGAACACCATCATCGGAGGAACAAGGTGAATCCCCTGGCCGCGTCGAGTAGCACCGCATCGCGCGCTCGCCGCTCCAGTTCGACCGTCGTAGCGCTCTGCTTCGTGATCATCGTCTTCGACGGCTACGACCTCGTCGTGTACGGAACAACAGTTCCGTCTCTTCTCGCCTACCAGCAGTGGGAGCTCACTCCGGGCCAAGTCGGGACCATCGGTAGTTACGCATTGGTCGGCATGCTTCTGGGCGCGCTCCTCTCAGGATGGCTAGCACCGCGAGTCGGCGCACGAGCCATAGTTCTGACGTCGCTTGTCTCGTTTTCCGTTCTCATGGGCTTGACCGCACTCGCACCGAACCCGGAAATCTTCGGCCTGCTCCGATTCCTGGGGGGTTTGGGGCTGGGCGGGGTCGTTCCCACCGTGATCGCCCTGACGGTCGAATACTCACCACCTGCGCGTCGACAGTTCAACAATGCACTCATGTACAGCGGCTACTCCGTAGGAGGCGTGCTGGCCGCGTTGGCCGCCATCGCGCTGCTACCCGACGCAAGCTTCCGCGTCATGTATGCAATCGGCCTACTTCCCCTCGTCACGATCGTTCCGCTCGCGTGGCGGTATTTGCCCGAGTCGGTGGCCTTCTTGGTCGGGAAGGGCCGAGCGGACGAGGCGAAAGCCCTGGCCGACAGATTCGGCATCGCTACACCGCCCGAGAAGACACCGGACGCACGAGGAAGCATGGCGTCACTGGTCACGGGACCCCGCGCACTGCCGTTGCTCCTTCTCGTGATTGCCTCGTTCTGTGGCCTGTTGCTCGTCTACGGAGTCAACACATGGCTACCCAACATCATGAGACAGGCCGGATACTCGCTCGGAAGTTCGCTCAGCTTCCTCCTGGTGCTGAACATCGGCGCTATCGCCGGCGCCTTGACCGCCTCACGGGTTGCCGATCGATTCGGAAGCAAGCCGGTCACCGTGGTCTCGTTTCTCCTCGCAGTACTGGCGATCCTGGCCCTGGGACTCGGCCTTCCTCTCTACGGTGCGATGATCGTCGTTGCGGTGGCCGGTCTCGGAACCGTCGGTACGCAGATCCTCGTGAACGGTTACGTCGCAACCTTCTTCGGCGCCCGCGACAGGACGTCGGCCCTGGGACTGTCGCTTGGACTCGGTCGCGTGGGCGCGATATTCGGTCCCATCCTCGGCGGCTGGATCGCATCCTCCACACTCGGCGTCGAATGGAACTTCTACACGTTCGCCGTGTTCGCCGGAATCGGTTGCATAGCAGTATCTCTCGTCAACAACAAACGATCCGCCACCGACGCGCAGGACGAACCGCGCGTCGACCACCCGACATCCGCACATCAGTCGACCACTCCCCGAGTCGTCACCGAACCGAAAGAAGCTCATTCGTGACCACAACAGTGACCGCTGCCGTAGCCCGCTCCACGGGTGAACCGCTCACCATCGAATCCCTTCAGCTCGACGAGTTGCGCCCCAACGAGGTCCGAGTACGGATCGTCGCATCAGGTGTGTGCCACACCGACGCGATTGTTCGCGACGGAATCTATCCCACCCCACTGCCTGCGGTTCTGGGACACGAAGGCGCGGGTGTCGTCGAAGGGATCGGCTCGGACATCACCACAGTCGAGGTCGGGGATCACGTCGTACTTTCCGCTGCCTACTGCGGTAAGTGCGTGCAATGCCGGTCGGGCAGAGTTGCGTACTGCGAGAATCTGTTCGCGGAGGATTTCGGGGGTGCGCGCCACGACGGGTCCACCTCCCTGTCGGACGGTAACGGCGCGATCTCGTCGCACTTCTTCGGGCAGTCCGCCTTCTCCACCTACGCCAACGTGGTCGAGACCAGCGTGATCAAGGTCGACAAAAAGGCGCCGCTGGAGACAATCGCTCCACTCGGCTGCGGGCTACAGACCGGCGCCGGAGCGATCCTCAACGATCTTCGTCCGGCACCGGGAACGTCCATAGCGGTATTCGGCACCGGCGCCGTCGGCTCTGCCGCAATCATGGCTGCACAGATCGCAGGATGCACCACCATCGTCGCAGTCGATCTCCACGATTCTCGTCTCGAGCTGGCCGAAACTATCGGGGCCACACACACGATCAACGGTCGGACTGCTGACGTGGTTGCCGAACTCGACAAAATCACCGGCGGAAAGGGACTGGACTTCGCTCTCGACACCACTGCCGTTCCCGCTGTACTCCAGCAGGCCGCAGCCTCACTGGGAATCGGCGGGACCGTTGCGCTCGTCGGCGCAGCAGCACCTGGTACGGACGTCACCTTCGAGATCGGTGCTTCGCTCGTGAAGGGCTGGACGTTCAAAACGATCATCCAGGGAAGTTCGGTGCCTCAGCAGTTCATTCCTCGCCTCGTCCTTCTGTGGGAGCAAGGCCGATTCCCTTTCGACAAGCTCATCAAGAACTACGAACTCGACGACATCAACACCGCTTTCGCGGACTCCGAGAACGGCTCGACCATCAAACCGGTCGTTGTCTTCTGAAGTTCCTTTCACCGCTACTCACTCGTTCACGAGCGTCACAACAAGGAGAAAGCCAATGACCACAACGAACGACCTCTTGTCCGTAGGCCACCTCATCGGCCATGAGCTCACCACCGCCGACACCTACGACAACGTCGTAGATCCAGGCCGGTTGAGCGACGTCGTCGCTCGCGTTGCCGTCGGCACCCCCGCAGATGTCAACCGAGCGGTCGAGGTCGCGCACGAGGCTTTCACTGCGTGGAAGAACGTGGCCCCCGCGGAGCGGGCACGACTGCTTCTCGAGATCGCGGACGTGCTGGCAGCTTCGGGTGAGGACCTCGCTCCCCTGCTCGTCCGCGAGCACGGCGGCGTCCTCTGGGAAGCTCAGACCGACTTCGGCCTCGGCACCGGCGTACTTCAGCACACCGCGAGCCTGGTCGAGTCGTTCTTCGAGCCGGTTCAGTACGACGACGATCAGAGTTTCATCAGCGTCGAGCGCGTTCCTCGCGGAGTCGTGGGCGCGGTCGTTCCGTGGAACATGCCGGTCGTGTTGACCATGATGAAGCTGGCGCCAGCTCTCGCAACGGGCAACACGATCGTCATCAAGCCTTCGCCGTTCGCGCCCGCCGCGCTCACGCTGGCCCTGCACCGCATGGCGCAGAAGCTACCCGCAGGCGTCATCAATGTCGTGCATGGCAATTCCGATGTCGGCCAGGCACTGACGTCGCATCCGCTCGTACGCAAGATCGGGTTCACCGGAGGCACGGCCACCGCACGACAGGTCATGGCGGCAGCGTCCGGCACCATCAAGAACCTGACGCTCGAGCTGGGTGGCAACGATCCTGCGATCGTGCTCGACGACGTCGACATCGACGCTGCGCTCGATCGGATGCTGAAAGGTGTCTTCACGCGCTCGGGCCAGATCTGCTTCGCAGTCAAGCGCGTCTACGTTCCGCGCGCTCTCTACGGAACGTTCGCCGACGCATTCACCGAGAGGGTCGATCAGTACGCGGTGGGACACGGTCTCGACGAGAACGCGAGCTTCGGGCCTCTGAACAACAAGACCCAGTTCGACTCGGTCAACGCGCTCATCGAGGGGACCAAGAATTCCTCGGCGAAGATCGTTCAGCTCGGCCGCAAACTGGACTCCGCTGCCGACGGTTACTACGTACTTCCGCACGTGGTGCGCGATGTGGAACACTCCGCACCGATCAGCAGCTGCGAGCAGTTCGGCCCGGTGATCCCACTGATTGCATACGACGACGAGGACCAGGTCGTCGACTGGGCAAACGATTCCGAGTACGGGCTCGGCTCCTCGGTGTGGACCACCGACGGCGACCGTGGACTCGCGATGGCGCGCCGCATCGAGGCCGGCAGCACGTTCATCAACACACATGCCTTCGAATCACTCGATCTCAGAATGCCTTTCGGTGGTGTCAAGCAAAGCGGCATCGGTCGCGAATTCGGCGAAGCAGGCATGCGCGAATACGTCGACGAGCACTCCATCCGATTGCTCAAGTGACATCAACCGACCACCTCGAACCCTGGAGCATGGATTCGCATGACGCAGACAGATTCGGCTGCACCTGACATCACCACCGACACCGTCGTCGCCGACGACGGTACGGAATTGGGAGTGCATCGGCTGGGGTCCGGCTCCCCGGTCGTGGTCGTGCACGGCAGCATCTCCACAGCACAGTCATGGATGCCGGTGGCCACGTTGCTCGCCGCCGATCACTCGGTCTTCGTTCTCGATCGTCGTGGGCGTGGATCGAGCGGGGACGCGGACGAGTACACCCTCGGGACGGAAGCCGCCGACATCATCGCGGTTGTGAAGCGGGCGCAGCAGGAGACCGGTGCAGTTCCTGCATTGGTCGGCCATTCGTACGGCGCGATCTGCGCCCTGCACGCCGTTCGAGCAGGCGCTGATGTCGCGTCGCTCGCGTTGTACGAACCACCGCTGCCGGTCGACGGCCCAGTGGCAGGCGAGCACCTTGCGCCGTACGCAGCAGCGATTGCCGCATCGGACAACGATGCTGCAATTCGGATCGCCATGGAACACTTCATTCGCGTTTCCAGCGATGAAACCGAGGCGCTTGCCGCCACTCCGTTGTGGGGTCAGTTTCTGGAGTTGGCACCGACGTGGACTCGGGAACTCGCGGAGATCGACGTCAGTGTGGGCGTACTGCCGGAATACGGTGCTCTGACCGTCAGAACGTTGCTGCTCGTCGGCAGTGAAAGTCCTGCGCATCTCGTCGGTGCCACGGCGTATCTCGAATCGGCACTTCCGGAGTCGACGAAACACGTCCTGTCGGGGCAAGCGCACTTCGCCAATCTCGGCGATCCAGGTGCGGTCGCGACAGCGATCCACTCCTTTGTGAACCAGTAGCCGGCGAGACACGGAGATACCCCTGCACCTCTCGAGGTGCAGGGGTATCTCCGTGAAACGTCGAGAGTGACTCGAGGTCGCCGACGCTACTTCGACAAGGCGTCCGCGATGGTGACGACGCGTTGGGTCATGTGTTCGAGCGCCGCGCTGGTTGCATCGTCGAGTTCGTTCTGGTTGTTCGGTCCGGTGATGTGGCTGACACCGTAGGGATTTCCGTCAGCGAACTTCAGGCCGTCGGTGTAGCCCGGAGGCACGAGAACGCCACCGAAGTGCATCAGTGACGTGTACAGGCCGATCAACGTCGTCTCCTGACCGCCGTGCGCGGTCTGACTCGAGGTGAAAGCCGCGTATGCCTTGTTCGCGAGTTGCCCCTTGGCCCAGAAACCGCCGAGCGAATCCATGAACGTCTGAAACGGTGCAGCCGTACTGCCGAAACGCGTGGGTGATCCGAATATCACTGCATCTGCCCAGACGATGTCGTCACCGCTCGCCGCGGGAAGATCCTTGGTTGCCTCGTAGTTGGCCGACCACGCCGGATTCTCGGCGAATGTACTGGGGTCCCTCGTCTCGGCTATGTGCCGGACCCGAACTTCCGCGCCGGCCGCAGTAGCAGCCTCTGCGACCTTGTTCGCCATGACCGTTCCGTGGCCGGTAGACGAGTAGTAAATTACTGCAAGTTTCGTCATGTCTCTGCCTTCCTGATTGCGGTGAACTGCACTCGTGCGATCACGTACCCGTCTGGACCGAGTTGCAATCGGAGCGATCAGAGTTCGATCACCGATCGCAGGACCGTGCCCTTGTGCATCTTCTCGAACGCAGCCTCGATGTCCTCGATACCGATCCGCTCGGTCACGAACTTCTCCAACGGCAACCGACCCTGCTCGTACAAATCCACCAACAACGGAAAATCACGCTCCGGCAAGCAATCGCCATAC
>NZ_NPFY01000050.1 GCF_002259415.1 Rhodococcus sp. 14-2470-1b
CCTGCACTTCGTGCCCGCCATGCTCGACGCCTTCCTCACCGCCACACCCGACCCCGAACGCCTCACCTCGGTGCGGCGGGTGTTCTTCTCCGGCGAAGCACTCCCCGCCGCGAACGCCGCCGCCGCAGACCGACTCTTCGCCGGAGCCGAACTGCACAACCTCTACGGCCCCACCGAAGCCGCCGTCGACGTCACCGCCGCACCCATCCACGCAGACGCGCTCACCGATGTGGTGACCGTGCCCATCGGAACACCGGTCGCCAACACAACCACCCACGTCCTCGACACCTGGCTGCGCCCGGTACCCGTCGGGGTGACAGGAGAGCTGTATCTCGGTGGTGTCCAACTCGCCGACGGCTACATCGGCCGCACGGATCTGACGGCGTCCCGGTTCGTCGCTACCGAATCCGGGCAGCGTCTGTACCGCACCGGCGATCTCGTCCGCTGGAACCACACCGGTGAACTCGACTACCTCGGCCGCTCCGACGACCAAGTCAAGATCCGCGGCTTCCGCATCGAACTCGACGAGATCCGCACCGTCCTGCAGCAGCACCCCGCCATCACCGCCGCCGTCGTCATCGCCGCCGACCACCCCGGCGGCAATGACAAATACCTTGCCGCCTATTACGTCGGTACCGACGTCACCGACGACGAACTCCGGGAGCATCTGACCGCACGGGTA
>NZ_NPFY01000024.1 GCF_002259415.1 Rhodococcus sp. 14-2470-1b
ACAACACGAGGGTGAATCCACCCCCCTCCGCCAGTCAGAGACACAGACGCACACCCATGTGCCAGACGCTCACCCAGGTGCTAGCACCTGGCCGTGCACGTGACACAACGGCGAGCGTTTGAGGCGCAGGTCGAGCGAGGTCCTTTTGATACTCGTTCGTCCCGTTCTTCATCGCTGTTCACGTCGGCTTCATCGTCAAGTCGATCGTGTGCGTCGGTAAGTATTCTTTGCAGCGGAACAGTCGGGGTATGCCGATGAATCCGCGAGGAGAAACCGTTGCCGCCGGAGTTCCGGAGGCTCTTGCTTCTGATATGACCATGGCGGAGCAGCACGATTGGATTCGTTCGTTTCTGAAGCGGAATCCTGTATCCCGGAGACGCTTTCTGGTTGGCTCGGCTGCTACTGCTGCGGCGGCTGCCGTTGGGAATGCAGCGTGGTCCGGTCGTGCGTATGCGCAGGATGCGCCGCTTGCGGTGGGGGGTCGTCACACGTCGTTCGGTGTGGATTCGGCCACGCAGCTTCGATTCTCGGCTCAGTTGTCGCGAAATCCCGGGGTGACGGGGGTGTTCCTCGATCATGGGCCGACTCCGGTGCTGGGGGCGACAACTGCAGCGGAGGTTCGTAATCTGGTCAGTCAGGTGCCGCAGACTGACGGCGGCATCCTCGGTGCCGAGCAGTTCTACGTTCACGTGCCCGTCGACGGTCTGGCTCCCAAGAGTCCGCATTTCTATCGCTGGCGTACAAACGACGGCTACGTCAGTGACGTGCAGACGGTGTGGACAGCGTTGCCTCCGGGACGGAGTGCTCCGTTCCGCTTCACGATGATGGGCGATCAAGGTGTCGATGAAACACCCTCTCGGCCGCCGGGTCTGAAGGCAGGGGATTACGACGATCTGTACTACAAAGCCGACAACGAGCCATCTGTTCGTCATGCGGCGAACATCGTCGGGCAGATTGCGGCGCGCAGACCGGACTTTCATGTTTTGGCGGGCGACATCGCGTACGCGGATCCGTCGGGCGCCGGCCTCCCTGCTCAGTTCGCTCCCAGCGGGGTGACTCAGCCGAAAGGCTTCGACAAGTACAACCCTTTCGTGTGGGACGGCTACTTCGCTGCCATCGAGCGAAGTGCGGCGAGCACACCCTGGTTCTTCGCCACGGGTAACCACGACATGGAAGCGTTGTACGGTGCGAACGGGTACGGGGGACATGCGGCCAGGCTCGATCAACCCGAGAACGGTCCTGCAGGCTGCCCTTCGGTCTATTCGTTCGTGTACGGCAATGTCGCCGTGCTGTCGCTCGACGCCAACGATGTGTCGTACGAGATCAAGGCCAACACCGGCTACAGCGGCGGCAGGCAGAACACATGGGTGGAAAGGTCCCTCGAACGCTTCAGGGCGGATCCGAACATCGATTTCGTGGTGTGCTTCTTCCACCACTGTGCCTACTCGACTACCGAAGCCCATGCGTCCGACGGTGGTGTTCGCGACGCATGGACGAAGTTGTTCGACCGCTACGAGGTGGATGTGGTTCTGCAAGGGCACAATCACGTGTTCGAACGAACCGACCCCATCCGGGCCGGACGCCCGACACGGACGGCGGCCGACCACGCCGTCGTGTATCCGAAATCCGACGGGACGGTGTATTACACGGTAGGGGGTGGCGGCCGTCCTCGGTACACATTTCAACCCTCCGAGCAGGAGACATACAGAGGAAACGAGTTGCCGGACAACGCTGTTCCGAACAGCTACGTCTGGACGCCCGATGGCGAGAAGGCCACTGAAGCCGTCGGGTGGTCTCGGGTTCGCTTCAGAAACTACTCGTTCGTCTCCGTCGACGTCGCTCCCGGGATTGCCGGAATCACACCGAGCGAGATGACGATTTCCGCGATCGACGAGTACGGCCGCGAGTTCGATCGCGTCACCTATCGGCGAGATGTCCCGATGAGCGGTGTGTTCGGTTCGTCCTGATCGGAGTTGTGGTTCGATTCCATCCGTTCGAGCACCCACAATGCTGCGCTCGGAACGGGTTCGACGATCACTACGTCGGTACGGAGGGCGAGTTGCCGAGCTGAGTCGCTGAGCGGACCACCGCCGATGATCACGGCTTCGGCGCCCGCTGCGGCGGCGTCGTCGACGGCTGTGCCGAGTTCGAACACACTGGCGTCGTGGTCTCGGGCGAGTACGAGCGGGTCGGAGTCCGTCAGAAAGATTCCTGCGAAATCGGCATCGGGGCTGCAGTGTCGGACCAGCTCCCGCAACGACGGTTCCAACAGCGATGTGGTGGTCGCGATGGCGAAGCGTCGACCTCCACGAGCTGCCGTCGACACTGCGGCCTGCCCGATTCCGACGACGGGGATGTCGACGAGCTGCCGAAGGGCCGCGACTCCAGGATCGCCGAAAGCGCCGATGATCACTGCACACGGCCTGTGTACGTCGATACCGGAGAGCGCTGCAGCAACCGTATGTTCGGCCGCTTCCGCAAGAGCCTCGGCGTCGACGATCATGCGCGGACCCGACGCTGCGGTGACTCCGACGACGTCGTATCTCGATCCGTCCATGGCCTTCTCGGCAACCGCGACGAGCATGTCGGTGGTCGAGGCGTTGGTGTTGGGGTTGACCACCAGAATCGTGGGCACGCTGCTCATGAATCAATCATCCTCTGGCATGGGGTGTCCGAAGGTTTCTCGGGGGAACTGAACTGCGACCGCGCATACGACGAAGAGTGCGGTGAGAACGGCGAACATCGCGGGGACTCCTGAGCTGTCCAGTACTGCTCCGGCGATCAAGGGGAACAAGCCACCCGAGAGAGAGCCGATGGCAAGGATGACGGAGGTGGCAAGTCCGCGAATGCGAGTGGGGTACTGCTCAGGGGCGAACAGCCAGATGGTGGTGTTCAGAACGATCACCGAGAAGTTGAAGAGTGCACCGAAGAACAGCACCAGTCCGATGTCGGTGGCGAAGAATCCGAAACCGAGTGCCGCGGCGGTACCGAGGCTTGCGCCTGCCGTCAGGGTGATCTTGCGGGGAAGCTTCCGGGCGATCAGGGCCGCGGTGATCGCGCCGATCAAGGATCCCGACTGCATGACGAGCGTGTACCAGAGTGCGCTGGTGATCGACATCCCGCGTTCGGTGAGGATGATGGGAATGAGTGTCAGCATGGAAATTTGCGCGGCGTAGGACATGCAGACTGCGACACCCAAGGCGAGCGTGCTTCGGCGATAGCGTGCACCGAACATCTCGGTCCACCGAACCTTGGGTGCAGCCGTGTCCGCTGCGAGTGTTGCCTTGTCCAGATAGACCTTCTCGGAGTCGAGAGTTCCTCGGAGCTTGCCCTGAGCAAGGCGGTTGATGACGGTGTTCGCCTCGTCGATTCGTCCGGTGGCTGCGAGGTATCGGGGAGTCTCCGGCAGTGACCTCCGATAGAACACCACTGCGAGTGCGGGTAGGACCAGCATTCCGAACAGCCACCGCCAGCGATCCTCGCCGGTGAAGATCGCGAACACGATGACGCCGAAGAGCGGGGCGAGCATGTTGCCCAGTCCTGCCGCAGCGACGTTGATGAGGCCGACGGCTGTACCTCGGTGCCGAGCCGAGAAGAACTCCGACAGCATGATGACCGCAACGGCTATCTCTCCGCCGAGTCCCAGGCCGACGAGGAATCGCGCGGCGACGAGAACTTCGTAGTTGGGCGCGACCGCGCACAGGAGCGATCCGAACGCGAACACCAGAAGGTTGGCGCCCAGCAGAGTTCGGCGCCCGAGGCGGTCCATGACGACACCCGCGAGAATGCGACCGAGGGCAACCGCTGTGAACGTAGCGGTGTTGAGCAACCCGATTTCGGTGCCCCCGAGGCCCCAGTCGGCGCGGAGGACCGGTCCGGAGATGCCGACGGCGTTCTGCTCGATGGCGTCGAAGAAGACGCCGAACAACACCATGGCGACGATCCCGATGTGGGCGGAGGTGAGGCCGATACGTGAGTACGCGGATTCGATCTGTGTGCCGAGTGTCGTTCGTTCGGCGGGTGAATCCTGTGGAGAGTTCATCGACGAGGGCAGGGTGCTCATCCCGGTGTGCCTTTCGCGGCTGGTGGTCGATGGATACCGTCGTTGGTATACCAAGTGATCAGCGAGAATTTACGGCCGGATGTCCGCTGTTGGGTTTCCGTTCTGTTAAACACATGTAAGAGCCATGAACTGGTGGCGTAACACGGACTCGCCGGCATCGTGGGCTGGCGGGGCTACATCGTCGAGTTGGGCTCTTGGTATACCTAGGGTGGTGTTGCTGTCGGTGCTGGTACACATGGGCGAACGACGATGGAGGACAGTGCATGGAACAGGGTGCAGCGTCGGCGAGTCTGTCACGCCGTGTGTTCGACGAAATTCGCGCGCGCATTCTCGATGGACGCATACCGGCCGGTGAACCATTGCGCGAGAGAGATCTCAGCGCTGAACTCGATGTGTCCCGGGTGCCGATCCGTGAGGCGCTTCCTATGCTCGAGGCCGCGGGGCTCGTCGCGTTGTCTCCGCGTCGACCGGCCGTCGTGACGATGGTAACGCGGAGCGGGGTGAACGAACTCTACGATCTGCGCTCGGCGCTGGAGCCGCTCGCGGCCCGTAAGGCGGCGTCCGCGGTCGCGGTGGGCGCCGACGCGTCGGCGCTCGTCGATGCGGTGACGCGCGCCGGAGATGCGTTGCACGCAGGCGACCTACCGTCGTTCCACCGCGAGAGCGGCGGCGTTCACGCCACGATCGAATCGCTGGCAGACAACCGGCTTTTCGTCGTCATCATGGAGCCCCTACGGGAACGCAGCAACCGGCTCAACGTCGCGAACATGGAGCGCGACCCCAGCATCAGACACCGCGAACACGTCTCGTTGGTCGATGCAATAGCCGAAGGTAATCCCGAACTTGCTGCGGCCGTTGCGTACTCCCATGTCGAATGGGGAAGGCAACGCACGTTCGAGACACTGTCCTCGGTTCCGGGATTCGCTCCGACTGCATGATGCCAGTGGGGCGGCACGGCCACCTCTCGACGACCGCATCGAGGTGTCAGGTTGCGACGAATCTTGCGTGAACTTCGGCGCGAATGACGATGTCCTGTGGTTTGAGTTCGAATCCGTCGTCGGTTGCTGCGTAGGCTCGAGATGCGACCACATAGTCCTGATGGGATGCGGTTGCAACACCGAGAAGTCCCGGGTCCGCTATCGCACGGGCACTGACCGTCGATCGGCCCACGCTGTGCGCGAATACCTCTGCCTTGCTCAGTGCGTCCTGGACGGCACTCGCGCGGACCTGACGGGTGTTCTCGGCCGACGTCGCTTCGGTCAGCGACCAATCGAAGTGGCCGATGTCCACGCCGTCGAGTGCCGACACCGCATAGACGAACGCGTCGACCACGTCGATCTGGCTGAACTTCACCTCGATCGACGCAAGCGCCTGATAGACGTACGGCAACTGTTCCCCGTTGTGGTTGAACGGCCTGGACCGCGAGTGCCGCACCTGATCGAGAACCCATGCGTCGATCGGGCCGCTCGAAGGGTTGTACAGCGGATCGATCAAGCCGGTCAGCTCTCTGACCAGGCGGTGAGCGGGTTCGGCCGCAGCCTCGGCCGTGCGGCCGTCGGTTCGGACCGACAGGGACACCGTGCATCGCTCCGGCGGGTACGTCGCCTGGCCTCGGCCGACGACCGTGATCTCGACAGCGTTCGACTCCATGATGGGAGTGTGGCACACAAGGGGTAGCGCTTCGTTCGAGCGAACGACGCGTGTCTGTCCGGCCCGCGGCGACATCCCCGACCGGGGATCGACGCGCGGCGCGGGGGTGGCGCAGAATGGGCGGCATGACCGCATCTGTGCGCCGACGGTGGGTGTTGCATGTGGACATGGATCAGTTCATTGCGGCAGTGGAGGTGCTGCGCAACCCCGAGCTGGCGGGAAAGCAGGTGGTGGTCGGCGGTAGGGGCGATCCGACGGAACGGGGAGTGGTGTCGACGGCCTCCTACGAGGCGCGGGCGTTCGGCGTCGGATCGGGGATGCCGTTGAGGGTCGCTTTCAAGAAGCTGCCCGACGCGATCTTCCTGCCGGTCGACGGGGAGGCATATGCGGCGGCGTCGAACATCGTGATGGACGCACTCCGAAGCTTGAACGTGGTGGTCGAAGTGATGGGTTGGGACGAGGCGTTTCTCGGCGTCGAGACCGAGGATCCGGTGTCCTTCGCACGCGGGGTCCACGACACGGTGTTGGATGCGTCCGGGCTGCATTGTTCAGTCGGCATCGGGGACAACAAGTTACGCGCGAAGATTGCAACGGATTTCGGCAAGCCGCAGGGTATCTACACCTTGACGTCCGCCAACTGGTTCGAGGTGATGGGAGACCGCCCGACGGATGCGTTGTGGGGAATCGGGAAGAAGACCGCGAAGAAGCTTGCGAGTCTCGGTATCACCACGGTGTCGGAGTTGGCGGCGACCGACGATTCGGCCCTGGCGGCTGCGTTCGGTCCGAAAACCGGGCCGTGGATCGGAACCAAAGGGCGAGGGGTCGACCTGTCCCCGGTGTCCGCAGCGCCGTGGATCGCTCGTTCTCACAGCCGGGAAACCACGTTTCAGGAAAACCTGGAGGATTGGGAGGCCATCACTGCCGAGGTGAGGTCTCTGGCGCTGAAGGTGCGTGAGGATCTCGTCGCAGAGGACAGACCTGCCGTGCGAGTGACGCTGAAGGTGCGTTACGCGCCTTTCGAAACCCACACCACCACAGCTGCACTCGACGGACCGCCTACCTTCGATCCTCGGATCATTTCCGACGCGGCGGCAGCATTGGTGCAGAGGTTGGACCACTCTCGCAAGGTTCGGCTCATGGGCGTCCGCCTCGAGATGACGCCTCCCGCTGCGTCAGATTCGGGCGAAGAGCGCGGGTGACGAGCCGGGGACCTGGGCAACCTGATTGCGAGACACCAGGCTTCGAAGGTGCGCGGCGGCTTCGGACAGTGCGAGGGTCTTGTGGAACGGGGAGATATCGCTCCAGGGTTTGTACCACTTCATGCGTTCGGCGACCTCCCAGACGGTGATCTCGTCGTCGGCGAAAGCCTCGTACAGATGGTCCAATCGTTCTTCGTGGTGCTCGATGAGTTCGCCCGCGCGCACTCCGACGTCGTCGATACCGATTCCGTGAGAACCCAGTCCGCGCGTCACGTTCATGGACTGCACGTGACGCAGCGAGTCGAAGAACTCTGCAAGTGCGTCTCTCTCCTCGAGCGGGTAGACGAAGTTGCCGACGTGAGGTGTCGTCTTCTGCAGGACGTGGTCGCCGGTGAACATGACGTCGGCGTCGGGCAGGTGGAAGCACACGTGACCAGGCGTGTGACCGGGGGTGAAGACAGCGCGCAGTCCTCGTCCGGTCAGGTCGATCGTGTCTCCGTCGCGCAGTATGCGATCGGGCGCCGAATCCGGTCCGGTCGGCGGCTGTAGATCGAGTTCCTGCCAGGCGGCTATGTCGGCGTTCGGTGCACCGGCAGCGATCATGTTCGCTCGCTGACGATCGAGCCATTCGGGGCCCCGCGGTGCGGTCATCTTGTGGAACTCGGCGTGATCGGCCTCGTGCATCGCGACCCACGCTCCCGACGCCGCGCGGACTCGACCGCACAGCCCGGTGTGATCGGGATGGAAGTGCGTCAGCACTACGCCCTCGACGTCGGTGATGGAGTGTCCGACGGCTTCCAATCCGGAGGTGAGGCCGGCCCATGCGTTGTCGTCGTCCCATCCCGCGTCGACCAGGACGAGGCCGCCGGGCGACTCCATGGCGTACACCAGCGTGTGGCCGAGCGGACTGTCGGTGATGGGGACGGGGATCTGGAGGATCCCGTCGCCGATCGCTGCTGCGTCGCTCATGCCTACCTCGTTGCTTGGTCCAAGTAATCAGTTCCTTCCTTCATACTGACCCCGGCGAGAAGCACAAGGGAATTCGGGGTGCCGATCAGTAGATCAGCGGCGACGCCACTCGATGGCCGGGCAGGTGTCCATCACCATCGGAACTCCGGCAGCGAGAGTCCGGGTGAAGGCGGCTTCGTCGATGACGCCCAGTTGAAACCACACGCCCTTCGCGCCCACGGCGACAGCCTCGTCGGCGAACTGGCCTGCTTGCTCTGATCGACGGAACACGTCGACGACATCGATTGGAAACGGCACCTCGGCGAGCGTCGCGTATCCCTGTTCCCCGAGAACCGTCGGCGCGTTCGGGTGAATCGGGACGATGCGTTTGCCCCTGCGTTGAAGGAGGGAGGCAATGTCGTAGGCGGTGCGCTGCGGATTACCGGACAGTCCCACAACGGCCCAGGTCTCGAGCTCGTCGAGCATGAGATTCACCGACTCGGAGTCTCGCCAGGACGTCATGATCGCGACGCTACTCTTCGGTGTCGTCCTATCGCATCGGTACACCACAGCGCCCACACGATCAGCAGGGGCTGAAACAGCAACCGGATTCCGCGTGCGGCGTCGGTATCGAGGCCGAATGCATCGGTGTGTGTCAGGAACTGGCTGATGTTGCCTGGAAACACCGCCACGAAAAATGCTGCGACGATCCAGCCCACTGCCGGCCTGCGGACGAACACGAGCGCAAGCCCCAGGGCAATCTCGACGACGCCCGACGCGAGAACGACGAAGTCGGTGTCCAGAGGAACCCAGGTCGGTACCTGTGCGGCGAATTCTGTGCGCGCCCAGAACAGATGGCTGAAGCCTGCGAACATGAGGAATGCGCCGAGCAGTAGTCGAGCGATGGCCTTCATGACCACATGGTGCCAGGGTTCGTTCAGTTCGTGTGCAGTCGCGCGGCGAGGACGGCTCCCGCCGTACCCAGTGCCAGCACGACCGCCGCCACCACGAACGCGATGGAGTAGGAGTCACCGAGCGCTGGGGCGACGACGAGTGGACCCATGACCTGTCCGATGCCGTAGACGGTCGTCAGTGTTGCTGCAGTTCTCCCGATGGGCAGGCCGCCGGCCATGCCCATGGTCAGCATGGTGATGCCCATGAACGTGCCGCCGAAGAGAACTGCGGCGACGAGTGCGACCGCGGGACTGTCGCTGACTGCAGGCAGGATCGCGGACACGGTCTGTAGGCCGAATGCGGCGACGAGTGCTCGCGACGGTGTGACGCGTTGGGCGACCGCGTGCCACAGCACGGTTGCCGGAACTGCGGCGCAACCGACGACGATCCATACCGCGGGACCGACCGACGAGCTTCCGTGTCCGCCGACGGCGGCGACGAGGAAGGTACCGACGATGATGTATCCGAGTCCTTCGAGGAAGTACGCAGCGAGCAGCACTCGCCAGATTCGGCGTTCCTGCGGCGAGGGCCCGACGTTTCCGTCGGTCCGCCTGGACTCGGCGTGAATATCGAGCGCGAGCGTGGGGGCGATGACGACGGCCGTCAGTACAGCGGACGCGATCCACAATGCCTGCCACGAAAGGTGAGGTGCTGCAACGAGAGTGAGAATGCCGGACGCGGCGATTCCCGCTCCGACACCGCCGAACGCGATGCCGGGTGACGCGCCGACGTGCCGCGCGACGGTGCTCGCGCAGCCGAGGAACACGGCGGCGCTCGCCAGACCGGCGACGAACCGGAGCATCGAGAACGCGAAGGTGCCGTCGGCGAACGCCATCGCAATTTCGCTGACGACGAGCAGAGCGACCCAGGTGCGGAACGCTGTTGTGCTGTTGAGGGTGGGTCGGAGCGACAGAAGTATCGCGCCGACGAGGTAGCCGGTGTAGTTGGCCGTCGCGATGACCGCACCGCTGCTCGGCGTGACTCCAGCCGAATCGACCATGATCGGTAGGAGCGGGGTGAAGACGAACCGGCCGACGCCCATAGCAGCGGCAAGACCCGCGGCTGCCGTGAGTGAGACGCGGCGGCCACCTGCGATTCCGTTCACTCGGCTAACTATACGTGGGGGTGCAGTTCACTCCGACGGCACGATGATGCCCTCCCTGAGCAGCCGTTTCGCCACCACCAGCGCGCTGTCGGGGTCGAGACCGCGCATGTCCGCGACACGGCGGGGTTGTCCGCTGCGGAGATCGTCGAGTGCATCGGCGCACTCGTCGGGTAGGGAGATCGTCTTGTCGCGAAGGCCGACGTGGACCCGTCCGTTGCTGCGGGTGATGCGAGGGGACAGCCCCTGCCTCCATGTGACTACGGAAGCAGCGTCGAGGGAGGCGATGAACGCGACCGTGCGCAGCGGATCGATCGGTGCCGGTCGAGTGATCGCGACCAGGCGCGCGGCCAATTCGTCGGCGATCGAGCGTCGTTCCTCCGGATCCGATCGGATGCGTTCCAATGCCGCTGCGACGTCGTCGAGTACTCGGTCCACGTGAGGTGCGGTTGCGTCCGGATCCGTCAGGTCGAGCCCAGCGGGCAATGGCTCGCGAATGCGCGCGTCGTCCTGGAGAGCGCCGAGAACGCGATGTGCGATGTCGTAGTTGTTGAACGACGCCACGCCGATGGTGAGGTGGATCGTCGTGTCGCCCAATGCTTCCGCGGAATGAATCCATCCCCGCGGCAGATAGAGGACGTCACCGGGCGTCAGGACGGTGTCGAGGTACGGCGTGTTGCTTACCTGCTTCTCGACGGCTTCGCGCCGGTCGGACCACGGTTGGTTCGACAATGGATGCGTGTGGACGGGAGGGTGAATCATCCACCGCTTCTCGCCACTGATCTGTAGGACGAACACGTCGTGCACGTCGTAGTGCGGCGAGAATCCCGTCGAGGCGGCGGGGGTGATGTACGCGTTGACTTGACTGGGATGGCCGAGATCGTCGACCAGATCACGGGTGAAGTCGATCAGGGGCGGCCACAGCCGATGAAGTCCTTGCAACACCAGCGTGTGTCCGTCGGCGAACGCGGACAACACAGCGGACGAGTCGAGCTGATCGGGCATCTCGGCCCCGAAGCCGGCCGACGACGTGAACTCGGACTTGTCCAGGAGCGCTCCGTCTTTGGCCATCCGCGCAAAGGGCGTACGGACGCCGCGGTGGGACACCAGTTCGTCGACGTCGGAGGGCGTTAGTAGATCCTCGAACGTGCGATTCAGTTCCGAGGCGCGGGTGAGCAACGGCGTGCGCCCCCATACCTCGTCGGCGAAAGCACGCTCGGGAATGGAGATCAGACGACCGAGCGCGGACCGGAATTCCGGTCCGCGCTGGTCTGCGTGCATGTCGCTCAAGCCGAGCCGTCCGCACCGCCGTCGTGTCCGTTCGGGTTGGAACCGCCGTCTGCGGGTCCTTCGCCGGGGCCTGCCGTGCCGTCGGCTCCGCCGTCGTGGCCGTTGGGGTTGGATCCGCCGTCTGCGGGTCCTTCACCCGGGCCTGCGGTGCCGTCGGCTCCGCCGTCGTGGCCGTTGGGGTTGGATCCACCGTCAGCGGGGCCTTCTCCGCCGGATCCGCTGGTGGTGATGTCGTCGTCGTTGATGCTCATCGAAAACCTTCCGGTCGACCTGACTTCTGGGAGCGAGGGGCTGTCCCCGCTCGAAACCGTGGATTGACGGTTCGACGGGCTTCTAAACACGGTGAGGTGAGCGTTCCCGCTGCGCGTGGAAATGTAGGCCAAGGCCTACATTTCCACGCACGTGCGACGGAGTCGGCTATTCGCCCGGTGCGTCGCCCACGACTGCGGGCCGGGCGATGGCCCAGGCGCCGAAGATCAGTGCGATTGCGAGCATCACCAGTCCGACCCACAGGTTGGCGCTGGTACCGACGCTCATGTCGACGACGTTGTTGGACGGCGACGAGTGGGTCTTGTTACCGAAAACCGACGGAAACAGGCCGGCGAGGGTCAGCAGGATCCCGTAGATGCCGAGCAGTGCGCCGATGACGGAACGGATGTCGAACAACCGCGCCACCAGGCCGGGGTTCTTGTCGGGTGTAGTCATTTCCGGTTCTCCTCTAGTGGAAGACGATGTTGAGGACGACGACGAGGCCGAGCGCGAAGCCCGCCAATGGAACCGGCCGCTTGTACCAGGGGCTCGTGGCATCTTCGGGGTCGGTGAACATGTCGCGCGGAGTCTCCGAGTAGACGAATCCCACGAGTTCCTTCGCCGGTTTCGGCTGTGTCACCATACTGACGCCGATGCTGACCACGATGTCGACGACGAATGCAGCCGACGCCGCGACGAACGGCATGCCCTGTCCTGGAAGGTTGATCACGCCGACTTCCGACAGAATGAACACCAGGACCGCTGCGGACGTGCCCGAGACGAGTCCGATCCATCCCGCTGCGGGCGTCATCTTCTTCCAGAACATACCGAGGATGAATGTGGCGAACAGGGGAGCGTTGAAGAAACCGAACAGCGTCTGCAGGTAGTCCATCAAGTTGGAGTAACCCGACGCGATGAGCGCGGTGAAGATCGCGAGAATCGTTGCGGCGACAGTCGCGACGCGACCGACGGTTATGTAGTAACCGTCCTCGCGATTCTTGACGATGTACTGCTGCCACAGGTCGTAACTGAAGACGGTGTTGAACGCGGAGATGTTCGCCGCCATACCTGCCATGAATGCAGCCATCAAGCCGGCGACGGCCACGCCCAGCAGGCCGTTGGGGAGGATGTCTCGCATCATCAACAGCATCGCGTCGTTGTACGTGATGTCGCCGGTCCCGTTTTCCTTCAGGTTGATCATGTCTCCGATCGCGGCGGCGGCGATCATGCCGGGGACCACGACTACGAAGGGCACCAGCATCTTCGGGATCGCACCGATGATCGGTGCGCGGCGCGCCGCGGACATCGAACTCGACGCCATCGCGCGCTGGACCTCGACGAAGTTGGTCGTCCAGTATCCGAAGGACAGGACGAATCCGAGACCGAACACGATGCCGATCACGGACAGGATCGGTGAGTCGAACCCGCTCAGCGCTTGCCCCGGCCACGACGAGAGTTGTTCTCCCGTCGAGGCAGTGACGGTGCCGTCGGTGACCGTCGGTACGACCTTGTCCTTGAGGCCGGACCACCCGCCGATCTTGATCAAACCGATCACCGTCAGCGGAACCAGGGCGGCGAGGATGACGAAGAACTGCAGCACCTCGTTGTAGATCGCTGCGGAGAGGCCACCGAGGACGGTGTAGGTGAGCACGATGGCTGCGGCCACGATGAGCGAGACCCACAGTGACCATCCGAGAAGGACTTTCACGACGGTGGCCAGAAGGAACAGGTTGACGCCCGCGATCAGGATCTGTGCGACGGCGAAACTGATGGCGTTGACGAGGTGGGCTTTGGTGTCGAATCGTTTGCGCATGAACTCGGGGACGCTGCGCACCTTGGAGCCGTAGTAGAACGGCATCATCACGATGCCGAGGAACAGCATCGCAGGGATAGCACCGATCCAGTAGTAATGCATGGTGGCGAGGCCCAGCTGGGCGCCGTTCGCGGACATGCCCATGATCTCGACGGCGCCGAGGTTCGCCGACACGAAGGCGATGCCGGTGACCCACGCGGGAAGTCTGCGTCCCGAGAGAAAGAAGTCCAAGCTGGTGGAGAGCTGTCGGCGGGCTACGTAGCCGATCCCGAGAACGAACACGAAATACACGGCGATGAGCACGTAGTCCAGCGCGTTCGTGTTGAACGAAAGCACGCCTTCTGCCGCAAGAGTCGACGTCACGCGTCAACCTCCCTGGTTGAGTGAGCTGGCTCACTGGTGTGAGCGATGTGAACACAAAGTAACAGGTTCAAACAATTGCGTACATCCGTTCCCGCATTTGTGTCCGGTTCTGTTTGGTAATGTTCGATTCATCAAGGTCGCTGGTGCACCGATTCAGTCGTGCCCCGAATCAGAGGTAGGTGCCGATGCTGGCAGCGGAACGCCACTCCGCGATCCTGGCGGCGCTGCATACCGACGGCGCAGTCAAGGTGGTCGACCTGGCAGATCTCCTGGGTGTCTCGGAGATGACGATCCGGCGTGATCTTGACGTTCTGGACGAGCGTCAAGTGCTCCGCAAGGTCCACGGCGGAGCAATCGTGCGGGGGAACCGAGGAATCGAACCACCGTCGACGGCGAAGGCAGCTCGGCAGCACGCCGAGAAGGTCGCTATCGGCCGTGCAGCCCTCGGTGCAGTCGAGGACGGAATGACCATCGCCGTCAGTGCCGGCACCACGACGCTGGAACTCGCGAAACTGCTCAGGGGTCGTGACGCCATCACCGTTGTCACCAACTCGATTTCGATCTTTCAGGAGCTCACCGGACATCCCGACGAGCCCAATCCTGTCGTGTATCTCACCGGGGGCTCGCGCACCCCGTCGGACGCGCTCGTCGGGCCGATCGCCAATGCGGCTCTCAACGTGTTCCGCGTCGACGCAGTGTTCCTCGGTGTGCACGGTTTCGACATCGAATCCGGCTTGACCACACCGAACATCGCCGAGGCCGAGACCAATCGTCGGCTCATCGCAACCAGTCGACGGTTGTTCGTGTTGGCCGACAACACCAAATATCGAGAAGTGGGCACCAACGTGTTCGGGCGGATGTCGGACATCGACACACTCGTCGTCGACGACGGTCTCGCCGTGGCCGACAGGGCCGCGTTGGCACCGCACGTGGAGAACATCCTGGTAGCCGAGACGGAGAAATCATGACCACGCAGCACCCCGTTCGTGCCGAGCTCGCCGACGGCCGGGAGATCCTCTTCTTCTCGTTGCCCGGCAACGTCGCTCACCCTGTTCCGGATGTTCGGCCTTTGGCCGCACGACCGAACGGGGCGCAGTCGGAGGTACGGCGTGACCGTCAGACCGGCGACTGGGTTGCGATCGCGGCGTTGCGGCAGGACCGTACGTACAAGCCGCCCGCGGATCAGTGCCCTCTGTGTCCGTCGCCGGGCGGAGACAGAAGTGAAGTTCCTGCAGCGGATTACGACGTGGTCGTGTTCGAGAATCGCTTTCCGAGTCTGTCGCACGCAGGACTCGATGCACCGATTCTGCACGACGGTGATCTGCAGGCCCTCGGAATCGGGCGCTGCGAGGTCATCTGTTTCTCCAGCAACCACACGGCGTCCTTCGCTGATCTCCCTCACGACCATGCTCGTCTCGTCGTCGACGTGTGGCGCGAGCGAACCGCAGATCTGTTGGGACGCGACGGCATCGAGCAGGTCTTCTGTTTCGAGAACCGAGGGGAGGACATCGGCGTCACGCTGTCTCATCCGCACGGGCAGATCTACGGGTACCCGTACCTGACGCCGCGGACGACGTCGATGCTGCGTCAGGCTCGCGAGTTCGCCGCGGTCCACGGACGAAACTTGTTCGGCGATATCCTCGCGCAGGAGATCGCCGACGGCCGTAGGGTGCTGGTGTCCGGCGAGCACTTCACGGCATTCGTCCCGTTCGCGGCTCGCTGGCCCGTCGAGGTGCACATCTACCCGAATCGACACGTCCACAGTCTGGTGGATCTGACCGAGGACGAACTCGACTCGCTGACCGACGTCTACCTCGACGTTCTGGGCCGTTTCGACCGGATGTATCCGGCACCGCTGCCGTACATCTCGGCCTTGCATCAGTATCGGTCCGACGGAATCCAGGCGGACGGGTACTTTCACATCGAGCTTATGTCGGTGCGACGGTCGGAGACCAAACTCAAGTACTTGGCCGGATCCGAATCGGCAATGGACGCGTTCATCACCGACGTCACCCCCGAGCAGATGGCCGACAGATTGAAGGCATTGTGACCACGTACACGGCGTACGCGCCAGGGCGGATCAACCTGATCGGCGAGCACACCGATTACAACCTCGGTTTCGCGATGCCCATCGCACTCGAGGAACGCACCACGGTGACGTTCGAGCCGGACGGGTCGGACCGAATCACGCTGAGCAGCGACGAAGAGGGCGCCGGTTCCGCGTTCGACGTGACTGCGCAGCCCGGTGACGTCGACGGCTGGGCGTCCTACGCGGCCGGTGTGGTCTGGGCGCTCGCGCAGGCAGGACACCCCGTCGTCGGAGGCGCGATGAGCGTTCACAGCGACGTGCCCATCGGAGCGGGTCTGTCCTCCTCGGCGGCCCTCGAATGTGCCGTGCTCCTAATCATGAACGCGGCCACCGGAACCGAACTCGAACCTCTGGACGTCGCACGGCTCGCGCAGCGCGGTGAGAACGATTTCGTGGGTGCGCCGACGGGGCTGATGGATCAGCTGGCGTCGTTGGGCGGCGAGGTCGACCGGGCGCTGCTCATCGATTTCGAAACCTCGTCCGTCGAACCGGTTGCGTTCGAGCTCGACGCGCACGATCTGGCGCTGTTGGTCGTCAATTCCAATGCGGCGCATCAGCACTCGACAGGGGAGTACCGGGCACGTCGCGAGTCGTGTACCCGCGCGGCGCGGGAGCTGGGCGTCGAAACTCTGCGAGAGGTACAGGGCGAGGACGTTCTGGATCGGATCGAGGATGCAGTCGATCGGGCGAGAGCCCGCCATGTCCTCAGCGAGAATCAACGTGTACTCGAGTGCGCGAAAGCCATGGCGAGTGGTGACTTTCGTCGGGTCGGTGCTCTGATGGACCAATCGCACGCCTCGATGCGCGACGACTTCGAGATCACCACACCCCACATCGATCTCATCGCCGAATCGCTCGGTGCGCACGGAGCTCTCGGCGCACGCATGACCGGAGGCGGTTTCGGGGGATGCGTGATCGCACTCGTTCCGGCACCCGACGTCGACCGCATCACCGCAGCGGTCGAGAGCGACATCGAGGACGGCGGCTTCCCTGCGCCGACGGTCTTCACCGCCCGGGCCGGAGCGGGCGCGTCGCTGGCAAGCTGGAACTTCTAGCTTTTCATCTCGGCTCCACGAGGTGGTCCCGCCAGCTGTGAACGGGTTTCCAGCCGAACAACCTGCGCGCCTTGGTGATGTCGTATCCACCTGCATCCGCGCGTTCGATTCGATCGATGGTGACGTCGGGATACGCCGTTTCGATTGCGTTCCGGATGTCACGTCCGCCGATGTTGTCCTCGGCGGCGGCGAAGACGACTTCGTGTCCGGAGACAGGCTGCTCGGTGGCGAGGACTATCAGGTCGGCGAGGTCGCGAACGTCGATGTAGGACCAGAAGACCGCACTGCCGATCGTTGGATCTGCGGTGATGGGTCCGAGGTTGGCGGCGTAGGTCTCGGGTGTGATCACCCAGGTTGCGCGGATGGAGACGGCATCGATTTCGGCTCGCCTGCATGCGGCGTCGCACAGTTGCTCGCCGAACAGTTTGGACAGTGCGTACGGGTCGATGGGTGAATTCGCATGCGTCTCGTCGATGGGGTACCTCGACGGCGTGATTCGGCCCCCCGACCAGGTGTATCCAGGGACACTGTCGCTCGAGATGTTGACAAGGCGTGACACCCCAGCGGCGACGCAGGCTTCGATTACGTTGAAGGTCCCCATCGTGTTGGTAGAGAAAACCTTGTGCGCAACGTCTTTGGTCGGCTCCGGGATTCCCGCTGCATGTACCACTGCGTCTACGTTTCGGATGACTGCGAACATGTCGGCGGCTTCGGTGACGTCAGCTCGAACGTAGGGCAAGGGGTCGTCGTAGTTCGGAGACGCCAGGTCGACGCCGTGGACGTCATGGCCTGCGTCGCTGAGCGCCTTCACTGCTGCACGACCGACTTTTCCTCGCGAACCGGTAACCATCACTCTCATACGAACGAGCCTTCGTCGAAGGCGGACTGGAGGAGAGTGACCCCGAGTCCCGGTCCGTCCGGCAGAGCGAGGCATCCGTCGTCTATCGCGGCGATTCCCAAATCGTCGCTCCCGGATTGGGTGCGCAGCACTGTGTCCAGATGTATCGGGTACTCGAGCAGATCGACGTCGGGTGCCGAGGCCGCGACCTGGAGCACTGCGCCCAGACCGATAAGGCCCGCGTGGTAATGCAAGACGGCCCGAACGCCGAATGCTGCGGCCATCGCGGCGATCTGCCGTGCCTCGGCGATACCGCCGGAGATGCATGGATCGGGTTGAACGACGGAAATCTCACCCGCGCTCAGCGCTGCCGAAGCTTCCTCCGCGCTGAACAGATGTTCGCCCGAGGCGATCGGAATGCGGCTGCGAGTCGCGGCCACCGCGAGTGCCCGGTGCCGAGACTGCAGTAGCGGCTCCTCCAACCACCGAATGTCCAGCTCGGCCATCCTGTCCGACAGCCTCGCAGTGGTCGGCAGGTCGAGAGACTCGCTGGCATCGACCATCATCTCGATGTCATGCCCGAGGAGCCGACGCAGGTCTGCGAGCGTGTCGACGGCTGCGTCGGGGCGGGGCCCGGTGCGCAGCTTGACGTGGCGCACTCCGCGGTCGAGCATGGGCTCGAGTTGCTTCAAGTGGAACTCCGCGGGGTGGTCGTCGAGGAACGGACTGCTGCCTGCGTACACGGGGATTCGATCCCGCACACGGCCGAGCAGTGAGGAGACCGATCTCCTCTGTTCCTGGCCGACGAGATCCCATAGCGCAATTTCGATTGCGCTTCGAGCCTGCGCGCTCGCCCAACTCTCGCCCAGTTCTCGGCGGGTAGCGCGCCTGATCTTGGTGATCAGCGGTTCGACGGCATCGAGTGTCTCCCCGATGATCAACGGAGCGAATGCATCTCGGATCACAGCAGCGTGCACAGTGGGGTAGGAGATGCCGAAGCAGTCGCAACTTTCGCCGAATCCGACGAGCCCTGTATCGGTCTCGATCCTGACGACGAAGAATGTCATCGGACCGTTGGCGGACAAGCAGCGCATCGGCAGCGGGGTGACCGAGGTGATCTTCACGGGCGTTCAGTCCTGTCTTCCGTGCGCGGATCGCGCTTCGAGATCGGCGTCGTCGTGGGGTCCCGCCTGCACCACCAGTGCGCGTGCAGGCCACTTCCCAGTGATTCGCCAGCGGTGATTCAATCCGCCGGGAACGTAGAGCGAGTCGCCTGTTGCCAGCACGTGGGTGCCCTCGGTGTCGAGGTCGACCATCAGCGAACCCGACAGAATGTGGATGAACTCGGCGACGGAGTGCGTCCAATAGGTCTGCTCGTAGATGTCGGACGTTATGTGGAACTCGAGCGGATTGAGGCTGCGCGTGCCGCGAACCAAAGGCCTGGTGTATCCCATTTCGTGGGTGCTGACGAGTGGATCGTCGGCGCGCACGATGCATATTTCCGATTCTGCGCTCGACGAGTGGGCGCTGGCTGTGAGCATGGGGATGGTGGTGCCGAGGGCGTCGGCGATGCGTCGCAGGGAATCCATGCTCGGTTGTGCCTTACCCCGTTCGACCTGACTGAGGAACGGATTGGACAGTCCGGACAGCTCGGCCAGACGAACCAGCGTGAGTCCCTGCACCTGCCGCACGGCCCGGATGGTCTGTCCCATCTTGGTGCGTTCGGCCATGTCCGACGGCTCGGGGCTCATGCGTTGACCTTTCTGGCGGGGACCTGAACAGCTGTGGGCGTTGCGACGCTTCCGGAGTACATTCTGGCCGAGAGCTTCTCGAGTATCCCGACCGCTGCATAGACGGCGAACGTCATTGCGGTGACGAGAACGACCTCCGCCCACAGCATGTCGTACCGGGCTGTCGTCATGGACAGGATCATGTCGTAACCCAGGCCATCGCCGGTGGCGAGCCACTCTGCCAGCAATGCTCCGGTGAACGCGAGCGGCGCTGCAATCCGAAGTGAGGAGATCAACCCCGACGTGGCCATGGGGACCTGGACCGTCACGAACGTGCGCCAGCGAGACGCGTGCAACGACGCCATCAGGTCGGCTGCGTCCTTGGGGATTCGCTCGAGCGACAGGAGCACTGTCACCAGCGTCGGGAAGAAGGTGACGAGACCACCGATGACTGCGACGCTCCAGGCGCCGCGGCCGACGACAAGCACGATCAGCGGTGCCATCGCTATCAGCGGCACAGTGCGAACCGCAAGAACGACTCCCATGAACGCGCTCTTGACCGAGGGGGACAACGCGAACAGTGCGGCGACGACGATGGCAGCCGACATTCCGGCACCGAGCCCGACGACGGCATCGCGAAGGGTCTGTGAGGCCAGTGGCAGGAGGTCCGATCGAGTGTCTGCGCCGGTCGCCGGTCCGTCGAGGAGGAATTGTGCGACGTCCGTCGGAGACCGGCCGATGAACGACGAGACACCGGTGACGGCGAGAAAGCCGCTCCAGACGATGCACACAGCGAGTACTCCGATGATCGCGCTCGACACGGCGCGCGCCGCGGCCTTCGGCCCGGTGCCGGTCGCTCGATTCGGATCGAGCGGTGAGGCCGCCATGGCACGAGCGCTGAGGTCGGACGACCACGGAACAGCTAGGCGCGCCAGCACTCCGATCAGCACATACGCGACCCCTGCGATGAGAGCCCCGGCGAGCGCAACTGCCCATGTTCGCGGTATCTGCATGGACTGTTGCGAACTGATCATGAGCACACCGAGTCCATTGTCGGCGCCGATGTATTCACCGATGATCGCGCCGAGGAGTGCTGCAGGCGCCGCGATCTGGAGGCCGGTGAACAGCGCGGGTAGTGCAGAGACGAAACGAACCTTCCGCAGAGCCATCCAGGCACCACCGCCTTGTGCGGTGACGACGTCGATGCTGGCCGAGTCCGCGGCGCGCAGACCCGTCGCCACTCCGACGAGAGTGGTGAAGAAGACGGACATCCCGGCGAGCACCACGCGGGACATGCCTTCCTCGAACACGATGGCGAAGAGCGGTCCGATCGCAACGATCGGCAGACAGTACGAGAACACGCCGATCTGCATGATGGGCTTGGCGAACGGGGGAACCACGAGGGCGACCACGGCCAGCGCGACTGCACAGAGATTTCCCCATAGATAACCCTGCGCCGCCGCGCCGACCGTGACCAGTGAATTGTCGACATAGAGACCCAGTCCGTCGTCGAACACCTGAGACACGATTTCGATCGGTCCGGGAACGGTGCCTCCAGCCCTCAGCAACGTCAGCGACAGAAGCTGCCAGACGACGAGGACCGAGATCATGCCGACGAGGGCGGTCGAACGCGGACGGCGCAGCACCGTCATGGCATGGAGTCCAGAGCGTCGTCGATCGATTCGCCCGGGTACGGTGACGAATACCCGCCCTCTGCGGCCGGATCGTGCCCGTCACCTCCGAGAAGGCTGCGCACGTAGGCCGACCACGGCGAACCGTCGGGATCGATCTCGTCGACCAGCTTGTAACCACCTGCCGCCCACCAGAAATCGGTGTCGCGACCGGCCTTCACACCGCGCCGGGTGTGGTGGTCGACGTGCATGTCGAGAATTTCCACGGACCGTTCCCCGCTGTCGATCTGTACCGACGCCCAGAACGCCAACTCCATGGTGCTGCGATCTTTCGGAGCCGAAGCCAACAGTTTGACTGCGTGCGCCGAATACATCCACCGTTCGAGGTCGGTTGTCTGGCGGACACGCTGCTCGTTCATGGCGTGCAGCAGCGACGGGGCTGCGGGTAGTCCGGCGCCGACGTCCTCGACTGCGATGATCTCCAACCGTCGCCACAGCAACTCTTCGGTTTGGACTCCGGTGCGGAACAGCTCGTAGGCAGCGAGCGCGGCTTCCTCGACGAGTCCGCGTCGTATCGATTTCTGTAGGACGGAGCGGACTTCGTCCACTCGGAAACCACCGACCGTGACTGCGCGGCTCCAGATGTCGTCGTTCTGTTCGGGTTGAGGCATTGCAGGCGTGTCCTTCTTGTGAGGGTGGCGTGTATCAGGAAACGGTGGGGCCGTCGGCGTAGATCTCGTCGAGGATGCTCATGTCGAACAAGGTCTCCGAGGCAGTGATGCCACCGGCTCCCAAGGTGCGGACGGACTGCGCGATCAGATCCGGGGTCATCGTGAACAAGCCGTTCGCCGTGGTGTCGGGCGTGACCATGAGATCGTTCGAGGCAACGCAGGACGCAGTCTGGGCGGACAGGTCCAGGCCGTTGTCCTTCCCGTAGACCTCGACTGCGAGCTTCGCCCCCGCGGCGGGATCGGCGATCGCGTCCTGCCATCCCCGGATGTCCGCCTTCATGAATGCGATCACTCGTGCCCGCTTGTCCGGATCCGTCAGTGAATCGGATCGCACGGTGTACGTGCCCGTCGGCAGGAGGTATCCGTGATCGGCGAGCAGCATGATCGTGATCGCGTTCCCCTTCTCGCGCAACTGAACTGCATCGTCGTTGGAGTAACCCCAGAATCCGTCGACTTCCCCGGAGATCAGTGGGGTGAGATCGTGCTGGACCGGAACTTGGGTGAAGGTGCTCGAGTCGATCTCGTTGAGTCGCAAAAACGCATCCCACGCAGTTTGGTTCACTGCCTGGATGCCGATCGTCTTTCCCGCGAGGTCTGCGGGTGAAGTAATGGGAGTGGCCATCGAGATGATCGAGAACGGGCTTTTCTGGTAGCTCGCACCGATGATCTTCAGGTCTGCACCGGCCCCGACCGCGTTGGCGGTGAAGTCGGGGGAGCTCTGCGTGACCAGGGCCTTGCCGGATTCGGCGACCGCGTCTACCGCGACGTTCGGTCCACCGGCGAGCAGATCGACGGTCAATCCTGCGTCGCGGTAGTAACCCTTGTCGTCGGCGATGTATTCGCCGGCGAATTGGAAGTTCTTGATCCAGCTGAGTTGATATGCGATGTCGCCCGATGCTGCGGACGATCCGGCGCTCGAACTGCTGCCGCACGCAGCGAGGACGGGGCCTGCGGCGATGAGGCCGGCGCCGGCGGCACCGATACGTAGGAAGGCGCGACGATCCATGAGGTCTCCTATGAGAGTCGCTTATCTGCGCGTCCCTGAGCAGAAGCGGCGAGTGGAGTCGAAGAATTTAATCTTGACCAGAGCAAGATTGGCAGTGAATCGTTTCCATGATGTTTCGTCGCGTAAACCTTGATTGAACTGCGTATGAGCCGTAGCTTCACGTCAATGCTGGGCGTAGGGTTCGTGATCGGAGCAAGATTATGTTTGCCGCACGGCGAACCAACCACAAGGACACAACCATGGAGAATTCCGTCGCGAAGTCCGTCGTACCGCTGCGCCCTCCCGGTACCGGAATCGATATCAGCGGCCTCACCAAAACGTTTTCCCTCGGCCGCGAGCAGGTACACGCACTCGACGACGTGAACATCAAAACATCGGAGGGGCAATTCTTGTCGCTTCTCGGACCGTCAGGATGCGGCAAGTCGACTGTGCTTCGAATCCTGGCAGGACTGGACACTCCTACAGCAGGTGTCGCCCTGATCGACGGCCGCTCGCCGAAGGAGCTGCAGCGTGACCACGAACTGGGTATCGCGTTTCAGGATTCCGCGCTGTTGCCCTGGCGCTCGGTCGAATCCAACATCCGCCTACCGCTCGAAGTTGCCGGACGCGACGTGGACGCCACGGCCATCGCCGACCTGATCGGGCTCGTGGGATTGGGCGGTTTCGAGAAGGCCAAGCCTGCCCAGCTGTCGGGTGGAATGAGGCAGCGGGTGTCGATTGCTCGAGCTCTTGTTCTGCGGCCGTCCGTCCTGCTGCTCGACGAGCCGTTCGGCGCGCTCGACGACATGACGCGGCAACGTCTCAACATCGAGCTTCTCCGCATCTGGACGGAGAAGCCCGCCACCACCTTGATGGTCACGCACGGCATTGCCGAAGCAGTGTTCCTGTCCGACGTCGTCGCGGTGATGGGTGCGCGCCCCGGCCGTGTCGTCGAGATGGTGCCGATCGATCTTCCTCGCCCACGGACGCCGGAGATGATGCGTTCTCCGGAATTCCATCGGCTGCACGATCATTTGTCGGATCTTCTCTTCGGTGCCGGGGATCGCTTGTCCGCCTGACGCTGCCGTGCGGAATGCGCCGCTGTATATCCATCTCGGGAGAACTAGGGTTGCGGTCATGCTTACCGCTGTCGAGGAGTCCGTTCGCGAGCGAATTGCGGCTTTGGACGTGGATGCGCTGGCGTTGCTGCTGCGGCGCCGGCATGTGGCGCGGACGGATGCTCCCGAGGATCTCGACGAGCTGGCACGTCATCTGGTCGGGGGCGATTCGTTCGCAGATGTCTACCTGACGCTTCCGCGGCCGGCGGTGGAGGTGCTGTCCGCTGTTGCGCTGTGCAAACAGCTGCGGATGCCGGCGACGGTCGATGCCGTCCGTCGGTTGCTGGGCCATCCGGAGTCGGGCTTCGCGGTTGTACTGGAGGATCTGTCCGAGCTGCAGATCGCGTGGGTGTCGGATGGCGTGCTGACGGCGGTGCATCCTCTCCCGGTGTACGCGAATCGGAGTTACGGCACGGATGTTCGTCGGTCCTTCGATGCGGCTCCGCTGCCGGTGTTGCGTTCGGTCTCGACGAGGTTGGGTGTTCGCGGAGACGGGGCCCGGCCCGAGGTGGTGGAACAACTCGTGTCGTTGTTCGACGACCCCGATGCGCTGCGGAGCGTGGTGGAGACTGCGCCGGATGCCGAGAAAGAGTTTCTGTACGAAGCTGCGCGCCGAGACTCGATCCTCTACGCGGATCCGGTGTATCTGACGGCCGCGCGTCCCGGCGCATGGGCAGTGCAGCGGGGATTGGCATGGCAGGTCGCGAACGGACCGGTGTCGATGCCGGTGCAGGTGACTCGGGCGCTTCTCGGTGCCGATTTCGTTCTACCGTTCAGCCCGACTCCGCCCGAGTTCGACTCCGAACCGGTCGATGCAGGGCACGTGCAGGCGGAAGCGTCGGCGCGCGTTCTTCGCATGGTGGAGGTGGTGACCGGGGTGATCGAATCCGCATCGACCACGCCGATTCAGTTACTCAAATCCGGTGCCGTCGGCGTGCGTACAGTGCGCGCGATAGCCAAGGACCTGCACGCCGAGGTCGACGCCGTCGAAGTAGCTCTGGAATTGGCGTTGAGCGCTCTTCTGCTTGGCTTCGAAGCTCTGCCGACGCCGAAAGGCCGAAGACGCGTTCCGGCCGGGCACGTTCTGGTCGCGACGGACCGAGCGGCGCAGTGGTTGGCAAGTGATCCCGGAACCCAGGCAGCATCACTGCTGCAGACATGGTGGAACGCCGACGCCGTGTATCTCGCGACGTACGAAGGCATCGCCGACGACTCGCGCCAGATCCCGCCGAGATTGCTGCGCCGCGCGGTCGTGTCGGCACACGACCTCGTTCAGGAGGGACACGCCTTCGCCGACGACGGCGCAGTGGTGACAATGCTCGGATGGACGTTCCCGTGCTTTCCCGTCGAGGAGGGCCTGGACATACTGCAGATGACGCAGCGTGAGGCGGAACTCGTCGGCGCCCGGGCGCTGGGCGCCGGCACCGATCTGGGTCGAGCTTTGTTGTCCGAGAACGTGTTCGACGCAGTGGAGCGGGCGGTGTCCACGGCGCACACGCGTGCGACCGTCGGCGCAGATCTGACGGCTGTGGTGTTCGGGCCGCCCGGCACCGCGCTGGCCCACTTCTTCGACAGTGTCGCAGTTCGCGAGGCGACCGGAGCCGCCACGACGTGGAGGTTCGATCAGGTCAGTGTTCGTGGAGCTTTCGACGACGGCCTCACCGTCACCGAGGTGCTCGACGGTCTCGCCAGATACTCGACCGGTGACATTCCGCAGGCGTTGAGCTACCTGGTGAACGACGTGGCCCGCACGCACGGCAGCATCGGTGCCTACGCACTCGCCTGCGCAGTCGTCGCGCCCGACGAAGCGTTGATCTCGGAGATCACCGCGAACAGGCGGTTGTCGAAGCTCGGTCCGGTTGTTCTCGCGCCCACGGTTGTCGGGTTCACCGCGCCGATCGAGACCTCGCTCGAGGCGCTTCGATCAGCGGGATATGCACCTGTGCGTCGTGATTCGGACGGACAGGTAGTAATCGGGCGCACGCAGGCGGCGCTGAATGCAGAGCCGGCGCCGTCCTACGCCCTCGGTATGGCGCCGTCCTACGACGAACTGGCCGAAACGCTCGCTGCGGCCGGTGACTAGCCGCCGAGCGCAGAGGCGACGGCTTCGACCTGATCCGCGACGCGCGGACCCCACCGGCTCGACAGATCCTCGTCCATCGTGACGATCGAGCCGTCACGCACAGCGGTGGTCGACGCCCAACCTGGCCGAGCTGCAACGGCTTCGGCCGTCACGCCGCAGCACTGGGAGTCGGCGAGGAAGACGATGTCGGGGTCGGCGGTGACGACACCTTCGTCGGACATCTGCGGATAATCGGTGCCGGCACCGTCGGCGATACTGGTCAAGCCGAACAGGCCGTAGATTCGGCCGATGAAGCTCTCGCTCGTCACCGTGTATAGCATCGAATCGAGTTCGTGGAAGTAGGTTGCGTTCGACTGCGGAACGCTCGCCACCGCGGCATCGATGCGAGTGCGCATGTCGGCGACCACTGCGTCGCCTTCGGCGTCGTGACCGGTGGCGTCGGCAATGGTCTCGATCTGGGCGTAGGTGTCGTCGATACTCGTCGCGGCGGGAAGCAGCAGTACTGGTACTTCGGCTGCGTCCAGACCGGCGACGAGGCCGTCGATGTCGTCGGAGGCCACCACCAGATCAGGGTCGTAGCCGATGATCGCCTCCAAGCTCGGTGTGTACGCGGACAGCTCGGTTCTCGGAGCGTCGGTCGGGAAGTCGGACTGACTGTCCACCGCGACCACCTGCTCGCCTGCACCGACGGCGAACAACGTCTCCGTCGCCGTCGGGCTCAGTGAGACAATGGATGTCGGCCTCGACTCGATGACTACGTCGGCCCCAACGGTCCTGGGAAACGTCCCGTCACCGGCGAACTGGTCCGCGGTTTGTTCGTCGGTCGTTCCGCTCCCGCACCCCGAGACAACCAAGGCAACGGCTGCCGCCGTCGCGGCCAGGACTGTCGGTATGCGCACCGGTCGATGTGTCATGTTCTCCATTCCTCCGACGTGTCAGTCGACGGTAGCGTCGTCGGCGTCCCGCAGCTGCCGATAGGCCTCGGCGAGCAGGTCGCCGGCGAGGTCGTCGTTGTGGCCGGTGGTGTCCGGTGCGCGGTCGGTCATCGAACGTGAGTTCAGGGCGTAGGCCAGGTCGTCGAATTCGTCGTCGGTGATTCCGAAGTCGATGCCGGCCTCGTCGGTCAAGAGTGCGCCGATGTCGATTCGCCACGACCACACGTCCGTGGTGCCTGCCGTTGCTCGTGCGGCGCTGACCAGGTCGGTGGAGAAGTCGAGCTGTTCGTCGGAGTACCCGTCGGCCATGTCGGTGTTGACGGTCATTTCCAGTTCGATCGAGTCGTCCTCGTCGTTGCTGAATTCGGTGACGACGAGAGTGTCGACTCCGCCGCAGGTGAGGGTCAGGAGGCGACGCTCGTGGGCGGGGGAGTCTCCCGCGGGAAGCGCGGCGACGGTCCACCCGTGCCGGACGGTGTTCGCCGGGTCGGAGATGGTGGCGTTGACGTAGTCCGCGACGATGTTGCGGATGTCGGGATAGGCGATGTGATCGGACAGTTCCCAGTACCTCGTTCGGTGGCCGGATACCGTGCCGGTCAGCACCGTCGTGCGCTGGGCTCGTTCGGTCGGAAAGGTGAAACGCTCGGTTGCCGCCATGACTGACGATCCAACTACATGCGGGCAACCATTCCCAATCGATCGTCCTGTCGGTACGAAATTCGACTGCAGCTGGTTCATCCACAGGCGTTCTCGTTATCCACAGGCGGCCGTTCGCCGAGGGTTGGACGCGCCGACGACGGTGCAGAGTGACGAGCCATGGGGGTCTACACGCGTGCACAACTGGAGAGTCAGGGGATTGCACGGTCCGGGATCGCACGGAGGGTACGGACCGGTCGCTTGATCAGGGTCCTTCCTCGGATCTACTCGGATCCCGATCCGTCCTACTTCGACCTGTGCACCGCCCTCACCCTGTGGCGGAGCGATGCAGTACTCAGTCACGACAGCGCAGCGTGGCTCTGGGGCCTGCTCGACGACGAGCCGTCGACGGTTCACGCGACCGTGCCGGTATCGGTACGGGTCAGCCGTGTCGACGGATTCGTGCTGCACCGCCGGTCCGTGTCGTCGACCGAAAGGCACGGGCTACCGGTGGTATTCGCCGCGCAGTGCTTCGTGGACGTCGCGTCCACATTGGCCGGTGATCCGCTCGACCAGTTCTTCGACCGCAATATGGGCGCACGGGTGTCATGGCGAGCGGTCACCGACCACATCGTTGCCACGAAAGGAATGAAGGGCATGCGTGAGGTTCGTCGTCAGTTGGAACACTGTTGCCCAGGCACGTTCTCCGAACCGGAGCGGATGGTCGCCAGGGCCGTCCGCGCTCGCGGTGTTCGGATGAACATCAACGCACCCATCGGCCCGTACTTCGGAGATCTCGTGGACTATCTCGCCAAGGTCGACGTGGAGATCGATGGGCGTGAATACCACATCGCGCCCGGACCTTTCGACAACGACAGGGTCAGGCAGAACTGGATGATCCTCGACAACTGGTTGGTGCTCCGCTACTCCGCTGCGACGGTGTACCGCGATGTCGACGCCGTGGCGGATCAGATCGTCGGCGTTGTGCGGCGCCGTAGACGCAACAGGGGTGCCTGACGCTCCATTCTTTCGACGAATCTGCGGTTTTCCGCGCTTTCGACTCGATAGTGGAGCATCAGGATCGGGCCTGAACTGGGCCAACTTACACGGATGTCATTCTGCTGCTTGTGTATTTGTCGTGCGCGGACGCCTTGCAAGAAGCGAGGATTTACGTAACACTCACCCCATCAGTCTCATGAGTAACACGAGTCACACGACACGGTGGGGAGCGTTCATGCGCGCACGTACTCGGCAGATGGCGATCGGCGCTGTACTTACCCTCGCGGCGAGCGGACTCACGGTTCTCTCGTCACCCACCGCCAGTGCAGAACCGTGCGGAGGCATCGGTGGACCGGGCTCGTCGCCGCTGTTCGGGTCGTCGGGCAGTGCGGGTGGTGGCCCCGAGAAGAATCCGCGGGGCCCGCAGGGCCAGCTTCCCGCGATCTCCGGCAACGCGACGTCGGTTGCATGGGTCACCGGGCCGTTGAGCCCCAACAACACCTACGACCGGTTCGGCATCTCCGGGACGGATTTGGGCATCAGCTGGGACAACGGGTCCGGGCAGACGCTGATGGCGTTCGGTGACACGTTCGGCAATTGCTCGGTGACCGGGGCGCAGTGGCGAAGCAACGTTCTCCTGCGGTCGGACGACAAGAATCTCGCCGACGGCATCACCGTCGCCGACGGAGTTCCGGGCGATTCCACGTCGGGCGCGGTCGTGGAACCGGCAGGATTCGCCAGCGAGGTCGTTCCCAGCCTGGGTGTCGCAGGCGTCGAGGACACCGTCATTCCTACTGCGGCCATCTCGATCGGCGCTGTGCAGTACATGAACTACATGTCGGTGCGCTCGTGGGGAGCGCCCGGTCGTTGGGTCACCAACTTCTCCGCGATCGCGATGTCGAGGGACAACGGGCAGACCTGGCAGACTGCGCCCGCGACGATCCGGGTCAACGCAGGCATCACGATTCCAGCGTTCCCTCAGGTCGAGGAGAGCAACGGCAAGTATCAGATGAACGCGTACGCGAAGGGTCAGGACGGCTACATCTACCAATTCGGTACGCCCAACGGTCGTTTCGGTGCCGCGTTCGTTGCCCGCGTGAAGCCGGAGGAGATCCTCGACCTGACGAAGTACGAGTACTCGACGCAGGATCAGGCCAAGCCCTGGTCGACGAATGTGGCCGATTCGAAGTCGGTGGTGACGGAACCCGTCAGCGAATTGTCGGTGGCCTGGAACGAGACGTTGAAGCGGTATGTCATGTTGTACGGCAACGAGGTGGACCGGACCATCGTGGCCCGCACATCGGAGAAGCCCGAGGGGCCGTGGAGTGCGCCGAAGACGCTCCTGAACAGCTGGCAGACCAACGGCGGAATCTATGCGCCGTACATCCACCCACTGTCCAGCGGCAACGACCTCTACTTCACCGCGTCACGATGGTCTGACTACAACGTGCTGCTCCTGCGGACCAACGTCGACGTACTGAAGTAGCCGAGTCCCGCACCGGTTGATCCGATCGTGTCACCTCACACATGAGACGGCTGTGTCGTCGTAGGGGTACAGACACAATCGGAGGCGGGACATGACAGAGATCCTCATCGTCGGCGGCGGATACGCCGGGCTCTACACAGCGCTGAATCTCGAGAAGAAGCTTCACCGCGACGAGGCGCACGTGACTCTGGTGGATCCTCGCCCCTACATGACCTACCAGCCGTTTCTACCCGAGGTGGTCTCCGGTGCGATCGAGCCGAGGCACACCGTCGTGTCGCTGCGGCGGCACCTGCGTCGAACCACCCTCGTTGCTGCCACCGTGGACCGGATCGATCATGCACGCAAGACCGTCCGAGCTCACGGCCTCGACGGCCGCGACCTCGAACTGAACTACGACATCGTCGTGGTCACGGCCGGTGCCGTCACGCGGACGTTCCCCATTCCGGGCCTCGTCGACGAAGCAATCGGCATGAAGAACGTCGAGGAGGCCGTCGCGATCCGGGACAGGCTGCTCACCGCATTCGACCGGGCAGCCGCTCTGCCCGACGGCCCCGAGCGTGCCCGCCTGCTGACGGTGACGTTCGTGGGCGGTGGATTCTCGGGAGTCGAGGGCTTTGCAGAGGCGCTGTCTCTGGCGACGGAGCAACTGCCGTACTACCCGGAGATCGGAGCCCGCGAGCTTGCATTCCACCTTGTCGAGGCGCAGGGCAGGATCCTGCCCGAGGTGAGCGACGGGTCGGGACGCTGGGTCGTCCGGCATCTGCGGGATCGCGGTGCGCACGTGCACCTGAACGCCCAGATGGTGTCGGCCGTCGGCGGACACGTGGTGTTGTCGACGGGGGAGGAGTTCGACTCGGATCTGATCGTCTGGACTGCAGGCAACGCCGCGAACGGCGTTGTTGCACGGCACACGGACCTCCCCGTCGACGCACGAGGATTTCTCGTGACCCGCGCCGACCTACGCGTCGGAACCGAGGAAGAGATCGTCGCCGACGCGTGGGCGGCGGGCGACAACGCGGTAGTGCCGGACCTTGCCGTCGGGCACGGAGCGACGACCGTTCCCAATGCGCAACACGCGGTTCGGCAGGCAAAAAGGTTGGCGTCCAACATCGTCGAGAGCGTGCGAGGTCGTGAACCGAAGGAGTACGTGCACAGTAGCCTCGGGGTCGTCGCCACTCTCGGACGAGGACACGGTCTGTTCCAGTACAAGTGGATCGTCGTCAAAGGATGGCCCGCATGGGCGATGCACCGCGGGTATCACGTCCTTGCGGTACCGACGTGGGAGCGCAAGGTCCGCGTTCTGCTCGGCTGGGTCGGCGCGTTCGTCGGACGCAGGGACATCGCGTCGCTCGCGGCGACCGTCGCGCCTCGCCGGGCGTTCACCAGTTCAGGAGTGGAGCCCACCCCGCCCACCGAGAGGGTGGCATGATCCGGTGATGGCCGACGAGACCGAGTCCTTGCCTGCACATCTCGGCGACGTCCACGACGAGCGACGCAGGTTGTTGTCGATGGCCTATCGGATGACCGGAACGCTCTCCGACGCCGAGGACGTGGTGCAGGAGACGTATCTGCGGTGGTATCGACTGAACGAGGAGGAACGGGCGGAGATCGTCAATCCGGCTGCGTGGTTGACACGAGTGGGTAGTCGGGTGGCACTCGACCTCCTCGGTTCTGCGCGGGCGAGGCGTGAACGCTATGTCGGTGAGTGGCTTCCGGAGCCTGTGCCGGCCGACTTGTTCGCGGGAACGGCGACGGAGGTCGATCCGGCAGACCGCGTCACCCTCGACGACGCCGTCAGCACTGCGCTTCTGGTGGTACTCGAAGCGATGACTCCTGCCGAACGTGTGGCGTTCGTACTGCACGACGTGTTCGCGGTGCCCTTCGACGAGATCGCGGGTATCGTCGGCCGCACTCCTGCAGCAACGCGGCAATTGGCGTCGGCCGCTCGACGGCATGTCCGCGAGCAACGCTCGACGCTCGTGGCGGAATCCGATCATGATGCAACGGTTCGCTCTTTTTTGGCGGCCAGCCGCGGCGGCGACATCGGCGAGCTGATGAAGGTGCTGGCCCCTGACGTGACTTTGCGTTCCGACGGTGGAGGATTCGTCAGTGCTGCCAGACGGCCGGTTCTCGGCTCCGACCGCGTGGCGCGGTTCGTGCTCGGTGTCGTCGCGAAGCAGCCCGCTCTGCGTGTCGAGGAGACCCGGATGGCGGACGGCCTCGGTTATCGACTTCTGGCGGATCATCGGACAATCGGGACGGCCAACTTCCGCGTCGTGGACGGCCGCATCGTCGACGTCTGGTTCATGCTGAACCCGGAGAAGTTGACCAGCTGGCTGCCGCGAAACATCTGACTCACCAACGACTTCGGATCACAGAATCGTGTAACCACCGTCGACGAGGATGTCGGCGCCGTTGATCATGGCCGCGCCCGGGGAGGCCAGGAAGACAGCCACCGTGGTGATGTCCTCGGTCTCGGCGAAGCGGCCCACCGGGATACGCGCGCGCAGAGCGTCGCCCTTCGGATTGGTCCACGCGTCGCGGCCCAATGGTGTCATCACGACGGTGGGGGAGATGGTGTTGACGGTGACTCCGCGGCCGGCCCATTCGGCGGCAAGGACTTTCGTCAGACCCAGTACGCCGAATTTCGACGCACAGTAGGCCGCGTGTTCCTCGATGGCTACTGTTGCCGCCTGGGACGCGATGTTGACGATCCGGCCGCTTCCCGCAGCCAGCATGACGCGTCCGAATTCCTGACACACGAGGAACGTTCCGGTGAGGTTGACGTTCATCGTCAGATTCCAGAAGTCGTCGGAGAGGTCCTCGGCGGCTGCGAGCCGAGCGACACCAGCGGAGTTGACCAGGATGTCCACGCGACCGAAGTCCGCGACGACGTTCTGTGCGGCGTGCGCAACCGATGATCGGTCGGCTACGTCGCACGCGACGCTGTGAGCGCCGATCTCGGCGGCCTGCTTCGCTGCCGCATCGCCGTCGCGATCGACCAGTACGACGCGTGCTCCTTGCGCGGCGTAGGCCGCGCCGATCGCTGCGCCGATGCCCGACGCGCCGCCGGTGACGACGGCGACCTTGCCGTCGAGGGAAAGATCGACGGGAGCGGGCAGTGCGGTCATGGAGGCGGGCCTTTCTCTACGGATGGGTGGAATTCGAGGCGGGGCGGGCTGGAGGGGGAGAGCTGCCGCCCCGCCTCGAAGATCGGAACCGGGTAATTACTGTCCGGGGATTCCCTCGTTGGCGATGTTGCCGGTCTCGAGGTTCTGGGCGGTCAGATCCACCAGCCCGTCCAGGAATGCCTGACGGTCGGTCACGACGTGCTCGATGGCGACATCGACGTTGTCGGCCGTGATGGCGGGCATGACGTACACCGGTGCGGTGTCGACGTCTTCGCCCTTGGCGATCTTGTTGGCAACCGCGAGACCCGCCGAGAGTTCGACAGTGCCGTTCTGCAGCGAGGTGCCGATGAATTCACCGCTCTTGACCGCGTTCAGGCCGTCCTCGATGCCGTCGATGCCCACGATGGGGACGTCGGTGCGTCCGGCTTCCTTGAGTGCTTGCAGCGCGCCGAGGCCCATGTCGTCGTTCTGTGCGACGACGCCGTCGATCTGATCGCCGAAGCTCGAGAGCCAGTTCTTCGTCTTGTTGACGGCTTCGTCGCGCTTCCAGTTGGCGGTGTCCTTGGCGAGCACCTTGATGTCCGGGTACTTCGCCAGAACCTGGTCGATGCCCGCGCCACGGTTGATCTCGCCGGAGCCACCGAGCGGTCCCTGCAGGATGACGATGTTGCCGCGCCCGCCGAGCTCGTCGGCCATCATCTGCATTTCCTGCGCGCCTGCCGCCACGTCGTCGGGCTGAACGTTGCCGGAGATCTGATCGGTCTCGAGTTCGGCGTTCACGGCGATGACCGGAATGCCCTTGTCCTTGGCGGACTGGACCTGAGGTGCCAGCGAATCAGCCTGTGCCGGAACGACGATGATGGCGTCGACACCCTGATTGATGAGGGAGTCGACCTGGCTTGCCTGGACCGAGACGTCGTTGTTCGCCGAGTTCCACAGCAGCTCGATGTCGTTGGCCGCAGCGTAGGTTTCCATTCCTTCCTTGCCTGCGGTGATGAAGGAACTCATGTCGTACACGGTGACGCCGATGCGCGTCTTGCCGTCCTGGGCGCTGGTGTCGCCTGCGCCGCAGGCAGTGACGCCGACGGCGAGGAGGCCCGTGGCCGCCACGGTCAGCATCTTGGAAGCAAACTTCATTGTTCTTCTCCGGATCGGTGGGTAGTGATGTGAGGGACGAGAGCGGTCAGGTTCTTCGCTTGGACGACCAGACGTCGACCGAGACGGCAGCGACGATGAGTACGCCCTTGATGACGTCCTGCCAGTACGCGGGGACGACGAGCAGGTCGAGACCGTTGTTGAGCGTCTGGATCATGAACAGGCCGAGCGCAGTTCCCCAGATGGTGCCGCGTCCGCCCATGAGGCTTGCGCCTCCGATGACGACCGCCGCGATGGCGTCGAGTTCGTAGCCCTGGCCCAGGTTCGGTGGACCGGAGATGACACGGGACGCCAGCATCACGCCGGACAGTCCGGCGAGCACACCGGACAATGCGTAGACACTGAAGAGAACGTTCTTGGCATTGATTCCCGCGATTTCGGCGGCGGTACGGTTGCCGCCGACTGCGTAGACACGCATGCCGTAGGCGGTTCGCTTCATCACCACTGCCAGGACGATGATGCCGATGATCATCACGAGGACTGGGATCTGAAGGCCGAAGATCTTGGTGTTGGCGATCTGGCCGAACTCTGCCGGAAGGCCGTTGATCGGTGCGCCACCACCGATCACGTACGCGAAACCCGAACCTGCGGTGAGCATACCGAGTGTCGCGATGAACGGGGGAACATTGATGCGAGAAACCAGAAATCCGTTGATCGAACCTGCGACGAGGCCGACGAACATTGCGACCAGCACTGTCAACCAGACCTGGCCCGGGTTCGCTTTGGCCACAGCAGCGGACGCCATGGCGGACACTGCGATGACACTGCCGACCGAGAGGTCGATTCCTCCGGTCAGGATCACGAGAGTCTGGCCGAGTGCGATCAGCGCGAACGGTGCAGCCGCGACGAGAATGGTCTGCAGGTTGTCGACGGTGCCGAATCGGGCACTGCGGTAGGAGAAGTACGCGATCACCAGCAGCATGACGATGACCATCGAGTAACGCAGTGCGAGTGCGCCGGCCCACGCGCTGGAGAACCGACGAACGGGCTCTCCGGTTACGGCCGATACGGACGTCTTCTCGTCCGGTTCAGCGACGGGTGTTGTCACTGTGGTGCCTCCTCGAGTGGCGACCGTTGCTCGGTCGCAACGATTTCGCTTGGTGTATCGGTGGCCCGGGTTTCTGCTGCCCGGGTGTCCAGAGCCGTTGCCAGTCGGAACACGGAATCCTGGACTTCGGGGTGATCGAGCGCATCGCGGTCGAGTTCGCCGACGAAAGCACCCTCGCGCATCACGAACGCACGATGCGACAGGCCCACGATTTCGGGCATGTCCGACGACGCCATGACGACAGCCATTCCGCGGCTGGCGAATTCGGTGATGATGCGATAGATCTCGGAGCGAGCTCCGACGTCGACGCCGCGGGTGGGCTCGTCGAGCAGCAACACGTCGACGGTACCGGTCAGCCAGCGTGCGAGTACTACTTTCTGCTGATTTCCGCCCGACAATGTGCCCACGCTCTGGCCGAGTCCACGGCTACGGAGTCGGACCGAGTCCATGGCGTCGGACACTGCCGTGGAGCGGGACTTGTTGCGAAGCCATCCGGCGATGCTGAACGAGGACAGTCTCGGCAGAGAACCGTTGTCCAGCACGCTCATCGACAGCACGACACCGTTGACCTTGCGGTCCTCGGGCACCATGGCCATCCCTGCGGTGATCGCCGCCGCTGGTTTACCTTTCGGAACCGTCTTGCCGGATACCTTCACGGTTCCCGACGCCACCGACCGCATCCCGAACAATGCTTCGAGCAACTCGGTGCGGCCGGCGCCGACAAGTCCTGCGAGGCCGACGATCTCACCGCGGCGGACGGTCAGGTTCACCGGCTCGGATGCGCCGACCACCTGAAGGTTCTCGACTTCCAGAACGACCTCCCCGGTGTCTTTGCCGACCGAAGGGAAGAGGTTCTCGAGTTCACGGCCGATCATCGCGGTGACGATCTCGTCGTCGGTGATCTCCGTGAGCTTCTCGTCGGTGATCAACTTCCCGTCACGCAGGACGACGACACGGTCTGCGATCGCGCGGATCTCGGCCATCTTGTGCGTGGTGTAGACCATGGCGACACCGCGGTCACGGAGCTGCTGCATGACCTTGTACAGGCCCTCGACCTCCCGCTCGGAGATAGCGGAGGTCGGTTCGTCGAGCATGACGACCTGGGCGCCCGTGCGGGCGGCCTTGACGATCTCGATGATCTGTCGAAGGCCGACCGGTAGCGAGCCCATGCGTGCGGTGGGGGAGATGGATACGTCGAAGACACTGAGTGTCTCGGCGGCTTCCTTGATCATCGCGCGACGGTCGAGGAAGATACCGCGACGCTTCTCGCGCCCGACGAACATGTTCTCGTAGACCGTCATGTCGTCGATCGACGCCAGTTCCTGCGGGACGATCGCGACGCCGTGACGAACCGCGTCGCGTGGGTCACCGGAAGAGAGTGTGTGCTCGCCGATCGTGACCGTGCCGGTATCGGCGCGCAGCTGCCCGGTCGCGATCTTCATGAGCGTCGACTTACCCGCACCGTTCTCACCGGCCAGAGCCGTGACGGTGCCGGGTTCGAGCTCGAGGGTGATCCCCTTCAGCACAGGGACTCCACCGAAACTCTTTGTCACGTCCTGACACTCGAGGAGCGCGGTCATGGCCGGTCACCGACGGTGATCAGGACCTTGACCTGCTCGGGATCGGTCGAGGCGGTGAACGCTTCCGCAGCGCGTTCCAACGGAAATTCCGCCGTGACGAATTCGTCGATCGGTACCGCGCCCTCGGTGAGCATGTCGATTGCTTCCTGGACGTCCTCTCGCACGTACATCAGGCATCCTGCAACGATGATCTCGCGGTCCTGAATCAGATCGAGGGGGACCGGGGTAGCACCCGCGGCGACACCGACGATCAGCACGGCGCCGCCCTTGTCGACGATGTCGATCGCCTGCGCAACCGACGATTCACGGGACACGCAGTCGATGACGACATCGGCCGGTCCGCCGAGTGCGGCCTTCGCCGCAGCGACGGCGTCGCCCGAGGCCGGGTCGAAGCTGCCGACGGCCCCGAGGCGTTCGGCTCGTGCGCGCTTGGAGTCGAGCAGATCGGCAACGACGACGGTGGCACCGGCGCGTCGGGCGGCGAGGAGTACGAACAATCCGATCGGGCCCGCGCCCACTACCGCGACACGCTTGCCGTCCAGACCGCCGACGAGTCCGGCCGCTCGACGAACTGCGTGCACCGGGGTGGCGAGCGGTTCGATCAATGCGGCATGGCGGTCGTCGAGCCCGTCGGCCAGCGGGATGACACGATCCTCGGCGATGGTGAACGCGTCGGTGAGTCCGCCAGGGGTCTGACATCCGAACACGGCGAGTTCGGCGCAGATGTTGTAACGACCGGCCAGACACTGCGTGCACCGGCCGCACGCGAGGTTCGGTTCGACGACGACACGACGTCCGACGAGAGAGGGATCGACCCCGTCGCCTGCGGCATCGACGATCCCGACCACTTCGTGACCGGGGCGGAAGGGAAGATCGATGAACGGATGACGGCCGTGCGCCGCGTGAATGTCGGAACCACAGATCCCGACGACCGTGCTGCGCACACGTACTTCCCCGCTCCCGGCTTCGGGAACGGCAACGGTCTCGACGCTGACGTCGTCGATTCCCTCGACGAGAATGCGTCGGACGGTTGCAGTTTCGGTACTCACCATGCTGTGTAGCCTCCGTCTGCGACGAGAACCGACCCGGTGATGAAACTCGCGGCGTCGCTCGCCAGGAACACGACGCTCGGTGCGATTTCCTCCGGCATGGCGTAGCGCTGCATCGGAGCATCGTCGATCCAGTAGCGCTTGAGGTCGGGGCGGTCGACCGGCGCCATTTCGGTCTTGCAGTAACCGGGGGCGACTGCGTTGACACGAATCCCCAACGGACCCCATTCGGCCGCCAGTGATTTGGTGAGGTGATGAACTGCCGCCTTGGACGCGTTGTAGGCGGGCTGCATCTGCGGGCGGTTGACGATGATGCCGGACATCGATCCGATGTTCACGATCGAGCCGGTGCCCCGTTCGCGCATGTGTGCGCCGACGGCAATGCTGCACTCCCACAGTGCTTTCACGTTCAGATCGAAGACGTTGTCCCACTCGTTCTCGGTGACGTCCCACGAATCGTTGTGGTAGCAGGTGCCGGCATTGTTGACGAGAATGTCGATCTTGCCGAGCTTCTCGATTGCCTCGACGGTCATGCGTTCGATGTCGGCATGCTCGGTGATGTCGGCGGTGATGGCCTCGAATGTGAACCCTTCGGCTGCCGCCTCGGCGACGACCTTCTCGTTACGTTCTGCGCTGCGTCCGGCGATGGCGACGTGCGCGCCGGCGGCAGCGAGACCGAACGCGAACGCGCGTCCGAGTCCTTGGTTGCCGCCGGTGACGATTGCGGTTCGTCCGGTCAGATCAAAAGGATTGTTGCTCATGCAGGCACCACTATCGACTTGAGGCTGGCAGGGTCGGTGTCGCTCTCGAGCGCGTCGGCGACATGCTCGAGGTCATAGCGTCCGGTGACGAGTCGATCCAGATCGACGAGTCCGGTGGACGCGAGATGGATTGCCGCCGGCCATGTATCGGTGTAACGGAACACGCCGGTGACGGTGATCTCCAAGTTCTGGATGTGGCTGACGGGAAGCGGGTAGTTGTCGGCGCCCATGCCGACGAGGACGACACGGCCGGCCGGGCCGACGGCGCGGATGCCGCTCTGAACGGCTGGAACTGCTCCGCTGGCGTCGACGAAGGCGTCCACCTGAGGGTCGAGTGCTGCGACGTCCTGGGTCATCGGGTCGATGACCTCGGTCGCGCCGAAGGTGAGAGCGCGCTCGCGCCTCGACTCGACGGGATCGGAGACCACGATGCGTGCCGCCCCGAATGCACGCGCCGCTTGGGCGGTGATGATGCCGATGGGCCCGGCTCCGGCGATCAGGATCGACGATCCCGGCACGATGCCGGCCTTGCGCATGGTCGTGACTGCAACCGAGAGCGGTTCGAGAAGAGCAGCAGCCTCGTCGGACAACGAATCGGGGACTGGATGCGCGAAGTCGGCGTCGATGGTGACGTACCGGCAGAACGCGCCGTCGATCGGCGGTGTCGCGTAGAACTTCATGTCGGGGCAGAGGTTGTAGCGGCCGGCCATGCATTGTGTGCAGCGACGGCACGGATGCTGTGGTTCGACGGCCACTCGTTGGCCGATGCGCGCGGCATCGACACCGTCGCCGACAGCGGCGATACGGCCGGACAGTTCGTGGCCGAGCACCATCGGGTCGTGGACGACGAAGTCGCCGATCCGGCCTTCACGGTAGTAATGCACATCGGAGCCGCAGACGCCGACAGCAGCGACCTCGATCAGAACTTCGTACGGTGCCGGGGTGGGGACTGGGCGGTCCTCGATCTCCAGCGTGCGCACGCCGGTCATCACGCTCGCGCGCATCGAGGATGCGGGAGGTGTGGGGGTGGCGGTGGTCATGATTGTCCTTCCGGCAGTGTGTGATCGGTGAGTAGGGCGCGGCCGACGACGAGCGTCGTGGCGCCGGCGGAGCGGCAGCGAGGTATCAGCTCGGGTGTGACACCGCCGTCGACGGTGACGTTGCCGTGGGCGGAGAACATGCGCACGAACCCGAGTCGATCCGGGTCTGCGGTGCCGGAGGTTCCCGGCTGCAGAAGCATGACGAGCACCCCGTGATAGCCCTTCAGATCCGCGGCCGTCGGCGCAGTGTCGTCGAACTCGTCCCAGACCGCTGCCCAGAGTCGGCAGTCACGTTCGTCGCGAATTCCGATAGGTACGTACAGATCTCCGCAGTCCGGGATCGTCGGGAGCAGCTTTCGAACTCCTGCGGCGCTGCCGATGAGATGGATCCCGAGCATGCTCTGCGGAACCACGTGGGCGAGTTCGGCGAGCTCGGCTGCATCGATGCCGGACGGCAGATCTTCCCCGGGTGCCATGACGTCGACGTGCACCGAGATGCCCGCATCGACGAGGGCACGCGCGGCGTCGACGCGTGAGCCGGATGCCGCAGCGTAGATGCTTCCCGCCAGGACGCTTTCGAGGCCGGTGTGCCAGGGCGCAAGTGCGACGGTCATGACGCGTCGCTCCGATCGAGTACGTCCACAGCTGCTGCCCGACGCCAGTTCTCGCGAACCGCGGCGATGTCGCGCCCGGTCTTGCGAGGAGCAACCGTCGCGCGGGCCGCGGGCGTCCAGCGCTGAGAGAGCTCGACCATGCCGTCGATGTCGTGACCCGCAGCGACCGCTGCAGCCTGTACGCACGCACCGCGAGCGGTTGCCTCGTCGGCATCCGGGACGGTCACGATGTCGCCGGCGAGATCCGCGAGCAGTTGCAGTGTCGCTCGTGACCGGGCACCGCCCCCGACGACCGTCAGGGGGCCGTCGCAGCGAATGCCGAACGAACGCAGCGCGTCTCGGCCCGAGAGCAGGGACAGCAGCGGTCCTTCCAGGAATGCGCGTGCCATTTCCTCCCGCGTCGTCGCCGACGTGATCTCGGACAGCAGACCTCGAGCGTGGGGGCGGTTGGGGGTGCGTTCACCGTCGAGGAACGGGACCAGGGTGGGTCCGACCGTCGGTGGCGCTGCGAGTGCGAGATCGGCGAGGCCGGCGTGATCGGTTCCGAGGATTCTGGCCGCGGTGTCCCCGACCCGCGCCGCATTGAGGGTGCAGATGAGCGGTAGGTAACCGCCCGTCGTGTCGGCGACCCCGTTGACGATGCCGCCTTCGTCGAACACTGGGGTGCGAGTGGAGGTCGCGACGACTCCGGAGGTGCCGAGACCGACGTATTGATCGCCGTCGCTCAGGCCGAGACCGAGGTAGGCGGCGTGCTGATCGCCCGCACCTGCGCCGACGAGTACCGGTCCGGTGATGCCGAGCTCGGTGGTTGCGCGCTCGGTCAAGTAGCCTGACGCGTCGGCGCCGCCGAGGACAGTCGGCAGCATCGGAAGCCAGTCACGCGCGCCTGCGGCGGCATCGAGGTACTCGGGTAGCCAGGAGTCCGTGGTGGCGTCGAAGTAACCGGTGCCGGACGCGTCGGAGCGGTCGGTCACGGCCCGGCCGGTGAGGCGGTAGGTCAGGTAGTCGTGGGGAAGGAGAACGCGTCGTGCTGAATCCAGTACATGGGGCTCGTGCTCGGCCACCCAGGCCAGCTTCGCGATCGTGAACGCTGCGGTAGGCAGGGATCCGATGGAACGTACCCACTGCGGGCCGCCGATTCGCTCGACGAGTTTCGCGAGTTGATCGGCACCGGTCGTGTCGTTCCACAGCTTGGCCGGACGCAGGGGTTCGTCGTCCTTGTCCAGTAGAACCAGGCCGTGGCATTGTGCCGCCACCGACATCGCGGAGACCGAGACCTCGCCTGCTGAACCGAGAGCAGCGCGGACGGCGGTGACCAGGGCGTCCCACCACGACGGTGGATCCTGTTCGCTGCACGGCGGGAAGGCGGGCGTGTGCGGCGCAGCGCCCGAGGCCAGAAGCTCACCGGTGTCGGCATCGCGGACCTCTGCCTTGCACGACTGAGTGGACGAGTCGACACCGACCACGACGGTCCGGCTCACAGTCCCACCACCGGGGCGTCGCTGCCGGCCAACACGTCGACGCGGGTGCCGACGCCACCTGCGGGATGCGAATCGACGACGTCGTGGAGTGTGTGGCCGGTGAGTGCCATGGCGACGACACTCACAGCGTCGCCCCACGCGCCGACAGCCAACGTGCTGGCCAGGGCAATCATGTTGCCGGGGTCTGCATCCGGCGCGGTGGCGGGTAGTACGGCGACGTCGGTTGCTGCCTGGGCGAATGGCGAGTCGGCTGCTTCGGTGACAGCGATGACTCGGATTCCGCGGGCCACGAGTCGGCTCGTCAATTGGGTGAGTTCGGTCGATCGGCCGGTCTTCGAGATCGCGAGAACGAGGTCGTCGTTGCTGATCGCGGCCATGCCGCCGTGCAGTGCGTCCATTGCTGGGAGATACAACGACGGGGTACCGCATACGGAGAGCAGATGTGCCATTCGTTCGGCCATGATCCCGGACGTCCCGGATCCGGTGGTGATGACCTTGCCTGTTGTGTCGACCATTGCCCGCGCGACGCGGACGACGCTGGGTTCGACGGTGTCGGCGAGGGTGCTCAGGCCCGAGGCCTCTCGAACCAGCACCGTGTGCGCGAGACGCTGCAGAGCGGCGTCGTCGAGCTTGCTCATATGTAGTACCTCACTGCTCACGTGATTTGTGAACAGGATCATGCATGGCGGATTGCTCATATGTCAACGAGGTTGCTCATATGAGCATGAGGCATCATGATGGGGCTCATGTGAGCCGAAGGGAGGGGTCATGCCGGAGCAGAATGTTCCGCGAGTTGGTCCGGAAGAACTGACTCAACGCGGACTGGTCGCGCGGCGCTACTACCTCGACGGACGGACCCGAATACAGATCGCCGACGAATTGGGTCTGTCCCGGTTCAAGATCGCGCGAATACTCGAGGATGCCGTGACGTCCGGCATGGTCGAGATCAAGGTTCACGCACCGGAGTCGATCGACATCGAACTGTCTCGTGCACTCAAGGACACGTTCGGGCTACGTATGGCATTCGCGGTTCGCACGGGAGGGGATGAGCAGGACGTCCTGTGGGATGCGGTCGGCCGTGTCACCGCCGATCTGCTCAGTGAAATCGTCACGTCCGCGGACGTACTCGGGGTGGACTGTGGACGAACGCTGTCGAGGATGACGACACATCTGGATTCCATCGCGACGTGCGACGTGGTGCAGTTGACCGGAATGGCGGGAGCAGTCAGCTCGACCTCGGCCGAGTTGGTGCGTCGGATCACCGAGCTCGGTAGCGGACACGCGTGGTCGATGTATGCGCCGCTGGTGGTGGCCGACTCCAGAACCGGCGACGCGTTGCGGGGGAGTCGTGGCATTCAGGAGACGCTGAAACATCATGCGTCGGTGACCAAAGCGGTTGTGTCCATCGGGGCGTGGAAGCCTGGCCTGTCCCAGGTCTACGACCTGCTGTCGCCGGACGAAGCGCAGGAGCTCACGGCAAAAGGTGTGGTTGCCGAGTCTTGTGCGCTACTGCTGGACTCCGACGGAAACCGCGTCGATGGATTGGACGATCGCCGGATCGGGGTCTCGGAAGAGGACTTGAGGGGGATCGCCGACGTCGTTGCCATCGTCGCGGGCGAGAAGAAACTCGCGGCTGTTCGGTCGGTCCTGAAGTCCGGGCTGGTGTCCTCGCTGATCATCGATGCGACCACCGCAGCAGGGCTGCTTCGCTGAGACGCCGCCTGCAGGATGTCGAAGTGGCCGCCTCTAGCGATCGAGGCGGCCACGACGGATCCTGAGGTCAGCTGTGTGCAGGTTCCGGAGTTCTCGCCGGGGCCAGCTTGTCGTTCAAGCCCTCGCCCTCCACGTCCAGGTTGGGTAGGAGGCGGTCGAGCCACGCGGGCAGCCACCACATCTTGTCGCCGACGATGGCCATGACGGCCGGGACGATCATCATGCGGACCAGGAAGGCGTCGGCGAGAATGCCGATGGCCAAGGCGAATCCGATGGTCTTGATGATCACCTGATCTGTCAGTGCGAAGCCGGCGAAGACGCCGAACATGATCACGGCTGCTGCGACGACGACGCGCGCACTGTGCTGGAAGCCCACGACAACGGCCTGTCGCGCCGGGGCGCCGTGCACGAAGGCTTCACGCATTCGGCTGACGAGGAACACCTCGTAGTCCATGGCCAGACCGAACAGGATGCCGGTCAGCAGCAGCGGGAGGATGAAGATCACGGGTGACTGGGTGTCGACGCCGATGAGGTTCGCCAACCAGCCCCACTGGAACACTGCCACGGTCGCCCCGAGCGAGATACCCACCGAGAGCAAGAATCCGAGAGCGGCTTTGAGCGGCACCAGGATCGAGCGGAACACCAACATCAGCAGAATGAAGGCAAGTCCGACGACGACCGCCAGGTAGAGCGGGAACACCGAGGTGAGCTCGGCGGCGATGTCGACTCCCACTGCCGTCTGTCCTGTCACGAGAGCGCGAGCTCCGGTTTCGGAGGGCAGATCCGACATGGTCTCGCGGATGGTCGACACGAGTTCCTTGGTGGCCGCGTCGGATGGTGCGCTGTCGGGAATGATCTGGACGGTCGTGAATCCGACTGCTGCGAGCTGAGGTTCGAGTATCTCGGGGACCGGAGGCACGATGGCCGCGATGTCGGTGCCGATGCCGTCCAGCTTGTCGACGGCGGTGCCGACGGCCGCGACCGGATCCGCTGCGTTTTCGGTGTCGATGACGACGACGAGAGGGCCGTTGGCGCCGGGACCGAAGTTGTCGGCGATGGTGTCGAATGCGACGCGGTTGTCGCTGCCGGTAGGAGCTGTGCCGTCGTCGGGCAGTGCAAGTTCCATCGAGGCGATCGGCAGTGAGACGACGGCAGCAACGAGCAATCCTGCGACGAGCGCAGGCCATTTGAACGCGCTCACCTTCTCGACCCACCGCTGCCCGTTGGTGCGTGTTTCCGGGTTCTCGGGATCGACAACCTTCAGGCCCTTGATCTTTCCTCCGAGGACCTTCTTGCCGGCGAATCCGAGGATCGCGGGCAAGAGAGTCAACGCGACGAGCACCGCGATGAACACCATGAAGGCGCCGCCGATGCCCATTTGAGTGAGGAATCCGATGCCGCACACCGACAGTCCGGCGAGCGCGATGATGACGGTCAGTCCCGCGAAGATGACCGCCGACCCTGCAGTTCCGACGGCCTTGCCTGCCGCCTCTTCCATCGAATGTCCCTGTCTGACTTCGCTCTGGTAGCGAGACATGATGAAGAGTGCGTAGTCGATTCCAACAGCGAGCCCGAGCATCGTGCCCAATGCGGAGGTCACCGAACTGAGTTCGACGAATGCGCCGAGCACGGTGATGCCCATGATGCCGATTCCGACGCCGATGAGTGCCGTCAGAAGTGGCATGCCTGCAGCAACGAGAGATCCGAAGGTGATGGCGAGAACGATGATCGCGACACCGATGCCGATCAACTCGCCGAGCGGAACCTCGCCCGTGGCGGTGACGGCGTCGCCGCCGACGGCAACGGTCAGCCCTGCGTTCTCGCCTACCGTCTTCGCGTCGTCGAGGGCGTTGCGGTCCGCGTCGACGAGGTCGACTGCGGGCGTCGTGTAGGTCACGGTCGCGTAGGCGGCCCGGCCGTTCTCCGAGATGGTGCCGGTGGTGAACGGGTCGGTTGCGGAGGCGACGTGCTCGGTCTGGGCGGAGGCGATGGCGTCGGCGACCGCGGCCTGGTTTGCCGGGTCGGTCAGCGATTGTCCTTCCGGCGCCTCGAACACTATGCGGGCAGTTGCACCGTCCGCCGATTCGCCGCTGCGTTCGGAGATGAGTGAGAACGCTTCGGTCGATTCGATGCCGTCGAGCTCGAACGAGTCGGAGGTCTGGGTGTTCAGTGTCGACGCGCCGAGCACTCCGAGGAGTAGCAAGACCACCCAGATCCCTGCGACGAGTTTTCGGTGCAGGAAGGACCAGCGGCCCAGCCTGAACAGTTGCCATGCCATGGGAGGCACCTTTCGATTGGAAGTGATCTCTGATCAAGGAGCGTAAACCTAGTTGGTAGTGACTACCACATTCTGAAGTCGTGATGGTAGTCACTACCGATAAGGGGGCAGCTGCTACATTGCTGGCATGGGGCTACGTGAAGTGCACGCGGCGCAAACGCGCGAATTGATACTGGATGCGGCGTTCGCGCTGTTCCTCGATCGCGGGTACGACAAGACGACCATGGAGGACATCGCCGCCAAGGCGGAGATCGGCACGACCACGCTGTACCGCTACTACCCGACCAAGGACTTACTGGTGGTCGGGCCGCTGGAACTGAACGGTCAGATGGCGGACGAACTGCGCTCGCGACCCGAGGACGAGCCACTCGAAGTTTCCTTGGGGCACGCGCTCCGTGCACTGCTCCTGACGCCCCGAGCGGGCAGTGAACGCTTCGTCCAGATTCAGCAGATTCTGGACGTGACGCCGTCACTCACGACACGGTTGTTCGAGCAGTACATGCACGAACGCATGATGCTCGAGCACGCAGTCGCCGACAGGCTCGGGCGCCCGCACGACGACCTGTACAGCAAGGCGACTGCGCGGATGACGACGACGGTGCTGGAACTGGTAGGTGAGCGCAGTCCGATGCGCGACCTGGGCGACGACGCAGAGGCATTGCCGCGAATTCTGGAAATAATGAAGTACGTGATGCAGCAATTGCACTCGGAACCACCGCTGTGGCCGCGGTTGGACAGCTAGCGTGTCCAGCGAATTCTGATGGGACCCTTGGCTGTCGACGGGTCCACCACCGACCCCTTCTGGGTGATCTGGACTTCGCCGGCATCGACCAGTCGTCGCGCGGCCCGGCGCACCGGCTCCATCAGATCGCGCCAGTCGTCCTCGGATACTGCGCGCGCAACATCGGACGGGCAGATCGTGGAGTCTCGGGAACGGGCGTCGAGTAGCTCTCGAATCTTGTCCTCCAGCTGACGGTCCGTCGCACTCACCTTGTGCCGCCGGCAGGAATCGCTGCAGTACTTGATGTCATCCCAGTTCTTCTCCCACTTCCTGCGCCACTCGATGCGCCGCCCGCACGACGCGCACGTCTTGTCCGCGGGTGTCGACTGCTTCGGTCGACGAGTGTGAGCCACCCTGTCGACTGTAGCTTTCCTCAGCGATGCGTCGTGGCGACGAATTGGCGCGTTGCGGCGTCGACGATCTGTGACGGGGTCACATCGATCTCGTCGTTCAACCAGGCGACGACGAGTTCGGCCAGGCCGCCGATGAACAGGAGGCCCGTGATTTCCGATTCGGGCTCGGGTAGCGCGTGGTCGCCGTAGAGCTCGTGTGCTTCTGCGGCGACGAGACGGGCGAATTCACGCATCGATTCTCGACGGTGCGCGCGCAGCGACTCGACGGCCGAGGACTCGATCATCGCGACGCGGCCTTTGCGGCGATCGTCGGTGAGGACGTTGACGAACGCGGTGATGGCGTGCCGAACCTGGGCTTCGACGTTGTCCGCGGGGGAGTGGAGTGCGTCCAGTGCGGCGGTGCGGATCTCGTCGGACACCGCGTCGACGACGCTGCGCAGCAGATCGTCTCTGCTGGTGAAGCTCTCGTAGAAGTAGCGTTCGGTGAGTTTGGCCTGCGCGCAGATCGCCGTCATGGTCGCGCCGTTTGCTCCCGAGGCCGCGAACACCTCCAGTCCGGCTTCGAGCAGGCGCGCCCGACGGTCGGCGGCACGGTCGTCGGCGCTCATGCCTGCGTATCTGCGGGTTGTGGACATGAATAGATGTTGACAGACGCGACAAGTGTGACGCAGACTACAGTTATCTGACAGAACGTCCTGTCAGATCGAGGAAGGTCTGGCGAATGGCACGAATCCTGGCGGAACCACCGGCTCGATCCCCGTTGAAAGCGGTCTCCGGTGACGGGGGACTGCCTGTTGTCGGTCACACGCTCGAGTACATTCGCGATCCCCTGACTCTGTTTCGTAGTCGATGGGACAAGTACGGCGACGTGTCGTGGCTGACGATGGCCGGGCAGCGATGGATCACCGTCCTCGGGCCGGACGCATGCCAGGAGGTCCTGCAGAACAAGGACAAGGCGTTCGTCAACAGCGACGGGTGGTCGCTGCTCATCGGCCCGTTCTTCCACGGCGGGCTCATGCTGTTGGATTCCGACGAGCACCTGCGTCATCGACGAATCATGCAGCAGGCGTTCACCCGCGAGAGACTCGTCAGATCGGTCGACTCTCTCAATCCGGTGGTTGCCTCGGGGCTCGACGGGTGGCACGCCGGCGACGCCGTGCAGGTCTATCCGGCACTGAAGGCGCTGACTCTCGGCGTCGCGACGTCGGTGTTCATGGGTGGAGCCGAGGACAGCAGCGATGCCGAGATCGACGTCGTGAACGCAAGTTTCGTAGCCTGCGTCCAGGCTGCCACGTCCATCGTTCGATACCGCCTACCCGGGACTCGATGGAAGCGTGGGCTCGACGGACGGAAGGTGCTCGACGACTTCTTCCGGCGTTATCTGCCTGCGCGTCGCGCCCGCGAGACCGATGATCTCTTCTCTGTCCTCTGTCACATCGAATCCGATACGGGTCAGCGCTTTTCGGACGACGAAGTGGTCGACCACATGATCTTCTTGCTGATGGCGGCGCACGACACCTCGACCATCACGCTGTCGACGATGATGCAGTACCTCGGGCAGCATCCGCAGTGGCGGGAGAAGTGCCGAGCCGAATCGCTGGCTCTGGGTACGAGTTCGGCGACGCTGGATCAGCTCGACGAACTGGTGAGCGTCGACCTGGTCATGAAGGAATGCCTGCGCCTCGTGTCGCCGACTCCCGTCGTGGCTCGTCGCGCTGTGAAAGACACCGAGGTGCAGGGAAAGTTCGTCCCGGCGGGAACATACGCATCCGTCGCCCCGCACTTCACTCATCACATGGCGCAGTACTGGCCGGATCCGGAGAAGTTCGATCCGGACAGGTTCTGTGCAGATCGACGCGAGGACAAGGTTCATCGCTACGCGTGGGAGCCGTTCGGTGGCGGAGTGCACAAGTGCATCGGAATGTTCTTCGCCGGAGCGGAGATCAAGACGATCATGCATCATCTGTTGCTCCGATTCGACTGGGAAGTCGACCCGAGATACGTTGCACCACTGAACTTCACGTCGCTGCCCTTCCCGGAGGACGGGCAGCCCGTGAAGCTCCGGCTCAGGTGAGACGGCTCGTCAGCCAGCCGACGATGTCTGCGGTGACCTCGTCCCTGTTCGTTTCGTTCAGGATCTCGTGGCGGGCTCCGGGGTAGATCTTGACCGTCACGTCGCTGAGCCCCGCCTCGCGGTAGCGTGCGGCCAGTTGCTCGATCAACTGTCCGCCGCCGGCCAGCGGGTCGTCGGATCCCGACGCAATCAGCAGCGGCAGGTCGGACCGGATCTCCTCGAGCTTGTGCGGGTCGGCAAGTGTGTCCGCCTCGGTGAACATTGCAGGCACCGTCGCCGCGGGCAGGTCGAAACCGCACAACTCGTCGGCGACATAGGCGTCGACTTCCGACTCGTCGCGCGACAACCACTCGTATCCGGTGCGGTGCTCGAAGGCGCTGTTGAACACGCTGAGATCGCCGGCCGGGGCGTCGACCATGCCCGCGGCGAGCACATCGAGGGTGGTGGACCCGGACAGGACCACACCCTCGTACAGGTCGGACCGCTCGATCAGAACATGTTGGGCGGCAAACGAACCCATCGAGTGCGCGAACAAGAACAGAGGTAGATCCGGGTAATCGTTCAACAGTTTCTCGCCGAGTTGTTCGATATCCGCCCACAGTGCGGGGAAGCCAAGTGACCCCAGATCGCCCGGTGTCTGCGCGATCGACGTGCCATGGCCCCGATGATCGGATGCCACGACGTGAAACCCAGCGTCGTTCAGCGCCCCGGCGAAGCGGGCGTACCGACTGCCGTGCTCGGCAAGACCATGGGCTATCTGAACGACACCACGAGCAGGAGTGACCGCAGTGGGCCAGGTATAGGTGCTGATCTCGAGCTGATCCTGCTTCGAGGTGTACGACGCTGCAGTGGGCACTGGTTGGTCTCCTTCGGTGCTGAGGGGTATACCCATGCTAGGCCCGAAGAACCGGCGAAAAGTGCTCGACGACCGGAAACGGGTCGTAGAAGTGGTGCAGCAACGCCTTCCACTCCTGGTACTCGGCTGATCCGCGGAAACCCTTGGTATGGGCTTCGAGGGTGTCCCACTCGACGAGCAGAAGATAGACCCCTGGTTGTTCCACGCCGCGTGAGAGGGAGAGCGTCACAAACCCCGGCATCGCAGAGATGAACGGCTTGGCGTACGCAAAAGCGGTCTCGAATTCCTCCGAGCGATCGGATGTGACGTGAAGTAGAGCATGCTCCAGAATCATCTGCTCATCTTTGCCGCAGTGCGTTGTACTCTGCCGGTCGGGGAGTGTCGTCAATGACGATGGTGGGGGATCGATGGAACAGAAGCCGTCGTTCGTGTGGCTGTGGCGGGAATCGCTCGTGGCGAGTGCTGTAGCGACCTACGGGGTGTGCGCAGGGACCGCGATTGTTGTCCTCTGGGTCTTGGCGGCAATGAATGGGGTGTTCTCGCCGGAGACTGCAGGGGTGGCTGTTGCCCTTGTCCTTATCTGGGGAACCTGGTACTTCGTCATGGTCGGATGGGTTCTGATCCTTGTCGTCTCGCTGCTGGTTGCGTGGGTGCGATACGTCATAGCGGTACGCAGGTATCGGCGGTGGCCACTACGTGAGAAACCCTCCCGCGCCTGACTGCACGGGAGGGTTTCGACGGAGCTGCGCTACGCCACGTTCAACGCGAGTTCGTCGTCCGCGACGTCGACGGATACGCTGCCGCCTTCGGCGAGGATGTCGTCCAGGAGCAGGTCGGCGATCTTGTCGTCGAGTGCCCGCTGGATGGATCGACGCAACGGCCTGGCACCGAATTCGGGCTGGTGACCGTTCTTCGCCAGCCAGTCGACGGCCGAGTCGCTGAACGTGATCTCGATGCCCTTGGCCGAGAGACGTTCCCGGCTTTCGGCGAGCATCAGATCGGTGATGCGATGCAGCTGCTCGGTGTCGAGCTTGCGGAACACCACGATTTCGTCGATGCGGTTGAGGAACTCCGGTCGCATCGCTTCACGGAGGCGTCCCATGACTCGTGCACGCAACGGCTTCTCGTCGAGGACACCGGTGTTGAACCCGGTGCCGCCGGACTTGCTGGAGATGATGTCCGAGCCGAGGTTGCTGGTCATGATAACCACGGTGTTCCTGAAGTTCACCGTGCGGCCCTGGCCGTCGGTCAACCTGCCGTCGTCGAGCACCTGGAGAAGCGTGTCGAACACGTCGGGGTGGGCCTTCTCGATCTCGTCGAGCAGCACCACCGAGTACGGATTGCGTCGCACCTGCTCGGTGAGCTGGCCCGCTTCGCCGTAACCGACGTATCCGGGAGGTGCACCGACGAGTCGGCTGACGGTGTGACGTTCACCGAACTCGCTCATGTCGAGGCGCAGCATCTTCTTCTCGTCGCCGAACAGAGACGCAGCCAGTGCTTTTGCGAGCTCGGTCTTGCCGACGCCGGTCGGCCCGAGGAACAGGAAGCTGCCGACGGGACGGTCCGGGTCGCTCATGCCGGTCCGGCTGCGCCGCACCGCACGGGCGATGGCCTCGACGGCCTCGTCCTGTCCGACGACGCGCTCGTGCAACTCGGATTCCAGACGCCGCAGACGTTCTTTCTCTTCCTGCGTCATCTGGCTTGCCGGGATTCCGGTTGCCCGCGAGACGATCTCGGCAATGTCCTCGGCGGACACCTCGGGGGCATCGTCATCGGACTTGCCGTTCAGACGGTCGTGCAACCGCTGTGCCTCGTCGCGAAGCTGAGAGGCGCGCTCGTAGTCTTCCTTCTCGATGGCCGTCGCCTTCTCGACTTCCACTGCGGCGATCTTCTTCTCGATCGCGTCGACGTCGATGCTCGGCCTGGCGAGTTGCTTGCGGGCACCTGCCTGATCGACGAGGTCGATGGCCTTGTCCGGGAGGAAGCGGTCACCGATGTAGCGATCGGAGAGTTCGACGGCGGCACTGATCGCCTCGTCGGTGTAAGTGACACCGTGGTGCTCCTCGTACCGACTACGCAGCCCGGTGAGGATCGCCTTGGCGTCGTCCACGCTCGGCTCGGGAACCGTCACCGGCTGGAACCTGCGTTCGAGGGCGGGGTCCTTCTCGATATTCGTGCGGTACTCGTCCAGGGTGGTGGCGCCGACGATGTGCAGTTCGCCGCGAGCGAGCTTGGGCTTGAGGATGTTTCCGGCATCCATGGCGCCCTCGGCACCTCCGCCTGCGCCGGCGATGGTGTGTACCTCGTCGATGAACACGATGAGCTCGTCGGAGTGCGCAACGATCTCGTCGATCACCTTGGTCAAGCGCTCCTCGAAATCACCGCGGTAGCGGGTGCCCGCAACCATGGACGACAGGTCGAGTTGCACGATTCGCTTGCCCGACAATCGATCGGGAACGTCACCGTCGACGATGCGCTGAGCCAGCCCTTCGACGACGGCTGTCTTGCCGACACCTGCCTCGCCGACGAGGACTGGGTTGTTCTTGGTGCGGCGGGAGAGGATTTCGATGGTCTGCGCGATCTCGTCGGCACGGCCGATGACCGGGTCGACACCACCCTCGCGGGCGCGCTCGGTCAGATCGATGCCGTACTTGTCGAGGGTCGGCGTCTCGGACTCGGACTGCGGTTCCACGGAACCACCCTTCAGTGCGGTCTGCAGGCCCTCGGGAGTGATGCCCTCGTCCGCAAGCAGCCGGCCGGCGATGTGCTCCGGATCGGCGGCGAAGGACAGGAACAGGTGCTCGGGATCGATGTACGTCGAACCGAGGCTTTGTGCGATGTGGTGGGCCTCGAGGATGGCGGTCTTCAGCGTGCTGCTCAGGGCGGTGGCGCTGACCGAGGTCTCGCGCGCCTGGGGAAGCCGAAGTTCCACGGCGTCCGCCACCGAGTCGGGGGTAGCACCCGCGCGCTGCATGAGGTCCTGGGTGGGGTCGTTCTTCGCCATGACGTGCAGAACGTGCAGTGCATCCAGTTCTGCATCACCGCGACCGGCAGCGAACGTGGCTGCATCTCCGATGAGCGACTGGGTGGCCGTGCTCATCAAACGGCTGATGTCGATACGGCGGGGACCCTGCGGACCCAGGTATGCCGGCATTCGTTCCTCCTACTGCAAGGTTGAGCGTATTCGGCTCAATTAACGTGCTCGCGACGATATCAATTCCCTCCGACACCAATAAATTCCCCCGGGCAGCACGAAGCCCCGCCGACCACGGTCGACGGGGCCTTGTGCGCGGAGACGCTCGGTCGATCAGCTCTTCTTCTTGGTGCCGGGCAGGATGCCCGCGTCGATGACGGCCTTGACGTACGGGCGGACACTGGTGACCAGGGCTTCCGCGTCGGGCACGTTCTTCCAGATCGACGACGCCAGCGCATCGGTCCGGGCCTCGATGTGCGCGTCCTGTTCGACGCCTCGATCGGTGAGGGCTTCCCGGCCGTCGGTGGTCGTGAGCAATCCGCGGGAGACCAGACGATCCGCGGCGGCGGCCCACTCCTCGTCCGACCACTGGCGGGTGAGCTGGGTGATGCGCTTGCCGAGCACTCGTCGAGCTTTCGGGTCCGGATGCTCCGCCTCGTGGAACACGACGGCTTCCGTCGGATCGAGTTGTGCGTCGACCAGTGCGGCCAGGTGGCCGTCGCCTCGCCATTCGCGGATCACGGCGATGGAGTGCCACAGCGCCAGATGTGGTGCGTCCGGTCGCTCTGTCGAATGCCATGCTGCAGACAACGGCCGACCTGCGAAACAGGCGGTGTCGCCGATGTCGCGCAGCCGATCGGCCACGCGGGGGAGATCGGGGTCGGACGCCAGGTCGCCCAGCGCGTCGCCGAGGACGGTGTCGAGCATGGTCCATCGGCGTTCGGTGATCTTCTCCAGTCCGGCGTCGACGGCCGCCGGCCACACGCGCTCGATCAGCGCAGGATTGAAGTTGTAGAACGTCGCCGCGACGACACCCGCCGTGGTCCGACCGAGCGGTGCGGCACGCGACCCGACGTACCACGCGTGCCCGTCCACCCCGGCGTCCGCGGAGACCGTCTTCAGCAGGGGATTGAAATAGGCGGTGATGTGGAACGGCTCGAACGTGGTGTAGGCGGCGCGCGCCAGGGCGGTCGATGTGTCGCTGCTCATGATCACCGAACCTACCCGCCGTCGGGTCAGCACCCCACTCTTACAGGGATCAGTACAGATAGTCCTCGCCGCTGGCGCGGACGGTGATGTCGCTGATGCTGATTCCCCAGGGCTGGTCGATGACGTGCACCACGGCGTCGGCGAGGTCGTCGGGCTTGATGAGCCAGTACTCGATGTTGTCGACGTCCTTCTGCTCCGGGCGCAGGGTGTCTGTGGTCGCGGCAGTCATGTTCTCGGTGAAGATGGCACCGCGCTGACCGGTCAGTCCGAGGATCGCCTCGTCGTTGACGATCCAACTCGCCAGGTTCGTGCCTGTGACACCTGTGGGCTTGACCGTCGTGACCTTGATCTTGCCCTTGGCCTCGATCCGCAGTGAATCGGAGATCGTGGTGACTGCGGCTTTCGTTGCGCTGTAGACGCCGGAACCGTCGATGCCGGCGTTGCCGAAGATCGACGAGATGTTGACGACCTGGCCGCGGCCCTGCTCGATCATCTGGTCGTAGACGGCGGAGATTCCGTTGACGACGCCCTTGATGTTGATGTCGATTGCCTTGTGCCACTTCTGCCATGCGCGCTCGTGGTCGGCGAAGTACGCCAGTGGCATCACGCCTGCATTGTTCACCAGTACGTCGATCGCGCCGAAGGTGGCGACGGCGTGTTGTGCTGCTGCGACTACCTGATCCATGTCGGTCACGTCGGCGACCGAGTAGGTTCCGGCGTGGCCTCGGGCCGCGATACCGTCGAACACGGCTTTCAGGCCTGCTTCGTTGATGTCGAGGCCCACGACCTTGGCGCCCTGGGCTGCGACTTTCTCGGCGATGAGCTGGCCGAAGCCACCGCCGGCGCCGGTGATCAGAATGACTTTGTCCTGCAGGTACTGCGACATTGCGTTCTCTTTCTTCGGGGGATGGTCGAATTCAGACGATGTCGATGGCGTCGAGGACCGACGCCACGAGCGTGCGATCACCGCTGACCGTGACGGCGGATCGCCATGCGGATCGTGTTGTGCCCCAGCGCAGAAACTCCGTCGCCGACGAGGTGGCGACGTGCTCGGGGAGGTTCTCGTCCTCGGTGACGACGACGGCATCGTCCTGCCGGGACAGGACGAATGTCCTGTCGGTGGCTCCGGTGAGGTGAAGGCCTACCGGTGATTTCAGCGAGGCGCCTACACCGTCGCCGCACATCTGGGGGAGTCCGGCGATCATCCAGTCGATCGCTGGATCGATCGCGGTGGCCACGTCCACGTCACCTGCGGTCATGGGGCCGAAGGGCTGCAACAGATCCGACGTGAGGTGCACCAGGTGATCGAAGGACAGGGCATCGCTCAGCTGGTGCAGCTTGTACGTTCCGAGGTCGAGCATGTCGAGGGTGTTGTCCCGCAGGTCGGGGGAGTTCAGTGCGGCCAGCGTGGCAAGTCCGGCCTCGGACTGCTCGCGGTAGTACTCGAGTATCTCCTCGTGCGGAAGATCGGCGCGTTCGCGGACGGCAGCGTCGTTGAGACGTTCGGACTTTCCGCTGGGATTCGGTGGGAACACCAGGTCGGGATCGGCGATGAAGTTGAAGAAAAATGCCATGTGGCCGATCAGGTCGTGCACGCGCCAGCCGTGGCAGGCGGTGTCTGCTTCCCACTCGGCGGTGCCGAACTGCTCGGCGATCTTCAGAGTGTCGGCGGCCAGTGCGCGGGCACCGGCGAGTCCTGCGTCGGACATCGAATCCTCGATTTCTTCTACGATGCGAGAAAGATGGACTTGAGTTGCTGGTACGCGGCCAGACCTTCCGGGCCGAGTTCACGCCCGAGGCCACTGGCCTTGACGCCGCCGAACGGCGAGCCCCAGTCCAGGTTGAAGGTGTTGACACCGAACGACCCCGTCTCGACGCGCCGTGCCACGCCGATGCCACGTTCTTCGTCGGAGGTCCACACCGTCCCGCCGAGGCCGTACTCGGAGTCGTTGGCCAGAGCGACAGCGTCGTCGACGTCGTCGTAGGCGATGACGGACAGAACCGGACCGAATACCTCCTGGCGTGCGATGGTGCTGGCGTTGTCGACGTCGGCGAACACCGTCGGCTGCACGAAGTATCCGACGCCGTTCACTCGTCCACCGCCGGTGGTGATGGTTCCGCCTTCCGCACGTCCCTGATCGATCAGCGAGAGCACCCTGTCACGTTGTGCGGCGCTGACCATCGGACCGATGAAGGTGGCCGGGTCCATGGGATCGCCGACGGGCAGGCTCGACGCCATGGCGGTGATGGCGTCGACGTAGGCCCGACTCTGGCTGCGCGGAACGAGAATTCGAGTAGACATGTAGCAGGTCTGTCCACTGTTGAGCAGTGATGCGGTGGACAGACCCGTCACGGTTCGTTCGACGTCGGCGTCGTCGAGAACCAGGGCAGCGGACTTACCTCCGAGCTCGAGGGTGGCGGGTCGGAGCAGTTCCCCGCAGACCCGGCCGATGTGACGTCCGGCCGCCGTCGAACCCGTGAAGGCGACTTTGTCGACGCCGGGATGGGCGACGAGGTACTGCCCCACGTCCGGTCCGCCGGTGACGATGTTGATCACGCCGGCGGGGAGTTCCGCAGCGATGGCGGCCTCGGCCAGAACGTAAGAGTCGAGAGTTGTCTCCGGCGACGGCTTGAGCACGACGGTGCACCCTGCAGCCAGTGCGGGCGCGATCTTGAACATCGACAGCACCGCTGGAAAGTTCCACGGCGCGATGGCGGCGACGACCCCGACGGGTTCGCGGCGCACGATTGTCGTCCCCGGCATCGGTTGGCTGGCGCGGCGCTCTTCCAGCGGCGTCGACTCGGCGAGGTCCGCGTAGTAGCGCAGCAACTGGACCGGAGCAGCGCCTTCGGCGAACCGAGCAAGTTCGACGGGCATTCCGTTCTGTCGAGTGACCGTCGTCGCGCGCTCTTCGGCTCGCTTCTCGAGTTCGTCGGCGAATCGACGTACGAGCCGGGCCCGGGTTTCGGGAGTGAGCCCGGCCCAGTCGTCGCGGCGCAACGCAGCCCGAGCCGACGACACCGCAGCGTCGACGTCAGCGTCGGTCGATGTGGGAAACGAGCCGATTTCCTGCTCGGTGAGGGGCGAGACGACGGACGTCCGGCCGTCGGTGCGAGGGGGTGTCCATCCTCCGTCGATGAAAAGAGCGTCGTGGTCGATGCGAGCGGTCATATCGGTTCCTCCTGGGGCGCGTTCTGCGTTGAACGGGCAGCTGTGTCGATCATCACGCTGAACAGGGCCAATTAATTGACATCACATGCCAAATTTTTTACATTTCGACCCATGGCCGATCTGATCAGCGCGTCCTCGCTCACCCGCGTGGTCGAGCTGATCGAGGACTGTGGAGGGGATCCGTACGAGTACTGCGACAGGGTGGGCATCGACCCGGCCGTGATCGGTACGTACGACAACTTCGTGCCCTTCAGCGCGTTGTCCACGCTGCTCGGTCTGTGTGCGCGCGAGTTGAGCGCACCGGACTTCGCTCTACGGCTCGCGGCTCGTCAAGATCCAGACATCCTCGGTCCCGTGGCAATCGCGGCCCGCAACGCCGAGACGGTGGGCGATGCACTTCGCGGCGTCGTGAAGTACGCGCACGTGTACAGCCCTGCGCTGGCCATCGAACTGTCAGTCGGTGATACCGAAGCGTCGTACTCCGTCGACACGGTGCTGCATCGGCTTCCGCACCGGGCACACATCGTAGAGCTCGCGCTGGGCGTCACGTTGACGACGGTTCGGATGATGGCCGGTCAGGATTTTCACCCGTCGAGAATCTCGTTCCAACATCCGCGGATCTCCGAGCTGTCGACGTACCGAGAGTATTTCGGGTGCACGGCCGAGTTCGGCTGCGACCGCAACGCGCTCGACTTCCCGCGTGGGGTCCTGCATCGGCACCTGCCTCGGGTCGATCCGCTGGCCTACGACGTGGCTGTGCGCTACATGGCAGGACGAGACACCTCGGTCGCCTTCCGAGATACTGTGTCGGCGTTGATCGTTCGATCACTGCCCGCCGGGGCGGCAAGTCTCGACGGGGTCGCCGCCTTGATGCTGTTGCATCCTCGGACGCTTCAGCGTCGACTGGCGTCGGATGGTACGACGTTCGAAACCCTCGCCGACGATTCCCGACGCGAACTAGCGCTCGGTCTTCTCGCGAACATGGACGTCCCGCTGTCCGCGGTGTCGAGACAACTCGGCTATTCCGAGCCGAGCACGTTGACGCGCAGCGTGAAGCGTTGGTTCGGAGTGACTCCTCTCGCGAAGCGGCGAGAACTCACGCGGCGATACTGATCGCTTCCCTTTCGTGCAGATGTGGTTAGCCAACCCACAGGTTGGCGTCGTGGTCGACGGGGTAGCCGAGCTCACATGAGCCTCCCCGGAGTATTGAACAGTCTCGAAGATGCGTCGTTCCTGGACAAGGAGAGCGACGCGATCAACGGCGTCCTCAAGCCCGCTCTCGACGACACCGTGATCGGTGGACTGTTGCGCGGGTCGTTCGTAGGCCACCCCATCCACCCGGCGTTGGTGAACGTCACGGTCGGAGCATGGACCAGCGCTGTCGTGCTCGACCTCGTCGGATTCGAGTCGAAGGCCGCTCAGCGGCTGATCGGACTCGGTCTGCTGTCGGCGCCCGCAACCATCGCCACCGGCTGGGGTGACTGGTCCACTCGCGGCCCACGCGCGCGCCGCGTCGGGATCATCCATGCCGGATCGAACGCTACCGGCGTGTTCCTGTTCCTCGGCTCGTTCCTACGCCGGCGAAGCCGGCGTAGGAACGACACAGTGGCGAAGGGACTGGCGCTGGCCGGACTCACGGCCGCAGGCCTGGGCGGCGTCATCGGTGGTCACCTTGCCTACAGTGTCACCGAGGAGCCGTCCGAGCAGCCCGCGTTCGACGAGCATCAGCTGACGTAGAACCTCGAATCCAAGTGGGGCGGGACGATCGCCTTCAGCTACTTTCGTCCCGCAGCCCATTTCATGCCCCAGCCGTATTTCTTGTCGAGATCCGACTGGCTGCCCTGGATGTATTCCACCAAGCGGGTTACGGTGACTCCCTGTTTCCCGCTCTCCAGCAATGCAATTGCGCAGATTCGAGCGGAATTGCTGTCCGATTCCAGCTTCACCTCCACCTGTGGACCCGAGGTGGGGAAGAGGGTGACGACGCCGTCGACTGCGGCCCAGTTGGGGGCGCCCTCGTAAATCATCGCGAAGATCAGGACCCGCTTGAACATCTCGGGGCGGGCGAGGTTGATGTGCATGTTCTCGCCGCCGACGACAGTGCCCGAGCGATCGTCACCGTCGAGTGCGATGTACGGAGCGCGATCGACGGCTCCGAAGCTGTTGCCGAGCGCTTGGATGACGCCTTTCGAGCCGTCGGCGAGCTCGTAGAGGCAGCCGAGGTCGAGATCGACGCCTCCGGTCCCGTAGGACGCGGCGGCCAGCTTCGCCAGAAAGCCCTTTTTCTTCGGCGCGGGTGTCGCGCCCGTCGACCAGTTCAGATTGACGCGCATCGTGCCCTGCGACTCGCCGGCCTTCGTCAGGCTCACCGAGGGAGCAGACTTGGACAGCGTCACCTTGCTCAGGCTCACCGCGGGCGTCGCCGGGGTCGAAGGCTTGCGGGTGTAGTCGATCGCCATGAAATTTGCCTACTCGTCGTCGTGTCCGTTTTGCCTTGTCCGAGGATAGCGGGCAAACGTGTCGGTACCCCTCGGTACGGTTCCTTTCATCAGCTTCACCCGCTTCATCTGCGCGAGTCCGCGCACTTTCTCAGGAGGTTTTCTTTGACGAATCCACAGTTGTCTCTGGTGGCCGCTTTGCTCGACCGCTCGGGTTCCATGAACGCCATTGCGGATGACACTCGCGGTGGTTTCGACTCGTTCATCGCGAAAGAGCGTGCGCACGAGGGTGACACGGTGGTCACTCTTGCGCAGTTCGACGATCGCTACGACATGGTCTACAGCTCGCAGCCGATCGATTCTGTTCCGCCTCTCGTGCTCGAGCCTCGGGGCATGACGGCGCTGTACGACGCCATCGGCCGGCTCATCACCGACGTGGGCTCGGAGCTCGCGGCCACACCCGAGAACGAGCGTCCTGGTTCGGTCACCATCCTCGTGATGACCGACGGTCACGAGAACGCGAGCAAGGAGTGGAGCAACACGGCTGTTCGCGCCCTCATCGAACAGCAGGAGCGGGACTATCAGTGGGACTTCGTGTTTCTCGGCGCCAACATCGATGCAGTGGACGTGGGCACCGACCTCGGCTTCGCCCGTGACAAGTCCATGACGTACGTGTCCACCACCGTGGGCGTCACGTCCGCGTTCGATTCGGTGGCGAGCTACCAGAGTCGCAAGCGCGCCTCGGTGATGGGAGCGCCCCCGGTGCAGGGCTTCTCGGAAGAGGATCGTCGCCGAGCGCGTGGGGAGTGAACGAAGCGTATGAGGTCGGCCCATCGATCGGGTGGGCCGGACTCATGCGATCAGGTGACGGATTGCGTGCGTGGCAAAGTCAGGACTACGTACCGCAGCGCGTTGCGAAGTGACGTCAGGACGGTGTCCTTCATGTCGGCGTCCGGAGCAGAAGCGAACTGCAGCAGTTCGAGAATGCGGTCTCGGTCGTTGTGGCAGATGAGCGCAACGTCTTCCGGTGTCAGTTCGTCACCTGATTCGAGTTCGACGAGGGTCCGCAACTCGGGAGGTGTCCGGAGCGCAGACGAGGTCTCGGACAGGCGTCGAAGTATCTCGGCACCATGATCCTCGACGAACCTGAGCAAGGATCCCATTGCACGGCCGAGATGCTCTTCCACCAGGGGAGAGCAATCGACGCGAGCGGACGCGATGACGCAGTCCTCCGCGACACGAAACTTGAGGTCGGGCGCTACCTGCGCGTACTCTGCCGCGACCGCTGCGCCGTCGTGACAGAGGGGGTGTGCGGCGAAGGTCGTGGAGAGCTCCACGACAGGCTCGGACGTACAGACTCGGAGGTAGGACTCGATGCCCCTGTCTCCGAAAGGAACGTCGCCATTGTCGTCCTTGATCGGTCTGAAGCCCAGAATGGAGGTCAGTGCCGCGTCGACCTGTTCGACCAATCGATCGTGGGCATTCCTGGTTTCCCAGCTTTCCACGGCAGAACTGGAGTCGAAAACGTCCGCCAGGGGAGCACCCGCAGCGCTGGCAGCGACAACTGTCGGGTGCACGATGCCGCGGCAATCGCGTAGCAGGGCAACAACGGCACCGGCGATCACCTCCGCACCCCCGACGATTCGAAATCCCGCCGGATCTTCTGCTCCGACCGACCACCCGGCATGTGCCAACGTGCGTCGATCCATGTCCGAGAACGATTGAGCAAGAGTGCCTTCGAGGGTGCCGACCAAGTCGGTCGAAGATGCGTTGACAGAGATCATCGACAGGTCGTCGCGTTCGCTCGGGATCCCGCGGCCGGTGCAGATCGCGAGCGAATCCCCGTCGGACATCGCTGCGACGTATGTACTCAGTCGGTGCGAGAACTGGGTCCATGCGATATCGATCTCGGTGTCGAAATCAGGTTCCGTGGGCATGATGGAACCTCCTTGCTGTGTGCAGTGAGTCGACAACCCGACTCGGTATTCACACGTCACTGTAGCTGCGCGAACCGACACCGCATTTCCGATTTCGGGGTCGAGTCATGCACCGATGCAAGTGATCTGCGATTTCGTGTCCCGTACCCCCCAGAATCGTGGTCATTCGATTGAATGACGACGGCCGCCGCGGCGCTGGGGATCGAGTCTTTCGGTGGTGCGTGACATCAGCGTCGACGGCTTGCGCTCCCTGACACTCGATTCGTGAAGCGTGGGCCTACTTCGTCGAGAAATCGAGTGAACATCCGTGCCTTACGGACAAGGTGTTCCTCGACCAACGGAGAGCAATCGACGCGCGCTACCACGGTGAGCGCGTCGGTCCCGACGCGAAATGCCATGTCGGGCCACGATTCTGCCAGCCGGAGTGTCGACGCGGGCGTGAGCGGGTCAGCGTTGTAGGTTGCCGAGTACTCGACGACGGACTCGTCGTCGAGTACTCGGATGTGCGCGCCGCGGACGAGGCGGTCCACGGCCACAGGTCCCAGCACGGCGAACACTCGCGAGGTCAGATCATCGTCCGTTCGGGCTCGGCCTCCGTCGAGGATCCAACCCGGCGAAGCGCCGGTGGCGTCGAGCGCCAGGAACGATGGGTGGCTGATCCGTCCGAAATCCCGGAACAGTGTCATGACCGTGCGGGCAATGGGCGTGCCGTTGCCGCTGATCCTGAGCTCCGTGCCGTCCGGGTGCGACCGGGCCGGGCCGGCGCGCCACCGGGCGTACGCGAGGGTCGTTCGCTCCTCCGCAGTACGTGCGTCGAGCAGCGACCTGGGGACGTGCGCCACCGCGTCGACGATGTCACGGTCCTTGGCGAGAACCACCGACAGTCCGCTCACCTGCCAGACCGAGTCCGACAGAAGGGTGAGGGTCTGAGGTGCGCGCATGCCGTCGAGATACCGGCCCAGGCGCGCAGCGAACACTGCCCAGGACGTGTTCACTTCCGTGTCGAAGTCAGGATCCTCGATCATGAGGCCTCCTGAACTGGAAAAGTTTTGAACTATCCGAGTCATGATAACTGCTGGTCCGACGGGTGCGGGTCCACTGGGTGGGCTCAGGGTTGCGGTGGGGTTGCTGCACCGTCAAGATGCGAGGGGCAAACGACTTCGGGTGGGGAGCGAGTGCGGTGACGGTTGTTCGACGTGGGTTCCTGGTGGTTCTGCTCCTCCTGGTGGCCGCCGGTTCGACGATGCTCGCCGATGCGGCTCCGCCGCCCTCACTGCAGCAACAGGTCGAGCGATGGGCCTCGGACATCGGGGCACCGAGTATGGCCGTGCAGATCGTCGATTCCGAGGGACTCGTCGACGACGCCTCGTCGGGACCGGAGGCAGGCGCCCCCTTCGTGTGGGGTTCGGTGTCGAAACAGCTCGCAGCGGCCACCGTACGAGGTCTGGAGACCGACGGCCTTCTTCGGGACGCCACCGTCGTCGTCGACGTCCTGCCGCAGGCCGAGCATCTGCTCGGTGACCCACAGGTCACCGTCGGCGACCTGATACGTCACACCAGTGGGCTACCGCACGACGTCTCCGTCACCGACGACTGGACCCGTCGGGAATCCGCGTCCGACGCCGTCGACTCGATGCAGCAACCGAGCAGCATCGGCCCGCGCGGCACGTTCCGGTACTCGAGCCTCAACTATCTGCTCGTGCAGGCCGTGGTCGAGCAGGTCACCGCTGGGCAGTATGCGGACGCGGTGCGACGGTACGTTCTCGATCCCGCGGGCGCGTCGGGCACCATCACCGATCCCGACGCGTACACCGCGGCCGTCCCGGACGGCCACGTTCCGTTCTTCGGGACCTCCAGGTCGGTGGACGTGGGCGTGGATTCGGCAGGCCTCGGCTATGGATATCTGGCCGGGACGATCGACGATCTCGGCCGGTACGCGTCGTGGCGACTGGGCAACCTGGGTGATCCGGTGGCGACCGACACCGGGCACGGCACGGCGTACGGCGACGGTCTGTACAACGAGGACATCGAGGGCCACGACGTGTGGTGGCACTCGGGTGCGGTGCCCGGCTACTACACCTACGTCGCATTGGTGCCGGGGGAGGACAGGGCAATCGTGCTGGCCACCAACCGGTATGGCGAGATCGAGGCCGAGCGTGTGGCTTCCGTCGGTAGAAACGTGACGACCCTGGTGCTCGACGGATCCGCGTCGGATCTGCCGTCGTCCATGGCGCCGGCGGTGTTGGGGGTCCTGCTCGGACTCGCGACCGTTCTGTTGGCGGCGTCGGGTTGGTCGGTCGTGCGCGGTACGGGGGAGCGCGCTGCTGTGGGTGCGATCGTTCGGGGCGTCGCCGCTGTCGTGGTGGGAGGGGCGGCGATCGTCGGCGCCGTGATCGGTGTTCCGGCCTTGGCGGGCGGGACGTTGTCGGCGATGTGGTTGTGGGCGCCGGACGTGACCGTTGCGTTCTGGGTATTGCTCGCGGCGGTCTTCGTCGCCACCGTAGTTGTGGTCATAAAATCCGCGGCCGGGTACCGAAAACTGCGTTCTCGCACTGCCGAGGGGTGACGAGCAATCCCTGCTCGGCGACGCCGACGGGGCTACCGATGGGTAACTAAGCCGTACCCAACACTGCCCCGCACGGACTCGCGTCGGCAAGTTTAAAGTTGGAGGTGGACGCATCCAAAAGACGACGTTGAAACAGAGGCAAAGGCGAACATGACAGCAAAACAGCCGACCATCATCTACACCCTGACCGACGAGGCGCCGATGTTGGCGACTCACGCGTTTCTGCCGGTCATACGTGCTTTTGCCAGCGCGGCCGAGATCAACGTCGAATCCACTGACATCTCTGTCGCCAGCCGCATCCTCGCCGAGTTCCCCGATTATCTGAACGAAGACCAGCGCGTCACGGACAACCTGGCCGAGCTCGGGCGCCTCACCCAGGACCCCGACACCAACATCATCAAGCTGCCGAACATCAGCGCCTCGGTCCCTCAGTTGCTCGCAGCCATCAAGGAGCTGCAGGACAAGGGCTACGCCATCCCCGATTTCCCGGGCAACCCGAAGACCGACGAAGAGCGCGAGATCCGCGACCGCTACACCAAGTGCCTCGGCAGTGCAGTGAACCCTGTTCTGCGTGAAGGCAACTCGGATCGCCGCGCACCGAAGGCCGTGAAGGAATACGCCCGCAAGCACCCGCACAGCATGGGCGAATGGTCGCCTGCGTCGCGTACGCACGTCGCACACATGCGTCACGGCGACTTCTACCACGGCGAGAAGTCGATGACGGTCGACGGCGACCGCGAGGTGAAGATGGAGCTGCTGACCGAGAGCGGCAAGACCGTCGTCCTCAAGGAGAAGGTGTCGCTGACCGACGGCGACGTCATCGACAGCATGTTCATGAGCAAGAAGGCGCTCATCGAGTTCTACGAAGAGCAGATGGAGGACGCCTACAAGACGGGCATCATGTTCTCCCTGCACGTCAAGGCCACGATGATGCGGGTGTCGCACCCCATCGTCTTCGGACACGCCGTCAAGGTCTTCTACAAGGACGCGTTCGCCAAGCACGGCGAGCTGTTCGAGGAGCTCGGCGTCAACGTCAACAACGGTCTCTCGGATCTCTACAGCAAGATCGAGTCCCTCCCCAGCGCGCAGCGTGAAGAGATCATCGACGATCTGCACAAGTGTCACGAGAAGCGCCCCGAGCTGGCCATGGTCGACTCGGCGCGCGGCATCTCCAACTTCCATTCGCCCAGCGACGTGATCGTCGACGCATCGATGCCCGCGATGATTCGCAGCGGCGGCAAGATGTGGGGCGCGGACGGACGGCCGAAGGACACCAAGGCAGTCAGCCCCGAGTCGACGTTCTTCCGGATCTACCAGGAGATGATCAACTTCTGCAAGACCAACGGGGCGTTCGACCCCACCACGATGGGCACCGTTCCCAACGTCGGTCTGATGGCGCAGAAGGCCGAGGAGTACGGCTCGCACGACAAGACGTTCGAGGTCCCCGAGGGCGGCGTCGCGAACATCACCGACCTGGCGACGGGTGAGGTCCTGCTGACTCAGGACGTCGAAGAGGGTGACATCTGGCGTCTGTGCATCGTCAAGGATGCGCCGATCCGCGACTGGGTTGCTCTGGCCGTGCGCCGTACCCGTGAGTCCGGCATGCCGGTCGTCTTCTGGCTGGACCCGTACCGCCCGCACGAGAACGAGCTGATCGGCAAGGTGCGCAAGTACCTGAAGGATCACGACACCGAAGGCCTCGACATTCAGATCATGTCGCAGGTCCGCGCCATTCGCTACACGATGGAGCGCCTCATCCGCGGGCTGGACACCATCTCCGCGACGGGCAACATCCTCCGCGACTACCTGACCGACCTGTTCCCGATCCTCGAGCTCGGCACGTCCGCCAAGATGCTCTCCATCGTTCCCCTGATGGCAGGCGGCGGACTGTACGAGACCGGTGCAGGCGGCTCGGCTCCGAAGCACGTCAAGCAGCTCATCGAGGAGAACCACCTCCGGTGGGACTCGCTGGGTGAGTACCTCGCTCTCGCGGTCAGCCTCGAAGACCTCGGCACCAAGACCGGCGGCAAGGCAACGGTTCTCGGCAAGGCACTCGATGCGGCCACCGGAAAGCTGCTCGAGAACAGCAAGGGCCCGTCGCGCTCGACCGGCGAACTCGACAACCGCGGAAGCCAGTTCTACCTCGCTCTGTACTGGGCGGAGGAGCTCGCTGCTCAGACCGAGGATGCGGATCTGGCGAAGCACTTCGAGCCACTGGCAAAGGCATTGGCGGAGAACGAAGAGCAGATCGTCAAGGAACTGAACGAGGTACAGGGGCAGGCCGTCGACATCGGCGGATACTACTTCCCCGACCAGGAAGCCACCGCCGCCGTCATGCGTCCGAGCAAGACGCTCAACGAGGCTCTGGCCGGCTTCATCGCCTGACCTAACGTGAGTGGAAATGTAGGCCAGGGCCTACATTTCCACTCACAACGGGTTTCGCCATGAACAGCCCGTTCGAGCGGTAACCCTGTCTTCCGCACTCACGCTGTCTGGCTGTCCGATCGTACGTAGCAGCCATCGAATCCGCGACGTCTAGTAGACGACCGGTCTACTCGCGTGTACGGTAAGGGTCATGCCAGAGATCGAAACAACCGATACGCGTGAGGCAATCATTGCGTGCTCTCGGGATCTGATGGCTCGAAAAGGTTACACAGCAGTTGGTTTGAGTCAGATATTGACGGCGGTGCACGCTCCCAAGGGTTCGTTCTACTACCACTTCGCATCGAAGGATGCGCTGGGTGAGGCGATGCTGAAGTCGTACTTCGCGGACTACTTGGCGGACTTCGACGCAATCCTGAGCCGTAAAGATCGGACGTGGGCACAGCGGATCGAGGACTACTTCGAGTCGTGGATCGAATCGCAGAGCAGTTTCGACTGCCAGGGAAAATGTCTGGCGGTCAAGCTGGGTGCGGAGGTGGCGGACTTGTCGGAGTCCATGCGCATCGCGCTGAGGGACGGCATCGCGGCAATCACCGAGAGGATCGAACGTGCCATCCGCGCAGGCGTGGCGGAGGGCTCGGTCTCGTTCGGGGGAGACCCGCGCCTCGTGGCGGCGTCTCTGTACGATCTGTGGCTCGGCGCGAGCGTCACGGCCAAGCTGAGTCGCACTACCGAGTCGATGGACGGTGCGCTGGTGCTGACGAGAAGCATTCTGGGTATCTGAGCTGCGGTGCGCCTACCGTGCATACCTGTATCCGTTAGTAGACGACCGGTCTACTACAAGAACGAAGGTGGAGAACATGAAGGTTCTGATGGTTTTGACCTCGCACGACACCCTGGGGAGTACTGGCCGCAAGACCGGGTTCTGGCTCGAAGAACTTGCCGCGCCGTACTACCGATTCAAGGACTCGGGCGCGGACATCACGCTGGCATCACCGGCGGGCGGTCAGCCGCCGCTCGATCCCAAGAGCAACGAACCGGATTTCCAGACCGACGACACACACCGATTCGAAGCCGACGAGGCCGCCGGTGCTCAGCTTGCCGAGACGGTCCTGCTCAACTCCGTCGACGTCACCGACTTCGACGCAGTCTTCTACCCGGGCGGGCACGGACCGCTGTGGGACCTCGCTGAGGATCGTGACTCGATCTCGCTGATCGAAACCGCCCTGCGAAACGACATCCCGGTCGCGTTGGTCTGCCACGCGCCGGGTGTACTGCGGCATGTCACAGGATCCGACGGTAGCGCGCTGGTCAAGGGTCGGACAGTCACTGGATTCACCAACACCGAAGAAGACGGCGTCGGGCTGACCGATATTGTCCCTTTCCTCGTCGAGGACGAGCTCGTCAGGCTCGGCGCTGCCTACAGCAAGGGCGCCGACTGGGAGTCGTACGTCGTTCGCGACGGAATCTTGATCACCGGGCAGAACCCCAACTCCTCGGCCGCCGCTGCGACCGAGCTGCTCGAACTGGTCGACGGACGGGTTTCGGCAGATCGGTGATGCCCTTCGTGGGTGGAAATCCATGGCTCGCTATGGATTTCCACCCACCTAGGATTTCCCTCTTCAGTCAGGACGCTCGTGCCTCCTGCAAGGACAGCGCGAAGCGACGGTGTCACAACCCCGTCACGAATCGGTGTATGGGTAGACGTGTTGCCGCCCGTTTTGCGAAGGTGTCGTGAGTGAAATGTAGGCCCTGGCCTACATTTCACTCACGAAAGGGGAGAGGTTATGCGAAAAGTGTTGCGAAGAGCCGTGGTTACGACGGCGTTGTTCGGTTCGCTGGTCCTGGGTGCGGGCACGGCTGCCGCGGCGCCGCAGACCAGCACCACGCCGGTTCCGGTGGTCACCGGCTTTCAGATCGCTCCGGGTGCTGTGCCGGGTGGGTTGTTCCAGACCATTCCGATGAAGACCACCGTCGGAGCAGAGCCCGGTGTCGTGACTATTTCCGCTGCGAACGTCGCTGCGTGGGATCCCCAGTATCCCTATCGATTCTTGACGGTGCATTGGCGCAATCTAGCCACTGGTGCAACGGGTTCCGAGGGTCTGCGGCACTGGGAGCTGTCGGGTTACGAGAGGCCGCCGTACGATCCGGCGATTCCGAACGGCAACGTTCCGCTCGAGCTCACCGGAGAGGGTTTGCCGACGGAGGTGGTGGCGAAGACGGGTGCAGGGCCGGTTGCCATCGTCGTGACTCATTCGCGCGAGTACTGGGGGCCGCCGCGGGTGGACACCCTCATTCCGGGTATCGGTGTGGTGTCGGTGCCCTGACGGTCAGCCGAGTTCCCGCACGGTCGTCGGCGCCGGAAGTGCGGGAACTTCCACCGGGTACAGCTGGTGGGTTCCTTTCATGCCCTTCAGCTGCACCTCGCGTGGTTCGGCGAGGACTATGTCGTACGCACGACCGATCTTCTCGCGTACCGATTCGCTGATCAGGATTTCTCCGCCGTCGGCTTGGCCTGCGACGCGTGCGGCCATCGCGACGTTGAGCCCGAACAGGTCGTCGCCGCGGCGCACCGAACTGCCGACGTGGATGCCCATGCGGACTCGGATCTGATCCCACTTGTCCGGGTTCTCCTGCAGAGCCTCCTGGACCGCGATTCCACATCGCACCGCTTGGCCTGCATCGGTGAACGCGATCATGTAGCCGTCGCCCTGGTTCTTGATGACGTGGCCGCCGTGGCCTTCCACCTGCTTGGTGATCAGCCGGTTGTGGCGTTCAAGCAGCTTCACCCAACCGCGATCGCCCAGTTCCTCGTTGCGCGCCGTGGAGCCTTCGATGTCGGAGAACACGACCACCACGTCGCCGTCGGCCGCGATCCGCGCGAGATCGGGACGCTCGACCTTCGCCCAGCCCGCGAGGTCTTCGACGGAGTTACGCACCGTCGCGCCGAAGCCCTTGTTGATCAGCGAGTCGGCGGTGTTGAACGTCGTCCGGATCGCGAACGGCACCAGGCCACGACGTTTACGACGCTTGGACGAGGTGTCGAGGGCTCGGTCCAGAGCAGCTCGGGTGGTCTTCAGCTTCTTCTGCGACACGATCAGCAGAACGCCGAGCGCAACAATGACGGCGAGCTCGACACCGGCAGCAACAATCCACAGGGTCACGCAGACATCATCGTCTGTGTCTGTCGGTTATGGGTGAACACCCCCCTCGAGTTCTGGCGGAACGGCCTCGGACATTGCGCCGAGTACTTCGTCGCAGCCGTTCCGAGCAGCGGAGTCGGGCAATGAAGTCGACGGCCGGACTAGGCCAAGTCGAGCATGTGGATGCCTCGACACCGGCTATTCGTGACTCGCATACCCGTGTTGCCGTTGTCTTCGAGTGCGGTGGGACCGATTTTCGAGAGAAGGTGTGACCATGTCCGAACTAACTACATCGGTAGTTGCAGGTTTAGCTGCGAGTCCGCTTTACCAACTATCGACTGCAGGGCAGGAGTTGTTCTGGCAGGTCCCCGATAGTCGGACCACCGCGTTCTAGAGCCACGGTGTGATTGATTTCAGTCGATCTCGCAGCCGTCCACCGGTTGGTGGGTGTGGGTGC
>NZ_NPFY01000038.1 GCF_002259415.1 Rhodococcus sp. 14-2470-1b
GTGGCGGCTGTATCGGACAAGTCGAGGTGAAGGGCCCCGAACCTGGGCACGTCTGACCGCAGCGGCAACTTCGGGGCTGGCGATGTACGCCACGTTCCCTCCCGTCGATCTGTGGTTTCTCGCTCCGGTAGCACTTGCAATGCTGCTGTTGGCGGTCCGCGGGCGAGGGGCGCGTGCGGGGGCCGGCTACGGCTTCGTCGCCGGCTCGGCGTTCTTCGTGCCTCTGCTGCCGTGGGTGGGGGAGTACGTCGGATCGGTGCCGTGGCTGGCCCTGGCCGTCGTCCAAGCCCTCTTCGTGGCGCTGTTCGGCGCAGTAGCGGATCGGATGTCCCGACTGGCGTGGGGGCCGGTCTGGGTGGCGAGTGCATGGGTGGCGATGGAAGCGGCACGATCTCGGATCCCGTTCGGCGGCTTCCCTTGGGGCCGCATCGCATTCGGCCAATCCGACGGGCCGCTGCTGCCTCTGGCTGCGGTGATCGGCGCGCCGGGGTTGTCGTTCGTCGTGGTGCTGATCGGGTCCGCCCTGGCCGGTGCTGTTGCCTCCGATCGCATCACCCGCAGAACTGCAGCAGCGTCGTTCGTCGGTGCGGCCACTGCTGTGGGGGCGCTCACGGTGGTGGCTCCACTGTTCGCTCCACCGCCGCAGAACACGGTCACCGTCGCCTTCGTGCAGGGCAACGTCCCGCGTCTCGGTCTCGACTTCAACGCCCAACGACGCGCGGTTCTCGACAACCACGTTCAGCGCACCATCGAGCTCGCCGCCGACATCGACTCCGGCCGCGTGAGCGCACCTGATCTGGTCATCTGGCCGGAGAACTCCTCCGACATCGATCCACTGCGCAACCCCGATGCCGCTGCACGTATCGACGCCGCAGCCCGCGCCGTCGGAGTCCCCGTTCTGGTCGGCGCGGTACTGCGACGAGACGACGGCACCACCACAAACACCTCGATCGTGTGGGATCCCGTCACCGGGCCCGGGCAGATGCACGACAAACGTCAGCTGGTGCCGTTCGGGGAGTACCTGCCGATGCGCACGATCGTCACCGCCCTGTCCCCGTATGCCGCGCAGGCAGGAAACTTCACCCCGGGACAGGGCAACGGTGTCCTCGACCTCGCCGGAGTGCCCGTCGCGGTGGCCACCTGCTACGAGGTCGCCTTCGACGCATTGCTCACCGACTCCGTTCGCGCCGGCGCCGAGCTGATCGCAGTGCCGACCAACAACGCCACCTTTGGTCGGACGAACATGACCTATCAACAACTCGCCATGTCGCGGGTACGTGCGGTCGAACACGGGCGCAGCGTCGTCGTCTCCGCCACCAGTGGCGTGAGCGCCGTCATCGGCGCGCGCGGGGAGGTCGTCGAGCGCACGGAGCTCTTCACTCCCGCAGCTGTCGTCGCCGAGGTGGCACTGAGCACCACCCTCACCCCGGCGACCATCGTCGGCAGCGCTTCGGAATGGGCTGTCACCACCGGTACCATTGCTGCACTTGGCATTTCGATAACTCGTCGGTCGCGCAGATCTGCACCGTACCCGCCAACTACTATGGTGCGTAGTATTCGATGGGCGGGCCAGTGAAGAGTGCGAGGAGATGACAATCGACGAACACCCCAGTGTGCGCTCGCCGGGACTGGTGCGCGGAACAGTGGCGATGCTGCGCAACCGGTGGCGACAACTGACGTCGATGCGCACAGCGCTGGTGCTGCTGTTCCTCCTCGCCGCCGCAGCTGTCCCCGGCGCTTTGCTGCCGCAGCGCAATCTCAACACCCAGGCCGTCGATTCCTTCATTGCCGCGCGTCCGGTTCTCGGGCCGGTGATGGACACGCTGGAAATGTTCGACGTGTTCGCGAGTTCCTGGTTCACCGCGATCTACGTCCTGTTGTTCGTGTCGCTGATCGGCTGTCTGACTCCCCGGTTGATCGAGCACGGCAAAGCTCTTCGCGCACAACCTGTTCGAGTACCCCGAAATCTCACTCGACTACCGTTGCATCATTCGGGCACCCTCGCCGGCGACCCCGAGAAGGTGATCGCCGACATCGCGCCGCACTTGAAAGGGTGGCGTACCGTCGTGCGGCCCGAGCCCGATGGGGCACTGACCCTCTCGGCCGAGAAGGGCTACACCCGCGAGGCCGGAAACCTGCTCTTCCACTTCTCGCTGATCGGCCTGCTCGCCGCTATCGCCATCGGCAAACTGTTCGGCTACGAAGGCTCGGTCATCGTCATCGCCGACAACGGACCCGGTTTCTGCAACACCTCTCCCGCCGTCTACGACTCCTTCCGCGCCGGCAACAGCACCGACGGCACCGGCCTCGAGCCGTTCTGTATCCGGGTCAAGGACTTCACCGCCGACTACCTCGAGAACGGTCAGGCCGAGATGTTCACCTCGAACATCTCCTACCAGAGCGCCGACGACATCGCCGCCGACACCTGGCGCGACTATCAACTCAAAGTCAACGAACCCCTCCGGCTCGGCGACGAACGCATCTACCTCACCGGACACGGCTACGCCCCCGAATTCACCGTCACCTTCCCCGACGGCCAGACCCGCACCGAAGCCCTGCAGTTCCGCCCCGACGACGCCACCACGTTCCTCAGCAGCGGCGCGCTGCGATTCGACCCACCCGGGGGGACCTACGCCACCGCCGACGAACGCCGCCGAGGGCAGATCGCCATCGAAGGACTCTTCGCGCCCACCGCGCAATTCAACGGAAACCTGCTCTCCTCCCGCTTCCCGGAACTGGTCGATCCCGCTGTGGCAGTGGACATCTACAAAGGCGACACCGGTCTCGACACCGGCATCCCGCAGTCGATCTTCTCCCTGGACCAGGAGATGATCAACCAGGGACGGCTGGTCAAGCAGGACCGAGTCAACCTGCGGCCCGGAGAATCGACAACCCTCACCGACGGCACCGTCGTCCGGTTCGACGGGGCCAAGGAATTCGCGAACCTCCAGGTCGGATACGACCCCGCGCAGCGGTGGGTGCTCGTGTTCGCGGTCACGATGATGACCGGACTACTGATCTCCCTGGTGATCACCCGCCGTCGTGTCTGGTTTCGGATCCACCCTGCCGAACACGGCCGCGCGGGCGTGGACATGGGCGGACTGGCTCGCACCGATCACGCCGGCTGGGGACCCGAATTCGAGACCCTCCGGTCACAGATCTGGCCGCAGGCAACTTCGAGCGACTCCGAGACCCACGACAGAGAAACGGTGTAGCGCCATGCCGATCGACGACACCCTCGCCCGCTGGAGCGACATCAGCTTCGAGACCGCGTTCGTGGTCTATCTCCTCGCCGCGATGGCGTTCCTCGGCCAGCTCGCGACGACCCGTGCGGCGACACTGCACAACACGGAGCGACTGCGCACGCGAATAATCGCCGCGACGTCGACGACACCCGGTCGCATTCCCGACGCACCCCGGCGGGTTCCGTCCGAACGCCTGGGGCGCACAGGCCTCGGGCTGGTGATGGTGGCGCTGACGTTGCATGTCGGGTCGATCGTTCTTCGCGGGATCGCCGCCAGCAGGCCGCCGTGGGGCAACATGTACGAATTCGTCTCGGTCACCTGCGCGGCCGGTGTACTGGCTGCACTGGTGGTGCTGCGCTCCAAGCAACTGCGCACCCTGTGGTTGTTCGTCCTGGTACCGACATTGATCCTCCTGTTCGTCGCCGGCACCGTGCTGTACGCCAACGCAGCACCGGTGGTACCGGCACTGCAGTCGTACTGGCTGCCGGTGCACGTCTCCATCGTCTCGCTCGGCAGCGGGGTGTTCTTGATCTCCGGGGTTGCAAGCGCGCTGTTCCTGATCCGCATGAAGCATCCCGAGGCCTCGGGGAGCAGAATGAGCCGAATCGTCGCCCGTCTGCCCTCCGCGCAGACACTGGACATCGTGGCGTACAAGACCACGATCTTCGCATTTCCACTCTTCGGCGTCGGCGTCATCCTCGGTGCCATTTGGGCCGAAGCCGCATGGGGCCGATTCTGGGGCTGGGACCCGAAAGAAACGGTCTCCTTCATCACCTGGATCGTCTACGCCTCCTACCTACACGCCCGCGCCACCAGCGGATGGCGCAACACCCGCGCAGCATGGATCAACATCGCCGGATTCGTAGCGATGCTGTTCAACCTGTTCATCATCAACATGGTCGTCTCCGGCCTGCACTCCTACGCAGGCCTGAACTGATGACTCCCGCTACGTGCCCTCCAGCGCGTCCGCAAGGTCCTGCGGAATGGGCATCGGCGACATCAGTCCCGCCTCGACCCGGCCGGTGTTACCGGCCGGGTATCGCCCCGACCACGATCCTGGAGCAGCGACCACGATCCGAATCAACTGGCCCCAGGATTCGCGCCGATCATGTTCTACCGCCGCAGCTTTCAACATCGCGGCGTGGTTGCGAGCATGCAACCGTCAACAGGGCTGCGAGAGGATGTGTGCTCGTTCGAGGTGGTACCAGCGCACCTCTGTTGTCGATGCCCGTGCTGCTGCGGTCATGTCGATCCCGTAGAGCCTGCGTGCAGTCCGATCACCGCCCGCAGGTCTCTACCTCTGTCCGCGGAAGAGTTCGCCGTACGCGGGGGTCGATGTGCAGCAGGTACATCCATCCGAGCACACGGAGCTGCCATCGTCTGCTCCGATCGCCGACGGTGACGTTGCGGTGGTGGAGGCCAGTAGGTTCCCAGATGCGAGAGGTGCGGTGTTCCTCGGCGTCGGAGCCGGAGCGCAGCAGGCATCCTCGAAGGCCGCTGCGGGTGCGATCGTGACGTTGAGGGCACCGGACGCCGCGGGCGGGGGCACGAACCCGTCCAACGGTGTGGTGCGGGCAGCGCGAATCGCATTGGCTATGACCAGGACTTCGGCGAGTTCGTGGACGAGCACCACAGTCGCCAAACCGAGGACACCGGTGGCAGCCAGTGGGACGAGCACGCCGATGATGGCGATCGACAAGGCGATGTTCTCGATCATGATGCGCCGGGCGCGTCGAGCGTGGGCCAGCACCTGCGGTAGATGCCGGAGGTCTTCCCCCATGAGGGCAACATCGGCGGTCTCGATGGCAACGTCGGTTCCCATGGCGCCCATGGCGATACCGACATCTGCGGTCGCCAAGGCGGGAGCGTCGTTGATGCCGTCGCCGACCATGGCAATCTTGCGTCCGGCCGCGATGTCGGTCAGCAGGGCCGCTTTGTCCTCGGGCAGTAGTTCGGCGTGGACGGCGGTGATGCCCGCCTGGGTCGCCAGAGCCTGCGCAGTGAGCGCATTGTCGCCGGTGAGCATCGCAGTGTCGATACCGAGCGCGGTGAGTTGGCGGACAGCCTCGGCGGCCTCGGGCCGCAGTTCGTCGCGGACGGCGATCGCAGCGATCAGAACTCCGGCGCGTTCGACGAGAACGACTGTGGCACCGCCGCTCTGCAGACGAGCGACGTCGGCGCGGAACACCTCGGAGCTGGGGTGTGTGTCGAACCAGCTCGGTTTCCCGAGCCTGATCGCGGCACCGTCGAGGGTGCCGGTCAGGCCGTGCCCGGCGATGGCAGTGACATCATCGGCGGCCGCGACGGTCGATACGGAGGCCAGTACGGCGCGGGCGAGTGGATGCTCGCTGCGCGCTTCGAGCGCAGCAGCAACGGCCAGCGCGGCGTCGCGGCTGATTCCCGCAGCGGTGACGACGTCGACGACCTCCGGTCGTCCTGCGGTGAGGGTGCCGGTCTTGTCCAAGGCGACGACGCGAATGCGGCCCAGCTCTTCCACTGCTGCACCGCCTTTGATCAATGCCCCGTTGCGACTCGCAGCCCCGATCGCCGCCACCACCGACAGCGGCACCGAGATGGCCAACGCGCACGGTGATGCCGCGACCAGGACCACCAGTGCGCGTTCGAGCCACAACATGGGGTCACCGAGCACCGCACCGACGCCGGCGACGAGTACGGCGAGAATCATGATCGAGGGCACGAGCGGACGTGCGATACGGTCCGCCAGCCGTTGGCCGGCCCCTTTGCGGTCCTGGGCCTGTTCGACGATGCGGACGATGCGAGCAAGCGAACTCTCCGATGCCGGCGCGGTGACGGTGACCTCGATGGCCCCGCCGCCGTTGATGGCACCGGCATGCACCTCGTCACCGACACCGGCTTCGATGGGCACGGACTCGCCGGTGATCGCAGACACGTCCAGATTCGTCGAACCGCGAGCGATGGTGCCGTCCGTGGCAGCTCGCTCACCCGGCCGCAGCACCATGATGTCCCCGATCACGACATCGTCGGGGGACAGGGCCTGCTCGGTTCCACCGCGCAGGACAGATACCGTCGGCGGCACCAAGGACAGGAGTGCGCGCAGTCCGCGGCGGGTCTTGGTGACCGCGTATTCCTCGAGCCCCTCGGCGACGGAGAACAAGATACCGAGCATCGCGGCCTCGGGGATCTGGCCCAATGCGATGGCACCGAGCAGCGCGATCGTCATCAGCGTGCCGACACCGATGCGTCCGTGTCGCAGATTTCTCACCGTCGCGGGAACGAAGGTGACGGCGGCGATCGCGGCAGCGATCAGAGCGCCGACGGTCGCAACCGCATCGGCACCCGTTCGACCGAGCAACCACGATGCGCCCAGGATGATCGCGGCGGCCGAGGCGAGTTGCAGCTCGCGGACCTGCCACAACCTCGGGAGTGCATCGGTTGGAGCTGGACCTCCCGTGCCCGCACCGTCAGCAGTGGATTCGGTGGTCGGCGCTGCCGGGGTAGGTCCGCAGCACGCGTCAGCCATGATCGACCCCGGTGACTTCAGCGACGATCGAGGTGGTGGGCAGTACCTCGGTCAGTGTCGCGAGCAGTCGGGTGCCGCGGTCGGTGAGCGCATACATGACCAACTTTCCGTCTCTGTTCGATGTGACGGCGTCCGCGGCTTTGAGTTTGCGGAGATGGTGGGAGACCAGCTTCTGGCTCTGTCCCACGATCCACGCGATGTCGCAGCCACACATCTGCCCGCCGGCGTTCAACGCGAGCGCGATGGTCAGTCGGGTGGGGTCGCCGAATGCTCGGGCAGCGTCGGCGACCGGTTCGATATCGCCGAGCGCGGGCAGAGTAGCGCGCACCCTCTCGGCGTGAGGGAGGTCCATACACAACAGATCGCACGAGTCCAGAGGTTCCAAGGCCATGGGCACAATCTAACAATCATGCGATCGTTAGGGAAGGACCATTAGTCAACGTTCGCACGATTGTTAGTGTCATAGCGGGTCGAAACGCCCATATCGGGCCCATTGATCAGTCCGAACGAATCGAGAAGGTAGTTGTATGAGCCGAGCGTTGAAGATTTCCTTGTCCCTGGTGATCGTGTTCGCCGCCGCGTTGGCTGTATTTCTGGTGGTGGATCGATCGGGGTCTCCGGATGCTGCCGCCGCCGAGCAGGCCGCGACCGACCCTGCCTCGATTGCGGTGCGCGAGAACAGTCATCGGTTGAACTCGGTGCCCGACGGCCGGGTCACGTTCGTGGAGTTCCTCGACTTCGAGTGCGAGGCCTGCCGATCGGCCTACCCGGCGATCGAGCAATTGCGTGAAGAGTACGGCGACCGGGTGAGCTTCGTGGCCCGCTACTTTCCGATCGCCTCCCACTTCAATGCCGAACGAGCCGCACGCGCAGTCGAGGCCGCGGCCCAGCAGGGCGGATTCGAGGCGATGTATCAGCGCATGTACGAAACGCAGGCGCAGTGGGGCGAACAGCAGGTTCCGCAGGACGAGTTGTTCCGCAGCTTCGCCGTCGAGCAAGGGCTCGACATGAGCGCCTTCGATGCCGCCTACACCGACCCTGCGACGCTCGCGCGCATCGAGGCCGACGTCGCGGACGGGATCGCGCTCGGCGTGCAGGGCACCCCGACGTTCTTCCTCAACGGCACCAAGATCGAACCCACCACCTACGGAGACCTCGCCGATGCCCTCGACGCTGCACTCGGCTGACCCCGCAGCCGCTCTCACCCGACGCAGCGGACCGTTCGCCCGGGGCCTGCCCTGGCTGCTACTGGTGGGCGGCCTGATCGGCCTGACCGCCGCGTTCGTGCTCACAGTAGAGAAGTTCGCTCTGGCGCTCGATCCCGCCTACGCCCCGACCTGCAGCATCAACCCGGTACTCAACTGCGGATCGGTGATGGACACCCCGCAGGCGTCTGCGTTCGGATTTCCCAATTCCCTTCTCGGGATCGCAGGCTTCGCCGTCGTGGCGGCAGTGGGTGCCGCCCTTCTCGCCGGTGCGGTGTTCGCGCAGTGGTTCTGGGGTGCACTGCAGGTCGGTGTCACTGCTGCCGCAGTCTTCGTGCACTGGCTGATCGCGCAGAGCCTGTACGAGATCGGTGCCCTGTGCCCGTACTGCATGGCGGTGTGGGCGGTCACCGTACCGATCTTCTGGTACGTCACGCTGCGCAACCTCGACCGCGCCAGGTCGAAATCCGCTCTTGGGCAATGGTTTCGGCCATGGCTTGACTCGCTGATTCGCAATCACTCGATTCCACTGACCGTGTGGTTTCTCGTCCTCATCGCCCTGATCGCGCAGCGTTTCTGGTCGTACTGGTCCACGCTCCTATGATCCGCGACGTACCGTTCGCCCCTCTGCCGCTCTCTCGAGAAAGAAGGTCACGGCGATGACGCGCGGCTGGTCGATCGTCATGCTCGTCGTTGTCGTTGCATCGATCGTTGCACTGTGGCCCCGCTCCGGTGGCGTCGAGGGCGGCCCGTCCGAGGCCATCGCCAACAATGTCGCGCCGGTCGGACCCGAACCCACACTGTCCCGCCCGCCGGATGACGCGGCACGAGCAACAGCGCTACCGCTGTGTCCGCCGCCGGTACCGCGCGAAGGCGGTCCGCTGGCAGGAGTGATAGCGCGCTGCATCGGCAGCGCCGACGATGTCGATCTCGCCGACGTTCTCGGAAGCGAGGTGACGCTGATCAACCTGTGGGCATCCTGGTGCGGCCCGTGCCGCACCGAGATGCCCGTACTCGATGCCTACACCGCAGAACCCGACGCGATCCCAGTCATCGGAATCGACGTCGAGGACCGGCCCGCGGACGCGGCCGCGCTGCTCACGCAACTGGGCGTCCGCTATCCGAACTACATCGACGGCGGCAGCGTCCTGGACGCGCTCTCGGCACCGCCGGTCCTTCCCCTGAGCTTTCTCCTCCGCCCGGACGGAACGGTCGAGCGCGTCACCGACCCGACGGTGTTCGAGACGGCAGACCAGATCCGCACTGCAGTAAAGGATTTCACCTCATGACACGCTTCCCACCAGTGTGGGTCGGTGCGCGCCGTCAGGGCAGCACGCCCACCGCGGCAATTGGATCGATTCTTGCCCTCGTACTACTGATCTCCGGATGCTCCGACGGCGCACAGGCTGCGCCCCCGGGAGGCAGCTTCGACTTCGTCGCCCCCGGCGGTCGAACCGACATCGTCTACGATCCCCCCGAAACACGCGGAACCATAGGCGAACTCGCCGGCCCCGATCTGATGGAGGAAGGCAAGACGACCGCTCTGTCGGACTACGACGGCAAGGTCGTCGTGATCAATCTCTGGGGCCAGTGGTGCGGCCCCTGCCGCGGCGAAGCCGACGACCTCGAAGAGGTCTACGAGACCACCCGCGAGCGTGGCGTGCAATTCCTCGGCCTCAACGTCAGAGATCCACAGAAGGACAAAGCGCAGGACTTCGTCGTCGACAACGACGTCTCCTACCCCTCGATCTACGACCCCTCGATGCGGACCCTGATCGCCCTCGGCGGAAACTACCCGACCAGCGTGATCCCCTCGACGCTGGTACTCGACCGTTCACACCGCGTGGCCGCGGTCTTCATGCGCGCCCTGCTCACCGACGACCTCCTTCCCGTCGTCGAACGGATAGCCGCGGAATGACGACTCTTCTCGCCCAAGACATCGGGTCGGCCTTCCAGAACGCGGCATCGAGCGGGCCCCTACTGCTCGCGATCGCGGCATGCATGCTCGCCGGGCTGGTCTCGTTCGCCTCCCCGTGCGTGGTGCCGCTGGTGCCGGGATACCTGTCCTACCTGGCAGGAATCGCCGGTGCCGACGCCCAATCAGCCGATACCCGATCGCCCCGCACCTCGACCACCGGCACCTCGACCACCGACACGTCGTCGCCGGAGCTGGCGAATCGCTGGCGTGTGGCCGGCGCAGCGTCGTTGTTCGTCGCCGGATTCACGATCGTCTTCGTCCTCGCCACAGCCTCGATCTTCGGAGTCATCGGCACCTTGCGCATCAACGAGCAAGTACTTCAACGAGTCGGCGGCGTCATCACGATCATCATGGGTGCAGCGTTCATCGGATTGATACCCGTTCTGCAACGCGACACCCGATACGCACCTCAGCAGATCTCGTCCCTCGCCGGAGCGCCGCTGCTCGGCGGTGTGTTCGCGCTCGGCTGGACACCGTGTCTGGGCCCCACCCTCGCCGGCGTTCTGTCTGTCGCGGCAGGAACCGAAGGTGCAACCGCAGCCCGCGGGGTCACTCTCATCGTCGCGTACTGCATGGGACTCGGCCTACCGTTCGTCGTCCTCGCGTTCGGCTCGAGTTCGGCGATGCGAGGTGTGGGGTGGCTTCGAAGGAACTCACAGAAGATCAAGATCGCGGGCGGTGTCATCATGATCGCCGTCGGCATCGCGCTGCTGACCGGAGTGTGGGGGTTGTTCATCGCCTGGATCCGCAACGAATTCGTCAGTGCAGTGGTCCTGCCCATCTGATCGAGATGTCGCCAAACCACCCCGCCGCATTGCATTGTTCGGGTAGCCGAACTATATTTTCAGGGTCCTGACATACTGTTGGTGCCGGAGGGTGTGGTCATGTCTGTGCTGCAGCGCCGATCGTCTCGGCCGCCCTCGAGGTTTCGGTCGGGCCTCGTTCTGCTCGGACCCGCTTTCGTCGCAGCGATCGCCTACGTCGACCCCGGCAACGTCGCCTCCAACGTCAGCGCCGGTGCGCAGTTCGGATACCTGCTGGTCTGGGTGATCGTTGCCGCGAACGTGATGGCCGGTCTCGTCCAGTTCCTCTCCGCCAAACTCGGCATCGTCACCGGAATGACACTGCCCGAAGTAGTCCGCGAGAAGTCGAGCAGGACTGTGCGACTGGCATATTGGGGGCAAGCAGAGGTGGTCGCCATGGCGACCGACCTCGCCGAAATCGTCGGCGGTGCGATCGCCCTCTACCTGCTCTTCGACCTGCCGCTCCTGATCGGCGGCCTCATCACCGGGGCCGTATCGATGATCTTGCTGATGGTCCAGGATCGCCGGGGCCAACGGCCCTTCGAGTTCGTGATTCTCGGGCTACTCGGTGTCATCGCCGTCGGATTTCTTGCCAGCGTCGTCGTGGAACCGCCATCGTTCACCGAGGCCGCCGCCGGTCTCATTCCGCGGTTCGACGGCGCGGAAAGTGTGTTGATCGCCGCCGCGATGCTCGGTGCGACGATCATGCCGCACGCGGTGTACCTGCACTCCGGTCTAGCACGTGACAGGCACGGACACCCCGAGGCAGGGCCCGTCCGTCAGCGGTTGTTGCGGATCACCCGGATCGATGTCGGGTTGGCGATGCTGCTGGCCGGGGCAGTGAACATGTCGATGCTGCTGTTGGCGGCCTCGACGCTGGGGGGCCGCGAGGGCGTCGATTCCATCGACGGAGCTCACGCAGCAGTGGGTGACACTCTGGGGCCGGTGGTAGCACTGCTGTTCGCGGTGGGCCTGCTGGCCTCGGGCCTTGCATCGACATCGGTCGGGGCGTACGCGGGGGCGATGATCATGGACGGGCTACTACGTAAGCGCATTCCGATTCTGGTGCGACGACTGGTGACACTTGTTCCCGCACTGGCAATTCTGGCAGCAGGAGTCGACCCCAGTCGGGCACTGGTCGTCTCGCAGGTCGTGCTGTCGTTCGGTATCCCATTCGCGTTGATTCCCTTGGTGCGGTTCACCTCGGACCGCATCCTGATGGGCGGCGATGTCAATCACCGGATCACGGCATACGCGGCATGGCTCATCGCGGGAATCGTCGTCGCACTCAACATTGCACTGATCTATCTGACCGTGGTCTGACTGCACCAAAACCGGGATCGCATCAGTCCTCGGTGTCGGCAGAGTCACCCTCTACCGACACCTCGCCGCCCTTCAGCAGTCAGCGGGGGAGAGGCCGCGTACCTTTCTTCCACACCAACGGGCCACAGTGCCACTGCGGCAGCGAGAGTCGAGCACTCCTGCCTCAATTTTTGCAGGATTCTGTGGATCTAAGTCACACGCTCTGAGCCCAACGGCGTCCTCGAGCGCTTCGACGGCACCGCACCACCACACCTGCTCTATCTCTGAAGCCAGGACGAAGTACGGCGCGACCCGAAACTGTTGCAACAGAACAGCTCTGTCAGTGCCCAATTGTCATACTCGCCGTCATACGGATAGAACCGTCGGTGGACCACCACTACCCGCCGAAATCGCCGAGCAGGCGGTGCAATCGTCCTCACCGCCCTGCAAACAATCGACCACGCTCGCAGTGAGCCAGCCGATGGGGGTCGATCAAGCGCCGCCGGTAGGCCGGTCCACTGACTCCAATACGTCCGCGAGCATCGGAACGTCCCAGTCGCGATCGTCGAGATCCGCGATAGCCCTCGCCGTCAGATCGTTGAATGCTGTCCCCCTTCCAAGCAATACGGGGAGGGGGTATGGTCCGAGTCGTCGCTAGGTACCCCCTGGGGGTATTATTCAGGATGAAGGAGTACCTCATGATCACCACGAATTACCGAGTCACCGGCATGACCTGCGGACACTGCGAGGCGTCGGTCCGGGAAGAAGTCGGTGCTGTGGCCGGGGTCGACACGGTCGAAGCATCGGCGTCGGCGGGGACGCTGACGGTGACGAGCGCCGACGAGCCCGACCACGCCCAGGTCGTCGCTGCCGTTCGCGATGCCGGCTACACAGCCGAACCGCAACCCGCAGATTCACGCACCGCGTAGCCGCTGAACTCGGCGGAGAGAAGGATTTACCGCGATGAACAACCACACACATGCCGATGTCGGCGTGGCCGAGACAGCGGGCACACAGTCGGGCCACGACCCGTCTGGACACAGCGCAGCCCACACCGGACACGGCGAGCAGACTGAACACGAAGGCCATACCGGGCACGGTGGCCATGCCGGTCACGGCGATCACGTCGGCATGTTCCGTCGCCTGTTCTGGGTCATGCTGGTCCTCGCCGTTCCGGTGATCGTTGCCTCGAACATGTTCGCGATGCTCCTCGGATACTCGCTGCCCGACGCAGCGTGGATCGCCTGGGTCTCCCCGGTGCTGGGCACCGTGATGTATGCCTGGGGCGGTTCCCCGTTCCTCACCGGCGCGGTGAGTGAAATCCGTTCACGTGCACCGGGAATGATGCTGCTCATCGCCCTCGCGATCACCGTCGCATTCGTCGCGTCGATGGGAGCGAGCCTGGGCCTGCTCGATCATCAGCTCGACTTCTGGTGGGAACTGGCGCTGCTGATCGTGATCATGTTGCTCGGGCACTGGATCGAGATGAGATCCCTCGCGCAGACCACCTCCGCTCTGGACTCGTTGGCGGCGTTGCTCCCGGATGTCGCCGAACGCGTCGACGGCGACGATGTGGTGCCGGTGTCCCCGGCCGAGCTGGAGCTCGGTGATGTCGTTGTCGTCCGCCCCGGCGGCCGAGTACCGGCGGACGGCACCATCGTCTCCGGATCGGCGAGCATGGACGAATCGATGATCACCGGCGAATCACGCACCGTCCGCCGCAGCGACGGCGACCACGTCGTCGCCGGCACGGTAGCCACCGACTCCGGTCTGCGCGTCCAGGTCACCGCAGTAGGGGAGGACACCGCCCTCGCCGGCATCGGCCGCTTGGTCGCCGACGCCCAGAACTCGACCTCGCGCGCTCAGCGCATCGCCGACACGGCCGCCGGTTGGCTGTTCTGGTTCGCTCTCGGTGCCGCGATCATCACCGCCGCTGTGTGGACTCTGGTCGGGATGCCCGACGACGCCGTCATCCGCACCATCACCGTGTTGGTCATCGCCTGCCCGCACGCACTCGGACTGGCGATTCCGCTGGTGGTCTCCATCGCCACCGAACGCGCCGCCCGCGGCGGTGTCCTGGTCAAGGACCGGCTCGCACTCGAAACCATGCGCACGGTGGACACCGTGCTCTTCGACAAGACCGGGACCCTCACCAAGGGTGAACCCACCGTCACCGCAATCGAGGTGACAGACGGGCGCACCGCCGACAACGTCCTCGCGCTGGCCGCTGCCGCAGAAGCCGACTCAGAACATCCCCTGGCTCGCGCCATCGTTGCGGCCGCACGCGCGCGGAACCTGACCGTCCCGGCTGCAGCAGACTTCCAGTCGTCTCCCGCCGTCGGGGTCTCTGCGGACGTCGACGGCACCCGCGTGCAGGTCGGCGGGCCCGCGCTGCTCGAGCAGGAGCGCGGATCCGAACTTGCTGTCGCCGACCGGTGGCGGGGCGACGGGGCGATCATCCTGCACGTCCTCGCCGACGGGGCCGTGATCGGTGCCCTCGCGCTCGCCGACGAGATCCGGCCCGAATCCCGCACGGCAGTCGATGCGCTCCACGCTCGGGGTATCGCGGTGGTGATGATCACCGGTGATGCCGATGCCGTCGCGCAGTCCGTCGCGACCGAGCTCGGTGTGGACCGCTACTTCGCGGGGGTGAAACCGGAAGACAAGTCCCACAACGTTGCTGAACTTCAACAGGAAGGGCGCACGGTGGCGATGGTCGGTGACGGAGTCAACGACGCACCGGCTCTGGCGCAGGCCGATGTCGGTATCGCTATCGGCGCGGGTACCGACGTTGCTATCGCGTCGGCCGGAGTGATCCTCGCCAGCGACGACCCGAGGTCGGTGTTGTCGGTGATCGAACTCTCGCGGGCCTCGTACCGGAAGATGAAGCAAAACCTCTGGTGGGCAGCGGGATACAACCTCATCTCAGTTCCGCTCGCGGCAGGAGTGCTCGCGCCGGTCGGGTTCGTGCTGCCCATGTCGATCGGCGCGATCCTGATGTCGCTGTCGACGATCATCGTCGCCGCGAACGCGCAGCTGCTTCGGCGACTCGACCTCACGCCCGACACCATCACCGGAGCGGTGAACGAGGGGAGTTCCAATTCTCCGTCGCAGCGCACACCGTCACTGTGAGAGCTGATCTCGTACCGGAAACGCAGCCCTGACGACTGCGAAGCGCTGATGGCCGCACCCTCTCCGCCGGAGAGGATGCGGCCATCGTTGTGTATAGCGGACCAGGTCAGCCGAGCAGCCGCTGCATGGTCTCGATTTCCTGCTGCTGGGTGGCGACGATGGTGCGGGCCATCTCCAGGGCGTCAGGGTTGGAACCGTCTGCGATTTCGGTGTTCGCCATCTCGATGGCACCGGTGTGGTGGGCGATCATCATCGTCAACCACTGGCGGTCGAATTCGGGTCCCGACGCTGCCATCAACGCGTCCATGTCCTGAGCGGTCATCATGCCGCTGTCGGAGCTGTGGTCCATCCCGCCCATCTGACTCATGTCAGCCGAGGGCGCGGGCTTACCCCACTCGGTGAGCCAGGTGGTCATCTGGTCCATCTCGGGCTGCTGTGCGCCGGCGATCGCCGATGCCAGCGACAGCACGTCCGGGTTGTCGGTGCGGCCGTTCGCCATGTCGGCCATCTCGACTGCTTGGGCGTGGTGCGGATACATCATCTGCGCGAACATCACGTCGGCATCGTTGAACTCTGCGGACGCGCTTGCTTGGGCCGAGGACATCGGTGCGGAGGACATCGAGCCCATGGAGTGCCCGTCCATCGACGACTCGGTCGAGTCGTTGCTACAGCCGACGACGAGGAACGCGCTGGCGGCGGCGGCAGCGAGTGAAGCCATGACTTTGGTACGCATGTGGAATCTCCTTGCAAGAGTGGACAATCAGGGGTGTGTGACGTGTTTCGGTCCGCCGGTCGACGCGCGTCTACCGGGCTCCCTGTCACACTCGCAAGGTCACCGATCTGTCCAACTCCCACAACGTCCACGGCGGTGCACGTTCGAGCGTGGAATCGGTGCATCCGACGGTCCGGTTGAGTAGCGTCGGTACTGGATCGATGGCTGCGCTCAACGCCGGGACCGTCAGCGCGGGCGACGACACCGTCGTGCCCACACAAGGGTGCATCATTTGGTGGGCCGTCGGGCAGTCGTGCTCCCCGGCCATCACCGGAACCGACATAGTTTCGGACATATGAAGCGGCGTCGCCATCGAGGCACGGCCGCCGTTCAACGACATCGAGCCGGTTACGGACATCGACATCGGTGTCACCGAATGCATCAACAGGACACCGAACACCGTCAGTGCAATTAGCAGACCGGTCACCGAGGCCGTGCCCCGTCGACCACGTCTGACTGCCAATTGCATGCCCTTGACGGTAGCAGAGATACCCCCCAGGGGTAATGGCGAACCAGGGGATCGCCCGCCCTCCGCTGTCGGGCAGAGGCCGAATCTCTGGGAAACGCCGCCCCAGTTAAGGAGCTGTGCACTCGACTTCTGAACCAGTGCAGCTCACTTCTGAATCTGACAATCTGTCAGTTTCAGAAGACGGCTGCACTCATTGCAGGCGTTACGAGGGTGAGTGCACGTGTCTTCTGACATTCTGATGTCAAAAGTGCGGTGCACGGTCGCATGTTCGGCTCTCGGTGACAGGGAGGCTTGTGATGGACCCCGACAAGCTCGACGTCGTGGAGACCGGTGTGCTGACAGCGTCGGGGGAGCGGTGGTCCCAGGCCGAGACCCGTTTCGCTGTCCTGGCTCCCTTGCTGGAGATGCATCCGGTGCGTTCGGAAGCGGTCGACGCTGCAGCGCAGCGCTTGGGACTGTCCAGGCGGCAGGTCTACACGTTGGTCGGCAGGCTCAGGAACGGGACGGGGACGGTCACCGATCTTCTGACGAAGGTCTCGTCGGGTGGGCGTGGCCGCAGCCGAGTATCCGCTGAGGTCGAGGAAGTGATCGCCGACCATCTGACTCGATACTTTCTTCACCGTCAGAAGCTCAGTGTCGCTGCGCTGCATAGACGTATCGCATTGGCCTGTCACCGTGCGGGTCTGCCTGTGCCGGCCAGGAACACCGTCACCGCGCGTATCGCCGGCCTCCATCCGGCGTCGGTGGCCAGGTCACGCGGGGGACCCGATGCCGCCCGGCCGCGTCAGTCCGCCGGCGACGTTCCACCGGCGGTTGCGGGGATTCTCGATCAGGTCCAGATCGACCACACCGTCGTCGATGTGATGATCGTCGACGAGTACGAGCGTCAAACGATAGGTCGCCCCTACTTGACGATCGCCATCGATGTCTTCAGCCGTACCGTCCTCGGGTTCGTCGTCACTCTGGAGGCACCGTCAGCCGTATCTGCTGGGTTGTGCCTGGGCCGGGTGTGCAGCGAGAAGCAGACGTGGCTCGAAGCATGCGAGCTGGCCGAACAGGTGCAATGGCCGATGGCAGGCAAGCCGAAGCGGTTATACCTCGACAATGCCGCCGAGTTCAAAAGCGAAGCGTTACGCCGCGGATGCGCCCAGCACGCGATCACCCTCGAATACCGTCCACCGGGCCGGCCGCATTACGGCGGGATCGTCGAACGCATTCTCGGAACGGCGATGACGGCTGTGCACGAGCTACCCGGGACCACTTTTTCGAACCCCGCGGACCGAGGAAATTACGACTCGGACAAGCACGCCGCGTTGACATTGCGCGAGTTGGAGCGCTGGCTGGTTCTGGCGATAGCCTCGTATCACGCGAGCGTGCATTCAGGGATCGGGAACACTCCGGCCGCCGTGTGGGCCGGCGGTGTCGCCGCAGCTGGTCATGCCCATCGTGTGGTGCTCGGCGAGACCGCGTTCCTGGTGGACTTTCTTCCCGTCATCCGGCGACGTCTGACGCGCACGGGCTTCGTTCTCGATCACGTGCACTACTTCTCGAACGCGCTCAAACCGTGGGTTGCGCGGCGAGAGGAGTTGGGGCGGTTCGTGATAAGACGTGACCCACGCGATCTGAGCAGAATCTGGGTCCTCGAACCAGACGGTGCAGGCTATGTCGAGGTGCCGTACCGGACGATGTCACATCCCGCGGTGACACTGTGGGAGCACAGAGCTGCTATCGCCCGTCTCCGCGAACAAGGTCGGTCGAACGTTGATGAGAGCGCACTGTTTTCGATGATCGAGCAGATGCGTGAGGTCACCGACCGCTCGCAGAAAGCCACCCGCAAAGCCCGGCGCAACCGTGCCCGCCGCACGCATCTCACCGGCGCCGCGTCTGCACCGATCCCGGCGATCCACCCGCCGGTGGAGCCTGAAACGGACGGCGGCACCGCAACGCCGGTCTTCAGCGACATCGAGGAATGGTGAGCCGATGACCGCATCGAAAGGAAGCAGCAACGAACCCACCGAGTCGTCCAGCGAGGATTTGGGGCACCTGCGGGAGTCGGTTCGACCGCTCACCGCACTCGACGACGCGGAGCGGATCCGGTTGATCCGGTCGGAGAGATGGACGGGTATCCGCAGGCCCGTACGGTCATCGACCATCTGGAGACGTTGCTGTCGTGGCCGGACCGACAGCGTATGCCGAACCTACTGTTGCTCGGTCCGACGAACAACGGCAAGTCGATGATCATCGAAAAGTTCCGGCGCACTCATCCGCCGATCAGCTTGTCCGACCGCGAGCAGATACCGGTGTTGTGCATGCAGATGCCCCCGGACCCGTCACCCGGCCGGTTCTACCTCGCACTGCTCACAGCGTTGGGAACACCGACCAGGCCCCGCAATCGGGTCCACGAACTCGAACAGCAAGCATTGATGCTGCTCCGCGCCACCGGCGTGAAGATGTTGATCATCGACGAGCTCCACAATGTTCTCGCCGGCCGCGACAACGTCCGCCGCGAATTCTTGAACGTGCTGCGATTCCTGGGCAACGAACTACGCATTCCTCTTGTCGCTGTCGGAACCCGCGACGCCTACCTCGCCATCCGGACCGATCCCCAGCTGGAGAACCGATTCCACCCCATGACTTTGCCGGTCTGTACCAACACTGCCGACACCAGATCACTGCTGGCCAGCTTCACCACGAGCTTCCCCCTCCGTAAACCCTCGCACCTGACATCACCGGAGATGACCGACTACCTCCTCACTCGCTCCGAGGGCACCATCGGTGAACTGACAACGCTGCTCACTGCCGCAGCAGTGACCGCCGTCGACAGCGGAGAGGAAGCGATCACCTCATCGGTGCTCACGCGCACTCTGTACCTCGGTCCCACCGAGCGGCGCCGCCAGTTCGAGCGCCACCTCGCGTGAACGCGCGGCTCGCACCGATGCCCGGTGATGCGTACGTTCGCCCGTGGCCGCTGCATCCGCAGCCACTGCCAGGTGAGGCCCTCTCGTCCTGGGTGGCCCGGATATGCGAGCTGTATCCGCACATCAAGCCTTCTGACCTGCTTGCAGACCTCGATATCGATTGTGCTGTCGAGGATCTCGACCGCTACACACCGGAGCCGATACTTATCGAGCTGGCCGGTCGCGGCGCAGTCCCGGTAGAGAGGGTGCGGATGATGACGTTGGCGGGGTGGACACCGTGGTTGCTCGACAGCACCGACCCCGCCGACTGCGACTTCGACACCTACGTCCACCAGTTCTCGATCCTGCTACCGGCCGACCTCGCGAGGGAGGATCGACGACGTCGCACACCCACGAGCGAGGCATGGTTGCCGTGGGCGAGCACTCCGCGTAGTCGGGCATGCCCGGCATGTGTCGACAGCCTCGAATCCACTGCTGGTATCAACATGGCTCTGCTGCAGCAATATCCGGTGCTGAGCAGCTGCCTCGACCACCGTTGTCGACTCGAACCCTGCTCTGTTTTCCCTGGTCATGCGATCTTCTGGGATCAGGTCCGGTTCGGTTCGGACGAACGGGTCTCGCCCGTTCCGGTTCCCTCGGCGGTCACGGACCTCGATCGGCGCAGCACCGAGGCCCTGACGACGGGATGGGTGGAACTCGGCCCAGGCCGGGTACATGCCGCAGTCTGGTTCCGACTGCTGCGCACCGTCGTCGACGAAGTGTCCTCACCACTGGTTCGCACCGGACGGTGGGCGACGAGACTCGTTGCGATCTGGAAGGCCGCCGGTCGTTCCCGCCCGCTCCGGACCGCGTGGGTTCCGTTCGAGGACCTGCACTGGGACGAGCAGGCGAAAGTCCTCGAGGCCGCAGCGATCGGCATTGCGATGGTCGAGAGCGGTGAGATCGACGCCGGCGGTGCGCACGCATCTCTGCTGAGCCCACGACCGTATGAGCCGGTCGATCCCGGGACAGCTCCGACGCGCTCGTCTTATCCCGCACCCGAGCGCGATTTATGGGCTGACGCGCACGCTGCGGCCGAGGCCGCCATCGCGGCAGCGCGCGTCGATCCCGCATCCGCCAGTTCGTTGTACAACTTCCTGCGCTGGGGGTGCCGCACCGCAGCGGAGCTGGATGAGACGGTGCAACTGTTCCTCGACCACGGGATCCCGCTGCACCATCCGCCGACATAGCTATCGCCCGATGGAGCGGGGTCGTCCGCGGCGCACACGCGGCGACAGCCGAGAAGCCCGTTTTCGCGCCCGGGTCATAGTCACCAACGTTATCTGTGCGGTGACCGACGAGAATTTTCCTTCCCGCACCGTCTCCGCGGAAACGCCTGCTCAGCGTGCTTTCGGCCTGAGAAGTCTGTCGGGAGGGCCCGCTACAGTCCAGCCATGACAGATCGCCAGCTCGTAGACGGCCCGACCACGATCCCGGCTGTCGTGCCGGGTGCCGCGGCGGTGTTTCCAGACCTACCGCCCGAGGTTGCTGCTCGGATCGAGCGTTCCATGGCCGCGTCCCGCTCGACCGGTACCCGCCGGGCCTACACCTCGGCGTGGCGACGCTTCGAGACCTGGTGCACCGTCGCCGGGCACCACGCGTTGCCGGCGCATCCCGCGACAGTGGCGGCCTACCTCGTCGCCGCGGCCGACACGCTCACCGTCGACGGGACGCGGGCGTACGCGGCCGCGACGTTCGGCAAGTGGATTGCGGCGATCGCCGACCGCCACCGCGCTACCGGACACGACAACCCGTGCGGGCACGAGATGGTGCGCGCCACCCTCGCCGGTATCCGGCGGGACTACGCGTCGGCGGGGGAGCGGCCCCGCAACCCGCGCGCACCGCTGCTGACCTCCGACATCACCACGATCGTCGACCACGCCCGACGCACTACAGCGGGGTGGGCGTCGGAGGTGCTCGAACGCCGCGACACCGCGCTGCTGCTGATGGGATACACCGGCGCATTTCGACGCAGCGAACTCGTAGCGCTGGAATGCCGCGATGTGCGCCGCGACCGTCTCGACGGTGCGCACGTACGGATCCGAAGATCGAAGACCGACCAGGACGGAACCGGCATCGGAACGGTGAAAGCGCTTCCGTTCACCGACTGCCACGAATCCTGCCCGGTCTGCGCGTGGGTGCGATGGCTGCAGATCGTCGCCGCGTTCGACACCGGGGGCAGAGCCGCCGTCATTCGACTGCTTTCTCGCGCAGCACAATTCGACTCCCATCTCTGCCGCGGCACCCTGCCGACCGCCGAGAAACGGTCGCCGCTGTTCCGGTCTGTCCGCAAGAACGGCAACCTCTCCGACACTGTGTTGTCCGGGGCAGCGGTCCATGCGGCGATCCGCCGCCGCGCAGCTCACGCCGGGTACGACCCCGAGACTGTCATGCAGCTCGGCGGCCATTCCCTGCGGGCAGGATTCGTCACCCAAGCCTTCCGTAACGGTGCCGATGCACATGCGATCATGCGCCAGACCGGGCACACCACACCCGCAATGGTCGAGACATATGCCCGCGAGCACGCCCCTCTGGTCGGCAACGCGGTCACCGAACTCGGTCTATGACCGGGCGTGTGACTTCACCCGTGAACGCCGATAGGGCGACCGGGGTAGATGCTGACCACGACGACTGCACCGGTTCGATTCGACCAGCGGATATCACGAACGTGGCGGTGCCGAAGCGGGATCGGCACACGTGGTCACTGTTCGAGGACTGGTGCACCGCCCATGACGAAACACCACTGGCGGCCTCCCCGGATTCACTTGCTCGGTTCCTCTCGGCGCACCCCGCGGCGTCCACGACCCAGCGCCGCCGGATCGCGGTGATCGACGCCGCCCATTCCCGGCACCTGTTACCCCAGCCGGGCCGTGCGGAGGTCGTCCGGGCTGCGCTGGACGTGGCGCGTACGGCGCGCCTGCACGAGCTGGCAGCCGTGATCGGCGGCGTCATCGCGCGCCTCCCCGAATCCGGTTGGCCGTCCGAACTGTTCGCGCGGCGAGACGCCCTCGTCCTGGTCTTTGCCTCGACCGGTCTGCCGTACACCCAGATCGCGGCCCTGCGGCCCTGCGACGTCACCGCCGATCCGAGGATCGATGCCCTTCGTATCGACACAGGCCGCGGCGTTCGCACCGTCACTCCTCTCGCACTGATGGAGACGGGTATCTCGCCGCGGACGGTGTTCCAGCGCTGGTTGGAGGTGCTGGGCCATCACACGCGGTACCCGAACACTCGAATGCTCGCCGACGCTCTCGATGCCGTGGGCGGTACCGGGCTCAGCGGATTCGACCGGTACGTCGATCCGGCCGGTCGACAGCCGCTGTCGACCGCAATCGACCGGTGGGGTCACACCCCGCTGACTGCGACTGCACTTACCGCCCATGCGGTCGCCGACATCGTTCGAGCGCACCTGGACGGACGAGCACCTGTGCACCGACACCATTCGGTGCAGGCACGGCAGCCGAGCACAGATCTCGTACCCAAGCCCGCCTCGGCTTCGCTACTCGACCCCGGCTACTACGAACACGGGACTCGGGCACGCCGAGACGCACACCAGCTACTCGGTGGCGTCGATTCGACGCTCGACGACGTCGAAGAGCGTGCGGATTCACTGTTGAAGCGGCTTCTCGAATTCGTCGAGGCAGAAGTGCCGCCGTGAGGTCGGCCGTTCGTGCCGCGAAGATGGTCCCTGCACCCGTTCAGGCCGCTTCTGTGGCGTGGAGACGCTCGACGAGACCGGGGTGAACCGATCGATCAGATCTCCGCTTGCGTGAACTCGACTGTGTCGCCCTCCGGTGCACCGACATTCCGGGAGCAATCGCCGGAGGGAACTTCGGTTCGGGTGAACCCCTCAGGCTCGGTGTGCGTACACCACAGTGAAGCCCACCGCTGGCGTGGGCACGAGGACAGGACACGTGATGAGCACTTCAAGGTTCCGTATGGCAACGTCGCTGCTCGCGTCGGCGGCGGTGATCGCCCTCGCCGGGTGCGGTTCCACCGAACCCACCGGTTCGGTGGCGGTGTCGAGCACTCCGGTGTCCACGTCGGCGGACGCGAAGGCTGCGACACCCGATGTGGCACCGTCCGAACCCGGACTGGTGGTGTACGCCAGTAACTACTCTGTGAGTGACACGGTCTCTCGGGTACAGCGCGCGCTGGAGACGGCGGGAGCTGTGGCAGCCACTGTGGATTTCGAGAAGTTGGCACAGGGAGCAGGTGAGACGATCCGCCCGACCACCGTGGTGATCGGGGGGAATCCGAAAGCGGCGTCGCCGTTGATCGCCGCGGACCAACGGGCCGCGATCGACCTTCCACAGAAGTACCTGGTCTGGCAGGCCGCCAACGGAACGGTGTTTCTGGCATACAACTCCGCCGAGTACATCGCGACGCTCGCAGGCATCCCGGTCTCGTCCGACGCCCTCGACGGACTCCGGGCCGGCTCGGCATCGACCGCGTCCGATGCGACGGGATCCTCGGCGGCCGCCGCAGAGGGCACCGATGTGTCCGCAGCGCCGGGATACCTGGTCGAGAAGACCAGTGATGCATCGGTTGCAGCGTCCATTGCCCGATACGAGGCAGCGTTCGCGGCCAAGAATCAGCCCACAGTCGCAACCGTCGATCTCGCGTCCGCCGCTGCCGAGACACCTCTGAGGCCCACCATGGTCACCTACGTCGGTAATCCTGCGGTCTCGACTGCGCTGGTCGGAGCGCAGCAGACCATGGGGATCGACCTCCCCGCCCGATACGTGGCGTGGCAGGATGCCGAAGGGATCGTTCACGTGGCTCACCCCGATATCCGTGTACTCGCCGCTCGGCATTCGATCTCGCCGACCAATCCTGTTCTCGACATGGTCGCCGCCGCCACGACCGGTTTCACCGATGCCGCTTCCGGCTCGGGCAGTTAGGTGGACGGTGTCGAATCCGGCTCACAGCACAACCACCAGCTCGTCGATGCGTCCGAAGTCGCCATGTCGGCGCTCTTCCGCGAGCACCAGCACGCAGTGACTCGATTCGTCAGCCGCTACACCCAGACCCGCGAGCAGTGTGAGGACATCGTCCAGGAGACGATGTTGCGCGCGTGGCGCGGGATCGACCGCATCGATGTGACGGCAGCATCGACGCGGTCCTATCTCATGACCATCGCGCGAAACGTACTCACCGATCAGTGGCGGGCGAGCACGAGCAGGCCGACTCTCGTCCACGATCAGATCGCACTCGCCGCCGAGTGCATCGACGACGAATTGGGCGGGGTCCTCGACGGGTGGCTCATAGACGAGTCGCTGCGTCGGTTGTCCGAGGAGCATCGAGCAGTCATCGTGCTCATCTACTACGAGGGTCGAACCGTCTCCGAAGTGGCCGCGCACCTCGATATCGCGGTCGGCACGGTCAAGTCCCGCTCCTATTACGCTGTGCGTGCCCTACGCCGGATCTTCGACGAGTTGGGATTGATTCCATGAGCTCAGCGCACGACGAGATCCGACCACTGCTCGGGGCGTACGTACTCGACGGACTCGAGCGCGACGACCGAGCAGCGGTACGACGACACCTCGACGACTGCCTTGCCTGCCGAACCGAAATCGACGTCCTGGCACCCGTCGCAGGAGTGCTTCGACGTCGCAGGCAGCCAGCAGATCTCTCACCGGTGCACTCGAGGGCCGGTGCAGACCAGCGACTCGACCACCTGCTGAGCGCGATGAGGCATCAACGGACCTCCGAGAAGAGGCGGCGGCGAGTGTGGACTGCGGTGTCGGCGACCCTCGTTCTGGGAGTCGCTGCGGCGATCGTCCCGCTCAGTACCCTCGCCCGCTCCGACGATTCGACAACGGTGAACGATGCGGGTGCCCGCCCGCTCGTTCTGTCGAGCACCGTCGGGGCCACAGGTGACCTCGAGCTCACCACGAAAGCCTGGGGCACATCGATCGACGTCGACGTTCAACAACTCCCCGGCGCAGGCATCCTCACTCTGCAAGTGGTCGGCAACGACGGGACTCGACAACAAGCAGCTCAATGGTCGGTCACCGCGAGCCGAGCAGCAGCGGTGACCGGCGCAACGTCCCTTTCTGTCGAGGACATCCACTCGATCGTGATCGACGATCCGGCGGGCAACACGATCGCGCGGGCCTCTCGCTGAGACCGAGTCGTCACGGACACGGGCAGGTTTCGATGCGGTGCCTCGGACAGCGTGTCGGTCGCGTGGCCGCCCGAACGGCTGGACCGCGGTCGAGTGAGATCGGGACGCTGACGACGTACCCCGGATCGACATCCGAGTCCGAACGCGCTGGCTCTGCGTTCGCCGCACCGCATCGGTCCGTCGCTCGTTTTCCGGACTCATTCCAGAAAAGTCGTGCATACTTTCGGTCGGTTCGGTACCCACTGTGGCATATACCAAGGGGGGTATGTAAGTACCCTAGGGGGTATCCGACCTGATCTGGAATCGAAGTCGATGAGAAGACGGGTGCAATAGGCACCACACGGCCTGTCGTGGTTATCTCATAGGTGTGTTCAGGCAGCGGAGTCGTCAAACGCTCAGCAGTGGTCGTCGAGGCGAGCCACCGAGAGCTGGCGTCTACGGCTCACGGTGCGTTTCCCCATGGCCAGCAGTACGTGTGGCGTGGGTCAGCAGTGAGTGCGGCGTATGACAGATGATGACGTGTGGTCCGGAAAGCACGCCCGAGCGCACGATGCCCCGGTCCGCTCACTCAATGCGTCGGTGTTGCGATGGAGGATCGACACTGCACGGTCCATTCCACTGTTCGATCCCGACGACGGCGGCGACGCGGCTCGCTGTCTGGTGCTGTTGGAGTCTCCGGGGCCGAAAACGATACGTCCGGGCGGGACCAACATGTGTTCGTTCGACAATCCAGATCGAACGAACCCCGTGCTGAAATCGGTGTTCGCCGACGCGGGTATCGACCGGGTGCAGTGCGTCAAGTGGAATATTGTGCCGTGGGCAGTGCTCGATGACGCCGGTCATCCGGTATCGCCGACGGCATCCGTTCTCGGTGAGGCGGGCCCATATGTCGGCGAGCTTATGGCCTTGCTGCCGAAACTGGAGGTGGTTTTCGTTCTTGGTGCGAAGGCTCTCGATGGCTACATGCGCGTCATCACTGCATCTGCTCCCACCCGCCTCCTCCCGGTGATAGCGGCACCGCACCCCTCGGCTCGCAACGCACACGCACCGGCGGCTGCTCGCCAGCGGTTGATCAACGCAGCACTGTCGGTCGCAACGCACCTGGAGAAGGCACCTGAACCCCGCACTGTGCTGAGGTAGGGCGGATCGTGCTGCTGCTGCCTCCGACCGGTCAGTCCTGGTGGGGCTGGCGTTCGCCGGTGTCGGTGTCGATGTCGATCACCTCGTCCGGGCTGTCGGGGTGGTACTGGATGATGTGTGGTTCGGCGGCACCCCGGCGTGCACCGTCTCGATATGAGAACCAACATCCCGCGAACAGCACCACTGTCACGATCGCTGCGACGACGGTCCAGCCCTCGAACCCGCCGGCGAGGGCCGTGAGAAAGGCCCCCGCAGCAGCTGTTCCCGCCATCAGCAACAGCCAGGTCAGATAATTTTCGGTGACTCGTGCCCAGACGCGTCCGCGGCTGCCCCGTCTCGGGGTATCGGAAGTCGGTGTGTCTGCATTCGGTGTGTTCATCGTGATCGTGAGTCCTTTCCGGGGTCAGTGGTCGATTGGATCAACGCTGTTCGTTCGGTATCAGCGTTCCGAGTGGGTACTACCCGGCGGTCGGTTCAGCTGGGTTGAAAAAGTTTTCCTTGCACGCTGCCGCGGAGAGTGTGGGCGGCGACTGTGCCCCAGGCTGCGAGCAAGGCCGCATACAGTCCGATTGCAAGGGCCTCGACCGCGGCCGACCCCAGAGCGCCGCCGAGGGCAGTGGCACCGGTGACGCAGGTGCCGATGGGGAAGGTGAACGACCACCAGGTCAGTGAGAATGTCAGTCCCTTCTGGGCGGCATGGATGGTGAGGGCGGTTGCGAGGGTGAACATCAAGACGCCGAAGCCGCCCATCGTCAGTCCGTACAGAATGCCGAACACGTGCAGGCCGGTTGCGACGGAGGCGGTCTCGCCGGTGAACACCAAGGGTGCATCGTTGCCGAGCAGGTTCGCGGCGGTGATCGATTGACCGATCATGCCGAGGGTGATCCACACCGTCGGTGCTGCCTGGACCGGCGGGATTCCGCCGTGGACGAGCCGTCCGTAGATGAGCGTCATGGTCAGCATTCCGATGATCAGTGACAGCCCGAACATCGCGTAGCAACCGGACAGCATGGCCAGGCGCCATTGCCCATCCGCGATATGAGGGAGCAGCAGCGCACCGGTGGAGGCGGACACCATCGGCGGTACGACGGGCATCAACCACGCCGGGAGTGCGACGGCGGTCTGGTGATCGTGGGCGGTGATCATCAGGTAGGGCACGAGAATGCTGGTGATCAGCCCGAGGGCTGTGCCAGCGGTCCACAGGACGGCAAAAATCACGGTTGCGGGCGCCGCTCCGATGACGTCTTTGCCCAGCAGCATCGTCCCGGCACCGACGGTCAGCAGCGCCATGGGGGGTGCGCCGTAGAACTGCACCATCACCGGATGCGCGGCGTGCTCACGCGCATACTGCCGGTGTCGGATCCAGTGCACTGCGAAGGCACCGGAGAGTGTGATCAAGGCGACCGACGCTGCGATCCACACGATCGTTGCGAACACGTGCAGTCCGGGGATGTGGGCGGGCAGGGTGGCGGCGGCGTTGGCGACGATACCGGTGCCCATGACCGAGGCGAACCAGTTGGGGGTGATGTGTTCGAAGATCTGGCTCGGGTGGTCGAGGTCGGAGAGCACCGGCCACTTGCGCGGCCGCTCGGTATCGTCGCCGCGCCGAGACGTGATGGAGGAGCGGTGCAGAGCTGTCGTGGTCATGACTTCCAGCGTCCTCGCACACAGTCGTCACCGGTAGACACCGATTACCTGGCCGGTCCCAACCTCAGGTTATGACTGCGGGGATTTGAGGGCGACGACGAGCAGGTCGCTCGACGGTCCTCGCAGTTCACGGCCCGCGGGCCACACGGCACGCAGGAACCGGCGCAGGTCGAGCCCCTCTGTGTGAACGCGGGCCAGCGTTCCGGCGGCGATCTCGGCGGATACCGCGAGGGAGCTGAGTACGGCCGGTGCGAGGCCGCCGATGACGGCAGCTTTGATGGCAGTGGTGGAGGACACCTCGAGCAGTGGCGCGGCGAGTGGGCCCGCAGTCCGGAGCGCACGTTCGAGCGCGAGACGTGTGCCGGACCCGGGTTCGCGGGTGACCAGCGGTGTCGCGGCCAGTTCGCTCGCCGTGATCGTTCGTCGAGCCCATTGATGATCGGGGGCGACGACGACGACGAGTTCGTCGCGGGCAACGTCCTTCGAGTGGAGTCCGCTGGGCAGATCGGGGCTTTCGACGAATCCGATGTCGGCGCGGCCGTCGAGCACCGATGCGGCTACGTCGACAGAGTTTCCGGAGGTGAGAGTCGGTGTGATGGAAGTGTCGTGGGAGCGCAGTGTGATGAGCCATCGCGGTATGAGGTATTCGGCGATGGTGAGGCTTGCGGCGATACGAATGTGGCTGTGGCGGTCGGTGCGCAGCATTGCGATGCTCGTGGCGAGCTCGGCGGCTTCGGCGATGACGCGCTCGGCCCAGCCGGCGACCAGTTCGCCGGTTGCGGTGAGGGTGGCACCTCGCTGCCCGCGATGCAGGAGTGCTACCCCGATGCGGCTTTCGAGTGCTTTCAGGCGTGCGCTCGCCGCTGGCTGCGACATGTCATGCGCCTCCCCTGCGCGTCCGATGCTTCCCAGCTCGGCGACGGACAGCAATAATTCGTAGCTGATCAGGTCGGTCACATGGGTCGGCAGGGGCACGGTGCCAGCGTAGAGACTGCAGTCGTAGCGGGCGCGGAGCCCACAGGCGCGTTTGCCGGAAAAGTCCCCATTCGATGCTCAATGCTCGCGGGAAGTGGAACGGGGTCGCGGCACTGGATCCCGTGGTTCGTTCACCCTCACTGACGCCACCTGCTTTTATCCAGTTCTCGTCACCCAGGATTGCCTTGGTTCGTGCGAGTTGTTTCGAACTTCACCGGTGCTCTCGCAGCGTGAGCTGGGACAAGGCAGGGGATGAGTCGGACGTAGGCGACCATTCCGATCAGCTCCACCAGTGTCTGCGTCACCACGACCACGGCAGCAAGAGACAGTGCTGGTGGCAGCGCGAGCGCCAGCGGCAGAACGACCAACGAATTTCGGGTGGCACCGGAGAAGATCAAGGCCCGAGCGTCCGGGACGTCCAGGCGGGTCACTCTGGCCGTCGCCCATCCGACAACCGCCATGATGACCAGGAACGCGACGAAGATCGGCACCGCGGCAAACAGCTGGGAGCCTTCGGAGCGGACTGCGTCGATCTGCGACGCCACGACGACGGCAAGAGTGGCCATCATGACCGGCACCATCGCCGCGGCCATCACATCCATGATCTGGGTGCCGATACGCCGACGACGCGCAAGTGCTTGCGTCAGGGCCGCCAACACCAGAGGAACAACGATCAACAGCACGAACGCTTCGACGAACGGTGCAATGTCGATGATCTCCACCAGCTCGGACCCGACGAACAACCACAGGTAGAGCGGCAGGAACGCGATCTGCAACAACATCAACAGCGGCGCGCTCGCGAGGAGCCGTTCCGACGCTGCACCGGCCAACCCACTGAAGACGATGACGTAGTCGATGCAGGGAGCCAACAACACCAACAGCACACCGACGAGTACCGCCTGATCAGCAGCAACGAACCGGGTCAGAGCGAATACGACGATTGGAACGAGCACGAAATTCAGTACTACGACGCTGAGCAAGAATGTGCCGTCGCGCAGCGATGCGCCGATGGCGGAGAACGGAACCGCGAGGAACGTAGCGTAGAGCAACACGATCAGTACCGGATTGATAGCAATCTCGAACGCATGCGCCGACGACGGCGCACCCAAACCGACACCGCCACCGATGAGCAGGGCCAGCAGGTAGAGCGGGATCTGGAACTTCTCCAGCCACGCCACCACCGAGGTGGTGCTCGATATGTTCATGCGGTGCCCACCGCGGTGTTCGCTGAGATCAGCCAGGTGCAGTCCGGATTGCATGGCGTCGGCGCGTCGGGTGTGTCCCCGAGCCGGGCCAGCGCGTCGGTCAAACTCTCACGCAGAGCGGTCAATTGAGCGATCGATTCGTTGGCGTGCGCGATGTGGGACTCGATGGCGGGGCCGAGTTCGGCTTTGACTGCTGCGCAGGAGTCTTTCTCCCAGACACGAAGGAGAAGTTTGATCTCCGGCAGCGACAGGTTCAGGCTCTTGGCGGCGGTGATGAACGCCAAGCGTTGCCGAGCGCGGTCGTCGTAAACGCGGTAACCGTTCGCCGAACGGTCCGCCGGGAGCAGGCCCTCGCTTTCGTAGAACCGTAGCGTGGTCGCCGGGACGCCGGTCGCCGATGACAGCTGTGAAATGCGCAGAGCGGACATGCGCACGAGGATAAACCTTCGAGTCGGGTGGAAGGTCAAATCCTTGACCTTCCACGCAGGTGCTGGGGCTAACGTCGGGCCATGTTCCCAGCGAGACCGCGCCCGGACGTCCGGGCGCTCATCCGTCTAGACCTGACGCCTCTCAGCGAGATGAAGGCCCCGTCGGCGTGCACGCTCTCAACGGCTGACCAACCTGAGGGTATCGAGTTGTGGGCAACGATCCTCACCTGCGCTACCAGCCGCGGACGGTCGACGGCGGACTTGTATTCACCTTCCCGTCACGTAGTGCTCGGAGTCGGAGTGGGTCCGCGATCAGTCGGGTGAGGCTGCCTGAGGGGTCGGTCCGAGCCGGACATTGACCCAGTGTCGGACCGGAGGGATCGACCACATGGTCCACAGTGCGAGGAGCGCAGTGCTGGCGGCAAGAATGCTCGCGGCGACGTCGAGCGGGAAATGTACGCCGAGGTACAGCCGGGAGGCAGCGACGGCGAGCGCGAACAGCACTGATGTCGTGCGGGCCAACCGCCGGACAATTACGTGCGCCCGAGCGGTGAGCAGGACCACAAGCCCGATCATGGCCGCAGCCACCGCTGTATGTCCAGACGGGAACGACCACACGGTGTCGGGAGGAATCAGCCAGAACCGTTGCGGGGGACGGGGTTCGCGGATGCTGTATTTCGCGATTGTCGACACGACGAGGGTAGATGCCATCACTGCCAGGGCCCATGCCGCGTCGACCCGTCGGCCTCTCCACGTGAGCCATGCGGCGATACCGATCGCCACCACGATTCCGACGACCGGTTGTGCGCAGTCCGTGACAAATTCGGCGAGGGCAGTGGCCCAGCCGGCGCGATGAAGGGCGATACGGTCGTGGAACCGCAGACCCGCCTCTGTCACAGCAGTGGTGGAGGCGAGAGTGCCGGCGGCGAGCAGTGCGGCAAATGCGAGCAGAGCGGCGGCAAACGGCCGAATCCACGGACGAGCAGGAAACATAGGTGACTTTCCTTGGTTGGGTTGCGTGGGATGGACGGTGGGGTGCCAGGTGCGGCGACGACCGGTGGCGAGTAGGGCGGCCACTGCGATGACCTGGATTGCGGGAACGACGGTGAGCGACGCGGGAATCGAATGTCGTAGAGCAGATCGGTTTTCGGCTGGGGAACGGATGGCTTTGCCGCTCCGTTCGTCGATCACGAGAACGCAGACGCGCCAGTGCGCCGGCGATCCAGAGGAAGTGCACGGCGATGACGGGGTGGGCGTAACCGGAAACGTCGACGCCCAGAAGCGGCGGCTTGGTGTATGCCACCGGGCCGGAGACCGAGCGCACCATCAGCGCTGCGACCTCGTCGGATGCGGTGACCACACCCCGACGACGAAGGCGGTAGCCCCCCGCGAGGCGAGGGGGCCGGTGATCGAGCGGGCACCTTCGTAGACGAAGTCCGCGAGCATGCTGACCGTCCCGAACGCGACAACGAACCGACACGCCCCCCATCGATGGTCGTGGCGGTTCGGTGGATTTCTTTCTGGAAGCGCGCGGCGGGAACCCGGTGCGGCGGATGGGTCACCGGCGTGTTTGGGCTGCGTCACTATGCTGCCTATCGGTAGCGGGGACGAGGAGGACCGGGCGGTGGGCGTGGCGGGCGAGTGTCGCGGACACCGATTCGCCGACGGCCCTCTCCACCAGTGACATCATCCCGCCGCGGGTGGTACCGATGATGATCATCAGGGCGTCGTTGGCGTCGGCGATCGTGGTCAACAGTCGAGCCGGGTTGCCCCGCCTCGAGTAGAACGCCCAGTTCCCGGGGATGGCGGCCAGCATCGCGCATGCCTCGCGGCGCTCTTGTTCGACAGCGTCGGCGATGCGTTGTTCCCAGTCGTCGCTGTCCGGGTCGATCGGCAGGTCATCGGTGTCGACGATGTGCGCTACATGCAGGAACGCGTTCAGTCGACCGGCAAGGTCCATCGCGTAGGTCAAGGCAGCGTGGCTTGCTGGGTGCCGGTCGAACCCCACGACCAGGTGGCACACCGGTTCTACCGAGGCGGCGGGGCCGTCCACCTGTAGCGGAGCGCGCCAGTCCCCTAGGTCGTCGCAGGAGGCGTGGCTGGGATCGTCCTCGGTCATTGTTTTCTCCTCATATTGTTTTCTCCTCATACGGAAGCCAGGACGAGACCGGCACCGCCGGCGACGACAGTCACCAGCAGGGTGCCGACCGCGTTCAACACGCCAGCGATGTACTTCTGACGTTGGATCAGCCGCACCGTCTCGAAACTGGCGGTGCTGAAGGTGGTGTACCCGCCGCAGAAACCGATGCCCACGATCAGCTGAAGTTCCTGGGGTAGTCCGTGGAAAAGGATCAGTCCGGTGACGAATCCGAGGAGCAGTGATCCGGTCACGTTGATGATCGCTGTCGCCCAGGGAAAATCCGACGCCCGGCGGTGCCTGATGGCCCCGTCGAGCACAAAACGGACGATCGCCCCTGCACTGCCCGCGCAGGCGATCCAGAGTGTCGTCATTGTGTTGCCTCCGCGGGCCGTGTCCGCAGTCGCGCGGCGATCGCGATTCCGGCGGTGGTGGCGACCAGACCCACCAGTACGGTGCCGGCCGCGTAGCTGCCGGCGGCCCACCACTGATGGCTGCGCAGAAACAGATCGGTATCGACGGCCAGTGTGCTGTAGGTAGTGAACGAACCGAGCATCCCGGTGCCCACCAACAGCCGGACCCGCTGCCGCCACCCTGTGTCCGGGCCCAGGCGAGCCAATCCCTCCAGCAGCATTCCGAGCAGGAACGCCCCGACGATGTTGATAGCGAAGGTCGTCACCGGCCAGCCACTCGCGGCAGAGGAACACCACAGTCCGAGTTGGTATCGGAGCGGGGCCCCGACCAATCCACCGACACCGACGGCGGCGATCGCGGACGCTCGCGCATGCAGCGGGCTTGGGGGCGCACTGTCGGGATCGACCGGTAGGGTCGGATTCGGGTCGTGATGGCCGTTCATGGACAGACTCCTTCCACTCAGGGAAAGGAGCCATCAGCCCCAGGGTTGGGGCGGTTCAGACAACCCCCTACGGGGCGGTCTCGGCGGAGATCCATCGCCGGACACCACTATAGCCTGACCAGGGATCGACCCAAGCAGATCCGATGTACGTTCGAGATTCTCGGTCAGCAGGCCGAGGTGTCTATGTGCCAGCGCTGCAGCTCAACAACCGAACCCGGTTGTTGAGCTCGACTAACGGCCACGACGGCACCGGCCACGACGGCACCGGCCGTGCAACGGGTCGGATTGGACACCTGTGTTCGCGTATCAAGCCCGGTATTCCCGATCCGCCGACCACCGCGATCTTCTCAACACGGGTACGTGGCACACGGCGTCACCAAGACGCTGAACATTTCGCCGAACACAGCATTGTCGTCGAACTCAGAGCGGGCACCAGGCTCGGAACCGAGGTTCATTGCCACGCCGCATCGACACGCAGTCGACTAGACCACACTCGAACATGAACTGCGCCACCCAATTTAACCCCACTGCAGTAGGTCGAGAGTGAATCGGGATACTTCGAATCGAACGCATAGAACGTCTGGCGCACAAGCGCACTCAACATACCGGTGACGAGCTACGTCAAAGTCAAAGACTCCAAGGGAACACACACGACGTGTCGAGGGCAATCATGTTCACTGGTAGATCGAGGACTTTTCGATCACAGAAGCTGTTCTATATGGTGGTTGTACGCGTAGCTCGGCGGGATGAATGCTACTGACCGGCGCTCCCGTGTGGTGGGTAAGTGCAGTCGTCTTCTGAACTAGTGCAGTCGTCTTCTGAAACTGACAGACGCTCCGACCAGCCTGTCGGTGTCCTGATAGATAGTGTTGCAAGAAATTCCGAGATGATCGCAGGTTTCGAGACGGAGGGCTCCAGGTGGACGAAAACTTGGTCGGGTACGCCCGATGCTCTACACGAGGCCAGGATCTACGTGCGCAGCGCACAGCCCTCCGCAAGCTCGGCGTCGACGCCGGCAACATCTACACCGACCGCGGATACACCGGACGCAACCGTGAACGGCCCGGCCTAACCGAAGCTCTCGCAGCAGTGGGGGAGGGCGACACCCTTGTGGTCACCAAACTCGACAGACTCGGTCGATCGGTCACGGACCTCAACGCCATCGTCACCGAACTCGACGCCAAAGGCGCACGGTTGATCTACGGCGGCCAGGTCTACAGCCCCGGCGATCCATCGAGCAAGATGTTCTTCACCGTCCTCGGCGCTATGGCCGAGTTTGAGGCCGACCTGACACGCGCACGTACCCGCGAGGGCGTAGCGATCGCCAAAGAGCAGGGCCGGATGACCGGCCGCAAGCCCAAACTCACTGCGCTGCAACACGAACGCATACTCGAAGATTACGAATCCGGGAAGTACGGTGCCGTGAAACTCATGGAGCTGTACGGCCTGAGCCGATCAGCCGTCTACGCAGCCCTCATTCGGGCCCGCGAGCAACGCGACGGAGCACCCACACCCCGCGCCACAACCGCCAGGAGCTGACACACAATGAGCACCCACGCCAATCGCCACACCACCGACACGACCGGTGGCGCTCAGTTCGGCCTTGCCGCCGAGGCGACTTCATGACCGCCGAACGGGTGGTCGCACAGTGCGCCTGGTGCGACCAGTGGCACTCCGAGACTCCAGCGAATTCGGTGCCGGCCGATCCGGTCTATCACGACGAGTGCCGCCCAGCCGGCGTGCACGGCTGGACCGCCGCCGATGCCAAGGCTGCTGGCCCTGCTCGGCCCAGGCGGTAGACCCCACCCGCCGAAGCGGTTGTAATGCAATGACTTCGGCCGCGACGTCCATTTCCCCGACCGCGCAACAGAAGCGCAGAGATCTGCGATCTCCTCGCGCACCTGTGGCCACACCGAATTACATCATCCGACCGCGAAGGCCCCGACAGTGCTCCAACACCGCCGGGGCCGGTCGATCACAGAACGGACCTGCGATCAATGAACAACGCTAATACCCCCGACCACGACCCCACCAGCGAGGACACCCTCGACATCCACCCCCGCGTCCTGACCGGTGCCCTGATCACCGGCCTGGCCATCGCCATCGTCGTCGGCGCAGCATCCTTCAAGCTCTCCTTCTCCACCCTGCTCGACCTCGCCGTCATGGCCGGCATCCACCCGGCCGATGCCTGGGTCATCCCCGTCGCTCTCGACGGCCCGATCCTCGCCGCCGCCGTCATCCGGATCGCCCTCTCTCAACACACCGACGCCGCCACCAAAAGAGGCCGGCGACTCGTCGTGGCAGTGCTGACCGTCTCGGCGATCCTGTCCATCGCAGGCAACGCCTATCACGCCGTCCTGACCGCAACCGTCCTCAACGCCGCCGTCGCAGCGGCAATAGCAGCATTAGCGCCCGCGATGGTCCTCACGATGAGCGAGATCGTCGCTGTCGTGCTCCGCGCACCCCGCCGCCGTGCCGCAACCACGATCGAGACCCCCCAATCCTTCGATACGGCCACCGAGACAGTTCGCATCGAATACCCAATCGATCGCGTGGAGAGCGAACAGTACAGCGCAACAGCAGGATCGGCGCTCGCCGGGATAGACGAGGACCTCGATAACGGCCTGCTCAAGCCCGCCGTGTGGACCAGCGTCGACCTCTACCTCGCGCACCCCGACTGGTCGTTGAGTGACATCGCCCGCCACCTCGAGCTGCACACCTCGACCGTCTCTCGACACATCAAGACCTGGACACAGGTCCAGCAGAACATCGCCAGCGAACGCAGCACCGCAACCCCCCTCGCAGCCAACCACACGCACACCACCGACCCCGGCCAAGACCAGAGCCCAGGCATCGATGAAGCGGGCACGGACGACCGAGTCGACGACGAGTACGCCCCGATGGACACCGGTCGTGACTTCGTAGGTTCAAGTCGCTGACCGAGAATCGAGCCACTGCGACGCGCTCACTTCTGCTGGCGAAGTTGAGACCTATTCCACTCGATACGGTTGCACCGAGTCCTCAGTGCCGCCGGTCACTTCAGCGTTGTCGTTCGGTAGGGTCCTCGCGAGTCCGGTGACGTTCCGGCGAAGATCTTGGAGCTGACGCATGACAACGGACACCGAAATCACTTATGAGACTAAGACGGTCCGCGCGGTTCGCGGCATGGAGTCGCGGACCATCGAAAAGTGGGAAAGTGAAGGCTGGGAGGTTGTCTCTCAGGTACCCGCGAAGATCCGGACGGAGATCACGTTCCGACGCCCGGCACCCAAGTCTCGTCGGGGCCTTTTGATTGTCGGTGGCGGCGTGTTTGCGCTTGCGCTCGCGGTCATCTTCACCATCGGCATTATCGGCGAAAGAGATACCGGCCCTGCGGAAACTGCCAGTCCTGCGCCCAGTGAGGTAGCGGCCCCGAACGAGCAACCGTCCCCGGAATCGATGGCCACGGCGACGCCTACACCATCGCCGTTGCCTGACGACGTTGTTCTCACGTCGGAGAACAGTCCGGAGTTCGCGGCCCTGCTCGCATTGACCGACACTTGCTCGCCTGACATCGCAGCGTTCGCTGCGGCTCATCGAGGTCAGACAATCTCGTTCCCGGGCAGCATCGTCGCGATGGGACCTCACGAGGGCGCGAGTACCAGATACGACATCCTCATCAACGCCGGCGACTTCAGCGAAACCTTCTCGCAGCCCGGGCCAAGTTTCCAGTTCCGTGATGAGAACACCAGCTACGACCTCAACTGGATCGGCTCGGCGCCAGACACTATTGGCGTCGGAACGAACCTTGGCGTCACGGCGGAGGTCGACCGCTACGTGGAGCAGCAGTGCCTGTTCCTTCTCGATCCGGTTACCACTGCCGTCCGCTAACTCGAACTCGAACCAAAGATCAGAGAGTCTTGCCTGCGCAGAACAGGATCCCGGCACACATGCCCGCAGCGCACGCACGGCCTGGCTTTGATCTCGCGCAGTCGTTTCGTGAGCAAATCGGGAGGCCGGTTGGTGTAGGGCAGAGGAGAAAACCGGCCGACGAGGCCGATTACGTCAGTGTGTAGCGTTGAACGCTTCTTCGATCGCAGCGGGAATGCGGCCGCGATCGTTGATTTCGTAACCATTGTCTGCGGCCCATTGCCGGATCGCTCTGGTCTGAGCCGGATCACGTGTGGCCCCGCTGTTCGAGGGTGCAGCAGATGGAGGCGTGGAGGTGGGGGAGTGTCGACGCTTACGCCCGCCGACCCGGGTTGCGTGCTCGATGTAGTAGCCGATCTTCCGGTGAAACTCGCTGGCGTTCTTCGCCTTAAGGTCAACGAGGTAGTCGACACCATTGACGGAGAATTCGATCGTCTCGCCTGATTCGTCGTCGATGACCGAGCCGTCGATATCGTCGACCAATTGAGTGAATACTTTTTTCGCCACGGTTCGATGCGGCCTCTCTCGAATGGAAACACATTGCTGTCGATGACCACCCTAACCGGACCGAATTCGCAGGCAGATGAACCGGATGAGGAAATTTGGAATAGGCACTTCCTCCGTGTCGACCACAGCACCGCTACTCGGCCATATTTCGTCTAGTCGACTTGACTAGAAAGTGTCCAATAAACTAGACTAAAGTCATGGTTACCGAGCAGCCCACGCGGAAAGTGGTCAAGGCCCTCAAGGCGGCTGGGTTCACTTCGGTCCGCACGGTCGGCTCGCACAGTACGTGGGTCTCGGCCGATGGCGCAGTCAAAGTGACTGTGCCCGATGGGCACCGGACGATCTCGCCCGGCGTCTACCGCAAGATCCTCGCAGCCATGAAGGAGGCGCAGCAGTGAACAAGACCTACACGGTGTCGGTCACCCGAGATGGCAAGTGGTGGATGATCGCTGTCCCCGAACTCGACGCCCTCACTCAGGCCCGTCGCATCGACGATGTCCCCACCGCGGCGAAAGAACTGATCGCCCTCGAAACCGGAGTCGCCCTCGCCGATGTCGAGATCGAGCAGCACATCGAACTCGAACCCGGGGGAGAGGATCTCGCGGTCCGCATTGCCGAGATTGCGACACAGCGAGCACGTCTGGCCGAGGACGAAGCCCGCGTCAAAGCCAGCACCGAGGCCTTCGCGAAGAAGCTCGCCACCGCTCAGGTACCCGTCCGAGATATCGGATCGCTACTCGGCGTGACCTTTCAGCGCGCCAGCCAACTCGTCAACAGCTGACCACCCGACCGTGCAGGCACGGCGAACGAGATACTGATCCCATGACCAGCGACCGCAGTTTCGATCCGAATCCCGATCACGGACAGGCCGGATGGGTGACGCTCCCCAGCGGACAGCGGGCCTACCGCTACGACGGCTCTGACGACCTGATCTATGACACGGGAACCGCGCCCGACGCCGCCGCGTCGAACTAGACATGGACCCAGAAGAACGCGCGGCCATCATCGACGAGGGCTACGACCCCGACGACCCGATCGTGCGCGCGGACCTCGATCACGTCAGGCGTCTGCTCGCCGAACATCGCCACCTGACGGCCGACCCCGAACTCTCCCTCGACCGCCTCGTGAACGCCGCCAGGGTTCGCGAACCAGGGCCAGCTACGAACGTACGCAGGTAGTTCGACATCGAACGTATGTTCGCATAGATTGAGGGCACTGATCCGTTCGGCGAAAGGTCGCACTCATGGCCGGTACCGCCGACACGATCCCCGACCTGACCAACCTGGACAAGGCTGCACAGCTCGCCGCTCTCCGCCGCAGCATGGCCGCGATCCCCGGACGCCGCGACCACGCACCAGTCGACTCCGACGACTCGCCCGCATTCGCCCCCTCGCAGCCGAACGCGCAGGCCGCCGCGACCGACGGCGATGAGCGGGCCCTGAGCGGCCCCGTGCGCTCACGAACCCTCAAAACCCTGCCGGTACCCACGCCGCTGTCGGAACTGCTCCCACGCGGCGCACTGGCCCGTGGAACGGCCCTGTCGATCACCGGTGCCGGATCGATTCTCGTCGGACTCGTCGCCACCGCCACCGCGGCCGGCCACCACGTCGCCCTGATCGGTCAACCCAAGTTCGGGCTCCTCGCCGTCCACGAACACGGCGGGGACTTGTCGAAGATCGCCCTGATCGACCCCGGTCAAGCAGACCCTCTCGACGCCGCCAATATCTGCATCGATGGGATCGATCTGGTCATCAGCACCGTCCACGGTCGCGACGTACCACCGACCCGCGCACGTGCCCTGCTGGCCCGAAACCGCACTCACGCAGGGATATTCGCGATCACGGACGGTCGAATGCCCGGCCTCGATCTGACGATTTCCTCTCGGCCCATCGTCTACGGCGGCATCGAGCAAGGCAGGGGCCGCATCCGCTCGATCACACTCGAGACCACCGTCCACGGACGCGGAATCACCCAGCGCACAGGCCGCTACACCCTCACCGCACCTACGTTCGGCGAACACGGCTTGCGCTGGACCCCTGCGGCCTCCGACGCAGTCGCCGAACATGGGCCGCACCGATTGGCGGTCGCACAATGACCCCCGACCTGTACGAGAACTGGCCCGTGAGCTTCGATCCCCCCACGCGCCGCATCGTCGACCCACCTCGGAGAGTCCTGGTCAACATATTGTAGACGGGGTTTGCCTCTGACCACTGTGCATCCGATTAGTATCCCGCTGTTTCGGGCCATCACCAACGAGGGTTCGACACCTGCCCGAATCACGCTCGGACCATGAGCTGCCGCTGTAGCGGAGCCACCGCGGATGAGGATTTGGCCCGTCGACAGCCAAGACAGGCTAAAACGTCAGTGCAGTTCGGGAATAAGTCATACACCCCCGAACTGCACTGGTGGGACGTGAAGATCAGCTTCCGGTCCAGTCGACTGAAGTCACACACCTACCTTGGTGGCACTGGCGGTTCGGAGCTGACGGGCTCCGATTCGCGGTTCGGATCGAACGGAATCTCGTTGTCGATGGCATCTCGCATTGTTGCGACCGGCGCTGGCTCATCGGTTGATCGCCGCGCAGTTCCATCGCTGACGGCAGCAACTTCCTCTGCTGACAACGTCACTTTGCCCGCGCGTGGAGCGACCGTGTACCAGTTTTCGGACGGCAAGAAGCCAGCCGACATAAGGTATGTTGCTCCCGGCTCGATCAGTGGGTCATCGTCCAGTAAGTACAACGTACCGTCGGTGCCATACCCGCCTTGCTGATTGACGAGTATTTGGCCCGCGACGTCACCCTTTAGGGTCTGAAGCACCTCAACAGAAAACTGCGTCTCGGGAAACGGCCCAACTGCCTTCGTACCGACTTGCTCAATCACTGTTCCGACGAAGACCGCGTCGGCCCAACCGGCAAGCTGCTGAGGGTCTGTCACATCGAAAGCCGAGTCCATTTCCACTGCTTGTGTGCGCGTAGTCACGCTGGCAGTCGTGCCAGCATCTCCAGGTTGCGTGCCTGCCGAAGTGCTGCAGCCAACTAATACAATGCAGGCGAATAAGCTCGCAACGCCCACCGTGCCGTACTTTGATCCTAAACTTCTGACCTTCATCATGTCATCCCCAGAGTTGACGGTAGGCGGCTTGATCCATGAACTGCGGCGCAAAAACCGATGAGTTTGAAATCGGATCCATCAGCTGACTTTTGCAGTTATGCGCCAAACCGAGCGCATGACCCATCTCGTGTGTCATAACGTTCCGTTGATTACTGGCGTTACCGAGCTTCGCTGTATTCATTTGAATAGTGTCCACCCCAAAGTCGGTGTTGCTGTATAGCCCGGCCCATGTGACGTCCGGACGGTTGGCGTCGGAAATTTCCACATTAGTGAGCGTCGGGTTCACAGGGTCATAGGGGGTAACCTGGACGCTCCCAAGTGCATTCCAAGCAGTGGATGCCTGCGAAATTGCGGTCGTGTATTGGGAAGATGACTGATAGGTGAGTTTGGAGAAGAGGACTGAGCTGTAGCCCAATGTCGGCGGCCTGCGTCCTGACGTCAGATACTGGCCGTTCTGGAAGTTCTGTCCGGAAGCGCCATATGACTCGTAACCATCATTGGACGTTGTTCCATCTTGACACAGGTACTCATCACTGCTCGGGAAGCCCAAGGGTCCAAGCTCGTAGTTCTGCGCAGCCCACTGATCGCGAATGTTACCCCAGGTGGCATAGGCAGATGTGGCTCCGAACTTGTATGTAATCGCGCCGCCCTGGAAGTTGTTGTACCGCCCGCCAGAAGCAGGGCTCTCACGTGTGACCGGGTACCCGAGTCGTCCACGTTCGTCGCTTCGCTTCTCGTACTGATACGGGCCGTTGACATACGTTCTGTACTGACGCGATGGCAAATTAAGCCACTTGTTCATGATCAAGCCGCCGATTTGACGACCTTTGTTTGGGTCGACATTCGGCGACCAGTAAATGCGATTAGTAAACCCGAATTCCTGCTACCGCCCCTCGTTGCTGTTTCCTGCGTAAAGCTCGCCACTGGTGGGTTCTCCGATACTCGAGGTGCCGCCTTGGCCGTATTGGTTAGCACCGGAAAGGAAATCGATAAATTCGCGTTCGATGGAGCCGAATACCCACTGGTTGTTGCGAAATTGATCGGCGTTCGCAACGCCAGGTGTAGAAACTAGCAATGCAAGGGATGTAATTAACGCACCGATAAGTGACATTCTTCGAGCGACAATTTGATTTCGCGTCCGATGCTGCCTGAAGCGGACATTGATCAATGGGCTTGGATCGCCAATATGCGACTTGAGAGGTAGCCTGCTCGGTTTCATGGAGCTCCCACAGTGAAGGGCATCAAGGACGAACCGAACAGTACGGTCAGTTTGCCCACCGTTGGAGAGACACGCGAACACGAGTTTGGTCACAATTCGGTCACCGTGACCGCCGCCAACTCGACGGCGGCTAGACTTCGAACGCATGAGCAATACAGGTTCTCGGTGGCTACGGCCAGCTGTCCTGCTGGTTCTAATCGGCGTCTTGCTCGTTGGTGTTGCATTTGGGGCGACCAGCCAGATTGGGCTCGGTCGCTCGGCCTCAGAAATTTGCGAGAATGCTTATCCGGGGGCTGTCGACGTCGAGTCCAGTCGTCCCCTCCTACCGCTAGTCGTCGTGCGTTGCGCTGCACAGGATTTTGACACGCGTGTGGAGACTAATGAATTTGATCCGCTGTCAACGCTTGTCCTCGCGGCTGGGATCGCAAGCATTGTCGTTGGTGTATCTGCCATCCGACGTCAAAAGCTGAACGAGTCATCTCAAAAAGGACAGCGGTGAACATACTCGGAGTGGTCTGGTCTGATTCGCTGTGTGAGAACTCGAATTAATTCTGGTCGGAGGATACTTCCTCCCCGACGCCCAGTATCTTGCAGCTTTATCGGTGGATCGAGGCTTAGCGGTCCTGCCGGCCACACGCGCCCACGACAGCGTCCGCGGAGCTCGAGCGTGACTGCAGGGAGGTCACCCCTGACGTTGTTTCCAGTTCTTTCCGTAGGGCGTGGTTGTCGAGTGTTAGCCGCTGGATGACGGCCAGTGCGAGGGTGAGGTCTTGAGTCAGCGCCGCGTTGTCTCGTTGCACGCGTTTGTTGGAGGCAAGGAGTTCGGTCCGGTCGTCATGCCGTGTGGCGACGGGAGCTGCGACGGAAGCGGCTCTGAGTTCGGCAGCGATAGCGGGGTAGTGCCGCCAGAAGGTTGCGTTGGACAGACCCAGTCGACGGGCAAGGCCGATGACAGTGGCGCGGCCGCCGGCCGATGCTGCGTCTTCGATGTGCTCTGTCATCACTCGACGGACGTCCTGCTCGCTCGGGAGGTCGATGCGTTTACTCATCGGATTGAGTTCGGATCGTGTCGGTCGACGAACTGATTTATCTGCTCACTCCGTTGCCGTAGTCGATGCTGCAGCAACGGAGGCAGCGACGGTGTTCGTTCGAGCTCGCGCTCGATATCGGAGCTCTCCGAACGCAACTCGTCGAGGTTGCCTGAGGTGAGCGCGACGTTGCGGCATTCGAGAGGTCGACAACCACCGAGCGTCGGCGCGTTCTGGCCCGAAAGGTTTTGTGCGCGTGTGCACAGTGCCTTGTCCGGATCGTAGACGCAGGTGGCGTATCGGCCTGGATAGATTGCTGGGTCGAATCGGCGTATTAAGCGGTCGTGCCGACGCCGGTCGGTGACGACCTGTCCTTGGTATCGGATATTCGACTCGAGCTCGCTCAGACGTCGGCGGGCTTCGTCGGCGGCGGGTCCAACGAGATCGGTGTGTTCGTGGGCATCGATCATTGCCATCAGACCCTCCCCTCGGGCAAGGGCCTCCTCTGACTCGACTTCGGCGCGGAAACCGCTATCCGATGTGCCGGCGTAGCCCTCGAACATCTGGACAGCTTGGTGGCGATATTGAATTGCCCCGGCAATGGATCCGCCGGGTTGGCGTGCGATGAACCAGGCGAGTGTTCGTCTGAACTGGCGGGTTGTCAGCCGCCACGTTTGGGCATTCACAGCCGGAATGTCCTCTGCGAGATCATGTGCGCGACAATAGCCATCGATCCAGGACACCAGATTGTTGATGTGGTCGTTCGTGGTCTTGGTCAAATTGACGTGGGCGGCGGTTTTGCCGATCCGCACAGCGGTGCCATGAGTTGAGGGTGCGAACAGCCGGGTTTCGTTACGGGGTTGGAGGAGTTCGAGGACCGCCACGGCGCGGGCGGCCGGAGCGCCGACAACCCAGGTCGCTTGCACTCCGGTGGGGTCGCGTTCACCTTTGAACGCCAGGCTGGTGATCATCCACCGGTAGGGCCTGCCGTGAGGGTCACGTTTGACGCTGATGCAGCCCCGCTGCAGATGCTTGATCTCGCTGTCACGCATGCCGGACAGGAACGCGATGATCACGTAGCAGGCTGCGCTCAGCGCCGACAGCAGGTGCAAGATCCCGGCCTGCCGATCACGCCGATTGAACAGGATGCGGTCAATCCAGGGGGACCCGTTGATCCGTCCGTTGATCACCACGTCACACGAGACATCGTTGTCGACCCCGACCAGTCGAGCTGTGTCCTCGATGAGGTCATGGTAAGTCCGCAAGGTCGAGCGATCGCATCCAAGCAGGCGGGACAGGTGGCGAAAGCTCGGTTGGCCGTTGTGTCCCGGTAGTGGGCGTTCTGCGTCACGGTATTCAGCTAACAGATGGACCAGATCCTTCTCTACCCAACGCCTTGCCTCGGGCGGAACTACCCCTTCTTGCAATCGAACTCGTCGCCACTCGCGGTCTGCCGCGAGAATGTCCGATGCAAACTCATCGACGAACCGCAGACTCCAGGTGAGTAGGGGTCCGAGCACCGCCTCCGGAATTCTGGCGGTCGCGTTGTCTGGCCCGCTCCTGTCGCCGGACTCGCTCCAACCATCGATGTGGTACGGGTCGAAAGTCAGCTGATCGGTAACCATGAGTCCGCGGTAGCGATAGAGCGACCGAACCGAACTGCGATAGCGATCACGAACCGTGAGAGTGGGTTGCGTCGCGAGCAAATGCAGTTGGTACGCAATCAAATCGGAAGGTTGCAACTCCGATAGCAGCGGCTGGCGCAGGTTGGGTCGCGAAGCGAGCCAGGAGAAGAAGTGGCGGAGCGTGGGCAACATCGAGGCAATCGTCGCTACCTTCGGTAAGCCGCGTCCTCTGGCGGGTGCAGGCCCGCCCAGCAGCCCGATGAAAAGTTCTTTGGCCACGGTGCGATAGACAGACGGCACGGATGTGAAGTCGAGGATCAGAGCAACATGATGTTGCTGAAAGAAAGCTGGACTGAGATCCCAGACGTCCTCTACGAATCGGGAAGCTCGGCTGAGTTCTGTCTCCGGGCGCACCGGCCGCCCGTTCAGTACGCATCGTTCGTCGAACGGGTGCGACGTCGACGGTTGAGGGTGGGCGTTGGTCATGTTTGCTCCCATGGTGATTCGACGAGATCGAGAAGTGCATCGGTGGGTTTGATCTCCGTTGCCGCCAGGATCTCGGACCGATTGAACTTCGAGAGAACGTCATGGCGGATGGCCGCCCACGTCGGTCCGTATCGGACCCACCAATCGGCCTCCGACAGCTGATCGCGGCGGGCCGCCAGCGCATCGAGCAATCCGAGCAGTCCAGGAAGGTGATCAGGCGTGATCACGCAGTTTCCGCAGTGAAAGCAGTCGAGAAACGATGCGCGACAGCTTCTCCCGGTGGCGGGATGGTGGTCGTGATCCCGGCACGCTGACCAGGCGGTATCGGCTGCGTCTGTGTGCGTCGGCGGGGTATCCCCGTGAGGATTGGTGGCGGAGCGTTCCGGCTGCACGTTCAGTGTGCCTCCTGCAACGTGCAGCGCCCGTCTGTGTGCTGCCAGAGCGCTCGATTCGGCGTCGCTGACGGCAGCCGCAACAACGGTGTGTGCCCATTCCTGTGTTGTCGGGTCTCCGCGTAGATAGTTCCGGAACAGAACCGGGATGGTGTTGCTCCGGGCAGCGGACGGGAGGTGACCGCCGATCTGTTTGGTACGGCGCACGTCTGCCGTGGTCTTGATCCGGTTGCCGGTGACCGCAAGCGGAGCCGGGGGCGTTCCGTCGACGACGTCAGCGTGGAGGCAATGCCGGGTGCGCCATCCGGCAAGGTTGATTGCTGTCGCGGTCAGTTCGCGAGCGAATGGGTCGAAATGTTCTTCGATACCGCGAAGGCCGGTGTTGTGGCCGCTACGCCAGATCGACCAAACGGATGCGCTGCCAGAAGTGTTCCTGCTGCGAGTGGTCAGTTCGTGTAGCAGTAGGTAAAGACCGCCGGGATAGTGCAGTTCGCGACCCGGTGGCCCGATCTCCCACGTCGCGGTCTCGAACCATCGGTGATTGCCGCGGCGGCGTTTGATGACACGAACTTCGACGGCGCGTGTCTCCAGGATTCGGTGTTCCCAGGGGAGCTCTTTGATGGTTTCGATATTGCGGCCGGTCAGCGCCACCATCAACACGAGCATTGGCGCGAGGTCCCGGATCGTCATATAGAGCCGGCTCGCAAGCTCCAGTCTGACGACGTGCGCGCTGAAGCTCCGGCTCGGGGGTACGACTCCTGATTCCGCAATCGCGACGAGCTCTTTGTCGCCCTCCAAGCCTTCCTGTTCACCCGTTTGTCCTATTGCAGCTTCCGAGAGTCGAATTCGATCGCGCAATGCGGTGATGTCTGACCGAGCGGCTGAGAGAATACGATCGAACTCTCCGTCCGAGTAGCCAGGTTGGCCAATCCGGGTCTGCCCGATTTGGCGGCAGGTGTAGTCGATCACTGATGAATTCACCGTATCGACCAGCGGTGGCAACGTCAGGAACTGTCCGAAAAGTGCGATGCCTCGCCAGGCGTAGACGTCCTTCTGCGTGATTCTGCGCTGGTTGTAGACAGATTGGAGGTGGGCGGTCTCCAGCAACGGTGGTCCGGTCGGTGGATCCGGCAGTTCCGAGAGGGATCGCAGCATGGATCGCACCCTCGTAACCAGTCCCTTCGCTGAGCTGAGCGTCCTGCTGCGTCCCGTCGCCCCGAGGGCAAGGGCCAGAGCCTCTGCAACTGCCGTGTGCCAACCGGGCAGCGCCATCTTCGCGACGTCCACCAGCAGAGTCCGGCCGTCTTCACCATCGAATCGGACCGTGAGGCCGGAGGCGATGGCGTGTTCGCCTTCGGTCGGTGTGTACGGGCCAGATGGGAGCATCGCGCGGCGCCCGGTGCCGGTACTGCCGCGACCGTTCACTGTGTTTTGTTCTCAGTGGCGACGTCGAAGACGTCGAGTGGAGTGTCGCGGGGATCTTCCCATGTGTTGGGCACCAACATCATTCGCGTTTCCATTTCCAATTCCGACAGCGCGTGTAAGTAGATCTGTGTTGTCACCACGGAGCGGTGTCCGAGGCGACGTCGCACCCAGTCCAGAGGGTCACCGAAGATCTGTGTCCATTGCCCTCGCTGTTCGGCAGTCATTTCGGTCATCGCGCTGATATGTCCGCGCTGTAGCTGTTCCAGAGTCACCACCGCGAACGTGTGCCGCAGGAGGTGAGCATGTGCAGTCAGAGGAACTCCTGCTCGACGACACCGTGTGTTGGCGACTGCGAACATGTCTTTCCAGGTCGAGACCGCGATGGGGGTGCCGAACTCCGACAGCCAGAACGCGGCCGGCGTCAAGCCATCGGGCCCGTCGATGAGCAAGCGGCGTCGTTCGTCGGCATCGAGGTTGGAAACTTTCACGGTCGATCGCAGACCGGACCGAGTCTGTACGACGACCGGCGAATGCGGATCAGGGATCACGAGCGGGCGGCGAACCTGTTCGTACCGTCCGCAGGCGCGTGCGCGGGCGATGACCTCCGCGCGATCGAGTGTCGCGTACCCGATCAGGTCGGCGATCACGGATTCAGGAACGTAGACTCGGCGGGCCGAACGACCTTTGGCGATGGCCGTCGGCAGCCAAAAACGTTGATAGCCCCCGAGACCGCGAGCTGTTGGCACATCGAATACCGTCAGCGCCGCTTGCTCGGACAACCGCATGCCGGTGCGCACCATCAAGTCGCAGAATGATGCATTGCGCGCCGCCCAGCGACCGCGAAACCCGGTGTCGTGGACACCGTCGGCGCGATATCCGCGAATCCCGACATCGCGCCATAAACGGTAGGACTGGGGTGGGAGCCACTCGATACGATCCGTCGCGGCATCGTGCGAGTAGGTTGCCGGTGTTGTGGTCGAAGAGTCATGACGGACGAGGCCCGCGCCGAACGGCATTGGTCGTCGAACTCTCTGCGGCACAGGGTTGTTCAATATATGGCCCGCGCGGACCTGCCATCGATAGAACTTGTCGACTGCGGCAACCTCTCGGTCCCATGTCGCACCTTGTATGTGCGGCCCTTGAGAGTCGATCCTGCGCCAGCGCCAGTACGCCAGATGGTCAGCCTCGTTGACGTCGCACCAACGAGCTCTGTCTCGTGAGACAGCAACGAAGTTCAAGAACGCGGCTAGATCGCGGGCGTAGCCCACCTGGGTGTGGCGCGCCTTCGCCTGCATATCGACTGATCTGAAGAAGGCATTCAACTCGATGTCATACTCAAATGATGGGTCAATGAGGAACGGCGTGCCGGCCACCAACTCTGGCCGCGCGAACCCAGGCCACTCCAAATTTGTGTCCGGCACCGCTGGCCGCGGCACCAACTCGTGTGGAGTGATACAAACACGCCAACCAGGTCTCGGCATGGTGGGCAACAGTACGTGGACATCTGTCCATCCGTGCACAAAACGTGGCGCTCACCGTGGCAGGCGCATCCGGAAGCGGCTCTTTTCGCGATGGGACACCGCTCAAGGTCCGATCCGAGGGTCTCTAGCCAGTGAAGTGTTGTTGTTGCAATCGATTTGACTGATTTCGGGCCGCCAGCGTGGTACTTGCCGATACGGTGGATCGCAATGGTCGGTCTTCGTCGGTGGCAAGTGTTCTGGTGTGATCCACCCAGTTCGTCGGCTGATGTCGTCGACGATCCGGTGCTGGCCGCGCTGCCCTCGTTGTCGGAGTGGGCCCGCCTGCACGGGACGCGTGCCGGACAGCCGTTTCTGCTGCGTACGGATGGTCACGGCGTGCCGGAGGTCGACGAGTTCTTCGCTTCGCCTCGAATGCGGAGCTGCAAGCAGGGAACGCTTCGCAAGTATGCGTTCGCTCTCGCAACATGGTTAGGTTTCCTCGACGCGATCGAATGCTGCTGGTACGAGGCAGGTTCCGAGCAGATCGATACGTTCAAGTTCTGGCGGATGACCGATGCGGCAAACCCGGTACGCGTTGCAGGTGGCACCGTCAGATCGGATCTGGTCGCGATCAGCACGTTCTATGAGTGGGCACACCGCACTTATGGCGTGACGAATCCGGTACTGCGGACGGCCGTCCGCGGTCGCCGATCCAGAGGAATAGCTACCGAGGAATATTCGGCGACTCCGCACGTGGTGCGTGATCGTGACGTGAAGTGGCTCGACCCAGCAGGGTATCGGCGATGGCGTGATATCGGATTGCGTGGTCTGGACCGGCGTGGTCGAGAGGTGGCGGGGTGGCGTGGCCGGAACGCACAGCGCGACACTGCGTTCGCGGACGGGCTGTACGGAACTGGGCTGCGGTTGTCGGAGTGGGCGAGCATGTTGATGGTCGAGCTACCGGTCGACGATGCCAGCCGCGGGTTCACGACGTGCCGGTTGGCGGCCGCATGCGCGAAAGGCAGCCGCGGTCGCAGGTTCTGGATGCCCCGCGAAACGTTGACCGACGTACATGCCTACGTGGAGGGCGAACGAGCCCGAGCAGTACGGCGAGCACGCCGGGAGGGCCGATACGACCGGATCCTGAAGCGCCGGATCGTGATTCGGATGCTCGGTGGCCGCCGGCTCGAACTCTGCGACCGTAGCGGTGTCAAATCCGTGGTGTCGTTGGACGCCCTCGACCCGGCCGCGCGGCTGCATCTGTTCCACGACGATGCCGGCGGGCTGAGCCCGGCGTCGCTGTGGGTGAACGAGGACGGCATGCCGCGGATACCGCACGGTTGGCAGCACACGTTCGTCACCGCAAACCAGCGGGTCGAGCGTGAAGGTTTGATCGGGTTGGCCGCGACTGCGCACATGTTGCGGCACTCGTTCGCTTTGCGATGGTTCTCTGTCGGTCGGTTGCTGTACGAGCGGCGCTTCGCCCACCTCGATGCCGAGGAGATGAGGGACTACCGGGCACAGTTCGGTGACACCTGGTACTTCGTGATGACGCTGCTCGGGCACGCCGATGTTGCCACCACGATGAACACCTACCTGGAGCCGTTCCGCGATCTGGACGTCTCGTTACTGATCGAGCATGCGCACGGTGCGGCCATGGACCGAGTATTGACGGATCTGTTCCGAACCGACCCTCGGGTGCTCACCGACCCACTGGCCGATATCGAGCTCTCATGAGCGCACAAGGCCGCCGCGCGCAACTGCCCGACCTGGGCTACACATCTCCCGGACGGCACGAGCCGTTGGGGAACAACCGTTTTCGGGTCGTCTTCCATCCAGAGCGTGGTGGCCGCCCGACCACGTTCGACCTCTCCGACCTGCCGGTTGGGGAGGCGATGCGTGAGTGGCTTACCGCAGCGCTCGCGAAAGGAACCGGACCGAGCGGCTCCGCCCGAACATTGGCATCGGCACGAACACTGCTCGGCGCAGCACGGTCGTTCGCTCGATACTTGGACTCATCGGATCGGTCACCGGCGACGCCGGCGCAGCTGCACGGGACACATTGGGATCAGTATGTGCTGGCGCAAGGGGTGTCGAACCGGCGAACACAAGTGATCAATCTGCGCAGCTTGCTGCGACATGCCAGCAATGTGCCCGACGATTTCGCGGCGAGGATGCATCGCACACAGATCAGTTCGAGCAAGCAGAAGTTCCAGGCCTACAGTGCCGCAGAGTTCACCCGGATCACGGCAGCAGCGAAATCGCATGTGCGCGAATGCGTCCACCGGATTCATGAGGGTCGTGCTCTGTTGGCTCGATGGAGGGCCGGGGAGATCGATCGGGACCTCGACAAACACGGTTGGGAGCGAGGGTGGCTACTCGATCACATCGACCGCCACGACCAAGTGCCCCGATATTCGAACGGTGCGAAGCATAATATTTCCACCGCCCATGGAGGGACGGCGGCGTTGTTCGCCGAGTTGTATCCCACACCCCAGGATGTCGCCGCTGCGGCAGCGTTGTTGATTTGTTTGACCGGGCACAACCTGTCCACGATCGCCACCCTTCCAGCACGGCATCACAGGCCGGACGGCGACGCCGGAGCCTCCCGCACGGCAATTGTGGAGACGATCAAACCCCGGCGCGGTCGACAGCACGCCCACCAGAGCATCGCGTTGCACGACCCGGCCGCGTCCGCTCCGACCCGGCTCGACTTGTCCAGTGCGTACGCCGTGTATCAGGTCGTTCACGATATTTGCGGACCGGTGCGTGCCCGCGCCGAAACCAAGGTGCTGTTCGCCTATTTCACGCCGAAGAACGGCATGCTGTTCCTACCAGGGCTCCGCCGCAACGTGCTCGGCCAATGGGCGCAAGCCCGCGGTGTACTCGGCGATACGGTCGACGAGACCGGTCAGCCTGCCCCGCTGCGACTCGACAGCAGACGACTACGGATGAACTGGCTCGAACAGCACCAGCAACCGGTCGCACACACCGAGCAGACACTCGCCAACGACTATCTAGCCCGGCATCGCGGCAACCTCGCGGAATACCAGCAGATCGTGGCCGCCACCCTCGACGAGCAGGTCACCGAAGCGCGACGCACCGCGGTGATGCGCAGCCTGACCCCGAAACAAATCGAACACGCTCACACCGATCCGGACGCAGTCGCCGCGCACGTCGGGCTGACCGCCAGCGTGCTGACTGACCTGTTGGCTGGCCGTCTCGACACCGTTGTTGCTGGTTGTGTCGACAACACCCACAGCCCACACGCCCCCACGGGACAGCCGTGCACGGCATCGTTTCTGCTGTGCCTGTCGTGCCCGTGCGCACGGGCAACTTCACAGCACCTACCGGTCATCGCCGAAGTCCACGACAGACTGCAACACAAGGCGAAGGAGATGACGCCGCTGCAGTGGGCGCAACGATTCGCCGGCCCCGTGGCTCAACTCTCCCACGTGATGAGCCGATACCCCGACACCGTCATCGAGGAAGCGCGCACACACGTGAGTGAGGAACAACGAACACTTGTAGCCAGGTTCCTAGCGCGCAACCTGGACATCCGATGACCACGACCAGCGTCCTCACCGACGATGACGACGCGGGGTACCCGGGATCGGAAACCGTTGTCCTGCAGAACCGCCCACTACGGACCGATACCGACACCGTCATCCTGTCCCGTTTCGGCGACGAGCGCTGGAATCTGACACCTGCGTTGTTAGCTCCGCACGCACGAAGCACCTCGCTCAACTTCGGGTCCGTGCACCCCGATTTCGAGCTCGCACTCAAACACCTGTACTGGGCGATGATCAACCATGACGGTGACGACGCCACTGTCAACAGACATCATCGTGGGGGCACGCCCGCGATGCTGACGATCTCGACCATGTTCCGGTTCACCCGCGCCTTCACCGACTGGCTGGCATCGCGTGGATGTCGATCTCTGACACAGGTCAGCCCCGCCGATCTCGACGACTACCTGGTGCACGTCAAAACCGCGGAGACGACGCACGCCAATCGCGAGGACCTCCTCGCCGCTGTAATCAAGATGTGGGGCTACCGGAAACTCGTGCCAGAATCCGATCGTCTCCCACCCACACCGTTGTGGAACGGCGAACGTGTCTACCGGCTGCTCGAAGCCTCACGCCATGTGGAAATTCGAACCCCACGCATTCACCCCGACACCATGAACAGCCTGCTGGCATGGTCACTGCGATTCGTCGAGGACTTCGCCGACGACATCACGGCCGGTTTCGATGAATACGAACGGCTCCACCGACGCATGCTGCCCACCCGTCTACGCCCTGACCGGGTGCGGCGCCGCCCAGGTGAGCTCGTCACCGATCTGCACACCCTGCTCGATAAGTACGCCGATATGGGTCGCCCGTTACCGGGCATCCGTAGTCGCAGTGGTGAACTGATCCACCACCTGCCCTATCTGGCCCGGCTCCTCGACACCGCGCCCGATTCACTCCGCCGTCCGGAGATCCTCGACATCCTGGGCCGGTCGGGGCTGCCGATCCGCGAAGGTGCACCGTTGCTGACACCGGCCACCGGCACCCTCGACGGGCAGCTATGGTGCGAGGACTCCATCGACGAACGCGAAGCCCACCAGCTGGCCCGCCACCTCACCGCCGCCTGCTTCATCGTCATCGGCTACCTCTCCGGCATGCGGACCGGTGAGGTACTCACCCTCGAACGCGGATGCCTGCAGCGGGATTCCGACAGTGGCTTGCTGCTCATTCGCGGTCGACACTGGAAAGGGGCACACGACGCCACCGGCTCCACCGTGCCGCAAGGACAGATTCGTCCGGACCCCTGGGTGGTCGCCGAACCCGTCGCGACCGCGATCGGTGTGCTGGAAAAACTCCACCACGACTCGTTGCTGTTCCCGCACATGCTCGGCGAACACAACTCAGGGCCACGACAGTTCCGGACCGGGCAAGCCCGCACCACCGGCAGCATCAACACCGATATCGCCGACATGATCGGCTGGGTCGACTCCTACTGCGCGGCCACCGGCCGCACCGATGTCATACCCCCCGATCCGACCGATCCGAGCATTCCCGCCCGCCGTCTGCGGCGCACACTGGCCTGGTTCATCGCCCGCAAACCACGCGGCCTCGTCGCTGCCGCGATCCAGTACGGTCACCTGAAAGTGCAGATGACCGTCGGCTACGCCCGGCAGTTATGCCTCCGGGTTCCCAGACGACCTGGCGTTCGAGGAGTGGCTCGCCCGACTCGATCTGCTCGCCGACGCGGACGAGCACCTTCGACACGGTGAACATGTCAGCGGCCCGGCTGCACACACCTACCGGCACCGCGTCGATGGCGCGCAACGATTCGCGGGATACGTCTTGCGCACCAGTAGCGATGCACGCACCTTGCTCGCCAACCCGGACCTGCAGATCTACCCGGGACACGGGATGACCTGCGTTTTCGACCCGCGCCGGGCGGCATGCCGCCTCAGCCGAGACGACACAGACACCCGCCGCACCCCCGACCTCGCCGATTGCCGACCCAACTGCGTCAACATCGCCCGCACCGACCGCGATATCGACGAACTCACCACCGACATCGAAACCCTCCGCGTCCTGGTCGACGATCCTCTGGCACCACCGATACGTGTCGCACGTGAACGACAGCAACTACTCCGACTCGAAGACGCTGTGACCCAACACACTCGTCGCGAAGGCAACGATCATGACTTATGAGAACATGACGGAACGCCACGCGATCGAGGCAGCTATGACTCGGCTCCTCGACGGCACACCTCAACGCTCGACCGGTGCCCTGAGCATCGTCCAGCTCGCCGTCGAAGCCGACGTCAAGCGATGGGTACTGACCCACAAACACACCGACCTCGCCGAACAATTCACACGACGTGCACGAACACAGCGCAAGATGCCAGCTGCGTTCCAAGACCTCGATCGACGCGCGAAAACTGCTGAAGCAGCGAACGATCGCCTTCGGCGAGAGAACAATCGGCTACAGAAACAAGTCAACATCTACGCGCAGGTCATCCACGAACTCACCACCGAACGCAACAGAACAAGTCCGCAGTCACCTGCGCGCAAGCTTTCGCACATAACCACTCACAGGCACTGACCGGTCAACGTCGCGTTCACGGCCAGCGCGATGTTGCTGCATAGATCACTCATGTACGTACCGTATCGTGATACGGTACGTACATGAGTGCGAAGGAGATGTCGCGGACGCGGCGAGCAGGCGGAGCGAAACGAGCCCAGGTTCTGGCCCATGTTGTGGCGGTGTTGTCGGAGCGTGGTTATGCCGCAACTCGATTCGCTGACGTGTCCCAATCGTCGGGGGTCGCCGTGTCGACACTGCAGGGCTATTTCGGTTCCCGCGAGGATATGTTGATCGAGGCTCTGCGAGGTGCCACATCGGATGAAGTCGATGCGCTGGGGTCGCTGGCTGCAGGGTTCGAGGATCCGTGGCATCAGCTGGTCGCGTTGGTCGATCGTGGATTGTCGACACCAGTGCACACGTGGCGGATGCTGATGGAATTCTGGACCGCCGCGGCACACGACGACGAGTTGCGTGAGCGTGCCGCGGACCTCGCCCAGCACTACCGCCGTCCATTCTTCGCGGCTGTGTCACGCGGCGTTGAGTCGGGCTCGTTCGACCCCCGTTTCGAGGTTTCCGCGATTGTCGATGTTGCGGTGGCGACCATGGATGGGCGGCTCTACCCGCTCGTACTCGATCACCGAGCCTCGGCTGATCTGGATTACCGCGACGTGGTGCTTGCACAGCTGGCCTTCGCCCTCAGGGCGGACGCGTGACGATCCTCGTTACCGCGGCGAGCGGCAAGGTCGGTAGGGAAGTCCTTGCGCAGCTACAGGATCGGGGAGCGGATCTGCGGCCGGGATCGCGGCGCAGCGCGATCCCGCTGAACTGGACCGATCCGACGACCTGGCCCGCCGCGCTCGACGGTGTCGAGCGAGTGTTCGTGATCGTGCCCGGTGGTGATGACGGCCACCGATCCGTACTCGGCCTCGGCTTTGCAGTGTGTGCTTTTCTGGACCTCGCCAGTCGGAGCGGCGTAACACACGTCGTGTTGATGACCGCGCTGGGAATGAACTACGCACCAGCCGAAGTCGAGCAACGCGCTGTCGAATTGCACCTACAGCGAAGCAAGCTCAAGTGGACGATTTTGCGCCCGAACTGGTTCTTTCAGAATCTCGTAGACGGTCCGCTGCATACCATCGCCGAAGCCGGACAAGGAACACTACGGCTCCCGACATCAGATGCCGCAGTCAGCTTCATCGATACCCGCGACATCGCTGCGGTCGCTGTCGAAGCCCTCCTTGGCGACCACACCTACCGGGAATACGACCTGACCGGACCACAAAGTCTCACCTTCGCCGATGTCGCCGACACCTGCCGCAACTCGAAGGTGCTCGTGGACGATTACCAGCCGGTGACCGCGTCACAGTTCCGCGCGATGGTGATCGACCTGGGGTGGCACCTCGACTACGTCGACACCATCAGCGGCTTGTTCACCACCATCGCGGCCGGACACGCTGCACCGGTGTTGCCCGACGCCGCGAATATTCTCGGCCGCCCTACCCGGCGATTCGGTGAGTTCGTTCAGGAGATTCGATGATTCTGACCGACAGGATCGCTCATGGCGTGGCCGCCGGGGACGTCACTGTTGCGTACCGCCGCTGGATGGATACACGGGGAATCAAGGCCGGCTCGACCCTACGAACCGTGGCAGGAATCGTCCGCATCGACCGGGTCGATCGGGTTGATCTCGAACAGCTCGAAGCGTCCGCCGCCGGCTACAACAGCCGTGCCGAGCTGGTGTCGACGCTCCGCGGCGACGAAACGGTTCCGCTGTGGCGAATCACCCTGCGATGGATCGGCCCAGATCCGCGAGAGGAACTTGCCTCAAACGCAATCCTCACGGCGGCGGAGATCGACGAAATCAGCACCGTTTTGAAGAAACTCGATGCCCGCCACCACTGGGCAGAGCCAACCTTGTATCGACTCGCCGAACAACCTGGCATGACCGCTGCACAGCTCGCCGAAGGTCTGCCGATCGGCAAAGAGCCGCTCAAGCGTCGTATCCGAACGCTCAAAGAACACGGTCTCACTCGCAGCCTGCCGTCGGGCTATCGACTCTCCCCTCGCGGCCACGCCTACCTTGACGCCACCGACCCGAAACGACAATGACATGACCTAACCCACGACGAGGTGCTGAGTCTCATCGGCCCGAAACGACAGACGTTGTCCGGCGCGCCCGAAAGTCGCTGTCCAGCCGCGCGGGCCTGGAATCAACCCCGGGTTTAGGACCGCCTCACGACCTAGCTTCAGACTGTGCTGGGTTACCCCCGATCGCCGCCGGCTTGGCATTCCTACCGCTCCGTGTCTGCAGCACGCTGCATCGATGACGCTGGTCCCCCTCCTGCTAGGCAAGCTCGGTATCCGACTGACCCTCGTCATCGGCATGACCGGGGACGTAGTCTCGATCATTCTGCTGGCGCTCGGGATGTCCCTCGCAGGCTCATAGCCCGGCGCAGGAAAACCGGCATCACGGTGCGGCGATCGATCGCCGCCATCCGACGCAGGGTTCTCAGTCAAGAACTTCACCACCACCGACGACGCCGGAAGAGGGTCAATCTCGACCGCCTCACCAATCGACGAACAACGCCCATTCGCAGCGATGTAGACCCTGCGGCGCAGGTGAATCGGACAACACAGCGTCGACGCGACCGGCCACCACCAACACCGGTCGCAGGACAGGACGTCAATCGAGGCGTTGTTCCCACTGCTGTAACCACGGCAGCAGCGCAGTGAGATCACGGGTATCGAGTGCTGCGGTCGCCGCCTCACGGGCCGCGGTATTCGCGTTCAGAGCCAGCGATTCGGGAAGAACCTCGAACAGAGGAGTGTCCGAACGGCTGGTGGATACACCTCAACGTTGTCCATTAACACGTTTACAACACCTTCGAACACGCGAGAGATCCGAGGGCCTCGCGATGGACGTCAAAGCGCCCGGCTTGCTCCATGCATGGGCGAAAACATCACTAGGACAGTGGATCTGTTGTCTAAGTTTTGACATCCCGATCGGAAACGGCAAGGGCTTCCTTCGTCTCGATCAACAGTGGTGCCCCGCCGAAGCCGCAACCCCGGTGAGCTGAAAAACATGCCCAATCGTCAACATATCTTGACGATTGGGCAGCGTCAAGATATGTTGACGCTATGGAATCCGAGAATGTCCTCACCCCGACTGAGCTGACCGAATTGTATGTCGAATACAAGGCCGCGCTGCTCGATGTCGAACTCGCAGAGATGGTGCGCGAGCAGGGAAGCAAGGATGCTGCGAGCTGGGAGGTGAACTCCGAACAGCGCATGGCCGCCGCTGTCTCCGATGTCGACGCGCTCGAGATCAACGCCTTCCTGGCCTCGACGATGATCGCCGACCGCTATGCCATCATCGGACGCCTCCGGAGCCAGGACCGCCCGGTGCCCTGGTCGAAGATCGGCGAAATCCTCGGCATGAGCAAGCAAGCCGCACAGCAGTGGTACGACACCTACAACCTGCGCCCCCGCATCGAGAACCCCACCCGCCGTGCCGACCCGTCCTGAGTGCACGACGCGGATGGTTCTGTGCTGCCGGACGATTCAGCCGCGCCCGCCCGTCGTCATCGACGCCGGCGACGTACGACTCTCGCTCGTCGTGCAGTCCCTCACCCGTCCCGAGCTGGGCGTGCGGCGATGACTGAGACCGCAGGCCAGATCGACATCGTCGAGGTGCTCGCCCACAGGGTTGACAGACAAGCAGGAACCCCGTGGCTGGTAAGGCGTGGCCCCCCCAAGAATTCGGAGCTTCCCGCATGATCTGCGAAGTTCACCCGATCCAGGCCGAGGTCGTGCCACGCCAGCAGCGGCGTATTCGTCTTTGTTGCGCCTATCTCCGCGAAACCGGTTCTACCGCATACCCTTTCTGCTGTCACGAATGCTGACCAGAGCCCCCGCTACGATGTCGATCGACTCGTTTGTCAAGGATCCTGGAGAACCACCGTGCCTTATTCCGGCTACCCGCCGCCTGCACCACCCACCTCGAAGAGCCGGCGGAAGTGGCCGTGGATCGCCGGAGCGGCTCTGGCCGGTCTGCTGGTCATCGGTGTGGCGAATCCGATGGAGCCCACCGACCCAGCCGCGCAGGAAGAGGCTGTGCCAGCAGCATCTGCCACCACACTGAGCACCCCACCTGCTGCCGCTACTGCCGATGCCACGCCCGTGCTTCCGGTCGCCCCGCCGGCCACACCCGAGTCGATGGATTCACCGGCACCTGCGAAGTCGGCTGTCGCCGACGCCGGCAGTGCACAGGCCGCCCTGTCCATGCTGGCCACCGTGCCGATCAAGGGGCGAGCCCCGAAAACCGGGTACGACCGAGACCTGTTCGGTCAGGCCTGGACCGACGACGTCGACGTCGAGTTCGGTCACAACGGATGCGACACGAGGAACGACATACTGCGGCGAGATCTCACCGCCGTCACCGTGAAGCCGGGTTCCAACGGGTGCGCAGTGCAGACCGGCACCCTGGCCGACGCCTACACGGCCGCCACCATCAACTTCGTCCGCGGTGCCGACACCTCGAGCGATGTGCAGATCGACCATGTGGTGGCGCTCAGCAATGCCTGGCAGACAGGTGCGCAGCAACTCGATCCGGCCACCCGGGTGAACTTCGCCAACGACCCGCGCAACCTGCAGGCCGTCGACGGCCCGTCCAACCAGCAGAAGAGCGACGGCGACGCCGCGACGTGGCTGCCGAGCCACAAGGCCTACAGATGCACCTACGTCGCGCGGCAGGTCGAGGTCAAAGCCGCCTACCGACTGTGGGTCACCCCGCCCGAACACGATGCCATCGTTCGGGTTCTCGGAGACTGCGGAGCTGCCGCGACTGATATCGAGTCCGCAGCTCCCGCAGCTCCCGCAGCTCCCGCACCGGCACCGAACCCGGCTCCAGCTTCCTCGGCTGCGGTCTACAAGAACTGCGGTGAGGTTCGTGCGGCCGGAGCCGCCCCCATCAGGGCTGGACAACCGGGATTCAGCACCAAGTTCGACGGTGACGGAGACGGTGTCGGCTGCGAATAGCGCTTAAGTTCAACGAGGTGAGTTCGGTGACATCGACCTGGGACACTTCACCGATGACGACACCGAACCCCGGCTGGTACGCCGATCCTGACCCCTCCAACGCAGGTGGGCAACGATACTGGGACGGTCGCCAGTGGACCGATCGCTCCGCCCCCGGCCCTC
>NZ_NPFY01000021.1 GCF_002259415.1 Rhodococcus sp. 14-2470-1b
GCTGCCGGGCATCGTCGAACAGACGCCGGTGTCCTACGCGGGCTCGGATTTCGAACGTGACACTCTCGCCGTGATCTACGGCGGGGCAACGGGAACCGCTCCGGAGGATGTTCCTTCCTGGGTTACTTCGGCGGGGGCGCCGGCATTGAGGGGTGTGGAGGTGACCATCAAATGAGGGGGCTACTCGCACCGCTCGTCAAGCTGATCGTGTTCGCTGTCGTCACGATTCTGGCGACCGCCACCCTGGCGTTCTCGATCGCGAACATCTCCGGGGGCGGGGGAAAGACGTTCAACGCGATCTTCAGTGACGTTGCATCGCTCAACAAGGGTGACGAGGTCCGCATTGCCGGTGTCCGCGTCGGCGACGTCAAGAACATCGAGATCGTCAACGAGCGCGAAGCCATGGTCGAGTTCTCGGTCGACGGCCGGGATTACCTGCCTGCCTCGGCGACGGCCAACCTCCGTTACCGAAACCTCGTCGGGCAGCGGTACATCGCGATCGAACAGGGTGCTGGTGACCAGGGCGGCAAGATCAACCCCGGTGAAACCATCCCGTTGAGCCAGACCAAGCCCGCCGTCAACCTCACAACTCTGTTCGACGGCTTCAGGCCGTTGTTCCAGACATTGAGCGCCGACGACGTGAACAAGCTGTCCTACCAGATCATCCAGGTCTTCCAGGGTGAGTCCGGAACGATCAGCGAACTGGTTCGAAGTACCGCAAGCTTGACCAATACGGTCGCAGACAAGGACGCGGTGATCGGCGCCGTCATCACCAACTTGAACACGGTGCTGCAGACGGTCAATCAGAACGACGACCAGCTGGATTCCCTGATCACCAACACTCAGGCGTTGGTGTCGGGACTGTCCTCCGACCGCGACGTCGTCGGATCTGCCGTCACGTCTCTCGCCGGCCTGACGGACGCTACCGCGGATCTTCTGGAACCGACGAGGCCGTCCATCCAGGGATCGATCGCCGCACTGAACACTTTGGCGACCACGCTGAACAACCGTGAAGCAGAGGTCACCAAGGTCATCCAGACCATGCCGAAGAAGCTCGACAAACTGATCCGAACGGCCCAGCAGGGTTCGTGGTTCACGTTCTACCTGTGCGGCATCGACATTCAGGCAGGCCCGGGCACGTCGCCCAACCTGAACTTGCCGACCGGGCTTCCGACGGTGAATCAACCGCTGTACACCAACGCGGCCGAGCGTTGCAAAGCTGGGGGGATCAAGGAATGAAAAAGCGTAGCCCGCTCGTGGCCGGCGCGCTCGGCATCATGATCGTGCTTCTGGCTACCGTGTCGGTGTTCTTTCTGGACAAGCTGCCGATCCTGGGAGCCGGCTCGACGTACACGGCGCAGTTCAAGGAAGCGGCCGGGCTCAAGCCCGGCAACGAAGTGAGAATCGCGGGTGTCAAGGTAGGGCAGGTCGATTCCGTCGAGCTCGACGGCGACAGGGTCAACGTCGACTTCCGCGTGCAGGACGCGTGGGTGGGCAACAACTCGTCGGCGTCCATCCAGATCAAGACCGTCCTCGGGCAGAAGTATCTGGCCATCGATCCTCGTGGTGACGACGTGCTCAAGCCGAAGGATCCCATTCCGTTGGAGCGCACGACTTCTCCGTACGACGTCATCGACGCGTTTTCCGACGCAGCATCGACGATCGAGGACATCGACACCACTCAGTTGGCGTCGAGCTTCGAAACTCTGTCGCAGGCGTTCTCGGAGACCCCGGCGGACATCCGTGCCTCGCTCGACGGTGTCAGCCGGTTGTCGCAGACCATCGCGAGCCGGGACGCCGAACTGCAGAGGCTGTTCGAGGCGACAGGTCAGACGTCGAAGGTGTTGGCGGACAGGAACGAACAGTTCACCAGGCTCATCGCCGATGCGGGGCCTCTGCTGGAAGAGCTGAACAATCGCCAGCAGGCGATCTCGCAGCTGCTCAGCGGAACCAGGCGTCTGTCGACGGAACTGACCGGCTTGGTCCGCGACAACGAAGAGCAGATCACTCCGATGCTCGAACAACTGAACGGCGTGATCGACATCCTCAACGAGAACAACGAGGCCGTCGAGCGCGGCCTGCAGCTGTACTCACCGTTCGTTCGCATGTATGCGAACGTGGTCGGTAACGGCCGCTGGCTCGACATCACCCTGGCGAACCTCACGCCTCCTGGTCTGCCGTTGATCCCCGGCTACCGTCAGCCCGCGCGTGATCTGGGAGGCAACTGATGACCGACAGCACAGCTGACGGAACCACGGAGAACACCAAGAAGACCGGTGGCACGCGCGCAGTCATTGCAGGCGTCGTCATCGCAGCGCTGGTGATCGCAGGCGGCCTCTGGTGGCTGTTCACCCGTGCGGGTTCGACCGACATCACGGCATACTTCGACAAGTCCGTCGGTATCTACGAAGGTTCCGACGTCCGTGTCCTCGGCGTCGCAGTCGGCAAGGTCACCTCGGTCGTGCCGCAGGGCGATCAGGTCGAAGTCAAGATGCGCGTCGAGCGCGGCGTCGACGTTCCAGCCGACGTGAGGGCGGCGCAGATCACGCCGTCGTTGGTGTCGGATCGATACGTTCAGCTCGCACCTGCCTACTCGGGTGGGGAGAAGATGTCGGGCGACGCGGTGATTCCGCGTGACCGGACCGCAACTCCCGTCGAGGTGGATCAGATCTATGCCAGCATCGACGAACTGTCCAACGCACTCGGACCCAACGGGGCCAACGCGAACGGGGCGCTGACCGATCTGGTCAACACCGGCGCCGCGAACCTCGACGGCAACGGCGAAGCGCTGGGCAACACCATCACTCAGCTCTCGGAAGCGTCGCGGACGCTGAGTGACTCCCGCGGAGACCTGTTCGACACGGTCAAGAACCTGCAGACGTTCGTCTCGGCCCTCGCGGCCAACGACGCGCAGGTCCGTGAGTTCAACAACCAGCTGTCCGATCTCACCGGATTCCTCGACGGGGAGCGGGAGAATCTCGGTGCGGCACTGAATCAGCTGTCGATCGCCCTGGGCGATGTGGCTGGATTCGTGGCGGACAACCGCGATCAGTTGGTGCGGGCGGCCGACGGACTGGTGCAGCCCACTCAGGCGCTGTCCGACAATCGCCAGCAGCTGGTGGAGACACTGACGATTCTGCCGCTCGCGATCAGCAACCTCGTCAACTCGTACGACGCCGAATCGGGCACTCTGGCCTCACGTGCCAACCTGCAGAACGAGACTCAGGACCCACTCGGAACGGTGTGCCGCCTGATCGACCTCGGCAAATTGGTTCCCGGTGACCCGAGGTTCGAACAGCTCGGTGCCCAGATCCAGCCGATCATCGACCGGTGCGGTGAGATCACGACGCTGATCCAGGGCCCGGTTCGCGATTCCGGACTGGTGCTTCCGTTCGGTGTGCTCACGAACGACACCCAGCAGGGTGACGTCGTGCCGGGGACCGTGCCGGGTGTCGTGTCACCGAGGTTGGGCGAGAACAACACGCTGCCAGGACTGCAGGAATCGCTTGGAGGGGGACGATGAGCGCGTCGATGAGAACGTGGATTTCGTCGAAACGGTCGTTGACGTCCGTCGTCGGCGCAGCCGTCGTGGTCATGTCGGCCACGGCATGCTCGCAGGGCGTGTACGGAATTCCGTTGCCCGGTGGTGCAGATGTCGGCAGCAACCCGATTCGTCTCACGATTCAGTTCCAGGACGTTCTCGACCTGGTCCCGCAGTCGACCGTCAAGGTCGACGGAGTCGAGGTTGGCCGGGTCGACTCGATCAGCGTTCCGGACGGTGAGTGGACCGCGAACGTCGATGTCATCGTCAACGACTCGACCGACCTGCCGGCCAACGCGACGGCGGCGGTCGAGCAGACGTCGATCCTCGGCGAGAAGTTCATTCAGCTGTCGGTTCCTGCGGGTGACGCGGATCCTCAGAAGCTGAAGGACGGGGACACCATCCCACTCGACCGGACCCGCGTGACGACGAACATCGAACAGGTTCTCGGCGCTCTGTCGCTGGTGCTCAACGGCGGTGGCGTCGGGCAACTGGCTCCGATCGTGAAGGAACTCAACGCAGCTTTCTCCGGTCGAGAGGGAACCACCAAGAGTCTTCTCCAGGAAGCGAACACGCTGATCGGTGGACTCGAAGAGCAGCGCGACGACATCACTCGGGCGCTCGACGGTCTCGACCTCCTGACCACGCAGGTCAGCGGGCAGACCGAGAAGATCGACCGGGTCCTGCAGGATCTGCCGATCGCGACGGAGGTCCTCGAACAACAGCGTCCGCAGCTGACGCAGATGCTCGGCCAGCTCGACAGGCTCGGCAGCGTCGGGACGGACGTGATCAACCAGTCCAAGGACAACTTGATCGCGGACCTGCGAGCGCTGCGTCCGACATTGCAGGCGCTCGCGGCGTCGGGTGACGACATCGTGACCACACTGCCGCTGATCCCGACGCTTCCGTTCCCGGACGGAATCGAGGAGATCACCCAGGGCAACTCGGCCAACTTGTATCTCTCGCTCGATCTGTCGATCGGCACCGCTCTGCGCAACTTCGGTGTCGGCGAGGGAGATCCGGTCTACATCCCGCCGAAGTACGGCGACACGCTCCCACTGGTGGATCCGTCGAACCCGTACTACAACGGGAACGGTCCGCGACCGGGGTGGCCCACCATCTCGCTGTTGCCGTTGCCCCCGATCATTCCCAATTCGTCGCCTCCTCCCGGGGTGCCGGTAGCGCCTGGGGCCGAACCGGACGAGGGTGAGACCGGCGCGCCGCTCACTCCGTTCGAGCCCCTGAACGATCTGCTCGAACAACTCGGAGGTGGGCTGTGAGATCGCGGCTGGTGAAGGTGCAGCTCATCTTCTTCGTCATCGTCGCAGTCGTGGGCGTTGTCTACGTCGGCGGAAAGTACGTGCGGCTCGACAATCTGCTCGGCTTCGGCCAGTACAGCGTGACCGGTCAGTTCGCCGATTCCGGTGGAATCTTCACCAACGCCGAGGTCACGTACCGCGGCGTGCCGGTGGGCACCGTCGGCGCGTTGTCGCTCACGAACGACGGCATCGACGTGGAACTGTTGCTGGACAACGGAGGTCCGCAGATTCCGTCGTCAGCGCGCGCTGTCGTGGCCAACCGCTCGGCCATCGGTGAGCAGTACGTAGATCTTCAGCCGACGAGCGACGAAGGGCCGTATCTCGAGAACGGTTCGACCATCGCCACGGCGGACACGCAGACGCCGGTGCCCGTCGAGAACGTCCTCGCCAGCACGGATCAGCTCGTCAAGACCGTTCCGCTCGAGAACCTGACGACGGTTGTCCGAGAGCTCGGGGCTGCGTTCGACGGAAAGGGTGACGACCTGCAGGTGCTCGTCGACTCTCTCGGTGCGTTGTCCGAGACGGGCAACGAAGCACTGCCGCAGACGCTCGCTCTGATTCGCGACAGCCGAACCGTGTTGGACACGCAGTCCGAGCAGTCGTCGGCCATCCGGCAGTTCAGCACGGATCTGGCGTCGGTGACCGCGCAGCTGCGGAGCAGCGATCCGGACATCCGGAGATTGATCAACACCGGAACCGCAGCGAGCGATCAGGTCGGTGCGTTGATCAACGAAGGTGGTGGATCCTTGACGACGGATCTGACCAACCTGCGCAACGTGTTCGAGCTGGCCGCTCCTCGCACTCTGGCGCTCAAGCCTCTGCTGATCTTCCTGCCTGCACTGGCAGCTGGTGCGCAGACATTGACGCCGGGCGATGGGACGATCCATCAGGGTCTGTTGCTCGAGACGAACAACCCGCCTCCGTGCACGTTGGGTTACGAAGGCTCGCAGGCGATTTTGGACGAAGAAAAGGCGAAGAACCCCAACTTCGACCTGACCGAGGAGAACTACCCGCTGAATCTCGACGCGAACTGCACGACACCGCAGGGCAGCGTCACCGGCGTTCGTAGTGCCAACCGGATCGTGTTCGCGGACCCCGATACCCCGCAGCCGTGGGACAGCAAGCCCAAGGTGGATCCGGACAAGCTCAACCTGAATCCGATCGCCTCGCAGCTCGCTCCCCTGATCGGAGTCACTCCGAAGTAACTGTGCACGCTCGTATCGTGTTCGTCGGCGGTGGATCTGCGGAATCCAAGCAGATTCACCGCCGTTTCGTGTTCCACGGTTACTCCGGCGTCGTCGATGCCGGTGTTACCGAAGAGTAAGGTTGAAGTGTGACGTCAAACACCGAGGCCGCAACACCGCGGCCGAAGAAGACACAGCGGCCGAAGAACAAGTCCCGGCCGGTCCTGGTAGCCCTCTCCGTCGTTGCCGTGGTGGCCCTGGCGGCCTGCGTGTGGTTCGGGATCGGATGGAAGAGCGCGTGGGACGAGAAGGCGATTGCGGACACCCGCGATTCGGCGCTGAACGACGCACGTCAGGCCGCGATCAATCTCAGTACCGTCGACTCCGCCGACATGGACGGGTCGCTGGATCTGATGCTCACCTCGGTGACGGGCGACCAGATGACCAGCTATCTCGAGGAGACCAAGAAGGCCGTCACCGACGAGCAGCGTAATTCCGGCCGTAAGATCACCGCCGAAGTGCTCGACGCCACCATCACGGAACTCAACGTCGACGACCGGACCGCCACTGCGATCGCGATCGTCGCGAACAACACGTCTGGGCCGGACGGATTCACCGAACGCACACGCAGTGTGATGCGGATGTATCTCGAAGAAGTCGACGGAACGTGGAAGGTCAACAACCTTCTGCCGGTCGGAGACCGGGTGCCGTTGAATCCCGTCGATGCACCGGCCGATCCGGGCGTGCAGCAGCCCGACGCAGGCGCGACCGACCCCAGCGTGACCGACCCCAGTGTGACGCCTCCCTCGGGAGAGCCAGCGCCTGCTGATTCCGGCGCAACCGAAGGTCCGTAGCCGAGGCCACGCCTTCCGTCCGTCGCACACGTTCCAGTCAGGAGTACCTCAGTGCCCCCACAGCGTCGCAAGATAGTTCCACCCGTCACCACCAGCAAGGTGCGTAAGAAGGTCGCGGGGACCAACCGCAAGCCCACCGATTCCAGTGCACCGGACTCGAGTGCTGTGGATTCGGGTGCGCCCGATTCTGCGGATCTCGACAGCCCCACGTCAGTAGAGGCTGCCAGCACGGTTTCCATCTCGAAGACGCCGGAGCAGAAAGCGTCCGTAGCCGAGACTGCTGAATCTGAGACTCCTGAATCTGAGACTCCTGAATCTGAGACTTCTGTCGCCGAGCCTTCTGTGACCGAGCCTTCTGCAGCCGAGGCAGGCTCATCCGAGGCAGAACCGGCCGGCCGGACCAACTGGGTGCCGACGATCGTGATCGGTGCTGTTGCTGCGTTGTTGGTTGCGTTTGCGGCAGTTGCAGCGCTGAAGCCCGGTACCGAGGTGGACAACGCTGCGTGGGTCGACCAGGGCGAAACGTCCGAGGTGACGCGAGCGACGTCGGACGCTCTGGTCGGGTTGTACAGGTACAACTTCGCCACGATCGACGCCGACATCGCGGCCGGGCTCGAGAAGATGACGCCGGCGTTCCGTGAGGAGTCACAGAAGTTCATCGAGGAGATCAAGTCGACTGCAAACGAGACGCAGACGGCAACGGACGTCGACGTTCTCGACATCGGTGTCGTGAGGCTTCAGGACGACAAGGCCGAGCTCTTCGCCAACATCAACGTGAGTGCGACGAGTGCCGGTGTCGCGTCGGGCAACGTCGTGTTCCCGCTCATCGCCAACATGGAGAAGATCGACGGTCAGTGGCTGTTGTCGGCGACGCAGGACAAATGATCGGTGTGATTTCGGCGACACGACATCGAGTAGATCTCGACATAAACCGACTGTAGGTGCGGTTTTACAGCTTTGATCTGTAGTCGAGGTATTTTCCTACGCTAACTTCGGTCCTCTCGGCAGCTACCATCGCGCTTGCGTCCCACCACGGGGCGAGCTCTGGTTGCGCGAGAACGCCTCCCGGCAGCTCGTGCCACCGGAGGCGGTTTCGCGAGAACACGGAGCTCACATGACCGACTTATCTTTTCGCCCGTCCGGTACTCGACACTCGCCAGGCCGAGAGGGGTTCGCGGAGAACGTCAATCCCGAGCTGCACAGGCTCCTGTCGGCGGTGGACGTGGACATCGAGTACGTGTCCGGCAAAGGTACCGAACTGCTCGATGCGTCGGGCCGCACTCATCTCGATTTCGCCGGAGCGTACGGAGCACTCCCCTTCGGGCACAACCCCGAGAACGTGTGGCGAGCAATGGAAGCCGTGCGGGACTCCGGCGAGGCGGTGTTCGTCCAACCGTCGGTGCTGTATCCCGCGGGCGAGCTCGCTCGGCGACTGGTCGCCGTCGCACCGTCCGGATTGACGAGGGTGACGTTCGTCAACAGCGGCGCCGAGGCCATGGAGGTAACCATCAAGATCGCTCGCGCCGCGACGGGACGCCTGGGCATTCTCAGTACGACCAACAGCTTTCACGGCAAAACACTCGGAGCGTTGTCCGCGACAGGGAACACCATGTATCAGGCTGGATTCGGTGCTCCGATCCACGGATTCGATACCGTTCCGTACGGTGACGCCGACGCACTCCAAGCAATGCTCGTCGCGGCGCCAGAGCAGTTCGCGGCGTTCGTCGTCGAGCCCATTCAAGGTGAGGGCGGCGTCGTCGTTCCTCCCGACGGATACCTGACGCGTGTGCGCGAGATCTGCACCGAGCACGGGGTTCTGCTGGCACTCGACGAGGTCCAGACCGGTTTGGGGCGTACGGGCACGATGTTCGCGTGCGAGAGGGAAGGCGTCGTACCCGATGTTCTCGCCCTGGCCAAAGCGCTCGGGGGCGGAGTGCTACCGAGCGGGGCGGTGTTGAGCAAGCCCGAATGGATGGGGGAGAGCTTTGCGTTGCGGCACACGTCGACGTTCGCCGGCAACGCGTTGACGGCGAGGGTCGGCATCGCGGTGCTCGACGAGCTCGCTGCGAACGGCGGTGCTCTGATCTCCCGAGTGCAGGAACTGGGGGATCTGCTTGTTCGTGAACTGAGGAGGCTCGCCTCCGAGTATCCGACGGTGGTGTCGGATGTGCGTGGTCGTGGCTTGCTGTTGGGTGTCGAGCTCACCGACGACATCAATTTCGTGGGGAGGCAGTCCATTCTGGGTTCGGTTGCGGACCAGGAGAACCTGGCGGTGATGATGTCCTCGTACCTGTCACAGGTGGAGGGGATTCGGCTGGCGCCCACGATGTTCGGGGCGCGAGTGCTGCGGGTGGAACCGCCCCTGACGGTCACCGAGTCCGAATGCATGCGGTTGGTCGAGGCACTCGGTCGCGCGTGCGCGCTCGCGGCGGCAGGTGACCTTGCCGGTTTGATCGGTCATCTGGTCGGACGGGATCGGTCCGGTGGGTTGCCGGCTCGGACCGAACCAGGCCGCTCCGGTAGTTCCGTGGGTGCACGACTCCCGCACACTCCGGTGCAACCTGGTGACAGCCGGTTCGGGTTCGTCGCACATCCGTTGGATCTGAGCATCTTCGAGGCATTCGATCCGTCGCTCGCCGAGTTCTCGCACCCCGAACGTGCGGAGCTCCTGGAGAGGTTCTCCGCGGCGACGTCGGAACTGAAGCCTGCGTCGTACATCATCGGTAGCGGGCGGATCGTGACCGAGCACGACGGCGCAGCGCACGGCAACTTGATCGGGCTTCCCTTCACGTCGAAGGGTCTGCTGACGCTGCCACCGCACGCTGCGGTAGCAGCAGTAGGAGCTGCGGCGAACCTCGCGTTCGAGCGAGGCGCCACCGTCGTCGGACTGGGCGGATACTCGTCGGTCGTCACGGCGAACGGTCTGGCCCTCGGTTCGATGGCGGGCGTTCTCACCACCGGAAATTCCTTCACCGCAGCGGCCAGTATCCGCGCGGTGCACCGAGTGTGCGTGGAACGCGGAATCGATCTCGGGGCAGTTCGGGTGACCGTTCTGGGTGCGGCCGGTGCGATCGGTAAGACCATTGCGCGTGCGTTGGCACCCGACGTCGGCGCGATCGCTCTCGTCGGGCGGCCCGGTGAGCAGGGACGGATCGCGCCGAAACTGTGGGACGCAGCGGGGGAGATAGTCGACGCTGCCGGCGGCGGTGAAGGCGCGCTCGCTGCGGCGGCGAACGGGCGAACCGTCGACGATCTCGTGGCCAGTGGGCACATCGAGTTCTTCGACGATCCGGCCGCCGGCGTCGCTCGAGCGCAGGTGGTCATCGCTGCGACGTCGGCGCCGCACTCGTTGATCGACGCCGCCGATCTTGCGCCTGACGCCATCGTCTGCGACGTGGCGCAGCCACCGAACATCCCGCACGACGTCGGCCTGACGCGGCCCGATGTGACGGTATTCGACGGCGGAATCGTCTCGATGCCCGCAGGATCGGATTTCGGTCTGACGTTCGGTCTCGCGCCAGGGCTCACCTACGCATGCATGGCGGAGACGATGCTGCTGTCGTTGTCCGGCGAATTCGAACTGCGAAGTATCGGAACAGCGTTGAACGGTGCGAACGTTCGACGCCTCGGCGTTCTGGCGGATCGGTACGGGTTCGAACTGGCGGAGTCCACTCGGTGGCGCGAGGGAAAGTAACTGTGCACCGGCACCGGACTCAGTACTGACGTCTCGGCAGGGGCCTGCGGAACCCGGTGACGGAGTTCTGCAGGCCCATGGCGGTGTCGCTGCGGACGCGGCTACGGCCGTGCGATCGGACGGCGATTCATGCGGTGGACGAGTGGCCCGCCCGGACCGATCGTGTCCGTTCCGACTTCCTCGAACCCCATCGCGGTCCAGAAGGGAATGTTGCCCTGCTTGCAGATCCCGAATGTCGTTCGGCCCTCGCGGTCCACTCGTTCGAAGAAGGATCGCGACAGTGCCGCGCCTACCCCGGATCGATGAAGCGTCGGCTCCACCCCGAGATACACCCACAGCACCGCGTCGTCGTCGGGTGCCCCGGCGTCGAGCATCTTGTCCATGTGTATGCCTGCTCGGACACCACTGCGCATGGCCCACAACAAGTGTGGACCGGCGACCAGGATTCGCCACCATGCGGGTGACGCGTCGTGTGGATGCCACAAGCTGACGCCGACAATTCTTCCGCCGAGCACTGCGAGCTCTGCACCTCCCGTGGGCAGGTAGCGGTGCCTGATCAGCGCCGACATCATCCGCCGCTGCATCTTCGGCCGCCGTGCGTCCTTCGGGAAGAAGTAACTGCTCACAGGGTCGTCGGATTGGAAGGCGCGTGCCATCAGGTCGGACATCTCGCGGATGTCGGTTCTCTGTGCGGCTCTGATCTCGACCGTGCTGACGTCAACCGGCATGTTCGATGTCCTTTTCCAGTCGTGTGTCGGGGGGACTGTCGCGCGGAGGCGCTTTCGGGTGCAGCCACCAGTTCGCCTCACCCATCAATGCGACGAGGGCAGGGACCAGAAGCATGCGAACGACCGTCGCATCGATGATCAGCCCGACGATGACGCCTATCCCGAGCAGCCGCATCATCGACAGTTCCGAGAGCGAGAACGCCGCGGTGACGGTGATGAGCAGCAGGGCGGCGGCCGTGACAACTCGGCCGGTGCGTGCAGTGCCGATACGGACCGCGTCGCGGGTCGACTCTCCCCGATCGTGTGCTTCGACCATGCGGGAGAGCAGAAAGATCTCGTAGTCGGTCGAGAGCCCGAAGACGACAGCAAGGATGAGGATGCTCATCGTCGCCTGAAGGGGGCCAGGTGTGATTCCGAGAAGCCCTGCGCCGTGACCGTCGTGAAAGATCCAGGTGAGTACGCCGAACGTCGCGGCGAGGCTGACCATCGCCATGCCGATTGCTTTGACGGACAGTACGACAGAGCGGAAAGCGGCAGTGGTCACGACGAACGTCGACGCGATCATGATCGCGAACATCCAGGGGATCGTGCTGTGGATGGCGGCGATTCCGTCCTGGCTCAGCGCGGTGGGGCCGCCGAGCGATATTCGGGTACCGTCCGGCACGGGAAGGTCGCGTAGTGAATCCACTGCGGCGAGTGCACCTTCCGTTCGGTCGGGCGAGGACAGGATGGCTCGCACGACTGCGTAGTTTTCCGCCGAACCGCCTGGCGCCGCGGCCGCGAATCCGTCGAGTGCGCCGATGTCGTTCGTGATCCGTTGGACCGCACGGGGGTCGGGCGCTGCGCCGTCGGTGGACCGGACCACGACGGTGACTCCGGAGTTGGCGAGCGGGAAGTCCGTGAACAGTGCGTCGGTCGCGATCCGCGCCGGTGAGTCCGACGGAAGCCCGCGGTGGTCGAGATCGCCCAGGGCGACGCCGAACACCGGGGCGCTGAGCAGGGCGAGCAACGCGAGGATGGCGCCGGCGACGATCAACGGCCGCTTCATGACCGAGGTCGCCACCGCGCCCCAGAAGCGTTCGGCGCGTTCGTCTCCGCGTTCGGCGGCGCCCGTCCTCCAACTCAACGAGTCGATCCGAGGACCGAGAAGCGCAAGCGCGGCCGGAAGTGCGGTGAGCGAGACGAACGCGGCGGCCGCAACGGCTGCCATACCGCCGAAACCGAGCGACCTGATCATCGCCTGCGGGAAGATCAGCATCCCGACGAATCCACACACCAGCAGCAAACCGGAGAAGGCGACGGTCCGACCGGCGGTGGACATGGTCGCTCGGACCGCGTCCGGTGCGGTCGATCCGCGCCGAAGCTCTTCCCGGAAACGAGTGAGTACGAACAGGCTGTAATCCACGGCCATACCCAGACTCACGAGAGTAGCGATGTTGGTGGCGAACACACTCACCTCGGTGAACGATGTGAGAATGCGCATCACGGCGAGCGATGCGAGTATGCCGAGACCGCCGATGCACAGCGGAACAGCCGCCGCCGTCACCCCGCCGAAGATGATCAACAACAGCACCATCAGCACCGGGAAGGTGATGAGCTCCGCACGGATCAGGTCGGCGCGAGCCTCGGCGTTGTAGGCGTCGATGATGGTCGAGAAGCCGCCGAACTGCACGTCGACGCCGTCGATCGCGCGTGCATCCTTGATGCTCAGGTATGTCTTGACGCGGTGATCCTCGCTGCCGTTCAGCGTCAGAACGGCGATTGCCGATTTCCCGTCGAACGACCTCAGGCCCTGCTGCAGTGCGGGGGCGATGTTCCAGTACGTCGTGGGAGGGCGCGTCAGCAGAGCCGGGTCGATATCGGCGAGGTCGGCTGCAACGTCGTCGCCGATCTCGTCGATCGACCGCCCGTCGTGTGGGGTGTACAGAACGACGACGTCGGGGACGGTTCGTCCGAACTGTGCGTCCACGATGTCGTCGACGCGAGCAGCCTCGCTCGACGGATCCGAGTATCCACCGAGGCTGAGGTCCTCGATGACGCCGATACCCCAGACACCGGCGGCGACGATCACGACGAGACACGTGGCAACCACCGCTCTGGCATGCCCGATGACGAACTCCATCAGAGGTTTACGAGCCGTAGGGTCGATCAGCGCGCTCTCACGGTTCGATGAATCCTGGGTCAACGGCCGTCCTGTTCGATGCGAGAACGCGAAGCGAATGGGTGAAAGACGTGCTTGATCACAGCAGGGGGTCTTCTCGATGTTGCCGTGACCCTACACCGATAAAATTGCTCCGTCGAGACTGTTCGATCGACTGGTGCGAGGCTACGATACAGCTCGACTCACCGCGCCTGTCGATGCCAGTGAAGTCGTTCTCCCGCTTGTAGTTTCGGGCTCCATCTCTGGTCAAGAATTCAACTTCTGTCGAGCGAACGGACACTCGTGAACATGCCCCCAGTCCCCAGCGTCACCGTCGGTCACTTCACGGACGCCGTGCCACCTCGAACCGTGGACAACGTCGAACTGTGCGCCACCCTCGACACCGACGATCAATGGATCGAAGAGCGCACCGGAATCCGGTCCAGGCGGTTCCTCGACTCCGCACTCGCTGCCTCCGACCTCGCCCTCGACGCTGCCCGAAAGACGCTGCGCTCCAGCGGATCGGTGGCGGCCGACATCGACGCGATCGTGCTGGCGACCGCCAATCCGGATCAACCGTTCCCGTCCACGGCACTGACCGTCGCGCACGGGTTGGGAGCAGCACGCGCAGTGCCGATCGACCTCACCGCAGCCGCGTGCTCCGGTGGGTTGCTGGCCATCGAAGTCGCGTCGTCGATGATCGGCCCCCGCTACCGCACCGTCCTCGTACTGGCGGTCGAGGTGTTCTCCCGGCAGACCGACCCGAACGACAGGACCACGCGAATATTCTTCGGCGACGCAGCCGGAGCTGCCGTGGTGACCGCGGCCCCGGCGTCGGGACGCGGTATCAGGTCGGTGGTTCTGTCGTCCGAACTCGACATGTCCGTCGGGATTCGAGCAGGGGGTTCGCGGCATCCGGTCGACGCCGACTCGGTGGGGCGCGGGGAGCAATACATCTACATGGACGGGCCGCGGGTGTGGACGCTGGCGACGACACTGCTGCCCGAGGTGGTGCGGCAGGCTGTGTCCGACGCGGGAATGTCGTTGAGCGACATCGACAATTTCTGCTTCCATCAGGCGAATCGAAACATCGTGCACGACGTCATGGACACCCTCGAGATCGAGCGATCACGCGCGCCGATCACGCTCGATCGGCTCGGAAACACCGGTGCCGCCAGTATTTTCACCGTGTTGGCGTACCTCGAGCGGGAGGGGCGGACGCTACCCGGCCGCACGACCGTCATCGCGACGATCGGGGCCGGGTTCATCTGGGGTGCGATGGTCGTCGTCCACTGAGTTTCGTCGTCCACTGAGCTGCGTCGGTCACATCCTGTCGAGTACGGACGCCACCGTTGTCAACGCCGTGTCGATCTGCTGCTCGGTGTGCTCGCTGGACACGAACAGACGCAGTCTCTCCTCGCCCAGCGGCACCGATGGGTAGGTGATCGAGTTGACGTTGATTCCTGCCTCGAGAAGCGACACTCCGGCCAGAACTGCCTTCTGAGTGTCTCCGACGATGATCGGCAGAATCGGCGTTCCCTCGGCGAGTCCGGTGCGAAGACCCAGGCGCTGTGCGTGATCGAAGGCATACCGTGCGCGCGCATGCAGGCGAGCAATGCGTTCGGGTTCGGCATCGATGACGTCGAGGGCCGCGGACGCCGCGGCGATGGAGGCCGGGGCTGGTGCGGTGGCGAACATGCTCAGCCCCGGTGCCGAGTATTTGAAGGCTCGGATCAGTTGTCGGCTTCCTGCGAGGAATCCGCCGACGCTGCCGAGCGCCTTGGACATCGTGCCCATCCATACGTCGACGGCATCGCCCGGCAAACCGTACAGGTCCCGGATGCCGTGGCCGTGCTCTCCGAGTACACCGAATGCGTGTGCCTCGTCGATCATGACCGCGCAGTCGTACCTACGTGCGACCTCGACGAGTTGCGGAAGCAGCGCGACGTCGCCGTCCATGCTGTAGTGGCTTTCGAGAATCACCATGGCACGATCGAAACTGTTCCTGGACATCTTCAGAATTGCCTCGAGCGCTGCAGGATCGTTGTGTCGGAACGTTATTCGTCTGGTCCCTGCCCATTCGGTGCCGGAGACGATGCTGCTGTGCACGAGGGCGTCGCACACGGCCAGGTCTCCTTTGCCGAGCAGATATCCCACGGCTGCCGCGTTGGTCAGGTAGCCACTGGTGGTGATCACCGCGTCGTCGACGTCGTAGATGTTCGCGATCCTCGACTCGAAGTCCGCGTACAGCGGGATCTGGCCGGACACGATCCGGCTCGCGGACACCGACGTGCCGTACTCGTCGATCGCGGCCTTCGCCGCCTCCGCCACTCGGTCGTCGTTTCCGAGGCACAGGTAATTGAACGCCCCGAAGTTGATCATGTCGCGACCCTGCTGCCGAATTGTCGCACCGCTCTTGCCGTGGTGCTCCAGGTACAGCGGATTGGTGACACCCAACGACTCGAACATCGAGTCGACTCCGTCGAACTGCGCAACCGTGGACACGATGTCCGGGTGGTCGAGCAATCCGCGTCCACGAACCTTCGCCGCAGGAGTGGCAGGACGAGGTGCCGTGGGTCTCTGCGGGGGCGTCGGGCTGGAGGCGCCGTCGACCTGGACCGTCGAATATCCACTGCGAGAGAGAAGTTGACGTGCAATCTCCCGTGCTTCGTCGGTCATGTCAGACGGCTCCGGACGTGTCGGTCGAGGCCAGGACGGGTTCGGCATCCGTGGGCGCGGAGATCACGTCGGTGACCACCGTGTCCGTTCCGCGTGCGTGGTCCGGGACGGTCGCCTGGCCGACGGTGGGGTCCTGCTCGGCCGGGTCCTCGTCGGCGGGGGTTGTTGCAGGCGGGTGTGCGGGAGTCCGGTCCTCACCGTGGGCTCGTGCGGTCAGTCCTGCGGCGAGCTTTCCTCCGATCGCGGCGAGGCCGAGCCCACGACCGAACTCGAGTACCGACAGTTCCAGTCCGACGGTCTTGCCCACGCGGGCCGCGAACTCGACGGCCATCAGCGAGTCGAGCCCGAGCTCGGGCAACGGTGTCTGCACGTCGACTGCCTCGGCGTCGATGCCCATCACCAACGCCAATTGCTCGGCCAGGATGAACGTCAGCACGTCGGCACGTTGGTCCTCGGGTAGCGCGAGGATTTCGGCGTGCAGCGCGGTGATGCCCGACCCGCCGGTGCTCGCTGCGGCGATGTGTGCCGCGAAACGCGGAATGGTTGCCGACGCCGGGTTGGCGATTCCCCACTGCTCCCAATCGATTCCGACGAGAGCGACGTGCGGAACGTCGAACGTGAGAGCCTCGCGCAGCAGGAGCGTAGCTTCGTCCATGTCGATGTTCTTGAAGCCGAGCATGTCCAGATACCGCACCACTTCTTGTTTGGCCTCGGCCATGCCACCGCCTGCCATCGATCCCCAGCTGACGGTGAACGCCGCCTTTCCGCGCCGACGCCGAGTCCACGCCAGCGCGTCGAGCACCGAGTTGGCGGCCGAGTACGACACCTGCGGCGCACCTCCGGTGAGGCTGCTCATCGACGAGAACATGACGAACACCGACGGGTCGGCACCTGCCTCGTCCAGTGCTCGGTCGAGGTTCACGGCACCGGTCACCTTGGGCAGGAAGATGCTGCGCAGGGAGTCGTCGGTGATGTCGTTGACGGCGTAGTTGTCGACGAGGCCCGCCGTGTGGAAGACACCCGCGATCGCGACACCGCGTGCGTGTACTCGTTCGATAAGGCCGTGGACGGAGGCGTAGTCGGAGATGTCGAGCAGTTCTTCCCCGACCGTCACGCCCTGCGCGGCGAATTCTGCGAGCGTCTGCTTGGCGCGGTCGGTGGTGGCACCGCTGCGGCCGACGAGCACCAGATCACGTGCGCCTTCGTCGACGAGCCATCTGGCCACGGCGGTTCCGAAGGCTCCGAAGCCGCCGGTGATCACGTACGACGCCGCCGGATCGATGTCGACGGTGGGGATCTGTGGCCGTACGACGGGAGCATCGTCGGCCAGCGACAGCACTACACGTCCGGTGTGCGAGGACCGGACGACCGAGTCGAAGGCGTCGCCGACTCGGTCCATCGAGAACGTCGTGTACGGCAACGGTGCGTAGTCACCGGCCGACATCTTGTCCAGAACCTCGCGGGTCACCTGCCGAGCCAGGTCGGGTTTGTGCTGGAACATCCGGTCCATGTCGACGGCGTAGAACGTCAGGTTTCGGTCGAACGGTTTCAGGTCCATGACGCCACCGAAGTAGATGTCGGCCTTGCCGATCTCCACGATCCGGGCGAATTCGCCTGCCACGTTCAGGTTCTGCGCCATGATCTCGCCGGGGGAGGAGTTGAAGACCACATCGACACCCCGGCCGTCGGTCAACGCCATGACCTCGTCCGAATAGTTCAACGACCTCGAGGCCAACACGTCGTCGGCACCGGCATCCCGGGCAACTGCGCGGCGTTCCTCGGTGCCCGCCGTCGCGATGACGCGTGCTCCCATCAGCTTCGCGACCTGCACTGCGGCGAGGCCCATCCCACCTGCGGCACCATGGACGAGCACCGTCTCACCGGGCAGAACGCGTGCGAGGTGCACCAATCCGTACTGCGCGCACAGGAACGGCAGTATCGAAGAGCACCAGCCCGTCTCCCAGTCCGACGGAATGGGCATCGTCCCGCCTTCGTCGATGCCGACGGTGACGTACCGGCGCATCATGTTTCGAGCGCACACACCCATATGGTCGCCCGGAGACACCTCGGTGACTCCCGGCCCGACCCGGGTGACGATGCCCGCGCCTTCGAGCCCGAGCGTGGTCCCGAAATAGGTACCGGCCAGTTCCTTGTCGGTGAGGACACCCATGACTTTGAGCGGATCCTTGTAGTTCACCCCTACCGCTTCCATCCTGACCTCGATCTCACCCGGACCGGGATCGCGACGGGCATGGGCGCGGAAAGTGAGGTCGGACAGCAGTTTCGACGCAGGAACCTCGATGGCGAACGACTGCTCCGGATCGCGCACGACAGTCGGCTGATCGCGAACTGCGAGATGCTCGTCGGCGTTGCTCTGCAGCGTCACCACCCATCGTGACCCTTGCCGGAGAGCGACCTCGTCGACGACGTCGTTCTGGAACGGACCGAACGCGAACGTCTCGGTCGTGATGTCCGACAACGGTGTCGACGGCTCGGTGTCGACGAAACGCCACGCTGCCGGCGATTGCTCGTTGCGCAGCGACCTGCGTGCCCCGACGAGTCCCGCGTGCGCGAGATCGGCACCCCCGGTGTCGCCCGGCATGCAGAACGCTCGCTCGGTGACGATGACGGCCGACACCGATCCGGGATCCGTCGCAGGACCGGTTTCGTCGCCGTAGATCGCGATGTGCACGGCGCGAGCCGCGACGAGCGCCGAGCCGACGGCGGACGCCGGATCGGTGAACGCCCCCGCGACCGCGACGACGGTGGCCCGGTCGACGCCCGGTGTGGCCAACCCTGCGCGGAGAGCGGCCACGATGTCACCCAACGGCGTCTCTGCGGCGTCGAGAACGATCGACGACGGTCGGGATGCGGCGATGGCGTCGGCGCGCGTGCGGGTTGTCGGGGTGGCGTCACCGAGGGTGAGGACGAGGGCGAAATCGCGCGCGGCCTCGTCACCGATCGCCGCCGAGTCTCGGTTGTCACGTAGCTCCCACACCGGCTCGTAGAACACCTTCGACAGGCGCGCATGCAGCGACTGCGGGGGAGCGATGGGCCGGAACTCGACGTTCCCGAGCGTGACGGCTGCGCGTCCCTCGGAGTCGGTCACGGCGATGTCGGCACGCATGGGCTCCGTGCTGGTCCTCGTGACGACGACGGTCGCGTCGTCCGGAACCGGCCCGTATCGCCTGACCGTTCCCACCGAGAACGGGACGACGGCCCCCGACGGCCCGGTGGCCAGCGTCGCGACGCTCTGCAGCGCGGTGTCCAGGACGGCAGGGTGCACGAGGTGGCCCGAGCCTGCGTGGCGCCCGGCGTCGATGGAGGCGACGACGGTGTCCTTGCCGATGCGCGCGGACCTGATGCCCTGGAATGCCGGCCCGTACCGGAGCCCCGCCGACGCGAGCAGCGGGTAGAGCACGTCGCCGGTGATCTCGGTGCTGGTCTCGTCGATCTCCGACGCCACGAACGGAGCGTCGAACTGTCCTTCGACGAGCCGTCCGGTTGCGTTGATCGTCCACACCGAGTCCGTCGCCGACCTGGACCGAATGACGAAGCGCCTCGTGCTGTTCTCGACGGCGACTTCGAGCACGGGCACGTCGTGCTTGTCGACGACGAGAGGCGCGACGAACTCGACGTGTTCGAGGCCGACTTCCTGGCGCCCGGACCGGACTGCGGCGGCGCTCATCGCCGCGTCGAGGTAGGCGGTACCCGGGAGAAGCACGAGTCCGTCGACGACGTGGTCCTGTAGCCACGGCAGTTGCGATACGGCGAGTTCGGCGTGCCATTCCGACGCCAGTGCCGAGGTTCTGTCACCGAGCATCGGATACAGAGTGTCGGTTCCCATCCGATCCGCGACGGTCTTCTCGTCCTCGTGCCAGACGCGCGACTTCTGCCACGGGTAGGCGGGAAGCGGCATGTGAGGTGACGGTTCGGTCCTGCCGCCGACGAACGAGCCGGCCGCGTACAGCGCGGACACCGTCGTGATCAGCGACTCGGCATCGCTCTGCTTGCGGATCAACGTACCGATGGACGTGCCGGGATCACCGGTGCGGATCAGGATCTCGCGAATGTTGCCGGACAGGACAGGATGCGGGCCGACCTCGAGGAACACCCGGTGGCCCCGACCGATCAGCGCAGTCACGGTGTCGGCGAACCGCACCGGCTTGCGCACGTTGTCCACCCAGTACCCGGCGTCCCAGCTCGCGTCGGTGACCTCGCCGGCAGTGACGGTGGAAAACAGCGTCAGGTCGGGTTGCCGCGGGTCGATCGACGCCAGGCTGCCGGCGACGTCGTCGAGAATCGGGTCCATCAGATGACTGTGGTACGGCACCTCGACCTGGAGACGTTTGGCGAAGAACCCTCCCTCGGTGAGGCTTTCGGCCAACTCGGTCAGGTGCTCGGCGTCGCCGGCCAACGTCACCGCGGTGGGGCTGTTGACCGCTGCGATCGACACGTGCGCGACCATGTCCTCGCCTGCTTTCGCGAGGTAGGCCAACGCGTCGGCCTCGGACAGGCCCACCGCCAACATCGACCCCGTGCCTGCGGTCGTCGCCTGCAGCCTGGCGCGATGGCAGCTGACCAGCAACGCGTCGTGCAGGCTGAGGGCGCCGCTGACGTATGCCGCACTCACTTCGCCCACGCTGTGCCCGACGACGGTCTCCGGTTCGATACCCAGTGCTTTCAACTCCGCGACCAGAGACACCTGGACGAGGAAGTTGGCAGGCTGAGCTACCTCCGTGTTCGTCACCCGCGAGTGTTCCTCGTCGCGGCTCAGTTCTTCGATGATCGACCACCCCGCGATCTCGATGAACGCGTCGTCGACGATGCCCGCCGTGCGGGCGAACTCGCCGCCTGCCAGCAGTAGTTCACGCGCCATGCCCCACCACTGCGGACCCATACCGCTGAACACGAACACCGGCGCGCGTCCGCCGGCATCCACGACGTGGGACGTCTGCCCTGTCCCGGACGCGAATTCCCGAAGTGTCGCGGCCAGATCCTGTGCGTCGGTGTAGGGAAACGACGCGCGGACGGGATGGTGGGCACGCCTGGTCCAAGCAGCCGCCGTGAACGCCTCGAGCGCACCGTCGGACCCGTCGAGTCGCTCCAGCGCGTCGGCAAGGGACGTTGCCACGGTGCGGACCGCGGCATCGGTGCGCGCCGAGAGCGGGAAGATCCGGGCCGGGCGAGGCGCGGTCGGGGTCGATGGGGCGGCCGATGGGCAGGCGGGAGCGGCGTCCATCAGCACGTGAGCATTGGTGCCGCCGTAGCCGAAACCGTTGATCGCGACGATGCGGCGGTCGTACTCCTCGGGAAACGGTTCGACCTCGGTGGGGATACGAATCGCCAGGTCGTCGAACGGTATTGCCGGATTCAGTGTGTCCAGCCACGCCTGGGGAACGATGGTGCCGTGGTGCAGGGACAGTGCACTCTTGATGAGACCGGCGATGCCCGCAGCCGCCTCCGTGTGCCCGATCGACGCCTTGACGGACCCGACGACCAGTGGCGTCGTCCGACCGGGAACCGACCCGTACGCACCACCGAGCGCTTCGATCTCGAGCGGATCACCGACGGACGTGCCGGTTCCGTGCGCCTCGACGTATCCGACCTGTGCTGGGTCGATGCCTGCTTCGGCGCAGACCCGCTCGGCCAGCACCCGCTGGGACACGGGATTGGGAACGGGAATGGCGATGGTGCGACCGTCCTGGTTGACGCCCGATCCCCGAACGACCGAGTAGATTCGGTCGCCGTCGGCGATCGCGTCGGCGAGCGGGCGGAGCAGCACCATGCCCGCACCCTCGCCGCGGCCGTAACCGTCCGCGGCGGCGTCGAACGACTTGGAACGGCCGTCGAACGCGAGGAATCTGCCCTTGCACATCGACACGAACGTTTCCGGCCTGATCATCGTGTTGGCGCCGCCGACGAGAGCCATCGTGCATTCACCACGGTCGAGCGCGCGCACCGCCTCGTGTACCGCGACCAGCGACGAGGAACACGCAGTGTCGATCGTCATCGACGGACCCACCAGGTCAAGAGCGTAGGAAATACGGTTGGACAACAGCGTGTGCGACGAGCTGGTCGCGCTGTGTGCATTGATGAAGGCCCTGCCCATCTGCGAACCCCGCAGTCCCGCAGAGTCGTTGGTGAATCCGCCGACGTACACACCGATCGATCGACCAGACACCCGTCCGGCATGGCCGGCGTCGTCGAGAGCCTCCCACGCGACCTCGAGCAGCAACCGTTGCTGCGGATCGGTCACCGCAGCCTCACGCGGGGAAATGCCGAAGAACTCCGGATCGAAATCCCACAGCGACTGGGTCAGAAAACCGCCCTTACGCGTGTACATGCGGCCCGGAGCATCCGGATCGGGGTCGTAGAACCTGTCCGCATTCCACCTGTCTGCAGGAATGTCCACGATGCCGTCGCCCTTGGAGACCATGAAGTCCCAGAAACTCTGCCCGTCGTGCACTCCGCCCGGGAACCTGCATCCGATACCGACAATCGCAATCTCGACCATGATTCTCCCCCGATACAGTGTCGACCAGACCATGGACGGCCCCCCGGAGAGCACACGGACAACACCCGTACCCCCCGGAACAGACGCCCCCCGAAACGCCGTCGAGCACGGAGAACGCCGTCGATGTGCGGTCCGATCTCCGTGCTGGGTGAAATATAAGCAGACTCCACCGACAACCGCCATAGGGAAATCAATTGCGAGCGCGCGGTCTTCGCTGTCTCAATGGTCAATGGCAAGGTCCAGTTTTCAACCGTTTCCCGAACCTCGATCGTCGATGTCCGGAGGACGTGAACGACGAAAACTTGTGATGGTGACCAGTTTTCGAGCACCGGTCGCGGAACTGTCTGTCATTCAGCGGATTTCCAGCCGTCGTCCCCTCCGCGTGCCCCTGGCGCCCTGGTTTTCCGGACCGAACGTGGCGTTCGGTCCGTCTGACTGACCGAACGTGGCGTTCGATCCATCCGAGGGTGCACATGTGCCATGTGGCATGTGCCGCGTGGTCCGGTGGGGCGGTGTCGGTCGGACAGTGTGTTCTGTGTCGGCGGCGGGTGGCCGGGTAGGCATTTCCGACGAGTCCGACTCGTGCCCCCGGAGGAGCGAACGTGGCGTTCGGTCACTTGGAGTGACCGAACGCCACGTTCGGTCAAGACGTCGGCGGTCGGGTCGGGGCGGGGCGGGGCGGGGGAGTCTTCGGACGGACCGATCGGGATGGTCACGAAACGGGCAGCGAGTACGAAACTCGACGGATGTTCCTCTTGACGCCGAGGCGCGCAGGGGTCACTCTTGTCCTGACGAAGGCACCCCGAAGCGATCGTGGAAGTCGATTGCTCGACCGCGACACGCCGTGTTCGAAGGCGACGCCGGTTCTTGGCTCGGGTGCTACTTTTGATGCCCCTGTTGCGCCCTGCGCACATTTGGGGTACCTTTGGACGTTGCGCTGGCTGCCTCCTGTCCACCTCTCGATTGCCGTGTCTGCGAAGTGTTACTTCGAAGAGATTGCAGTGGGGATTCGGTCTGGTTGTGACCAGCGAATTCGCCCCACATTGAAGCAAGCAGATACAGCGGCGGTCGCACTGCACGAGCGGCCCGCGTGAGGTGCTGGAAGGACGCATCTTGGCAGTCTCTAGCCAGACCAAGGCAGTTGTCGGAACACCGGGAGCCCCGAGGAGGGTTTCGTTCGCGAACATTCGCGAACCGTTGGAGGTACCCGGTCTCCTCGATGTACAGACGGACTCTTTCGAATGGCTGGTAGGCGCGCAGAGTTGGCGTGACCGTGCCGCCGCGCGCGGGGACAGCAATGTCTCCGGTGGTCTCGAAGACATCCTTACCGAACTTTCTCCGATCGAGGATTTCTCGGGTTCGATGTCTCTTTCCTTCTCCGACCCACGGTTCGACGAGGTCAAGGCCTCGCAGGACGAGTGCAAGGACAAGGACATGACGTACGCGGCTCCGCTGTTCGTCACTGCCGAGTTCATCAACAACAACACCGGCGAGATCAAGAGCCAGACGGTGTTCATGGGTGATTTCCCCATGATGACCGACAAGGGCACCTTCATCATCAACGGAACCGAGCGCGTCGTCGTCTCGCAGCTCGTCCGTTCGCCCGGCGTCTACTTCGATCACTCGATCGACAAGACGACGGAGAAGGACCTGCACAGCGTCAAGGTCATTCCCGGCCGCGGTGCATGGCTCGAGTTCGACGTCGACAAGCGCGACACGGTCGGTGTTCGTATCGACCGCAAGCGTCGCCAGCCCGTCACGGTGCTGCTGAAGGCTCTCGGCTGGTCCACCGAGCAGATCACGGAGCGCTTCGGCTTCTCCGAGATCCTCATGGCGACGCTCGAGAAGGACAACACCGCCGGTACCGACGAGGCTCTCCTCGACATCTACCGCAAGTTGCGTCCGGGCGAGCCGCCCACGAAGGAGTCGGCGCAGACTCTGCTGGAGAATCTGTTCTTCAAGGACAAGCGCTACGACCTCGCTCGCGTCGGCCGCTACAAGATCAACAAGAAGCTGGGCCTGAACTCGGGCCAGCCGATCGTCGCGTCGACCCTCACCGAGGAAGACATCGTCGCCACCATCGAGTACCTGGTGCGTCTGCACGCAGGTGACACCTCGATGACGGCTCCGGACGGCGTCGAGGTTCCCGTCGAGGTCGACGACATCGACCACTTCGGCAACCGTCGTCTCCGCACCGTCGGCGAGCTGATCCAGAACCAGATCCGCGTGGGCCTGTCCCGCATGGAGCGCGTCGTTCGTGAACGTATGACCACTCAGGATGTCGAGGCGATCACGCCGCAGACCCTGATCAACATTCGTCCCGTCGTCGCCGCGATCAAGGAGTTCTTCGGAACCTCCCAGCTGTCGCAGTTCATGGACCAGAACAACCCGCTGTCGGGTCTGACGCACAAGCGTCGTCTGTCGGCCCTCGGCCCCGGTGGTCTCTCGCGTGAGCGCGCAGGCCTCGAGGTTCGTGACGTTCACCCGTCGCACTACGGCCGTATGTGCCCCATCGAGACCCCTGAAGGCCCGAACATCGGCCTGATCGGTTCGCTGTCGGTGTACGCACGGGTCAACCCGTTCGGTTTCATCGAGACGCCGTACCGCAAGGTCGTCGACGGACAGGTCACCGACGACGTCGATTACCTGACTGCGGACGAAGAGGATCGCCACACGCTCGCGCAGGCCAACTCGCCTGTAGACGCAAGCGGGCACTTCACCGAGGACAAGATTCTCGTCCGTCGTAAGGGTGGAGAGGTCGAGTTCGTCTCGTCCTCGGACATCGACTACATGGACGTGTCGCCTCGCCAGATGGTGTCGGTCGCAACCGCGATGATTCCGTTCCTCGAGCACGACGACGCCAACCGTGCCCTGATGGGCGCGAACATGCAGCGTCAGGCTGTGCCGCTGGTGCGGAGCGAGTCGCCGATCGTCGGAACGGGCATGGAACTGCGTGCTGCCGTCGACGCCGGTGACGTCGTCATCACCGAGAAGACCGGTGTCGTCGAGGAGGTCTCCGCGGACTACGTCACGGTCATGGCCGACGACGGAAGCCGCAAGACCTACCGCATGCGCAAGTTCGCGCGCTCCAACCAGGGCACCTGCGCCAACCAGCGTCCGATCGTGGACGAGGGTCAGCGCGTCGAGTCCGGTCAGGTCCTCGCCGACGGCCCGTGCACCGAGAACGGTGAGATGGCGCTCGGCAAGAACCTGCTGCTCGCGATCATGCCGTGGGAAGGCCACAACTACGAGGACGCGATCATTCTGTCGCAGCGCCTCGTGGAAGAGGACGTCCTCACCTCGATCCACATCGAGGAGCACGAGATCGATGCCCGCGACACCAAGCTCGGTGCCGAGGAGATCACTCGCGACATCCCCAACGTCTCCGACGAGGTCCTCGCCGACCTCGACGAGCGCGGCATCATCCGTATCGGTGCCGAGGTTCGTGACGGTGACGTTCTCGTCGGAAAGGTCACGCCGAAGGGCGAGACCGAGCTGACCCCGGAAGAGCGCCTGCTGCGCGCGATCTTCGGTGAGAAGGCCCGCGAGGTTCGCGACACGTCGCTCAAGGTTCCCCACGGCGAGAGCGGAAAGGTCATCGGCATTCGCGTGTTCTCACGCGAGGACGACGACGATCTGCCTCCCGGCGTCAACGAGCTCGTTCGTGTGTACGTCGCGCAGAAGCGCAAGATCCAGGACGGCGACAAGCTCGCCGGCCGCCACGGAAACAAGGGCGTCATCGGCAAGATCCTCCCGCAGGAGGACATGCCGTTCCTGCCCGACGGCACCCCGATCGACATCATCCTGAACACCCACGGTGTTCCGCGTCGTATGAACATCGGTCAGGTTCTCGAGACGCACCTGGGATGGATCGGCAAGACCGGTTGGAACGTCCAGATCGCCACCGACGGCACGAAGCCCGATTGGGCCGAGCGCCTGCCGGAGGAGATGCTGGCTGCTCCTGCCGACAGCAACATCGCCACCCCGGTGTTCGACGGCGCCAAGGAGCACCAGCTCGCTGGTCTGCTCGAGAGCACGATCCCCAACCGTGACGGCGTGCAGATGGTCGGCCCGGACGGAAAGGCCACGTTGTTCGACGGTCGTTCCGGTGAGCCGTTCCCGTACCCGGTGTCGGTGGGCTACATGTACATCATCAAGCTGCACCACTTGGTCGACGACAAGATCCACGCTCGTTCGACCGGGCCGTACTCGATGATCACGCAGCAGCCCCTCGGTGGTAAGGCTCAGTTCGGTGGTCAGCGCTTCGGTGAGATGGAGTGCTGGGCAATGCAGGCGTACGGCGCTGCCTACACGCTGCAGGAGCTCCTCACCATCAAGTCGGACGACGTCGTCGGCCGCGTGAAGGTGTACGAGGCCATCGTCAAGGGCGAGAACATCCCGGAGCCCGGTATCCCCGAGTCCTTCAAGGTGCTCCTCAAGGAGCTCCAGTCGCTGTGCCTCAACGTGGAGGTGCTGTCCTCGGACGGTGCAGCCATCACGATGGCAGACGGCGACGACGAGGACCTCGAGCGTGCCGCAGCCAACCTGGGAATCAACCTCTCCCGCAACGAAGCTGCCACCGTCGACGACCTCGCGCAGTAGATTTCTCGGTCCCGTGGGCCTCACCGCACTGCCGACACGCAGCAGGTGGGCCCACGGGGCGATCGACTTGATCTGATTCGCACAGCACAACACCCATCACGGGGAAAGGAAGTTACGTGCTCGACGTCAACTTCTTCGATGAACTCCGCATCGGTCTCGCGACCGCGGAGGACATCCGCAATTGGTCCTACGGCGAGGTCAAGAAGCCGGAGACCATCAACTACCGCACGCTCAAGCCCGAGAAGGACGGCCTCTTCTGCGAGAAGATCTTCGGCCCCACCCGGGACTGGGAGTGCTACTGCGGCAAGTACAAGCGCGTCCGCTTCAAGGGCATCATCTGCGAGCGCTGCGGCGTCGAGGTCACTCGCGCCAAGGTGCGTCGTGAGCGCATGGGCCACATCGAACTGGCCGCTCCGGTCACCCACATCTGGTACTTCAAGGGTGTTCCGTCGCGCCTCGGTTACCTGCTCGACCTGGCACCGAAGGATCTCGAGAAGATCATCTACTTCGCTGCCTACGTCATCACCACGGTCGACGACGAGCTCCGCCACAACGAGCTCTCGACGCTCGAGGCCGAGATGGAGGTCGAGAAGAAGGCTGTCGCCGATCAGCGTGACGCCGACCTGGAGGCTCGCGCTCAGAAGCTCGAAGCCGACATCGCCGAGCTCGAGGCGGAGGGCGCCAAGTCCGACGTCCGTCGCAAGGTCAAGGACGGCGGCGAGCGCGAGATGCGTCAGCTCCGTGACCGCGCACAGCGTGAGCTGGATCGTCTCGAGGAGATCTGGAACACCTTCACCAAGCTGGCTCCGAAGCAGCTGATCGTCGACGAGCTCATCTACCGCGAGCTCATCGACCGGTACGGCGAGTACTTCACCGGTGCCATGGGTGCCGAGTCGATCCAGAAGCTCATGCAGAACTTCGACGTCGACGCCGAGGCCGAGAACCTGCGCGAGACCATCCGCAGCGGCAAGGGCCAGAAGAAGCTCCGCGCTCTGAAGCGTCTGAAGGTCGTCGCCGCGTTCCAGGCCGGCCGCAACTCGCCGATGGGCATGGTTCTCGACGCCGTCCCGGTCATCCCGCCGGAGCTTCGTCCGATGGTGCAGCTCGACGGTGGACGTTTCGCGACGTCCGACCTCAACGACCTGTACCGCCGTGTCATCAACCGCAACAACCGCCTCAAGCGACTGATCGACCTCGGTGCTCCCGAGATCATCGTCAACAACGAGAAGCGGATGCTGCAGGAGTCGGTCGACGCCCTGTTCGACAACGGCCGCCGTGGACGTCCGGTCACCGGACCGGGTAACCGTCCGCTGAAGTCGCTGTCCGATCTGCTCAAGGGCAAGCAGGGTCGTTTCCGTCAGAACCTCCTCGGAAAGCGCGTCGACTACTCGGGCCGTTCGGTCATCGTCGTCGGCCCGCAGCTGAAGCTGCACCAGTGTGGTCTGCCGAAGCTGATGGCTCTCGAGCTGTTCAAGCCGTTCGTGATGAAGCGTCTGGTGGATCTCAACCACGCGCAGAACATCAAGTCGGCCAAGCGCATGGTCGAGCGTCAGCGTCCGCAGGTGTGGGACGTTCTCGAAGAGGTCATCGGCGAGCACCCCGTACTGCTGAACCGTGCACCTACCCTGCACCGGTTGGGCATCCAGGCGTTCGAGCCGCAGCTCGTCGAGGGCAAGGCCATCCAGCTCCACCCGCTCGTGTGTGAGGCGTTCAACGCCGACTTCGACGGTGACCAGATGGCTGTCCACCTTCCGCTGTCGGCCGAGGCTCAGGCCGAGGCACGCATCCTGATGCTGTCCTCGAACAACATCCTCTCGCCGGCTTCGGGCCGTCCGCTCGCCATGCCGCGTCTGGACATGGTGACGGGTCTGTACCACCTCACGCGTCTCGACGCGGGTGCCGTGGGCGAGCGCGTCGATGCCAAGACCGACGAGCCGGAGTTCGGTGCGTACTCGTCGCCGGCCGAGGCTCAGATGGCAGTGGACCGTGGCGCTCTTCGGGTGCAGTCGCAGATCAAGGTTCGTCTGACGAACCAGCGTCCGCCGCTGGACCTCGAGGCCGAGCTGTTCCCGAACGGCTGGAACCGCGGTGATGCATGGACCGCGGAGACCACTCTGGGACGTGTCATCTTCAACGAGCTGCTCCCGGCGGACTACCCGTTCGTCAACGAGCAGATGCCGAAGAAGCGTCAGTCGACCATCATCAACGATCTCGCCGAGCGTTACCCGATGATCGTCGTCGCACAGACTGTCGACAAGCTGAAGGACGCAGGCTTCTACTGGGCCACGCGTTCGGGTGTCACCATCTCGATCTCCGACGTCCTCGTGCCGCCGGAGAAGCCGCAGATCATGGAGACCTTCGAGGCTCAGGCCGATCAGATCGAGAAGAAGTACCAGCGTGGCGCACTCGACAAGGTCGAGCGCAACTCTGCGTTGGTCAAGATCTGGCAGGACGCGACCGAGCAGGTCGGTAAGGCCATGGAGGCGCACTTCCCCGACGACAACCCCATCCCGATGATCGTGAAGTCCGGCGCAGCCGGAAACATGACTCAGGTGCGGTCGCTCGCCGGCATGAAGGGTCTGGTGACCAACCCGAAGGGTGAGTTCATCCCGCGTCCGATCAAGTCTTCCTTCAAGGAAGGCCTGACGGTCCTCGAGTACTTCATCAACACGCACGGTGCTCGTAAGGGTCTGGCCGACACGGCGCTTCGTACCGCCGACTCGGGTTACCTGACGCGTCGTCTCGTCGACGTGTCGCAGGACGTCATCGTTCGCGAGGTCGACTGTGGCACCGAGCGCGGAATCGTCACGACCATCGCCGAGAAGCTCGCCGACGGCACGATGATCCGCGACGCGCACGTGGAGACCAGCACGCGTGCTCGCACGCTGGCCACGGACGCGGTCGACGAGAACGGCAACATCATCGTCGCTCGTGGACACGACGTCGGCGATCCTGCCATCGATGCTCTGATCGAGGCCGGCATCACCGAGGTCAAGGTCCGTTCGGTGCTCACCTGCACCACCGGCACCGGCGTCTGCGCTACCTGCTACGGCCGTTCGATGGCCACCGGCAAGCTCGTCGACATCGGTGAGGCCGTCGGTATCGTCGCCGCACAGTCGATCGGTGAGCCCGGTACCCAGCTGACCATGCGTACCTTCCACCAGGGTGGTGTCGCCGGAGATGACATCACCGGTGGTCTGCCTCGTGTGACGGAGCTGTTCGAGGCACGTGTGCCGAAGGGCAAGGCTCCTATCGCGGACGTGTCGGGACGCATCCAGCTCGAGGACGGCGATCGTTTCTACAAGATCACCATCATCCCGGACGACGGCGGCGAAGAGGTTGTCTACGACAAGCTCTCCAAGCGTCAGCGTCTGCGTGTCTTCAAGCACGACGACGGCACCGAGCGCCTTCTGGCGGACGGTGACCACGTCGAGGTCGGCCAGCAGCTCATGGAAGGTGCTGCCGATCCGCACGAGGTGCTGCGCGTGATGGGTCCTCGCCAGGTCCAGATTCACTTGGTGAACGAGGTCCAGGAGGTCTACCGCAGTCAGGGTGTGTCGATCCACGACAAGCACGTCGAGACGATCGTGCGCCAGATGCTCCGTCGCGTGACGATCATCGACTCCGGCTCCACCGAATTCCTGCCCGGTTCTCTGACCGAGCGCAGCGAGTTCGAGGCGTCGAACCGTCGTGTCGTCGCCGAGGGTGGCGAGCCCGCAGCCGGCCGTCCGGTCCTGATGGGTATCACCAAGGCGTCGCTGGCCACCGACTCGTGGCTGTCGGCAGCGTCCTTCCAGGAGACCACTCGTGTGCTCACCGATGCGGCTATCAACACCCGCAGCGACAAGCTCATCGGTCTCAAGGAGAACGTGATCATCGGTAAGCTCATCCCGGCTGGTACCGGCATCAACCGGTACCGGAACATCCAGGTGCAGCCCACCGAGGAGGCACGCGCTGCGGCATACGCAGTGCCGTCGTACGACGATCAGTACTACAGCCCGGACGGCTTCGGCCAGAACACCGGCGCCGCAGTGCCGCTCGACGACTACGGTTTCTCGAACGAATACCGCTAGGACTCACAGCAAGAGCCCCGCATCCGATTGGGTGCGGGGCTTTTGCGTGTCCCCAGCCGTGTTCTCAGCCGTGTTCTCAGCCGTGTTCTCAGTCGTGGTGGCAGACGGCTTCGAGATCGATGCCGTTGAGATCGCGTACGAACGAACCGTAGTAGGTCGCGTGGTACTCCGGTTGCAACCCGGGAGCCCTGAGTTCGGTGGCGCCGGCTGCGAGTGCGGCCACGTGAAACGCGTCGACCGACGCCCGGTCCGGTGCACTGAAGGCCAAGTGTGTGTGCGGACCGATCCGTGAGCCTGGTGCGTCGACAATCCAGAAGAACGGTTTCACCGCGGCCCAACCGAACGCGATCATTGCGAGCTGATCGGGTCCGACCGGCACTCGCATGATCTCGGTGACGCCCAGCGGTTCGAGGGCTGCACTGTAGAACTCCGCGCTGGCCGCGAGATCGTGAACGCCGAAGTTCAAGTGGTCGATCTGGGATCCGGTGCGATCGAGTGATGTCATGAGTCCAGAATGCACGGTATTGCGGACACCGACAGTCCGCGTTCATCGAAATGTCGGACGCCCGACAAGTCCAGTTCGTGCCCACGGGAGAGCCTCGGAGGATGGGGCATCGAGACGTGAACATCGGACGGGACATCTCTCTGCGAGGAGGGGCGACGAGGCGACAGTTTCTGACGTGGAGTGCGCTGGTCGGGGCGTTGGCGTTCGCGCCGGAACTGAACCCCGCCAAGGCGAGCGCGCAGTCGGGGACGCCCAGCAGCTATCCGTTCCGGCTCGGAGTCGCGTCCGGTGATCCTCTGCCGGATTCGGTGGTGCTGTGGACGAGGCTCGCCACGGATCCGTTCGCTCCTGCCGGTGGTATGACGCCGGGTGTGGTGCCGGTGCAGTGGCAGATCGCGGCCGACGAACGCTTCACCCGGGTGACGGCGCAGGGCGTCGAACTCGCGACGGAGTTCGACGGGTGGTCCGTCCACGTGGATGTGCGTGGCCTGGAGCCTGCGCGCGAGTACTTCTACCGGTTCCTGGTCGGCCCGCATGCCAGTCCGGTCGGTCGGACGAAGACTGCGCCGTCCGCTGGGCAGCCGCTGAGCAGGCTCGATTTCGGGTGGGCGTCGTGCCAGAAGTGGGAGGACGGGTACTTCGGTGCCTACGCGGATCTGGCGGCGTCGAACCTCGACGTCGTGTTCTTTCTCGGGGATTACATCTACGAGTACGCGATCAAGGACGAGGGCGCCCGGGCCGGTCGACCGAGGCCGGAGTCCGCGAGCCGAGAAACCATGCAGCTCAGCGACTATCGCGACCGGTACGCGATGTACAAGGCCGACGAGAACTTGGCGGCAGCGCATGCGTCGGCGCCGTTCGTGTCGGCGTTCGACGATCACGAGGTGGACAACAACTGGGCTTCGCAGATCAGTCAGGACAATGACGATCCGGTGTTGTTCCTGAACAGGAGGGCTGATGCGTTCAAGGCGTGGTGGGAGAACACTCCGGTGCGGGCGAATCTGAAGCCGCAGGGCCCGGACATGAAGGTCTACCGCCGTTTGAGTTTCGGTGACCTCGTGGATTTCTCGGTGTTGGACACGAGGCAGTACCGCAGCGACCAGGCCAACGGAGACAAGGAACACGCGCAGAACGCGGAGACGGCCGATCCGTCGCGCACCATCACCGGCGCCGAGCAGGAGAAGTGGATTCTCGACGGTTTCGCGTCGCCGTCGAAGTGGAATTTCCTTGCGCACCAGACGGTCATCTCGGATCTAGCGCAAGGCTTGGACGGCGATCGCAAGGTCGGAATGGATCCGTGGAGCGGATACGAGGCGTCCCGTCATCGGATTCTGGACGGCGCACGGGAGCGCGGCACGACGAATGTCGCGTCGATCGTCGGCGACATCCATCGCACGATCGTGTCGGAACTTCGGCGGGACTACCAGGATCAGGCGTCTCCGGTGGTGGGTGTCGAGATCGCGACGACGTCGATCGCGTCGGGCAAGGACGGTGCCGACGTGGACACGACGGGTGCGGCCATCGCGAACGGCTCGCCCCACGTGAAGTACGGCAATGCGCGTCGCGGTTATCTGCGGTCGACGCTCACTCCGGACGAATGGCGTTCGGAGGTAAGGGTTCTCGACGCGGTGTCGAGGCCGGGGGCTGCGGTCCGGACGGCGGCGACGGTCACCGTTCCGGACGGTCGCCCGGAGATCCAACTGGGTTGATCGGCACGGGCGTCGGAGCCGCTCTACCGCCCGTCGGCGATGATCCGGGCGATGTTGCGCTCGGCCAACGCCGTGATGGTCAGTGAAGGGTTGGCGGCGCCCGTGCTGCCCGGGATGAGGGCGCCGTCGACGACGTACACGCCGTCGTGTCCCTTGACGCGGCCGTAGGAGTCGGTGACGTCGCCGATGACTGCGCCGCCGAGGGGGTGGGCGGTGAAGGTGTCGTCGACGTCGCGGGTGAACGGCTCGGCGGAGACGACGGTGCCGCCGGCGTCGGCCATCCGGTTCTGTACTGCGCGTAGTGCTTCCACGGTGTCTCGGCTGCCGCCCTTGGGCCACGACAGTGACATCGAGTCGGTGGCCGCGTTGTAGCTGAAGTTGGCGCGCAGCGGGTCGATCGTCATACCGAGGGATCCGATGAACCCGAGATCCCACGGGACTCCGGGCACGTACCAGTTCTCGACGGTCAAGGGTAGGCCGGAGTCGTCGACGATGCGTGACGCGCACGGCGCGGCCTGCGGGACTCCCGCCGCGGGCCCGAGGGATCGGGTCATGGACGCGTCGCCGTTGGTTCCCCACCCGCGTCCGACGAATTCGTTGAGGTTGCCCAGTGCGCCGGTGGCCTGTGCGCGCAGCAACAGTTCGGTGGTGCCGATGGATCCGGCGCCGAGTACCAGCTTGTCACACGTCAGGGTGCGCGTTTCGAGTACGTTGCCCTCGGGATCGACTCGGCGTACCTCGACGCGGTATCGGCCACCGGATTCGGTGCCGATGGACGCGACCTCGTGGCTGTGCGCGACGAGTGCGTTGCCGGTGGCTTCGGCCTGCGGGATGTAGTTCTGGGTGAGGTCGTGCTTGGCGCCGTTGGAGTTGCCGAACGTGCTGGCGCCGACGGTTGCCGACGGGCGGGATCGACCGGCGATCTCGTCGCGGACGACGTTCCAGTTCCAGTTGCCGTCGACGGCCTCGGGAGTGAAGCCTGCTCGTCGGGCATGGTCGTCCCATGTGCGCGAGTGCGCGAAGTTGGGACTGCCCAGGATGTCGGCAGGGATCGGCGACGGCAGCAGCATCGACCGGGCTTTCGGGTACCAGGTGCCTGCCATCTCGTCGTAGGACAGGCGTCCGCCGAAGGACATGTCGAAGAATCGGCGATCCGGTGCGATGGTGACGCCGGTGTAGACGACGGAACCGCCGCCGACAGCGGCGGCGCGCCAGACCGACAGGTTCTCGAAGCGGGTGGTGTCGAGGACACCACCGAAGTGATCGACCGGCCCGACGGGCAGTCCGGTGATGTTGGTGAACGAGCTCTGACGCCACAGGCCGCGTCCGTCGGCGGTCATGTCGGAGGTGAAGATGTCCCGCCACGGGTCACGCGGCCACCGCAGGCCGCGTTCGAGGACGGTGACCTTGGTGCCGGACTGGGCGAGGCGCAGCGCCGCAGCGCTGGCTCCGAAGCCGGATCCGATCACGATGACGGGGGAATGGTCCGGTGGGCGAGGGGGATCGGCGAAGAGTTCGGGAACGAGGCCACGGATGGACCCGACCCCGATGGGAATGGCACCGGCTCGGCCTGCCGAGGCCAGCGGCGGTACTGCCAATCCGACGATTCCAGCTGCCGCCAGTTGCAGCAGTTGACGTCGCTTCACGTGTGTAGCCCCCTGCAGTTCGAAAACCCTGTGTCCGTCCCGACCACCGGCCATTGTTCCTCATTCGGACACCGAAAAGCGACCGGATGTCCGTGACCTTGGGAAATTTCCAGATCGGCCGTGCCGGGGCGTCAATACTGTGGCAGCTGCTGGACGGCCCACTTGTTGCCGTCGGGGTCCGCGAAGAACACGAACTTGCCCCAGCCCATGTCGACGACGGGGTCGATGTCGAGTCCGGCGTCGATGAGGTGTGCTCGGGCTTCCTCCGCGTCGGCGACGACCACCTGGAGGCCCTCGACGCTTCCGGGGGCGGCGTCGGTGATGCCGCGTCCGACGGCGATGGAGCAGGCGGATCCCGGGGGAGTCAGCTGCACGAACCTGATGTCCTCGGTGGGACTCGAGTCGTGATCGGCGTTGAATCCGATCTTCACGTAGAAGTCCTTCGCGCGGTCGACGTCGGAGACGGGAATGATGACGAGTTCGAGTTTGATGTCCATGACGATCAGTCTGAACGTGATCGCGGACAGAAACGGTCCTCTTCGGTGACTTCGTCGTGAAGAAATATGCCCGACGCGATACTGGTTGGCGTGAAGGTGCGCGTCTCCGTTCTCGATCGTTCTCGAACCCGGCTGGGGTCGCCGGACGCTGCTGCGTTGACGGCGACGATCGAACGTGCTGTCCACGCGGAGCAGCTCGGCTTCCACCGATTCTGGGTGGCCGAGCATCACGGTGTTCCCGGTATCGCCAGCGGCGCTCCTCCGGTGCTGCTCGCGGCGATCGGAGCCAGGACGTCGACCATTCGACTCGGGTCGGGCGGGGTGATGTTGCCCAACCATCAGCCGTTCGTCGTGGCCGAGCAGTTCGCCATGCTCGAAGCGTTGTATCCAGGTCGTGTCGACGCCGGGGTCGGGCGGTCGTTGGGATTCACCGGCCCCGTGCGCGAGGCCCTCCGCACCGGCGCTGCGGATACGTTCGAGGACGATCTGGGCGAGCTACGGCGGTATCTCGACGGGTCGGGCCCGGTGACGGTGCGGCCGGCGACGGCGGCACCCCCGCTGTTCGTACTCGCAACGGGTCAAGGTCTAGCGATCGCGGCTCGTGCCGGGTTGCCGGTGGTGGTGGGTGGACCGATCCTGAAGGGCGACGCGTCGGCGATCGAGGTGTACCGACGTCGCTTCCAGCCGTCCGAGTCCAATCCCGAACCGACCGTGATTGTTTCGCTGGACATCACCATCGCCGATACTGCCGAGCGAGCGCGTGAACTGGTTCTCCCCGAGGCCTGGGCCATGGCCCAATCCAGGCGCACCGGAGAATTTCCGCCGCTGACGCCGCCGTCGGACATCGACCTCGATTCTGCGCCGCCACGGACGCGGGAACGTGTCGAGCGATCGATCGCGGCGGGGGTCCACGGCACACCGGACGAGGTGGCGTCGCAACTCGAGAAGCTGATCGACCGGACCGGCGCCGACGAGATCCTCGCGTCGACGTCCACGTACGACAGAGATGCCCTGTGGCACGCCGACGCCGAGCTGATTCAGCTGGTGAGTTCGCTGTCCGGATAGGCCGACCGTGCTGCGGCGGCACCGCGTCGATGCGCGCTACTGTGGGGAACACGGCATAACGGACTCGCCTCGGACGTCCGCGACACAGGGAGGTTCCCCATGGCTGGCAAGAAGATCGATCGCGTTCATGCGCAGACGGCACTCGAGACGGTTCGCGAGAACCCGGGCATCGCCCTGATCGCCGCAGCGCCTGCCCTTGTGGTGTTCGCCGTGGTGTGGTGGCTCGCCGGTTTCGGAACCGCGCTGCTGTTGTTGATTGCTCTCGGCGTCGTCGGTTTCGTGGCCGCCAAGCTCAAGAGCTGACGAGCGCTAGCGGGGAACGTGGTACCGGGTCAGTACCCCGGTACCACGGCCGATCTCGGCCCACGACGCGTCGAATGTCAGAACGGCGATCGCCGACGTCGGGAACTTCCTGCCGATCTCGATAGCGGCTTCGGACCCGTCGGCTTCGGCCAATTCCAGTGCCGTGAACGGGATCCCGGGGGCATGCCCGACGACGAGGAGTGTATGCACCGCGTCGTCGGTCAGAGCGATCTCGTCGATGATCTCGTCCGGTGACGCGCCGTAGATGCGCTCCTCGAAGGTCACGGGGGCCTCGATTCCCGTCGCGACGAGGGTCTCGCGGGTGCGGGTGGCCGTCGAACACAGGATTGCGTCGACCGTGCCGACGTCCGAGATGATCCACTGGCCACCGAGCGCCGCTTCACGCTCTCCTCGCTCGGCGAGCGGACGATCGTGGTCGGGAACACCGTCGGGGTAGCCGGACTTGCCGTGTCGCATCAGGACGAGGGTGCGCGTCATGGATACCACCGTATCGGCCCGCGCGAGCCTCGCTCGGTCTACATTGTCACTCGATCAGGGGTGGATCGTGTCGAGGGGGGAATCTCGTGCGTAGTTCGGTGACGACAGTTGTTGCTGCGGTTCTGCTGGTTGTCGTAGGCAGTCCGGCGGGAGCGGTGCCTGGGGTGTCGGGCGCCGAGCGCAGGAGCGAGACGCCGGTGGTGTCGAGTTCGCCCGTCACGGAGGTGGAGGCGTCGGTGGTCTCGGTGTTCGCGCCGCTGCCGCCCGACGCGTTGCCTCATCCACCGGAGTGCGACACCCTGTCCTATCTGCGGTGGAAGTCCGTCGACGGCCCCACCGAATCCGCCGACGCCGACCGCATCCTCGTCGCTCAGCCCGGCATCTTCGAGGGCGCGAGCGCGTTCGAGTCGGTCGCCGGAAACACCGTGTCGGCTGCCGCCGCGCAAGGATCGTACGTCGAGTTCTGGGCGCTCGATCGTCGGTCGAACTGCCTGGAGGATCACACCGGTACCCGGGCGGCGCTGGCAACCGGCAACCTCGAGACGGCCACCAATTACTACTACGGTGGCGCGGAGATCGACGGCCGAACCTTCGACGGTTTCGCGGACGGTGGCCGCACTGCGTGGTTGTCGAATCAAGGCATCGAGCAGACAGTGCGTGACCAGTACGATCTGTTGCGCTTCGAACTGCCGGATCAGAAGCTTCGTAAAGAGAAAGTGTTGTGTGGTGGCCACTCGCTCGGCGGGTTCGTCACCGGGTACTTCGCCGAATGGGACTTCGACGGAAATCCTGAAACACTCGACGACGCCGGCTACAACCAGTGCGGCGGCTACTTCGCCCTCGACACCATCGTCAAGGCCGGCACCCCGCCACTTGTTCGCGGAATCCCGGATCTCGATCTGCCTGCGGCTGTTGCCGATCCGATTGCGGATCTCACAGGCCTCGTGGACAGTGCGCTTCCGGTTCTCGCGCTGCCCGCCGTCATCAATCCCGAGACCACCAATTTGCTCGCGATGGCCGGAGTAGCGGCGAGGCTGGACCCGGGCGGTGTGAACGATCTGGTGAACGTGTTGCCGAACAACGTCAACATCGACGCGACATTGAGGGCGCTGCTGTCGAAGGACGCACTCATGGCAACCACCGGGAATCCGTCGGTACGCACGTTGTACGCCACGAACGACGCTGTCCTGGGTGCGTTGCTCGACGACAATTCACAGCCGTTCGGCTTCCTGCAGGCCAGTGTCGGGTTCATCGGTGCACAACCTGTGGTCGACAAAGCATTTCCCACGTTGCCGGGAATGGAGAACCTGCCGGTGGTCGGGAGTGCACTCGGTGACGCGAAGAAGGCGGCCCCTGCGCTCTACGGCGACCCGAACACCGTGTACACCTGGAACGATTACGACTCGCTCGACAGCTCGCCGCAGACCGCGCGTTACACCGATTCCAGCAGCGAGGTCACGTCGATTTCACAGCTGGCGCGCAGTCTCGCCGAGCCGCCGCTCGACTTCACCGAGTGGTACTTTCCCACGAAATTGAGCACAGACCTGGCGCAGTCGAGTTCGACGGCCATTCGCGAGCATCGCCTGCACCGTGACGGAGTGCACCGCAATCCAATCCTCACTCTGCAGGGGACCGGCGGGATCGAGCTCCCTCCCTCCGGTCGCCCTGGCGACCGTCCGATCGTTGTGCAGGGGTACAACCACCTCGACGTGCTGACGGCTGCACGCACCCAGAACAACGGGCTGCCGGAGGTGGTCAGCACCGAACTCGCACGGTTCGCTGCGAACCCGTCGTAGGGACGCGCGTGTCGCCACCCTCGTCGACCTGCTACCTTGAACGCCGTTCAAGTTTGCATCACGAGGAGTGGTCATGTCAGGTTCCGAAGGCGTACAGGAGTCACCGGTGGCGAGTTCGAGGTTTCACGTCTCCGCTCGAGACATGGCGCAGGTCGCAGTGTTCGCCGCGCTCATCGCAGCTCTCGGGCTCGCCGGGGCCATCACGGTCGGCTTCAGTGGCGTTCCGATCACGCTGCAGACCCTCGGTGTCATCCTGGCGGGCGCCGTTCTCGGACCACGCAAAGGCGTCATCGCGGTAGCAGTGTTCATCGCGTTGACCCTGATCGGGCTGCCGCTGCTCTCGGGCGGACGCACCGGGCTCACCGCGCTGGCAGGGCCGAGCGCCGGCTACCTCGTCGGCTGGATACCTGCCGTCTTCGTGATCGGGTTGCTGACCGTACGGATCCTGCCCAAGTACCCCGTCGTGCTCGGACTGCTCGCCAACGCGATCGGCGGCATCGTCGTCGTCTACATCTTCGGGACCATCGGCTTGCTGCTGCGCACGGACCTGAGTGTGTGGGCCGCCGTCTCCACCAACTTCGCCTTCGTTCCCGGTGACCTCGTCAAGGTCGTCATCGCCACCGTCGTCGCGAAGAGTGTTCACCGGGCGTACCCGGGCATCGTCCACACGTGAAGTTGCCGCACGCCGCGGACGCTCTCGCGATCGACTGGGCAGGCACCCGGCTGACCTACGCGGAGTTCGACGCCGCGGTCGACGCCTGGCCCGCACCTCGTCTTCACGAACACTCGGCACACGACGCGTCGGAACTCGCTGTTCCCGATGCCTTGATCTGCGTGTTCGCGGCAGCCAGGCAGGGCCGAGCGGTGCACGTCGAGGACCCGGCAGCCAGGCCCGAGCGCCAGTCCGTGCCTGCGGGCGCATGGTTGCTGATCGGCACGTCCGGGTCGACGGGCAGGTCTCGGCCGCTCGCCCGGACAGTGCAGTCCTGGACGGACAGCTTCGACGAGTTCACCTCCATCACCGGTATCGACGGGACCGACCGAGTGCTCGTCACCGGTCCGTTGCACGCGACCATGCACTTGTTCGCCGCCGTCCACGCCCTGTGGGTCGGTGCATGCGTGACCGACGATCCGCGAGGTGCGACGGTCGCTCACGCAGTGCCCGCTGTCCTCCGAACTCTCGTCGAGACCGCCCCGGAACTGCGCCTCGCCGTCGTGGCAGGCACGACTCTCGATTCCCGGGCAGCCGAGGGCTGGAGTGGAGACGGCAGGAACGACCGATTCGATCGACTACATCTCCGTGTGGTCGAGTACTACGGTGCGGCCGAACTGTCGCTCGTCGCTGCCCGCGTGGTCCCGGAGCCGCTGCGGTTGCTTCCCGGCGTGGACGCGGAGATCCGCGACGGTCTGCTGTACGTCAGGTCGCCGTACCGCGTCCTCGGCGCCGACGAGTGGGTCTGCGTCGGCGACCTGGCCGAGCTCGGGCCCAACGGTGACCTCGTCGTCCGCGGCCGAGGTGACGCAGCCGTCGACGTCGGTGGTACGACGGTCATCGCCGAGGACGTCGAACGACTACTCGACGCCATCGACGGAGTGCGCGCGTCGGCGGTCGTCGGGACACCACATACGATCCTCGGGGCGACGGTGACTGCCGTCCTCGAACTGGACGACCCGGTCGTCCTCGATTCCGTCAAGGCCCGTGCTCGCGCCGCATTGCAGAAGGAAGCAGTCCCGAGGCGGTGGGTCGTCGTCGACCGTCTACCTCGCACCGGTAGCGGAAAGATCGCCCGCGCCCGAGTGAGAGACTCGTTGTCATGAGTCGGTCTGCGTACAGTGCTGCTGCGCCGGTTCTCGTGGCACCACGTCGAACGCCGATCGGCAACGCGGGCCACGGATTCTCCGCGCTGACGACGACGGATCTCGCGGCTCCGGTCCTCACCGCCGTACTCGAGACGTTGCGCGACGCCGGGGCGCCACACCAGGTGGACGACGTCGTCCTCGGCAACTGCCTCGGTCCCGGCGGCGACCCGGCGCGAATCGCATCCCTGGCCGCCGGGCTCGGCGTCGACGTGCCCGGCGTGACAGTGGACCGGCAATGCGGTTCCGGCCTCGACGCCGTCGCGCTCGCCGCCGCCCGAATCCGCAGCGGCGAGGACAACCTGATCCTGGCCGGCGGCGTCGAATCCGCCAGCACCGCACCGTGGAGACTCTGGCCGGACACGCGCGAGCGCTACACCCGTGCACCGTTTGCTCCTCCCGGTTTCCCCGACCCCGACATGGGAGTCGCGGCGGACGATCTTGCCAGGATCCGAGGGATCAGCCGAGAACGTCAGGACGCCTATGCGGCCCGTTCGCATGCGCTGGCCGCGGCGACGGATTTCTCGTCCGAGATCGTTCCGATAGCCGGCGTCGATCGCGATCAACGCATTCGGTCGAACATGACCGAGGCCAGGTTGGGCCGACTCCGTCCGGCATTCACGCCGGACGGCACCGCGACCGCGGGAAACTCGTGCGGAATCTCCGACGGCGCAGCCGTTCTCGCCGTGACGACGCAGGCGGGTTCGAAAGGTCTTCCGGCGCTACGTGTTCTGGGGTCCGCGGTGGCGGGATCCGATCCGTCGCTGCCCGGTCTCGGCCCGGTTCCCGCCATCGAGAAAGTGTTACGTCGCACCGGGGTTGCGCTGTCCGACATCGGCGTCGTCGAGATCACCGAGGCGTTCGCATCCGTCGTGCTCGCAGTCGCCGACGAACTGGACATCGACGAGGATCTGCTGTGCCCGCAGGGCGGTGCCATTGCGATGGGGCACCCGTGGGGCGCATCGGGCGCAATCCTGCTCGTGCGGTTGGCGACTTGGATAGTCGCGTCGGACGGGCCGGAACTGGGACTGGCCGCGTGCGCCATCGGCGGCGGCCAGGGGGTAGCGATGATCGTGGAGCGTGTGCAGTGAGCGAGATCGTGTTCGAGCAGGTTCGTCATGCCTTCGGTGAACGAGAAGTGTTGCGGGGCATCGATCTCACCATCACCGAGCGGCGTGTCGGCATCATCGGGTCCAACGGATCCGGCAAGTCGACGCTGGCGCGGACGATCAACGGGCTGCTCGCGCCGACATCCGGAAAAGTGACCGTCGACGGCATCGACGCGGCGAAGAAGGGCGCACAGGTCCGTAAGAAGGTGGGGTTCGTCTTCACCGATCCGGACACGCAGATCGTCATGCCCACGGTCGCGGAGGATCTCGCGTTCTCACTCCGCCGATCGGGGCTGAGCAAGCCCGAGATCGCCGAGCGAGTCCAGGACATACTGACGAGGTTCCGCCTCGACGGTCACGCCGAGCATCCCGCGCATCTGCTGTCCGGCGGTCAGAAGCAGCTCCTGGCAATCGGAGCCGTCCTGATCCGCAGGCCGGAGGTCGTCGTCGCCGACGAGCCGACCACTCTCCTCGATCTCCGCAACGCCCGAGTCGTCGCCGACGCGTTGGACTCCATCGACCAGCAGGTCATCGTCGTCACCCACCAGCTCGCTCTTCTCGAGTCGTTCGAGCGCGTCATCGTCGTCGACGACGGTGCGGTTGCGTTCGACGGCACCCCCGACGCGGCGGTTCCGGCGTACCGGGAGTCGGTCCTGTGATCGGGCTGTACCGGCCGGGGAGCTCTCTGTTGCATCGGTTGCCTGCGGGTACCAAGCTGCTATTGCTCCTGGCGTCGATCATCCTCGCCACGATCTTCGCGCGCACACCCGTGCACGTCGGCGCGGTCGCACTCGTCGTTGCCGGGTTGTTCGTCGTGGCACGTATTCCGCTGAAACTTGCTGCGGCGCAGCTACGTCCCGTGCTGTGGATGGTGCTGATCATCGGTGTCTTCCAGGTGATCATCACCGACTGGCAACGCGCGGTGGTGGTGTGCGGAGTGCTCGTGATCTCCGTTGCCCTCGCCGCACTCGTCACGTTGACGACCCGAGTGACGGACATGCTGGACACCGTCACTCGCGCGCTCGGACCACTCCGTCGGTTCGGCGTCGACCCCGACCGCATCGGTCTGATGCTCGCCCTGGCCATCAGGTGCATCCCGGTGCTGGCCACCATCGTGCACGAGGTGTCCGAGGCGCGCAAAGCACGCGGATTGCAGTGGTCCATGACTGCCCTCGCCACGCCTGTCCTCGTCCGTGCACTCCGCACCGCCGACGCGATGGGCGATGCCCTCGTCGCTCGTGGCGTCGACGATTAGAGGGGCGATCAGCGCGTGAGCCCGCTACTCACCGACCGCATAGCCGGTCACGCACGCGAGAATCCCGACGCGATCGCCGTCGTCGACCGTCGGGAATCGGTGACGTACGGCGACTTCTGGGAACGTGTCCGCCGCACCGGCGCCGGGATGAACGGCATGCGACGCGTTGCGGTCCTTCCCACCTCGGACGTCGGCTCGCTCGTCGCGGTGACCGCGGCGATGGCGTCGGGAATCGGTGTGGTGCTGTTGCACAGGCATTTGCTGCCCAGCCAGTTCGGCAGGGTCGTCGAACTCGCCGCGCCGGACGTGGTGATCGCCGCGGAGCAGCAGCATCGACGGGTGGCATCGCTCGGCTGGTCCGACCCGGTCGCCGGTCTGGACGGCCGAGGGCCGCACGGGAGCCCCACCGCGGGCAGTGAATTGTTGGTCGGGATCACGTCGGGAAGCACCGGCGAGCCCAAGCTCTTTCTACGCAACCAGCGTTCGTGGGCCAGGACGCTGGACCGCAGCGACGCCGTGTTCGACGTTCAGCGGGGAGACCGCGTGTCGACGCCGGGGGTGCTGGACCACACGCATTTCCTGTACGGCGCGCTGCACGGGTTGACGCGCGGCGCATCCGTGGACGTCCGGTCTGCGGTCGACGCACTGAACAGTGGCGCGACACATCTCTATTCGGTGCCGACGATCGCGTGGGACGTCGTGCGCGCCGATGTCGGCCCGGTAGGGAGTGTGCGTGAAGTGCTCTCCAGTGCGGCCCGTTGGCCGGAGTCGGGGCGTCGAACGCTGCAGAACGTGCTGCCGAACGCGTCGCTGGTTCACTTCTACGGCGCCTCGGAGCTGAGCTTCGTGTCCTACGACCGCGGCGTCGATCCCGGCCCGGGAATACTGTTCGACGGTGTCGAGGCGCGGATCGTCGACGGGATCGTTCATGTGCGCAGCGATATGCTGTTCGACGGCTACCTGACCGACGAGGGACTTGCAGGCGGGCCGGTCGACGGCTGGATGACGGTGGGAGACCGAGGAAGTGTGGACGGGTCGTCGCTGACTCTGTTCGGTCGTGATTCCGAGACGTTGATCCGGGGTGGGCTGAACGTCGAGCTCGCACCGATCGAGCATGCAGCCCTGAGTATTTCCGGTGTTCTCGAAGCGGGAGTCGCTGCGATTCCCGACGCACGATTCGGTGAAGTACCCGCGCTCGCACTCGTCGTGGGCGCGGGCGCACCGCCCGTCGAGCGCATTCGTAGGTTGTTGCGCGAGGCCCTGCCCGCCCCCAGTGCGCCGACGCGGATCCTCGTGGTGCCCGCCCTGCCGCGCACCCCGCGCGGCAAGTTGGACCGTCAGGCCCTCGGGGCGACCTTGGCCACGGAGCGCACCGCATCGTCGACGACGAACCACACGGTGAGTGCGCCGCCCTCGTAGCGGTGACGAATGGTCACGTGGTCGCCCGCCAGAATGGGGGAGAGGTACTCGATGACGGCCCGGTGCGGGGCGTGCAACAGGTCGGCGTGATCGACCAACAGCTCCTCGACGGCGTGCCAGTACGCGGCGTTGTTGACGTGGTTGAACGGGTCGATGTCGGTGGCGCGCAAAGGAAACTGCACGTCGGTGTGTGCGGGTGACGGCACCGGCTCGGTCAGCCAGGCCTTCCACCGCAACCGATGCTCGTCGGTGGTGCGTGCCAGCAAGGCCAAGGCCTCGTCGCTGATCCGGGTGGGCATACCGGTACTGGCACTGATGTTGATCCAGAATCCCTCGGTCTCGATCGACGCGCCCTTGTCGGTGGTGATGTTCACGCGCATGTTCGACCACCTCGTCGACATCGACGAGCACCACCGTCTCATGTGCACTCGGTCCGGGAACTCGACCGGGGTGTGCACGTCGATGACCGTGCGCCGCACGATCCAGAACGGGTCCGTGACGCCGAGCGAGGTGGCGTCGAGATTGTCCGACCCGATGTCCTGCAGGTAACGGGCCATACCGTCGAACCGCAGGCGGTTGTTGGGGTCGACGTCTCCGGTGCGGACGGTCCAGTTGGTCTCGAAGCCCTCGCCGTCGGCCGGTGCCGGGGCAAGAGGGTCGTCGAAGCCGACAGGTTCGGGGCTTCGCCGTGCTGCGCTGGTTCCGTCGGTCATGGTGACCGAACCTACCCGGCCCGGCGCGTCACAGGACCCGGCGCGCCTTCATTCCGTCGAACACCGGCCCGATCTTGACGACGTCACCGAAGGTGGGCGCGTGCACCATCTGCCCGTTGCCGACGTAGATCGCGACGTGCCCGGGACCACCCGCCTGCCAGTTGCCGAACAGCAGGTCGCCAGGCTGAGCCAGCCCGAGCGGGATTTCCGTGCCGACGTTCCACTGTGTCTCCGAGGTCCGCGGGAGGGTCACCGTGCCTCCGGACGCCTTGAAGATGGCGTAGGACGTCAGACCGGAGCAGTCGAACCCGCCGCCCGACGGTCCGTTGATGTTGCCGCCGCCCCACACGTACGGCAGACCGAGATAGTTCATGGCGGACCGGACGGCATTGGCGCCTGCACCGGCGATGTCCAGGGCGGAGAACGGGTTCAGTATCGCGGAGAACTGCATTTCCGTCGCGCGAATCTTCGCGACGTACGGCTTCGTCTGATTCTCGTAATCCGGTGTTCCGGAGGGCATCCCGCCGGAACGAAGGACTGCGCCCGCACCTGCGTTGTACCCGGCAATGGTCAAGTCGAGGGTGTCACCACTGACCCGTCCTTCGGACTTCCACTGGGAAACCTGACTGTGGATGTCGCACAACATGTTTCCCGACGCCATCACCGAATCCGCGATCCCGTTGATGTCGGCCACACCGTCACCGTCGGCGTCCTTGCCGTAGGTCGCCCACGTTCCCGGCATGAACTGCCCGGGGCCACGTGCCCCGCTCGAGGACACCGGGGCCGTCGGACCGTGCCGGAACCCGTTCTCCGCGGCGTACAGCGCGGCGATGACCGGTGCCCCCACGCCGTCGCAGATGGCCCCGGCCTTCATGAGCCAGGGAACGAACGCGGTGATCGCACCGATAGGCGACGCGGATACTCCGGTGAACGTGGCAGGTACCCCCGGGAACAGCGCACGCCGAAGTGCCTCGGCGGCGGGCATGAACGCCGTCTGCGACACCAGATCGCCCAGGGAAAACGTCGACGTACCGAACTGCATGGCGCCGCTCGCGCTCGGAATCAGTGCCCCGAGTGAGGTGATGGGCGAACTCGCCACCGAGGTGACGGGCACCTGCGGCAGGGGCGGCGTCGGCGGTGTTTCCGGCGCGGCGCCCGAGTCCGCCGGTTCGGTCTCCTCGGTCTTCTCGGTGTCCGGTTCGTCCGGGAGCATCGGGTCGGCCGCGGATTCGATCGCGGACGCGGCACCGTCGAGCATGGCGGAGGCGTCGTCGCGCTGGGTGTCGGGAAGGGACCCGAGAAGGTCGTCGAGTTGCTGTTGCAGACCGGGTGCGGCGTTCTCCGCGGATTCGGCGACGCCTGCAGCTCCGTCCTGGATCGGTGGGGGAAGGTCGGTCCCTGCTGCCGCCCCCGCTGCGGACACGATGACGGCCACGATGACTGCGATCGGATCGCCTGCCATGTAACAACTCCTGGTGCTGTGCGTCTCTCCCCGAACTGCTGCCGTGCCCACTCATCCCCGCGTGAGGTGGCTCACATCATCATGCCCTGCGACAGCGTTCTGTGGTTCGGAATGCGCGGACGCAACCTACGCGTCGCACCTTCCATTGCGGCCGCGGTGCGTAGGTTGGCGGTGCGGACGAGAGGAGAACGAATGGACAAGCGAGTGGTGTCACCGGTGAGCGTGTGGGATCCCGGCGCTCAGTTGTTGTCTCAGTGCGTTGCGGTGGAGAACGCGTCGACGACGCTGTATCTGTCGGGCCAGACGGCAATCACGGAAGACGGTGAGTTCGCGGGAATCGGGGATGTCGAGGCGCAGATTCGTCTGGCGTTCGAGAACATTCGCCTGATCGTCGATGCGGCCGGTGGAACCCTGGAGAACGTGGTCAAGCTGACCGTGTACTTCGTCGACATCGCACACCTCGACACCTACACCGCGGTTCTCGGTGAGCTGTTTCCCGAGACCAGGCCCGCGCAGACCGTCGTCGAAGTTGCTCGGCTTGCAATGCCGGAGTTGCTGATCGAGATCGACGCCGTCGCGGCCCTCTAGACGAGCGTCGACCAGTAATCCGAGAACCTGATGCCGACGAGGGCGATCACCACGGCGTACCAGAGCGCGAGGATCGTCCAACGCCATTCGAGCAGCAGCCTCGGGACGGTGCCCGCGCGCTCGCGGTCGACGAGTTGGGACAGCGTGACGACGAAGATCGGCATCGTGACCGCCCAGACGACCATGCAGTAGGGGCACAGTGCGCCGATCTCGTAGAGGCTCTGGTCGATCAACCAGTGGATGAACACCTCGCCGAGCAGGGTGCCCAGCGACAGTCCGAGCCAGTACCAGTGCGGTAGTGCGACCTTCGCGAGGGTCAGGATTCCGGTGACGAGCACGACCGTGAAAGCGACGATCCCGATGATGGGATTGGGAAACCCGAACAGTGCGGCCTGATCGGTGGTCATCACCGAACCGCACGACAACACCGGATTCAAGCTGCACGACGGCACGTAGGACGAGTCCTCGAGCAGCTTGAATCGTTCGATCGTCAGGGTCAGTGCCGCGAGGAGTCCGAGTATGCCGCCGACCGTGAGGACCCAGGCGGTGACCTTGCTGGTGGGCACTGCTCTACTGTGCCGCGGTGATCGCGGCCCGCAGGTTGTCCGGCGTCGGGACGTCGACGACGGTGCCGTTGACCGACACGGTCGGGGTTCCGGTGACGCCGGAGTCGATGACGTTCTGCGTCTGGCTGGTGACGTAATCGGTGTAGGTGCCGTCGGTGATACAGCTGCCGACGTCGACCTGAAGTGTCCGGGCGATTCCGTTCAGGTCGTCGTCGCTGAGGCCGGCGCCGCCCTCGGCCGGTTGCTGCTCGAACATGGCCTTGTGCCATGCAGGCCACTTGGAGATGTCGGCCTCGGCGACGCACATGCTTGCGTTGGCTGCGCGCGACGAGTAGTTCGTCGACGACATTCGGTCGAGAATCGCGATCGGCTTGTAGTCGACGGCGATGGTGTTGTCGGCCACGAGCTCGGAGAGGGTGTCGCCGGAGATCGCCTCGAACTGCTTGCAGGCAGGACACTGGAAGTCCTCGACGGCGGTGACGACGACGGCAGCATTCGGATCACCGATGCGGATCGCACCGTCCTCGGTGACGACCGACGGCGTGGCGGCCGGCGTTGCGGTGGTGTCGTCGGAATTCTTCGACGCGATGTTGAAGCCGATGACGGCGACCAGCGCCACGAGAACGACGGCGACGCCGACCTGGATCAGGGTGCGTCGCTGTTTGTCCTTCTTGCCCTGCAGGGCAGCCGCAGCTGCCTGTGCCTTCTTCTTGCTGTTGTTGCTCGCCCTGTCTTTGCTCACCGATATCCCTCGTTCAGCCGAAATGCTCGACCCAGCATATGCAGGCGAACCTGAGGACTAGGTGAGAGAGACGAGCCGTTCGATGGCGAATCCGTAGCCCGCGATTCCGAGTCCGGCGATGACCCCGGATGCGATGGGGGAGACGAACGAGTGGTGACGGAACTCTTCTCGCGCGTGAACGTTGCTGATGTGGACCTCGATGATCGGTACTTCCGGGATCACCAGTGCGTCGCGGAGGGCGACGGAAGTGTGGGTGAGGCCACCGGGGTTGATGACGATTCCCGACACGCGCCCCCTGGCTTCGTGGATCCAGTCGATCAGGTGGCCCTCGTGGTTGGACTGCTCGGCTCGGACGGTTCGTCCGTGCGCGGCGGCGGTCTTCTCGCACAGTGCGACGACGTCGGCGATCGTCTCGTGGCCGTACACCTCTGGCTGACGCGTTCCGAGCATGTTCAGGTTCGGTCCGTTCAACACCAGGATGGGGTCGGCCATGGGCTTGCTCACTTTCGTCTCTGTCGCGTCCTGTCGGATTCGATCCTTGCACAGGGCACCGGGCAGAATGTGGGCAGTGAGAAGCGCGTGGGTGGTCTGGGGTGTCGGTGTCTTCGCGTACATCGTTGCCGTGCTGCACCGCACCGCGTTCGGTGTCGCAGGGCTCGACGCCGCCGACCGGTTCGTGATCAGCCCGTCGCTGCTGTCGTCGTTCGTCGTTCTTCAGGTCGTCGTTTATGCGGCGATGCAGATCCCGGCGGGTGTGGTGCTGGATCGCGTCGGGTCTCGGAAGATGATCGCGCTCGGTGCGTTGTTGATGACCGTCGCGCAACTGGTACTGGCATTCACCGATTCGCTTCCTCTGGCTGTGGCGGCTCGTGCGTTCGTCGGAGTCGGGGATGCTCTGACGTTCATCTCGGTGTTGCGTCTGGTCCCACAGTGGTTCCCGCCGAGGCAGGTTCCCATCGTGTCCCAGCTGACGGGTCTGCTCGGCCAGATGGGACAGATCCTGTCTGCAGTGCCGTTCCTCGTACTGCTCAACGGGCCGGGCTGGACGGTCGCGTTCGGCAGCGCCGCGTCCCTGGGACTCGTCGCCTTGGTCCTGACGCTTGCCCTGGTTCGAGATTCTCCTCCCGGCACCGAATTCACCGAGAAGGCGACGTCGATGCGCGAGACGTTCGCGACGATCGCACAGGTCTGGAAGCGTCCCGGCACGCGACTAGGGTTCTTCTCCCACACCGGTACGCAGTTCTCGATCACCGTGTTCGCGCTGTTGTGGGGCATTCCGTACCTGACGTCGGCACAGGGTTTGTCGTCGTCGACGGCTGGAGCACTGTTGTCGATCTCGGTGGTGTCGGCAGTGTTCTCCGGCATCGGACTCGGCATCCTCACCGGGCGGTATCCGATGCGCCGATCGTGGATGGTGCTGACCATCATGATCAGCAACGCGGCGATGTGGGGGATCGTGCTCGCACTCCCAGGTCCGGCTCCGCTGTGGCTGTTGGTCGTCCTCGTGGTCGTGATTTCCGTGGGAGGTCCCGGATCGGTCATCGGTTTCGACTACGCACGTACGTTCAATCCGAGCGCCAACCTCGGCACCGCGCAGGGCATGGTCAACATCGGCGGATTCACCGCGTCGCTTCTGGTCATCGCCTCGATCGGATGGATCCTCGACGCGTTCGGCGGGTACACGTTCGAGGGCTTCCGGGTCGCGTTCCTCGTCCAGTACCCGGTGTGGATCGTCGCGATCACCGGCGTCGTGTTGACCCGTCGCAAGACCCGCAGGCAACTCGCCGACGAGGGGATCTACCCGCACACGATGCGCGAAATCCTCCAACGCTTCCGAGACCGCTGAGCCGCGGAGACCGCTGAGCGTCGGAGACCGTCGAGACCGCTAAGCGTCGGAGACCGCCGAGACCTCGACCGGAGTCTGATATCCGCGCAGCTCCACCGGCCCGGTCGACTGCCAGTGACGTGCTTCATCCGCGCCGGCGTCGTCGACGAGTCGACTGCTGACCAGCACCCTGCCCGGCGCGAGTTTGGCGAGATCGGACAACCTCGCTGCACAGTTCACCGGCTCTCCGATGACGGTGTACTCGTATCGCTGCAGTGCTCCGATGTCCCCGGCGAACACATCACCTGCAGCAACGCCGATCCCGAAGTCCATAGGAGCGGAGCCGGCGGAGTGACCGGGGGTGGCAGGAGCGGAGCCGGCGGAGTGACCGGGGGTGGCAGGAGCGGAGCCGGCGGAGTGACCGGGGGTGGTGCGGGTGTCGAGGGATCCGAGCGCGAGGCGTAGGCGTCGGGCAGCTTTCAAGGCGGCGGCAGCCGGGTTATCGATGGGTTGGGGCGCGCCGAAGACGGCGAGTGCGGCGTCGCCTTCGAATTTGTTGATGAAGCCGAGGTTGTCGTCGACGGTGTCGACGACGATGGCGAGGAATTCGTTGAGTACTTCGGCGACGCGTTCGGGCGGATGGTCGACGGCGAAGGCCGTCGACCCGACGAGATCGATGAACAGGACAGCGGCGTACTGGACGTCGTCGCGGGGGAAGTCGGATTGTTCGAGTGCTCTCGAGGCGACCTGGGTGCCGACGTGACGACCGAAGAGGTCTCGTAGTCGCTCGCGCTCGGTGAGTCCGCGCGACATGCTGTTGAACCCGCGTTGCAGACTCCCGATCTCCGACGAGTCGTAGACCGGGACGGCGACGTCGGTCCGTCCCTTCTCGATCTCCGTCATCCCTTGGCTTACTTCTCGCACAGGCTCGGACACCGATCGAGCGACGAGGATGGTTCCGCGCAGCCCGGTTCCGAGGGCAATTGCGGACACGATGAGGATGGGGAGCTCGATCGGGGCGGGGATTGCGATGGGCTTTCCGGTCGAGTGCACGATGACGATCAGCGTGATCGCAGCCACCGGAATGGCCGTGCACACCAACCAGGTGAGGATCAGTCGTGCGAGCACGCTCAGCTCACGTCGTGCCGGGGTGCCCGTCGACGCCAGCACGGTGACGGGACGCAGTGACCTCTCGGTCAACAGGTATCCGGTTCCGGCAGTGGTGACCGCACCGAACACGGTGCCGATGACGATGAGGACCGTCACGTCGTGTTCCGCGTCGTGCGTCAGCGCTGCCATCGAGAACCCGAATGCCAGCCACAGCGCGAGGTGCGACGCGGTGTGGTGCAGCGGAATCCGCGTCGCACGTTTCGATTGCTCGACCGTCGGGATGTCCTCACGTGCGAACCACCGCAGGGTGGGCAGGATCAACACGATGCCTGCGAGGGCTCCGACCGTGATCCCGAGCGGGACGATCCATCGGAATGCGCTGAATGCAGGGTCGGTCAGAATGCTGCCGACCGTCGCGGTCTCGGATCTGGCGAGCAACGCCACAACGAAGATCACCTGCACCGCAGCCGCGATGTTCAATGCGATCAGCGACGCCCCGTACTTGACGGCGACGCGTCGGGCTTGCCGGGCGGTCACCGGAGTTCCCGAGGCGGTGACGGGGTGATTGCTGCGACGAGGGCGGTCATCGCGGACTGCGCGCTGTCGGTTTCCGTCGGCCCGAGCGCGGCGAGGGCCGCGATCAACGCGACGATCTCCTCGAACGACAAGTTCAGGGGAGAGGGCTTGTCGTGGCTGGGAAGTCGGCTGCCGCCGCCTGTTCCCGGTACCGACACGATGGGAACGCCGGAGTCGACGAGACGACGGCGGTCGCGTTCCACAGTTCTGGCGCTGACCTGTAGTTTCTCGGCCAGAGCGTCCGTCGGAACGGGCAGTGGCGAGTCGGCGAGGATTTCGATGAGACGTTGCTGACGCACCACGCGTCGCAGCGTCAGGTGGTTGTCGCGTGAGTCGGAGCTCGTTTCGCGGGGCACAATCGGAGATTCTTTCCGATTACCGTCACTGGCGTGGCGGGAATGCGTCGTAGGTTGTTCGTTCATGACCTCCACCAGCACCGAATCGATAGAGGACTTCTTCGACCGCTACACCGGTTACCTGTCTTCAGGCGACATCGACGCCCTCGCGGACATCTACCACTATCCAGCTCTCGCGGTGTCGCCGCGTGGGTGCCTCGCCGTCACCGATCCACAGCAGACGCGTGGCTTCTTCAGCCAGGGGCAGCAGTTCTACCGATCCCGCGGAATCCAGGGCGTCCGAGCGAAGGACATCGTGACCGACATCGAGGGCAACGGGATCTGGGTGGGACATCTGCTGCTCGAGAACCTCGATGCCGACGGCAGACCCGTCGGCGTGGAGCGCAATGCCTATCAGATCGTGCTCGACGCCGATGGCGCTCGCCGTATCGCGGTCACCACCCCTCTGGACGGAGTCTGACGCGATCGACGGAGTCTGACGCGTTCGACGGTGTCTGACGCGTTCGACGGTGTCTGACGCGTTCGACGGTGTCTGACGCGTTCGATCTTGTTTGCGGGCGTTCACAGCATTTCTCGAGGTTGTTCCCAGCGGGGTCGAACCCGGTCCGGTCACTCTGGTCTTCGATACCACCGACGGAGGACTTTCTCGTGACCACAACGCTTCTGCCGCCGACTCCTGCGGAACCACAACCCCGGCATCGTAAGACCGTGCGGTTCTCACCGAACCGTCACCACGTACTGCTGGGCGTGCTCCTCGCGGCGACCGCCGTGCTGTACCTGTGGAACCTGACCGCCAGCGGATACGCCAACACCTTCTATGCCGCTGCGGCGCAAGCTGGTTCGAAGGACTGGACTGCATGGTTCTTCGGTTCGCTCGACTCGGAGAACTTCATCACCGTCGACAAGCCGCCGGCATCGCTGTGGGTGATGGGATTGTCGGCTCGGATCTTCGGGTTCTCCAGCGCCAGCCTCCTGGTGCCGCAGGCATTGATGGGTGTGGGTGCGGTCGCTGTCGTCTACGCCTCAGTCAAGCGTGTCGCAGCGCCCACGGCAGGGCTCCTGGCCGGTGCGGTCTTGGCGTCGACGCCGGCGGCGGCGTTGATGTTCCAGTTCGACAATCCCGATGCACTGCTGGTGTTGCTGATGTCGATCGGCGGATACTTCGTCGTGCGCGCCCTGCAGACGTCTGTCGGTCGACGGGCGGCGATGTGGCTCGCGTTCGCCGGCGTCGCGCTGGGTTTCGCGTTCCTGACCAAGATGCTCCAGGGCCTGCTGGTGCTCCCTGCTTTCGGGTTGACGTATCTGGTTGCAGGACAGGCGCGTCTGCGCGCAAGGTTGTTGCATCTTGTCGGTGCGTTCGCCGCGCTCGTCGCCGGAGCCGGGTGGTGGGTTCTGACCGTTGCGCTCTGGCCTGCCGACGCACGCCCGTACATCGGAGGTTCGACGGACAACACCGTCATGGATCTGGTGCTCGGCTACAACGGACTCGGCCGCATCTTCGGATCCGACGGCAATGCCGGTGGCGGAATGGGCGGCGGTGGAATGGGAGGGGCCGCGGGTTCCAGTTTCGGCGGCAGCACGGGACTGGACCGGCTGTTCGGTAGTGAGATGGGCATCCAGATCTCGTGGCTGATCCCCGCCGCGTTGGTGGCACTGGTGTTCGGGCTCATTGCTCGGGGACGCGCACCGCGCACCGATCTGCTGCGCGCTTCGCTCGTTCTGTGGGGTGGTTGGTTCCTGGTGACGGGTTCGATCTTCAGTTACATGTCCGGAACCATCCACCCGTACTACACGGTGGCCCTCGCGCCGGCTGTTGCAGGCATGGTCGGGACCGGCGGCTATGCATTGTGGATCGCACGCGAATCCGTGTGGGCGCGTCTCGGTCTGGCGTCGATGATGCTCGCGGCAGGCGGATGGGCCTGGGTTCTGTTGCACCGCAACGCTGACTGGCTGCCCGCTCTGAAGTGGATCCTGTTGCTCGGAACCGTCGTCGCTGCTGTCGCGATCCTCGGTGCGGGTCGGTTCCGTGTACTCGCCGTCATCGCTGCCCTCGTCGGCTCGATCGCAGGTCTCGGCGGCGGTGCGTCGTATGCCATCGCCACCTCGTCCACCGTCCACAGCGGATCCATCCCCACCGCGGGTCCCGTCGGTGCCGTCTCGGACTCCGGCATGGGCGGCGGTATGCCGGGTGCAGGTATGCCGGGTGGCGGAATGCCGGGTGGCGGTATGTCTGACGGCGCAGTTCCCGCGGGTGGGATCCCTGAGGGTGGTATGCCCGAGGGAGAAATGGTTGAGGGTGAAATGCCCGGTGCTGCCGCAACAACCGATGGTGACGGCGCAGGTGCTGACGGCCAAGTCCCGGACAGTCCGGTGGCCGGAGACGAAGCCGGTGTCATGGCTGGTGGTGGCCCCGGTATGGGTGGCGGTTCCGCTTCCAGTGATCAGGTGAACGCTCTGCTCGAGTCGGCCGACACCAAGTGGTCCGCTGCGGTGAACGGATCGCAGACAGCCGCGACCTACGAGTTGGCTACGGACACAGCGGTCATCGCTATCGGAGGGTGGAGCAGTGATCCCGCGCCGACTCTCGATCAGTTCATCTCCTACGTCTCGAATCACGAAGTCAAGTACTACATTTCCGGTGGCCGGGGCGGCGGAATGGGCGGCGGCATGCCCGGTGGTGGTGACTCGCAGTCCACATCGTCCGACATCGCGGAGTGGGTCGCAGCGAACTTCACCGCTACCGCCGTGGATGGCGTCACCGTGTACGACATGAGCGGATACACAGGCTGACCGACAGTCCATGGACGCCGATTCGTCCGAGTCCCTGCACCGTTCAGAACGGTGCGGGGTCGTCGGTGTCGTTTGTCGGCGGGGTGTGGGTTGGGTTGGTGGTGGTGTGGGTCTTGTTGGTGGTGGGTCTGCGTTTGCGGGGTATGTGGGGGATGAGTGATTGTGCGGTGAGGTCGGTTGTTCCGTAGGTGTTTCCGGGGAGGGTGACTGCGGAGTT
>NZ_NPFY01000033.1 GCF_002259415.1 Rhodococcus sp. 14-2470-1b
CCGCTTGCGTCCAGCCATGTTGTTCAGTGTCCTATCCGCCCAGTTCACGGGCAACAAGACTCTAGAACGTCCTGGCCTCGTTTACCGGGAACACGCCACTACTTGTTCCTTACAGGGTCGATTTCGGCGCTGAGGCAGTGTTCATACAGATCCGCTGGTGTCCGGAAATCTGTGTTCGTTGAGCGAATGGACCTGGGCGGACGGAGCCACTTGATTCGGCTGGTTCGCTGTCAAGTAGCTACGGAGTCTGTAGGGGTCCGCGTCGAGTTGCAAACAGCGACTAGATCGGTGGCTCCGACATTGTTTCGTCCAGTTTCGCTGGCAGCACACTGTCAATGCGGTGTTTGCTGCTTATCGGCGTTTGCGTTGTCGACGAACTCGGGCATCTTCCGTTGCCGGTCGAGGCGGCGTCAGCGTTATTTCGGGTTTTGTCGCAACGGCATACGAAGACTTCGATCGTGATGATTACCAACCGTGGTGTCGGATCGTGGGGTGAGGTTGTCGGTGACAACACAGTCGCAGCGACGATGCTCGACCGGCTCTTGCATCGCTCCGCCGTGCTCAATCTGGACAGTGATTCCTATCGGCACCGGGACCACAACGCCCCGATCGGAGAATCTCCGTAAAGGCCACCACCGGAACTCGCCAACCACTACAGTGCGGACGGCTCAAAGGTGATGAAATGCGCCGTGCATGACTGCTGTATCTCGCTGAGCCTCGTCACATCGTCGCGTATGTTTCTTAACAGGCCCATGATCGCCCATGCCGCTGGTCTCACGTAAGTGGCAACATGTGGGACATGGTGACACTAGAGCCGAGCACTGCCATCGCTACCTGTGAAAACGCACTCAGGCATTTGATGGGGCACGTGTTCCTGAAGAAATACGGTGCCGGGTGGATCGAAGAGGTGACAACCGAGAAACAGCGACAGGGCTGGCCGGAAAGGGTCGAGGCTGAACGAAACACTAGGGAACGCCGCGGTGTAGCCGAAACCGACGGACCCGGGCTCACCTACGCGAACATGTACGACTTGCTCTTGATTGCCAAGAAGTACTGGTCGGATTTATCGCCTGCCCTCCGGGATGCCTATTCACTTCTTGAGCGCATGGAAAAGATCCGCAACACCACAGCCCACGGTCGGCCGCTGGTTACCTTCGAGCGGGAACTACTTTCCGGTATCGCCGGTCAGATACGAAATCAGGTGACGTTGTACATGAGCACACAAGATCCCGCCGGGGAAATCTACCCCCGGATCGAGTCTGCGGTGGACTGCTTCGGGCATCGACTTACTGGTCGGGACGGGCCAATTGGGGAACTCTTCGAGGGCAAGGTCACTGGTGCAATTATTCACCCAGGAGACCGGGTTCAGTTCGCGATGACAGGTTTCGACACTCACGATCGACCATTGGAATGGTGGTTCACCACTCCATCGAGCTTGCGAGTCACGAGTGTATCCAATAGCAGGGAGGAGGCTGCCCTCGAATGGATCGTTACGGAAGGAGATGTCGGTGAGACTGCTGTCATCGATATCCACATGCGGGCTGAAGGCTCGCAATACCAGCGTTATCACGGATTCGACCAGCGGGCCTACTTCCAATATGTTGTCCGCCCCCCGGTGGGTTACGACCCGAAACAGTGACTACGCGAGGCAACCAGTTGATCAATGATCATAACTCCACATCGCCTGTCGACCTCTTCTACAGGCCACGGCAGCGAGATATAGCCGGGGGCTCTGATCGGAATAAATCATCTTCGCTGGCCGTGGCCTGGCGTTAGACCGTTTCGGCTCGCGCAGCCGCCCTCGCGCGTATGGGTGATTCGTTTGACGTACTACCGAAGACGTAGGCACGGTTCTGTTGGCCGGACGCCTCGACGATTCGTTTTAACCACGCACCTTCGAGCGCCTATTGCAGGGCTAAGGCCTGCCGATCCCAACGTACGGGTCACGCTGCGCCGCATCAGTAACTCTGTTGATGCGGGCGAGCATCTTCTTTGTCGCGACAGGGCCGGACGGGACTGAATGGACCGATGAATTCGCTAAGAACGCGGTCTATTGGCGGTAGTCGATCGCGGTTATCGGTGGGAGCTGGGTGTGTTAGCCCATTTGGCGCGAGCGCGTTCCATGACCTTCCGGGCGCCGCTGTGATTCATCCTCCAGCGAGCGATCGCGAGGCTTACGTCGTAGGCATCTGCCGCCTCCTCGTCGGTGGCGTTCGCTCGGGCGAGCCGGAATGCTCCGTCGTTGGGAATCAGCATTTCCCCTGAGAGCCAGTCGGCTTCGGCTTCCTGGTCGCCGCCGAGCCCGCACTTCCGCTCGTCGGAAAGAGAGACGCCGAACTTGTGCTCCAGGACGACGTGGGCGAGTTCGTGGCACATGGTGGTGCGACGACGAGTCAGGGGCTGAGCGTCGTTCTCCAGGATTACCACGCTACTTCCGTTCGGGATCAACGCCCCGGACAGTGCACTTCCGTCCGCCCGCAGAAAGTGGTCACGCGCGGCACCATCGAGCTCGCTGAGCTGTACGACGGGTATTCCGTACTCAGAAGCGAAGGCGTAGGGGTCGAACGGCATATGGGCGTCGAGGCCGATCTCGCCACGTAGCTCCAGCGCAAGACTCTTGGCCTCGGTCTTGAATCCTCGACGCACGAGTCACCCCTGCGCCCGTGCACGTTCGATGGTAGCGCCGATGACCTGTTGCAGGTACCTGACGTCGGTCTCGCTGAGGTCCTTCCGGGCGCGCAGGAGAGGCGCGAGCTGCGCCATAAGGTCAGGTTCGCGGTCGTCGAAGGCGGCACGTTTTCCGTCGCGCTCGAAGAAGTCCTCGGCCGGCATGCGGAGCCAGGCGATGATTGTGGCAAAGCCGTCGGTGTCTGGCTTGAGGCCGTTGCCGAGCCGGGAGAGCAAAGAGGGGCTCACGCCGATCTCGCCAGCTAGTGCTCGCCACGAGAGTTGGCGCTCTTGACGCGCGGCGTCTAGGGCGGCGTATAGCGCGGCCGTGTTGATCGTGGTCTTGGCCATATCCCCAGTGTGTCACATCTGCGACAGACCGTCGACTTCGACGCGAAGTGTGTTAGAATTGAAACGGAGCGTCAAGTCTAGAACGCTGTGGGAGGGCATGACAGGCAAGCAGGGCGCGGGTCGTGAAGCGTCACCCGAAGACCACGAGCAACGGCACCACTGGCAAACGCGGCATGAAGAAGTAGTCATCGAGCTGCATCAAGCTCGATGCAGCAATGTCGGTGGCGGTAACTACGGCGAATCAAACAAACGAACAAACAGGAGACGATTATGAGCGTGACTGACGCCTTCGAGACCTTTCAGGACGTCGTAAACGCTGACATCACACACGTCCGCGAAGCACGCACTCGCCGCGATCTCTTCAAGGGCGCCTTCGGCGCCGAGGACGATGTGGAGGAAGTCGTAGCGTCCGGATCGCTAGCGCGGGGGACACACAAGGACCCGATCCATGACGTCGATGTGATCGTCGTCTTCGACCAGGACGAACATCCTGAGTGGGGGTCGCCGGGAAGCTCCGCCGCGGACGCTCTCGATCACACCCGCGAGCGTGTCAACACCTTGCTCGGAGCAACGAACGGCAGTTACGACCTAGCGGTCCGACTGGCCCGGTGGCGCAACCATGCCGTCAAGTGCTTCCTGGATGACCCTGATGATCCCGACGCGTTCACGGTTGACGCCATGCCCGCACTTCGCCGCGATGGGCGACTCCTCATTCCTGAAGCGCTCTCAGAACAGTGGGTCGCATGCGACCCCGAATTCCTAATCGCCGAGGTCGCGCATCGACACGCACAGTGGAACAAGTTCGCCGGTACTGTACGGATGCTCAAGTGGTGGGCTGCCGAGCAAGACACCAAGATCAAGTCTCTTGTCATGGAGGTCCTCGCACTCGACTTCCTACCGACGGATGTCAACCAGCCGGCTGCGATCAAGCAGTTCTTCGTGAGCGCCTGCTACCACATCGAGGGCGGGAACGAGGTCGCTGATCCCGCTGGACTCTGCGGACCGATTCAGCCCGACGTCGACTACTATGCATTCGCCGACGCTCTGCGGTCCGCACGAGACAATGCCATCATGGCATTCCAGGCACAGGCGAACAATGACACTGCGACTGCGCTCAAGCACTGGCGAGCGGTCTTTGGGGACGACTTCCCTAAGACTCCTGCCTCCACCGGCAACCTGGCGCCCGCGGTCGTGCCCGCTGCGCCCCGGCCAGTCAAGGACACTCCGCAGGGATGACTCGTGCAACAGATCCAGATCGCGGAACAGACACCACGGCGCTCAACCCCGTCCTCTGGACTGAGCGCGAACCTATGCGACTTGCGCGCGATCAGATCGAGGTCCGGGCGTTCGCACCATTGCTCGAATTCCAGAGCCCCGCGGACGGCGGCTTGCCGCACGGCGGATGGCTCGGTGTCCTCCCTCGCTGGCCTTTCGAGCGGTTACAGCCCGAAGCTCTCGATGAGCTGCTCGGGAACGAGGAACTGCGAGTGCTCGTCATCTACTCTGCAGCACACCCGATGGTTCCGCCGACCATCTACTCCCTCTACCCGGAGCCAACGATCCGGGAACAGACACAGTCCGCATGGCATGTAGCCCCAGGAGGATCGCTCTGTCTACTCCGGAGCGATGGCGGCTGGCAGCCCGAGGCCAGCCTCACCGAGCTTCTAGCGAAGGCATCGGGGTGGCGGATCGAGTACGCCCTCATGAAGGCTGGAGTCATCGATGAGATGACTGTCAGTGGCATCGTCTCCGACTCCTCGCACGACCACCTTATTGACCGAGCGATTCAGCGAAGAGCTCCAACACCGGACCCGACCAAGGCGGGAGAAACAGATGTCTCCCCGTAACCCCTACATCGTGATGCCCAAAGACGCGGTCACCAAGATCGCAGGCTCCGACCTGTCGGGCGGATCACTGGTGCTCCGCCGCGTTCCCGCGGACGATATGTACGTCGTCCGGACTGTGGAAACCAGCAAGGACGTCCGTCTTCCAGCCGAAGTCCCACGCGAGTACGCCGCGCTTCGGTCAGGCGACCCCCACCATGCAGCACAGTGGATCAAGGTTAAACCGAACGACGCCCATATTCACCATCTCTTTTTGTCCAGACGCCCCAATATCTCCATAGGGTTCGAAGAATTCAGGGAGCTGGTGCCGGGCGTTAACGACCCAGGCAACAACCTTGGCGTGGTCGTCACTCACGACCCCTGTCTTCCACCGGAGCTGGTGGAGGCCGGTGCCCCGGAGTTTGCAGGCTGGGCTGTCCGGCGCAACGGTGTGGAACCGCTCGCTATCGAGATCGAGCCCGAAGCTGTAGGGCTGGCACAGTTGGCTGGTAAGTGGCCAATCGAGCAGCTCGCCGCCGACAGCGTCATGGTCGTGGGCTGCGGCAGCATCGGCAGCGCAGCAGCAGAGGCGCTCGCAGGATACGGAGTTGGACGTGTGGAACTTGTCGACCCAGACCGGTTCCTCTGGCACAACATGCTCCGCCACACTCTCGGGGCCGAAAGCGTTGGGCGATTCAAGGTGGCGGCCATGAAAGATCACCTCGCCCAACAATGGCCGCAACAGACAGTGGTTGCCCACCAACTCGACGTGGTTACCGAGGCCCACTACATCCGGCCCATCGTCGACCGCGTCGATTTGGTGCTCTGTGCCGCAGACGGTATCGCTCCCAGGCGTGTCGTGAGCCACCTGTCCAGGCGTGCACGGAAGCCGGCGATCTTGGCGTGCGTGCTCGATAGTGGCTCGATCGGAGAAGTCATCAGGCTGCGACCAACACCTCGGTTCGGGTGTCTCCTCTGTCTACGGCAGCAGCTTGCAGATCAGGGAGCGATGGACGCTGAGGCGGATCAGGAGTTGGATTACGGCACGGGGCGGCTTCACCAGCCTATGACGGCTGTGACGCCCGATCTCAGATACCTCGGCACGTACGCCGCAAAAGTAGCGATCGCGACACTGCTGGAATCGCTTCACGGTGACCACACTCAGCAGGTTCCCGGTGAACACGCCATCCTCGGTCTCCGACCCGCAGGAGACCTCGCAGCCCCTTTCGACCTCAGAAACGTCGGCGATGTTCGGTGGTCGTCTATACCCAGACCTCGCGCATCGTGCCCGACTTGCTCGCCAGAATGACTGGTCGAAGAGAGGTGCCTCCGGTGACGATCACTGACGTCGCACTCAGTGCGATCGCGCGCGAGGCTTTGCGGTCGGTCGATGGACTCGAAACTGGCGGCATCTTGCTCGGGAACGACGCGACTGATCGGATCGACATCCGACACGCCGGCGGCCCTGGACCCAACGCCACCAGCGGCGAACGCTCCTTTATGCGGGATCTCGGCCATGCCCGCCGTCTCGCGGACTCCGCCTGGTCGGAGGACCGTAGCCAGTGGGTAGGCGAGTGACACACTCACCCGAGCGGAGAGCTCTCCCCAAGCGAGGTTAATCTCCACTCCTACATGCGACATCTGCACGACCCTGAACTGGGGTTCGACAACCTCGTCGTGATCATCGCTGGATTTGATCCATCGGCACGTGTGTAGCTGCAACTTGGCTCGTCGAACGGGACCGCATCTTGGCAGTGATACCCGAAAGGCTTCATACGGCGCCTGCTGTGAATAGCCCGTACGCCAGTGATGCGGTAGGGCACACAACCTTCGTAACTGAAGAACATAAGGAGACGCCATGACAACCGATTCCACCGCCCCCGACCCAGCAGACCCCGTCTTCATTTCGTACCGCCAGAAGGACGGGACTGGTGTTGCTGCGGAGCTCGCCTGGCTCCTCCGTACCGCCGGCATCCCTGTCTGGCGGGACCGAGACGATCTGCCCCCAGGCGACACCGAGGCCCGACTCAAGCAAGCGATAGATGCCGGCATCTCCGGCGGCGTTCTCGTGACCACACCGGACGTGGTGAACAGCAGAGTCGTGAAGACGCTGGAGGCACCCCGACTCCTGGAGCTACACCGCGACCACGAAGTGTTTGCACTCGGCATCATTAACTCGGTGAAGACAGACGACGGCCGAACAGATTACGACGCTCCTGACCGGCTTCTAGAGATTCGTCCCGGCACCTTGAGCGGTGTAGATCAGCAGTCCGCCGAGCATGATGGTCTGCTGGCATTGATTCGCGGTTTGGTCTGGTACCGGATCGCGTCTCTTCGCAAGCGAATCGAGGCAACCGAACAAACGTTCCACCTGAGCCTCCAGAGCAGGAACACGCCACAAGTTTATGACCGAACCGGTGACGAACTGGACATCCGGCTTAGGCCCTCCGATCACGAACGGCTTCCGAGCGTCGATGGGCTCCGGGATCTCAAGGACACCATCGGTCTCCTTCCCGATGCAGTGACCCGTTCCGGGGCACATCGCGTACGTATTGCTGGAGGGGCCCATCTTTCCGTGGCCTTCGCAGTTGGGGCGGCCTTGCCTTCGTCTCGAATCGGACACATGGACGTGATCGACCAACAGGGCACCACCTGGGCTAGCGATGGCGAAGCGCGGTTCATCACTCAACCGCAAGTGCAGATCGTAGAACAAGGCGGCGAGCCATCTAAGATCACGACCGGCCGTCCCTCCGTAGCCGTGTATGTCGATCTCCTGCCCCAACGCAGTGACACCGCCTTCACTCGCTACATCGACGACCATAGGTCGTTTCTCGCGGCCTGGCGTCATCTCACCAGCGCGAGCGGCGCGCTTCTCGACTCCGCTGATGCAGGCCTGATCGCCGCCGATGTCACCGCGCACATCCGTGCGTTGTCGAACGACAACTCCAACGCCGAGGTGCACCTCCTGCTGCGGTGCCCGTTTCCACTTGCGCTTCTTATCGGGCGTTTGACCAACACCTTGCGTGTAGTAGTTTATGAATGGGATGACTCCGACCCCACCGACGGTGAAGATTACCGCGCGAGGTACATGCCCACCTTACGAGTACGTACATCCGCGAACTCAGGTGTCATCCAAGATGTGCTCCTCCCGAATGCGTCCTAACTCGGCCAGCCTCGCGACGAGGTGCCCGTGAGAGTGTCCGATTAACGATAGATCCGATCTCGGCCTCGGTTAGTGACCGTTCGGGGTGATGCGTCCTTCGAAGGCGATAGCGAATGTATTGAGTGCCGGTTTCCACCTCATGGTGAATCACCCCAGAGTTGATGCCCATTCTTCTGAGGGCAGGGTGAGCACACCCCTAAGACGATTGATCGCGCCCGGAGGAGGCGCCTTCGTGTGTGATCATCCGCTAAAGATCCCGCGAAACAGATTTTTGGCGCCCGCAGACGGGGCAGCCGTGCCCGCCACCTGCTCGGCTGTACACATAGGCCGACCAGCTATGACCGCACTTGGGACAGATCCACCATGGCCGTGCCCCGCTTCCGGCTGTCACGTCATCGGGCGTCAGTGCGCCGTTCTTCTTCGAATCCCATTGCGCCGCGAGGTCCGGGTGCAGCGTTGCCAGCGACTTGTCGATCCGTCGTCGCTTGATGTATTCGGACGCGTCAATGCTGCCCCACGGCTGTTCTGTCGTGAAATACTTGTCGTGCTCGGGTATGTCGAAGCCGAGAGTTTTGAGCTTTGCGAGCACTGCCTTCGCTCGCGTGACCTCGCTTGAATTGCGCGCGACCACGACGTCATGCTCGCCGATTGCCGGTAGGTCGTCACGCACGCGGATTACGATCCACCCTTGCTCTGTGAGCAATTGCGTCTTGCGTCCGTCTTTTTCGACGCTTTCGTCTAGCTTGTGGAATCTGTTGCCGTCAAATTCGATTACTACGTTCCAAGCCGAACACACCATGTCGCATTGCAGCACACGGCCGGTTACTTCGTGCGCGACTCCGTGGTACGGGTCGACAGGTACGCCAGCGGCGAGAAGTTCATGCCGTAGACGTATTTCCTCAACGCTTGTTCCCCACAGCGTGCACTTCGGGCACCCCCGAGCTTTCCGTCGATTGTTGATCATGGCCTGCCACTGGTGCCGTCTGTCGCAGATCCACCAAACGGTCTGGCCAATGTTGGCTGTGACGTCAGAGGCGCGGAGCGCTCCATTCCGGGTGGGATGCCACTGCGCGGCGATCTCAGGATCTTTCTCGGCGAGCGACTGCCCCGGTTCAGCGGCACCGAAGGTGATTGCCCGCTGACGGTCGGCACAGGAGCGGCATCCGTGACCGCTTGCGCGACTGTATATTCTGGCCTCCCACTCGTTGCCGCAGGTTGCACACTGCCACCAGGCCTTGCGACTGCTTCTAGCTGCCAGCCGCTCGGGCTTTAGAGGTGCGTTGCGCTCGGTGTGCCATTCTGCGGCGAGTTCGGGGAACCTGTCGGACAGTGAGCCCCCGGGCTTGGGCTTAGCATTTGTGTCACCGACTCGGCGCCGACCGCATTGCGGGCATCCGGCGCCGCCCCTGCCCCGACTTTGGATGATTGCGTCCCATTCGTGTCCGCATTCGCGGCATAGCCACCAGGCTCTGCGATTACTTGCCCTTCCGACATTGTCGGGAGTAACGGCACCGTTGCGTGTGGGGTGCCATTCGGCAGCGGCATCCGGAAAGCGGTCCGCGAATGAGTCACCGGGCTGCGGCGAGCCTGTCGCCTTGCTCCGCTCCGGTAGCGTCTTCGATGCGCCGGACGTGTGCGAGCGACCGCGGAGCGAGCGGCCCCGGGCGGCATACGCGCACGGCGGACACTGCGCCCCCCTTGCGCGATTCCCGATTGACGCTTGCCACTCATGCCCGCAGTTCGCGCACACCCACCAGGCCTTGCCCTTCCGCGAGAAAGCGACATCAGCGGGCGTCAGCTCCCCGTTCCGCGTCGGATGCCACTCAGCAGCGGTGGATGGATTTCTCTCAGCGAGAGAGTTACCTGGCCTTGGTATCGCCCGACTCTTGCCGGCGCACTTTTTGCAGGAACTGCCTGCGGAGCGATTGGAGACTTGCGCTTGCCACTTGTTGTGGCAGACGTTGCATAGCCACCACACCTTCTTATTGCTTGCGTATCCGACGTCGGAGGCTGTCAGGTCACCGTTCAGGGTGGGATGCCATTGAGCCGCTATCGCGGGTAGCCTTTTCGCCAACGACTCGCCTGTACGTGGCGCGGCTTTTGCCTTTCCCGCGGCGCAGCGTCCGCACGCGGGACACCCGTAACCGCCGCGCGTTCTACTGTTGACCCGAGCCTGCCACCTGTGTTGACACGTCCCGCAGACCCAGCCAACTTTCTTCTTACTGCCGGGTGTGATCGTCTGCGGGCTCAGCGGGTCGTTCAGATCGGAGTCCCACTCGCGGGCGACCTCAGGGTACTGATCGGCAACCGAGTTATCGATATTCGTCGGCTCGCTGGTCATGCGCGAAATGAGCTCGATGTTGGGGGCCGCAGAGCTTCCATCCCTAAGAGAATAGATCAGGCGTTGCCGCGGGTGGAATGTCGTCGCCGAACGGGTGGACCCGCCCAGCCTATGTGGCCACGGTACCGCCTCTCATACCGCCATTGCGCCGAGTTGACCGCGGTTTTCTGCGCTCGTCCGTGACTGTGTGCGCGGCTTATTCCGTTGTGCGGCAACAACGGAATAAGCACTTGACGGGGCTCATCAACTGCTAGTCCCCATGCACGATGCGCAAAGGTTGAGCAGTACCGTCCCCACGGCACCGATGAGAGGAGCACGCTTCCGAGGGATAAACGTAGCCCCGGCGATGTGACGTGAGTCAGAGATCGTTCCGGGGCCTTCGCAGTCTAGTTTAGGGAACAGTCTCGGGATGTCAACCAATAGGGGGTGTGGCGTTGTCGTGGAGTAACGAGGTCATCGCCGATCTGTTGACTCGGCAGTGCCTCGGTTCGTACCTCTCGGCGAGTGGCGGTGACATCGATGCGGCGATTGCGTTGTACGACTGGAACATCGAAGCATCAGGTGCAGTGTTGTCGCTGGTGTCGATGGTCGAGGTGGTGGCTCGCAACGCGCTCGACGGTCAGCTGAGCGCGTGGCCGCAGCTCACTCGGGGGACCTCGGAGTGGTTCGATCACGTGCCTCTGGATCAGCGGGGTCGGCGCGATGTCATCGAAGCTCGAGGACGGGCTGTTCGTCGGCAGCCAAGCGAGGTGCACGGGAAGGTGGTCGCCGAGTTGTCGCTGGGGTTCTGGCGGTACCTCGCGGCGTCGCGGTATTTGACGTCGTTGTGGGTGCCGGCGCTCCATGGTGCGTTCCCGCATGGCGCCTCGGATCCGCGGCAGCGCCGCGGGGAGGTCGAGCGCCGGCTTCAGAGGCTGGCGTTCGTGCGGAACAGGGCTGCGCACCACGAGCCGATCCATCAGCGTCTGCTGGTCTCTGATGTCGCGGACGCCGTCACGCTCGCTGGGTGGGTATCGCCTGATGCGGCGGAGTGGGTTCGCGCACGTGAGTCGGTGACGTCGGTGTACGCGGAGAGGCCGTCATGAAAATCGATTTGGCTGCGGACGAGGCACCCGCACCGCCTGGGAGTGAGACCCTCGCGGGGCGATGCTCAGTCACTTTTCGCGGCGGTGGACCCATGTGGTGTGTGGGGATATTCGGTGGATCGGCATGGAGTAATCGGAATTCGAGCGTGCCGCGAGAGTGTCACTACTCGGTGCAACCGGGCATGGATCGGCGTGTACCGGCGCGGACGGAAGTCGCTGGTCAGAGGCGGTCCTATAGGTGCAGATGGGTCCATCGAAATATGGTCGATCTAGCTGGGGGTCAAGTGGTCGCAGGTTCAAATCCTGTCAGCCCGACACAGAAGTGCAGTTCAGAAGCGGTTCCGGAAAAATCCGGGGCCGCTTTTTCGTGTGTGGGCTGCGAGGACGTCACCAATCGTCGATACCGCCTGCGTTCGTTGGTGCGCCGTCATATGCCGTGAATGTCATCTGTGACGAGTTCGGGGAATGGAGAGATACTCCGCGCGTATCGGTGACGGATACAAGTAGAAAACACTCGGTTCGGTATCCATCCCACCTCGACGGTGGCTGCAACCGTCACCTCGAGGTGCGCGACGTGGGTCAAGGTAGGACCAGGCGGTGATGTCAGGTGACCGGTCCATCGATGGAGTCGACGATTGCCTGGGCGACGGACTCAGGGTTGTCGATCATCGGAACGTGGCCGACGCCGGGCAGGATCGAGAAGTGTGCGGCCGGTAGGCGCCTGCGCGCGGTGGGGACGAACTCGTGGGGCGGAAAGATGCGGTCGCCCTCCGACCATGCGACCGTGACAGGACATGGGAGATCGACGAATGGCTGCATGTATTCGCTTGTGGTCAAGAGGTCCTCGGCCGCTGTACACGCCACCAGGTCGTAGAAAGAGGTCCTCGCTTGTTTCGTAGTGAGCCGGTTACCGTGCAGCGCAATGTTTCCGAGGATCATTCGACGAAGCAGCCCGGAACGCATGAGCGAGGGGGTGAGCAGACGTGTGGCGTCGGCCATCTTCTTCGTTCGCATCAATGTGACTCGGCTACGACCCGGCTTCGCGGTCGGTTCCCAGATTCCGGCGGGGGAGAGAGCGCATACCGAGCTCGCGCGACCGCGCCGTGCCAGCTCGATGGCCATCCACCCACCCATCGAGTTTCCAGCGATGTGGACCTTGGTGAGTCCTAGCTCGTCGAGCAAAGATTCGATTGCGTCGGTCAAGGCGCCGACGCTTGCTCGTCCTTGCACCGGCGGGCCGCCGCGATGCCCGAGTGCCGTGGGAACGATCAGATCGAATCTGTCGTCCAGTAACGGCGCGACGGTGTCCCAGGCTGCGGCGGACATGGTGACTCCGTGGAGCAGTAGAAGAGGGGGGCGTGTGCTCATCGGTCTCCTGGAGTTTCGGACGTCGACGGTATCGTGCCGATGGTGAACAAGAACCGGAAGTCGGTAAAGCAAGCCGGCGCGGTCGTGGTCGACACCGAACCACCGACGATGTTCTACGTCGTCAAGCAGCTCGAGTTGGCTGTGCGTGCTCGCCTGGACGAGTTGCTGAGGCCGATGGAGGTCACCGTGCTGCAGTACACGGCATTGACCGTACTGGCTCGCCGCGACGGTGTGTCGTCGGCCGAACTGGCAAGAAACTCTTTCGTCACAGCGCAGACGATGGGCGAGATGGTCACCACTCTGGAGTCCAAGGGGTTGGTCTCGCGGCGCGCAGATGAATCGAACCGGCGTCGAATGTTCGTCGATCTGACCGACGCCGGTCGATTACTCCTGGAACGATGCGACGGTGGAGTCAGAGCGCTGGAGCAACACATGCTGTCGGGTTTGTCCGACGAGAAGCGTAACGGGCTGCGCGATGCTCTGACCGAATGCCGTCGTGCGCTCGGTGTCCCGCTCGACGGTTCCTGAACTAGCGACCACCGGCAGAGGGGTTGGATGCGAACCGGGCGAGTGTCGTGGAGACAACCTCTGGTCGGCCGTTGTTCTGGAGCGGCGCGGCCGTCAGAACGTCGATGTGGTTGTACCCGGGCAGGACGATGGGAATGTCTGTCGGGTTGTTCGACTCGGGCAACGAGATACCGCCGCCACCGTGGAAGGTGACGATCGGATTCCGGCTGACGCCATCCGGGTGGAGGTGGTGCGCGGCGATGGACGGGGCGGCCGTCTGGCCTAGGTCGAAGTTCAATCGTGAGGGGAAGTACCACTCGGTGAAATCGAGGGGTGGTTCGCTGAGGCTGCGTGCGACCTCGGCGATCGACGAGACCTCGCTCGCTCGGTTCGTGTAATCGCCTTCGTTCGGAAGCGATGCTTCGGTGCCGACTTCGTCGTAGTCCAGCCACCGATAGGTGATGTCCGGGTCGCCGAAAACCGACGGTGATGCTTTGTGTGCGTCGCCGAAAGCGCCACTTCCGCTGTCGCCGAGTGCTATCGAGGACGGCAGCGGGAACGACTTGTCGACCACCGGTCCTCCGGTAAGGAATCCCATGCTGGATTGCAGGAATCCGAGGGGCTGCGAATTGTCGTCGAGCAGGGCCCCGACTGTGGCTTCGTTGGTGACCTCGAGGTCTCGTACATCTGGAGTACCTGTGATTGCCATCGCGGCGTCCTGCGACAGCAGCGTGCGAAGAGTCAGATCGATGTTGGTGTTGTTCGGCGCCCGGTCGAGCAGGGCGTTGACCCCATCCGGATCCAATGTCGCAGCCAGGCCTGCCAGCGCAAGGAGGTTCGTAGTTTCCGGATTGATGACGGCCGGGAGGCGGAGCACCGGGTAGGCCGAGTCGAGTGCAAGTGACGCCTGCTCGAGCGGCCCCGCCAAGAAGGGGGGTATTTCACCGAGATCCGGTCCGCCCACCGCGGGCATTCCGGCCTTGATGACGGTGTCGAGGGCGAAATATCCGCCGCACTGGTTGTACCCGGCATCGTCGGTGGTGGCGGCATTACCGTCGAAGTCCCACTCCGCAAAGTATCCGGTGAGGAATCCGCCGAGCGAGTGCCCGCCGCAGAGCACCTTGTCTTTCCGCGTCGTGGGATCCGGTAACTCGAGCCTGAGGATGTCGAACTGGTCCCTCAATGTTTGTTCGAGCCCCTGGCTTTCGAGCCATTGCGTGTCCGCTCCATCGGCGTATCCGGCGAACGTTCTGCCGTCGACTTCCTGACCGCTGAAGTAGTAGTTCGCGGCCGTGTCGAAATCACCGGTCTCGAGAGCGGCTTGAACTCCGTGGTGATCTTCCAAACAATTCGATCGACGGTCCAGCGCCCAGAACTCGACCGAGTTGCCTTCGGCTGCCGCGGCTGCCACGGTGTTGCGCGCGACGCTGTCGAATGCGCCCGCACCTTCGAAGACACCCGGCTGTGCGACGAGAATGCGATCTGCTGCTGCGGAGTCCTCCGGTCCCGAGGACGAGCGCCACCGAAGGTAGGACAGGGTGTCACAGCGATCTGGGTGCGGGGCCACCTCGGCGGGCAGCGGAACGCGCAACGTGATCTCGGTGCTGACGACACCGTCGACCGGGGAGCTCGACGTCCACGGGGTCTCGGTCCGTGCGGGGTCAGCGGCAGCGGTGGACCCTGTGACGATGCTCAGCGACGCGATCAGGGTCATCGTCGCGGCGGTGGACACCACGAGTCGAATCGTGTCGGATTGGTATCGGGACCGTTTCATGTAAGGGATCCTTACATGAAGGAACGAGGTCCAGACCAGGTTTCCGTCAAGTCACCAATCAGGTGTGGCGTGTATGGGATGGGTCACAATCGGCACGCGATGATCTCGTCGTATCGCCGCGGCGCCCTCGGGTGTGGGCACCGATCCCGGCTGTGAGTTACCGACATCATGAGCAAATCCCTTCGCGTGCACAGACGGCGTGGGGTCGGTCCTCACGACATCGTCAGCCACAACATCGTCAGCCACAACATCGTCAGCTACAACGTCGCCAGAATATGGTCGTCACGCTGGGGTGGCAACGCCTGCGATCGGAAAACCGTCGTTCGAAGAGTTTCGGAGGTGTCACCGGCGCTTGGGTGACCGTGTGTGCGCAGAGTGATCGCATCCTGTCGAATGCGTTGTTGCAGAATCGAATTACCGACTATCGTGTACCGCGTTATTATGGCGACTACGAAAGAGGCTGCCGGACAGCGCATCGCAGCCGTCCACTGTGAGGGGTTCGGTTCGACAGGGGGGCAACCCCCGTCTATCAGATCAGTTGTCCGAACGAATGTAATTCCTTTGATCCTGCAGGCCTGCTGCACAGTGTCTTCGCAGTCGGCTAGAACGCGGCTTCCTTCGTGGCGCGTCCCCGGCGAACAGCTGTTGGAGTGAGTCCCCACCAGCGTCGGCAGCAGCGCGTGAGAGCAGACTGCTCGGAAAGGCCGAGCAGCGAGGCAACTTGCCCGAAAGGGAGGTCGGTACCGGCCAGGTAGCGGCGGGCTGCACTGCGGCGGCACTCGTCGAGTATCGACCCGAACGACGTTCCCTCCGCGGCCAACCGGCGTTGAAGTGTCCGCGGATGCAACGCCAACACGTGAGCGACGGAACTGACGTCGGGGACTGTCGTCCCCAGTGAACAGGTGACGGTGGAGCGTACTCGAGGTGCTACGTCGTCCGACTCCGAATTCGTTGCCTGCTGAAGCATGAAGGCCAACACCAGCTGCCGTAGATGAGGGTCCGCGCCGTCCAGCGACGTTCGGAGCAGACTCGTCGGTAGCCGAAGACGCGCAGCGGCACCACCTGTGTTCACGGGTGCCCCGAAATAGGCCTCGTACACTTCAAGCGACGCCGCAGGTACGTACGGCAATTCGACACTACGGAGACCATAGGGTCCGCCCGTCAACGACACGATCGCGCGGTGGATGAAACCGAGGCCGAGGTCCGTTCCCTGCACCGGAGCGGGCAGACCTTCGGTAGACCCATAGCGGAGTGCACTGACGCCCCTTACTTTGAGCGGATCTTCCTCGAGGCTCACACTCAGCGATTCGCCGTGTACGAACAAGTAGCGAGAGGTGCACTCGAGTGCGTCAGCGATGGTGGGGGAGTTCTGAATGACCAGCGCAAGAGGGCCAAGCATTCCCAGGTCCTGACGGCGCGCTATTCGAAGGCCGAGGTCGGAGCAATGCAGGTCGGTGGCAGCTCGTTCCAGCAGCGCTGCTACCGACCAGTCCGACACCAGAAGGTCGTCGGTGTCGAGTGCTGCAGCCGGAACATCGAGTGCCGCGGCGTAGCGATCTGCGTCACCGCCTAGCTCGGCGACCGTGGACCGAAAGCCACGCAAACCGGCCGATCTGATCAACGCCATGTCGTACAGAGTCAAATAGTTGTCGTGTGGTGTCAAGTCAACCGACCTGGTACGCGCCAGACTGGAGTGATGGGAAAGAGCGATGCGAGGACGGTCGAGTCGTACGTCGACGTGGTGATCGTGGGTGCAGGTTTGTCGGGTATCGGCGCAGGCTATCGAGTGCAGACCGAATGTCCGGACAAGACCTATGCGATCCTCGAGGCTCGTGAGTCCATCGGCGGAACATGGGATCTGTTCCGCTATCCAGGGGTCCGATCGGATTCGGACATGTTCACACTCGGGTACGAATTTCAACCGTGGACCGAGGGAAAATCGATCGCTGATGGTGCGTCGATACTGCACTACATCACAGATACCGCTCGAATCCACGGAATCGACCAGAACATCCGTTTCCGCACCAAGGTGGTGGAAGCTCGGTGGTCCAGTGTCGAACAGATGTGGACCTTGATCATCGAGAAGAGCGACGATACCGGCACTCGCTCCGAGACACTCCGATGCAATTTCCTTTACTCGTGCGCTGGATACTACGACTACGACAACCCGTACAACGCCGAGTTGCCAGGCCTGGAAAACTTCGAGGGGACTGTCGTACACCCCCAGTTCTGGCCGCAGGATCTCAATTACACGAACAAGAAGATCGTTATCGTGGGCTCGGGTGCGACCGCAGTGACCTTGGTTCCCTCCTTGGCGAAGGACGCAGCTCGAGTGACGATGCTGCAACGGTCGCCCACCTGGATAAGTCCGGTTCCCTCTCGCGACAAGTTCGCCGATCGTGTTCGCGCGGTCCTCCCGGCCGGGCCGGCCCACCGTCTGATTCGGACCAAGAACATCCTGTTCGGGATCGGGTTCTACCAGTTCTGCCGAAGACGACCCGCCGCCGCGCGGAAGCTGTTGACCGATCTGAGCACCCGGATCCTGGGTGACGAGAAGATTGTCGCCGAGCACTTCACGCCGTCGTACAACCCATGGGATCAACGGTTGTGCGCCGTGCCGAACGCAGACCTGTTCAAGTCCATCGAAAAGGGTGATGCGTCGGTGATCACCGATCGAATCGACACATTCGTACCGGGCGGTGTTTCACTCGAATCAGGTACGACGATCGACGCCGACATCGTGGTCACGGCAACCGGTTTGCAACTGCGCGCGTTCGGTGGGATGTCGTTGATCGTCGATGGGGAACCCGTAGCGCTGTCGCACCAAGTCGTGTGGCAGGGAACGATGATGACCGGGGTTCCCAACTTCGCCATCTGCATCGGTTACACCAACGCGTCGTGGACTTTGCGAGCCGAGTTGACGTCGAAGATGGTCTGCAAAGTACTGCGCTACATGGATCGAACCGGCGTGCGTGCTGTTGCGCCGCACACCGGCGACGACGTGGCTCGACAGCCGTTGCTCGACCTCGCGTCGGGATACGTTCAGCGCTCGATCGACGCATTTCCGGGACAGGGCAAGCGCCACCCGTGGCGTATGCGTCAGAACTACGTGCTCGATGTACTGAGCCTGCGCAGAACCAGGTTGTCGGCTTCGCTGCGACCGGTTGCGAAGCCGCCCGCATCGGTATCGGACATCCGAAGCACGGTGGGTGTGTCGTCGTGAATCCGACCGAAAAGTGTGCGGTCCCAATCGAACTATCGAAGGAGTTTTCCTGATGAGCACAGCCAAGTCCGTGCGGGGCAAGGTTGCCGTCGTCACCGGCGCCGGATCCGGTATCGGACGCGCCCTGGCCCTCGATCTCGCGAATCGGGGTGCGTCGATCGCGATCGCAGACGTACACGAACAGCGATTGGCCGACGTGTCCGACGAATTGACAGCGCTCGGTGTGAATGTATACACCGAAGCTCTCGACGTCCGAGACAACGACGCATGGAAGCAGTTCGCGAACAACGTGTTCGAGCATTTCGGAGTGGTGCATCAGTTGTACAACAACGCCGGGATCGCGGGAAATCATCCGTTTTCTCGCGAAGACGACGGATCGTTCGAGCGAATCATCGACATCAACATGTGGGGTGTGGTGAGGGGGACCCGTGCCTTCCTCCCTCACCTGGTCGCGTCGGGCGACGGTCACGTCGTGAACATCTCCAGCCTCAACGGTCTGCTGGGATATTCCGGATTGACGGCTTACTGCACGTCGAAATACGCCGTACGCGGTTTCACCGAGGCGCTCCGCGTGGAGATGCTCACCGAGAAACGCCCCGTCCGCGTTACCGTCGTTCACCCGGGTGGCGTACGAACGAACATCAGCGCCGACGCGGTCGAGGCGTCGAAGGAAGCGGGCAACTGGACGCCAGAGAAGGATCGCCGCGCGAAGGCATACGAGGCCAAGTACTTGAAGATGCTCCCCGCGGAAGCAGCGAAGACAATCGTCGACGGCGTCGTGAAAGGCAAGGGTCGGATCCTCGTCGGCCGCGACACCCGGATGATCGATCTCCTCGTACGACTGTTGCCTGGCCGCTATCCCTTCCTCGTCGCGTCGGTTCAACGAAAAGAGGCACAGTAGGCCGAGAAAGGCGTTGAAGGACCCGCTGTCGTTTGCCCGCGGGCGCACTGGGTACAGCACAGGGACAACATCCAACGACGACCGCTCGGCCGGAATCGCCAAGGTAACCAAGCTGCTGAGGGGTCACAGCTGTGCATGTTCACCTCGCACGGCCGCGACGGACACCTGTTCTCTCGTCCAATGGCATTGCAAGAGCATGATTTCGACGGCACCTTGTGGTTCTTCGCTCGAAACGACTTGCGCAAGGTCGGTGCCGGAATCGATCTCCAGCTCTCCGGACACACTCACGCAGGTCAGTTATGGCCTCTGCGGTATCTCGTTCCCTTGCAACGACCCTCGATCGAAGGGCTCGTCACCGTCGCGGGCATCCCCGTCTTCACAACGCGCGGCGCCGGTACGTGGGGACCGCCCGTGCGCGTAGGTGCCGAGCCGGAAGTATCGATGCTGGAACTAAGTTCGGTTGGTGCGTGACCTCGAGGCACTTATCGAAGTGCGCGCGGCGGGCCCACCTCACGCCCCCAACCCCACCACCAACCGCATCACGAGTTCACCGTCCACCACCCGGGTCCGTTGTTCGCAGATGGTGTTCATCAACGCCGTGCCCTCCACGATGTCGCGCCGGTGGGTCAGCAGTCCGTCGATCGCGTCGTCGGCTGCGGTCAGTGCCGTAGCCGCCGCGGTGAGTTGGTCGTTGGTGACGCCTCGATTACCAGTGAATGCCACTCGCTGCGCACCGCGGCTGAACGTGGTGACCGCGGGAGGCGTCGGGCCACCGGTGTTGGCTTGCCTCACCCCGGCGATGTCCACACCTGGTAGCAGGCCCGACGTCGCCTTGGCCGGCACCCCGCCGATAGGGTGCACGGCCACTACCCGATCCCCGAGACGCCGTATCGCCTCGTCGATCGAGGCGACAGTTCCCGCGCGGTGGGTCGCGCCGAGCACCGCAACGGACCCGGTGATGTGACGTTCCCAGTCGTCGCCGGAGGAGAAGTTCTGCACCGAGGGCAGGTAGTTGGCGGTCCACTTCGCACCCAGCTCCGTACGGTGCACCATCGCCACCTCGACGGTCGGGAACATCACCGAGGGTGCAAGCGTGGCCGCGAGGTTGCCGATCAAACCGTCCCCGAAGATGAGAAGCGTTTGCGGGGTCTCGCGCGCGAGACACGACAGTGCATAGCGAACCACGGCATACGGTTCCACAAGGGTCGCTCGGACACTCGACAAGTCGTCCGGCAGCAACGACACCAGACCGCTGCTGACTGCGGACGCTCCGATCACGACGCGTTCCTGAAACAGACCTTCCACATTGTGGCCGAGTAGGAAGGACGAATCGTGGGGATGGGTCGGGTTGACCACCACGCGGTCACCCACTGCGAATTCCGACACTCCTTCGCCCAGCTCGACGACTCGCGCAGCACCCTCGTGCCCGACGATCGGGGACGGATCGTTCCGGTTTCCCCGCACGATCTGAATGTCGGTTCCACACAGCGACACCGCTTCCGGCGCGAGCAGCAGCTCGCCGGGCCCAGGGGAGGGCGTCGGGCGAATCTCGACGGACGAGTGGCTACCGTGCCGGACGATGGCGCGGTGGGTGAGTTCGATTGTCATCGTTCCTCTTTCAAATCTTTGTCACACGAAGGTAACCGTCGGCGATTGCGTCCGCTCCGGAGAGTGTGTCGATGTCGCCGGGCGCGCACACGTGGATGATCTCGCGAACCCGATCCGACGTGAGCGAGTCGGCATACGAACGCGAGCCGGCAAGCTGCGCAATGAGTTCGCGCTCGTAGAACTCGACCAGTCCCTCCGCTACCCCGCCGCCGATCCCGATGCGGTCGAGTCGCGGATCGAGCGTGATCATGGTGCGGATCAACTCGGCAATGGGTTCGACTACAACGGTCAGCAATCGAGCGAGGTCATCGGTACCCTCCGCCAGCGAAGAAGCGAAAATCCGCTCCTCGTAGTCGATTCCGAGGACTTGCGCGACCGCCGCCACTCCGGGACCGGACGACATCGACGAAATGTGCCCGACGCCACCGCACGCGCACGGCAACCGCAGCACGGCCGGAGGCGCGGAACTGACGGCGCGCACGTGCCCGACCTCGCCTTGCAATCCGCGGTGATCGACCGGAACAACCTTCTCGGCCAGGTAGGCCGTGCGCACCGCGATGCCGCTGCTGATCGTGATATACGCCAGGTGCCGATCGGTGGGGCGCGCGAACCGTCGAGCGTACGACGCCAATCCTGCCGTCACGTCGTTGACCAGGGTCCAGCGCACATCGGGGCGTCGAGACGACAGCATGTGCAGTAGCGGAATCTCGCCCGAGGGCGCGTCGCCCCACAGTGGCCCGGAACCGAGTGCCACGCCCTTCTGCTCGTCGAGCGCCGCGCCGCAGGACATGTTCACCCTTGCACCGTGCGGCACGTGGACGTCGAGCGTATCCACCAACTGTTGCAGCAACCTGTCCACGGACAGGCCAGGCTGTTGCAGCACACTGGGCGCCGGGAACCGTTCGATCGCGCTCCCTACACGAATGCGCAGCCACGTACCACCCAGATCGACGGAGACAGTATCGGTCATCGCACGGGAACCGCGTCGATCACCGGATGCACGTCTTTCGCCGGGTGCAGGTCGATGACCAGCGACCGGTCGCGCATCTCGACCCGCAGGGAGTCGAAGTTGTCGACGCGCGCGATGTTCTGGCCGGGCTCGTCGCCGATGATGATGCACCGCATACCGGCATTCGCCGCGGCAGCCATTCCGGCCGACGAGTCCTCGAACACGATGCACGACTCGATGGATGCGCCCAGTTGCGCTGCCGCAGAGAGGAACCCGCCGGGGCCGGCTTGCCGACGGTCACGTCCTCCGCGGCGACGGCGATCCGCGGCGTCGGGAGCCCGGCGGCGGTGAGGCGTCGGACCATCATCGATCGCGTCGCCGACGTGACCACCGCCCACCGCTCGGGCGGCACCGACGCAAGGAATCTCGCGGCGCCGGCAATCGGCTGAACCGGCACCACGCTCCGGCGCTCGCGCTCCCGTATCCACTGCAGCTCGGATCGTACGTCGGCTGCGGGTCCGAGGACGCGCAGAACGATATCGGCGGCGAGTCGGCCCGGAAGTGCCTCGGCAACAATCGATCTGTCGACGTCGTGTCGCTGGGCGAACTCGAACCAGACCGCCTCGATGGATGCGTGCGAGTCGACGAGGGTGCCGTCCATGTCGAACAGGAACGCGCCCGCAGTGATGGACTGCCGAATCGGACTGGACTGCAGACTCATACCGTGACCCCCATCCCCAGGTTTTCTCCGGCGAAGCGGACGAGTTCGAGATCGTGCTCGGTGGATCGCCGCAACCGTTGATCGCCCGGATCGGTATCCAGAACCACGGTGCCGGCGCCGAGCCCCTCGAGAAAATCGATGTCCGAGTGGATCTGCTCGACGCTGCCGTACCCGAGGGGACGGTTCGGCGACTGGACCGGAGTCTCGGTGGGCAGGAAGTAGATACGTGGGACGAAGTCCTTGCCGTCGTCGAGGGCGTCGGCGCCGGCCGCGCACAGCTGCCTCGACGGGTGCAGCGGATGCCACCCAGTGCCCACGCGGTTCGTCCGCGCGATCGCAGCGGGGCCGTTGCCGCCGATCCACAGCGGCGGGTGCGGCGTCTGGGCGGGCAGCGGCCCACCGTGCACGCGGCGCGGGGTGCCACTGGCGCCGAGGGCCCCGTAGGTCTCCGACGACCATGCCGCCACCAGCGTGTCGAGGGTGTCATCGGTCAGCCGCCCGCGTTGGTGATAGGGGACACCCAGCACGTCGAACGCCTGAGACGTCCACCCGACACCCACGCCGACGATCAACCGCCCACCGCTGAGTGTGTCGATGGTGGCCGTCGCGTGCGCGAGGTGCGCCGGATGGCGGTGGCTGCCGATGAGCACGCCGCTACCCAGACGAATGGTGTGGGTCTGACCCGCCAACCACGACAGCGTCGCCAGGCACTCGTAGAACGGCGCAGGCGAGCGGCGATGGGCGTCGTCGGTCAGCACCACGTGATCCGACAGCAGCACGTTGTCGAAGCCGGCGGCTTCGGCGGTGGTGGCCCACGCGAGGATTCCGTCGGGATCGATCTGCGGCCCGAAGTTCGGGAGGTTGAGTCCGTACCTCACAGCGCACCCGGAAACAGTCGAACGCCGTCGCGCCGACCCTCAGCAGGAAGCGTCAGGAAGTTGCTGCCGTTCGCGGTGAGTGGGCGTGCGGCGTATCGACGGCCGATGTGGTGTTCGAACAGCTCGATGTTCAGCTCTCCCACCGACACCATTGCCATCCGCGACGTACCTTCCACGTCGAGGTCGAACTGCGCGGTCATGAAGCCGCGGTCGGCCTCGATGTCGGTCCGCAGAACTTCCGTCGCTGCATGGTGATTCACGAGGCGGTCGATGGCCGCGTCCAGATCGGCGACGCTGTACCCCGAGTGGTCCAGTCCGCGGCACGTGGGCAGAGTGGCCGACGGTAGGTCCTCGCGTCGGTGATGCAGCCGGGCGTCTGTGTCGCCGTAATAGCCCGGCACCTCGGGCCAGTTCTGCAGTTCGAACAATGTCCCCCACGGTGAACGGAAGTAGACCCATCTGTTGCCGGCAATCGGGCCTTCCGGCACGGTGATCACCTCGCCGAGAACGGACACACCGTCCAGCCCGGCAAGGTGATCGGCAGCGCGTTCGATGTCGCCGACGGTGAAGCAGAGGTGATTGGTGCCGATGTCGACCAGGCGCGGTGGGGCCTGATTCGGGCTGTGCGAGGACGTGAATTCGATCGATGTGGAGCCGACCGGAACCGTCGCGCCGTTTCCACTCTCGACGCCGAGCAGAGACGCGACGAAATCGGCTGCCTCGTGCGCGTCGGGAACAGTGATTCCGATCGTGCTGAGCGATGTTCGGTCATTCGTGGTGACGGTCATGGGATCAACAGCACCTTTCCTCGTGTTCCACCGGCAGCGAGCAGGGCGTGAGCCTGCGGGGCTTCGTCGAATCCGAATGTGCGAGCGATCGGCACGGTGATCTCCCCCGAGGAGACGAGTGAGGCGAACTCCGCCAGGCCGGGCCCGTCCTCGTTCACGTAGCTCTTACCCGGGGTGATGCCCCGCTGTGGTTCGGGTTGGTCGCCGTCTTCGATGGAGACGAACGATCCGCCGTCACGCACACCGTCGATGGCCTCGACCACTCCGGCGGTGTCGACCACCGCGTCGTACTTCCGTGGCTCGAGATCGACGGGCTTGTCCAACACCGTCCCCACGCCGAGCGTGAGAAGGTCGTCGGTGTCCGTCTCCCGCGCCAGCGCGTCGACCCGGTGGCCGCGCGACAACAGGATCGCCGACGCTATGCGCCCCACCGCGCCCGCAGCACCGGTCACCACGACGGTGGCGCCTGCCGGAAGCGTGATCTTGTCGAGCTGTTGCACGGCGGTGAGCGCCGCCAACGGGATCGCGGCCGCATGCTCGAGGCCGACGCCGGTGGGGGCGTGGGCGAACAGCGATTCGTCGGCGACGACGCGCTCGGCGTACGTACCGAAACGGTGCGCCGGCTGCGCGATCATCCCGATGACGGTGTCGCCGGGGGTGAATCGAGTGACGGACGAGCCGACTGCTTCGACCGTGCCCGACACGTCCCATCCCAGCACCGCGGGATACGTCAGTTCGATGGGCAGGAAGCCGGACCGGGTCTTGAGGTCTACCGGGTTGACGGCCGCGGCGGCCACCGACAGGGTGATATCGCCGGGCCCGGCGGTGGGCTCCTCGATCTCGCCGACGGTGAGGACGTCGGGTTCCCCCTTGCCGTGAACGATGATGGCTCTCATGCAGCTCCCTTCGATGTGGCGGCCTTCGATGTATCGGCCGTGTGCAGTTCGCCGGCATAGCGTGCGTTCTCCTCGGCGGCGGTGAGTACGAGTCCGCCGTCGACCGTGATGGTGGTTCCGGTGACATAGCTCGACGCGGAGCTCGCGAGAAACACCGCGGCAGTGGCTACTTCGTGCACACCCGCCGGACGACCGAGCGGGATCGCGGGCCGGTCGATGGCGGCGTAGGAGGACTCGTCGTCGACGCCGTTCATCGCGGTCGCCGTTTCGCCCGGTGCGACGCAATTGACACGGATACCGTGCTGCGCGAATTCGAGGGCGAGCACCTTGCTCGACGCCGCCAGCGCCGCCTTGCTCGCGCAGTAGATCGATCCCCCGGTGATGGGCACCGAGTCGTGAACCGAGGTGACGTTGACGATGGATCCGGCGATATCGTCGGCGATCATGCGGCGACCCACCGCCGACGCCAACGCCAACGGCGTGACCGTGTTGATCGCCAGCACATCCTCGATGCGGCCGACGTCGAGCGCATCGGCCGGAGAACGGTCGTTGACACCGGCGTTGTTGACCAGGCATCGGATCTCGCCCAGGCGATCTGCTGCGTCGAGAACGGTCTCGACGGCGGCATGGGCGTCGCGCAGATACAGCCGAAGCGGGACGACATCGACGGGATGACTCGCACGAATATCGTTGACCAGGACGTCGATTCGCTCGATTCCGTTGCCGTAGCCGAGGATGAGGTTGTGCCCTTCCGTGGCGAGCGCAAGCGCGATGGCGCGGCCGATGCCGCTGCTCGCGCCGGTGACGACCGTGTAGCCGGGTCTAGTCAATGGAGATCACCACCTTCGGCCGGGTTCGGTGGCTTTCGAGTCGATCGAAGGCGGATTTCGCGTCCGAGAGGGGCACGACGCTGTCGATGAGCGACGCCAGGGCGGGCCGGATGAGGGGGAACAGGGCCGCTGCACGCCGATAGTGATCGACGCCATGGCGCACCCCGATGATCGAGATTCCGGCCAGCGCAACCGCTCCGGGGTCGATGGACTCCGACTGCGCGGCGACCCCGACGAGTATGCACTTTCCGCCCGGTCGGAGTACGCCGATTCCCGTTCCCAGCGCGCCGTCGCCACCCGAGGCTTCCACGACGATGTCGTAGGGTCCTGCCAGGGCCTCGGTACTGGTGAAGCTGTGTGCGGCGGAGCCGGGACCGAGGTGGGCGATGGGTCGTGGTTCGAGCACGTCGACGGTGACGGGGTACTGCGACAGCATGGCGATAGCGAGGCTGCCGATGGTCCCCGCTCCGATGACGAGGACGCGATCGCCTGGGGAGACCGACGCCAAGTCGACGGCTTCGAGCACGGTGACCAGGGGTTCGATGAGAACATGTTCCGGTTCGGCCGGAGCGCGGCCCAGGGACACCAGGGCGCGACGCGGCATGACGAGGAATTCGGCTGCAGCGCCGCCGTGCTCGTAGAGGCCGACCTCACGGAGGTCGGAACATTGATTGCGTCGACCCGATCCGCAGGCCGTGCACGACTGGCAGAAGATCATCGTGCTGCCGGTGACGGCATCGCCGGCGGCGAGGTCATGGACGTGAGCGCCGGATTCCTGCACGATGCCCACCCACTCGTGTCCGAAGTGATGCGGATACGACGTCTTCCCGTCCACCAGATACGACGACGTGCCGTGCAGTAGTTCGAGATCCGTACCGCACAGGCCGACGTACTTCACCGCGACGACGACGTCGTCAGGACCGCATTCAGGCGCGTCGAGTTCGACGACCGACACCGAGTGAGGTGCGTCGATCACGGCCGCTCTCACGCGGCCACCCGGGCGGTACGGCGACTGAGGAACAGCAATCCGACGGCGGCGACGGCGAGAACAGCCCCGATGGCGGGCAGAATCCCGACACTGTTGCCGCCGGACAACGCAATGGACCCGATCCACGCGCCCGCGGCGTTCGCGAGCTGGAAACCGGCAATGTTGACCGTCGCGGCGAGGTGCGGCGCTTCACTGGCCGCGCCGATCAGTTTGGAGGCCAACGGCGGAATGATGGAGAAGCCTGCGGCGCCCAGGACGAACATCCACGCGAACGCGAACCACGGGGTGCCGCCGAACAGGAACAGCACCAGCAGTGCCGCGGCGAGTGCGGTGAGCGCGACGTAGAGCGTCTTGTCCAGGGCCTTGTCGGCGAAGTGGCCGCCGAGTTGGTTGCCGACCACCGAGCCGACCCCGAACACGAACAGCACGATGGTGACGGTGGACGCCGAGATCGCGGCGTGGTCGGTGAGGTACGGCGCGATGTAGGTGAACACGACGAACAGCGCGGCCTGGCTCAACGCGGTGAGGCCGATGGCCCAGAGCACCGGGCCGCGGGTGAACACGCCCAGTTCCGAGGTGACGCTGCCGGTCTGATGAGACGGCGCGGCGCGTCGGGTCGAGACGATGAGGGCTGCGGTGACGACGAGCTGGAAGATCGCGATGATGGCGAACGACCAGCGCCAGCCGAGTTGGGTGCCGATCAACGTGCCCAGCGGAACACCGAGAACCGTAGCGAGGTTGAGGCCGAGCGTGACGCGGGCGATGACGCGGCCCTGGAACTCGGGGGCCACCAGGGAGGTGGCCAGCACGAGGCACAGCGCGAAGAACGTCGCGTGCGGAAGCGCGGTGATGACCCGGAAGACGGCCAGGGTGGCGAAGTTCGGCGCCAATGCGGTGCCGATGTTGCCGACGATGAACAGGGCCATCAGCGCTGCGATGAGCGGTGTTCGCGGGACCCGGGTGGTGACGATGGTGAGCAGCGGGCCGCCGATCACGACGGTGACGGCGTAGATCGTGACGAGCAGGCCGGCCGTCGAATTGCTCACGGCGACGTCGGACGAGATGTCCGGGAGGACACCCGCGACGAGATATTCGACGGTGCCGACGCCGAATACGGCGAGGAGCATCCAGAGGATGGCGACGTTCGCGTTGGTAGGACGCGTGGCTGCGGGCTCGCTCAGACGTGTCTCGGTGACCATGGTCTATCCCTTCGTTGAGTTGTCGTGGCCGGTGTATTCGACGACTGCACATCCCCAGGTGAATCCGACGCCGATGCCGGTGAGCATGATTCGGTCACCCGGGTCCAGCGCCTCGGTTCGGCGGAGCAGATCGAGACCGAGCAAAGGATCGGCGGCACCGGTGTGGCCGATCTCGCGGCCGAGTTCGACAAGTGTCTGATCAGGGCGGATCTTCAGCGGCTCGAAGCATTGCTTGCGGAGCAGCACATTGCCGAAGTTCGGGACGATCCACCGGGTGATCTCACCGTGGTGCGTGGCGGCATCACCCAATGCTGTTTCGGCGCAACGCGACAGGGCTGCCGAGTTGCGGGACCAGAATTCGTCGATGGAATGCGTTTCGGTGAATCCGGCTACCCGCTTCCGCAGGTCGAGCGGACCGTCGGTGCCATAGACCTGCATGGCGAGACTGTCGTGGCCGCGGTGCATCTGCTCGAGGTGCGCGTCGCTCACCACGGAGGTGGACAGCAGGCGGAACGGGCCGGGATCCGGACCGATGACGGCGGCCCCCGCGCCGTCGCCGTAGACCAGTCCGCTGTCGGAGTTCCACCGATCGAACAGGGGCTCACGCCACGCGTCGGATGCGGTGACCAGGCCCTTGCCGCGACCGTCGAACCAGCGTCCGATCATCTCCATCCCGACGATCGCGCCGGCGCAGGCGGTCCGGATCTCGATCGGCAAACAGTCCTCGATACCGAGTTCGTTCTGGATGTATGCGCCGCAGTTCCACGCCTCGAGCCCGTTGTGCAGGACAACGGCGTGGACGAGGAGGTCGACGTCCTCGGTGCTGATTCCGCTGTCTTCCAACGCAGCTCGGCCCGCGAGAACGGCCATGTCCGGAGCGGACTCGCCGAGGTCGGGGTTGGACACTGCCGCCGACGTCTGCCCGGTCTTCTGATGCTCGACCTCCTCGAAGCGGCCTGCGGCGACCATGTCGGCAGCCTGCACTCGCGCATCCGGCAGATACGAACCGAAGCCCTCGATGTAGAGGCTGTCCCACTTCATGACGCGACCCTCGAGACCGTCGGTTCTCCGAGTTCGGCGTTCTTTCGGCTCAGCAATTTCAGCGCGGAGGCGATTTCGCCGGGCGTGACGTCGTTCGCGAAGTGGTGACCGCCGATGCCGACGGGGAGCGGCAATCGCTGCCGACCGTCACGGTGACGGACGGTGTCGGCGAGTGCGGCGTCGAGCAGTCCTGTCTTGTCCAACACGTCGTTCCAGACCGGCAGCCCGAGCTGCTTCATGACCGTCAGTATCCGGTCGAGGTCGGCGCTGCCGAGGCTGCCGCGCAGGAAACCCAGTGCCGACGTCAGGGCCATGTCGATGCCGACGGCTTCACCGTGTAGCAACGCGGGCAGCGCTTCCATCTCCAGAGTGGGGGAGAACGTGTGCCCGTAGTCGACGCACCGTTCGAGGCAGGACTCCCACAGATTCGGTTGCAGTTCCTCCAGCATCAGATGGATGGACTCCGCGATGACCTGCGTTGCGGCAGTGTCGAGTTCGCCTGACGTCCCCTGAAAGTTGTCGGCGATCAGACGCGGACCGTACGTATCGAGCAACTCGAACAGGTCGACCGACTTGATCAGCGCCATCTTCAGAATCTCCGCGAGACCGTTGGACAGGTGCCGGTCGTCGAGGGTGCGGAGAAACGCGCGGTCGACGTAGGTGGCGATCGCCGGCGCGTACGTTCCGAGACGGTTCTTGCCCATGGCGTAGTTGACGCCGGTCTTGACGCCGACACCGGCGTCGACCAGGCCGATGAGCGTGGTCGGGATGCGGATGTAGGGGGTTCCACGGCGGTACACGCTGGCGGCGAATCCGACGACGTCGAGCAGTACGCCACCACCGATGGCGATGACCGGCTCGCGGCGCCGGTCGATGCCGAAGCCGTTCATGGCGTCGACCACCCGGATTACCGAGCTCCACTCCTTGACTGTCTCGTCGGCTCGCATGGGCACGAAGTGTGCGTCGACGCCGTGGTGTTCGAAGTACCTGCGGATACGGTCGCCGTGGATGCGGTCGACATTGGCATCGATGATGATCAGACGACGGTCGCCGCGGGTCAAGGGTGCCGCGCTGCAACTGTCGAGTAGCTGCGTACTTTTCAGCGCGAACAGGTCTCGCGCGGCGATGACATGGTATTCGACTTGCTTGACGGCCTCGACCTTCCATGCGGAGTCGGCGTCCGTCGTGTGGCTGAGTCCCAGTTTGAATGAAGCGGCACTACGCATTTCGATCCCCCTGGACGATGAACTGCAAGCTCGGGCTGTGACGGTTCCTTTGCGGTGCTTCGGCGAACCAAAGTTCGTACCCGAGGGTAAGGGATTCGCGTAGTGATCGCTACAGGAGTAGACTGGATCACAATTCGGAGCGAGATCAGGAGGTCCTATGGCAGGCGTACCGGGGCAGGGGCGGAAGTTCGACGTGGGCACCGCGCTGGAACAGGCGATGTTTGCCTTCTGGGAGCATGGCTACGAGGGCACATCCGTCTCCAAGCTGACCTCCGCGATGCACATCAACCCGCCGAGCCTCTACAGCGCATTCGGTGGTAAAGAAGGCGTTTTCTTCGCTGCCGTGGAGCATTACCTCGCCACACGCGGTGACTTCATGGACCGCGCCTTCTCGGAGGAACCCCATGCGGTCAAGCTGATCTCCCGGCTGTTGTATGACGCCGCGTCGCACTACACCGACGAGTCGTGTCCGGGTGGGTGTCTCATCATCAGCTCTGCCGTCAGCGTCACCGCTGCCAACCAGGGTGTCGCAGATCGATTGCGCGACATGCGCAATGCCAACGTGGCGCTTCTGTCGGAGCGCATCACCGTCGGCATTGCCGACGGCGTCCTCCCGACATCCTGGGATCCTGTCGAGATCTCCGAATACATCGGCGTGATCATCCAGGGCATGTCGCAACGAGCCCGCGACGGCGCCACGCGTGCGCAGCTCGAGCGGGTGGCCGACCGAACCTTGGCGTCCTTGGGTGCAGCGGCTGCGACGCCTCTGCGCACATGATCACTGCCAGCCCTGTCGAAGACTGATGACCTAGGTCAGTTGAATTCGGGTCGAGTCCGAGCGCATCACGATTGACGTTCCGTTCGGCTCACCGACCGTTTCGGGGTCATCTGGATCATCGACGTCGTTGCACCCTGGGGCTGAACTCCGAAGGCTGCGTGAGAATGGGTTGGCGTGGTTCAGGTGTTCCTCACCCCCGGCGTGAGTTCGAGACTCTGCGGCGCTGTTCGCAGAACGAGCATCGGGTTGCGCGTTTCGAAAAACGGGGAGGCTCCCTGAAATGCGCCCTCGATTCGACATTCGAGTACGGCTCGGAACCTACTCCGGAGTAGTCGTCGGTGCTCCGGCGACTGCGGCCGGGCGGGCAAGTGAATCCAGTCGAATACGTTGTCGCAGTCGTGGATCACCGCCTATCGTGCTGTGCATGATCATCGTGACTACGAACGAGATTCCTGGCCATCGCATCACAGCGGTACACGGTGAGGTGTTCGGTTTGACCGTGCGCTCGCGCCACATCGGATCGAATATCGGTGCCTCGTTCAAAGCGCTCGCGGGCGGGGAACTGAAGGGCATCACCACGCTCTTGCAGGAAACTCGCACCGAAGCGCTGTCCCGATTGTCGGCGGAAGCCACGGCGAAGGGTGGCAATGCCGTGGTCGCGTTTCGATTCGAAACCAACGATTACGGCGACACCGGAGGAGTCGAGGTGTGCGCCTACGGCACCGCGGTCACCACCGAACCCAGTTGAGGGTTCCATCCGGACGGGTGCGATAACGGTCGGGTCCAAGTCCCTTGTCGTTTGCGGGGGCTCACTGTGGGTACAACCCTGAAATGACAATCGACGACGACCGTACGGCCGGTATCTCCAAGGTGACCGAGCTCCTGAGGGATTCGAAGCTGTGCATGTTCACCACGCACGGCCGTGACGGACACCTGCTGTCCCGTCCAATGGCACTGCAGGAGCACGACTTCGACGGTTCGTTGTGGTTCTTCGCGCGCAACGATTCCCGCAAGGTCGGCGACGTTCGCGCTGACAGTTCGGTGAATGTGTCGTTCCAGTCGGGGACAGCCTGGGTTTCCGTGTCCGGACGAGCAGAGATCGTTCTCGACGAGGCGAAGAAGAAGGAACTATGGAATCAGGCGGCGGCGGCATGGTTCGACGACGGCCCTGAGTCTCCCGAGGTCGTTTTGATCTCTGTCGAAGCGGAGGGCGCGGAATACTGGTCAGCGCCGGGGTCCAAGGTATCGACCCTGCTCGCGTACGCCAAGTCCAGGATTACGGGTGACAAGCCGGACGTCGGCACGAACGACACCGTCGAAATGTAGAAACTGGCGCGCTGGAGGAGGGTAGGGTGGCGGCCTCTGGACGGTGCAGGCACGAACGGTGATCGAGGGTGTGCGTGAAGTATTACGAGATGTTCGCTGGCGGCCCGCACGCGTCGAGCATCGTTCTCGGCCTGATGCGCATCGAAGCGCTCGACGATGCGAGTATCGCCAAGCTCGTCGGGACCGCTCGCGATGCGGGTGTTTCGGTGTTCGACCACGCTGATATCTACGGCACAAGTCGACACGGATGCGAGCGTCGATTCGGAGACGCAGTGACATTCCTGCCCTCCGAACGCGAGCAGGTCGTCATTCAAAGCAAGGTAGGGATCCGGGACGGGTTCTACGACTTCTCCAAGGCGCACATCCTCGACACCGTCGAGAAATCGCTCTCCGCGCTGCGCATGGATCATCTCGACGTGCTGCTGTTGCACAGGCCGGACAGTCTGGTCGAGCCCAGCGAGGTCGCCGCTGCATTCGATGCTCTGCACTCGGCCGGAAAGGTGCGCAGTTTCGGCGTCTCCAACCACACACCCGGTCAAATTCAGTTGCTTGCCACCGAGGTGACGCAGCCGCTGATCATCGATCAGGTGCAACTGAGCCTCACCCATGCGCCGTTGATCGCTGCGGGTTTGGCGTCGAACATCGGTGGTCTCGACCAATCGATCGACCTGAGCAACGGCCTTCTGGATTACGCGCGCATCAACGACATAGCCTTGCAAGCTTGGTCGCCCTTCCAGAGCGGCTACACAGGAAAGGTTTTCATCGGTGATCGCGAAAACTACCCAGAACTGAACGACGCTCTCGACGATCTCGCCCGCGATCACGGTGTGACTCCCACTTCCATTGCGACGGCATGGCTCACGCGTCATCCGGCAAAGATCCAAGTTGTCCTGGGAACGACCACGCCGAGTCGAGTAGCTGAAGCCGTGGCCGGCAGCGGTATCAGTCTGAGCCGGGAAGAGTGGTACCGACTCTTCCGAGCCGCCGGATACAGCCTTCCTTGACGGTCAGCGCTCGTTTGCTCGGATTCGTTTCGACCATCGTCGGACAGCTGTGAGCTCGTGCAGTCCCAAAGGTGCAGTGGGCGAGAGACAATGCGTCGATTCACTACTTCTGCACACGTCCTCGCATCTGGGCGGTAGGTAATCTGTGGGAATGGCGGCTTTCGAGGTTGGTGACGGGGTAACAGCAACGGGTGGGCCCATGAGCGGTGTCTACGGCACTGTGGTCTGGTTCTACGAGGAGAAGAACCAGATCCTGGTTCGTTTCGGTGCTACTCAACAGATGTACTTCGCGCCCGACGAATTGAAGCGTTGGGGCGGGTAGCGCCGGCGAGGCTGGAATCGTCGATCTTCGGGGCAGCCTGGAGTCATTCGGTCGAATGAATGTCTTTGGAGAGCGCCCGATCGTCCGGCGGACTGCATATTCTGAGACTTCGGAGTCTGTTTGTGCGACAGGAGCGATTGCGTGTGAGTTCACCTTTTCTGACCAAGGGCGAGAACGTCGCGTTACCGGCAGAGGTAACCGAACTGGATGTCATCGTGTCGTGGGTGGATCCGGACCGAGATCTCGATGCATCGGCTCTCCTCGTCGACGACAGCAACCGGGTTCGATCGGACTCCGACTTCGTGTTCTACAACCAGCCCGAGTCTGCCGATGCCGCAGTTCGATACTTGGGACGTAGCAGTACCGACGAGGGCAAACAGGAGCGGATATCGATCCATCTCCACTCGCTTCCGGCGGACGTGCTCAAGGTAGTGATCGCGGGAAGTTCGGAGGGGCGCCCACTGAGCGACTTCGGAAAGCTGGCGCTGCAGGTCAGAGACAGATCCGGTTCGATACTGGGTGAGTTCGTCACGGTTGATGCGACATCGGAGCATGCCCTCGTGTTCGGTGAGGTGTACCGCCGGGACGGCGTATGGAAGGTTCGGGCGGTGGGCCAGGGGTGGGAGTCCGGACTTGCCGGTTTGGCGCAGGATTTCGGTGTCGACGTCGACGACGCTGATCGAACCGAACAGGTCGACGACGTCGTCGTGGTCGAAGTCGCAGATTCGCATGCGCAGGCCAGGACGGAAACGGGCGAGGTCGTCGAAGTCTCGATAGTCGATGTAGATCCGCCCAAACGAGGCGTTCGAACGAAAAAGCCAGTGGCGAAGAAGGCGTCGCCGCCTCAATTCACTCTGGCGGGAGGGGAGGGGTGGCACACCGCCCGTTTGTTCTCCATCTCGGGTGTCGGCTCGGGTGAAGAGCAGGAGAAGCGGGCGACCTCCGCACTCATCGCAACAATGCAGGCGGTGCGTCCGTTCGCTCGCGCCATCTGTTCGCGCGCTGGGGCGCCGGCCGGTCCGTTCGAGGGGTACCTCGAGGTTCCCTTCGTCAAAGGTGATGGCAAGGTCATCCCCGACGGCGTATTTCGGGTGTCCCGCGCCGGACACGTATGGACGGCACTGCTCGAGGTGAAGACCGGCACCGGCAAGCTGACGAAGGAGCAACTCGAGAACTATCTCGACGTTGCCAAGCGGCACAAATACGAGGTCGTGCTCAGCGTGTCCAACGACATTCCGGCGTCGGTGGGCGAACTTCCGGTTCAGGTGAGCAAGTTCAAGCTGAACAATGTTGCCTTGCGGCACATGTCCTGGTCCGAAGTTATTCACGAAGCTCGAATGTTGCTGTCACACGGCGATCTCACGGACTCACTGCAAGTTTGGATCCTGAGCGAGTTCGTTCGATATCTGACTCATCCCAAGTCCGGCGCGACGGAATTCGTGGACATGGGGCGTCACTGGGTCGCGGTGCGCGATTCGGTGTCGGCAGGCACGCTTCGTCCGAGCGACGCGAAGGCACTGTCGGTCGCCAACACATGGGCGTCGTTGTCACGGCATCTGGCGTTGCGTATGACAGCGGATCTGGGAGCAACGGTGAAGCATCACCTGCCCAGGAAACTCGGCAGCCACCCGCAGGCTCGGAACGAGTTCATCGTCAACCATCTCGCCGCTACCGGTTGTCTTGTTGCCACGCTCCGCATACCCGATGCAGCGGGTGACGTCACCGTCGAAGCGGATCTGCGTACCAACAAGATTCAGTGCAGTACGAGTATCGACGCCCCGGCCGACGGAACGTCCCTCCGACGCGCGTCGTGGTTGTTGAAACAGTTGAAGGATGCGCCGGCGGACGTGCTCGTCGAGGCGGTGTTCGCCGATGTCAGCGAGGTATCGTGCGAAAACCTGGCGACCGTCCGCGCTGACACGAAATCACTGACTTCCGGGCGGGTCAGTGAACTGCGACGGTTCACCCTCACGTCACCCTCGAAGATGGGCAGCAAGCGGTCGGGAACTGCTGCGAGCTTCATCGGCAGTGTCACCGATGGGATAGATGCGTTCTACCGTGATGTGGTGCAACCGCTGAAGCCTTGGGTGCCGTCCGCGCCGGAATCGACCACGAGCACAGTCGATTCGTAGTGAGGATGCCAACCTCCGTACTTCATGCTGGCGCATGGAGTGGATCGAGATGCAGTTCCCATCGCGCACTGGTAGCCCCAGCATGATGTTCGAACCCCACGACAACAGTCACCGTGCAAGCGAATTCGCTCCCGTTGTGCGGCACCGGAAACTGGGTGCCGGTATCCGGGTGCGGTCAGGGCAGCACTCCGGGTAATCCTGGATGTGCTGCCCTTGGGCAATTCGTACCGTTGTTCCATGCGAACACGAGGCAGCACCGAGCGAACGAAGGCTTCGACTGCAGCGTTCGCGGTTGCCGCCGGGGCCGGGGTGGTTCACGGGTTGGCAAGCATGTACTGGGCGCTCGGCGGGCGATGGCAGCTCGAATCGGTCGGGGAGTGGGCCGTCCAGCTTTCGGCTGAACACCCGCTGAAGACCGGGCTGGCGCTGGGGACGATCGCTGTCGTCAAGCTGGTTGCGGCGGTCGTGCCGTGGGTCGACGAGCGTCATCAGGGGCGCTTCCACCGCCCGTTGCGGGCGGTCGGTTGGGCGGGCGGATTCGTTCTGGTCGGGTGGGGCGGCATGTCGACCATCGCGGCGGGCGCGGTGCTGGCTGGACTGTTCACACCGAGCGGTGGATTCAACGAGACGACGATGATCGGACACGCGATCGTGTGGGATCCGCTGTTCGCGCTGTGGGGAATCGCGTTGTTGACAGCGTTGTGTTTGACGCGCACCGCAGAATCATCGACTGCGGGCCTCGGTCGAGTGCGTCACCGCTGAAGCCCGATCTGCCGATAAACCAATACCTGCAGCCACGGAATCCGAATACCCATCGAGAGGCATTCGACGTCGACGTCGGGGCCTGCTGACTGGAGGAGTGAGTTCATGCGGGGCGACAGGAACCATCTCAGGCTCGTCGAAGATGCACCCGAGGTGTCCGCGTCGGTCACACGAAGCGATGCAGCCAACGTGATCGCAGTCCGAGCCGACAACGTTCGCGCAGGTCAGGTCTGCGAGGTGTTGCACGCGGGTGTGTTCGCACTAAGTCACCGCGTGGTGGTTCCCGAGGGTCACACGGGCGTCACGATGTCGACCTTCGCGCTGGTGGAAGGCGACTACGAGGTCTCATTGCGGATCGACGGCGTCCTTTACCCGAGCGCCGGTCCAGAGTCGGTTCGTGTGGGCGAACGACGCACCGAGCCGACGACCGCGCCCTCCACGCCGAAGCCGTCGTACCCGAACATCCGTACCGCTGCTGCCGGGCCACGCAGCCTGAGCCGACCGCGGTCGGCACAGGTCACTGCGCACTCGCGCTGAGCACCTGTCGACTCGTCGTGGGTGCGGCGGTCACGTCGTCTTCACGGTGCCCCCATCCACGATCACGTCGTGTCCCGTCATTGATGCAGCCGCGTCGGACACGACGAATCCAATGACGTCGGCTATCTCGGAGGCCGGCGCCAATCGACCGGCCGGAATCCCACCGAGCGAGTCCATGAGAACAGACATGCCCTCTTGCTCGTTCACATCGCGAGCCGCGGCTATCCGCCTGGCCAGATCGAGTGCGCCGTCGCTCTGAATCCCGCCGGGTGAGACCGTGTTGACGCGGATTCCACGAGGAGCGAGCTCGTTCGCGAGCCCTTTGCTGTACGTGCGCAACGCTGCTTTGGCAGCGGCATAACCCAGCGTCCCGTCGTACAACGGCATCCTGCCTTGTATCGATCCGACGTGCACGATCGCACCCGCTCCGTTCGCGAACAGAAGCGGCACCAACGCTCTGTCGATGCGGACTGCTGCCAGCAGGTTGAGCGCGAGTTCGTCGTCCCAGTGAGCATCGGTCATCGTCGCGTGACCACCGCCCGGCGAGGAGGACCCGCCGGCAACGTACACCACGATGTCGACTCCGCCCGCTTGCTTCGCTGCTCGAGCAATCTCGGCCGCCGATGTCGGATCTGTGACGTCGACCTGGATCGTGCCTGTCGCTCTGGTTTCGGGTGCAGCTGTACGGCCAACCGACAGCACAAGTGCCCCGGCATCTGCGAGGCGATCGACGACAGCTGCCCCGAGGCCTCGAGTCCCGCCGACGACAACTGCTCTTCGGCCGATCAGCGACAGGCTGGTCGGGTAGTCGATTCGAGAGTCCGGAGAAGTTTTCTCGTTCATCGTTCTACCGTCGATCCTCCCTGCGGGGGAGAGTCAAGTTTTCGAGGCTCCGTCTGCCGTCGCTTATCGGTTTCGCTGATAACGGGTATCTGGATTATCTCTTTGACCGATGCCGCCACCGCATACGAGAGTTGTGGGCAACCCCATCTGTTTCGACCGAAGGCATCTTTCGTGGATACTGCTTCTTTACCTCTCCCGTCGTTCGCGCTCGGTACGGCCTTGCTCGCGGACGGGCCGCACGCGGTAGTGCTGTCGTCCGGCAAACTTCTGGACCTCGATTCCGTCGCAGAGAGGCTCGGACTCGACGCTCCCGTCCACACGCGGCTGGTCCTGGAAGAGTGGGACCGGGTATTGCCGCTGCTGCGAGAGGCGGTGAGATCGAGCTCGGGTGCTTGGACCGATCTGAACGATGCGACAGTGCTGGCGCCGATCGAACCGCGTCAGATTCTCCAGGCCGGCGCCAATTACCGTACGCACGTCATCGATCTTGCTGTCAAGCACGCGGACATCGCGAACGGACGAACCGAAGAGCAGGTTCGAGCGGAGACCGCAGCGATGATGGACAAGCGGAAAGCCGAGGGTGAACCCTATTTCTTCGTGGGCCTACCGTCTGCTGTCACCGGACCCTACGACGCTGTCACTTTGCCGCCCGGCACCGAGAAGAACGATTGGGAACTCGAGTTGGCCGCGGTGATCGGACGCTCCTCGTACCAGCTGTCTCCTGACGAAGCGTTGGAAGCAGTCGCAGGTTTCACGATCGCGAACGATCTGACCACCCGAGAGCTGGTGTTCCGCCGAGACATGCCGGAGATCGGGACGGACTGGTTACGCGCCAAGAACGCGCCAGGATTTCTTCCGCTCGGACCGTGGATCGTGCCCCGCAGTGACGCGGGCGAGGTGTCGGCGATGCGCCTGACGCTCGAGGTCGGCGGACAGGTGATGCAGGACGAATCGACCAACGACATGCTGTTCGACGTCGCGGCACTGGTGTCGGCTGTATCCCGCACGGTTCGACTGCTTCCCGGCGACCTCGTGCTGACCGGAAGTCCGGCAGGAAACGGTATGCACTGGGGGCGCCTGTTGCGCGACGGAGACGTCATGACGTCGACGATCACCGGGCTCGGATTCCAGCAGACGCCGGTGGTGGACGCGTCATGACATCCGTACTCGTCGTTGGGGCTGGACTTGCCGGATCCGCGGCCGCGATCGCATTCGCGCGGGGAGGCGCGTCGGTCGACGTCGTCGAGTCGAGCCCGCGCGATCTCGCGCTCGGATCTGGAATAACGCTGCAAGGCAATGCACTCCGCGTCCTGAGAGAGCTGGGAGTATGGGACGAGGTGCGTGAACACGGGTATGGATTCGACACCCTCGGCTTCAGGGCACCCGACCCGACGGGGACGCTGCTGTTCGAAATGAAGGACGCACGTACCGGTGGATCCGATTTGCCCGCGAGTATGGGGATGGAGCGGCCGGTGCTGGCGTCGATCCTGCATGCCGGAGCCGAACGGGCCGGCGCGCGCATGCGGTTCGGTATCGCAGCTCATTCCCTGGCTCAGGACGGATCTGCGGTGGATGTGACGTTCTCCGATGGAACACTGGGTCGATACGACTTGGTGATCGGAGCCGACGGCGTTCGGTCGTGGACGCGCAAAGCCGTGGGAATCGATCTGATGCCGAAGCCAACGGGGATGGGTATTTGGCGGCTCGTCGGACCACGCCCGAACAGTGTCACGCGTACCGACATCATCTACGGCGGCGCGGGATATATTGCGGGATATTGCCCCACAGGCCCGAATTCGATGTACGCGTACATCGTCGAGGACGCTCGGGATCGAACCGGCTCCAGCCCCGAACAACGCCTGGAAGTGTTGCGAGGCCTTGCCCAGAATTACCACGGCCCGTGGGACGACATCAAGAACCACATCGATGATCCAGCGACTGTCAATTACACCTGGTTCGAAACTCACGTGCTGGACGGCCCGTGGCATCGCGGTCGCGTCGTACTGATCGGTGACGCAGCACATTGTTGTCCGCCCACAGTGGCGCAGGGGGGAGCGCAGGCGCTGGAGGATTCGCTCGTTCTCGCCGAGATGGTGCTCGCGACGGACGAAATAAGTGAAACGGTGCTCGAGGCGTTCACCGCTCGGAGGCTGCCGAGGGCTCGTGCCGTGGTCGAAGCCTCGGTCCAGATCGGCACCTGGATGTTGGAGCACGATGCCGATGCCGATATTCCCGGCCTGATGGGGCGTGTCGCTGCCCTCGTAAGCGAGGCACCGTGAGTATCGAAACAATCGACGTTCACGCCCATGCAATCGTGCCCGAGGTGGAGGCCGCGGTCGCAGGACAACCAGGGCTCGACGCGTACCGAGCACTCGACCGAGTACGAAACGGGGCGGAGTCACAGGCCGTGTCCCGAGACATGGTCGCGCGTCGTGCCGCTCAACTGACCGATCTCGATCGACGGCTGACCGACATGGACCGAGCCGGTATCGACGTTCAGGTCGTGTCCCCGTCACCCTCGCAATACCACTACTGGGCGGACCGCACGTTGGCCGAAATCGTGACGGCGAGCGCCAACCGGGGAATCGCAGCACTGGTCGCCGAGGAGCCCAGTCGGCTTGTCGGGCTCGGCTTGGTCGCCCTGCAGCATCCCGAGGACATGGTGAGGGCTTTGAACGACGCCGTCGTCACGTGCGGATTGGCCGGCGTGGAGATCTCGTCCTTCGCACCCGGGGTAGAGCTGTCGGATGTCCGACTCGAACCGTTCTGGGCGCGAGCAGCCGAGCTGGGCGCGGTGGTGTTTCTTCATCCCTTCGGGTGCTCGCTCGACGAGAGGCTCGATCGTTTCTATCTGTCCAACACGGTGGGGCAACCAGTAGAGAACGCCGTAGCGTTGTCACACATCATCTTCGCCGGTGTACTCGATCGTCATCCAACGTTGAAGTTGATCGCTGCGCACGGTGGCGGGTATCTACCCACGTACGTCGGTCGTTCGGACCACGCGTGGGCAGTGCGTCCGGAAGCGCGCCGTTGCGTCGACCGACCCAGCAGCTATCTGCCGCGAGTCACATTCGATTCGTTGGTGCACGGCCCCGCCGCACTTCGAACTCTGATCGACGCGGTCGGACCAGACTCGGTCGTGCTCGGTTCCGACTATCCGTTCGACATGGGCACCGTGGATCCAGTCGCCGAAGTACGCGCGGCAGCCTTGTCGGAGCGCACAACACTATCCGTTCTCGGTGACAATGCCGCTCGCCTCGGGCTGTCACCGATCTCGAGAGGAGCTGACTCATGAACGACTACGCGTTCACGCACCTACGGCATGTGGATCTCGCGGTGCCCGATTACCAGCAGCAGCTGGAGTTCTACACCAACCAGTGGGGATTGACGAATGTCGGAACCGACGGAGACATCACCTATCTCGCAGCAGAGGGATCGCCGGAGCAGTACGTAGTTCGCATCCGAAACAGTGCTGAGAAGCGACTGGATCTGGTGTCCTACGGTGTCGCCGACGCCGTTGCGGTGGACAGTCTGGCCGAAAAGTTGGCGGTCGGTGGTGTTCAGCTGGTCGACGAACCGGGAACACTGCACACGATGGGCGGTGGATACGGATTCAGATTTTTCGACATCGACGGTCGCACGGTGGAGGTATCTGCCGATGTGGCTGTGCGACAGCACCGGAAGGTCGAGGAGGGTGAGTCGATCCCTGTCAAGCTTTCGCATGTCGTGCTCAATTCTCCGAACCCCGAGGCGACGGTTGCGTTCTACGACAAGTGGTTCGGGTTCAAATTGTCGGATACCCTCATGCACCCGCGAATGGGCGAAATGATGTGGTTCCTGCGCACCAACGCGCAGCACCACAGCATGGCGATCGCGCGCGGACCGCACGTCTCGTTGCATCATGCGTCGTTCGAGCTGAGGGGTATCGACGAGTACATGCGTGGGACCGGTCGAATGCTGCGGGCCGGCGTCGAGAAGATCTGGGGTCCGGGGCGCCACAAAGCCGGAAACAACACCTTCTCGTATTTCCTGGACCCCAATGGCAACACGATGGAATACACCACCGAACTGGAAGTCCTCGACGAAGACACCTGGCATCCTCATCTTCTCGATTTCTCGGCTCCCGAGGTGTCCGATCAGTGGGGTACCGCCAACGCCATGAACGAGTTCGTGGCACAGAGATCCTTCAACGACCCGGACAAGGGTCTGTTCGTGGCGCCGCCGGTATGAGGTTCGCAACGTACGAACTCGGAGGCCGGATAGCGACCGGCGTGGTGCACGCAGACCGCGTGCATCAGATCGACGAATCCGTCCAGTCGCTTCTGGACGGAGGTCTGGATCGTGCGCTCGAGATCGGTTCGCGCGCACTCGGTGGCCCGTCGACGGACCTGAGCGAGGTCAGTCTTCGAGCGCCGTTGCAGCCGAGAACGATCCGCGACTTCGTCGCATTCGAAGAGCACGTCGAGGGCGTACGACGCAGCATGTCCGGCGAGGGCGGTGTCGGCGAGGCGTGGTACGAGGCACCTCGGTTCTATTTCACCAACCCGTACACGGTGACCGGTTCGGGCTCGACGATCAGCCCTCCAGCCGCATGTCGAGAACTGGACTTCGAGTTGGAGGTGGCTGCCGTGATAGGTAGATCCGGGTCGAGCGTGTCGGTCGAGGAGGCAGGCAACCACATATTCGGCTACACCATCTTCAACGATTGGTCTGCGAGGGACGTGCAGAGACGAGAGATGCAAGTAGGCCTCGGACCGGCGAAGGGCAAGGACTTCGCCAGTACGCTCGGCCCTTGGATCGTGACTGCGGACGAGTTCACCGACCGACGAGATCGAGACGGGTTTCTCGAGCTTTCGTGCTCGGTAGACGTGAACGGTGAGCGCGCGGGACACGATTCGTTGGCCAACATGGGTTGGAGTTTCGACTCGCTCGTTGCTTACGCGTCGCGCGACTCCTGGGTCCACCCCGGCGATGTACTGGGCAGCGGAACCATGGGCAACGGGGGTTGTCTTGCCGAGCTGTGGGGTCGACGTGGAGAGAAATCTCCTCCGCCCCTGCACCACGGAGACATCGTGACGATGACCGTCGAAGGTATCGGAACGTTGACCAACACTGTCGGTGAGAGCCGACGAGTTCCAGTTGTGCCTCCCGCCCGGATCGTCGACCACGCACGAGTTCGTTCCGAGAGGATCACCGAATGACCAGCACCGACCGCGTTTTCGTTCTGGATCGTAGTGACCCCGAGGGTGAGATTGCGAAAGCTGCTGAGCGCAATCGAAATTGGGGGAAGTGGGGTGAAGATGACGTTCGCGGCACCATGAACTACGTCACCGACGAACTACGCGCTGCAGCAGGCTCTCTGATCAAGCGGGGTGTCTCGTTCTCGCTGTCGCAGAGTTTCGATATGGACGGTCCGCAGAAGGGTTGGCGACGGCGAACGAATCCAGTTCATACGATGCTCGACACCGGCACCGATGCAGTCGCGGGTATCCAGGGGTTTCCACACGGTCTCGGTGGCGCGGACGATGTAGTGTCCATGCCGCTTCAGTGTTCGACGCAATGGGACGGGCTCGGACACATTTTCGACCACGGAATTGCGTGGAACGGACGACCCGCGGATTCAGTCGTAACCAGCCTGGGAGATGGAGTTACCGGCATAGAGACCGTGGCGAACGGAATAGTCGGACGTGGTGTTCTTCTCGATGTGGGTAGGCAATTCGGTGAGGACGGTGAGTTACCGGATGGCTTCGCCATCACGACGGAACATCTGAAGTCCACCATCTCGGCGCAGGGTGTCACCGCTGAAGTAAGGCGCGGCGACCTCGTGTTGGTGCGTACCGGACAACTCAGTCGTGTACGCCGCGAGGGCTGGGGAGAGTATGCGGGCGGGGCAGCTCCCGGCCTGTCCTTCACCACAGCCGACTGGCTGCACGACAGTGAGATCGCGGCTGTAGCGACCGACACGTGGGGCTTCGAGGTTCGACCCAACGAGTTCGACGTGGCGTTTCAGCCGTTGCATCAGGTTGCGATTCCCAACATCGGCTTGTTTCTCGGTGAGATGTGGGATCTCGACGAGTTGAGTGCCGATTGCGCTACCGACGGTGTGTTCGAGTTCTTCCTCACCGCTGCTCCCATCCCGGTGACCGGCGCCGTCGGAGCACCGGTCAATCCGATCGCGGTGAAGTAGGCTTTCGTACCGTCATTTCAGTTCGCGAGTGGCCAGTTCCGCGGCCCGAAGAACGATCTCACGGAGAAAGATGTGCTCCGGGTCGCGGTTGTAGACGGGGTGCCACCACATGGCTTCGACCAGCTCTCCGACCTCGACCGGGCACTGCATCGTCCGTAGACCTGAATTGAGGGGGAGCAGTTTGACCAATTGCTCCTGAAGTAACGCTATGCGATTGCTGCCTGCAACGAGGTTGGGGACGGTGAGGAAGCTCTCGGTGACGATCTGTACCTGCGGTTCGATTCCTAGCATCCGTAGCTGGCGGTCGGCCGGGGTGGCGGCGGAGTTTCCATGAAAAACCACGACCCAGGGTGATGTCTTCAAGTCCTCCACGGTGGCCTCGGCCCCGATGGTGTCGTTGTCCGACGAGACCACCATGACCCAGCGGTCCCGATACAGATCCTGGTGGGGTAGATCGGTGACGAATCCGTGCGGTACGAGCATGAGGTCTGTTCCGACGAGCGTTTGATCGGCGCGCGCGACCGAATCCGGACTGGTGGGTCGAAAGCGTAGGCGGGCGTGCGGTGCAGCCTCGGTGAACAGTCTCGCAAGAGTGTCTCCGAGAACCGTTATGCCGTAATCGCTTACCAGGACATCGAACTCGCGTAGCGACTCGGCCGGATCGAATTCCGGCTGAGCTGAAAACACACGTTCGACACCGTCGAGAGCCAGCCTGGCACGTTGGCGTAGCTCGGCCGCCAGTGGCGTGAGGTGGTACTCGTTTCCGACGCGGTACAACAGCTCGTCGTTGAAATGCCTACGCAGGCGTGCCAGTGCCGCCGACAGCGTGGGTTGACTCGAGCCGAGCTGCCCAGCCGCCTTGGTCACACTCTTGTGCTGGAGGAGCGCGTCGAGCGAGACCAGCAGGTTGAGATCCAGGTTCGAGACACCGATGACCTTTCGCACTGCCCGAGTATAGTCCGCGAAGACATCGCTCAGGGCTTGCTCGGAGCGCGCAGCCATGTGCCCCGAACGTCTCGATCGGCGGATTGCACCGTCGCGCAGCGAATTCTGGCTCGACGCGGCTGAGACGAACACAGGGACGCAACGTGCCCGGCGCGCGTCTGTGCACTACCGCGGTTTCCGGCCCACAAGTGTCGATGTGACCGATCGAACGGCCTCCACGATGAACTCGCGTCGGCGTTCTGCTCGTGCGTTCTCGTCCGAAGGGAGGCCGGCGATCTGCCGGTCCGTGGCCTGCAGAGCTACCCAGCCGTCGACCAGGGTGATGATGGTGATCAGGATCTCTTGGGCGTCGGCTTCCGACAGTTCGGGGACTGCCGCGCGAGCCTCACCGACGAGGTTTCGGGCGTGTTCACGGCGAGATTCGTCCGCGTGGAAGGGCTCTCGTTCCAAACCTTCCCAGAACAGCAGTCTCGTCAAAGATGGATTTGCGCGCTGGTAATCGAATCGCCTGCGTGCGTAATCGGCCAGGGCTGAGGGGCCGTGTCCGGTGATTGCAACCGCGGTGAGCGACGTCGACAGCTCCTTGTTCAGTACGGCGCTGAAGAGTGCTTGCTTGTTACCGAAGTATTGGTAGATGCGTTCCTTGCTGATTCCGGCCGCGGAGGCGATGCGATCCACGCGAGCACCGGCAAGGCCGTGTGTTGCAAACTCTCCGGTGCCGGCCTCGAGCAACGAACGCTTCGTACCTTCGATGTCCCACGCCACGGGCTCACTCTAGTCCATCTCCAACTGTTCGGTTGGAGATTCGACGCGACCGGGCATACGCTCATCTCCAACTGTTCAGTTGGAGATGGAAGGTCGGTTGCATGGAGTCGCTCGCGGTTGCCTCCGCAGTTTTGGAACATCTCGCTCAGCCGAGAGCACAACGGCGTCCGGTCGGTGACGCCCGACAGGCGACGATCGCGTCGACCGGAGCCCCGTCGATTCATGTCAGGGTTCTGCTGACCTGGATTTCGATCTTCCCCCTCGTCACCCTTGGTATGTCCGGCATGGCATTTCTCGGTCCGATCACAGGGGCGTGGCCCACCTGGTTCAGAGCCCTTCTCTTGACGGCCATCGTGGTTCCCACGTCGGCGTACTTCGTCGTTCCTCGGTTGATGGTGCTGTCGATGAAATGGACGCGGTGGCGTATGCGCCGCAGAGAATTGTCGGCTTAGTGCGGGTCGTCGTACAGGTCGGTCAAGCTGCCGGATCGGTCCAGATGCGGTAGCAGGACATCGCAGATGTCTCGGAGCTGCAGGAGCTGTTCTGCGGTGAGGGCGTCGACGACGTTGCGGCGGACTGCAGCGAGGTGGTCCGGTGCGGCCGACTCGACTGCGTGCCAACCTTTCTCGGTCAGAGTGGCGTTCGTGGCGCGCCCGTCGGTAGGGCACGGGCGTCGTTGTATCAGATCGTGCGTCTCCAGCCGTCGTACCACGTGCGACAGGCGCGCCAAGGTCGAATTCGTCCGCCGGGCGAGAACATTCATGCGCAACGTACGGTCGTCTGCCTCGGACAACCGCGTGAGGACGAAGTACTCGAAGTGGGACAGCCCCGCGTCTCGACGCAACTGCTGTTCCAGAACCCCGGGTAGCAACTCCACGACAGCGAGGAGTCGCAACCACGCTGCACGCTCCATCTCGTTCAGCCAGTTGGTGTCCATGGTCACACCGTACCTCTTTTACTTGACGCTACAACAAAAAGGGCGCAAGGTTGAAGCATCAACCAACCGAATCGTTTCTCAGGAGTTCGTCATGGCAACTGTGTCCATCATCGGAACCGGCAACATGGGCAAGGCAATCGGAGAGCTGGCGGCCAAGGGCGGTCACTCGGTTCAGGAGCTGACGCGCACAGACGCGGCAACGCCGGTGTCCGGAGACATCGTCGTATTAGCACTGCCGTTTTCGGCGCTCGATGACGTCATCGCCGAGCGTGGCGACTCGCTCGCGGGCCGAGTCGTCGTCGACATCACGAACCCGGTGAACTTCGAGACTTTCGACTCCTTGACCGTTCCGGCTGATAGTTCCGCGACGGCGAAGATCGCTGGAGCGCTCCCGAACGCCCATGTGGTCAAGGCTTTCAACACGAACTTCGCAAGCACCCTCGTCGACGGAACTCTGGGGCAAGCGCCGACGTCTGTGCTGATTGCAGGCGACAACGAGGACGCCAAGTCGGCGCTGGCGCAGGTCGTCGAATCTGCAGGCCTCGTGGCCGTCGACGCCGGTTCACTCGCTCGTGCGCGTGAGCTCGAGAGCGTCGGGTTTCTGCAGATGACACTGGCTGCACGCGAGAAAATCTCGTGGACAGGCGGCTTCGGCCTCACTGCGTGACCGAAACCTACTGACGAGAGCGACACCCCCATGAACGAGCACACCGATCCCGTCACCTCGACCTACGGTTCGACCGACGACAACGCTCCACTCGTAGTTCTGCTGCACGGCCGCGGATCCAACGATGAAGACATCATCTCGATCGCCCCGCACTTGCCGATCGGCCCACGATATGTGGCAGTTCGAGCACCGATCGCCGAAGGGGGTGGGTTCGCGTGGTTCGCCAACCGCGGAATCGGGCGACCGATCGCCAGTTCCCTCGAATCGACGATGGCATGGTTTCGGAGCTGGTTGGACTCCGTTTCGTCCGCCGGCCGACCGGTGATACTTGTGGGCTTCAGCGGCGGTGCGGCGTTCGCGGGTGGACTTGCTCTGGATGACCCTGCCCGTTACGCCGGCGCGGCAATCCTTTACGGCACGCTCCCGTTCGACGCGGGTGTCCCGGTCGACGCGGGCCGTCTGGCCCACCTCCCGATCTTCATCGCACAGGGCGACGACGATCGAGTCATTCCGGCTGAGTTGCTCTCGCGAACGTGGGAGTACGTGACCAGTGAATCGGGTGCCCCCGCCGATGCTCATCGCGACCCGGGTGGTCATGGACTGAGCGCCCCGATCGTGTCGGCTTTGGGGGAGTGGATCGCATCCAGAGTGCACTTCATCGCGAGTCGACCGGTGCCGACACCGGGACCGCGAAGTGATGTCGACTGGCCGACGGTGACGGGTGGACGACTGTCTGCGCGTCGCGGCGGCCATCCACGCGTGTCGTGGTCGATTCCGCAGCAGCAGCTCTCCGAAACAGCACCGGCAGCGCTACAGGAGAGACTGTTGCACGACATCGCGGTGCTCCCTGGTGTGGCAGTGGGTCCCTCGCACATCTCGGTACCGGGAGCCCGCGCGTTGACGATTGCAGATGGGGCAGCAGTCAGTGAGAACTTTCTGGTGCCCTCCGCGCGCGAGTTCGCGCATCTGCATCCGTCGTACGACGGCTCGTTGCATCTCGTACTTCCTGCCGACCAGGCCGCGGATCTGGTCGCTCACGGACGTGGACGGATGCATCCGTGGGCCGGGACACGTCTCGCTGTCGGTTTCGTGATGGTCTACGGACCCCGTGACGAGGACGAGGTTCAGCTGATCGGTCAGATCGTCGAGGCCAGCTACGTCTTTGCAACGAACGGTGCTGCATCCAGTGGACTCGCATTCAATGCAGCCGGGGCCGACGCGTGATTGCGGCAGCGAACGCCGCTCGAATTCTCGCGGCTGCACGGTTGTCCGGCCACACCGTAGAACCGTTCAGCGATACGGAGTCCGGCCTGACCGAGGATTGGGGCTACGCAGTACAAGACGAGGATCACCGGAGCCGAGTGGCAGACGGCGAGCGAACGATCGGCGCGAAGCTCGGATTGACCAGCCGAGCGAAGCAACGAAGAATGGGCGTGGACACGCCGATCGTCGGGTTCCTGACAGACGCGATGCTGTTCGAGGCAGCTCGAGTGACACGCGAACTGCACCGTTGGGTGCAGCCGCGCATCGAGCCGGAGATTGTATTCGTGACCGCCCAGGACATCTCGGCGCCGATCACCCTGGACGAGGCCGCGATGCTCGTGGACTCAGTGACTGTCGGGGCCGAGATTCTCGACTCCCGCTTCACCGATTATCGGTTCGGTCTCGGTGACGTGATTGCCGACAACACGAGTGCTGCTGGAGTGCTCCTCGGCCCACCGCACCGACTCGACCGCATCGGTGCACTTGCGTCGCTCAGCTGTGCCGTGGAAGTGGACGGAGCGGTCGTGCACGAGGCTGCGGGGTCAGCCGTTCTGGGCGATCCGCTGCGGTCCTTGGTGCTACTCGCAGAGCACGTGGCAGCGTGCGGCAATGTGCTTGCGGCAGGATCGTTAGTGCTCGCCGGTGCGATGACCGACGCTGTCACCCTACGCACCGGTCACACGTATTCGCTTCGCGTCGATACCCTCGGTTCATTGGATTTCGCTACCTAGCGAGCACACCGGTCATCGAAGATCAGCTTTGACACCAGCCTCCAACCCCAGGGCACCGGCCTCACCGCGGGTACTCACGTCGAGCTTCTTCAAAATGCTTGCGACGTAGAACTTCACGGTGCTTTCGCTCAGTGCCAACTCAGCCGCGATGGCCTTGTTGCGCCTACCGATTGCCAGATGGCCGAGCACCTGGAGTTCGCGCGCGTTCAGATTTGCCAACAGCTGTTCGTCCGGTAACGACGCCGGCGGGTCCAGGGGCAAGGTGATTTTCACGCGCGAACCCCACCCGGGGGTCGATTCGAACGAGATCTCTCCGCGCAGCGTCTGTACCCTGCCCGTGAGCTGTAACGACAGGGCGTCGAGATCGACCGAACCGCCTCCGTCGTCGCGTAATTCGAGAAGGAGATTTGTGCCGTCGCAGTCCCAGGCAATGCGGATTCGGCGTATGTCCGGCTGTGCGGCGTAGGCCAGCGCGACAGTTCTCACCGCGGCGCGTGCGGCGCGCGCGACCTCCCCAGGCACCGGCCGACCGTCGGCGGGAGGATCGACGTACTCGACGGCTATGGACTGCTGATCGAGCAGTGGACCTAGCTCGCCACGCAGCCGCGCGAACGCCGTGGTCACAGCTTCCTGGGCGAGTTCTCGATTGGACTCCTCCGTCGACCGGAGTCCGATCAGAGCAGCCGACGCTGTGAGACTTGCTGTCTCCCTGGCCCGTCGATCGTCGAGATCGTTAGATCGCAGGGTTGCCAGCAGTGATGTCAATGTCCCCGCCTGCACATCGACCATTTCGGAAATCGCTCGTGCACGTTCGCTGGACGCCGCCAGTGATTCAGCAAGATAGGCGGGCGACGCTTGGATCACTTGCTGTTGGATCGCTGTAGCCACCAAGCCGAACGCGGCGCCGGTTCGCGAATGGATGTCGAATCTCTGTGCAGACGGTCTCGGAACCAGTACCAGCAATGTTCCGGTCGCGTCGTCGAGCAGCGCGGCGATCCGGCGCAGCTCGCCTCCCAGTGCAGCGCTGTTGTCCATCGAAGGCTGCTCCGGTGAAAGCGACTCTTTGATCGCATCGAGTTCGGCAATCGTGGTGCTGTCGACGATGGTCGGATCGCCACTGACTTTCCTGGGTCGCCCGGTGCATTCCCTGGTGAAGATGATCAGGGCCGAATGAGGGTAGTCGGTGCCCACCCATGCGGAAAACCGTGAGGCGATCTCGACCAGGGGTCCGGACACGACGTCGCGAACGGTTCTGAACAACTCCGTCGCAGCGGAGTCGATCGGCGTCGAGGGTGTTGCCATGACACGAGCTTAGTACTAGGCCACTGGCCGAGTACTGGCCATTCGATCAGTGAGGTCTGGCCATAATGCGGAGTTCTTCCGACGGTGCGTAGGGGCAACCTGGAGTCGTACACACACGGAAAGGTTCTCGATGGGATCGACGACAAGCGAATTCGCACAGACGTTCTCGGCGGCACGTACACGTGTACTCGACGAGAACGCCCGAGTACTGGCCCAACTCGATGACGCCGCCTGGCGCAGTGCTGCTCGAATCATCGGTGATGCCACAGCAGTTTTCGTCATCGGAAACGGACGAAGCAGGTTGGCCTCGGAGATGGCCGCCATGAGACTCATGCACCTCGGGCTGACTGTCCATGTTGCCGGAGAGTCCACTGCACCTGCCGTCGCGCAGGGTGACGTGGTCATTGCGGTATCCGGCTCTGGTACGACGACGACGGTTGTCGCCGCGGCTCGCACCGCACTCGACGTCGGTGCATCTGTGATCGCTGTGACCACGGCAGCCGATTCCCTCCTGGCAGACACATCCACCCTCGTACTGACCATCGAAGCCGCCGACAAACTGGACCGAAGTGGCACTGTCACGACTCAGTACGCGGGCAGCCTGTTCGAACAATCCGTGCTCCTCGCATTCGATGCACTCTTCCATTCCATGTGGGTCGAGAGCGGGCAAACCGCGGAAACATTGTGGGCTCGCCACGCGACCATCGGATGAAGTGCTCGAAACCCGAATATCAACTCTCTCAGAAGGAATCATCATGACAAAGCTTCAGGTTGCGTTGGATCTACTCACCACCGCTGACGCACTCTCGCTGACCAACAAAGTGGCACCGTACGTCGATATCATCGAACTCGGCACCCCGCTCATCAAGAGTGAAGGTCTGCGCGTCATCAGCGCCATCAAGGCCGCACACCCGGACAAGGAAGTTTTTGCCGACCTCAAGACCGCCGATGCGGGCTTTTTGGAAGCAGACATCGCATTCGCAGCAGGAGCAGACATCGTCACAGTGCTCGGATCTGCAGGTGACGCAACAGTTAAAGGCGCAGTCGAAGCCGGCACCAAGCACGGCAAGAAGGTTGCCGCCGACCTGATCGGTGTCGTGGACCGCGTCGAGCGGGCACGTGAACTCTCGAAGCTCGGGGTCGCGTTCGTCGAACTACACGCGGGTCTCGACGAGCAAGCGCAACCGGGCTACTCGATTCAGGCATTGCTCGACGACGGCAAGATCGCGGGCGTTCCGTTCTCCATCGCCGGTGGCGTCAAGGTCGACACCATCGTCGCAGTTCGTGATTCCGGCGCCGAGATCGCTGTTGCGGGTGGCTCGATCTACAGCGCCGAGGATCCTGCTGCTGCCGCCAAGGCTCTCCGGGATGCCTTGTCCAGCTGAAAAGCGTAGATGCACAGCTATATTCGGACGCACAAGAACCAAGAAGGAGATTCGATGCCGCAAACTGTGCGTGCTGTCGTTGCCAAGGCCAAGGGTGAGCCGGTCTCGATCGAGCAGGTCACTATTCCTGATCCTGGTCCCAACGATGTCGTGGTGAGGATCGCCGCGTGTGGGGTCTGTCATACCGAT
>NZ_NPFY01000030.1 GCF_002259415.1 Rhodococcus sp. 14-2470-1b
GGCGAGGGAGGTGTCGCGCCAGGCGGGGAAGGCGGCTGCGGCGGCGTCGATGACGGTGCGTGCGTCGTCGAGGTTGGCGAGTGCGAGCTGGCCGGTGACTTCGCCGGTGGCGGGGTTGGTGACCGGTGCGGTGGTGGTGGAGGTACCAGCGAACGGCTTGTTGTCGTACCAGTGCGAAATTGTGCTCACGAAAGGTTCCTTCGTCTCGGCGTTGTGACATCCACCTTGTCTCGCAAGTTTGCGCTAGTCAAAGGCCAATATTGCAGCGACGCGTGCAAAAATGCACGGGACTGATAGCCTCGTCGCGTGTTCACTGCCGACCACCTGCTCTACTTCCTCGAAGTGTCCCGTCACGGCCGCCTCAACGAGGCCGCAAAGGCGCTGGGGGTCGACCACACCACCGTCGGTCGACGGATCACGAGCCTCGAAAAATCGGTCGGTCAGAGACTGTTCGATCGCACTCCTGCGGGATGGCGTCTTACCGAAGCCGGCCGACGACTGGTCGGGTACGCGGAATCCGTCGAGTCGACCTTGATCGCTGCATTCGAGGATCAGACGTCCAGCGTCGGCTCGCTCAGCGGATCGGTTCGTATCGCCGCACCGGACGGATTCGGGGCATTCGTGTTGACGCCCAACCTCACCACGCTGCGCCGGAAGCATCCCGACCTCGACGTCGAACTGGTCACGGCGACGGAGCACAAGACCTTGAACACAAGGGAATTCGACGTCGCGATCACGTTGGAACAGCCGTCGCCGCGGTTCGTCGTGTATCGGAAGCTCGCGACGTACTCGTTGTTTCTGTACGCGACCGAGGAGTACCTGCAGACCCATCCGAGAATCCTCACGAGCGACGATCTGCGAGAACACACGCTCATCTGGTACGTCGGCGCCCTCCTCGATGTGGCTCCGCTGCGGATACTCGATTCGTTTCTGACCGACGGACGGGCGCAGATTCAGACCAACAACATCACCGGTCACTGGCTCGCCGCGCGGAGCGGTCTAGGAATCGCGCCGCTGCCCAGCTACATCGGGGAACCCGACGACACGCTCGTTCGCGTGGCCGGAGAACAATTCTCGATCGACCGGACCTACTGGGTCGCGGTACCGCGGGAACTGGCCGGGCTGGCGAGAGTCAAAGCCGTCGACGAACTGCTTCGTGCCGTCGTGGCGGACGCGCCTCATCTCCGATCCGACGGGTGAGCGTGTATAGGCTGAGACCGACATGATCACGTTGTTCGCTGCGCTGACCGGGTTTGCAATTCTCGATTCCCTGGACGTTCTTCTGATCGGTCTGACCGCAGCGATCGCGTACGACGCCCGGATGCGCAGGCGTTCACCGCTTCGAACCGGATCGGCTTTTCTCGGCGGAGTCTTCGCCGCCACGACTGCCTTCGGAATACTGGCAGTGCTCGGGATAGATTTTCTCTCCCGCATCGTCGATTTCGAGCTCACCCTGACCGTTCGGTACTGGGGCGAGGCTGCGGTCGGTGCCACCTTGATCGTTCTGGCGTGTGTGCCGCGATCCTCGCGTCCGCCGCCGGCGTGGACGGCTCGGTTCCGGGCAAGTGCGCCGCTCCTGGCGACGACGGGATTTGCCATCGGAATCGTCCAGGCTCCTACTGCCGTACCGTATCTGGCCGGCCTCGCGATGATATCCGCGTCCGACCCGTTGCCGGCTGCGTGGCCCGTCGTCATCGTGCTCTATTGCCTCCTCGCGCCAGGTATTCCGGCGGCGGTCCTCGCATTGTCGATGGGGCGCAGTCCGTCTGCTCGCCGACGCTATCGATCCGTGGTGCGCGCTCTGACGGCGTATGGCCCCGCGGCCGTGCGAGTGGTGTTCGCGGTGATCGGCTCGGTCCTCGTGATCGATGCGCTGGTTCATCACACGCATCTGTGGTGAGTAGGCGGTCGGTAAGGTGGTTGCAGTGGATATCACGCGGTGGCGCAGCCGACTTCCGGTGAGGCGTCCGTCCGACGGTGAGATCGTGGGCTGGACGGTCTCGGAGGACTACGACGAGAGCTGTGTCGACGCCGTCAATCCCGTCGGCCACCTTCTCGCACAGAGCCTCCCCGTCGACGACGCCGCCGATGTACTGATGGAGCAAGGCCTTTCGTCGTTGTCCAAGCCGGTGTGGGGCCGCGCGCCCGTGCCGGTGCTCGCTCACACGGACCTCCTCGATCCGGTCGAGACCTGGACCTGGCGACGGTTCCTGCTGGTTCAGCTCGACGACACCCGCGTATGGATTCGCCCCGCGTATCCCAGCTGGGACGAGCGGAGGGTGGAACTGGCGTTGCATCTGCCGATCGACGACGTGCTGGTCACCGATCCTCCACCCGGGCACGAGTGACACAGCGGCGCGCACCGCGTCGCTTCGCCTACGGTGTAGTCATGACTGTGGAAGATTTCGGTGGCCGCCGCACACTGTCCGCCGAGGAGTTGCTGGTTCTGGTCGGAGATTACGCACTCGTGGACGACACCGGAGAGCAGCGCGGGCGGATCGAGTCCGTCGCGCAGGAGGGCTTGTCGGTGGTGCTCACGGTGACCGAGGAAGCCGGTCCAGCCGTTGTGTCCCTGACCCCCGAAGAGCAAGTCACCGTCGAGCCCTACGACGGTGGAAAAGCGCCCGTAGTGCCCTGACCGGTCGGGGTCAGCCCTGAGGCGATGGAGCCTGGGCTGCACTTCGCTTCTGCGCGCGACGCCTGCGTCCGCGAACGATCAGGAACACCAAGGCAGCGAACAGTACGACGGCGATGATCGCGCCGAGTGCGGTGGCTCCGCGGAAGCCCGGAGCCTCGGTGTCGAGGGTGCGCTCTCCTGCGTGTGCAGCATTGCTGCTTCCGAGCACGATGGACAGTGTCAGCAGGTTCGGGACAGCAGCGGCGACGGCCAGAACGATCGAGACGATCGCGGTGACCTTGCCGCCACGCTTCTTTCTGACTCGCCACGCCGCGGTGAAGAACAGCAGCGGCACAAGGGTCGACAGGATCCCGAAGACCAGGCCCCAGAAGATGCCTTTGCTGAACGCCTGATCCGACAGGTTGGCAACCCTGATGCTCCACCATCTCGGGAGGAACGCGGACAGGACGAGGTAGGCGATCACGAGCGCGACCACCGCGACCGCAACGACGATCGCCTTGTTGATCCAACTCGGTCGTCCCGTGGTGGTCGCTGCTGGTGTGGACTCGCTCGGGAATCCGCCTTCTACGGTCATGTGGTCGATCCTAGCCCCGGTTGTGTTCGGTGACCGTTGACACATGTGACGGCCCCCTCATCTGCATTTTCTTATCTGTACCCGTCGGTAACAATCAAGATCATCAGGGCCCGACAGCGGGCTCTCTCGGCGATCCTTGGGGGACACCATGGCAATGATCTTGATGGCAACGGTCGGTTTCGTCGGCATCGCAGCTGCGATGCTTCACTCGGGTCGCGATCTCGAGTTCAACAACCGTCAGATGGCGAGCGTGTACAAGTCGCGCTGGGCCTGACGATCCCTGCACCCGGGCGCGCCGATCGATCCTCAGCTTCGCTACCGTCGCTTCCATGACCTTCCGCTGGACGCGATGGGACAGCCGCGCTGCGGGCTTGGTGCTCGGATTCGGTATCGACCTGGCGCTGGCCGACCCTCGTCGGTATCACCCGGTCGCCGGGTTCGGTAGTGCTGCAGCGGCGCTCGAACGGCACACCTATCGCGACGCCCGAGCAGCCGGTGCCGTCCACACATCCCTTCTGCTGGGTGCCGTCGTTGCTGCCGGGTCGGTGGCGACGAGGGCTGCTGCCCGGCGTGGCGTAGTCGCGGACATCGCGTTGACAGCCATGGCGACATGGACCGCGCTGGGCGGAACATCGTTGGCACGGACGGGTTCCGTGATGTCCGAGCACCTCCGCCACGACCGGATCGATCAGGCACGGGCACTGCTTCCATCACTGTGCGGGCGTGATCCCCGTGTCCTCGACTCGGACGGTCTCACGCGTGCCTCGGTCGAGTCCGTGGCCGAGAACACGTCGGATGCGACTGTGGCAGTGGTCTTCTGGGGTGCGGTCGCCGGAGTGCCCGGGATCCTCGGGTACCGCGCGGTCAACACACTGGATGCGATGATCGGCTATCGCTCGCCGCGGTATCAGCGGTTCGGGTGGTTCGCCGCGCGCCTCGACGACGTGATCAACCTCGTACCTGCGCGAGTGACCGGGGTGATGACGGCAGTTCTCGCTCCACTTGTCGGCGGACGCTCTGCCGACGCGGTGCGGGCCTGGCGGTTGGACGCCTCGCGTCACCCGAGCCCGAACGCGGGCGTGGCAGAAGCCACGGCAGCAGGCGCACTCGGTATCAGTGTGGGCGGGCGAACCGAATACACCCACGGTGTCGAGATCCGCCCGACGCTCGGCGACGGCAGACGTCCGCTACCTGCGGACCTACAGCGCGCGGCACGATTGTCCACACTGGTCCAGATCGGTGCGACAGCTGCGTCAGCGGCCCTTGCCGTAGCGATCGGCCAGGCGGGCATCCTGCGCGGTGTGCGTCGATGATGCGGACTTGGCGCGAGACTTGCGTTCCCGACGCGTCGGCAGTGTGAACTCGGGCTCCGAATCCGGCTCGGCGGAATCGGAACCTGTGGCCTCCGACGGAGTGCTGACCTCGGGAGCGTCCTGCGCGGACACCGGCTGGACGTCGTCCGCGGGATCTGCGAGATCTCGGTTCGTTGCTTTGCGGCGTTCACGCCACTCGGCTCGGACGAAGTAGGCGAGGCCGAGCGGTGCCATGATTCCGAACGCCAGCCATTGAAGGCCGTAGGACAGGTACGGGCCGGAATCGGTCTGCGGAAGTTCGATCACGCCCAGACCGCCGGGTTGACCGTCGTCGAGCTGCAGGTATCCCTGAACGGGTGTGACGCCGAGAGCCGACCCGATCTGGGCCGGGTTGATGTTGTAGACCTGGATGTGTCCGGCTTCTTCGATAGGTTCGCGTGAGGTTCCCTCGGCTCGTCTGATCCGTGCGTCGAGGGTCACCTCACCTGTCGGAGCCGGCTCGATGGTCGGCGGCTCGGTTCCCCGAACCGGCAACACGTAACCGCGGTTGACGAGGATCGTTTCCCCGCTGCCGAGGCGGAACGGGGTGATCACCTCGTATGCAGGTTGCTCGCGAATGCTGCGCAATCGAACCAGCACTTCTTTGTTCGATTCGTAGGACCCGGTGGCGACCACACGACGCCATTCGTCGTCGTCGGCGAAGCCCGTGGGCGTGAGGAGTTCGCCGAGCGCGACAGGCTCGGCGTCCACGGATCGATTGATCAGATCATTGCGGTGCGACGTCGACGTGTTCTTGCCGAGCTGCCACGGCGCCAGGACCGTGAAGCACAGGTACGCGAACATGGCGACGACAGCAGCAACCGCCAACCAACCCGGACGCAGCAGAAATCGGAGCCTTCGCACGACAACTACGGTAGCGGCTCGCCCGACATCGATCTACGACGCCTCGTCGGAGACGGCGTTCTCGGTCCAACTCACCAGCCCGGGCATGGCGGATTCGATCTGTTCGCGGACCGTGGTGAACGCGTCGTCGGACGAATAGTACGGGTCGGCGACGGACTCGTCGTCAGCATCGTCGTCGAACGATCTGAGGAGTGCGATCCGGTCGGCGGGAGCACCGAGACGCAGTAGTTCGCGAACGTGACCGGTGTCGAGAGCGACGAGAAGGTCGGCGCCGAGGTGATCGTCGTTCACCTGTGCGGCTTCGTGATCGCTGTCGTAACCGTGCGCATCGAGCTCGGCGACGGTGCGTGGGTCGGCGCCCTCGCCCTCGTGCCACCCGTCGATACCTGCACTCGATACCCGTACCGAGTCCAGCCCCGCTTCCCGCAGGTGTTGCTCGAAGATCTTCTCCGCCATGGGGGACCGGCAGATGTTGCCGGTGCAGACGAACGTCACATGGAGGGCTGGTTTACGTGTTGTCACCGAGCACCTTCGCCAGCTCGTCCATGGTCGTCACGGTGAACGCGGCCTCGTCGTTCTCGCCCGCGATTCCGTACCCCCAGTCCACATAGATCGCCGGAATGCCGAATCGAGCGGCGCCGTGCACGTCGTGATCGCGGTCACCGACCATGAGGACACCCTCGGTGCCGCCGTCCGATGCTTCGGTGGCCGTGATGCCCAGGTTCTGCAGGGAATGCGCGATGACGTCGGGCTTGGCGCGGCGGCTGCCGTCGTTGCTCGCCCCTCCGATGAACTCGAAGTACTCGGCCAGTCCGAAATGGTCCAGGATCCGGTGCGCGAATCGCTCGGACTTGGACGTGGCCACTCCGAGCCGAACTCCTCGATCCTTCAACTCGGCCAACACCGGCTCGATACCGTCGAAAACGGTGTTCTCCGCCCAGCCCTTGGCGTCATAGCGTTCGAAGTATGCGGCAAGCGCCTTCTGCGCGACGTCGTCGGGAAGCCCCATCGCGCCGAAGGTGTCGATCAACGGTGGCCCGATGACCAGAGCGAGTTGCTCTTCCGTCGGCTCGGGCCCGTCGACCGCGGCGAGTGCGTGCCGAAAGCCCGCGAGGATGCCCGGTGCGGAATCGGTGAGCGTGCCGTCGAGGTCGAACAGCACCACCGTGGCTCGTGGACTGCGCGCGGCATCGAGATTTGTCATGACAAAACCATATCGGTTGGTGACCGGTCCTTCGCATGCTCCACTCGCGGCAGGCGCGGGATACGCTCGTCGGTAACGAAAGGACAGGGAAGAATTGGACGCGATGTCGCTTCTCCGCCACCACGGTGACGCCGAAGTGGGAGCTGGACTGGTCGATTTCGCAGTCAACGTCCAAGGAACAGGCCCACCTCGTTGGCTCAGCGAAAGGCTGAGCCGATCGCTGAATTCGCTCGGCTCCTACCCGTCGGCCGACGCCGACCTGCGCGCCCGGGACGCCGTCGCACGCAGACACGGCCGAGCCCCGGAGGAAGTACTGCTGCTCTCCGGGGGTGCCGAGGGGTTCGCCATGCTGCCGCGGCTGGAACCACGGCTGGCTGCGCTGATCCATCCGTCGTTCACCGAGCCCGAACTGGCGTTGCGACAAGCAGGCATACCCGTCGAACATGTGGTGTCGCCGCCGCCGTTCCGGCTGGATCCGACCGCGGTTCCCGAGGGCGCAGACATGGTGATCGTCGGTAATCCGACCAACCCGACCTCGATGCTGCACGAGCGACACTCGATTCTGGGTCTGCGTCGCCCCGGACGCATCGTCGTCGTCGACGAAGCGTTCGCCGACGCAGTGCCCGGTGAAGCCGAGTCCGTTGCCTCCGACTCCCTCGACGATGTGCTGGTGCTGCGCAGCCTCACCAAGACATGGGCGCTCGCCGGACTGCGGTGCGGATACGCGCTCGGACATCCGGACGTCCTCGCCGAACTCACCGTCGGGCGGGCGCACTGGCCGCTCGGAAGTCTGCAGATCGAGGCCATCGAAGCGTGCAGCGAGCCGGACGCCGTTGCGTTGGCCGAAGCCAGGGCATCGGTCATCGCTGCCGAGCGCGAGGACATGACACGACGCCTGACCGCACTCGGGATCGATGTACACGGGCCGGCACGCGCTCCCTTCCTGCTTCTGTCCGTTCCGGACGCGGAAGGAGTGCGTCAGCGACTACGTGAGCACGGTGTCGCAGTTCGACGGTGCGACACCTTCCCGGGCCTGGCGCCGGGCCACCTCCGGGTGGCTGTTCGGCCTTCTGCGCAGGTAGACGTCCTCGTCGATGCCTTCACGAAATCTCTGCCGAAGAATTCACCGCCACAGCACGCACTATCGAAAGGTGAACGATGACTGTCCTTCTCGCCGACGTCATTGCGGTTCTCGAGGCGCACTACCCGCCGCGGCTCGCCGAGAGCTGGGATTCGGTGGGGTTGGTGTGCGGTGACCCGGCCGATCGCGTCGGCACTGTTCTCTACGCCGTCGACGCGACCGAGGAGGTCGTCGCCGAAGCCATCGACATGGGCGCCGACCTGCTGGTGGTGCACCACCCACTGTTGCTCCGCGGTGTGGATACCGTCGCCGCGAACACACCCAAGGGCGCCCTCATCCACCGTCTCGTCAAGGCCGGGTGCGCACTGTTCACCGCGCATACCAATGCCGACAGCGCCAACCCTGGCGTGTCCGACGCCCTGGCGGATGCGCTCGGCGTGACCGACACGCGCCCCCTCGATCCAATCGACGGACCGCGAGTGGACAAGTGGGTCGTCTTCACTCCGACGTCGCACGGCAACGCCGTCAGGGACGCGCTGTTCGACGCAGGCGCCGGAGCCATCGGAAATTACAGCCGTTGCAGCTGGAGCACCCGAGGGCTCGGCCAGTTCCTTCCCGGCGTCGGCTCGACGCCGGCGATCGGCGACCACGGTGTGCTCGAGAAAGTCGACGAGGACCGCATCGAGGTGGTGGCGCCTGCGTCGAAGCGGGCGGACATGCTGCACGCCGTGACGCGAGCTCACCCCTACGAGGAACCGGCGATCGACGTGTTCGAGGAAGTCAGGCTCCCGAGCTGCACGGGCCTCGGACGGATCGGGGTGCTGGACAGGCCCACCACCTTGCGCGAGTTCACACGAACAGTGCGCGCCGTGTTGCCGGAGACGGTGTGGGGTGTCCGGGCTGCAGGCGATCCCGACGCCGAGATCCGGACGGTCGCGCTGTGCGGGGGAGCGGGCGACGGCTATCTGAGTGCGGTGACATCCCTCGGAGCCGACGTGTACGTGACCTCGGACCTGCGGCATCACGTCGTCGACGAGCACCTTCGCGCGGGAGGCGCACCCGTGGTCGATGTCGCGCACTGGGCGTCGGAGTGGCCGTGGTGCGAGCAGGCGCGACGCATCGTCGACGCAGAGTTCGGCGACGACGGGGGATGGAGCAGCCGCGTGAGTACCCGCAGGACCGATCCGTGGACAGTGGGTTCGGTGGACGATCGGAGCCGGTAGGCTTGGCCGAATATTTCTTCCATAGTCGCAGGAGTCATCACGCGTGAATGTCGATCCCCGAGTGCAGGCCTCACTTCTCGAACTGGCCGCAGTGGACACCGAGCTGACGCAGATCTCGCATCGTCGTAAAAGTCTTCCCGAGCAGGCCGAGGTGGAGAAGCTCGAGGCCGAGCGCATCGCCCGCAAGGACGCAGCCGTCACGGTCCAGATGGCGATGGACGACCTCGATCGTGACATCAAGAAGCTCGAAGGCGAGGTCGACGCGGTCCGCCAGCGTGAAGACCGCGACCGCTCGCTCCTCGAAAGCGGCACCGTCGCGGCGAAACAGATGTCCGAGCTCCAGCACGAACTCGCCAGCCTCGAACGTCGGCAGGGAATCCTCGAAGAGGAATTGCTCGAGGTCATGGAGAGGCGCGAGGCGTCGGAGACCGACTACAACCACGCCGGTGCACAGCTGACCCAGATCGAGGACGAGCTCGTCGACGCCGGACGTCGGCGAGACGATGCCGTGGCCGATGTCGATTCCGCGGAGCAGCGCGCCACCTCACGGCGATCGGAATTGGCGAGCACGTTCCCGGACGAGCTGTTGGCGGTTTACGAGAAGCAACGCGCTCTCACCGGCCGCGGCGCCGCCCTACTGCAGGCCCGACGCTGCGGCGCCTGCCGGATCGAACTCGATCGAGGCGAGATCTCACGCATCGCGGCGAAGCCCGCCGACGAGCTGGTGCGATGCTCGGAATGCAATGCCATTCTGGTGCGCACCAAGGAATCCGGCCTGTGAAGGTTGTCGTCGAGGCAGACGGTGGATCGCGGGGAAACCCGGGCCCGGCAGGGTACGGCGCGGTGGTGCTGTCCGCCGACCGCTCCGAAGTCCTTGCCGAACGGCGCCTCGCGTTGGGCGTCGCGACCAACAACGTCGCGGAGTACCGCGGTCTCGTCGCCGGATTGACCGCTGCAGGCGAGGTCGGTGCGCGCGAGGTCGAGGTGCGGATGGATTCCAAGCTCGTCGTCGAGCAGATGTCCGGGCGCTGGAAGGTCAAGCACCCGGACATGATTCCGCTCAACCGTGAGGCCGCCGACCTGGTCCGCGGTTTCGACAACGTCACGTTCCAGTGGATTCCCCGGGCCCAGAATTCGCACGCGGACAGGTTGGCCAACGAGGCGATGGATGCCGCGGCCGACGGTCGGGAACTGGAGCCCCCGAAGGACCGCGACGTCAAGCCGGCCGCACCCGGCTGGACCGGAGCGACGGGTGAGCCCACGCGGCTGGTTCTGCTGCGGCACGGACAGACTCCACTGTCGGTGGAGCGTCGCTACTCGGGCCGAGGAAACCCGCCACTGACCGAGATCGGCGAGGGTCAGGCGGCCGCAGCGGCCGCCCATCTCGCGCAGCGAGACGACATCGCGGCCATCGTCGCCTCGCCGCTGGGCCGGGCGCAGCAGACGGCAGGCGCGCTCGCACGCAAGGTAGGTCTCGAGGTCTCCACGTTGGACGAACTGACCGAGACCGACTTCGGTGACTGGGAGGGCCTCACGTTCAAGGAGGCGTTCGAGAAGTACCCGGACGTCCACCAGAAGTGGCGGGGTGACACCTCGGTCGCCGCACCGGGAGGCGAAAGCTTCGACACCGTCCTGGAGCGGGTCACCGTGGCCCGCGACAAGCTGGTCGCGTCCTACGCGGGATCGACGGTCGTGGTGGTCAGCCACGTGACCCCGATCAAGATGCTGCTGCAGCTCGCTCTCGATGTCGGGCCGTCGTTGCTGTACCGGCTGCATCTGGATCTCGCGTCGCTCAGCATTGCCGAGTTCTATCCCGACGGCGGTGCATCGGTCCGTCTCGTCAACGACACGTCATACCTGTAGGGCGAGCCAGAGGGCGGCGACGGCACCGAGGATCGTCAGCGGCGTGCTGATCAGACCGAGGACGGTGAAGGTGCGCAACGACGCCGGTTCGCCGTGTGCCGCGCCGACCTTGCGCCACAACATGATCGCGAGCGAGCCCACGTAGGTCAGGTTCGGCCCGAGGTTGACGCCCACGATCATCGCGAGAAGCAGACCAGGGGGAGCGGACGAGCCGAATGCGGCGAGCAGCATCAGCGTCGCGGGCAGGTTGTTGACGACGTTCGACGCCACTGCCGCGATGGCGGCGGTCGTCAACAGTCCGAGGAACGACGCCTCGCCGGGCAAGATGCTCGCGAGCCAGTCGCCGATGGGCCCGGCCGTGACACCCTCGACGACGATCCCCAGCATCAGCACGAAGCCGCAGAATGTGAGGTCGGCGGCCCGCAGCACGCGCGACGGCACGGTATAACCCTGCTTCAGAGCGGGCACGGCGAGAGCGCACGCGCCCACGGCCGCGACCCAGAACGGTTCGACGTGGAAGAACCCGGCCACGGCGAAGCCCAGCAACGTTGCGCCGAGGACCACCAGCGCCGCCGTGGGAGCGACGACGGGTTCCGCCACCGAGACATTCTCGGATCGTGCGGGATCGTGTCGGAGGTCGCCGCGGAAGAACACCCAGAACACCGCGAACTCGATCGCAATGGACACGATCCACGGCAGCGCCATCAGCGCGGCGAAATGCACGAACGTCAGGCCCGTCGCGGTGAAGGCCAGGAGGTTCGTCAGGTTCGACACCGGCAGCAACGTCGACGCGGAATTGGACAGGTGTGCTGTGGCGTAACTGTGCGGCCGAGGCGACATGCGCAGAGCCCGCGCCGCGCCGATCACTGCCGGCGTCAACAACACGACAGTCGCGTCGAGGCTCAGGACGGCCGTGGTGACGGCGGCGGCCACGAACACCGATCCGAGAAGCCGATGCGGGTTGCCGCGGGCAGATCTGCCCATGACCGACGCCGCCCACCGGAAGACACCCAGCGCGTCGGCGAGATGGGCGAGAACGAGGATGAACGCCAGAAACACCACGGTGGGAAGGAGTTCCAGCACCTGCTCGCGTGCGTCGGACAGGGTGACGAGCCCGAGCAACAGTGCCACCACTGCTGCGGGGAGTGCAGCGACGATCTCCGGAAGACCGCGGGGTCGGACGATCGCGAAGATCAGCACCGCAGCAACGAGTGCGGCTGCTACGACGCTCACGCCAGCATCTTGACGAGCGTGCGCAGATTCCGCGTAGTGGTGGTGGGTTTGTACTTGGCTTTCGCCGTGACCTTTCCGACGATGCTGTCGGTGGTGTTGCCTTTCACGACCTCCCAGTAGACGACGCCCCGGCCGCGGGACACTCGCTCGAGCTCGGGATCGAGCGCATCGGCTGTTCGCGCCAGTTCCTCGAGATGCTCGTCGTTGTTGCCGAAGATCACGTACGGGTGCCACCCGTCGCGTTCGGCGTCGAACGGGTAGTCGTCGACGATGCCGCGCAAGGCGCGCGGATCGAGGACGATCACCCACGCCTCGTACCCGAACGTGTCGGAGAGGATCTTCTCGATCGCGGTTTTCAGTTCCGCGGAGGACAGCGGCGACGACAGCAGCACGTTGCCGGTCGCGAGGACCGTGCGCACCTGCTCGAATCCGGCCTGCGAGAGCGCTTGCCGAAGGTCGACCATCTTGATGTTGATTCCGCCGACGTTGATTCCGCGCAGCAGGACGACGTGATCCATGAGGTGAACTCTAGTTCCAGCCGTACGACCGGGTAGAGTTCCACCGTGCGAACGAGTCGGTTGGACGGCTGCGGCACGGGGAACTGGCGGAGCGATTCCGCCAAGCTTCGAGCCGAGGAAAGTCCGGACTCCACAGAGCAGGGCGGTTGCTAACGGCAACCCGAGGTGACTCGCGGGACAGTGCCACAGAAAACAGACCGCCCGCGCTCGCGCTGTCTTCGGACAGCGCGACGCGGGTCAGGGTGAAACGGTGCGGTAAGAGCGCACCAGCACCCCAGGTGACTGGGGTGGCTAGGTAAACCCCGCCCGGAGCAAGGTCGAAGGTCGCATTCCCTCGGGAGTGCGACTGCGCAGGTGTTCGAGGGCTGCTCGCCCGAGCCTGCGGGTGGACTGCTCGAGGTACCCGGCGACGGTGTGCCCAGATGGATGGTCGTCGTTCCGTCCCGTTTCGGCGGGCCGGTTCACAGGATCCGGCTTACATGCCGACTCGTTCGCACCTAGGCTTGCTCTCATGAGTACAGAAGACGACGCCTGGTACTACGACGTACGCACCAAGACAGTTTCGCAGGGCAAGGAGTCCGGAGCACTCGACCGCATGGGCCCGTATCCGGACCGCGCCACCGCCGAACGCGCCATTCAGATCGCAGCCGAGCGCAACAAAGCTGCGGACAAGGCCGACGACGACTGGAACAACTGACGGTGGTCTCGGCGCGACTGTCCGCGACCGCCTTCGACTTCGACCCCATCCGTTCCGAGTTCGACCTGCCCGAGGACTTTTCGGCCGATGCACTCGCCGAGGCCGAGTCCGCCCAGGACAGACACGCGTCCGAGAGGGAAGACCGCACCGACCTTGCCCTGGTGACCATCGATCCGCCCGGTTCGATGGATCTGGATCAGGCGGTGCACGTCGAGAAACTCGCGAGTGGATTCGTCGTGCACTACGCGATCGCCGACGTCGGGGCGATCGTCACGCCTGCGGGCCGGCTCGACACCGAGACCCGTCAGCGCGGACAGACGTTCTACCTGCCCGACGGTTCGGTACCGCTTCACCCTCGGGTTCTGTCGGAAGGCTCGGCCAGTCTGCTGCCGAACGAGATTCGCCCGGCAGCGCTGTGGCGGATCGAACTCGACGAATCCGGTGATGCAGTCGCCTGGACAGTGTCGAGGGCGACGGTGAAGTCCGTCGCCCGCTTCGATTACGAGGGTGTGCAGGCCGACTTCGACGCAGGCTCCCCGCATCCGTCGATCGCCGCGCTCGGCGACTTCGGTCGCCTGCGAGCACAGGCCGCGTTGCGCCGAGGTGCACTGGACATCACCCTGCCGGAGCAGGACGTGGTAGCCGACGGCGCAGGGTGGCGCATCGAATTGCAGGCGCGCACCGCCGTGGATGCGTGGAACGCCGAGGTGTCGTTGTTGACGGGGATGTGCGCGGCGTCGATCATGCTCGACGCCGGAATCGGGCTGCTCCGCACCTTGCCGCCGGCCCCGGAGGACGCCGTCGACTCGTTGAAGAAGACAGCGGAGATGCTCGGAATCGAGTGGCCCGCAGGTGCGTCGGCTGGAGCCGTGCTCGCCGGGCTACCGGGTGACGCGCCTACGACGCTGGCCATGATGACTCGGGCAACGAGTCTGCTGCGAGGCGCGGATTACGTCGCGTTCGACGGGGAAATTCCTGAATCGACCGAGCACGCCGGAATTGCAGCACCCTACGCCCACGTCACGGCGCCGCTTCGCCGTCTGTCGGACAGGTTCGCCACCGAAGTATGCCTCGCGGTGGTTGCGGGCACCGACATCCCCGAGTGGGCACGGACTTCGCTCCCCGACCTGCCCGCGATCATGCGCGGATCGGATTCCGTTGCGTCCAAAGTGGATCGGGCGTGCATCGACCTGACCGAAGCGCACGTTCTGAACGACCGCGTCGGCGAGGCGTTCTCAGCTCTGGTTCTGCGTGGAGCGGAAGGAAAGAAGACCGCCGAGGTGTTCGTGGCCGACCCGATCGTCATCGGCAGGTGCGAGGGGGATCCGCCGGAAGGGCAAGCGGTGTCGGTGACGTTGACCGTCGCCGACACCGCCTCCCGTCGTGTCGAATTCGCTTACGAGGCGGACGGTGGCACGGCACCGGGTGACGCTGTCGAGGCGAAACGGTCGGTCGCCTCGACGAGGTGATGGATGATGCCGGGCTCGGACGCGGAGTGCCCGGCGTCGTCCACGATCGTCAATTCCGCATCCGGCCACGCCCGGTGAAGGGCCCAGGCACTCGTGGCCGGGCACACCACGTCGTACCGGCCTTGGACGATGACTCCGGGGATGCCGGCGAGTAGATGCGCGTCCTCCAGCAACTGGTTCTCCCGCAGGAATCCGTCGTTGCGGAAGTAATGGTTCTCGATCCCTGCGAAGGCCAGTGCGAAACGCGGATCCTCGTTGGACGCGATCTGCTCCGGACGGGGAAGGAGATAGCTCGTCGCGGCCTCCCACGAGGACCAGGCGATGGCCGCCGCGGTGGCGACGTCGCGGTCGTCGGAATTCAGCAGCCGGTGGTACACCTCCACCAGATCCGAGTGTCGTTCCGCTTCCGGGACAGGTGCCAGGAACTTCTCCCACTGTTCGGGGAAGAGATGACCCGCTCCGCCGTTGTAGTACCAGTCGATCTCACTGCGGCGGAGCAGGAAGATGCCGCGCAGGATCAGACCGGTGACCCGGTCGCGGTGGGTCTGTGCGTAGACGAGGGACAGCGTCGAACCCCACGAACCACCGAACACGAGCCAGGTGTCGACGCCGAGATGAGCCCGCAACTTCTCGATGTCGCCGACAAGCTTTCCAGTCGTGTTCACCGCCCAGTCGACCCTCATGTCCCACCCCTGGGTCGTTCCGCCGGCTCCACTCCTGTCCCACCCTGGGGTCGTTCCGCCGGCTCCACTCCTGTCCGCGATATGAGGTCGGGACTTGCCACAGCCACGCTGGTCGAACAGCACGATTCGATACTGTTCGGGATCGAAGTAGCGACGCTGCGCAGGTCCGGTTCCACCGCCGGGCCCTCCGTGGACGAACAGGACAGGGAGTCCGTCCGGATTACCGCTGGTCTCCCAGTAGATCTGTTGGCCGTCACCGACGTCGAGGTGGCCACTGGCGTAGGGCTCGATGGCCGGGTAGAGATCACGCGCCACGTCAGAAGCCCACCAGTCCCGATGCCAAGTCGGGGATGTCGAGTGATCGCAGGGCTTCGTCACGGACGTCGGAGCAGTTGTCGATGGTGATGTCGTCGATGATCGAGCGGTTCTGCACCACCTGCAGATTGATGACTCCGCTCTGCGCCGCCCATGTCTGCACGACGATGTTGAGCCCACCGCGGCCGAGCGTCGGCCCCTGGATTCTCCATTCCTGCAGCTGCTCGCCGAGATCGGTGCAGAGCTGCTGCTTCTGCTGGTCGGTGATCGTGTCACCGGCAGCAGCCGCATCGGTGGTGGTGGTGACCGGGGCCGTGGTCGTGGAGGTCAGCGACGCCGACGATCCGGTGTTGGCGGAGTCGGTGCCGCACGCTGCCAGACCGACGACGGCAGCCGCCCCCAGGACGGCGGCGGCTGCACGGCGAGAACTACGAAGACCAGGTTTCATGGCACCGAGTGTGCCACCTGCAGGTGACCGATCAGTAGCTGTGCTCGGGTCCGGGGAAGACTCCGCCGCGAACCTCGGCGAGATACGTCGCAGCTGCGGTCCGCAGTTCGTCTCCCACGTTGCCGAATTTCTTGACGAACTTGGCGGTCTTGCCGTTGGTGTAGCCCGCCATGTCCTGCCAGACCAGCACCTGGGCGTCGGTTTCGTTGCCCGCACCGATGCCGATGGTCGGGATGGTGAGCTTGCGAGTCACCTGGCCTGCGATGTCGGCGGGCACCATCTCCATGACGACGGAGAACGCTCCCGCCTCCTGGACGGCAATGGCGTCGGCGACGAGCTGCTCGGAGCCGTCACCGCGACCCTGAACGCGGAAGCCGCCGAGGCCGTTCACGCTCTGCGGTGTGAAGCCGATGTGCGCCATGACCGGGATACCGGCCGCGGAGATCGCGGCGATCTGATCTGCGACACGTTCGCCACCCTCGAGCTTCACGGCGTGCGCGAGGCCTTCCTTCATGAACCGGGTGGCCGTCGCGAGCGCCTGCTGAGGCGAGGACTCGTAGGTGCCGAACGGGAGGTCGGCGACGACGAGTGCGTTGGGAGCCCCGCGGACGACGCCGCGAACCAGAGGCAGCAGTTCGTCGATGGTGATCGGCACCGTCGTGTCGTAGCCGTAGACGACGTTCGCTGCCGAGTCGCCGACGAGGAGGACCGGGATGCCCGCTTCCTCGAAGATGCGGGCGCTCGAGTAGTCGTACGCGGTGAGCATGGCCCACCGCTCGCCGTCGGCCTTCATCTGCAGCAGGTGATGGGTGCGGGTCTTGCGGGTCAAACCGGAGACGGACGCATCGGACGAGCCGTAAACAGAATCGTTGGACATCTTTGTCCCTTTCGGTTCCTCGAGGCCCGCTGTGCGGGTCCCCGGGATGGGGTTGATGACGACATCAGTCTGCCACCGGCACGACCGACGCCGAAGCGCACCCGGACGTGCAATTCGTCACACTCTGCGTCGGCCGTCGGTGATCGGCATACGTCGATCCCGCCCGAACGCCTTCGACGTCACCTTGGTGCCGATCGGATACTGCCTGCGTTTGTATTCGGCCGCGTCGACTTTGGCTACGACGTCCGCGACCTCCGCGGGGTCGAAGCCTGCCGCCACGATGTCGTCCTCACCCTGATCGCAGTCGACGTAGCGGAACAGGATCGCGTCGAGCCGGTCGTAATCCGGGAGCGAATCGGAGTCGAGTTGATCCGGGCGCAACTCTGCAGACGGAGGCTTGTCGATGCTCGCCTCCGGAATCGGGGGCACCTCGCCACGTCCGGCCGCTGCGTCGTTGCGCCACCGCGCCAGCTCCCACACCATGGATTTCGGTACGTCCTTGATGGGAGCGAACCCGCCGACGGCGTCGCCGTAGATGGTCGAATAACCAACGGCCAGTTCGGATTTGTTGCCGGTGGCGAGAATCAGATGTCCCGCCGAGTTGGAGAGCGCCATCAGAACTATGCCGCGGCAGCGGGCCTGAACATTCTCCTCCGCGATGCCGGAAAGGCCGAGCTGATCCGTCACCGACCGCACCATGTCGACGATGGACTCGATGCCGAAATGAAGCCCGGTGCGCGACGCAAGATCGTTCGCGTCCGCAAGTGAGTGATCCGAGGAGTATTGCGACGGCATCGCGACGCCGTGCACGGACTCCGCTCCGAGAGCGTCGACGGCGATCGCCGCGACCACAGCGGAATCGATGCCTCCGGACAGGCCCAGCGCCACCGAGGCGAACCCGTTCTTGTGGACGTAATCGCGCAACCCGGTGACGAGTGCCGCCCACGTCGACGCCAGGTCGTCGAGCGGTTCTGCCACCGATCGAGGTAGCCGATCCCAGCCGCGGACCAGGAGATCCGGCACGGTGTTCCGGTCGATGGACCACCCCGGCGGTGGGCCGCCGTCGGGACGCCGCGCGTCGGAGACGTCGAGGTCCACGCACAGCAGGTGCTCGGTGAACGCAGGAGCGAGACCGAGGATGGTTCCATCGGCGGCGACGACCATGCTGCCGCCGTCGAACACGAGCTCGTCCTGACCCCCGACCAGGTTGGCGTAGACGACAGGTACCGCAGCCTCGGCTGCCCGCCGCTGGACCACCGAGAGGCGGACCTCCGCCTTGCCGCGCTCGAACGGACTCGCATTCAGGCACAGCAGCACGTCGACTCCGGCCGCGGCGTACGCGGGAACCGGCCCGCCGGGCTGCCAGATGTCTTCACAGACAACGATTCCCAGGCGAACATCGTTCACCTCGGTGATGCTCAACCGCGTTCCGGGGGCGAAGTATCGGAGCTCGTCGAAGACGCGGTAGGTGGGAAGCGCGTGCTTGTCGTACCGCGACACGACGTCGCCACGGAAGAGAACGGCGGCGCTGTTCCTCGATCCCACCGCGTCGCGGTCGAGGTACCCGACGACGGCGACGACGTCACCGCATCCGGCTCGGTCGAGTGCTTCGGCGAGGTCGTGCAGAGCGTCGCGCGACGTGTGCGCGAAATCCGGTCGAAGCGCGAGGTCCTCCACCGGATAACCGGTCAGGGCCATCTCCGGAAACACCACGACCTGGGCGCCTTCCTGCGCGGCGCGCGACGTCCAGTCGACAATCAGTTCGGAATTCGCGGTGAGGTCACCGACTGTCGGGTTGATCTGGGCAAGGGCTGTTCGCAGTGCCTGCACGACTGGAAACACTAGTGCCGCAGACTGCACCTCGCCCGCTCTGGCACGATTTCACCTCATGAGCGTCTCCTCGGATCGGACAGCACGTACCCGCCACGGACGGCGTCACGGACGAACGGTGGCCACAGCCCTCGGTGCTGTCGCGGTGACGGTGGCTGCCGGCTGCGGGAGCGCCGACGTCGAATCGGGCACGCCGCAGCCGGAGAACACGGCGTCGCCAGGTGCGGGCGTGATTCCAGCGGGTCTCGAGCGGTACTACACGCAGGAACTCGACTGGGGATCGTGCGACGACTACAACACCGACGGAACCGTGCTCGGCAGTTCCGTCGAGTGCGCCCGTGTGACCGTTCCGCTCGACTACCAGGACCCGGACGGTCCGACAGCGCAGGTCGCGGTGTCCCGCGTGCAGGCGTCGGGGGAGCGCACCGGATCCATACTGTTCAACCCGGGCGGGCCAGGATCGTCCGGGCTGTACCTCGCCACCCAGGCCGAGGACACCGCACTCGCGGAGAACTTCGACCGAATCGGCTTCGACCCCCGCGGGATCGGCGCGTCGACGCCCGCAGTTCGGTGCCTCACCGCGGAGGAAACGGACCTCGAACGCGCCGAGCCGGACGTCGACGTCTCGCCTGACGGCATCGCCGCAGTGGAGAACGATCATCGCGAGTACGCCGCGAAGTGCGTCGAACGAACCGGTGCCGACGTACTCGAACACGTCGGCACGCGTGAGGTCGTGCAGGACATGGACGTCATCCGATCGGTTCTGGGCGACGAGAAGCTCACCTACCTCGGCTATTCGTACGGAACGCGGATCGGCGCCGCCTACGCGGAAGCGTTCCCGGACAGAGTCCGCGCCATGGTTCTCGACGGTGCACTCGACCCCGAGCAGAGCCCCGTCGACGAGGCGGTCGAGCAAGGAGCTGCGTTCCAAGGTGCCTTCGACGCGTTCGCCGATGACTGCGCACAGAGCGAGGCGTGCCCTCTCGGGCCGGACCCGGCCGCCGCGGACCGGACGTTCCGGGAGCTCGTCGACCCACTGATCCAGACGCCTGCCGCTACCACGGATCCGCGCGGACTCGGTTACGACGACGCGATCACCGGAACGCAGCAAGCCCTGTACTCGCAAAGCCTCTGGCGCGTCCTGCGTGTGGGACTGACCGAACTCCGGGAGGGCAGGGGAGACACGCTGCTCCGCCTGGCAGACACCTACAGCGGCCGTCTCGACGACGGTACCTACTCCAATCTGGACGACGCGTTCAACGCCATCCGCTGCGTCGACGATCCGCCGACCACCGACCGCGCCGAGGCCGGAGAAGCCGACCGACGATATCGGGAAGCTGCTCCGTTCCTCGACGACGGACGCGGAACCGGAAACGCACCGCTCGATGTCTGCGCGTTCTGGCCCGTCCCCAACACCAGCACTCCCTACACGATCTCGGCCGAGGGACTTCCGAAACTGGTCGTGATCTCGACGACCTTCGACCCGGCGACGCCGTACCAGGCAGGCGTCGAACTTGCTCGTCAATTGGACGCAGACCTGATCACGTTCGACGGGGCGCAGCACACCGTCGCGTTCTCCGGCGAGAACTGCGTCGACGAACCGGTGATCGACTACCTCGTCGATCTGACCCCGCCAGGTAACGATTTGGTGTGCTGACGGAATCTCACCAGTGTCCTTTCCCAGGTGAGAGCTATACGCAGTGAGACCGAATTCACGATGTAACACAGATTTAACGCGGTTTGCTTAGTCTCGCGGACATGGATCGCCAAAAGGAATTCGTGCTCCGGACACTGGAGGAGCGGGACATCCGTTTCGTCCGCCTGTGGTTCACCGACGTTCTGGGGTACCTGAAATCCGTCGCGATCGCGCCGGCGGAACTCGAGGGCGCGTTCGACGAAGGCATCGGCTTCGACGGCAGCGCCATCGAGGGCTTCGCGCGCGTCTCGGAGGCCGACACCGTCGCCAAGCCGGATCCGTCGACGTTCCAGATCCTGCCGTGGTCCACGAGCAAGGGTCACCAGCACTCCGCGCGCATGTTCTGCGACATCGCGATGCCCGACGGTTCGCCTTCCTGGGCCGATTCGCGCCACGTGTTGCGCCGTCAGCTGAGCAAGGCCGCCGACCTCGGGTTCAGTTGCTACGTGCACCCCGAGATCGAGTTCTTCCTCCTCAAGGACAGCCCAGAGGACGGGTCTCCGCCCACGCCCGCGGACAACGGCGGTTACTTCGACCAGGCCGTGCACGACTCGGCACCGAACTTCCGTCGCCACGCCATCGATGCGCTCGAGTCGATGGGGATCTCCGTCGAGTTCAGCCACCACGAGGCTGCGCCCGGTCAGCAGGAGATCGATCTCCGCTACGCCGACGCACTGTCGATGGCCGACAACATCATGACGTTCCGCTACGTGGTCAAAGAGGTCGCGATCGAAGAGGGCGTCCGCGCGACGTTCATGCCCAAGCCGTTCAGCGACCAGGCCGGCTCGGCGATGCACACGCACATGAGTCTCTTCGAGGGAGACGCCAACGCATTCCACAACCCGGACGATCCGATGCAGTTGTCGGAGACCGGTAAGTCGTTCATCGCAGGCATTCTCGAGCACGCCAACGAGATCAGTGCCGTGACCAACCAGTGGGTCAACTCCTACAAGCGTCTGGTCCGTGGCGGTGAGGCACCGACGGCAGCGTCGTGGGGCCCGGCTAACCGCTCCGCTCTCATTCGTGTCCCGATGTACACGCCCAACAAGGCGTCCTCGCGTCGCGTCGAGATCCGAAGCCCTGATTCGGCGTGCAACCCGTACCTGGCTTTCGCGGTGTTGCTGGCGGCCGGTCTGCGCGGCATCGAGAAGGGCTACACGTTGCCTCCCGAGGCCGAAGAGGACGTGTGGGCGTTGACGTCCGCCGAACGGCGTGCAATGGGCTACAAGGAGCTTCCGGGCAACCTCGATCAGGCCCTCAACGCGATGGAGAACTCGGAGCTCGTGGCCGAGGCTCTCGGCGAGCACGTCTTCGACTTCTTCCTCCGCAACAAGCGTCGTGAGTGGGAGGAATACCGCAGTCATGTCACCCCGTACGAATTGAAGGCGTACCTGGGGTTGTGAATCGGACGGGCGCCCATGGGTTAGGTTTTACCCGTTCGAGGTAGTTTCCCCCCGCGGTGAGGTGAATCAGGTGTCACGCCAGAGTCGAGGTGTTCGCTGATGGTGCGTCCACCGACGTCACGTTCGGTTGTTCCCGGCGCAGGGCGGCTGGGACTGGTCGAATCCACCGCGCCCACCGACCTCCGCACGCTCGGGTGGGTGGACGAGGACAGCCTCGAACTGTTGTGGTCGCTCTCCCGTGCAGCCAACGCCGATCTCGCGCTCCGTACCGTCGTCCGGTTGAACGATGCACTCGGTGACAAATTCTCCGAGTTGGACTCCGCACTGCGCACGGACAAGGGTCTTCGCGGTCGGCTCTTCGGGCTGGCGGGCGCGTCGAGCGCCCTGGCGGACCACCTCGTCTCCGATCCGCAGTCGTGGCGCCTGCTCGCCTCTCCCGACGGCAAGTCCACCGGTCGGATAGACCTGCCGAGCAAACAGCAGCTCACCGAACAGTTGCTCGCAGCGGTCCAGGCGAGCCCGGAGACCGGGGAACATGCGTCCCCCGAACTGTATCGAGCGTCCATCACCGGACCGGAAGCCGTTGTCGCGCTGAGGAAGACCTACCGGGATCAGGTGATGGTGCTGGCGGCCGCCGACCTGGCCGCCACCGTCGAGAACGAACCGGTTCTGCCGTACCAACTCGTCGGCAACCAACTCTCGGACATGGCCGACGCCGCCCTCACCGCAGCTCTCGCCGTGGCCATCGCCACCGCCTGCCCGGACAAGCCGTGCCCCAGCCGCATCGCCGTCATCGCGATGGGCAAATGCGGTGCCCGGGAACTGAACTACGTCTCCGACGTCGACGTCGTGTTCGTCGCCGAGCCCGCGGATGCAACCGCCAGCCGGATCGCAGGAGAGATGATGCGAATCGGCTCGTCTGCGTTCTTCGAGGTCGACGCCGCGCTGCGCCCCGAGGGCAAACGCGGCGAACTGGTGCGGACACTGGATTCGCACGTCGCCTACTACAAGCGCTGGGCCAAGACGTGGGAGTTCCAGGCGTTGCTCAAGGCACGTCCGATGACCGGAGACATGGAACTCGGGCACAGCTACGTCGACGCGTTGAATCCGATGGTCTGGTTGGCGTCGCAGCGAGAGGACTTCGTTCCCGAGGTGCGGGCGATGCGCCGTCGGGTCGAGGAAATGGTTCCCCCGGAACTGCGCGAGCGAGAGATCAAACTCGGCCGCGGCAGCCTTCGCGACGTCGAGTTCGCCGTCCAATTGCTCCAACTCGTGCACGGCCGCACCGACGAGTCGCTGCGGGTGCTGGGGACGACCGACGCACTGACGGCGTTGACCGACGGCGGATACATCGGCCGCGACGATGCGGCCAATCTCACTGCGTCCTACGAGTTCCTGCGTCTCATCGAGCATCGCCTGCAGCTGCAGCGGATGAAGCGGACGCACACCTTGCCTCCACCCGACGACGAGGAAGCGTTGCGGTGGCTGGCACGGGCCGCGCACATGCGGCCCGACGGCAATCGAGATGCGCTCGGTGTGTTGGCCGCGGAGATCAAGCGCAACGCGCAGCGGATCCGCAGACTCCACGCGAAACTGTTCTACCGGCCGTTGCTCGACTCGGTGGTCCGATTCGACTCCGATACGGTGCGGTTGACACCCGACGCCGCGATTCGGCAGCTCGCAGCGCTCGGATACGCGGCACCGGAAAATGCACTCGGGCACCTTCGCGCGCTCGTCGGTGCGGGAGCGCGGCGCGGTCAGATCCAAGCGGTGCTGTTGCCGACGTTGTTGGAGTGGCTCGCCGACACCCCGGACCCGGACGCTGGGTTGCTCAACTATCGTCGACTGTCCGAGGCGGCGAGCGAGCAGACGTGGTTCCTGCGCACTCTGCGTGACGAGGGTGCTGTCGCGCAGCGTCTGATGATCGTGCTCGGTTCGTCCGCGTACGTTCCGGAACTGCTGATCAAGGCGCCCGAAGTCATCCGTCTGTACGCGGACGGTCCCAGCGGACCCCGTCTGCTCGACGCCGAACCCGAGGAGACGTATCGCGCGATCCTGTCGTCTTCGGGACGCTACGAGGACCCGGTCCGTGCAATCAACGCCGCGCGCGCTCTGCGCCGTCACGAACTCGCTCGCGTCGCGTCTGCGGACATCCTCGGCATGCTCGACGTGCCGCAGGTCTGCCGGGCACTGTCGTCGGTGTGGGCAGCAGTCATCAACGCGGCTCTCGCCGCGGCGATTCGATCCAGCGTCGCCGAGCGAGGCGAGCCGGCACCGGCAACGCTTGCGGTCATCGGAATGGGTCGACTCGGCGGCGGCGAGCTCGGTTACGGCAGCGACGCTGACGTGTTGTTCGTGTGCGAGCCCGCCGAAGGCGCCGACGACAGCGCTGCAGTCAAGTGGGCCAACGGCATTGCGGACAAGATTCGTAAGCTGCTCGGAGCGCCGAGCACCGACCCGCCCCTCGAGGTCGACACCGGTCTTCGTCCCGAAGGTCGCAACGGCCCTGTCGTGCGAACGCTTGCGTCGTACGAGGCGTACTACGCTCAGTGGGCGCAGGCATGGGAAGTTCAGGCGCTTCTGCGCGCTCATCAGGTAGCGGGCGACGAGGACCTCGGCATCCGGTTCCTGCTGATGGTGGATAAGATTCGCTACCCGGAAGGCGGGGTGTCGCAGGACGCGGTCCGCGAGATCCGACGAATCAAGGCGCGCATCGACTCCGAGCGACTGCCCAAGGGGGCCGACCCCGCCACGCACACCAAACTTGGCCGCGGCGGGCTCGCCGACATCGAGTGGACCGTGCAGTTGATCCAGCTGCGGCATGCGCATGACGTGAAGTCACTGCACAACACGTCCACGTTGCAAAGCCTGGACGCCATCGGTGCAGCAGAGCTGATGAGCGAGACCGATGTCGAATTACTGCGCGAAGCATGGATTCTCGCGACGAAGGCCCGTAACGCGCTGGTCCTCGTCCGTGGCAAGCCGACCGACCAGTTGCCGCGACCGGGCCATGTGCTCTCCGCGGTGGCCAAGGTCGCCGGCTGGGACAACGGCGACGCCGGGGCCTTCCTCGACAACTACCTGCGGGTGACTCGTCGCGCCAAGGCAGTGGTGGAGCGGACCTTCGGAGCGTGAAGGCCCGCCCGCCCGTCACTGCGCGGTGACGAAGCCCTCCGACACCAACCAGTCGCGCGCGGCGTCGGCGGGCTCGATGCCCTCGACGTCGACCTGCCGGTTGAGTTCGGTCATCACCTGATCGGTCAATTTCTCCGAGATCGGTGCCATGACCTCGGCGACCTGTGGGTGCGCGTCGGCGAAGGCCTTTTTCATCACCAGCGCCGGGTTGTACTTGGGGAAGAACGCTCGATCGTCCTCGAGCAGAACCAGATCGAGGGCGATGATGCGCCCGTCGGTGGTGAACACCTCACCGAATTTGCACTGTGTCCCGTCGGCGGTGGCCTGGTAGATGATGCCGGTCTGCAGGATCTGGCGTGGCGCGGCGCCGGGGTCGAACTCGTACTTCGCGGCCATGCCCGGGTATCCGTCCTGACGGACGTTGAATTCGGTTTCGACGCACGTGGTGGCCGCGGCCGGGTCGGTGCGGACCAACTCCGCGTAATCCGACAGGGTGCGGATCCCGGTCTGCTCGGCTGTCTGCCTGTTCATCGCGAGGGCATAAGTGTTGTTCATCGGGGCGGGCACGGCCCACACCATGTCGTTCGCTTCCAGGTCGGCATCGCGGACGGCTTCGTACTGCTGCTGCGAGTCGGGAAGTGGAGTCTCGTTGCCCAGGTAGTTGATCCATCCGGTTCCGGTGTACTCGTACGTCAGGTCGATCTGACCGGCGAGCTGCGCTTCCCGCGTGCTGTTGGACCCTTGGATGTTGGTGAGGTCGCGGACATCGGCGCCTGCCGCGGACAACGCGAATTCGATGATGTAGCCGAGGGTGATCTGTTCGGTGAAGTCCTTGGATCCGACGGTGACTTTGACGCCGTCCAGCTCCGGGACCGGTTCGATACTGCCGGGGCCGACGGCCAGGGGCAGTGCGCCTCCCGATTCGAGGCCGCACCCGGTCACCAGTGCGCCGCACAGGGCTACGGCAACGGCGGTTCTTCTCATGGACGTTGTTCTTCTCATGGACAGTGTTCTTCTCATCGCAGTCCCCGAGGTCCGAGGAACTGCTCCGCCAGCGCGCCCAACCAGTCGATGAACAAGGCGAGCGATACCGCGAGGACGGCGCCGACGACGAGGGTCACGTTGTCGCGCAACTTGTATCCGGTGTCGATGAGAATTCCCAACCCTCCTGCGCTGACGAGGAAACACAGCGTCGCTGTGCCGACCGCCAAGACCAGCGATGTGCGAAGACCGGCCAGAATGTACGGGACAGCCAACGGGAACTCGATTCTGCGCAGCACCGTCATCGGCGACATGCCTTGGCCACGACCGGCGTCGATCAACGTCCGGTCCACTTCTTGATAACCCAGAATCGTGTTGCGCAGCACCGGAAGCAACGAATAGAAGGCGATGGGGAGCACACCGATCCAGAATCCGGTCTGTCGTGTGGCGAGATAGAACAGGACGAGCAGGCCGATGGCAGGAGCGGCGGCACCGATATTGGCGATGCCGACGAAGAACGGGGCAAGTTTGGTGTACCCCGGTCGCGTGAGCACCGTGCCCAACGGAACTGCCAACGCAACGACGATGACGACCACAGCCGCCGTGATCAGGATGTGCTGCCAGGTCAAGGTGAGAATGTTCGAGACGCTGATGCTGCCCTGCTGCGTTGCGGTGAGATCACGACTGAAAGCCCAGATCAGGACGCCTGCGACCAGAACCACGACGAGCGCCGGTTGCACCAGTAGCCGAATGCGCTCGGCGCGTTTGGATGCGCCGCGCTCCGAGGCCCCCTCGTCGGGTTCCGTTTCCATGTCCGGCGCCTCGGGCGTGGACGTCGTCCGTTCTGCCGTGGTCATGACTGGCTGACCTGGTCTTCCTGGTCGTCGTGATCGTGCTCGTGCGCTTCGCGCATCTTCTGCAGATGACCGACGAGCGTGTCGATGGAGATCAGACCGACGTATTCACCGCGTGGGCCGGTGACGACCGTGGACGCCGTGCTTTCGGCGAGCAGCGCTTCCAGTCCGTCCTGCAACGTCGACTGTATGGAGACGAGCTCGCCGATCGGAACGCCGACGCCGCGCAGCGACGATGCCGTGGCCAGATGACCGGGGGAGACCCACCGAAGCGGGCGATTCCGGTCGTCGAGAATCAAGCCCCACTGCCACTTTCGCGAGGAAATCTTGGCGCGTATGTCGTCGACGGGATCGGATTCCCTGGCCGTCGGGCACTGCAGCAAGCGAACGTCACGAATCCTGGTCAGTGTCAGCTGTTTCAGGGAAGCATCCGCACCGACGAACCCGGCGACCGTGTCGTTCGCAGGGTTGGCGAGAATGGCCTCTGGCGTGTCGTACTGCATGATCGACGACTGGTTGCCGAGTACCGCGATCCGGTCTCCGAGTTTGACCGCCTCGTTGAAGTCGTGCGTGACGAACACGATGGTCTTGCCCAATTCGCTCTGCAGACGCATCAACTCGTCCTGCAGCAGACCGCGGGTGATGGGGTCGACCGCTCCGAACGGTTCGTCCATGAGCAGTACCGGGGGGTCGGCGGCCAACGCGCGAGCGACCCCGACACGTTGCTGCTGGCCACCGGACAACTGCCGCGGGTACCTGTTTCGGTACGTGTCCGGGTCGAGCCCCACGAGGTCCAGCATCTCGTCGGTGCGCTGGGAGATGCGCTTCTTGTCCCAGCCGATCAGACCGGGAACTGTCGCGACGTTCTTCGCGATGGTCATGTGTGGAAAGAGACCGGCCTGCTGGATCGAATAGCCGATTCCGCGTCGCAGTTCGTCGGCGTCGATGCTCAAGGCGTCCTTGCCGTCGATGGTGATGGTTCCCGACGACGGCTCGATCAGCCGGTTGATCATCCGCATGGTCGTCGTCTTCCCGCATCCCGACGGACCGACGAACACGACGGTCTCGCCGGCGGGGACCGTCAGGGACACGTTGTCGACGGCGGCTGTGTCCTGACCCGGGTACCGCTTGCTGACCGAGTCGAGCACGATGTCGACTCCCGAGACATGCTGATTGGTTGAGTTAGACACGAAGACCCCTAGAGGTGGTGAGCTTGCCGACCAGGACGAGAATGCCGTCGAGGATCAGAGCAAGGATGACGATCAGGACTGTTCCGACCAGTGCTTGCGGGACCGCGTTGGGGCTGCCGACGCGCGAGAGTCCGGAGAAGATGAGGTTTCCCAGCCCCGGGCCCTTCGCGTACGCGGCGATCGCGAGGATGCCGAAGATCATCTGGGTGCTCACGCGCATACCCGCGAGAATCGACGGCCAGGCCAGTGGCATCTCGATTCGTGCCAGAACGCGCCCACGGTTCAATCCGACGCCCTTGGCGGCGTCGGTGACCGCCGGATCCACCGAAGCGAGCCCGATGATGGTGTTCCTGATGATGGGAAGCAGCGCGTACAACACGAGCGCGGTGATCGTCGGCGCGACGCCGAGGCCCAGAATGGGAATCAACAGGCCCAGGAGGGCGAACGAAGGAATGGTGAGCACGGTGCTCGCCAGTGCTGTGGCGATGGCGGAGCCTGCAGGGGAGCGGTAGACGAGTACACCGATCGCGACCGCAAGAATCGTTGCGATGACGATGGATTGCACCACCGCCGAGACATGTAAGTACGAGTCGGTCAGCAATTGTTGCCGCCTGACCGATACGAAATTCCAGAGCGTGTCCATTGTGGTGCTGCCACCCTCTTTTCCCGTTCACCGACAGTCGGGGGCTTCGCCCCCAACCTCCCCCGGAAGCCTTGACGGACAATCCGACCCATCGAGAATGGCTTGACGAGCGTGATGGCAAACCTTTTTTCAGAAAGTCGTTACCTTCCGTACACACGAAACCGCCCGTCCTGCGTGAAGGCAGGACGGGCGGTTCGGTGTTCGAGACTAGCGCTTACACGCAGATCACACGTCGTAGTAGAGCTGGAACTCGTACGGGTGCGGGCGCAGGTTGACCGGAGCGATTTCCTGCTCGCGCTTCAGCGAGATCCAGGTCTCGATGAGGTCGGTGGTGAAGACGCCACCCTCGGTCAGGTACTCGTGATCGGACTCGAGGCGATCGATGACGGCGTTCAGCGACGTCGGAGCCTGAGGAATGTTCTTGGCCTCCTCGGGCGGCAACTCGTAGAGATCCTTGTCGACGGGAGCGAGCGGCTCGATCTTGTTCTTGATTCCGTCGAGACCGGCCATCATCTGCGCGGCGAAGTTGAGGTACGGGTTGCCCGAGCTGTCCGGTGCACGGAACTCGAGGCGCTTGGCCTTCGGGTTGTTGCCCGTGATCGGGATACGCACGGCGGCGGAGCGGTTGCGCTGGCTGTACACGAGGTTGATGGGAGCCTCGTAACCCGGCACCAGGCGGTGGTAGGAGTTGATCGTCGGGTTGGTGAAGGCCAACAGCGACGGCGCGTGGTGCAGGATGCCGCCGATGTAGTGGCGAGCCAGGTCCGACAGTCCGGCGTATCCGGCCTCGTCGTGGAACAGCGGCTTGCCGTCCTTCCACAGCGACTGGTGAACGTGCATGCCCGAGCCGTTGTCACCGAAGAGAGGCTTCGGCATGAACGTCGCCGACTTGCCGTGCTTCCAGGCGGTGTTCTTCACGATGTACTTGAACAGCTGCAGGTCGTCTGCGGCTGCGAGCAGCGTGTTGAACTTGTAGTTGATCTCGGCCTGGCCGCCGGTGCCGACCTCGTGGTGACCGCGCTCGAGTTCGAAGCCTGCGTTCTGCAGGTTGGTCGAGATCTCGTCGCGCAGGTCGACGTAGTGGTCGTACGGTGCAACGGGGAAGTATCCGCCCTTGGGGCGAACCTTGTAGCCGAGGTTGGGGCTGCCGTCGGCGTTGGCCTCGACACCGGTGTTCCAGGAGCCCGACACCGAATCGAGCTCGTAGAACGCACCATTGATGCCGGAGTCGTAGCGAACCGAGTCGAAGATGTAGAACTCGGCCTCGGCGCCGAAGTAGGCGGTGTCGGCGATGCCGGTGGAGACCAAGTACTCCTCGGCCTTGCGAGCAACGTTGCGTGGGTCGCGGCTGTAGCTCTCACGCGTGAACGGATCGTGCACGAAGAAGTCGATGTTCAGAGTCTTCGCAGCGCGGAACGGATCGACCTGCGCGGTCGTCACGTCGGGGAGAAGCATCATGTCCGACTCGTGGATGGACTGGAAGCCGCGGACGGACGAACCGTCGAAGGCCAGTCCGTCTTCGAAGACATCCTTGTTGAACGCCGACGCCGGGATGGAGAAGTGCTGCTGGGTGCCGGGGAGATCCGTGAAACGGATGTCCACGTACTCGATGTTCTCGTCGGCGATGAACTTGATGACCTCTTCGGCCGTGGTGAACGCCACGCTTTTACTCCTTTGTCGAATTCCGTCGACCTGCACGTTATGGACCTGGTGTTGCCCACCAGTCAAGGCTGTGTTTCGCCCGTGTTACACGTCGTGCTCTTCGCATGTAACCGTGAGGCACGACGCACCGCGTCGCGCTCTTCCGAACACACTACGGTGACGATGTCCGAGTCGGTGCCGCGCGGCGCCTATCCTGGAGTACATGGCACGAATGACAGGTTCTTGGTTGTCCGGCCCGAACGCGGCGATGCCCGACGACGGAACCGAACAGAACTTCCCCGGGGAACGCCTCGGTCTTCCGCAGGACGGACCCGGTGCGGTAGCGGGACTCGGTCGACGTACTCTCGCGCTCCTGGTCGACTGGTTGATGTCGATGGGCATTTCCGCACTGATCATCAGCGTCACCGGTATCGAACAGTCGATGTCCACCATCACGCTTCTGGTGTGGTTCGTCCTCGGTGTTGCATCCGTCAGCATCTTCTCGTTCACACCGGGACAGCTGATTGTCGGGATTCAAGTGGCCCGCGTCGATGCCCCTGCTCGAGTCGGGTTCGTCCGAGCACTCGTGCGCACGTTCTTTCTCCTGTTCGTGTTCCCGGCCATCATCTCGGACCACGACGGCCGGGGCATGCATGATCGCGCCACAGGAACGGCAATGCTGCGCGGTCGGTGACCGCGCAGCATCGTCTCGGAGAAGTCTTTCGGTTGTCAGCGGCGCTTGATGGTGCGCTGCACGCCCTTCATTTTCGCTCCGCCGGGAATCGGGCCCTTCGGCATCGCCGGTCCGCCCTTTGTTCCCAGCGCCGACAGGCGCGATTCGATGGTGTCCATTCGCTTGCTGTCGATGTTGTTGGGAAGCTTCGCCAAGTACTTCTGCAGACCCGACAGCGGAATCTGATTGTCTCCGTTGCCGATAACGATGTCGTAGATCGGGGTGTCACCGACGAGGCGTGCAGTCTTCTTCTTCTCCTGAGCGAGAAGTGACTTCACGCGCTGAGGTGCACCCTCGGCGACGAGGATGACACCCGGCTTGCCGATCACCCGGTGGACAGCGTCCAACTGGGTGGTTCCGGCGATCGCGTTGGTGACGCGCCACGAGCCACGAAGGTTGTCGAGCGCCCAGGCAGCAGCACCGGCCTGGCCGTCGGCCTTCTTGTACACCGACTTCTGCACACGACGTCCGAAGATGATGAACGCGGCGAGCACGCCCAGGAGCAGACCGAACGGCAGCAGGAACCATTCGATACCGATGATCAAACCGATCAAGAACGCGATGACCGTGATTCCCACGATCGCGCCGATCATCAGCGGAAGAAGAGCCTTGTCTTCCTTCCGCTGCATCTGGAACGCCTGCCACAGCTGACTGCGACGTTCTTTCGACGCCTGCTTCCGAGCGGCCTTCGCTGCTGCTTTCGCTTCTTTGCTGGGCTTACCTGCTTTGCCCGCTTTACTGCCGTTCGCCATGCTTCACAGGATACGTCCCGACTTCCCGTGGTCGTGCATCGCGCCGGGAGTGAATCAGCGCGCCGCCAGACGCGCCATCAGAGAACTGGCTTCCTGCGACGCTTCGCCACCCTCGACCAGGTGCGCCATGCTCGCCGGCAGCTCACGGCCGTGGTGCTGCATGGCCTGCGCGTACAGACGCCCAGCGCGGTACGACGAACGGACCAACGGACCGGCGAGAACACCGGCGAAGCCGACCTCGGTGGCGTAATCGGAGTGCTCGACGAACTCCTCCGGCTTGACCCAACGCTCGACCGGGTGGTGCCGAGGAGAGGGACGCAGGTACTGCGTGATCGTCAGGATGTCGCATCCGGCTTCGTGCAGGTCGCGGATCGCTTCCTGAACTTCTTCCGGGGTCTCACCCATGCCCAGGATCAGGTTGGACTTGGTGACGAGGCCGTCGTTGCGCGCCGCGGTGATGACGTCCATCGACCGCTGGTACCGGAACGCGGGTCTGATTCGCTTGAAGATGCGGGGGACCGTCTCGACGTTGTGCGCGAGCACCTCGGGACGGGAGGAGAACACCTCGGCCAGCTGCTCGGGCCGAGCGTTGAAATCCGGAATCAAGAGTTCGACGCCCGTGTTCGGGTTCAGCTTCTTGATGTAACGGACCGTCTCCGCGTACAGCCATGCGCCGCCGTCGGCCAGATCGTCACGAGCCACGCCGGTGATGGTCGAGTACCGCAGACCCATCGCCTGGACGCTTTCCGCGACGCGGCGAGGTTCGTCGCGATCGAGATCCTCCGGCTTGCCGGTGTCGATCTGGCAGAAGTCGCAGCGGCGGGTGCACTGCTCACCGCCGATCAGGAACGTCGCCTCGCGGTCTTCCCAGCATTCGTAGATGTTGGGGCATCCGGCTTCCTCGCACACCGTGTGCAAGCCCTCACGTTTGACCAGGCCCTTGAGTTCGGAATACTCCGGACCCATCTTGGCCTTGGTCTTGATCCAGTTGGGCTTGCGCTCGATCGGGGTCTCCGCGTTTCGGATCTCGAGGCGGAGTAGTTTGCGTCCTTCTGGGGCCACAGTCACGGATTCGATGCTACGCGCCGAACTTCACGGTGGTGAACTGCGGGTTGGTGGAGACTTGTACCACATCGGGACGCGCTACAGGATGTTCGCTGACCAGCAGAGACCCGTCGAGAGCAGCGGTGACCGCGTCCACGACCGCCGGAATGACCTCGTCGACGGTCACCTCGCGGCCCAATTCGCTCGTCAGGGACGTGACGCCTGCGTCGGCAATCCCGCACGGGACGATGGCGTCGAACCCGGACGTCGAGGAATTGCAGTTCAACGAGAACCCATGGAGCGTGACGCCGCGCTGCACGCGAACGCCGATGGCCGCGATCTTGCGTTCGGGCAGGAGAATTCCGTCACGGACCTCGGAGGCGAGCCAGACACCCGATCGGCCGTCGATGCGTCCGCAGTCGATGCCCAGATCCGTGCACACCGCGATCAGAGCCTCCTCGACACGCCGGACGTACCGCACGACGTCGATCGGCTGCGCCAATTTCACGATCGGATAGCCGACGAGCTGACCCGGGCCGTGCCAGGTGATCTTGCCGCCGCGGTCGACCTCGATGACCGGCGTACCGTCTTTCGGACGATCCTCGGGCGACGTGCGGCGTCCCGCCGTGTACACCGACGGATGTTCCAGCAGCAGCAACGTGTCCCGTCCGACACCGTCGGCACGCATGTCCGCGAGTGCCCGCTGACGATCCCACGCGTCGAGATAATCGACCGTTCCGAGCCGGGACACCTCGATGGAATCGGAACTTTCGCGTGCGGACACAACACCTTCGGTCATAAGCGTCGACGTTACGCCGACCCCGCGCGCGAACGGAATCAGCTCCCGACGGCCGCGCGCAGCGCCTCGCCGACAGTGTTGTGTTCGAACGTGAACCCGGTGTCCTCGAGGACCTTCGGGATGGCGCGCGGGCCGGTGAGGATGGCTTCCTCGGCGAACTCGCCGATCACCAGACGAAGCGCGAATCCGGGAACCACCCAGGGTGCCGGTCGCTTGATTGCCCGCGAGAACGCGCTGTTGAACTGAGCATTGGTGACCGGGGCCGGACCCACCATGTTCACCGGACCGCGCACGGCGTCGTTCTCGATGCTGTGGATGATCCCGCCGATCTCGTCCTTCAACGAGATCCACGGAAAGTACTGACGCCCGCTACCCAACCGACCGCCGAGCGCGAGCAGATACAACGGGCGAAGTTTGCCCATCATCCCACCGCGGCGCGACAGCACCACTCCGCTCCGAAGCATCACCGTCCGTACCCCACCGGCGACGGCATCGGCCGTCGCGAGTTCCCAGTCGCGGCACACCTCGGCGAGGAACCCCTCACCGACACCATCCGATTCGTCGACGATGCGATCGCCGGTGTCGCCGTAGAAGTTGATGCCACTGGCGTTGACGAGAGTCGGGATCCCGTGCTCCGCACAGGCACCCGCCAACACCTCGGTGGGCGTGATCCGGCTGTCGCGAACCTCTTGCTTGTACGCACCGGACCACCGCTTGTCACCGATGCCGACTCCACAGAGATTCACCACGGCGTCACATGAGCGAAGTGCACGCTCGTCGACCGTTCCCGCCGGGGGATCCCACTGGAATTCGTCCGGCCCTGCCGGTGCGCGACGCACGAGGCGGGACACCTCGTGACCTCGTCCGCGCAGCGACGCCACGAGGGCGGTACCGATCAATCCCGAAGAACCTGCAATGACGACGCGCATGGTGTTCGACGCCCCTCTCGACGGTTTCGGGGCGCCACCCGCAGTGCGAGTGGCGCCCCGATTGTGTGGTCTACCCCGATTGTTCGAGGACGATCACGTCCGGAATGTCTGGTACCTCACGATACAGACACAGCCGCGCTCGTGTCGGATCAGATACCCAGGTCCGCCTCGAACGAAGCATCTTCCAGACGCTGCTTGATCGTCGTCAGGAAACGACCGGCATCCGCACCGTCGACCAGGCGGTGATCGTAGGTCAGCGGCAGGTAGACCATCGAACGAACACCGATGGACTCGTTGCCCGCGGCATCCTTCACGACGACCGGACGCTTGACGATCGCGCCGGTACCGAGCATCGCCGCCTGCGGCGGAACCAGAATCGGCGTGTCGAACAACGCGCCCTGGCTACCGATGTTGGTGATGGTGAACGTGCCGCCGGAGAGCTCGTCGGGCTTGAGGCCACCGGAGCGTGCACGCGAGGCGATGTCGGCGATGGCGCGAGCCAGACCGGCGAGCGACAGGTCACCCGCGTTGTGGATGACGGGGGAGAGCAGACCCTGCTCGGTGTCCACGGCAATGCCGAGGTGGACATCGGCGTGGTAGGTGATCTCCTTCTTGTCCTCGTCGATGCTGGCGTTGACGTTCGGGTGCGCCTTGAGCGCCTCGACGACCGCCTTCGCGAAGAACGGCAGGTAGGTCAGGTTGACGCCTTCGTTCTTGGAAAACGTCGACTTGGCCTTGGTACGCAGCGCAGCGATCGTCGTGACATCGACCTCGAACGTCTGCGTGAGCTGAGCCGTGGTCTGCAGCGACTCACGAGTCTTCTTCGCCGTGATCTGACGGATGCGATTGATCTTCTGAGTCGTACCGCGAAGGTGAGCGAGCTCGGGGCGAACGCCTGCGGTAGCCGGAGCCGCCGGAGCGGACGCGGCAGCGGGAGCCGCGGCCGGCGCCTCGGCCTGAGCGGGAGCCTTCTTCGCTTCCGCTGCGGCGAGCACGTCCTGCTTGCGGATACGTCCACCGACACCGGTGCCCTTGATCTCGGAGAGATCGACATCGTTGTCCGCGGCGAGCTTGCGCACGAGAGGAGTGACGTAGGGAGTCGCGTCACCGGACGGTGCGGACTCCTGCTTCTTCGGAGCTTCCTGCTTGGGTGCTTCCTTGGGTGCTTCCTTGGGTGCTTCCTGCTTGGGTGCTTCCTCGACCGGCTCGGGCTTCTTCTCGGGCTCGGGCTTCTTCTCCGGCTCCGGGGCCTTGTCGGGCTCGGGGGCCTTCTCCGCCGGTGCACCGGAACCGATCACCGCGAGCTGACCACCGATCTCGACGGTGTCGTCTTCCTCGGCGTTGATCTCGAGCAGCGTGCCTGCGACGGGGGACGGAATCTCGGTGTCGACCTTGTCGGTGGAGACCTCGAGGAGTGGCTCGTCGACCGCGACCTCGTCGCCGACTGCCTTCAGCCACCGCGTGACGGTTCCCTCGGTCACGGACTCGCCCAGCTCGGGCATCTTCACCGGGGTGCCGGATCCGCTCGACTCGGACTTCGCCGCGGGAGCAGCGTCCTCTGCCGGTGCCTCTTCCTCGGCCTGGGGCTCGGGCTCGGCGGCCGGTGTGGGCTCTTCCTCGGCGGCCTCGGGCTCTGCAGCGGGCGCGGACTCTTCGCCTGCGTCGCCGATCTGCGCGAGCTCGCCACCGATCTCGACGGTGTCGTCTTCCTGAGCCACGATCTTCGTCAGAACGCCAGCAGCGGGGGACGGGATTTCGGTATCGACTTTGTCTGTCGATACTTCGAGCAACGGTTCGTCGACCTCGACGGTGTCGCCCTCCTGCTTGAGCCACCTCGTGACAGTTCCCTCGGTGACGCTCTCACCAAGAGCTGGCATCTGGACGGAGAAGGCCATGTCTGTTGACTCCTCGACAGTTGTATGCGGGTAAATTCAGTTCCTACGACTTGTGGTCGCAGAACAGTGTGTGGAAACCAGTGCTGAAACTATTGTGCTGGCGCTGCAAGGTTCGCGGACGATACTTGCGTTAATTGCGGCGAGGTAGTCGACGGACGTCCGCGCCAGGGCGCCCGAACCGGATGTGGCGAGACGGTTGGCCGAAGACGATCGGCTGACTCCAGCTGGCACCTCTACGCCCTTCCATCCGCGATCGGCAATCTTTCTCGACAACGAGAGAGTTGAACCCTCTACCTTCATCCTTCCATCCCTCGGCGTCGCATGTTCCCCGAGGGCTGATCTCGGACTGGCAAACTGGTGAGTAACACGAAGTGCGTGATCCGCGACGACAGATTGACGCACCGATGACAGGAGTCAAGCAGTGGGCTTGTTCGATCGTTTCTCTCGACGCGGCACTGGAGGTAGACGAGCCAAGGAGGGCTCGACCGCGCAGTACCTCGCGGACTGGACCGCGGCCAGGATCGGCGTCGAGGCGTACGTGGAACCGAAAACGACAGTGACTCCTGTCACTGTGGTTCTGGTAGCGAACGACGGCGAGTGGACACGCCGCGCCGTCGACGAGCGCGATATCCGAAAGATCGGCCCGGACCTGAAGATTCCCGTCTACGACGTCCGCAAGACCCGCTACCCCCAGCGCATGCGTGACTACGACGCGCGGCAGAAGATCCTGCGCAAGCGAGCCGAAGGTATGTGAGTGGAAATGTAGGCCTGGCCTACATTTCCAGTCACATAGGAGCTAGCCGTTCTCGACGATGTCCTCGAGTACTGCGAACATCGTCCGCACCGGCACGCCCGTGCCGCCCTTGCCGATGTAACCGAACGGCCCACCCGTGTTGTAGGCAGGACCGGCGACGTCGATGTGCGCCCACTCGACACCCTCGGCGACGAACTCCTTCAAGAACAGTGCTGCCGCCAACATGCCGCCCGCGCGACCGTTGGTCACGTTCGCCAGATCCGCGACCTTGGAATCCAGTTCGCGTCGAATCTCCTTCGGCAGCGGCATAGCCCAACCGTCCTCGCCGACAGCCTGCGACAGCGCTGCTACGCGATCGCGGAACGCGTCGGTACCCATGACGCCAGGCGTGCGGTTGCCGAGCGCGACGACCTGCGCGCCGGTCAGCGTCGCCGTGTCGATCAGGTAGTCCGGGTCGTCCTCGCAGGCACGCACGATGGCGTCGGCCAGAACGAGGCGGCCTTCGGCATCGGTGTTGATGACCTCGACGGTGATTCCGCCGTACTGGGTCAACACGTCACCGGGACGCTGCGCGGTCCCGGACGGCATGTTCTCCGCCATCGGAACGGTAGCGACGACGTCGAGCGCGAGACCGACTTTGGCGGCGAGGATGACCGTCGCGATGACGGCGGCGGCGCCGGCCATGTCGGACGTCATGTTCTCCATGCCCGCGGCAGGCTTGATGGAGATGCCGCCGGTGTCGAACGTGATGCCCTTGCCGACGAGCGCGACCTTCTTCGACTTCCGCTTGCCTCCCGAATGGCTCAGCCGGACAAGCCGTGGCAGCCTCGACGAGCCTTTGCCGACGCCGTGGATGCCGCCGTACCCACCCTTTTCCAGCGCTTTGTCGTCGAGAATCTGGACACTCAGACCCGCTGCGGTGCCCAGTTCCTTGGCGCGCGCCGCGAACTCCTCGGGATAGAGGTGGCTCGGGGGAGTGTTGACGAAGTCACGCGCGAGCGCGACGGACTCGGCGATGGCCAGTGACCGCGCCAGCTCCGACTTCGGCTCACGCGCACGAGGATTCGCTACGAGGAGTTCGACCCGAGCGACCGGGCCGGCGTCCGGACCCGGCGCGGAGAGTGCGGACTTGAACTCGGTGAACGTGTACGCGCCGAGGAAGAAACCCTCGGCGGTCGCACCGAGATCGAGCGAGGACAGAGTGGTGGCAACGGTTCCCGTGCCGCTCAGTGCGCGAGCCGCGGTGCCGGCCGATCGCCGGATGCGCTCGTCGTCGATGTCCGCCGACGCGCCGAGGCCCACACCGAGCACACTGGACACGCCCAGTGCGGAGGGCGCGGGAATGCGCGTGAGTTCGTCCGCCTTGCCGGTTGCGCCGACGCTGTCGAACGAGTCGAACAACGTCGTCGCCACGGCGTCGTCGAAGACGTCCTCGTCGGTGTGCAGTTCCAGCCCTTCGTCACTCGTACTCAGGGCGACGACCAGTACGTCGACGTTCTTGCCGATTCGGCCGGCCAGCGCCAGCTCGGGTCCGAGGGTGCGGGATGAAGTCGAGGGCACGTGGCAGCTCCTACAAAGGGATCGATTGTGTCGGTCGGCTTCGATCGTAGTGATCGCCGCGGTGACGATCACCGCCGCGAGGGCTGTTGTCCGCTAGCGTTGGCGACCATGAGTGAAGCCGAGCTCGTCAGAGGTCCCGCGCACACCGTTCACGTAGAACTCGGTGCCACGTTCGCGCCGTTCGGCGGATGGGAGATGCCGGTGTCCTACTCCGGTGTCGTCGCCGAGCACAAAGCAGTTCGAGAATCCGTCGGCGTCTTCGACGTCAGTCACCTCGGTAAGGCTGTCGTCAGCGGACCGGGTGCAGCGCAATTCGTCGACGCGACGTTGACCAACGATCTCGGCCGCATCCGGCCAGGCAAAGCCCAGTACACGTTGTGCTGCACCGAGTCCGGCGGCGTCGTCGACGACCTCATCGCCTACCACGTGAGCGACGAGGAGGTGTTCCTCGTCCCTAACGCGGCCAACACCGCAGCGGTCGTCGCGGCACTGGCGACACAGGCGCCCGCCGGTGTCACCGTCGCCGATCGGCATCGAGACTTCGGAGTGCTCGCCGTGCAGGGACCGGAATCGCGTGCGGTCGTGGAGAGCCTGGGCCTTCCGGCGGACATGGAGTACATGGCGTTCGCGGACGCGACGTGGCGAGGAGCACCGGTGCGAGTGTGCCGCACCGGTTACACCGGAGAACACGGGTACGAACTCATCCCGGCGTGGTCCGACACAGAAGCCCTCCTACGGGCGCTGGTCGACCAGGTCCGAGGCGTCGGCGGGCAGGTCGCCGGGCTCGGTGCCCGAGACACCTTGCGCACCGAAATGGGTTACCCGCTGCACGGCCACGAACTGTCACTGGACATATCGCCGCTGCAGGCCCGATGCGGGTGGGCAGTCGGATGGAAGAAGGAACAGTTCTGGGGCAAGGACGCCCTCGTCGCGGAAAAGACTGCCGGTCCCGCGCGTGTGCTGCGCGGGGTCAAAGCACTCGATCGCGGTGTCCTTCGTCCTGGACTCACCGTCACGCACGACGGCAAGTCGATCGGAACCACCACGTCCGGCACGTTCTCACCCTCGCTCGGAGTCGGAATCGCACTAGCATTGCTGGATTCGAGCGCCGAGGTGACGCCAGGGGACACCGTCGAGGTCGACGTCCGTGGCCGCGCCTTGGCGTGCGAGATAGTCGCTCCGCCGTTCGTCTCCGTCAACACCAAGTGAATACCTGGCTGCGCGGAGGATTAAGATTCCTCACATGACAGGCACTCCCGAATTCACCCGCGTGCAGCATCCCTCTCCGGCTCCGTCGGAAGCCAGAGAAGCAGTACTGGCCGCGCCCGGGTTCGGGAAGTTCTTCACAGACCACATGGCGATCATCGACTACACCGCCGAGAAGGGCTGGTACGAGCCGACGATCGCGCCGTACGGTCCCATCGAGCTCGACCCGGCCGCGATGGTTCTCCATTACGGCCAGGCCATCTTCGAAGGCCTGAAAGTGTACCGCCAGCCGAGTGGTGAGTTCGCGTCGTTCCGCGTGCTGTCCAACGCGGAGCGTTTCCGTACGTCGGCGAAGCGGCTCGCGATGCCGGAACTGCCCGACGAACTGTTCCTCGGATCGATCGAGCAACTGCTCGCCGTGGACCACGAGTGGGTTCCCGAGGCCGGCGGCGAAGACGCTCTGTACCTGCGTCCGTACATGTTCTCCACCGAGGCAGGCCTCGGAGTCCGGCCGGCGGACGACTACCGCTACATGCTCATCGCATCACCCGCAGGCGCGTACTTCCCACGCGGTGTCAAGCCCGTCAAGGTGTGGCTCTCGACCGAGTACGTCCGTGCCGCCCCCGGAGGCACCGGCGCGGCCAAGTTCGCGGGCAACTACGCCGCGTCGCTCCTCGCGCAGGCCCAGGCCAGCGACGAAGGCTGCGATCAGGTGGTCTGGCTCGACGCCATCGAGCGACGCTACGTCGAAGAAATGGGCGGAATGAACCTGTTCTTCGTCTTCGGCTCCGGTTCCGACGCCCGGCTCGTCACCCCGTCCCTCTCGGGCTCGCTTCTGCCGGGCATCACGCGCGACTCTCTGCTGACGCTCGCAACAGACTCCGGCATCCCCGTCGAGGAACGTCGGATCTCCACCGAGGAATGGCGCAAGGGTGCCGAATCGGGCGAGATCACCGAGGTCTTCGCATGCGGAACCGCCGCCGTCATCACCCCGGTCGGAACCGTGAAGTCCGCCGAGGGCGAATTCGTCATCGCCGACGGCGAGCCAGGTGAAGTGACCCTCGCGCTGCGAGACACCCTGACCGGCATTCAGCGTGGCACATTCGCGGACACGCACGGTTGGATGACCAAGCTCGGCTGACCAGATCTGCCTTCCGCGGATCGTCCGATCAGGCGGAAGGCAGACCCGCCAGCAACCCCACCACGACGATCGTCGTCGTCATCTCCACAGCTGCGCCCAGAACGTCTCCGCTGACACCGCCGAACCGTCGGACACAGTGTCGAACGCCCAGTGCGGCCGCGCCCAACGCGGCAACGAGTACCACCGGGCCCTGCCACCACCGACCGTCGACGGCGAGAGCCGATGCTGCAACAGACAGTACCGCCCACGTGGACACCACGACGCGAGACTGCGAATCCGCAACCAATGCACCGAAACCGGTGTCCGACGCGGGCCGGACGCCGCGTCGGCACGCGAGAACGACGGCGACGCGCCCGGTAGCGACAGCGACGACGGCAGACCACCACTGATCGGCCGAGGCGAGAGCGCCGAACCCGGCGGCCTGAACGAGCATCACCAACCCGACGGCCGCGACGCCGAACGGACCTGCGCTTCCGGACCGCATCACTTCACGGGCGCGCTCGGGTGGCCCGTAGCACCCCAATCCGTCAGCCGTGTCCGCCAGCCCGTCGATGTGCATACCTCGGGTCAGCAACGCGAGCGCAGCGACGCTCAACGCCCCGGCCAGGACGGCAGGCAGAGACGCGGCAACCACGCCGATCCACAGAACGGCCGCCGCCGATACGCCGAGCCCGACCCCCACCAGTGGCGTCCACCCGATCGCCGCACGGGCTTCGTCGCGACCGACCGTCTCCGGGCCGCGCACCGGCACAACCGTCAACCACGACAGTGCCAAACGCGGTCCGACGAGCATTACGTGGTGGTCTCGGTGCTGACCCCCGCTGCAGCGAACGTCGACATCTCACCGAGAGTGGCCACCGCCGCGTGCACCACATTGAGTGCAACGAGTGCACCCGAGCCTTCGCCGAGACGCATGTCGAGCTCCAGAACAGGCTCGATCCGCAAGTGACGCAGCGCAATCGAGTGAGCAGGTTCGGTCGAGCGATGGCCGGCGATCCACCATTCACGCCCGCCGCGAGCCGACTCCTCCGCCACCAATGCTGCCGCGGTCACGACGAGACCGTCGAGGATCACCGGGGTACGACGGTGCGCTGCCTGCGCGAGAAAGCCCGCCATGGCCGCGATGTCGGCGCCGCCGGCGACTCGAAGCAATGCCACCGGATCCTTCACGACCGGCCGTGCTCGACGCATCGCGTCACGGATCGCTCCGGTCTTCCTGATCCAGCCCGCGTCGTCGATCCCGGTACCTCGTCCGACTGCGGCGACGGGTTCGGTGTCGGTGAGTGCAGCGATCAACGTTGTTGCGGGAGTGGTGTTTCCGATTCCCATGTCGCCCGCGATCAGTAGATCGGCACCGCCGTCGACCTCCTCGTCCGCGAGGGCGCGGCCCGCATCGATCGCGGCGAGAACCTCGTCCGAGGTCAGGGCGTCTTCTCGATCGATGGATCCGCTGGAACGACGAACCTTGTACGTGCTCACCGCAGGATCCGTATCGGTGGCGACCGAGATGTCGACGACCCGCACCGACGCCCCGGCGACCCCCGCGAGCGCATTCACCGCGGCGCCGCCGGCAGTGAAGTTGGCGACCATCTGCGCGGTGACCTCTGTCGGGTACGCCGACACCCCGTGAGTAGCCACGCCGTGATCACCCGCGAACACCACCACTCGTGGCCTGACGATCGGCGACGGAGGGCATCGGTCCTGGCAGGCGGACACCCACTCGCCGAGCTCCTCGAGCCGCCCGAGGCTGCCCACGGGCTTGGTCAGCGATCGCTGCAGCTCCGAAGCCTGCACTCGCGACTCCGCCGACGGAGGTGCCACGGGACGCAGGGGCGTCGAGAAGTCCTCGGACTCCGAAGGGGCTGTCACAGGCGACCTTTCATCGAAAATCGGAACCGCTGTCATCGTCGGTCTTCGGGTTGTCGGACTTCAGTGGCAGCGGGAGGCCGGCGACGACGAGAACGACCGTCTCGCACGTGGCGGCCAGTCGGGAATTGAGGGTACCCATCTCGTCCTGGAACAGCCTGCCCGAGCGAGTCGCGGGAACCACGCCCCACCCCACCTCGGGACTGACGAGAACCAGATCGCCCCGGTACTGCTGCACGGCCGCACACAGTGCGTCGGTGGCTGGGGCGACGGTTCCTCGCGGCAGATCCCAGGCATCGGCGTCGTCGAGGGCGCTGGTCAACCAGGTGCCGAGATCGTCGACGATCGTCGTACCCGGATGTGCTTCGTGCAGAGTCACCGCAAGCCCGTCCGACGATTCCACGGTGGACCACTCCGACGGACGACGCGCGCGGTGCGCGTCCAGACGAGCATTCCAATCGGCGTCGCCGACGATGCGGCGTCCCGTCGCGACATATCGAACAACAGGCGCCTCGGCGGCAAGAGCTTCCGCGTACGCAGACTTACCCGACCGCGTACCCCCAAGGACAAGCGTGCGCCGCACGATACTCACGTGGGCCGCAGCGGTCAGACTGCTGCGCCGCGCTCGACGCGTGGCTTCGGCGCGCGCATCTTGCGCAACTGCGACGCGCGGACGAATGCGTACCAGCCGAGGCGGAAGCCACCGTCGGTGGTGTCCGGGAAACGCTCACGCACCCGATTGTTGATCTGACGGCCGATGAAGATGCCCTCGATCACCATGAACAGCATCATCACGAACATCGCGAGAGTCACGAACGCCTGAACGGCCGGACTGAGGAACAACGCGAAGATCAGGAGCAACGCCAACGGCATGAACAAGCCGACGAGGTTGCGTCGTGCATCCACCAGATCGCGCGCAAAGGCCCGAACCGGACCCTTGTCGCGGGGGAGCAGGTACTTGTCCTCACCGGCCAGCATCCGTTCACGACGCTCAGCAGAGGCAGCGCGCCGCTCGGCCGCGGCTTTCTTCCGGTCGTCCTTGGAGCCCCGGTTCGCCTTCCTGCGCTCGCGGGCTTCCTTGCTCGTCATCGGCGGTGGGGCGACCGGACCGCGGCGCCGCGCCTCGGCTTCCCGACGCTTCGGCGTCGGCCGACCCTTGCCGACGGCAGGAGCCGTCTGGTCCGTGGCGGGGGACTCGACGGACTTCGAATCGTCCCCGTCCGAATTGTCAGAGTTTCCGCGGCGTAGCAACTTCACCCTCCCAGGTTATGGGATGACGACGAAGTCCTGAACACCGGCCGCGTCGCACACGTCCGAAGTCCGGGGTTCCACGCTCGAATCGGTCTTCGACGCCCGTGGCTCGTGAGGAATAAGCGGGAGCAGAGTACGGTTGAGGCGTTCACGGGTTTGGTACGACTGACAGGGAGAGCCCATGACCGTCTCGAACGAGACCATCACGCACAAGGTCACGATGACAGAAGCCGCGTCGTCGAAGGCCAAGGCGTTGCTGGATCAAGAAGGCCGCGACGACCTCGCACTGCGCATTGCTGTGCAGCCCGGTGGTTGCGCAGGTCTGCGCTATCAGCTCTTCTTCGACGATCGAAGCCTCGACGGCGACCTCGCGGTCGACTTCAACGGCGTCACGCTCGCCGTGGACCGGATGAGTGCTCCGTACGTCGAAGGTGCGTCCATCGATTTCGTGGACACCATCGAGAAGCAGGGCTTCACGATCGACAACCCGAATGCCACAGGCTCGTGCGCCTGCGGTGATTCGTTCAACTGAGTTTTCAGCACAACCTCTGACCGGTACTCGCTCGCGGGTACCGGTCAGAGGTCTGTTCACACCCAACCGCTGGATGAGTGGGAATGTAGCCCAGGGGGCACATTTCCACTCACCTAGCCCGTCTCGCCAACCGAAAGGCCCATCCACGTGACACTCGCGGTATCGGGATCGATAGCCACCGATCACCTCATGCGATTTCCGGGCAAGTTCGCCGAGCAGATCGTTACCGATCAGCTGTCGAACATCTCGCTCAGCTTCCTCGTCGACGATCTGGTGATCCGCAAAGGCGGAGTCGGCGGGAACATCGCATACGCACTCGGTGTCCTCGGCGGATCACCGCTACTCGTGGGAGCCGTCGGACCGGACTTCGGCGAGTACCGCGCGTGGTTGGAAGCCAACGGCGTCGACTGCGGGGGCGTGCGAGTCTCGGAGTCCGCACACACCGCTCGATTCGTGTGCACGACCGACGAGGACATGGCTCAGATTGCCTCGTTCTACCCCGGTGCGATGAGCGAAGCTCGTGACATCACGATCGACGGATTGGTGTCCTCGAGTCCCATCGAACTCGTTCTCATCGGCGCCAACGATCCCGACGCGATGATCGCGCACACCGACCAGTGCCGTGCGAGCGGAATTCCGTTCGCAGCCGATCCGTCGCAGCAGCTGGCGCGACTGACCGGCGAGCAGGCAATCGCCCTCGTCGATGGCGCGACCTACTTGTTCACGAACGAATACGAGTGGGGACTGCTGCGTCAGAAAACCGGACTGTCCGAAACGGAGATCGCCGCGAAGGTCGGACTGCGAGTCACCACGCTCGGCAAATCCGGTGTGGAAATCGTCGCAGCCGACGGTACGAGGACGCATGTCGAGGTCGTACCGGAAACAAGCAAGGTCGACCCGACCGGCGTCGGCGACGGATTCCGCGCGGGATTCCTCCTGGCACACCGCGCCGGTGCGACGGTCGAACGCGCCGCACAACTCGGCTCGCTCGTCGCGGTTCTCGTGCTCGAGACCACCGGTACTCAGGAATGGACCTTCGTGCGCGACGATGCACTGAAGCGTCTCGGCGCGGCCTACGGGTCCGTCGCGGCCGAGGAGATCGGCGCACTCCTGCCGTCATAGGTCGCTCGGTATCGCAGTCCTCACGTCGATGGCCCGCACGCAACAGTCGAGATCGTTGCGTGCGGGCCATCTGAGTTCAGGTGGAGATTCAGACGAGCCTGTGTCCCGTCAGAGGTCCACCGGGTACGTCGGCTCCGCGATCTCCGGGACGATCCGCTTCTCCACGAAGATGCCGTGCCACACCATGAAGATCAGGACAGTCCACAGCCGTCGGCTGTGATCGGACTTGCCGTCGCGGTGCTCGTTCAGCATCGCGGTGATGGCTGCCTTGTTCAGGATGTGATCGGTCTCCGACGCAGCGATCTGCTCGTGCGCCCAATCGAACAATTCGGTTCCGCGCAGCCAGTGCCGAAGAGGAACCGGGAAACCGAGCTTCGCGCGATGCAGAACGTGGCCGGGCACGATTCCTTCGAGCGCCTGCCGCAGCGCGTACTTGGTGGTGTCCTTCGTGATCTTCTGCTCCAACGGCAGCTTCTCGGCTACCGCGAACACCTCGTTGTCGAGGAACGGGACACGTAGTTCGAGGGAATTCGCCATGGTTATCTTGTCCGCCTTGACCAGAATGTCGCCGCGCAACCACGTGAACAGATCGAGGTGCTGCATTCTCGCCACGGGATCCCAGCCCTGCGACTGCGCATAGATCGGCGCAGTGACGTCCGTGTGCGTCCACTCCGGACGGAAATCGCGCAGCACCGCCCTCAGCTGAGCGTCACCGAAACTGCGTGCATTGCCGTAGTAGCGCTCCTCGAGCGACATGGATCCGCGGTGCAGCAGACTCTTGCCCCGCGTACCGTCGGGAATCCTCTCGCTCAGAGCGCCCGCCGCGCGACGCAGACCCTTCGGTAAATATTCGAACGGTTTGAGCGACAGTGGCTCTCGATAGATGGTGTACCCACCGAAGAGCTCGTCGGCGCCTTCACCCGACAACACGACCTTGACGTGCTTGCGTGCTTCCTTCGCCACGAAGTAGAGCGGCACCAGCGCCGGATCCGCGACCGGATCGTCGAGATACCAGACGATCTCCGGAATCGACGCTGCGAACTCCTCGGGCCCGACGACCTTGACGACATGGCGAGCCCCGATGGCGGCGGCCGACTCCGCGGCCACATCGACCTCCGAGTAGCCCTCACGCTCGAAGCCAGTGGTGAACGTGATCAGGTTCGGATTGTGGCGCATCGCCAGAGCCGCGATTGCCGTCGAGTCGATGCCGCCCGACAGGAACGATCCGACGGTGACATCGGCTCGCATGTGCTTGGCGACCGAATCCTCCAGCGCCTCCGCGATCTCCTGGTAGCGAGCCGCCTCGGAACCTGCCGCGAACGGCTTCACCGGGAACTTCGGCGTGAAGTACCGAGTGACCACTGGAGTCCCACCGGGGGAGAGGGTCGCGTAGCAACCGGACTCGAGGCGTCGGATCTTGCGGTGCAGCGTCTCCGGCTCGGGTACGTACTGCAACACGGTGTAGTGCTCGGTTGCTCTCGGGTCGAGGTCTGTGCCGATACCCACCAGGTCCGTCAGCTCCAGCAGGCTCTTCTTCTCGCTACCGAACGCGGTACCGCCCGGGCCGGTCGCCATGAACAGCGGCTTGATGCCGAACGGATCACGAGCCAGAAACAGTTCGCGCGTCTCGGTATCCCAGATGGCGAACCCGAACATGCCACGCAATCGCCGCACAGCCGTCGGGCCCCAGTAGTGGAAAGCCGCCACGATGGACTCGCCGTCGCCCTCGGTGAAGAACTCGGCGCCGTGATCGCGAGAGAGTTCCTCCCTCAGTTCGAGGTAGTTGTAGATTTCGCCGTTGAACGTCAGTGCGTAACGCGTCGGGTTCTCGGGCGGCCCCCACCGAAGCGGCTGATGTGAATGAGCGATGTCGATGATCGACAGACGATTGAATCCGTAGATGATGTCGTCGTCGTGCCACGTGCCCGGTTCGTCCGGTCCGCGGTGGCGCATGCAGTGCATGGCGGAGGACACGAGGTCGACTCCCGCAGCATCGGTGCCGGTCGACGTCAGTACACCGAGTAGTCCACACACAGCGTCTGCTACCTCGTTTCGCAGTTGGGGATTGGTCCGCTGCCACGGCGTCAGCATCCTGACGCCCCAGGCGGCACGGAAACCTCGAGTATGCCGCAGACACGGTACGCGCAACGCGGGCGACCCAAGAGTGGTGATGCGACGGCTTTGGTCTACGCTGCGTAGTACTAGGGCATCCGCATGTGGAAGCCCTCATTCTTCAGTGGTGAGCGATCAGGAAGGCGTGAACGTGGCGCAGAGTCGGATCCTTCGGCGAGCTGGGCTAACAGTATTTCTCGGCTTGGCCGCGTTGCTGTTGTCGGGTTGTTCCATCGACAACGATGTTCTGCGCTTCGGCTTTCCGTCGGGCATTACTCCCCAGGGCAAGTCGATTCGAGAATTGTGGACATGGTCCGTGGTGGCAGCCCTGATCATGGGCATCATCGTGTGGGCCCTGATCTTCTGGGTGGTCATCTTCCACCGCAAGAAGAAGGACTCGCCCGAGTTCCCGCGTCAGACGGCATACAACGTGCCCCTGGAGCTGTTCTACACCGCAGTTCCCTTCGTGATCATCGCGGTGCTGTTCTACTTCACCGTCGTCGTGCAGAACTACGTCGACGAGAAGGAGCCGAATCCCGATGTGACGGTCGACGTAACGGCGTACCAGTGGAACTGGAAGTTCGGCTACCAGACGGTCGACTTGAAGGACGGCGTCGTGAAGTACGACGGCACCGACCTCGAAGCGCAGGCCGCTGCCGAGGCCGCCGCCGATCCGGGTGAAGGCGCCGAAGGTAGCGAGGACGGCGAATTCGTGCCCGGCGCGATCCACGGTGCAAGCCCGCAGGATCTCTCCTACCTGCACTACAACAAGATCGAGACCGTCGGCACCAGCAACGAGATTCCGGTTCTGGTCCTCCCGACGGGTAAGCGCATCGAGTTCGTTCTCGCCTCCTCCGACGTCATCCACGGCTTCTGGGTTCCCGAGTTCCTCTTCAAGCGAGACGTCCTCCCGAACCCGAAGGAAAATCACTCGGACAACGTCTTCCAGATCTCCGAGATCGAACGCGAAGGCGCCTTCGTCGGCCGCTGCACCGAAATGTGCGGCACGTTCCACGCCATGATGAACTTCGAGGTGCGCGCAGTATCCCCGGACGACTTCCAGGAATACATCGAGCTTCGCAAGCCCGAGTCCGACGGCGGAGAAGGCCTCACCAACGCTCAGGCACTGGAAGCAATCGGACAGTCTCCGATCGCCACCAGCACCATCCCGTTCACTACGGACCGCTCGCAGAAGTCCGAATCCGTCGCCGAAGGCAACTGACCCAGGAAGAATGCTGAAATGAAAATCGAAGCCAAGATCTTCGAGATCCTGACTGTCTTCTTTCTTCTCGTCGGGATCGTGTACGCCCTCTTCACCGGATTCTCGCGGACCGGCGTCGAATGGGCCGGTGTCACGGCCATCGCGCTGTCGGTCGGTCTGACACTCATCATCGGAACGTACTTCCGGTTCGTTGCCCGTCGTCTCGACACCCGTCCCGAGGACTTCGACGACGCAGAGATCAGTGACGGTGCAGGCGATCTGGGCTTCTTCAGCCCCGGTAGTTTCTGGCCGATCCTGCTCGCCGGCGCCGCATCGGTCACCGCCATCGGATTCGCGTTCTTCCTCTGGTGGCTCATCGCATTCGGTGTCGTGCTCATCCTGGCAGCGGCCGCAGGCCTGGTGTTCGAGTACCACCTCGGACCAGAGAAGCACTAGTTCCACACAGCTCACACAACGACTGACGCCGACTCCCGATTGGGGGTCGGCGTCAGTCGTTTCTGTGTGTCGTGCAGCGGCGACGAAAGGGTGATTTGCCCGATGACTCCGCACAGTGGGTTCAGGCGTGACCCACATGCTCGGACGGGCGTGAGAGAGCCCCTCAGGACGCGTCGGCCTGACGGTCGGCGTCGGCAAGGGTGGCCGCTACCTGGTCGAGCGACAAGCCCAGCGTCCGGCACAGCGCCGCAACAGTGAAGAACGCAGGCGTCGGAATCCGGCCCGTCTCGATCTTGCGTAGCGTCTCCACCGAAATTCCTGCATGCGCCGCAACATCCGTCATCGTCCTCGACCCGCGGGTGGCGCGAAGCAACTCACCCAAGCGAAGACCTCTCGACAGCTCCTCAGGGGACAACGGGATGCGAACCATGGGACCAATAGTAATACCGGCCGACACTACCGGGACCTCCGCCTCGCTGGCGAGCGGCGCTCGCAGTCGCACCGAACGTCGCGTTCGGTCACTCAGAGTGACTGGACGGCACATTCGGTCCTGCAGGTGGGGTTCCGAGGTGACCGAATGTCACGTTCGGTCACTTGGAGTGACCGAACGCCACGTTCGGTCCGGGGGAGACGGGAGGCAGACGGGCGGAGGGTGTGCGGACGCGAGAGGGTGGGGGAG
>NZ_NPFY01000043.1 GCF_002259415.1 Rhodococcus sp. 14-2470-1b
GTGGCGGCTGTATCGGACAAGTCGAGGTGAAGGGCCCCGAACCTGGGCACGTCTGACCGCAGCGGCAACTTCGGGGCTGGCGATGTACGCCACGTTCCCGCCCATCGATCTGTGGTTTCTCGCTCCGGTAGCACTTGCAATGCTGCTGTTGGCTGTGCGCGGGCGAGGGGCGCGTGCGGGGGCCGGCTACGGCTTCGTTGCCGGCTCGGCGTTCTTCGTGCCTCTGTTGCCGTGGGTGGGGGAGTACGTCGGGTCGGTGCCGTGGCTGGCGCTGGCTGTCGTTCAGGCCCTCTTCGTGGCGATGTTCGGCGCGGTAGCGGATCGGATGTCGCGACTGCCGTGGGCGCCGGTCTGGGTGGCGAGCGCCTGGGTGGCGATCGAAGCTGCGCGCTCACGTGTCCCGTTCGGCGGATTCCCCTGGGGCCGCATCGCATTCGGTCAATCCGACGGGCCGCTGCTGCCTCTGGCTGCGTTGATCGGCGCGCCGGGGTTGTCGTTCGTCGTGGTGCTGATCGGGTCCGCTCTGGCCGGTGCCATCGCTTCCGATCGGTTCACCCGCAGAACTGCAGCAGCGTCGTGCATGGGTGCGGCCACTGTTGTAGGGGCGCTCACGGTGGTGGCTCCACTGTTCGCTCCGCCGCCGCAGGACACGGTCACCGTCGCCTTGGTGCAAGGCAACGTCCCGCGGCTCGGTCTCGACTTCAACGCCCAACGACGAGCAGTGCTCGACAACCACGTTCAGCGCACCATCGAGCTCGCCGACGACATCGACTCCGGCCGCGTACGCGTACCCGATCTGGTCATCTGGCCGGAGAACTCCTCCGACATCGATCCCCTGCGCAATCCCGATGCCGCGGCGGGTATCGATGCCGCAGCCCGCGCCGTCGGAGTGCCCATTCTCGTCGGCACGGTGCTACGCCAGGGCGACGGCACCACCACGAACACTTCGATCGTGTGGGATCCGGTCACCGGCCCAGGGCAGAGGCACGACAAACGTCGACTGGTGCCGTTCGGGGAGTACCTGCCGATGCGCACGATCGTCACCGCACTCTCTCCCTATGCCGCCCAAGCAGGACGCTTCGTTCCGGGTCAGGGCAACGGCGTCGTCGACCTCGCCGGAGTGCCCGTCGCGGTGGCCACCTGCTACGAGGTCGCCTTCGACGCATTGCTCACCGACTCCGTTCGCGCCGGTGCCCAGCTGATCGCAGTGCCGACCAACAACGCCACCTTCGGTCGGACGAACATGACCTATCAACAACTCGCCATGTCGCGGGTACGGGCGGTCGAACACGGGCGCAGCGTCGTCGTTTCGGCCACCAGCGGCGTCAGCGCCGTCATCGATGCACGCGGGGAGGTCGTCGAGCGCACGGAGCTGTTCACCCCCGCAGCTGTCGTCACCGAGGTGTCACTGAGCACCACGCTCACCCCGGCGACGATCACCGGCAGCGTTCCGGAATGGATTGCCGCTACCGGCGCTGTTGCGGCACTGGCGTTCTCGCTGCTGCGCCGACCACGCTCCACCACACCGAACCCGCAAACTACTATGTCGCGTAGTATTTAGATGGTGGTCGGTGAAGGGTGTGCGGAGATGACGATCGACGAACACCCCAGTGCGCACTCGCCGGGACTGGTGCGCAGAACGGTGGCGATGCTGCGCAACCGGTGGCGACAACTGACGTCGATGCGGACAGCGCTAGTGCTGCTGTTCCTCCTCGCCGCCGCAGCAATCCCCGGCGCATTGCTGCCGCAGCGCAATCTCAATACCCAGGCCGTCGATGCCTACATCGCCGCCCGCCCGGCTCTCGGGCCGGTGATGGACACACTGGAATTGTTCGACGTGTTCGCAAGTTCCTGGTTCACCGCGATCTACGTCCTGCTGTTCGTGTCTCTGATCGGCTGTCTGACTCCCCGGTTGATCGAGCACGGTAAAGCTCTTCGCGCACAACCTGTTCGAGTACCGCGAAACCTCACTCGACTACCGTTGCATCATTCGGGCACCCTCGCCGGTGACCCCGAGAAGGTGATCGCCGACATCGCGCGGCACTTGAAAGGGTGGCGTACCGCCGTTCGACCCGAGCCCGATGGGGCACTGACTCTCTCGGCGGAGAAGGGCTACACCCGCGAGGCCGGGAACCTGCTGTTTCACTTCTCGCTGATCGGTCTGCTCGCGGCCATCGCGATCGGCAAACTGTTCGGCTACGAAGGCTCGGTCATCGTCATCGCCGACAACGGGCCCGGTTTCTGCAACACCTCGCCCGCGATCTACGACTCCTTTCGCGCCGGCAACAGCACCGACGGCACCGGACTCGAGCCGTTCTGTATCAGGGTCAGAGATTTCACCGCCGACTACCTCGAGAACGGTCAGGCCGAGATGTTCACCTCGAACATCTCCTACCAATCCGCCGACGACATCGCCGCCGACACCTGGCGCGAGTATCAACTCAAAGTCAACGAACCCCTCCGGCTCGGCGACGAACGCATCTACCTCACCGGACACGGCTATGCCCCCGAGTTCACCGTCACCTTCCCCGACGGCCAGACCCGCACCGAAGCGCTGCAGTTCCGCCCCGACGACGCCACCACGTTCCTCAGCAGCGGCGCGCTGCGATTCGACCCGCCCGGGGGGACCTACGCCACCGCCGAGGAGCGGCGCCGAGGGCAGATCGCCATCGAAGGGCTCTTCGCGCCCACCGCGCAATTCAATGGCAACCTGCTCTCCTCCCGCTTCCCGGAATTGGTCGATCCTGCTGTGGCAGTGGACATCTACAAAGGCGATACCGGTCTCGACACAGGCATCCCGCAGTCGATCTTCTCCCTGGACCAGGAGATGATCAACCAGGGCCGGCTGGTGAAACAAGACCGGGTCAACCTGCGGCCCGGAGAATCGACGACCCTCTCCGACGGCACCGTCGTCCGGTTCGACGGGGCCAAGGAATTCGCGAACCTGCAGGTCGGATACGACCCCGCGCAGCGGTGGGTGCTCGTGTTCGCCATCACGATGATGACCGGACTGCTGATCTCCCTGGTGATCACACGCCGCCGTGTCTGGTTCCGGATCCACCCTGGCGAACACGGTCTCTCGCGAGTGGACATGGGTGGCCTGGCTCGCACCGATCACGCGGGTTGGGGACCCGAATTCGAGACCCTCCGGTCACAGATCTGGCCGCAGACAACCCCGAGCGACTCCCAGACCCACGACAGAGAAACGGTGTAGTGCCATGGCGATCGACGACACCTTCGCCCGGTGGAGCGACATCAGCTTCGAGACCGCGTTCGTGGTCTATCTCCTCGCCGCGATCGCGTTCCTCGCGCAGCTCGCGACGACCCGTACTGCGGAACTGCACAATACGGAGCGGCTTCGTGTTCGGATCATTGCTGCCACGTCGGCGACGCCGGGACGTGTTCCCGACGCACCCCGGCGAGTTCCATCCGAACGTTTCGGGCGTAGCGGACTCGGGTTGGTGATGGTGGCACTGACTCTGCACGTGGGGTCGATCGTCCTTCGCGGGGTCGCCACGGGTCGGCCTCCGTGGGGCAACATGTACGAATTCGTCTCGGTCACCTGCGCGGCCGGTGTACTGGCTGCCGTGGTGGTTCTGCGCTCGACGCAGCTGCGCACCCTGTGGTTGTTCGTTCTGGTACCGACGTTGATCCTGCTGTTCGTCGCCGGCACCGTGCTGTACGCCGACGCAGCACCGGTGGTACCGGCACTGCAGTCGTACTGGCTGCCGGTGCACGTCTCGATCGTCTCGCTCGGCAGCGGGGTGTTCTTGATCTCCGGGGTTGCGAGCGCGCTGTTCCTGATCCGCATGAAGCATCCCGAGGACTCGGGGAGCAGAATGAGCCGAATCGTCGCCCGTCTTCCTTCCGCGCAGACACTGGACATCCTGGCCTACAAGACCACGATCTTCGCATTTCCGCTGTTCGGCGTCGGCGTCATCCTCGGTGCGATCTGGGCCGAAGCCGCATGGGGCCGGTTCTGGGGCTGGGATCCGAAAGAAACGGTCTCCTTCATCGCCTGGATCGTGTACGCCTCCTACCTGCATGCCCGCGCCACCAGCGGGTGGCGCAACACCCGCGCAGCGTGGATCAACATCGCGGGATTCGTGGCGATGCTGTTCAACTTGTTCATCATCAACATGGTCGTCTCCGGCCTGCACTCCTACGCAGGATTGAACTGATGCCGCCCGCTACGTGCCTCCCAGCGCGTCCGCACGGTCCCGGGACGCGGGGTATCGGTGTCGTCGACCCACCCCAACCGCGATCCTGGAGCCTGGGCCGCGATCTGGAGCATCTGACCCCGAGAGTCTTGCCGAACATGTTCTGTCATAGCGGCGTTCGATATATCGTCAGAGTGCGAGTATGCAGCCATGGATAGGGCTGCGAGAGAACGTGCGCTCGTTCGAGGGGTGCCGGCGCACCTCGGTTGTCGATGCCCCTGCTGCAGTGGTCATGCCGATCCCGTCGAGCCCGCGTGCAGTCCGGTCCCCTCTCCCAGATCTGATCTCTTTCCATGGTCGAGTTCGCGGTGCCGACACCGGTGTCGGTGATGTTGTGGTGCGAGACCAATAGGTTTCCAGACGCGATAGGTACCGCCCATTCGGGCACATCGATCATTCCGAACGACACATCGATCAGCCGGAACGAACCGAAAAGGTAGTTGTTATGAGCCGAGCGTTGAAGATTTCCTTGTCCCTGGTGGTCGTGTTCGCCGCCGCGTTGGCTGTATTTCTGGTGGTGGACCGATCGGGGTCCCCGGATGCTGTGGCCGCCGAGCAGGCCGCGACCGACCCTGCCTCGATTGCGGTGCGCGAGAACAGTCATCGGTTGAACTCGGTGGCCGATGGCCGGGTCACGTTCGTGGAGTTCCTCGACTTCGAGTGCGAGGCCTGCCGGTCTGCCTACCCGGCGATCGAACAACTGCGTGAAGAGTACGGCGACCGAGTGAGCTTCGTGGCCCGCTACTTTCCCATCGCCTCCCACTTCAATGCCGAACGAGCCGCACGCGCCGTCGAAGCCGCAGCGCAGCAGGGCGGATTCGAGGCCATGTATCAGCGCATGTACGAAACGCAGGCGCAATGGGGCGAACAACAGATTCCGCAGGACGAGTTGTTCCGCAGCTTCGCCGTCGAGCAAGGGCTCGACATGAACGCCTTCGATGCCGCCTACACCGACCCCGTGACGCTCGCGCGCATCGAAGCCGACGTCGCCGACGGAATCGCGCTCGGCGTGCAGGGCACACCGACGTTCTTCCTCAACGGCACCAAGATCGAGCCCACCACCTACGGAGACCTCGCCGATGCCCTCGACGCTGCACTCGGCTGACCCCACCGCTGCCACCGGATTCGGTCAGGGCGGACAGTTCGTCCGGAGCCTGCCCTGGCTGCTGCTGGTAGGGGGCGTGACCGGACTGGCCGCAGCGTTCGTGCTCACAGTAGAGAAGTTCGCTCTGGCGCTCGATCCCGCCTACGCCCCGACCTGCAGCATCAACCCGGTGCTCAACTGCGGATCGGTGATGGACACCCCGCAGGCATCGGTGTTCGGATTTCCCAATTCCCTTCTCGGTATCGCAGGCTTCGCCGTCGTGGCGGCAGTGGGAGCCGCCCTTCTCGCCGGCGCGGTGTTCGCGCAATGGTTCTGGGGTGCACTGCAGGTCGGTGTCACTGCTGCCGCAGTCTTCGTGCACTGGCTGATCGGACAGAGCCTCTACGACATCGGCGCTCTGTGCCCGTACTGCATGGCAGTGTGGGCGGTCACCGTACCGATCTTCTGGTACGTCACGCTGCGCAACCTCGACCGCGCAGCTGCGAGTGCGAGCCGACGGCAGTGGATGGAGGTGTTGATGCGCAATCACTCGATTCCCCTGACCGTGTGGTACCTGACAGTGATTGCTCTTATCGCACAGCGCTTCTGGTCGTATTGGTCCACACTGCTATGACCGACGGCACGTGTTCGCCTCGTGTGCGATCCCCGCGGTGGGGACGGTCGAGGCAATGAGACACAGCGGAACGGTTGTGATGCTCGTACTCGTGGCCGCATCGATCGTGGCTCTGTGGCCACGCTCCGACGACGTCGAGCGCGGCCCGTCCGACGTCATCGCCGACAACTTTGCACCGGTCGGACCCGAACCCGCATCGACCCGGCCGGCCGGTGTCACGGAACAAGGAGCAGCAGCGCTACCGCTGTGTCCGCCACCGATACCACGCGCAGGCGGTCCACTGGCGGGGATGACAGTACGCTGCATCGGCGACACTGTCGACGTCGATCTCGCCGCCGCTCTCGGCAATGACACGACGTTGATCAACGTGTGGGCATCCTGGTGCGGCCCGTGCCGCACCGAGATGCCCGTCGTCGACGCCTACGCCGCAGATCCCGACGCGATCCGAGTCGTCGGAATCAACGTCGAGGACCGACCCGCGGACGCGGCCTCGCTGGTGACGCAACTGGGCCTGCGCTATCCGAACTACATCGACGGCGGCAGCGTCCTGGACGCGCTCGCGGCACCGCCGGTCCTGCCCCTGAGCTTTCTCCTCCGTCCGGACGGAACGATCGAGCGCGTCACCGACCCGACAGTGTTCGAGACGACAGACCAGATCCGCACTGCAGTAAAGGACTTCACCTCATGAAACGCTTCCCGCCAGTGCGGGTCGGTGCGCGCCGTCAGGGCTGCAGGCCCTCCGCGGCAATTGGATCGATCGTTGCCGCCGTACTACTGATCTCCGGATGCTCCGGAGGCACCGACGCCGCGGCTCCCGCGGGGAGCTTCGACTTCGTCGCCCCCGGCGGACAAACCGACATCGTCTACGATCCACCCGAAACCCGAGGAACCGTAGGCGAACTCGCAGGGCCTGACCTGATGGAGGAAGGCAAGAGCGTCGCTCTGGCGGACTACGACGGCAAGGTGGTCGTGATCAATCTGTGGGGCCAATGGTGCGGGCCCTGCCGCGGCGAAGCCGACGACCTCGAAGAAGTCTACGAGGCAACCCGCGAGCGCGGTGTGCAGTTCCTCGGCATCAACGTCAGAGACCCGCAGAAGGACAAAGCGCAGGACTTCGTCGTCGACAACAACGTCTCGTACCCCTCGATCTACGACCCCTCGATGCGGACACTGATCGCCCTCGGTGGGAACTACCCGACGAGCGTGATCCCCTCGACGCTGGTACTCGATCGTCAGCACCGAGTCGCGGCGGTCTTCATGCGCGCCCTGCTCACCGACGATCTCCTTCCCGTCGTCGAACGGATAGCCGCCGAATGACGACTCTTCTCGCCCAAGACATCGGGTCGACGTTCCAGAACGCCGCGTCGAGTGGGCCCCTGGTGCTGGCGATCGCGGCATGCATGCTCGCCGGGCTGGTCTCGTTCGCCTCACCGTGCGTGGTGCCGCTGGTGCCGGGATACCTGTCCTACCTGGCGGGAATCGCCGGTGCCGACGCCCAATCAGCCGAGACCCGAGCGCCCGGCAACTCGACCACCGGCAACTCGACCACCGGCAACTCGACCACCGGCAACTCGTCGACGGAGCTGGCGAATCGCTGGCGTGTGGCCGGTGCCGCGTCGTTGTTCGTCGCCGGGTTCACGGTCGTCTTCGTCCTCGCCACAGCCTCGGTCTTCGGGGTCATCGGCACCTTACGCATCAACGAGCAAGTGCTCCAACGCGTCGGCGGTGTCATCACGATCGTCATGGGTGCGGCCTTCATCGGGTTGATTCCCGTCTTGCAACGCGACGTCCGGTTCGCACCTCAACGCATCTCCTCCCTCGCCGGAGCCCCGCTGCTCGGCGGGGTGTTTGCGCTCGGCTGGACGCCGTGTTTGGGTCCCACCCTCGCCGGCGTGCTGTCCGTGGCGGCGGGCACCGAAGGCGCAACAGCAGCTCGCGGGGTCACCCTCATCGTCGCCTACTGTCTGGGACTCGGTCTGCCGTTCGTCGTTCTTGCGTTCGGCTCGAGTTCGGCGATGCGCGGTGTGGGGTGGCTTCGGAGGAATTCGCAGAGGATCAAGGTCGCGGGCGGCATCATCATGATCGCGGTCGGCGTCGCGCTGCTGACAGGGGTGTGGGGGTTGTTCATCGCCTGGATCCGCAACGAATTCGTCACTGCCGTCGTGTTGCCCATCTGAGGTAAGTACGCCGTCTGCACCACCTCCATTGCATAGTTCGGGTAGCCGAACTATATTTTTCAGGGTCCTGAAATGATGACGGTGCCTGGGGGTGTGGTCATGTCTGTGCTGCAGCGCCGATCGTCTCGGCCGCCCTCGAGGTTCCGCGCGGGATTCGTGTTGCTCGGCCCGGCGTTCGTCGCCGCGATCGCCTACGTCGACCCGGGCAACGTCGCCTCCAACGTCAGTGCGGGCGCGCAGTTCGGATATCTGCTGGTCTGGGTGATCGTCGCGGCCAATGTGATGGCCGGCCTCGTGCAGTTTCTGTCCGCCAAACTTGGGATCGTCACCGGCATGAGCCTCCCTGAGGTCGTCCGTGAGAAATCGAGCAAGTCTGTGCGACTTGCCTATTGGGGGCAGGCCGAAGTCGTCGCCATGGCCACCGATCTCGCGGAGGTGGTCGGCGGTGCCATCGCGCTGTACTTGCTCTTCGACTTGCCACTGCTGGTCGGGGGCCTGATCACCGGGGCCGTGTCGATGGTTTTGTTGATGGTCCAGGACCGGCGGGGCCAGCGTCCCTTCGAGTTCGTGATTCTCGGTCTACTCGGTGTCATCGCCGTCGGATTCCTCGCCAGCGTCGTGGTCGAACCGCCATCGTTCACCGAGGCCGCGGCCGGTCTGATTCCTCGGTTCGACGGCGCGGAAAGCGTGTTGATCGCCGCCGCGATGCTCGGTGCGACGATCATGCCGCACGCGGTCTACCTGCACTCCGGACTCGCACGTGACCGGCACGGACACCCCGATGCAGGTCCGGTCCGTCGGCGGTTGCTGCGTGTCACCCGGATCGATGTCGGGTTGGCGATGCTGTTGGCCGGAGCGGTGAACATGTCGATGTTGCTGTTGCCGGCGTCGACCCTCGGCGGGCGCGAGGGCGTCGATTCCATCGAAGGTGCCCATGCAGCAGTGGGTCAGACACTGGGGCCCGCTATTGCATTGTTGTTCGCCGTGGGACTGCTCGCGTCCGGTTTGGCGTCGACCTCGGTCGGGGCATACGCCGGCGCGATGATCATGGACGGCCTGCTCCGCAAACGCATCCCGATCATGGTGCGGCGGCTGGTGACCCTGATCCCTGCACTGGCGATCCTCGCCGCTGGAGTCGACCCCAGTCGCGCTCTCGTCGTCTCGCAGGTCGTGTTGTCCTTCGGTATTCCGTTCGCGCTGATTCCCTTGGTACGGTTCACCTCCGACCGCATCCTGATGGGCAGCGATGTCAATCACCGGATCACTCGATATGCCGCCTGGTTCATCGCAGGAGTCGTCGCCGCACTCAATGTCGCGTTGATCTATCTGACCGTCGCCTGAGCGGGCGCAGGTGAACAAGTCCTGCATGCCTGTGTTCGCGAATCGATCACCGTTCGAGTGGTGATGGTGGTGGGCGGTGAATCGGAATCAGTGGGTTCTTCCGCAGCTCGGCCGACAGGTCGTCCGTGAAAGAGGAGGGCTCCGCAAGGGTGCAACGGTTCGTACGCAACGCAATCGATGCAAATACGGGTGACGCCGCCGCCGGGCATCTTCGACGTTTGACCAGTTTCTTCGAGGCCGCCAACCCGGCGTGCGGATCGTCGACGTCGGTGGCAGGTCGATGTCGGCCTGTTTCGTGCCCGGGGTCGAGAGGGGGGAATGCATCGGGGCGTTGCCTCGGTCCGGGATGCAAGTCCGCCCACTACCTACGCATTGTTCGCATCGGTCGCATGATCGAGCGGGACGCGCGGGGCAGTCTCACACCGGGTAGCACCCTCACAGGTCGTACGCGACGGCGTCACCGATGACGCGGATGGCGACCCTGTCGCCGGGGGTCAGGGCTGTGGTGCCGAAGCGACGTACGGTGACCCGCTGGGCCATAGTGGTGTTCGCGGCGTCGAGGCGGATCCCGAGCAGCATCTCCGACCCGAAGTATTCCACGTCGACGACGGCCCCTGATGCCCCCATGCCGTCGGGTGCCACCTCGATTTGCTCCGGCCGCAGCATGATTCGGGCTGTGCCTTCGATGGCGTTGGGGGATGGGGCGATGTCGACGTCGCCGAGGGTGCAGCGGGCGCGGCCGTTCTCGATGTGGGCGGGCAAGATCACTGCGTCGCCGATGAATTCCGCGGTGGTGACATCGACAGGGCGGGAATAGATTTCGCGGGGTGTGCCGATCTGTGCGAGCCTGCCCGAGCTCATCACCGCAACTCGGTCGGCGAACGACAGGGCTTCGGGTTGGTCGTGGGTGACGAGGATGGTGGTGATCCCGGCCTTGGCGAGGACGTCGGCGACGATCCGTCGAGTGTTCGCCCGCAAGCCGGCGTCGAGTGCCGAGAACGGTTCGTCGAGCAGCATCAAGTCGGGTTCACGTGCCAGCGCCCGTGCGAGCGCGACTCGTTGCTGCTGGCCGCCGGAGAGCTGGTCGGGTCGACGTGAGGCGTAGGACGAATCCAGTGACACCGTCTCGAGCAGTTCGGTGATCTTCGAGAAGGTGCGGGCACGGCGTGGTAGGCCGAATCCGATGTTCGCGCCGACCGTGGCGTGTGGGAACAGGGCCCCGTCCTGGGCGACGTACCCGATGGACCTTCGGTGCGGAGGCGTCCAGTCGGCTCCCGCGACGATCTTCCCGGTCAGTGCGATAGTGCCTGCGTCGGGATTGTCGAAGCCCGCGATCAGACGTAGCAGCGTCGTCTTACCGCAGCCGGACGGTCCGACGATGGCTGTGGTCGACCCGGCCTCGACAGCGAATTCAACTCGACGTAGCACCGTCACAGGACCGAACGACTTGTCCAGCCCATCCACTTCCAACGCGTATGTCATAGTCCTGCCGCCTTTTTCGACTGGGAGAAGAGAACGTAGGTCATGGGCAGCGACAGCACGATCATGATCAACGCGTACGGAGCGGCACCCGAGTAGTCGATCTCGCTGCTCAGCGACCAGAACTGCATCGAGAGAGTGCGGGTTCCGGTCGGTGCCAGCAGCAATGTCGCGGTCAACTCGTTCACGATCCCCAAGAACACCAAGGCACAGCCCGCTGCGGTGGCCGGCGCAGCCAATCTGAGAGTCACCCGAAAGAAGCTCGACAGCGGTGACAGACCCAGTGACCGAGCCGCCTCGTCCAAACCGACGGGTGCCTGCGCGAGCCCCGCCCGCAGATTGACCAATGCGCGTGGCAGGAAGAGCACTGCGTAGGCCGCGATCACGACGACAACTGTTTGATACAGCGGATGTGCGTACCGAATGGCGGTGGTGACGAACGCCAGCGCAACCACGATGCCGGGCAACGAACTCGAGATGTAGGTGCCGCCCTCGAGGACACGGCTGAACCGTCCGCGGTGGCGAATCGAGATCCACGCGACCGGGAACGCGAGTGCACACGTGATGACCGCACCGGCAATTCCGAACCCGAGCGTCTGCAGCAGCGCGGAAGAGACCTCGTCCCATTCCCACACCGCGCTGCCGCCGATGACAAGCCACCGCGCAACACTGGCGATCGGGACTCCGAGAGACAGTGCGATCAACATCCCCAGGAAGACGAGCGCGATCGGCGAGTACTGCCAACCGAGTTCTGCAGGCACGGCCGGGCGGGCTGCACCCGAGCCGATGCGGGCATACCTGGCACTGCCGCGCACAGCCGCTTCGATCACCAACAGCGTGAGGCACAGCAATACCAGAACCCCGGCGAGCATAGTGGCCGCAGTTCCGTTGAACGTCGATTGATACTGCTCGAAAATCGCTGTCGTGAAGGTGTCGAATCGGATGAAGACGAAGGCACCGTATTCGGCGAGTAGGTGCAACGCGACCAGAAGCGCGCCGCCGGCGATTGCCAGCCGCAGCTGCGGCACCACGACGCGAAAGAACACTGCCCACGGTCCGATTCCGAGTCCTCGCGCCGATTCCTCGACCGCGGGGTCGAGCCTGCGAAGCGTCGCGGCCACGGGAATGTAGACGAGAGGAAAATAGGAGAGCGTCGCAATCAGAACGCCGCCGCGCAGCCCGCCGAGGGAAGGGATCGTCGTCACCCACGAGTAGCTGTTCACGAACGCCGGGACAGCCAGCGGCGCGGCGAGTAATACCGCCCACACCTTCGCTGCGAATACTCGTGTGCGCTCGACCAACCAAGCGGCCGCGACGCCGATTGCGACACAGATGGGCACGGTGATCACTATCAACATCACGGTGTTGACCAATAGTTCGCGGACCCGCGACCGGAACAGCAGCGCCGACGCGGTGGCCCAGCCGGTGTCCGCGCTCTCCACGATCACGTATCCGAGTGGGATGAGCGAGATCCCCACGACAATCACTGCGGTGACAGCCAGTGGCAAGGGCATACGCGACCGGCCTGCGTGGCGACGCAGCCTGTCGGTCGGCCCCCGTTGTTCTCGGCCGTTCGTCGTTGGAATCAGAGCAAACCGGCTTCGGTCATGAGTTCGGTGACTTTCGGGCTGTTGAGCGTGGCCGGGTCCACCTGCGGTGCCTGCAGTTCGGTCAGGGGAACCAGATCCGCGTTGGCCGGCACTCCGCTGCCCACCGAGTACTCGAACGACGTTCCGTCCTCGAGGATTTCCTGGCCTTTCGGTCCGGTGACGAACGCGAGGAATTTCTGTGCTGCATCTTGTTTCGCGCTGGATTGTAGGACGCCACCGCCGGAGACGCTGACGAAGGCACCGGGGTCTTCGTTCTTGAAGTAGTGCAGTGCGACGTTGCTGCTGTTCTCGCCGGTCTTGGCTTGATCGCCGAACCAGTAGTAGTGGTAGATCACGCCGCCGGGGATTTCTCCGGCGTTGACGGCTTTCATCACCGTGCCGTTGCCGTTGTAGGCGCGGACGTTGTTCTTCATCCCCTCCAACCAGGTGCGTGTGGCGTCCTCGCCTTTCAACTCGAGCAGCGCACTGACGATGGCTTGGAAATCGGCTCCCGACGGCGATGCTGCCCAGCGGTCCTTCCAGGCGGGGTCCTGCAGGTCCAGGAGTGAGGCCGGGAGCTGATCGGGGGTCAGCATGTCCGTGTTGTAGGCGAACACGGTCGAGCGGGCGGCGATACCCGTCCACTTGCCGTTCGACGGGCGGTATTGGCTCGGAACCTGGGCCAGCACGGCCTGGTCGACGTCGGTGAACAGGCCCGCGTTCTCGACGAGCGTCATAGCCGGGGAGTTCTCGGTGAGGAACACATCCGCTGGCGATCGGTCACCCTCCGCTACGAGTTGGTTGCCGAGTTCGGTATCGCTCCCTTGGCGCAGGTCGACCTCGATGCCGGTCTCCGCGGTGAACGCGTCGGCCCATTCTTTCGTCAGCGACTCGTGTTGGGCGTTGTAGACGGTGATGCGGTTGTCCCCGCCCGGGTCGGACTCAGCGCTCGAACACCCCGACACCGTCAACAGTGCTGCGGTCGCCAGTGCGAGGCCCGCCATCAGTTCGATCCGCTTGCTCATCGTCCGTCCTTTGCATTTACCGGACCACTTCCGGTCGTCCCCGCCGCCATGGTACTTAGAGGATTGGCAAACCTAATGCCCGGCCCTGTCCCGCTCCACGGTAGGCGCGAGAGCACGAAGGTCGCGGCCTGCCAGTAGACAATCCCCACGACGATCGACAGGGCGAATGCTGTCCAGGGATGGTCGTCGCGCAGCGGTAGATAGACCTGAAACTGGGTCAGGTAGATGTAGAGTGACGCGCTTGCCAGAACCCCCGCAACTCGGCCCACAACTGCGGGGCACGGGACGGATGTGAGCCACACCAGCAGGCAAAGCCCGGCAATCACGATGACTTCTCGCTGGGTGTCGCCGAAGAAGAACCCGGGGATCGATAGCACGATTGCCGCGGTGACCCCCACTCGATGCCACACGGTCTGCGCCCGGGCGGCGGCCCAGCCGAGGGCGAACAACCAGAAGACAACCGCCGCGGTCAGAATGCGATTGCGGCTGTCGTCGATCTCGATCAATCCGTAGCGGGTAACCAGGCCCAATGCCACCAATCCCATCGGGAACCAGAACGGGTGACTGCGTTCGAGACGTGCGACCGCCGGAACATAGAGCACAGCGGCGGCTAGGAGGACGATGTACACAATCGCCTCGACGAACCAGTATCGCCATTCGACAGACCAACCGTCCGGGCCGAAGATTCCGTTGAGCAGCAATGCACTGGTGATGCGGTAGTCCCCGGTCAGAGCGATGATGGCCCCGATCCACACCATGCTGGGGATGGCGATCCGAGCGACGCTGCGCACAGCATTGCGTGCGCGGGCGGTGCGATCGACCGTGCCGAGGTGGAAGCGGGCGAAGTTGTAGCCGGCGATTCCGAGAAGCACGTGCGCCCCGCCGAGCACCGAAAACAGGTGTATGTGCGATCCGGTGATCAGAACGATCGCAAGGGCGCGCAGCACAACGTTGGTCTCCACCTGTCGCCAGCCGCGGCGTAGGCGCGGTGCCTGAACGAAGTCCACGACTCGGGTGTTGTGCCAGTCCGCCGGGAGGTGACCGAGCAGCTCCTCCAGCCGAATAGACATCCGCACATACGACAAAGAGTCACCGCCCAAGCTCACGAACGTGCTGTCGTCGTCGACCCTTGCGTGATGCAGGATCTCGGCATACATCGCTTTGACATCGGTGGTCTCGGGCTTTGTCGTCGTCGAGGTGGGCTGAACAGGGCCGGGCTTGCCTGCGAGTTCCGCGACCGCTCGCGCATCGGGTTTGCCGGTGGAGGTGCGCGGCAGCTCATCGACGACACACACCCGAACTGCTGTTGCGGGAAGGCCGCTGAACTGTGCTGTCAAGCGTCGCACGTCGTCGACGTCGGCGTTCTCCGCGACGACGACGAGTTCGTCCGTGCCGTCGGTGCAGCACACGGTCAATCCCAGGTGTGCGAGCGCGGACTCGACGCGGTGCAGATCGATACGTAAACCGAACACCTTCGCGAAACGGCTGCGTCGGCCGACCACTTCGTACAGTCCATCGGCCGTTCGCCGGGCCAGGTCGCCTGTTCGCAGCTCGCCGGTGAGCGTGTCACCCAGGCGCAAGTCGTCAGGGTCGTGTGCGTAGCCGAGCATGACGTTCGGCCCCGAATAGATGAGCTCGCCCGTCCCGTCCGGGGCATCCGCGACCGGCTCGATCCGGAAGGACCCGCCGGGAATGGGCCGTCCGACGGTATGCGGATGGGTGGCGGCAAGATCCGGTGGCAGATAGGCCATTCGGGCGGTCGCCTCTGTTTGCCCGTACATGACGAACAAGTCCCACCCCTGACGTCGGCCCAGCTCGGCGTACGTCCGGACGCGATCGGGTGACAGCTTTCCGCCGGCCTGCGTGACGTAACGCAGGTCGGGAAGATTCAGCTGGTCGAACCCGATACGGTCGAGCAGATCGAAGCTGTACGGCACACCCGCAAAGGTGGAAGCGCGGTGGGTGCGCGCAAGGTCCCACAGTCGAGTATCTGTGACCGAGGAGTTGGTCAGAATCAAGGCGGCACCGCGCAGGAGATGGCTGTGGACGACCGAAAGCCCATAGCAGTAGTGCATGGGTAGCGTGGTCACGGCACGGTCGGTGGGGCGGATGTCGAGATATTCTGCTATCGACTCGGCGTTGGCCTGCACGTTGTCGTGCGAGAGACGGACGAGTTTGGGTGATCCGGTCGAACCCGAGGTGCACAGCAGCAACGCGAGATCCGGGTGCAGCTCATGTCTGGATTGTCGATCGAGTTCCTCGACGACCGTGTTGCCGTCGAGGGTGCGCACCACCACATCGGGCCGATACGTGTCGATGAGCCCGTCGAGACGGTCAGGGTTGTCCCCCGAGGCCAGCAGTACGGGGTGTCCTGCACGCAGCGCCGCGAGGTAGGTGACGATGACCTCGACATCGTTGGTGCCGGCGATCAGTACCAGACGACGGTCGTGTCCAAGTCTGGCCGCCTGTCGGTCGATGCGCTCGTCCAGGTCGCGGTAGGTGATCGTCTCGTCCACCGATATCAGACCCGGTGCATGACCGAACCTGCCCACATCGTGCACGAAGCGCACACCGGGGCGTTTCGGGCGGCTGAAGTCTCTGGGCACCGAGCGAGTCTATAAGGGCTGCCGAACCTAACCTTCCGGCAACGACTACGACTACGACTCCGCCGCCCGCGGACGAGCGTGGCGTCGTCTGTCCGCACACCGCACGGACCGCACGGACACAGATGATCGGGGTCAGCAACGCCTGCTCGGCGGTCGATCCGAAGATCGCCGACGGATCGACCGAGGATCGATGCGACGCCCTCTTCTCACCCTCACGCACGATCGATGGCATGGAGGGGGCAACACCGGGGCGGTTGCGGGATTCGATCCGAGTCGGGCTGTCGTGGTTCGGCAGGCTGCGCGCGAGCGGGTGTCGGTCATGACGCGGCGGCGATCAGCCGGGCGAGAACTCCGGATTCGAGGAGGATGAACAGACCCAAGCCGATGAACACCGCTGGGACGAGCCAGTGCTCGACCCGTTCGAGAGTGTCGACGACCTTCCTGCGAGTGCCCAGTAGCCTGCCGGCGTAGCACCAGATCCCGACGCAGATCAGGAACACGGCGATGGTGACTGCGGTCTGTGGTGGACCGAGCGTCCGAAAGACTGGGGTGTAGACGGCGATGTTGTCGGCACCGTTGGCGATGGTGATGGCAGCAACGCCTGCCATTCCGGTGGCAGCCACCGGGGGTTCGTCCTCGTGGTCGCTGCGCAGCCAGCGGATCAGCGTCCAGAATCCCAGCGACAGGGGCAGCACACCGAGTAGCCCGACCCATTCTTGCGGCACGATCACCAGTCCCAGGGCGGCGACGACGCTGGTCGCGACGAGGGTGATCAGGCCGAGGTATTGGCCGGCGACGATCTGCCACACCCGCGGCCTACCCTGGCTCGCGGAGGCGACGAACAGCACCGTCAGCACGACGATGTCGTCGATGTTGGTGCCGGCGAACATCGCCACTGCCGCGGCGATGGTGGTGATCACTGCCGCACCGGGCGTCGGCGATGAGGTGACCGGACGTCCCCGGTTCCGCACGCGACCGTCATGGAGTTCGATCGGATTCCAGGTCGGGAAGCAGTCATCCGGATCGTTGCTCCGTGCCCGTGGGATCGACGCTGGTTCGGCCCTCCCGGAGCGAGGCGAGGACGACCAGGACGACCCCGCATGTGAGGTAGGTGTCGGCGAGGTTGAAGGTGGGCCACCATCCGGTGTGGAAGTAGTCCGTCACGCGGCCGTCGGCAGCGCGGTCGATGACGTTGGCGGCCGCTCCGGCGACGACCGCCGACAGCCCCACCGTCCCGGTCAGTGAGCCGGTGGGGACGGTGCGCCACGCGTACACGGCGATGGCGGCGGTGATGGTGGCGGTGACCGCGATGAGCACCCACGGCGGCAGCCCGTTCCCGACGCTGAAGGCGACACCGCTGTTGTAGGCGAGCTCGAGCTGCAGTGGCCCCAGTTCGACGACGCGGCCGGCGGAGAGTGCGCGGCGGGCGACGGGGTCGGCCGCGAGTGCAGCCGCAAGGAGGACAGCGACGACGATCGTCAGGGTCCAGCGGGACCGAGCCGCTGAGCCGACCCTGGCCGGAACGCCCGGCGTCGAGCCTGCCGGGCCCCAGGTGGGGATCGGGCTCATGTTCGGGCCTCGACCGCGGTCGAGGTCTGGGCGGGCACCGCTGCGGCGGTCAGGGGGTGGGTGCGGCCGGCGCGGACTCCGTTGGCGATGACCACGATCTCGGCGAGTTCGTGCACCAGCACCACTGCGGCCAGGCCGAGGATTCCGAACAGGGCGAGCGGCATCAGCACGGTGATGATCGCCAGCGACAGTCCGACGTTCTGCAGCATGATGCGCCGAGATCGGCGGGCGTGGGCCAAGGCGTGCGGTAGGTGCCGCAGGTCCTCACCCATCAGGGCGACGTCGGCGGTCTCGATGGCCACGTCGGTGCCCATGGCGCCCATGGCGATTCCGAGGTCGGCGGTGGCCAGTGCGGGGGCGTCGTTGACGCCGTCGCCGACCATCGCAGTGGACCGTCGGAGCTTGAGGTCGCCGATGATGCGTGCTTTGTCCTCCGGTCGCAGATCCGCGTGCACCTCCGTGATGCCGACGTCGGCGGCCAGAGCCCGTGCGGTGCGTTCGTTGTCCCCGGTCAGCATCGCGACGTGGTAGCCGTCGCGGCGGAGACCGGCGACGACCCCTGCCGCTTCGGGTCGGAGTTCGTCGCGGACCCCGATCGCGCCGAGGGTGCGGCCGTCCCGCTCGATAAGGACGGCGGTGGCTCCGGCGTGCTGCATTCGTTCCACGTCCGCTGCCAGCGGGCCGGGGTCGATCCACCCGGGCCGCCCGAGTCGGATGTCGGTGCCGCGGAAGCGGCCGGTGAGGCCGGCTCCGGTGACTGCGACGACGTCGTCGGCGGGAGTGTGGTCGTCGACGGCGGCGAGGATCGCCGCGGCCAAGGGATGCTCGCTGCGTACTTCCAGCGCTGCGGCCACTACGAGGACCTGTTCGCGGGTCGCACCGTGGGCGGTGGCGACGTCGATGACGACCGGCTTGTTGCGGGTCAAGGTGCCGGTCTTGTCGAGCGCGATCGCGCGGATTCGGCCCAGCGCTTCGAGGGCTGCGCCGCCCTTGACCAGGACGCCGAGTTTGCTGGCGGCGCCGATCGCCGCGACGACGGTGACCGGGACGGCGATGGCCAGTGCGCACGGTGAGGCGGCGACGAGGACGACCAGTGCGCGTTCGATCCATACCCGTGGTTCGCCGAGCAGGCTGCCCACGGCGGCGATGAGGGCGGCGGCGACCATGATTGCCGGCACCAGGGGCTTGGCGATCGTGTCGGCCAACCGCTGCGCCTCGCCCTTGCGGGACTGCTCGGCCTCGACGATCCGGACGATCTTGGCCAGCGAGTTGTCCTCGGCACGTGCGGAGACCTCGACCTCGAGAACGCCGGTTCCGTTGATGGCCCCGGCGTACACGTCGTCGCCGGGCCCGGCCTCGACGGGCATCGATTCGCCGGTGATCGCCGAGGTGTCGAGTGCGGTGGTGCCGCGGCGGATGGTGCCGTCGGTGGCGATGCGTTCGCCGGGCTTGACGATCATCATCTCCCCGAGCATCAACTCGGTCGGTGACACCGCCTGCTCGAGGCCGTCTCGTCGGACTGTGGCGGTGTCGGGAACCAGGGACAACAGTGCCCGTAGACCTCGCCGTGTGCGGGCGACCGCGTACTCCTCGAGGCCCTCGCTGATCGCGAACAAGAACGCGAGCATTGCGGCTTCGCCGACCTCACCCAGGATCACGGCGCCCACCGCCGCGATGGTCATCAGGGTGCCGACGCCGATCTTGCCGCGCGCGAGCCGCTGGAGTGTCGACGGGACGAAGGTGTAACCGGCGACAATCAACGCGAGCGATGCGAGTACCAGGGTGACGCGATCGGGTCCGCCGGTCCAGCCGACGATCAGGCCTGCCGCCAGCAGAACACCGGCCAGCGCGGCGGCGCGGATCTCGGTGATCTGCCACAGTTTGTCGGGTTCGTGCTCGTCGCCGTCCGGGCGAGGTTCGTCATGGCCGCAGCCGCATGCGTCGCTCATGCGATCACCGCCGGCCCGGCGGACTCGGTGCCGTAGTTCGGGCACAACGCCACCGCGTTCCCGGTGGCGGCGAGGAGGGTTTCGGCCGAGGCGAGCAGATCCAGCAGTTCCGGCCGGTCGAGCGAGTAGAAGACCTGCCGGCCTTGAGGGCGACCGATGACCAGACCGCAGTCCCGCAGGCACGCCATGTGCGCCGATACCGTCGATTGAGCGAGACCCAGCTCGCTCACCAGGTCTGCTACACGCACCTCCCCGCCGGCGAGACGGCGGACGATCGCCAACCGGGTGGCATCGGAGAGGCTGTGGAACAACGACACTGCTGCATCGAGAGTCGAGGTGGTATCGCCGAGCAGGCACCCATCCTTATTGATCGTCATTCGGCGATGATAACAGCATTTGAAGGTGTGATCGGTTCTCGGCGATCATTTCGCCGACTGGCCGCGGCGGTGGTGGTCAGCCGGCCACCATGCGTGGTACGTACCGGACGTAAAGCACCATTCCGATCAGCTCGACCAAAGTCTGCGTCACGACCACCACGGCGGCCAGGCTCAGCGCCGGCGGCAGCGCCAGAGCGAGGGGCAGCACGACCAACGAATTACGGGTGGCGCCGGAGAACACCAACGCCCGCGTCGCCGGCATGTCTTGACGAAACAACCTTCCGACACCTACCCCGACGAACGCCATCACGATCAAAAACGCCACGAAGATCGCTGCGGCAGCAGCGAGTTGATCGATACGGCTGCGGACGGCATCGATCTGAGAGGCGACGACGACCGCGAGCGTGAGCATCATCACAGGCACCATCGCCGCTGCCACTGCCTCCATCAACCGCTCACCGCCGGTACGGCGACTCGCCCACCACTGCGTCGCCGCCGCCAGCGCCAACGGGAGCACGATGAGCAGGACGAACGCTTCCACGAACGGGGCAATGTCGATGATCGACACCGTCTCTGCCCCGACGAACAACCACAGCCACAACGGCAACAGGACGATCTGCAACAACATCAACATCGGTGCCCCGGCGAGCAGACGCTCCGATGCGGCCCCGGCCAGTCCGCTGAAGACGATGACGTAGTCGATGCACGGGGCGAGCAACACCAACACCACCCCGACCAGCACCAGCACTGCCTCGTTCCCGGCGACGATGCGGGTCAGGGCGAACACGACGATCGGGACGGCCAGGAAGTTCAGGACGACCACAGCGGTGGTGAACCGCGCGTCACGCAGCGACCGGCCGATCGCGGCGAACGGCACAGCGAGGAACGTCGCGTAGAGCAGCACGATCAGTACCGGGTTGATGGCGTGCTCGAACGCCGACGCCGAGGAAGGGAAGGCCGACCCCACTGCTGCGCCGGTTGCAAGCGCAAGCAGATACAGGCCGATCTGGTGGGTGTCCCACCACTCCACCGCCGAGGCCCGCAGCGACCCGGTCACGACGCGTCCACGGGTGCGGTCACCGTCGACGCCAACCAACTGCACTGCTGGTCGCACGGTCAGCTGTGCGATCGACTCCTCCGCCCGGGCGATGTGCTCGCGCAGCGCCGGCCGCAGCCCGGACTTCACCGCGGCGCACGAGTCGTTCTCCCATGCCCGCAATACCGTCTTGATTTGCGGCAGCGTCAGATTCAAGCTTTTCGCGGCGGTGATGAACGCCAACCGTTGCTGAGCTCGTTCGTCGTAGACCCGGTACCCGTTCGGGGCTCGGTCCGCTGGCAACAGGCCCTCGCTCTCGTAGAAGCGCAGCGTCGTCGCTGGCACCCCCGTCGCCGAGGACAGTTGCGAGATCAACAGAGCAGACATGACCGCAAACTAAAGGTTCCAGTCAGCTCGAAGGCAAGTCGGCAGAGGCATCGACCAGATTCCACTCAGACCCGCGAGCTCCTCGAGACGTACGTTAATCTCGACCTCGGCGCACCCATGAAATGCGATTAGTGCAGTCCACTTCTGACGCCGTGCATTCGTCTTCCGAAACTGACAATCAACCGATGTCAGTTTCAGAAGTGGGCGTCATAAATTCCTGGGGTTTCACCTCTGATTGCAGTCGTCTTCTGACATTCTGAGTGCAGGAGTGGGCTTCACAATCGGTCACCTGGGTTAGGTGTTCGGAGGCTGCGATGGATGCGGACAAGTTCGACGTCGTAGAGGCGGGTGTGCTGACCGCGTCGGCCGAGCAGTGGGAGCAGGCACGGTCGCGGTTTGCGGTGCTCAGCGGGCTGTTGGATCGAGGCTCGGTCGGTGCCGCAGCGGTCGAGGATGCAGCAGAACAGTTGGGGGTCTCGGCCCGGCGTGTGTACGTGCTGTTGTCCCGGCTCCGGAATGGGGAAGGGGTGGTTACCGATCTGCTGGTCTCCGTGCCCGCAGGCGGACGTGGACGCTCCCGTGTGCCGGTCGAGGTGGAAGACGTGATCACCGAGCACATCAACCGTGAATTCCTGGCTCGCCAAAAGCTCAGTGTCGCTGCACTGCATCGGCGTATCGCGCTGGCCTGTCACCGCGCCGGACTCCCGATCCCAGCCCGCAACACAGTCAATGCCCGGATCGCAGCAATGCACCCAGGCCGTGTCGCACGCTCACGTGGCGGACCGGACGCCGCCAGGTCGCGGCAATCCGCGGGCGATGTCCCGCCGCCGGTGGCGGCCGTTCTCCAGCAAGTCCAGATCGATCACACCGTGGTTGATCTGATGATCGTCGACGAATACGACCGGGCACCGATCGGACGTCCTTACCTCACGATTGCCATCGATGTCTTCAGCCGCTGCGTGCCAGGCTTCGTGGTGACACTCGATCCTCCGTCCGCAGTGTCGGTCGGGCTATGTCTGGGCCGGGTGTGCTCGGACAAAAGCGTATGGATCGACTCTCTGGGCCTCGGTGCGGATGTGCGATGGCCGATGGCCGGAAAGCCGCACCGCCTGTACGTCGACAACGCCTCCGAATTCAAAAGCGAAGCGTTACAACGCGGTTGCGAGCAACACGGAATCGACCTCGGCTACCGCCCACCCGGCAGGCCGCATTACGGCGGGATCGTCGAACGCATCATCGGCACCGTCATGACTCAGGTTCACGAACTCCCCGGAACCACATTCTCGAACCCAACCCAGCGGGGCAGCTACGACTCGGATAGTAAGGCGGCGTTGACGTTACGAGAACTGGAACGCTGGCTGATCCTGGCGGTCGCGGCGTATCACGCAGAGGTGCACGCCAGCCTGCGGCAGAGTCCGGCTGCACAGTGGACCAGCAGCACCGGCACCGCTTTGTCGACGTCGACGGTGGTTGACGAGACCACATTCCTGGTGGACTTCCTTCCCGTCATCCGCCGTCGCCTGACCCGGACGGGGTTCGTCATCGACCACATCCAGTACTTCTCGAACGCTCTGAAACCGTGGATCGCCCGACGAGAGACCTTGGGCCAGTTTGCGATCCGGCGGGACCCACGAGATTTGAGCAGGGTGTGGGTCCTGGACCCCGACAGCGGCGGCGGATACATCGAGGTGCCGTACCGGACGATGTCACATCCAGCGGTGACCTTGTGGGAGCATCGCGCAGCAGTGACACGACTGCGCGAACACGGCCGAGCACATATCGACGAACACGCCTTGTTCTCGATGATCGACAAGATGCGAGAGATCGCTACATCGGCGCAGAAGGACACCAGACGGGCTCGACGTAACCGCAGTCGTCGTGCGCACCTGAGCAGCGTCGTGACATCACCGAACGCGATGGGCCCGCCCGAGCTCGGCCCAGGCACCGACGACGTGTCGGTTCCGATCTTCGACGACATCGAAGAATGGTGAAACGGTGAACAACGACCCCCGAATCACTCCCGCAGGAGACGGCGACGACCGCAGCTGCCAGGACATCGACCCCGGTAGTGCGGATCTGACCCACCTGCGAAGTTCGGTCAGATCGATAGCGGGTCTTCCTGCAGCGCAACGCATCAGGCACATTCGTACGGAACGGTGGATCGGGTATCCGCGTGCACGGTCGGTGATCGAGCACCTCGAGACGTTGCTGGTATGGCCGGATCGGCAACGAATGCCGAACCTGCTACTGATCGGACAGACGAACAACGGCAAGTCGATGATCATCGAGAAGTTCCGGCGTGCGCACCCCGCTGTCAGCTTGCCCGACCGTGAGCACATACCGGTGTTGTGTATGCAGATGCCCCCTGACCCGGCACCCACACGGTTCTACCTCGCGATGCTCGCTGCCCTCGGAACGCCGACCCGGCCACGGAGCCGCGTTCACGAACTCGAACAGCAAGCAGTCACGCTGCTGCGAGCAATCGGGGTTCGTATGCTGATCATCGACGAGCTCCACAATGTTCTCGCCGGCCGCGACAACGTGCGCCGAGAATTTCTGAACCTGTTGAGGTTTCTGGGCAACGAACTACGGATCCCTCTCGTCGGAGTCGGTACCCGAGAGGCGTACCTCGCGATCCGCAGTGATGCACAGTTGGAAAACCGTTTTCGCCCCATGACGCTGCCGATCTGGACCAACGACACCGACACCCGCTCCCTGCTGGCGAGCTTCACCGCCAGCTTCCCGTTGCGTGCGCCCTCTCACCTGACATCGACGGAGATGACCGATTACCTCCTCACCCGGTGTGAGGGCACCATCGGCGAACTGGCCACGCTGTTGACCGCGGCCGCAGTGACCGCAATAGAAGCCGGAGAGGAATCGATCACCTCACAGGTGTTGACCCAAACCGCCTACTCCGGGCCCACCGAACGCCGCCGCCACTTCGAACGGCACCTGGCATGACACCAGCCGATGCCCCTGCAGCGCACACGGCGCTCGACCACAGCGCGCATCCGCGGTGGCCACTGCACCCGCAACCACTACTTGGTGAGACTCTGACGTCGTGGCTGGCCCGGACCAGCGAACAGTATTCGTCGATCACCGCCGCGGACCTCCTCGACGGGCTCGGCCTCGAGACTTCGGGCGTGAACCTGGACCGCTACACACCCGAGCCGATATTGAACGCGCTCGCCCAGAGGAGCACCTCTACTGCGGAACGGCTGCGTGAGATGACGTTGGCGGGCTGCACGCCCTGGCTCCTCGACAGCATCGACCTCACCGAATGCGACTTCGACACCTACGTCCACCAGTTCTCTGTCCTACTACCGGCGGGTCTGGCGATGGCAGATCGACGTCGACGCACACCGCCTGCCGGCACATGGCTTCCCTGGGTGAGCACGCTGACTACGCGGGCATGCCCCCTGTGTATCGACGACCTCGACACAGACACCGATATCGCGGTCATGATGGCTCACCAATACCCGATACTGACCAGTTGCACGAAGCACCTCTGCCGGTTGGAATTCTGCGCTGTGGTGCCCGGCAGACTGGTTTTCTGGGACAGGACACCGCCCGGCGCGGACCAACACGCATCACCGATACCGGTCGCGGCGGCCGTCGCAGAAATCGACAGACGCAGCGTCACCGCGTTGACGAGCGGGTCGGTCGAGCTCGGCGGAGGCCGTGTTCATGCAGCAGTGTGGTTCAGGCTGCTGCGCACCGTCGTCGACGAAGTGTCCACACCGCTGGTCCGCACTGGATGGTGGGCGAAGCCACTGAGCGCGATCTGGAAGTCCACCGGCTGTTCTCGACCTCTCCGGACCGCGTGGGTTCCGTTCGAGGACCTGAGGTGGAACGAGCAGTCGACAGTCATGCTCGCTGCCGCAACCGCGATGATCGCGGTCGAGAACGACGAGATATTCGCAGGTGGTGCTGATGCGGCTCTACTGCGCCCACGTTCGCACGAGCCGGTCGATCCGGGGACCGCTCCGACGAGGTCTCGCAGTCCGGTACCGGCCCGCAGCGCTTGGGACGGTGTGATTGCGGCGATCGATGCCGCTGTCGCCGCCGCCCGCGTCGACAGCGACGCCGCCCGATCTCTGTTCGGATTCGCTCGAACGGGGTGCCGCACCGAAGACGACGTCGATGAATTGGCCTCTGCCTTCGTCGAACTCGGCATCCGGCTGGACTGGGACTGAAAGCGCGCGTGATCTCCACACGTTTCTTTACGGTGGCTTTCAGGCGGAAATCGATCGCCCCTGTAGTCACCCACGATTTGTGTGCGGTAACCGACGAGAATTTTCCTTCCCGCACCATCTTCGATGAATCGCCAGGTGAGCGTGTTTTGAATCCGAAAACTGTGTCGGAGTTGCCCGATACAGTTCTGCCCATGACAGAACGCCAGCTCACCGGCGGCTCGGCCGCGATTCCAGCTGTCTTGCCGGGCGGTACTGCGGCGGTGTTTCCGGATTTGCCGCCCGAGGTTGCGGCTCGGATCGAGCGATCGATGGCCGCGTCACGCTCCGCGGGGACCCGCCGCGCCTACACCTCGGCGTGGCGACGCTTCGAGACCTGGTGTGCCGTCGCCGGGCACCACGCGTTGCCGGCGCACCCTGCGACGGTGGCTGCCTATCTCGTTGGAGCGGCCGACACACTCACAGTCGAGGGAACGCGGGCATATGCACCGTCGACGTTCGGTAAATGGGTCGCCGCGATCGCCGATAGTCACCGCGCTACTGGCCACGACAACCCGTGCGGCCACGAGATGGTGCGTGCCACCGTTGCCGGTATCCGACGGGATTACGCGTCGGCGGGGGAGCGACCCCGCAATCCGCGTGCGCCTCTGTTGACTTCCGACATCACCACGATCGTCGACCACGCGCGTCGCAGTTCGATCGGGTGGGCGTCGGAGGTCCTCGAACGGCGTGACACCGCGCTGCTGCTGATGGGCTACACCGGCGCGTTTCGGCGGGGTGAACTCGTCGCTCTCGAATGCCGCGATGTCCGCCGCGACCGTCTCGACGGCGCGCACGTACGTATCCGCAAATCGAAGACAGACCAGGACGGTGCCGGAGCAGTGAAGGCATTACCGTTCACCGGCCGCCACGAATCCTGCCCGGTCTGTGCATGGGTGCGATGGCTGCAGATCGTCGCCGCGTTCGACACCGGCGGCAGAGTCGCCGTCATCCGACTGCTCTCTCGCGCAACAGAATTCGACTCTCACGTCTGCCGGGGAACTCTACCTACGGCCGACAGACGATCGCCAGTGTTTCGATCTGTTCGTAAGAACGGAAACATCTCCGATACGCCGCTGTCCGGAGCTGCGGTACATGCGGCGATCCGTCGACGAGCTACTCGAGCTGGATACGACCCCGACACCGTCGCCCAACTCGGCGGGCACTCGCTGCGTGCAGGATTCGTCACGCAAGCCTTTCGCAACGGTGCCGATGCACACACGATCATGCGCCAGACCGGGCACACCATACCCGCAATGGTCGAAACATATGCCCGCGAGCACGCACCTCTGGTCGGCAACGCCGTCACCGAACTCGGTCTATGACCGGGCGCGTGACTGCATCTGTGAGCGGTGACGGGGCGACCGAGGCAGATGCTGACCACGATGACCGCGCCGGTTCGATACGGCCAGCGGATATCGCGAACGCGGCGGTGCCGAAGCGTGATCGGCACACGTGGTCTCTGTTCGAGGACTGGTGCACCGCCCATGACGAACCACCACTGGCGGCCTCTCCGGAGTCACTTGCTCGGTTCCTCCACGCGCACCCCGCCGCGCCGACGACCCAACGCCGCCGGATCGCGGTGATCGACGCCGCCCATTCCCGGCACCTGTTACCCCCTCCGGGTCGCGCGGAGGCTGTCCGGGCTGCACTGGATGGGGCCCGCACGTCGCGCCTGCACGAGCTGGCGGTCGTGATCGGCGGCATCATCGCGCGTCTCCCCGAATCCGGTTGGCCGTCAGCACTGTTCGCGCGGCGAGATGCCCTTGTCCTGATCTTCGCTTCGACCGGTCTGCCGTACACCCAGATCGCGGCCCTACGGCACTGCGACGTCACCGCCGATCCGAGGATCGACGCCCTTCGTATCGACACAGGCCGCGGCGTTCATATCCTCACCTCCCTCGCACTGACGGGGACGGGTATCTCGCCGCGGATGGTGTACCAACGCTGGTTGGAGGTGCTCGGCCATCACACGCGGTATCCGAGCACCCGAATGCTCGCCGACGCTCTCGATGCCGTTAGCGGCACCGGAATCGGAGGATACGACCGGTACGTCGATTCGACCGATCGACAGCCGCTGTCGACTGCGATCGACCGGTGGGGTCACACCCCGTTGACTGCGACCCCGCTCACGTCGCGTGCGGTCGCCGGCATCGTGCGAGCGCACCTGGACGGACGTGCGCCCACCCGCCTGCAGCCCACTGCGCGGTCACAACAGCCGGAGCGGATCGCGGCATCGGATCCAGTACCGCGGGTCGTGCTCGACCCCGGCTACTACGAACGCGGAACGCTTGCGCGTAGACACGCCCACGGTCTTCTCGATGACGTGGACTCTGTCCTCGCTGATGTCGAAATCCGCGCGGACAGCCTGTTGGAAGCACTCGTCGACTTTCTCGAATCGGAGACCACACGCGTGCCGGCTGACACTGTCGAGTGACAAGTGGTTCGTACTCGAGTTTGCACAAACTCTTCGTTCTCACGGCGGCGACGTCTCCGAACTCTCCGCGATGAAGATCGATCAGTCCGCGGACGAACGGAGGCATCGATCTCGACCCTGCGTTCTGTGGGATCTACGTCGAATCCGCGTCGTCCGAGAGTGGCGGGTTTCGGAAATCTTTCGGAGAGCGTCCGGTCCAGCGTTTGAAGGCGTGAGAGAAGTTGGCGAGGTCGCTGTATCCGAGTTCAGTAGCGATCTCGCTGACCGAAACCGATCGGTCGAGGAGCCGTAGCATCGCGTGCTCGTACAGCAGCGATTGGCGCACCTTGCTGTAGGTGGTTCCTTCTTCGGCAAGCCGCCGTTTCAACGTGCTGCTCGACATCGACAATGCTTGTGCAACACCATGGTTGGTTCGCTGTCCGAGGTCCTTCTCCAACAGTTGCCTCACCTTCTCCGTAGATGACATGGACCCACTTCGCTGGGCGAGTGTTCGCTGCAGATCAGCGATAGCGAGTCGATATGCGAGAGGGTCCGAGAACCGACAAGCCTTGTTGAGGGTGTCCTCGGGTACGTGGACGAAGGAAATCGGAGCGTCGAAGAATCGGCGATTCGACCCCGGACCTTCGTCGTGGCTCACCACCTCGGCCGGCTCCGGCCAGCTCAGATGGAGTGTCACCGGCGATATGTCACCGGCGAGCATGTCCAGCAGTCGTAGTAACGCCGACCCACCGTAGGTGATGACCAAGCAGTCCAGTGCGGAATCGCCTGTATGCGCAGTGAGCCCGACGATCAGACCGTAGTCGCCAGTATGGAACTGCGACTTCAACGCCGTGGAGATCAATGGCAGGTATGTCAGGAGATCGACGATCTCGGCGACCGAACCAGCACTGATCAAAGGTGAACTCAGAGGCCCGAACGATGTCAACTGGGCCTGCTCGGCAAACGCAAATCCGAGTCGAGTGGCCTGGGCGATATCGAGTTCGGGGTAGACCTCCCGAAACCACCGTATCGGTGCCTGAACGTCATGCTGAATGAGCGTCGCTTCACTGGTTCCTTCGCGGTGCATGATCGCACGAAGCCGCGCGGCGGCGTCCGGGTCGAGTGCGCGGCGTTCGAGCAACTGCACGAACGCAAGCGGCGGCACACCCTCATCGCTCAGCTTCACGGTGACCCCTTTGACCCGAATTCACAAGTTTATGACTCCACCGAACATAGCCGTCACCCGCGTTCGCGACGACACTTTCCTCAATCACGCCGGAAACGAGGAGTTGACATGGCAGCTGTAACTTTCGTCGCCCACGATGGTGAGAAGCACGAGGCGGCTCTGGTCGAAGGTCGATCGCTGATGCAGATTGCAACCGACAATGCTGTGCCGGGGATCGATGGAGACTGTGGAGGGGAAACGGCCTGTGGCACCTGCCATGTGATCGTCGACCCGCAGTGGTCAACAGAGGTGGGTCTGTCCGGCGCCGACGAGGAGGAGATGCTGGCGATGAACCCCGAGCGTGAACCCACTTCTCGGTTGTCGTGCCAGATGGTGGCCTCGGAAGCGTGGGATGGCCTGATCGTTCGAACACCCGAATTCCAACTGTGATGTGCGAAAGGCAGGCACGACAGCATGAAAGTTTCTGAGTCGATCACCGACAAGGTCCAGTCGACCATCCCGATAGGCCTGCAGATCCAGGGCGCTCATCTCTACGACAAGACCCGACGATGGGTGACTGGAACGAATGGCAAGAAGATCTTCGTCGAAAGTCCCATCCCACCGGTCGAGGATGTCGAGCTCGCCGACATCGACCTCAGTAACCCCTTTCTCTACAGACAGGGGCGGTGGCAGTCGTACTTCGAGCGCGTGCGTAACGAGGCCCCGGTTCACTACCAACCCAACAGTCCGTTCGGCCCGTTCTGGTCGGTCACGCGCCACGCCGATATCGTGGCCGTCGACAAGAACCACGCTGTGTTCTCGGCCGAACCGTTCATCGTCATCGGCGTCCCGCCCCGGTTTCTCGATATCGAGATGTTCATCGCGATGGACCCACCACGCCACGACAAGCAGCGCGCTGCCGTCCAGGGGGTCGTCGCACCGAAGAACCTCCGGGAGATGGAGGGACTGATCCGATCGCGCGTACGGGAGGTACTGGACGACCTCCCCTTGGACGAGCCGTTCGACTGGGTGCAGAATGTCTCGATCGAGTTGACAGCTCGGATGCTCGCAACTCTTCTGGATTTCCCCTACGAGCAGCGCCGCAAACTCGTGTACTGGTCTGATCTGGCGACCTCGATGGAGCAAGCCAACGGTGGGCCCTCGGACAACGACGAGGTGTTCGAGGGCATGCGTGACATGGCCCGTGGTCTCAGCGCTCTCTGGCATGACAAGGCAGCCAGGAGGTCTGCAGGGGAAGAGTCCGGTTTCGATCTGATCACCATGTTGCAGAGCAACGAGGACACCAAGGATCTGATCGATCGTCCGATGGAATTTCTGGGCAACCTCGTACTGCTGATCGTCGGTGGCAACGACACGACGCGAAACTCGATGAGCGGTGGCGTTCTTGCGTTGAATCAATTCCCCGACCAGTTCGAGAAATTGAAGGCCAATCCCGATTTGATCCCCAACATGAATTCGGAAATCATCCGATGGCAAACACCCTTGGCGTACATGCGCCGAATCGCCAAAGCCGACACCGTTCTGAACGGACAGTTCATCCGCAAGGGCGACAAACTGGTGATGTGGTACGCCTCGGGTAACCGCGACGAACGCGTTTTCGAGAATCCTGATGATTTCATCATCGATCGCGCCAATGCGCGCAATCACATCGCGTTCGGATTCGGTGTACACCGGTGTATGGGCAATCGACTGGCCGAAATGCAGCTGCGGATTCTGTGGGAGGAGTTGCTTCCCCGCTTCGAGAACATCGAGGTTGTCGGCGACCCCGAGTACGTTCAGTCGAATTTCGTCCGGGGCATCAGCAAGATGATGGTGCGCCTGACGCCTACTTCCAGCGCATGACATCGCAACGGGCGATCATCGTCGGCGCAAGCCATGCTGGGGCACAACTGGCAGCAAGTTTGCGCCAAGAAGGTTGGACAGGCGACATCGTCCTCATCGGTAACGAGTCTGCCACTCCCTATCAACGCCCCCCGCTGTCGAAGGCATACCTGGCGGGCAAATGCGTACTCGACGACATCGCCATTCGCAGCACGGACTTCTACTCCAAGCAAGGTATTCAGCTCTTGAACGCGCAGGTGGAGGCCATCGCTCGATCGGACGGCAACGTCGTTCTCGACACCGGGGAGAAGCTGGCCTACGACAAGCTCGCGCTGTGCACGGGAGCCCGCCCTCGTCGGCTCACCGTTCCCGGGGCCGATCTCCACGGGGTGTACTACCTGCGCACCGCAGCGGACGTCGAGAGGATCCGTATGGCCACCGGCCCTGGTCGGCGGGTGGTGATCGTCGGAGGCGGCTATATCGGACTCGAGACAGCGGCATCGCTGCGCGCACTGGGCGTACAGGTCACAGTCCTCGAGGCAACTGCGCGTGTCCTCGAGCGGGTCACTGCTCCCGAGGTATCGACGTTCTTCGAGCGGATACATCGCGAGCAGGGTGTCGACATCAGAACGAACGCCATGGTCGAAGGCCTGTCCGGTGACCGTGAGGTTCGTGAAGTCAGCTTGGCCAGCGGAGAATCGATCCCCGCAGATCTGGTCATCGTCGGTGTCGGCGTCGAGCCGAACACCGACCTCGCCGCCGATGCGGGTCTTGCCATCGACAACGGCATCGTGATCGACGATCACACTCGGACCAGCGACCCCGACATCATGGCGGCGGGGGACTGCGCGAGCCACGACATGGCCCGTTACGGCCGTCGACTACGGTTGGAGTCCGTCTCGAGCGCAGGAGAGCAGGCCAAAGTCGCTGCCTCGACCGTCTGCGGGAAGTCCAGGAAAATCGAAGCGTTGCCGTGGTTCTGGTCAGATCAGTATCACTTCAAGCTGCAGATCGCCGGCCTCAACACCGGATACGACGAAGTGGTTCTCAGCGGTGACCCCACCCGCGACAGTGACTTCAGTTGCTTCTATCTCCAGGCCGGTGAGCTCATTGCCGCCGACTGCATAGGTCGCCCGCGCGAGTTCATGTACAGCAAACGGGTGATCGCCCAGCGACTCCCCGTCCAACGCGAAGACCTGATGCTCGGCGGACTCGCGCGCAACTGACCGATCCTTCGGTCGTTGTGCACACAACAGCAACCGGTTTGCTCACAGAAGGAAACATCAGCGATGACCTTGACAGACCGCCCGCCCGGGGCACATACGAAGCAGCCACCACACGCGTACCTGGGAGCAACTGACTTCCTCGACATCGAGCACGAATCCGTGCGGGAGTTCACCGCCGCGGCAATCGGGGATGCGAGCAGCGACCGTGACAAGGCCAAACGCCTCTTCGCCGCCGTCCGCGACAAGATCTGGTACGACCCGTACACCGTGTCGGACGATCCGGCCCACTACCGAGCGAGCTTCGTCCTCGAGACCGGGCGCGCATACTGCGTCCCGAAAGCGGTGCTCTTGACCGCAGTATGCCGGGCGGCGGGTATCCCGGCACTGCTCGGCTTCGCCGACGTCCGAAATCACCTGCAGACCGAGGCGTTGCGCGCGCTGATGGGCGGCACCGACCTGTTCGTCTACCACGGCTACAGTCGCCTCTACATCGAGGGCCGGTGGTTGAAGGCCACGCCGGCATTCAATGTCGAGTTGTGCGCTCGTTTCGGCGTGCCGCCCGTGGAATTCGACGGCGATCGCGATGCTCTCATGCATGCCTTCACCGCAGACGGAGCTCAGCACATGGAGTATGTCCGCGAGCGAGGAGTCTTCGACGACCTACCCTTGGACGCGATCTTGACGGTGCTCCGGCACGCCTACGGCCCCACGATCTTCACGGGCGCTCACCCACTCGATGATGTGTTCACCGGCCGCACCCGATCACCGCACCCGGCCGTACGAAACTCCGGGGATCGAAACCCGCCGCGGGAGTCTCGATGAACCCAAGCGGGGAGAAAATACACCCTGAACCCCGTATCGCGGCCGACTGCCGATCGATCGGAGCCCTCTCCGCGACAACCGCCGGTCGTGAACACTCGGACTACCTCGGACACCTTCGAATTGGGTGAGCCGATACCTGCTGGCAGAGCTGTGCCACATGACTCTCTCGTCGGCGTGGCCGTGTTCTGGCCGACACCGGAAGTAACCCGAACAGACGAGACCCGCTCTTCCGCTCCGGTTGTGGCTGCGCGCGATCAACGACCGATCCGAACGCCTCCCCAGGGCCGAGACGCCGCGCGATACCCATATCCCTCTTCCGTGTGCGCAGCCGCTACCGCGAGAGCGGGCCGAACGGCGTATCCCGATGTCGCATATCTATGCAAGGAGCGCAGCATGATGAACAACGCACCTCACACCCCCGCCAGGACGGTGGCGATCACCGGTGGAGCTCGCGGCATCGGCTATCAGACAGCGAAGGAGTTGATTCGACGAGGCCACCGGGTCGCCATCGGCGACATCGACGAGGCACGTGCGAAGGAGGCCGCCGCCGAACTCGGAGTGAAGATCGTCACCCGACTCGACGTCACCGAACCTGACTCGTTCACAACGTTTCTGGACCTGGTCGAACGTGAACTCGGACCCCTCGACATCCTGATCAACAACGCGGGCATCATGCCTACCGGCCACGCCCACGAAGAGGACGATGCAGTAACCCGGCGGCAAGTCGAGATCAACGTCCTGGGTGTCATCTTCGGGACCAAACTGGCTCTTCAGCGAATGCTGCCGCGCCGCACCGGACACATCATCAACACTGCGTCATTGGCCGGCGAGCTCGCGGTACCTGGCTTGGCGACCTACTGCGCTACCAAGTTCGCAGTCATCGGATTCACAGAGGCCGCACGACTGGAGTACCGCAAGTCAGGGGTTCGACTGTCCACAGTCCGGCCGACGTTCACCAACACCGAACTCGTCGCCGGAACCGCCGGCGCAAAGGGATTACGCAACGCCGAGCCGGAGGAGATCGCCCGCGCGACAGCAGATCTGATCGAGAATCCACGCCCCTTCGTCCGCGTCACCCGTCTCGCAGGCGCAATGGTCGCGGCGGTGAAATTCGTCCCCCGGCGGTTGGCGACCGGACTGGGTGCGGCCCTGAACACAGACTCGGTGTTCCTCGCGGACGTGGACATGGATGCTCGCCGAACGTATCTCGACAGAATCCAGAACAGCTGAGTGTGCCGACACGCACGCTCGACCACCCACCCGAAAGGCAGTCACAGTGACCCACACGACTCTGATCGAGAACTATCCCCACCGGATGGGAGGGCACTGCGGGTCAGGTGCAATGCGAGACCTTCTCCATTGGCACGGTCTGGGATGGGACGGACCACCCGACGAGGGGTTGGTGTTCGCACTGGGTGGTGATCTCGGTTTGTCCTACCTGCGATCGGACGACCTGGTCCCACCGATGTACTTGGTCGGCCGCGGCGCCGACTTCGAGATCGACTTGCCGCGCAGGCTCGGCGGACAAGTCGAGGTTCTCACGACCGACGATCCCGGTGAGGGATGGTCATGGGTTCGCGACGACATCGATGCGGGACGACCCAGTCTGGTCTGGGCCGATATCGCTGAGCTGCCCTACTTACGGGTGAAACTGCAGATGAGTCGCCACGACATCGTGGTGATCGGCTACGACGAGATCGGGGGGACTGCCTCGGTCGTCGACAACGATCGGGCCGACGTGCAGGAGATCCCGCTCGATGCGCTGGCTCGGGCGCGATCTTCCACCTCGTTCCCACAACCGACACGTCACTGCACGTACCGAATCGCATGGCCGCAGACACTGCCGCCCGTGTCGACTGCCGCGGCTGCGGCCTTTGCCCGATCCGCCGCCAGCATGCGCTCCCCATCGACACCGGGAATAGCCGACCGCGTACCAGCGGCCGGTGCCGAAGGATTGGCCGCGGTCGACCAGCTGGCAACCGACGTGAGGAGCTGGGTCGACCTTCCGCCCGATGACCTCGAGACGCTGCTGTTCAGTCTCGGTGTCTTCATCGAAAAGGCCGGAACCGGCGGCGGGCTCTTTCGTCGGCTTCTCGCCGACGGCTGTACCGAAATTGCACGTCTGACCGGTGATCCCGCTACCGCAGACCTCGCGGCGGCCGCCGATCACTGCGCCCAGGCCTGGACCGAAACTGCCCGCGCCGGAACACAACGCGGTCTCGATGCACGAACACGCGCAGCTGCGGTGGCCGTGTCGGCTGCCAGACTGCCTGCACTCGAGCTGATCCTGGCGGAGTCCCTGGAGTCTGCTTCACGCTCGCTGTCCGCCATCACGAGATGATGCCCACCGTCGTTCGATGGCGCGCGAAGACGCGACAGACTCGGCACAGTTTTTCTCACGACAGAGAGGTCCGACCATGAAGAGAATTCCGGACGAGGTCAGCGGGTCGGCCGGCCCCACTATCGAGAACTGGGTGCGCTCGTTCTGGGGCACGACTTCCGAGTCGCCTGATTTACCGCCCCACCACCCCGACTGTCTTGGTTGTGGGCCGGAGAACCCGCACGGCCACGCCCTGTCGGTCCAGCGTGACGAGAACGGCGTGGTGGCTCACCATGTGTTCGATCAGCGTCACGTCGGGGCACCCGGGATAGCACACGGCGGCGCGGTGGCGACCGTTCTCGACGATCTGTTCGGCTTCCTGCTCTACACAGTGGGTGAGCTCGCAGTGACGCGGCGTCTCGAGCTCGACTATCTAGCGCCGGTTCTGCTCGGCACTCCCTACGTGTTGCGTGCTGCCGTTCGGTCTCGTGATGGGCGCAAACTGGATCTCACGGCCAGGATGGACGATGCGCAGGGCCGCTCGGTCGCCACCGCTACTGCCCTGTTCGTGGTGGTCGAGGTCGAACACTTCATGCAGTCCCAAGCCCGAGCTCAACTCCGGGCCACAGACACGAATCACACCGAAGAATAGACACCCTGGCCGACCTCATCGACGTCCATCACCCGCGGTGGCTGTCGTTCGGCTGCGTCTACCTGGCGCAACGACGGCGAGCACGAGTGCCCCAGCGGCGGTCAGGGCCGCCAACGCCAGTGTCGCCTGACCACTTCCATGTACGAATGCGGCTTTGGCGAACTCGGCCAGCGGCTGGCCAGCTGGTCCTGCGCGGTCGGCGACCTGCAATGCGGCGGCCAGAGAATCGGCCACCGGACCACGGGCTGGCTCGGGTAGCTGGGGCAGAGCCGGCTGGATGTGCTGAACGTAACCGGCCGCGAGCACGCTACCGGCTACCGCAATCCCAATCGCGGCACCGATTTCGCGAGCCGCGTCGTTGACCGCGGCAGCCACCCCGTGCTTGGCCTCTGGAGTGTCCGAGACGATGGCGAAAGTCGCAGGAGCGGTAGACAACCCCAAACCCGCGCTCATGATGAGCAGGGGCCACAGCAGGTCAGGGTAAGTCGCAGCGACGGTCAGTCTGCTCACCATCACCAGTCCCGCCGCGATGGTGAGCAGACCTACAGTGGTCATCACCCGCAGCCCAACAATGTTCGACAGCCAGGGTGCAATCACCGAGATCACGATGAGCGGCACGACCATAGGGGTCAACGCCAACGCGGCGGTGAGCGGTCCATAACCAAGAATCAACTGCAGATACTGCACCAACAGCAAGAACACCCCGAAGGTCACCAGAAATTGGATACAGACAGACAGCGCGCCGGCACCGAAACCACGGCGGGCGAACAACCGGACATCGAGTAGCGGTGCCGAGGAACGTAGTTCTACGACGACGAACACCACAACTGCGAACAAGCCCACCGCAGTGCTGATGGCGACGAGCGAATCCGACCAGCCACGGGCCGGAACCTCGATCACAGCGAAGACGATCGCCCCGACTGCGACAACGACGGTCACAGCGCCCACCCAATCGACCGGTGGATGCTCCTGCTGGCGGGACTCCGCGATACTGCATGCCAACCCGGCCAGAACCGCTCCGGCGACGGTCAACCCGACGAACACCGAGGTCCACGACCACTGCTCGAGCAGCACTCCAGCCCCGAGGATGCCCAGGACCGCCCCGGATCCAGCAACCCCGGCCCACACCCCTACAGCGCGACCGCGATGCGCCGGTGGAAATCCCGCGGTCAGTATCGACAGCGTCGAGGGCATGACCAGCGCCGCACCCGCCCCAGCCAACGCGCGAGCAGCGATCAGCCACGCCGGGTCAGCAAGAAACAAGGGCAATGCCGACGCGAAAGCGAACAACGCCAACCCCGCCACGAGCACCCCCCGGCGACCGTAACGATCACCGATCGCACCGGCAGGCAGAACGAAGCACGCCAATACCAACGTATAACCGTCGACTATCCAGGTCAGTTGAGCTTGCGTCGCCCCTGTCGCGACCGCGATCTGTGGCAACGCTGAATACAATGCCGCCATTGCGGCCACCACCAACGCGACCGCCATGCACGACACAATCAACATCCACCACTGGGCGCCGCTCCATCGAGCGACGCCGGCAGAGTCGGATCCACGTTCGTTCAATGGCCAGCCTCCCAGTTCGAGACTGATCGTCTCGGTGCGAGACTATTAGTATCATAACTCTGTGGGTGTGACAGAATGGTCATGCGAGGAGATATTCTGTCAGTCAAATGGAGCGGAGCCCGTTCATGGTCGACCCTCTCGTTGCAGCCGAGGGCCCGGCCGATCCCCGGCTGGCGCGCTCACGTAACCGGTTACTCGAAGCTGCCGGTCAGCTGCTGTCCACCGGCGGTGTCGAGGCGGTCACCGTGGAGGCGGTCACCCGCATGTCGAAGGTTGCGCGTGCCACGCTGTACCGACACTTCGGAAGTACCACCGACCTGCTCGCGGCAACCTTCGAGCGACTACTACCCCCAGTCGACACCGATATCGATACCGGTCCGCTACGCGAACGTCTGATTTCGTTGCTCACCACCCAAGCCGACCTCATCGACCAAGCTCCGGTGCAGATGACCACGCTGGCGTGGCTGGCGATGGGACCCGTCAACAGCGGCGACGCCAGTCGGCGCGATCTCGATCCTGGCGCGGTGGTCTCACTTCGGGCACGTGTCATAGAGCAATACCGCAAGTCCCTGGATCAGATCCTGACGGCCCCTGACGCCCGCGATGTGCTCGGCGAGCTCGACACCACCTTCGCCCTCATTCAGCTCCTCGGACCGATAGTGTTCGCTCGCCTTACAGGACTGCGTCACATCCACACCGACGACTGCATCCGCATCGTCGACAACTTTCTCGCCGCCCATGCCACAAGTGTCGGATCGAGCACTTCGCGCGACAATAGTCGTACGTGGCCGGCCACGACGCCAGACCCGCAGTTCAACGAAGGCCAGTAAGGCTTGATGGGAAACCACACCATCACTGCGCTAACCAGTCAGGGATCGCGGCGCTCATCGGATGCAACCTAACGTGGGCATAAAGAACTCAGAGTTGCAGGAGACTTCTGAAATCGTGCAGCCGACTTCTGAAACTGACACCGGTGCGGAAGCGACCAGCCCGAATGTCGTGCCAAAAACGTGAGCTAAACCGATCGTGTCAGAACCTGCCGTGTCAGTGAGTTGTGGCAGTCTCTAGCCCTGTGGGGCACAAATACGGATACGCCAGGGTTTCGACCACTGATCAGACACCCGCGCTACAGAGCGACGCTCTGACTGCGTTCGGGTGTGAACGGCTCTTCGTCGACACTGCGAGTGGGTCCACGACCACGAGGCCCGCGCTCGACGAGCTCCTGGCCACCCTGTTGCCCGGAGACACCTTGTGCGTGTGGCGGCTCGACCGGCTCGGCCGTAACCTCCCGCACTTGATCGAACTCGTGACTGAGCTGAAATCCAGGGGAGTGGGGTTCGCATCGGTCACCGAACAGATCGACACTGCCACCGCCGGGGGTGAACTCATCTTTCACATTTTCGGTGCCCTCGCCTCGTTCGAGCGGCAGCTGCTCCGCGAACGCACGAACGCTGGCCTCGCCGCCGCGCGCGAACGCGGCAAGATCGGTGGCCGGCCACCCGCACTGTCGACCGCCAAGAAGCGTGAAGCCACCCGAATGCGTAACCAGGGCAGCACTATCGGCGACATAGCTGAAATCCTCGGAGTGAGTCGGCGAACCCTGTACCGCCATTTTGCGCAATCCTAGAGCTGAGGGGAGAACTACGCGGTTGGCACTCCCGCTCCGACCTCGACGGAATCACTCGCCGGTGACGCCTCACGCTGCGCCTGAGCGCTGGCCAGCTCACGGGCCTCTAACACGTTCAGATCTTCGCCGGCTTCGTTCTTCCAGCTGATGCGTCCATTGTTGCTTCCACCTACGAGCACTGCGCCGGCAGCGGATGGACTGTCGAAGAGCTCGTCGTCGCGAAAAATGAAAGCGTCATCTTCGATCGTCGCGCGGCCGCTGGCGATAAGAGACTCGCGGGTAGTCCTGACGCGCTCGGTAGCTGCGCCACGTAGATCCGGTCGGCCACGGGAACCTCGTTGCACAACAATGCCTTCGGAAGTCAAGTATCCCTGCGCGTCGCATCCGGACTCACGGAAGAACAGAGGCTGGTTTGGCGATTCTTCACCTGCTCTGGATTCACCCTTCGTTGGACGAATCGAATCGAGGATCGGTGCACCAAGGGTGGTCAGCAGGACGGAGATCGTGTCCAGAAACTCGTGGCAATCCGCCTCGAGCGGTGCTGGTGTGAACGGGTTGCTCGCATCGTTGCCATTGGTCAGCGTGTACCGGTCTGCGCGTTGGGCGGTTCGGATCGACAACCACTCCAGATAGGAGACGTGCGTGGACGTCCATTCATTGGTCAACGACACTGCAACCATCGCGCGGGTCCAGTTCTTCTCGCCATGCTCACCTAAGCGTTTACCGACGTTCCCGGTCTGGCCGATGTACGCGGTCCGCTCGTCATCGCTACCTCCGAACAGGTAGTACACCCCGACCTGCGTCGATGCCGGTAGCTTTGCAAATTCGCTCAGCAGCGATCGCGGGATGTCGAAGACCCGGACAGTCCTAGTGGTCAGGCTCGCGACCCGAATACCGGCGGGATCCCCACCGGGTAGATAGATCTGGATTGTCTGAGCCCGGACCATCAGGCAGCCTTCTCGATGTCGAGTTCGCGAACGATGCGCATGGTCTCGACGGCGACGGTGGTGACTTTCTTGATCAGTTCGACTATGTAGGTGGGGTTGTCGTGCTCGTCGCACCATAGGTTCGGATCGTTCACGATGCCCGATGGCTTGTCGGTCTTGACCTGGTAGCGGTCGATGATCCATGCCAGCGCTGACCGCGAACCGAGCATGTACTCCTCGGCTTCGGGTGGAATGCCGGTGAGGCTGACCTTCGAGTTGTAGACGATTGCGGTGTGGTCGGACTTGTTGCGCCACTTCAGTTTCTGTACTCGCCATGTCTCACGATCGTGTTCGTCGACACCGGCCTTTATCTCGACATCGAGTGGGTAGGGATCGACGTCCTCGTACTGCATATGAAGGGTGCCGAGCTGCTCGCCGGCGTTAGCGAGCTGGGTGAAGCGCTCCAAGCTTTCAGGGGTGGGGATGTGGGGGAGCATTTTCTTCAGATCCGCCGCGTACGTCTCCCGGTAGCCGGGGACATGCAGCTGCCCATACACCGACCAGAAAACCTGATCCTTGGTCACCGAAGCGTCAAGCGCGGTCCGGTAGACCTCGAGGATCTCATCGGTGATGTTGTCCACCCGCCGGTAACCCCACTCATCGACCCCAAAAGTATCGGCCGTCGATCCGAAGTCGAACCCGCCGCCCGCAGCACCGTCGATGCGTTCGTAGGTGTAGCGAGGGAAGAACTGACCAGTGTCCAGGAGGTGCAGGTTGGGAATCAGATTGGTCGCAAATGGAGTGAAGTCGAAGTGTGATGCCGGTCCAGTCAGAACGATGCCGTAGTTCCGGTGGTGGGGCGTTGGGAACATCGAAGGGAGCCTGCCAGGGCGGTCATTCAGGGACTTGTCGAAGTAGACATGGCTTCCTTGGAATGGCCGGTAAGCGCTTTCGCGGTATGCAGAAGTCTCTTCGCGAATGACCCTGCGCGCGTCGATAGATGACAACAGCGAGCTGCTCCACGAGATACTTTGGGGATCGCGGTTCACCACGTCCTGAAGGCGTTCGTTCCCCCGTTGAGCCTCTGCGCGATGAAGTTCCGCTTGATAGAAGGTGAGCGTCCTGCCGACCTGTTCGTGGAGCGAGTTCAAGGAGAAGCTGTAAACCCAGCTATCTCGGTTGGTCTTAAGTCCGCCCGAGAAAGTTCGGAAGACGACGGCTCCCGTAGCACCGCGGCTCGCGATCGCCGGCCATGAGCTGAAAGCACTGTCTCGCTGGCTGATCCAGTCGCCATGCGCGTTCGGCTGCACACTCTGCCATTCGAGGTTCTCGATAGTGCTCGTGTCAACGAGACGGAGTTTTTCGGCGCGGTCGAGATAGTCGCCGATATCTCGGTAGTGGATCTGTACGGGTCCTGTGTGCTTTTCGTTCTTAACACCGACGAAAATGACGATGGTGGAACGGCTTCCGGAGCCGAACACCTTGCCGCCTTCTCGTCGGGAAAGTTCGCCGGCTGTGCGTTGGTTACCGCGTAGATTGTAAATCCACAGGTGGGCGAACTCGTCGGCCATGCTCAGCCGCACTCCTTCGGCCGTGTTGCCGTCGATCCATCCTCCGTTGGAGACGAATGCGACTATTCCGTGGTCGCCGACGCGGTCGGTGGCCCATCGGTAGGCGCGGTAGTAGGAGTCGTAGAGGCTGTTCTTGAGCTGCGCCGTCGAGCGGCCGGCGTAGGTCGCGGCGATACGGGCGTCGAGAGTGGGGTAGCTGAGGTTGGCGTTGTTGTCGTTGGCGCTGTCCTGCCCGACCGAGTACGGCGGGTTACCTACGATGACATTGATCGGGGCTTCGACCTGTTTGACGATGCGGTCGTTGTTCTGCGGGAACATGATCGCGTCCATACTGTCGCCGTCTTCGGAGATCTGGAACGTGTCGGTGAGTACGATTCCCTCGAACGACTCGTACTGTCCGTCCTCGCCATTTGGGGTAGCCAGAGCGTGATAGGTGGTCTCGATGTTGACTGCCGCAATGTAGTACGCGAGAAGCATGATCTCGTTGGCGTGCAACTCTTCCCGGTACTTGCGTGCAAGGTCGTCGGGGAGAATGAGCCCGGATTGCAGGAGTCGGGTGAGGAAAGTGCCGGTCCCGGTGAACGGGTCGAGGACATGTACGCCGGTGTCGGTGAGGCCCTTCCCGAAATGCTCCTTCGAGACGTGGTCTGCGGCGCGGAGGATGAAGTCGACGATCTCGACGGGGGTGTAGACGATGCCGAGAGCGTCGGATTGCTTCTTGAACGCAACACGGAAGAATCGCTCGTACAGCTCGGCGATGACCTGCTGTTTGCCTTCAGCGCTGGTCACTTCGGAGGCCCGGATGCGCACCGAGTCGTAGAACGAGTCGAGACCGTTGGTCTCCGATTCGAGGTTGGCGTCGCTGAGAGTGTCGAGCATCTGCTGCATGACGATCGAGACGGGGTTGTGCGCGGCGAAGTCGTGGCCGGCGAACAGGGCATCGAACACCGGCTTGGTGATCAGGTGTTGGCTGAGCATGCTGATTGCGTCGTCGCGGCTGATGGAGTCGTTGAGGTTGTCACGTAGTCCGGTGAGGAACCTCTCGAACTGCTCCGTCACTTGGGAGGATGCACCGCTGAGAAGCGCGTTTATGCGGGCGATCTGGGCGGCGGCGATGTCGGCGACGTCGGCGGCCCATTGTTCCCAGTAGACGCGTGTGCCGACCTTGTCGACGATGCGGGCATAGATAGCTTCCTGCCACTCCGAGAGTGCGAACAACGCCATCTGCGACGCCACCCCACCACCGCCACCTTCGCCGTTGTCCTGCTTCGGATCCGTGTCCGGGGTGGGGTGTCCGTCGCCGATCGTTTCGTCGGAGTCGGTGGTCGGGCCGATGTGTCCGCCGAGGAGGCGATCGTTCCCCTGGCCGGCTTTTGCTTGTTTTGTGGTGGCGTTGAGGGCGATGGAGTTGACCATCGCGTTGAACCGATCATCATGCGCTCGAAGGGCGTTGAGGACCTGCCACACCACCTTGAAGCGGCGGTTGTCAGCGAGGGCCTGCGACGGTGACACTCCGGCGGGCACGGCGACGGGCAGGATGATGTACCCGTAGTCCTTTCCGGGGGAAAGGCGCATGACGCGCCCTACGGACTGGACGACGTCGACGACGGAGTTGCGGGGGTGCAGGAACAACACGGCGTCGAGGGCCGGGACGTCGACGCCCTCGGACAGGCAGCGTGCGTTGGACAGGATGCGGCATTCACCCTCGGGGACTGGCGCTTTGAGCCAGGACAGTTGCTCGTTGCGCTTGAGAGCGTTGAAAGTGCCGTCGACGTGGCGGGCGGAGACGACGAGGTCTCGGTTGGTGGCGTCGACCTGTTCGCCGTCGTTCTCGTTTTCCTCGAGGAGGGCGCGGTAGGCGTCGACTACGTCGGGGAACACTTCGGCGACCTGCTTGGAGGCGGCGATGTCCTTGGCGAACGCCACGGCCCGTTTCATCGGGGGTGCGCCGATCGCGAACCCGTCGCCGTCAGGGGAGCGGCCGGCGCGCTTAGCGAGACCGTTCCAGCAGCCGACGATCTTGGAGGCATCGTCGAGTTGGAGTTCGGCGAAGTTGCCGGCGAGCTGTTTCTGCATAGGGGCTGCGACGAGGTCCTCGTCGACGGTGAGCACGATGACTTTATAGTCGGTGAGCAACCCGCGCTCGACGGCGTCACCGAAGGACAATCGGTGCATCTCGGGGCCGAAGATGTCGATGTCGTCCATCGACGACAACTCGGCGGAGTGGTCGGCGGCTTTTTCCTTGACGGCGTCGTCGAAGATCCGGGGCGTGGCCGTCATGTACAGCCGCCGTGATGCTTTGAGGAACTTGGCGTCGTGGACGCGGACGAAGTTCGATTCGTCCGCGCCGGCGACGGTGACACCGGTGGTGCGATGCGCTTCGTCGCAGATCACCAGATCGAACGCATCCACCCCCAGTCCTTGCGCCGCAGCGACCGTCGGCAGGGACTGGTAGGTGGTGAACACCACGGTCAGTCCTTTGGAGCGTTTGCGGTGCGCCATGTGCGATGCGAGGTTGTCGGGGTCGGTGGTCACCGGGATCGCGACGTCGACGGTGCTGTAGTCCTCGGCGGAGCGGGAGACTTTCGAGTCCGAGCACACGGCGAACGCGCGAATGTCGAGCTGGGTTTGTGCGGTCCACTCTCGGAGTGTCTGCGAGAGCAGGGAGATGGAGGGGACGGCGAACAGGATGCGTGCACTGCCGCCGGCTTCGGCTGCCGTGCGTTCGGCGATCTTGAGTGCGGTGAACGTCTTTCCGGTTCCGCAGGCCATGATCAGTTTCCCGCGGTCGTTGCCGGCGGAGAATCCGGCGAAGACAGCGTCGATCGCCTCGACCTGGTGTGGGCGGGGTTCGTTGCGGATCGCTTCACTCAACTCGACCGTCAGTTCGCCCTGCGGCCATGCGATGTCCCAGTCGATCGGGGCTTCGGCGATCTCGGCCAGACCGATCCGTTGGACGGGGATGGTCTGGTGGTTGATGGCGTCTTCGGCGTTCTTTCCCCACCGGTCGGTGGTGGAGATGATCACGCGGTTGGTGAACGACCGATCCCCATCGGCGGTGGGAAATGTTTGTCCGGAGGCGGTGAAGAACGAGTCGAGATCGCCTTTGCTCAACGTGGTGGTCGGTTCGTAGAACTTGCACTGGATCGCGGTGTAGTCGCCGGTGTCGCGTTCGCGGGCGACCAGGTCGATGCCGGTGTCGGCCTTACCTTGACGGTCGGGCCAGTCGATCCACCGCCACACCTGCTCGTACTGCTGCGCCAGCGTCGGATCGAGCTCGAAGTATCGAACCATCAGCTGCTCGAACTTGGTGCCCCGCTCCGAATTCGACGGCTCACCGCGGAACGCTTCGATAACCTCGTGCACACTCGCCATGACTACCGAAACCACCTCAACGTCGGGGACGATCAGACCGAGTATGCCGCTTACATCGACGACAACCGCCATCCACGGGGACTCTTCGGCGTTTCGGTCACTGAAGAGGTCGTGGCCCAGCGGAGTCTTCCTGGTCGAGCCGCAGACGCAGGACGCTCCGGTGTCGAATCCTCGAGTGCGAAGGGGCGTGCCGCCACGAAGCCTGCTCGGTCGGAGTCAGGATTGTTCGCGCGCGGCGGCCTGGACAGCACTGGCGAGTCCGGAGAACGAACATTCGACGGGATCGTGCGAGAGCAGACTGCTCAACACAATCGACTTCTGCTCCCCGAACGTGGAGTTGAGGCGCTGGGTGGACATCACGTAGAAGTCCCACTGGTCTAGGTCGAGCGGGTCAGCGGTGGCCCGATCAGTCTGTTTGAAGACGCAAAAGACGTAGACGTCGGCCTGCCGCTTCCGTTGCGCGGCAATTGTGTTCGTCGTCGCGTCCCAGCCGTTCGTTGGCTGGATCCCGAAGCTGATCGTCGACAACCTCTCCTGCTTCCAACTTTGCAGGTACGCAGACGATTTCACCTCGACGCGAATTCCCCCTTCGGTCAGTAGATCAGAAGCATCCCACTCCACTCGGACTCCATCGGCTACGCATCCGAGTGCGAGTCCGACGATGTATTCGGCGAGAACACCGCGTTGGGCGTTCCCGATGAGATCCGAGCACGCCCAACGCCAGAACTGGTGAAGATCCGATCCGATCGACTGCCCCTGCTGCGTGAAGGGCTCGTCGCCACTCTTCGGTGCTGTCACGAGTGAGTCGAAGCGGTTCGTGAGCTCGATCGACGAGCATTCGGCCACGTCGGCCGCATACCGGGTCCCGTGGTGGTCGTGCAGCATCGCACTCGATGGGTCGACATGCCGATGAACTCGAAATCGATGGCCATGAAAATTCTCCCTCGATCGGACAGGTGAACGGAACTAGCTCTTCCGAGGTCTACTCATGTGCCGCCAGATCGAGTGGTCGAGTGCCGACACCGGCATGTCCATTCGCCTCGCAGCGTCGGTCACCAGCCGTGAGACTTCTTCGCTCCCGAGTCTGCGACCCAACGCCTCCACCACGAATCGAGTGACGAGAGTGTCGGCTTTGACGCCGTCGTGGCCGACCAGCATGAGGAAGTAGTCCCACGTCACCGGGCCCAAGCCGCGAGTTCCGCAGTACGCGGCTCGCTGCGCTGCCGAGTCCCGATCGATGTCGGATGCGTGGCGCGCGCCCGACGCTGCGAGCCGGCCGGCAGCAGAGACGATCGCCTCAGCCTTCGGCACACCCCCGGTCTTCTGCTTATTGCCGAGCACCGTCTGAAGCCACTGCGGGTCGGCCTCGCCCAGTACACCGAGGTCGTCCCAACTTTGCCTGCCGGACTCGGCCTTGTACCGCTTGATCGCGCCGCGTACGCCCGTGTCGGCAGAGACTCCGTAGACCGCTCTGATCGACAGGACCGCATCGATCAACGCCAATTCCACATGCCCCGGCCATCCGTCCGGGGCAGCGTGCATCTCAGTGATCTCAGCCGTGAGGTAACCGACGAGCACCTCGACATCGCCTGCGTCCGTCGTCGCCATTTACGGTGGATCCCTTCTGGGTCGATGAGAGCGGACGTTACCGGCCAGCGCCGACCTATTTACACAGATCTCGTCATCGACGCCCACAGTCCGTCGTACGGGCGAGGGTAAGGCAGTCGACACACGTTCCGGTGCCGCCTGCGACAGTCAGGCGGACGTTCGGCTATCCGCGGATGACGATCTCGATGGCGTCGACATCGACGTCGTACGTCTTCGCCAGACCGGCCTTCGCCTGCCGGATCGTCAACGCGGCGACCTCCGTCGTCGGTGCTTGCGTACTCGTGGACTGATCGTCGAATTTCTCGAAATTCGCATCCGCCAGGTCGATTCCCAGATCGTCCAACGTGGTGTACCGCACCGGATTGCGGTCACCCGTCCAGACATCAGGGACGCTGATGTGGGCGTACTCGCTGAACTGAATCTTCCACCGGTCGGGCCTATCGTCCGTCGCGGGAACCAGCCGAGAAATCCGCCCCACCAAAAAAGCGCTCCCATGATCCTCGGTGCCGTCCGCATACGCCTCGACGTTGTGTGCATTCTGCGTGCACACCACGTACTGGCACTTCCTGGCTCGCGCTGCATCCAGTTTCCACGACTGCGACCCACCCTCACCCAGAATCGAGTCGAGGCTCTTGCCGGTGAACACTGCCACTGTGTCTTCGTTGGTTGTCATGCCGAGAACGTAGCAAACTATCCAGCTTCGTGGCACGAACTATAGCTAGTTTTATTAATAGTCTGAAGCATCATGCCTGTTGGAGCACGCAGAAGTATGCCTCACCAGCGAGCCTCGCGGCGCTACCGAGCGTGGTCGGTCCCCGTCGCTCCCGCACAGTTACCCGAAGTGCTCCACAGGTGGAAGGTTGCCATCTGACGACATCGACGAGCGGTCGCGCATTCCGCCTGCCGGCGGTGCCGGCCACCTGCGGTGTCCCCTGAGTGGAGCTCCGCTGCGCTCCGCACCGTAGAAGAGCATCGTTCTTTCGGGCATCTGGCTGCCATCGAGTCTGCGTCACCCGTGCCCGCCTTACCCACCCCTGACTCCGCGATGCTCCGGCCCTGCGGGCGCCGAGAACTTTTCACGAACGCCTCCGGCTGAAAACTTCCCGGCCCAGGGGCAGGACGCCGTTCCCTTGCGCCGCCTACTCTCCCCACGCCAGATGACGGCGAAAGAACGCAGGGGAGGACGCAACACCGACCCGGCACGAGTTCCGAAGGGCAGCAACAGTTATGACCGAGACCACGAACACCGACGCCGTCACCTGCATCGCGGACGGCCCCGACTGCACCGGCGACGTCGAATACCGGGACGCACTGTCCGGGACCGGGGTATCGCATCCGAGGTGCGACAAGCACTGGCAAGGCCGTCTCGACCTCGAGGACGACCTCCGCCGCCGTTACCCGGCCCACGCACCCGCCGACTTCGACCCCACCTACGCAGGCGAGCACTGGGACGAGGACTACTGACCCGCCACGCTCACTACCCCCCATCCGATCGACCAGACCGAGGAGCAGAAGCCATGACCACCAACGACATCGACGACTACTGGACCACCTACGACAAGGCCCTCGACGCGGCCGCAGAATGCCGGAGCGTCGAATCGCTGATCGACACCCTGAACCGCTACTACCCGCCCTCGTCCGGAGTCGCCTTCTTCCCCAACGGAGCCGACCGAGACCTACTCGGCACACTCACCGACGCCGGACACTTCGATACCGTCTGGGTCCACGCGGACTACCACTTCGCGCTCCGTGACGGCCGCGGAGACGGATTCACCTACATCGAAGGCGACATCGTCCGCGGAACCTCACGCCGGTAAAACACCCGC
>NZ_NPFY01000020.1 GCF_002259415.1 Rhodococcus sp. 14-2470-1b
GCCGTCGGCGTCGGCGAGGCGGATGTCGGCGATCTCGCACACCGCCTCCACCGTCCTGGCGCGGGCGATGTTCTCCCGCACCCGGCACACCGCGGCATAGCCTGCCAATCCTGCCACGCACGCAGTACTCGACCCCGCCGTACCGACCCCGGTACCGTCGTACCCCGCCGAAACCCCCGTATCGAACATACTTTCGAATATATCGAGAGGGTCCGACACGAACTGCAGAAAGCCGATGCGACCAGGGGCTCCCCTCGAAAAGCATTGGAAACACACCGCACCACGGGTGTAGCGTCCGGCGACTATGGCAGTGAACGACGAGTCCACCGATGATCCGAAGGACGGGTGGTTTCCGGAGAGCGTGGCCGCGCGATACGACGATCCGGGAGGCGAGAACGATTCCGCGGCAGTCGATCCGGCAGTGGAGCTGCTGGCGCAGCTGGCGGATGGTCCGGTCCTGGAGTTCGCCGTCGGGACCGGACGGGTTGCTGCGCCGCTGGCGTTGCGCGGGCTACGGGTGAGCGGCATCGAGCTGAGCGGTGCCATGGCGTCGAGAATCGCAACCAAACCCGGTGGCGAGTCGGTCGAGGTGCACATCGGCGACATGACCTCGACACGGGTCGACGGTGAGTTCGCCCTGGTTTGTCTGGTGTTCAACACGATCGGCAATGTGACAACTCAGGACGGGCAGGTGGCCGTGTTCGAGAACGCCGCATCCCACCTACGTCCGGGTGGACGGTTCCTCGTCGAAGTCGGGGTGCCGGACCTGCGCCGACTACCGCCCGGTCAAGACACGGTCCCGTTCGCGGTGAACGATGCGGTCGACGGCGGTGGGTATGTCGGGTTCGATCGGTACGACGTCGTCACGCAACAGTTCACCTCGACTCATGTGACGGTGTCCGGTGACGGCTCAGGGTCTTTCCGCCGCGTTCCCTTTCGCTACGTCTGGCCCGCCGAGCTCGACCTCATGGCCCGGATAGCCGGGATGAGGCTCGAGAGTCGGTGGGCCGATTGGGATCGATCGGATTTCACTTCGGACAGCGTCAAGCACGTGTCGGTCTGGCGGAAACCTACCCGTTGAACGCCCGACGCACGCGAATACTCCGGGCCAAGTGATCACGCTGTTCGATGACGAGCCTGCGCAACGCCGCCGGTGCCCACTCGTGGCCCGCGAGCCACGCGTCGGCGGCGTCGGTCGACTCCTGCTGCGGGAACAGACCGACGACGAGCCGTCGGGCGATCTCGATGCTGCGGGTCGACCACAGGTCGGCTATGACGTCGAAGTAGCGATCGTCGAACGCGGACAACAGCTCACGGCCGCCGGCACGAAAACCGGCAAGTGTGGCGTCGACGGCGTCGTTGGACAGTTCGTCGGAGTCGATCACGTCGGCCCAGGCCCGTGCCTTGGCGTCGGGCGTCGGCTGCGCGGCGACGGCGGCACGGTAGGAATTTCGGCCGGAGGACGTCGTGTCCGTGTCCAGCTCGGCATCGAGGCGCGCCACGGTGGTACGGCCGAGGGCGCTGAGCGAACGCAGCAACAGCCATCGCTGCTCGGAATCGAGATCGATTCCCTCGATCGGCAGGGTGCCGTCGACGACGCGCTCGATCTGCCCGGCCCGAACGTCCGACCGCTGCGACGCCGACGCCACCGCTCGGAACCAGACGATCTGTGCGTCACTGCCCGGGTCCGCGGTTTCGAGCCTGCTCCAGCATGTTGCGAGCCAGTCCGCCGCGGCAGAGCCGGATTCGGGCAGATAGTGATCGACTGCGTACTGACTGTTCGCCGCCACCGCGCCCGCGATGCCTACCTTCGGCTCCGATCCCGCGAATCTCGATGCGATGTCGAGGTAGATCTCGGGGTCCAGCTCGGCGTCACGCGTCGCATTCCACAGAGCCGACCACACCAACCCACGCGCCAGGGGATCGACCAGGCGCCCGAGCGATGTTCTGATCGTCTCCAACGAGCGGTCGTCGAATCGGATCTTCGCGTAGGTGAGATCGTCGTCGTTCAGCAAAGTCAGCGCAGCGCTGGGTAGATCGACCGGTGTAATTGTTTCGGTGATGTCGATCTCGCGACGGCCGGTCCGCACGAGGTGTCCGTCGGAGTCCTCGTCGTACAGTCCTATCGCGAGGCGGTGCGGACGTGGATCGGTCTGTTCGACGGCGGATCCGGTGTAGGACAGCGTCGACACGCCGGTCGTCCGGAGCCAGGCTGACGCCCAGTCGTCGAGATTTCGTCCCGACGCCGCCGATGCATGCGTCAGAAGGTCTGCGAGAGTGGTGTTTCCGTAGGCGAATTCTGCGAAGTATCGTCGCGAGGCCTCGAAGAACGCGTCCTCGCCGACGTATGCGGCGAGTTGTTTCAGGACGCTGGCGCCCTTGGCGTACGTGATGCCGTCGAAGTTGAGCTTCGCTGCTTCGAGGTCCGGAATATCGGCGACGATGGGGTGCGTCGTCGGCAGCTGGTCCTGAAGGTAGGCCCAGGCCTTCCGACGGTTGGCGAAGCTGACCCAGGCGTCGGAGAATCGCGTCGCGCGAGCCGAGGTGAAGGCGCCCATGAAGTCGGCGAACGATTCCTTCAACCACAGATCGTCCCACCACTCCATGGTCACCAGGTCGCCGAACCACATGTGTGCCATCTCGTGCAGGATCGTGTTGGCGCGCTGCTCGTACTGCGCTTCGGTTGCTGCAGAACGGAACACATAGGATTCGGTGAAGGTGACGAGGCCCGGATTCTCCATCGCGCCCAGGTTGTACTCCGGAACGAAGATCTGGTCGTACTTGCCGAACGGATACGGTAAGTCGAACGCATCGTGATAGAAGTCGAGGCCCTGCTTCGTGATCTCGAAGATGTCGTCCGGGTCGAAGTGTTCGGCGAGGGACGCGCGGCACAGTGCAGCCAACGGTACGGTGAGTTCTCCGCGCTGCCAGGAAGAGTCGACTCGGTGATACGGTCCGGCGGCGACGGCTGTGATGTACGTGGAGATCGGCAACGTGGGCTCGAACGTGACGGTGGCACCGGACCTGGTCCCGGTGCGGTTCGACAGCACTTCCCAGTTCTCGGGTGCCTGTACCTCGAACACGAAGGGCGCCTTGATGTCCGGTTGCTCGAAGTTCGCGAAGACTCGCCTGGCATCGGCGGGCTCGTACTGCGTGTAGAGGTAGACCTCGTCGTCGGCCGGGTCCACGAATCGGTGTAAACCCTCGCCGGAACGGCTGTATCGACCCACTGCGTCGACGACGACTACATGGTGGCCACCGAGGCCGATGAGTCCGATGCGCGAACCGTCGTAGTCGACGGGTGCAGGTGTGCCGTCGACGGTCACGGAACGGACTTCGGGACCGATGAAGTCCAGCCACGTCGCTTCGGTAGTGGCATCGAACTCGAGGGTCGTGCGGGTGCCGAAGGTGTCCGCGCCGGATTCGGGTGCTCCTCGCAGATCCAGTTCGACCCGATACGACACGCCGGTGATGTGGCGTGCGCGGCGTCTGGTCTCGGTTCGGGTCAAGTTCGCGGTCATGTTTCCACCCTAGGGGAGCGCCATCGTCGTCAACCAGGGTTGACATTAGATGTTTGTCAACTAAAGTTGACGACATGACGGAAGCAACAACCTTGGCGGCTGCGGCGGGTAGCCCCGATCCGAAGGAAGGGCTTCGGGCGGTGCTGGCCCTACGGCGACTACTCGAACGGCTCGAAGCAATTCAGGTCACGAACGCACGCAGACAAGGCTGGTCGTGGCAGGCGATCGCCGACTCGCTCGAAGTGAGCAAACAAGCAGTGCACAAGAAGCACAACAACATCTGACGCACGATACGTAGGGAGAACGGCGATGTTCGAGAAATTCACCGACGAGGCGAGGATGGCAGTCCTCGCTGCGCAGACGGAGGCGCGTGAGCTGCACGCGACGCGGATCGAACCCGTGCACGTGTTCCTGGGCGTGCTCTCCTCGGCCGACAACGATCTCGCAGCTGTCCTCGAAGACGAGGGATACACCCGCGATTCGGTGCGGTCGTCGTTACCCGTCGGCGGTGCCCTCGGTGCGAGCGATGCAGAAGCGCTCGGTTCGATCGGTATCGATCTGGATGCAGTGCGGGCAAGCCTGGCAGCGTCGTTCGGCGCAGGTGCTCTCGATCGACCGCGGAGTGAGAAACGAGGATGGCTCGGGCGACGGACGGGGCACCTGGCGTTCACGTCGGCTTCGAAGAAGGCGCTGAAACTGTCCCTGAAGGAGGCGCTTGCCGCCAAGGACTCCGAAATTCGCTGCACACACGTGCTACTCGGGCTGATCAGAGCCGGAGACCTCGAGCGGAACGGAATTCTCGGCGACCCGGACGGATTGCGCGCTCGCCTTGCCTCGTGACCGGATTCAAGTACTGAGGCGTGAGTGTGTGCTCGCATAGGGTGTGGGCATGACATTCCTGGTACGGCTCGTCATCAATGCAATTGCGATCTGGCTCGCGGCGCAGTGGGTCGACGGCATCGATCTCGCCAGCTCCGGGCGCGGCACCGGATGGGACCTGGTGGTCCTCGCAGGCATCGCCGCGGTGTTCACGATCGTGAACGCATTCATCAAGCCAGTGGTCAAGCTGCTGTCGCTACCGCTACTGATTCTCACGCTCGGGTTGTTCACCCTGGTAATCAATGCCCTCATGCTGATGCTCAGCGCGTGGATCTCCACCGCCACCGATTACGGTCTGCTCATCAGCGGATTCGGCGCAGCGTTCTGGGGTGCGTTGATCATCTCGATCGTCAACTTCTTGCTCGGGGCGTTCGTTCCCGAGAAGCGTTGAGCCTCGCAAGACCAGGAGACAACAGGCCGGCAGGTTAGGAGACGGCGAGTGCGATGCCGGTCGTGAGTCCCCACACCAGCATCGCGAGCCCGGAGTCACGCAGCGCGGGGATCAGAGCGAGGCCCGTTTCTCCGGACCGGACCGGTTTGTTCGCCCGGGCAGCGAGTGGCAGTGCGATCAGGGCGATCAGAGCCCACGGAGTGCGCGCGACGAGCGCTACGGTGACCGCGAACGGTACGACCACCAACCCCAGGTGCAGTAGGCGAGTCCGGGTGTCTCCCAACCGGACCGCGAGCGTGTTCTTGCCGGAATCCGGGTCGGTGTCGATGTCGCGCAAGTTGTTGGCCACCAGAACTGCGCTCGAGAACGAGCCGACGGCCACAGCCGAGACAACACCGGCCCAATCGATTCGGCCGGCCTGAACGAACTCAGTTCCCAACACCGCCACCAGACCGAAGAACACGAACACCGCGATCTCGCCGAACCCGCTGTAGCCGTAGGGTTTGCTGCCGCCGGTGTAGAACCACGCGCCGGCGATGCAGACGACGCCGATGACCACCAGCCACCACGCGGACGTCACCGCGAGGACGAGCCCGGCGACGGCGCCGACGGCGAAGCATCCGATGGCAGCGGACTTCACGGCCCTCGGCGACGCGACACCCGATCCCACGAGACGCAACGGACCGACGCGCTCGTCGTCGGTCCCACGGATGCCGTCGGAGTAGTCGTTGGCGAAGTTGACGCCGATGATCAACGCGAGAGACACGACGAGCGCCAGCACTGCTTTCCACCACACGACCCCGTCGATCGATGCCGCCGCACCCGTTCCCACGAGAACCGGTGCGATGGCGTTCGGGAGGGTCCGCGGGCGTGCGCCCTCGATCCATTGTGCTGTGGTGGCCATGGCTTGATCCTTGCCTATCGACTCCATGCGCGTGTCGGTGAGGTACCGAGCACGCCGATCACGGGAACGGCAGGCGCGGAATCGGGGGTAGCTGGATCTGAGGCAGTTCGATACGCGGAAGCCCGAACGGGGCAGGCGGTGGCGGGGGAGGCGGCGGAGGAACCACGTAACCGCCACCGTAATTACCGCCGCCGTAGCTACCACCGTCGTAGCTAGCACCGCCGTTACCCGAGTGCGGCGCAGGTGCTTCGGGGTCCGGTTGCGGCGCCGCGGTGGTCGTCGCTGTGACAGTCGGCGCGGCCGGTAGTGCGGACCTGTCGGCTGCGGATGCCGGCTCGTCGGACGCGGTCACCTTCGTCGTCGACGCGGTGTCGGCGATGGTGGTCACCGGGGTACCCGCGACAGTGCGGTCGGTGCCGTCGTCGGGCCACACCATCCAGGACAGAAAGCCGATGGCGACGATCGACGGCAAGCCGAACCTGAGCAGCGGCGTCAACAACGTGCGAGCACTGCGTTTCGCGACCGTCGGCGCGGGCGGTCTGGCACCGTCCACCCTCGTCGCGTACAGCGCAGCGCCCTCGGCGGCCATGAGCTCCGGGGCGTCGGGCACCACGACGGGAATGCGAAGGTACCGACTCAGGACGTCCCGGATGAGCGGAATGCGTGCGCCACCGCCGATGGCCACGACGACCTCGGGTGGGATCTCCGACATCTCGGCCAGATCACGCAGCGCGATGGCCGTGCGCTCCGCCGGCCGGATGATCTGGAGATCGAACATGCGCCGATCCATCAATCGGAACTGACCGTCGGACGTCTGCGTCGCCTCGTGAGTGGAGAGTGCTTCCTTGATCTCCCGGCTGAATTCCAGCAGGGAGGCCTCTTCCTCGTGGTTGCGAGGTTCCGCGAGGATGTCGAGCGTCAGCAAGTGTTCACGAACGGTCCAGTCGATGGACGAACCGCTGAGCTCGTTCGATCGGGTGGCCGCGTAGATCGTCCCGCTGTCGATGTCCGCGATGGTCATTTCCAGGCCGGTTGCGCCCAGGTCGTACAACGCGACCGTGCGATAACGGAACTCCGGGTCGGCCCGCAGCTGCTCGATGGTGCCGGAGATCTCCGAGATGATGTGTACCTCGGAGACGTACTCCTCGACCAGCGCGGTCTTGAGGGCAGAACTGTAATCCGGGTCCGGAAAGGCGACACCGAGTGACGTCGGTGCATCCGGGCGGTCGACGATGGCGCGAATTGCGTGTGCGACGTCCTCGGCATCCGGGACGGACCGAGCCGACGGAAACGTCTCGACGGTGAACGAATGCCCGTCCGACGTCCGGACCGCGCGGATGCCGCTTGCACCCATGGACATGCCGACTGACGAACCCATCGTTGCTCGTGGCCTCCCGTCCAGTGAGCGTTCCGTTCCCCGACCCGTCACACCATACCGTCAATCGGTTTGTTTACCGACCGATAACCGACTCGAAGGTGAAAATACAGGTGAAGTCGCCCGGTGACTACGATGGCCCGCAGTGCACACGGAACCCGTCGACCAGCGCGCGGCCGACATCAGGCCGACCCCACGTCCCGACGTCGAGGTGGGGTTGCTCGGTGCTGTCGTGACACGGGTCGACGGTGCGCTGGTGCCGGTGCCGGGCGCCCGGGCGAGGGCTCTGCTGGTGGCGCTCGCACTCGAACCTGGTCGCCGACGGTCCGTTGCTGCGCTGGTCGAGGACGTCTGGCCGGGTGAGCCACCCCGCTCGCCGAAGAACGCCCTGCACACCCAGATCTCGCGGCTCCGGTCGCTGCTTCCCGCCGGGGCGCTCGATGTGGGCCCCAGCGGATATGCGCTCGTTCTCGGCGTCGACAGCGTCGATCTGACGCAGGCGACATCGCTGTTGTCGGTTGCCCGACGCCACGTCGAACGCGGTGACCACACGGAGGCGCTGGCATCCGTCGCCGACGCCCGCGAGTTGTGGCGCGGTGAGCCGGGCGCCGACCTCGGCGATCTCCCGCTCGTCGACGATCTGCGCCGACGGTCCGACGCTCTCGCCGTGGACCTCACCTCGGTCGAGATCGCGGCCCACGTGGGGAGAGGCGACCACCGGGCCGCGCTGCCGCTTCTGACCGCGTCGCACGAGAACGATCCACTGGACGAGGGGGTCGCCGCGGAGTTGATGCGCTGCCTTCGCGCGCTCGATCGGACCAACGAGGCCCTGGCCGTGTTCGCTCGTGTTCGTCGCCTCCTCGTGGACACCCTGGGTGCGGATCCGTCGCCGGCGCTGGTGGAGTTGAACGCAGAACTCCTGCAGGCTCCTGTACCGAGAACACCGGCCACGGTCGGCCTCAGAGCGTCGCCGAACGCCCTGATCGGCCGCGGTGCGGACATCGACGCCATCGAAGCGACGATGCGAGAGGCGCGCGTGACGACCATCGTCGGGCCCGGCGGCGCGGGTAAGACGCGCATCGCACACGAACTGGGTCGGCGTGCCGCCGCGAGCATGCCGGTCGCCTTCGTCGAACTGGCGTCCCTGAGGCGAGGGGAGGACGTCGCGTCGGCTATCACCGGCACCCTCGGTCTGAGCGAATCCGACCTCAAGATGACCGGTTTTCCGATTACGCGGGTGCAGACCGCGGGTGAACGTCTGCGTGACGCGCTGTCCGTCACACCAGGTCTGTTGGTCCTGGACAACTGTGAGCACGTCGTCGACGACGTCGCGCAGGTCGTCGACGAGTTGGTCGCCGCCAGTGAGTACGTCACCGTCCTGGCGACGTCGCGATCACCGTTGGCGATCACCGCGGAAGCGACGTACCAGCTGCCTGCACTCGAGACGGACGGGAACGACTCGGCCGCGACGCAGTTGTTCGTCGCGCGTGCTCGGGCCGTGCGTCCCGGCGTGACGTTCGACCGGGGTGACGTCGCGAGCCTGTGCCGGTCGCTCGACGGTTTGCCGCTCGCGATCGAACTCGCCGCGGCTCGGGTCCGCACCATGAGTGTCGCGGACATCGGCGACGGTCTGACGCACCGATTCTCGTTGCTGCGCAGCAGTGATCGGACGAGGCCCGAGCGGCATCGCACGTTGCGCGCGGTGATCGACTGGAGTTGGGACCTGCTGCTCCCCGCGCACCGTGCGGTGCTCAGCCGGTTGTGCCGTTTCCCGGCGGGCTTCACGGCCGACGCTGCGGCTCGCGTCGCCGGGTTCGGCGAGATAGATGTCGCCGACGCGGTGGACGGGCTCGTCGGGCAGTCGTTGCTGACGGTCGAGGACCGGGAGGGTCGGGTTCGGTACCACATGCTCGAGACCGTGCGGGAGTTCGGCGAGGAGCATCTGTCGGACACCGACTCGGCGCTCGTGACCGACCGGCTGATCGAGTGGGGTGTGCACGTTGCCGGCGTCGCCGAGGTCGACTTCCGGGCGTCGAGGCAGATAGTGGCGGCTGCTTCCATCGAGGCCGAGCACGACAACATCGTCGACGTGCTACGCATCTCGCTGCAGGAGAAGCGTTGGGCCGCAGTGTACTCGGTCTTCGCGATACTGGCGTGCTCCTGGTCCATGCGCGGCGCGCACACCGAGGTGTTGAACTGGGCGCCGCGGATGGCGGAGGCCCCGTTCGACGGTGACGGCGTGCGCGATGTCGACGACAATTCGATCGTGCTCGCCCACCTGGTGTTGCTCGCGCACGTCGGGTACAACGCAGACGTTCGCGCGTCGGCTCGAATGCGCGTGCGCCTGCGTCGAATTATCGCGTCCAGGAACGGTATCGACACGAGCCTGAGGTTCGTGGCCACGACGCTGCTCGGACGTGCCGACGGACGTGGGCTCGCTCGGATGCTCGCGCACGGAACACGGTCGGCGGATCCGGCAGTGCGCAACGCAGCCTTCATGATCAGAGCGTCGCTGCACGAGAACTACGGCCACCTCCACGAGGCAGCATCCGACGCCGAGGAGGCCAAACTGCTGGCTGCCGAACGCGGAGACATGTGGAGTGTCGCGTCGTCGGCACAGACTCTCGGCAGCATCCACGGCCAGGCCGGTGCTGCGGACGACGCGATCGAGAACTACACGCTCGCCGCGGATCTGTTGTGGGACATGCACGCCTACGACGAATCGGTCCAGACCCGGGGATTCGCCGGTGCGTCGATGATCGCGGCCGGACGTGTCGACGAGGGCCGTGCCGTGCTCTTGTCCATCTCTGCGTTGGGTTCCGGATCCGGCTCGGCGTTGTCCTCGGATGCCGAGTACGCGGATCAGCGGGCAGTATCTCTCGGCGCGACGCGGGCGGAAGCCGATCTTGCAGAGGGGAAGATCGCCAGCGGGCTGTTGCTGTACCGGCGGGCGATCGACAGTGCACGGTTCGAGCAGGAACGACGCGGCGACCCGTACATCACGATGCTCGCCAGCGCGTCCGTCGCCGCCCACGCCTTGCACGGCGCCACCGCTGAGATCGACTCCCAGGCAGCCGATCTGGGTGCTGCCGCCTCGCTGAGGTCGGGGCCGGTGGGTTTTCAGGATCTGCCGCAGCTGGGTGCGGTGGCCTGTGCGCTCGGCTCGTACCTGGTGCAATCCGGGCGCGACGCCGGTGGCGGTGTCTCGCTGATCGCCCTGTCCCGCAAGCTTCGAGCGAGGCAGGACTACCCGTCCATGCGGATCGATCGGCACCTGGACGCAGCCCGAGCCACGCTCGGCGCGGACGTCGTCGATGCCGAACTGACACGAACCGAGTCGACGAGCAGAGCCGGAGCGCTCGCGGAAGTGTGCGAACTGCTCCGGCTCTGAGTCTCATGCCTTGCGCATGTAAGCCTTGACCGTCAGCGGGGCGACGATCACGACGACAGCCGCCGCGCCGACGAGCGACCACACCAGGTCCATGCCGACGGTGCCGTTGTTCGCCAGATCACGCACCGCGGTGACCAGGTGCGAGACGGGGTTGACCTTGACGAACGCCTGCAGCCAGCCCGGCATCGTGTCCACGGGGACGAATGCGTTGGACAGGAACGTCAGCGGGAACAGGATGAGCATCGAGATGCCCTGCACCGACGACGCCTTGTTCATCAGGACACCCATCAGGGCGAAGATCCAGCTGATGGCCCAGGCACAGAAGATCACGAGAGCCCCCGCGGCGACGAGGCCCAGTGCACCGCCTTCCGGCCGGTAGCCCATCGCGAAACCCGTCGTGAACGTGATGACGGTGGCGATGAAGTACCGCACCACATCGGCGGTCAACGCACCGGCCAACGGCGAGATGCGCGCGATGGGAAGCGATTTGAAACGGTCGAACACGCCCTTGTCCATGTCTTCACGCAACTGCGTGCCGGTGACGACGGACGTGGTGATGACCGTTTGCGCGAGGATGCCGGGAATGATCAACGGGAGGTAGCTGGACACGTCGCCGCTGATCGCGCCGCCGAAGATGTAACTGAACATCAACGTGAAGATGACGGGTTGAAACACCACGTCGAACAGTTGCTCGGGGTTGTGCTTGAACTTGAGCAGTCCTCGGTACGCCATCGTGAACGAATTGGCGAAGGACTGGCGTAGCGAGATGTGACGCGTCGGATTCAGGTCCGGTTGCACCGCTGTTGGTCGGTCGATTGTCGTGGTCATGCTGCCTCGTTCTCGTCGCGGCCGGTGATGGTCATGAAGACCTCGTCCAGGCTGGGTTTGGTGACGGTGATCTCGTCGACGTCGATACCGTTGTCGCGCAGACGAATCAGAATGTCCGGTGTCTGCGACGAGTCGGCCATGGGTGCGGTCAGACGACCCGATTCCGGGGTGATCTGAACCTCGACTCCCAAGTGCTGCGCGACGATGGACCGCGCCTCGGCGAACCGCGTCGGCTCACGCAACGTCAACTGCAACGACGACGATCCGATGGAGGACTTCAGTTCGTCCGCTGTGCCGTCGGCGATGACCTTGCCGTGGTCGATGACCGCGATGCGGTCGCACAACTGATCGGCCTCGTCGAGGTACTGCGTGGTGAGCAGGACCGTCGAGCCCTGCGCGACGAGACGTCGGATCGTGTCCCACATCTGGGCGCGGGTGCGGGGATCGAGCCCGGTGGTCGGTTCGTCGAGAAACAGCAGTGGAGGGGAGGAGATGAGGCTCGCCGCCAAGTCGAGGCGTCGACGCATACCGCCGGAGAAGTTCTTCAGCGGCTTGGTCGCGGCCTCGGTCAGACCGAATTCCTCCAGCAGTTCGGCTGCCTTCAGACGGCTGTCCCTACGGCTACGCCCGAGCAGCCGCGCGAAGACGATCAGATTCTCCGTCGCCGAGAGATCCTCGTCGACGGACGCGTACTGCCCGGTCACCCCGACGAGGGACCGGACGGCCGTGGATTCACGGGTGACGTCGTGGCCGAAGATGCGCGCCGAACCGCCGTCGGGACGCAGGAGAGTCGCGAGCATCCGGACAGTGGTGGTCTTGCCTGCCCCGTTGGGGCCGAGGACTCCGTACACGGAGCCGGTGGGGACGGTGAGGGACACACCGTCGACGGCGCGGTGTGCGCCGAACAATTTGACGAGGCCGTCTGCCTCGATGGCTGGGTTCATGTCGACCAGCGTGAACCCAGCCGCTTGCACGGTGCATGCACGACGCTTGCACCGTGCGCACGGTCAGAGCGGAAGTGCCGTCTCCGTCAGCCCCGGGCCACCGCCGACGCGTCGGAACCACTCGCGTCCGAACACGCTCGCCAGTATCTCTGGCGGCATCTGCAGGAACGGACCGAAATCGCCGACCTGCGTCTCGTGCGCTTCCATCGCGAGTCGCTTGGCGTCCATCACCGAGCTGACGTCGACGACGGTCGTGATCTCCGACTCCGGTAGACCGAAACTTTCCACGTCCGGCGGGGTGCTGTCGTCCGACCAGTTGGGGTTGGCCTCCATCAGCCGCTTCATGTGATCGCGGTTGGTGGTCGTCTCGTAGATGTGCGTCGTGCCGGCCAACTCGCCTGCCCGGAGCCCGACGACGTGCACCTTGATGTGATCGGGGTGCCCGTAACCGCCGTGCGGGTCGTAGATGGTCAACACGTCCGCCCGTTCCTCCTCCAGCACCGCCGCGAGCTTGCCTGCCGCCTCGTCGAGGTCGGCGTTGCAGAACGCCGTACCCAGATCGTTCTGCGGAGTGCCCGCCATTCCGGAATCCGCGTAGTGGAGCAGCACGATTCGGCTGACACCGAGCGCATCGGCGGACTTCTGCAACTCGGTCCGCCTGCGTTCCGCGAGCGACTCGCCGTCGGACAGAATGCCGTCCGGGAACTCGCCCAGTGCTCCGTCCGTCGCCGTCACCAGAACGACGCGGTGGCCGGCGTTCGCCGCGAGACGCATGACGCCACCGGTGGTGAACACCTCGTCGTCGGGGTGGGCGTGGAAGCAAACCAGTGTGCTCATGACCGGAAATGCTTGCACACCGTGCGCCGGGCGGTCGACTTCACCGGCTCGGGCTCGATGCGGCCAGCATCTCGCGCAGGCGAGCGCGGTCGAGTTTGCCCGGTCCGCGGGTGGGGAGGGCATCCACGAGGTACAGCTCCCGCGGTGCGGCGGTGGGATCCAGAGTCGGGGCAACGTGCCGGCGCAGATCGTGAAGTGTCAGTGGTTCATGAGCTACTACTGCCACCACGACCTTCTGGCCGAGTCGCTCGTCCGGCAATCCGAGAACTGCGCACTCGCGTACCAGCGGATGCGTCGCGAGAGCCGCCTCGACCACCTGAGGTACGACGGTGAGTCCACCGGTGGAGATCGCCTCGTCGAGCCGCCCGGAGATGGACAACACACCGCCGGAGACCGCCCCGGCGTCGTCGGTTCGGAACCAACCGGGCTCGGCGAACGCCGGATGGTCCGGCATACCTCGATACCCCAGAGCGATCGTGCTCCCGCCCAGCACCACTCGCCCCGAGTCGATACGGAGCAGAGCGCCGTCCAAGGGAACTCCGTCGTAGACGCACCCTCCTGCGGTTTCGCTCATCCCGTACGTCCGGATCAACCGAATGCCCGCGGCAACAGCGCGCTCGCGCAACGGAATCGGTGTTGCCGCACCGCCGAGCAGTACTGCGTCGAGCGATGCCACCGCCTCGGTCGCCGCCGCATCGTCGAGAATCTTGACCAGCTGCGTCGGCACCAGCGAGGTGTACCGAGGACCGCGCATCCGCCCGATCGCGTCGGGCAGCAACGAGGTGTCGAAACCACCTGCGACATCCAGAATCACCGGATCGGTGCCCGCCAGCACACTGCGCATCAGGACCTGGAGCCCAGCAATGTGATGCGCAGGCAGCGCCAGGAGCCACGATCCGTGCCCACCGAGCCGAACCGCCGTGGCCTCACCGCTCGCCCGGAGCGCCGACGCCGACAGCATCGCTCCCTTCGGCGTGCCCGTCGTACCCGAGGTGGCGACGACAAGCGCTGCGGCATCCTCGATCTCGGTTCCGGGAGCCAGAGCGTCGCGCAGCCTGCGTGTCTCCCGTGGATCCGAAGCAGGAACCGGGAGGACCGCCGGCGCCGAGCCGCCCAGAACGTCGACGAGCCGCGGCAGGATGTCTGCCGCGGCGACGCCGGTGGGGATCTTCAGTTCTTCGAGCACGCTCACAGGCGAAATTCTAGATCGTGAACGGATCCGCCAATGGCCACCCACCCGCAGCCAGTTTCGACCGAACCCTCGAGATGTCCTCCTCGCGAGGCATCTCGTTGGTGACCTTCGTGATGACGACAGCGATACCCGCTGCGTCGGCGGGAACCTGGCCGTTCGCGATGAGCGCATCCACAACGGACTGCACCTCGTCGTCGGACAATCTTCTGTTCAGAAGAGCAAGCAGCGGCACGTAATCCGCGTCGGGCACGCCTTCGGGATATCCGACTCGAAGCCACTCGAGTATCGAACCGAGGAACGATGGCACGGTGATTCAGGTTATCGACGAAGGGTCTGCGAGTGGCCATCCACCTGCAGCGAGGCGAGCCGATACACGCGCGATGTCGTCGCTCGTCGGCTCGTGTTCGACAAGTTCGCGAACGTACTCGGTGATTTCCGCGTTGGTGATTGCCCCGTCCTCGAGTGCGCCTCCGATGGGAGAGACGAGACTCAGTACCACTTCGTGAACCTGTGCGTCCGTGAGTTCTGCCTTGCGAAGCAGTGCAACGAGCGGGAAGCGATCCTTGGGCGGAATGCCCTCCGGGTAGCCTGCGCGCAGCCATTCGAGAACGGACGCGGGAAACGTGGTGTCGCTCATGGATTGTCCCTTCCGATTCAGAAGACCGAGATGCCGAAAGTGCTGTCGAGGAACGCCTTCATGATGAAGAGAATTCCTGCGATGATCGCGACCACGACGACGACGAAGCAGAGTGCGGCAGCAGCGGTGGCGACCGCCGGCCGCGCGGTGGCGACGGTGCTGCCGTCATCGCGTGCCTCACCGACCGACAGCGCCCTGAGACCGAACGCGAAGATGGCGGGAAGTCCTGCTCCGAGCAGTAGTCCGACCAGCACGACCTGCCACAGAGAATCGAGCGTGTGCATGAGGGTTTCCATGGTGTTGTCTCTCTCAGACCGTGGTGGGGGACTTTTCGTCGGCCGGGATGAGGCCGCCGTCCCACTCGTCGTTGACGTTGTCAGGGTCGATCGGCTGGCGACGCGAGCGGATGTACATGAGCGCGGACGCGGCGACGAGGATCGCGAAGACGACCAGGATGCCGGGCAGACCGCCGATGACGTCGGCCAGGAACCAGCAGATCGCTCCGACGATTCCGGCCGAGGGGAGGGTGATCACCCAGGCGACGGCCATTCGTCCGGCGACTCCCCAGCGTACGGCTGCACCCGGCTTGCCGAGGCCGGAGCCGAGAATCGATCCGGTGGCGACCTGCGTCGTCGACAAGGGGAGGCCGAGGTGGCTGGAGGTCAGGATGATGGCTGCCGAGGACGACTCCGCGGCCATTCCCTGCGGAGACGCGATTTCGACGAGTCCCTTGCCGAGCGTACGGATGACGCGCCAGCCGCCGAGGTAGGTTCCGAGCGCGATCGCCAGAGCGCAGCTGACCTTGACCCACCGCGGCATCTCCGTATCGGGGGTCACGGTGCCATAGGCAACGAGCGCCAGGAAGATCACACCCATCGTCTTCTGCGCATCGTTGGTGCCGTGAGCGAGTGAGACGAGCGAGGCGGAACCGATTTGGCCCCACCGGAAACCACGTTCCTTGGACTTCTCGGGAACGGCGTTGGTGATGCGGTAGATACCCCAGGTTCCGACTGTCGCCACCAAGCCTGCGACCACAGGAGCAAGCAGTGCCGGAATGACGATCTTGCTCCACACGCCGTCCCAGACGACACCGGAGGTGCCGAGGCCTGCAATGGTGGCGCCGATGAGGCCGCCGAAGAGAGCGTGCGAACTACTCGACGGGATTCCGAGCAGCCACGTTGCGAGGTTCCACAGGATGCCGCCGACGAGGCCGGCGAAGATGATGGTCAGGAGGGACTGCCCGCCGGTGTCGCCGAGGTTGACGATGCCCTTGGCGACGGTGGCAGCCACCTCGACGGACAAGAAGGCTCCGACGAGGTTCAGAACGGCGGACAGGGTCACGGCAACCTTGGGCGCGAGTGCCCCGGTCGCGATGGACGTCGCCATGGCGTTGGCGGTGTCGTGGAAACCATTGGTGAAGTCGAAGGCCAGTGCCGTCACGACCACCACGAGAAGTACGAGGAATTCTGCGCTCACGTCTTGAAAGTGTGGGGCACCGAGTGCCCGTTCGGATAATTTTGCCCACAGTGTTCTTCTTGGGTTCTTCGACGACGTCTGGCGTTCATCTTCCGTTCACTTTTTTGCACTAATTGCCCGATTCGCGAGAGGCGTGCGTCACTCGGCTCCGTGGTCGGGTCGGACCGCGCGATTGTGGGACAGTGGACGGCATGCAGATCGACGACGCCGTGGCCGCAGCCCTGTCGTATCTGGACTCGGTCGACCCTGCGTCGGCAGCGGATGCGGCGCTGGGATGGGAAGGGCTGCGCGCCGTCTCGCCTCCCAGCGGGCCCACGCAGATTTCGGTGCAGACATTTCTGTGGTCCTACCTCGGCGAGTCGGTGGGGGAGCCGGATCGCGCATGGGACGTCGCGGAAGCACTCGCGGAACTTCTGGACCGGCTGGGGCACGCCCGGTACGCGGACATCGCGCGGAGCGACCGAACACGCGAACTGTTGACGACGACCGACGAGGCCAGTCGTCAGGAACGCTTCGACCGCGCCGTGAACGCCTCGGGCGTCGCGCCCGAGGACAGTGACCTCGTCACCTGGCAGGACAATCCCGAGGGTGCCGAACGCGCCATGGTCGACCTGATCGGTGAGACCCTGGAAGTTGCTTCCGTCGCAGGCGAATTCCAATCCTCCGGTATCGACGGTCGGCCGCTGCGGGAATCTGCTGTCGCCGCGAAACGTCGGCGCATCACCGACTCGATACTTCGATCCGAGCGCGCAGGAGGTGTACTGCTCGAGCAACTGCTCGACCATCGGATCGAGCTGTGGACTCGGTACAGCCCCCCGCGCGTGGAGCTCTACCGCGACCTGAACACCGCGCTGCACGACGCGATCTCACCCGCATACGGTTGCGTCCGGCGACTCGAAGGCATGCTCGCCATCGTCGGCGACGGAATCACGTTGACCGACAAGGGGTATCTCCCCGCGCCAGTTGTCGAACACGCCCTCGGCACGCTGTGGACGCCACGAGAATGGCCGTTTCCCGTCGGCGACGAACGAGGCACCGAACCCGTGCTCCGTGTCCGACGGCTCCTGCTCCGGTTGGGTCTGGTCCGCAAACGTCACGGCCGCTTGCTGCCGACGGCACGAGCCAAGGAGATGAGCGCCGATCGGTTGTGGTCGACGCTCGTCGAACGGCTCGTCGGCGCCGAATATCACCCGGAATCGATCGCGGCCGAGGTCGTCCTGGCCGATGTCGCGCGCGGCAGTTGCTCGGACGACCCGACTCCTCTGGTGACCGAGCTGTTGGATGCCGAAGGGTGGTCGCACGTCGGAGGCCCCGACGCTGCCGATCGAGACCTCCCCCTCGGAGACGACGTGCTCCAGGATCTGGCGGCGCTCGGCGTACTCGTCTACGGCGACGATCCAGCTCCGACACCGGACGGAATGCGTCTTGCCGCCGCCGTGGTGCGGCGCAGACTGCTCCACACCCGAATTCCGTCGGTGTGATCGGCATGGTTCGGGCGGCATGACCGGATTCCGGCGCTAAGCTGACGTGCGGCCGGAACAGCGGAGGCCGGAACTGTGGGACAGGAGACGACGATGGAGCACGATCCGTCCTCGGCTGCCCGCAGGCCGCAAGCCCGTCGGCAGAGCGACTCCGCCCGCCGGTACCTCGACCTGGAAGCGACGACACCGGCGTTGCGTTCCACGGTGGAGCTTGCCGCGCGCAGTGTCGGTTTTGCCATCGCCCAGCTCAACGTCCTCGACGAAACGACTCAGTACACGCTGGTCAACATCGGCGGGCCTCCCGTGTCGGCGGTCGAACGTTCGGACACCCTCTGCGACGATGTCGTCCGCAGCGAGAAGGCCGCCGTGTTCACCCGGAATCGCGTCGACGCCACGGTGCGGCAACGCAACATTCTCGATCAGAACGGGGTCGCGTCGTACGCGTCGGTTCCGCTTCGGGGTCGCGAGGGATTGGTCATCGGGACCCTGTGTCTGCTCGACAGGATGCCCCGTGAGCTGAGCGACGGTCAGCTGCAGGAGCTGGAGCAGTACGGGTCCGTCCTGGAAGAACAACTCGACCTGCACCGCCGAGTCGGCTCCACGGCCGCGAAACTCGACAACGATCACGACCTGGCGGGTGCGCTCTACGCAGGCCAGATCGTGCCGTGGTTCCAGTCGGTCGTGGACCTGCGGACCGAGGAGATCATCGGGTTCGAGGCGCTCGCGCGCTGGCATCACCCGAGGAAGGGTCTCGTCTCGCCTGCGGACTTCGTGCCGTTCGCCGAGTCGAGCGAACTGATCATCGACATCGACCTCGAAGTGCTGCGCCTTGCCGTCAAGGAAGCGGAAGCATGGCACGAAACCCGGCCGGACCTGAGGCTGAGCGTCAACCTTTCCGGTCGCCACCTCGCGCATCCCGACGCCGTCGCCCAGCTGCAGAGTGCAGTGGCGATGTCCTCCGTCGCCCCGAGTTCTCTCTCACTGGAATTGACCGAGACGTCGTCCGTCAGCGACGGGCCGCTCATCCGCAGACACATCGACGACGTTCACGCGCTCGGTTTCAAGGTTCTCCTCGACGATTTCGGCTCCGGCTGGTCTTCTCTGGAACGCCTCGTCACGTTCGAGCCCGACGGAATCAAGATCGACGGTCACCTGACGAAGTACATCGACACCGAACGAGGACGGGCGCTGCTGCGTGCGTTGTCCACCGTCGCCCTCGATCTCGGCCTGACCATGATCATCGAAGGGGTCGAGACCAAGGCGCAGGCGGACGTCGCCCTGGAGCTGGGGTGCACGCTGGCGCAAGGGTTTCTGTGGTCACGCCCCCAATCCGCCGCAGCAGTGCGCAGAGTCGTCGCCGCGACGCGTTCCTGAGAACTCGCGCTCTCCCGGGCGTCAGCCGCGCGTGTCCCGCCGAAGGGGATGGTCCGCGGGTATCTCCACCAGAACGATCGGCACTCCGTCCGGATCACGCAGCCACAGTTCGATCAAACCCCACGACTCCTGCTTCGCGTCGCGCTCGATCGGGACGCCGCGACCGCGCAGCTCGTCGGCGGCAGCCTCGATGTCGCGGACCTGTAACCACAGTGCCCCGTCGAACATCTGCGCGGAACCGGAACTACCGTGAGCCGCGACCTCGATCAGCGACTGCCCGGCGAAGAACACCGTACCCGCTCCGTACTCGCGATGCACTGCGAGCCCAAGGCCGTCTCGGTAGAACGCGAGAGTTTTCTCGTAGTCGACTGGACGCAGGATCGTTCGGCCGCTGAGTATCTCCACGACTCATCGATACCACAGCCCCATCGATACCACAGCCCCATCGATACCACAGCCTCACCGATACCACAGCCTGCCTGCAGCATGCGGCCATCAGGGTGTTGCTTCGTGGCCCCGTTTGTCGTGTGTGCGCCGCGACTCCTTCATTTCCGCTTCGAAGACGTGTCGCTTGCCTTCCTGCAGTTCGTCCCTCGTCTGCTTCTCGTGCTGCCGAAACGCCGACCAGTAGAGATCGTCGAACTCCTCGACGATCTGGAACGACCACCTCCCGTCGATCGCGTTGCGACCGATCATCTCCTCCGACAAGCGGTCGGCTGCCGACGCGTTCCCGGCCTCTCGCAGCGCGTCGACTGCCTCGCCGAGCTGCAGGTCCGCGTGTCCCATCAGCTGGTGGAACGAGTACAGGTGGCCGCGGGCGCGCTCGATAGTCTCGAGTGCCTCGGAAACCTTGCCGACGGCAGCGACCGTGTCGTCGGACAGTCCGTCCGGTCGTCGGTGTTCGGGAGAGGGTGTCTGGCGGTCGGTCGTCATGATCGTCGTATTGCCGGTTCGTCAGGTTTCAATCAGGGCCCGGTGTCGATCTGGGCAGGCTCAGATGAGCGTGGTGACCACTCGGTTGCCTCCGGACGCCTTGGCCTCGTACATCATCGAGTCGGCCACTCTCGACGCAGTGTTCACCGTGTCGGAGCCCGTCGTCCACAGGTGGGACTCGGCGTACAGAATCGCGGCGCCGACGCTGACGGTGACCGGGACCGAATCGCCCTCACCGTGCAGGGCACGTCGGATTCCGTGGATGAGCGCGTCGATGTGCAGTCTCGACGTCACCACGGCAGCCAGATACTCTTCACCGCCCGTCCGTCCCAGCACTCCGTACCGCGACACGTGTGTGGTGAGGCGCTCGGCGACGCGGCAGATCACCGCGTCACCCTCGTCGTGGCCGTGGATGTCGTTGACCGACTTGAAGTTGTCGATGTCGACGACGATCACCGCAGCACACTGACCTTCGCGGCGTCCCCTCGGCCACAGGTCCTCGAGTGCGGCGTCGAGACCCCGGCGGTTGAGCAGGCCGGTCAGCGGATCGAGTGCGGAACTGCGCGCGTCGGCGGACAGTGTCGTCAGGAAGATGTGCGAGGTGACGGGAACACTCATGATGCCGAGCAGCACCACGTCGGTCTGGACGAGCAAGGTGATCGTGTCCATGTCGCCGCGCACGTAGATCGCCACTGCGAAGCCGATGGCGATTCCGGAGGCGAAGATCAGGTGCGCCACCACCCAGCGGGGGCTGAGGAAGAACGTGACGAATGCGCCGATGACGGCGTAGAGGACACAGCCGAGGAGCGCGTTGCGTAGATCCAACACCGACAGTGCAGCGGCGACGCCCAGGTCGGAGTAGATCGCGAACGACACCACGCCGAGGCGCCCAGGAAACGGCCGAAGCACCCACAGTGCAGCGATGATCAGGTTGACAGTGCACAGCGTCAACGTCAGCGCAGTCGCCGCGGTGCCCGTCGGACCGCCGATCGCGAACAGCGACGTGAACGACATCGCACTGATGTTGATCATCGACAGGGCGACGATGATCCGAACGATCTTTCCCGACGGGCGTGAGTTCTGGAACTCGCGCATCCATTCGTAGTCGTGCTTCTGCAGGAACCACGACGTCACCGACGACCACGCACTGTCCGGTGCGCGGCGTCGATGCGTGAGGGGATCTCGGGAAACGGACATGAACCTTCAGAAGTACCGGGGGAACGGCGACCAGTCGGGGTCCCGCTTCTGCAGGAACGAATCGCGGCCCTCGACGGCCTCGTCGGTCATGTACGCCAGACGCGTCGCCTCACCGGCGAAGAGTTGCTGGCCGACCAATCCGTCGTCCTGAAGATTGAACGCGTATTTCAACATCCGCTGAGCCTGCGGCGACTTGGCGTTGATCTTCGCGGCCCACTCGATGGCCACGTTCTCGAGCTCGTCGTGATCGACGACGCGGTTGACTGCGCCCATTCGATGCATCTCCTCGGCTGTGTACGTGTCGCCGAGGAAGAATATCTCGCGAGCGAACTTCTGTCCCACCATCTTCGCGAGGTACGCACTGCCGTAACCGCCGTCGAAACTGCCGACGTCCGCGTCGGTCTGCTTGAATCGTGCGTGCTCGCGGCTCGCGAGGGTCAGGTCGCAGACGACGTGCAGGCTGTGCCCGCCGCCCGCGGCCCATCCGTTGACCAGACAGATGACGACCTTGGGCATGAACCGGATCAGCCGCTGGACCTCGAGGATGTGCAACCGCCCGGCCCGCGCCTTGTCGACCGTGTCCGCGGTGTCTCCCTCCGCGTACTGGTAGCCGCTGCGTCCACGAATGCGTTGATCTCCGCCCGAGCAGAACGCCCAGCCGCCGTCCTTCGAGCTCGGTCCGTTGCCGGTGAGGAGCACCGTGCCGACGTCCGAGCTGACCCGCGCGTGTTCCAGCGTGCGGTACAGCTCGTCGACCGTGTGCGGCCGGAACGCGTTTCGGACCTCGGGACGGTCGAACGCGATCCGCACGGTGTCGTCGGTGACGTGGCGGTGATAGGTGATGTCGGTGAGGTCGTCGAACCCGGGAACCGGCTGCCAGAGCGAAGGAGTGAAGGTCACCTGGGTCACGATAGAGCCAGGGCTTCGGACCGCACGATACGGTGCACAGATGAGTGACGACGCGCGCAAGGACGAGTACTCCCACCACGGCGGATTCCCGAAGTTCACCCCCGCGAACGTCGGCCCCGAGTGGGGGCGCCTCGTCGAAGCGCTGCGGACACTGCAGGACCTCGCCGTCAGTACCGCTCCCACCCAGGAACTGACCGAGAAGCTCGCCGAGCAGGTCGAAGCGATGAACGCCGAGCTGGCACCGTTCCGAGTTCCCGAAGGCGAATCTCCTGCCGGGCGGGCCATCGATCTTCCGGGCCGCGGATCACTGCTGATGCTGCCGTGGCGCATCGAGAAGTTCGACGCGGAAGGTGTGCGCAGCCGAGGCGTGTTCCGTCGCTATCACCTGGGTGGGAACGGTGCCGCACACGGAGGAACACTGCCGTTGCTGTTCGACGACATGTTCGGGCTGATCCAGCACGCGTACGGACGTCCGATCAGCCGAACCGCGTACCTGCACATCAACTACCGCAAGATCACCCCACTCGACACCGAACTGGTGGTCGAGGGCAGTGTCGACCGAGTGGAGGGTCGAAAGACGTTCATCAGTGCCGTCCTGCGTGATCTCGACGGAAACGTCCTCGCGGACTCCGACGCCCTGATGGTTCAGCTCCTCGAGGGACAGCAGTGACACCGCCTCTCGACGAACTTCTCGTGTCCTCGCACGTCCTGTCTCTCCCGATGCGAACGAAGTTCCGCGGCATCACCACCCGCGAGGTGATGCTGTTCCGCGGACCTGCCGGCTGGGGCGAGTTCGGACCCTTCGTCGAGTACGACGACGCCGAATCGTCGAACTGGCTGCGCTCGGCCGTCGAAGCAGCGTGGGAGGGGCCACCCCAGCCGTATCGCGAACGTGTCCGTGTCAACGGAACAGTCCCCGCCGTCACCCCCGACGAGGTGCCCGCCATCCTGGCCCGATACCCCGGCGTCGACACCGCCAAGGTCAAGGTCGCCGAGAAAGGACAGGGCAGCTTCGAGACGAGCGTCGCCGACGACGTCGCGCGGGTTCGAGCCGTCCGGGCGCTCGTCCCACACGTCCGGGTCGACGCCAACGGCGGATGGACCGTCCCACAGGCGGTGAACGCCATCTCGGCGTTGCTGGAGGACGGCGACCTCGAGTACGTGGAACAACCCTGCGCGACGGTCGACGAGCTCGTCGAACTGCGACGTCTTCTCCCCGGAGTGCGTGTCGCGGCCGACGAGAGCATCCGGCGCGCCGAGGACCCGCTCCGTGTGGTCCGCGCAGGCGGAGCGGACGTCGCCGTCGTCAAGGTCGCTCCGCTCGGCGGCATGCGGGCCCTACTCGAACTCGCCGGTGAACTCGAGGAGTACGGAGTGCCCGTGGTGGTGTCGAGTGCACTCGACTCCGCGGTGGGGATGGCATCGGGTCTCGCCGCTGCGGCCGCGATCCCCAGGCTGGAGTTCGCGTGCGGCCTCGGGACCGGAAGCCTGTTCACCGGCGATGTCGCGGACGGTCACGGCATCGTGGACGGAACCATCGCAGCCGTACCCGTCGAACCCGATCCGGAGAGATTGACGGCTCTCGCCGCCGCACCCGAGCGGGTGCAGTGGTGGCACGAGCGAGTTCGGCGAACATACACCGGCCTGCGGTAGTCTTCCCCGGTTCGAAGGAAGAAACTGAACCTCCGGGAGGAATTCGAAGTGGTTGCTGCACTCAGGGAATCGTTGCTCGACGAGTCGAAGCGCGATGTTCTGCTGCCCGACGTCCTGGCGCTGATCGACGCCGAGGTGTCGGACAAGAAGGGCGCCAGTGGCCTGGCGGTCAAGGGCGGCTACGGAGCTGTCAAGAAGGTCGGACCGTCGTACATCGAAAAGGCCGTCGAAACGCTGTGGCCCGATTTCGTCGATCAGCTCGAGCCGTTCTGGCAGTCCTACAACGCCGCGCCCGCCGGGACGTTCTCCGATTACCTCGTCGCGAACTCGGACCAGGTGTCGAACGCGCTGCTGTCGGTGACGGACTCGCGCATCGAGGACACCGACAAGAGCGTCGTGAAGAAGTTCTACGGCAGCCTGCGCGGTTCCGCGCAGAAGAACGTCGCCGAGGCACTCCCGCGTCTGGGCGCACTGGTCACCAAGTACGCCGCCTGACCCCTACGTGAGTGGAGCGGAACCGGCGGGTCACTCCGCAGGCTCCGCTCCCAGTAGGCTCCGCTCCCAGTAGGCTCCGCTGCCAGTGAACAAGGGCCTACATTTTCACTCACAGCGCGAAGCGGCCCCGGCGAACGGCGTCGACGAGCAACGCGTGATCGGCCTCGGTCTGATCGGCGTACAGCCGGGCGAACCTGCACAGCGCGATATCGAGCGTGTCGGACTTGCCCACGTAACCGGCGATCATCGAGGCGCCACTGGTACGCGCATGCCCCTTGGCCAGTAGTCGACCGACCACTCCCGCGTAGTCGACGAGGGCAGGAGCATCGATCGAACCCAGATCGATCGTGCCCTTCATGTTCCGGAACTGCCGCACGTAGTACTGCCTGCCGTCGATGGTGGTCCACCCCAGCAGCGGATCGCTCACCGTCTGCAGATCCTGCTGGTACTCGACCACGCGCTGCCCCTGATGCGCGTGCCACGCATCCTTGCCGTGCACGTACGGCGCCAACACCGAACGCCGCGCCTGCTTGAGTTGCAGGAACACCACGTCGTCCGGGCTCGATCCCTCGAGCAGTGCCACGTACGCCCGCAGTCCGACGCTTCCGACGCCGACGACTCGATGCGCGACGTCGATGAGCGTGTACCCACCGAGCACCCGACGCCAGTGCGGGGAGAGCGTCGTCAGGTACTCGTCCAGCCCCTCGGCCAGGAGATCCTCGTCGCGGGCCGAGATGCGGGTGGTGATCGGGGGCTCCTCGACCAGCCTGCGGGTGCCTTCGTGTTCCTCGGTGAACCTCGGAAGAACGCGGTCGCTGGTGCGCCGACGAGCCTTCTTCGTGGCTCGCTTGATCTCCTTGCGCAGCGAACCCTCGGTGGCGTCGGCCTGCAATTTCTCCGCGGTGAGCCGTTGGAACGACCGCGACATCAGGGGCTCGTCGGCCAAGCGTGACACCTCGACGCGATACGCCCGCACGCATGCGGCGACGGCCTCCTCGCACTGGGCTTCGGTGCGTCCGTTCTGCCGGCCGGCCACCCAGATGCTCGCGACGAGGCGTCGGAGATCCCATTCCCACCCGCCGGGGTGCGCCTCGTCGAAATCGTTCAGATCGATCACCAGGTCACGCTCGGGAGATGCGTAGAACCCGAAATTGCCGAGATGCGAGTCGCCGCTGATCACAGGGTTGATTCCGGTCGACGGCAGCAGGGCCACGTCTCTGGCCATGACGATCGCGGTGCCGCGCAGGAACCCGTACGGCGACTCCACCATCCGTTCGGCACGTACCGGAATGAGCCAGTCGATCCGGCCGTCGTGGGAGAACTCGATCTGGCGGATGGGATCGTATCGATCTGCGGGCGGCGTCCAATCGCCCATCGACTCGCGGGAGACTTTGTCACGCAACTGCCTGCCGAGTTCGTAGCGTTCGGCACGTGGCGTCGGCCGTGATCTGAGCGAGGCGTAGGCCTGACGACCGACTTCGCCGACCTCGGGGAGCACTGCATGACCTTTTCGAGCATCGGGCATGGCTTGAACTCTATGACCTATGCCTCACTCAGTGGTGTCGGGACGCCTGGGTCGATCCAACAGACGAACCTCGGGAGGGAGGCCCCATTCGTTGCGGCCGAGTCGACTCACCGGGGCTACGGCGGCGAACGACGGCAAGCCGTCGTCGGCAAGGGCGTCGGTGCGGACGGCGAGTGCGACGACGCGGCCCATGACGACGAAGGAATTGCCGACCTCGACGATTCGGTGCAGCGACGCCTCGATCGCGACGGGTGAACCGGCGACGCGAGGAGGTGCGACCTTCTCGCTTGGTTCGCTTGCGATGCCGAGCTCTTCGAGTTCGCTGACACCGTGTTCGTAGCCGGCCGAGGACGCGTTGATCTGCTCGACCATCGACTCGGTGGCCACGTTGATCACGAACTCACCTGTGGCTTCGATGTTCCGCAGGCTGTCCTTGCGACCCACCGATGTGAATTGCACGACCGGCGGCGTCGACGAGGACACCGAAAAGAAGCTGTAGGGCGCGAGATTGGCCACACCGTCGGCCGACACTGTGGACACCCAGGCGATGGGACGCGGCACTACTGAGGCTGTGAGCAGGGAATAGAAGCCGCCCGGCGGCATCTCGGACGGATCGAAGACAGTTCGCACTCCTTCATCGTGTCAAACACGACACAGGCGGGCCGACTAGGGCGCCGACGCGAGAATCTGACAATCTGAAGTGGTGAACCCGTCCAGTGCTCAGGCCACAGCCGTCGTCGACGAACTCGTCCGCGGCGGTGTTCGCGACGTCGTGCTCTGCCCGGGATCACGGAACGCGCCGCTCGCGTTCGCTCTGCAGCAAGCCGACGCTGACGGACGGCTTCGCTTGCACATGCGCATCGACGAACGCACCGCAGGGTTCCTCGCGATCGGTCTGATCCTCGGCAGCGGTGCCCCGGTACCCGTGGTGATGACGTCCGGCACCGCCGTCGCCAACCTCGGCCCCGCCGTCCTCGAAGCCAACTACGCCCGCCTGCCGCTGATCGTGCTCAGCGCGAACCGCCCGTACGAAATGCTCGGAACCGGCGCCAACCAGACCGTCGAACAGCTCGGGCTCTTCGGAAGCCAGGTCCGCGCCACCATCAGCCTGGGCCTCGCCGAGACCGATGCACAGAACAGTCAGTGGCGCAGCGCCGTGTGCCGTGTCCTTGCCGCATCGCGCGGAACCAGGTCCGGAAACGCAGGCCCCGTGCACTTCGACATCCCACTGCGCGAGCCCCTCGTGCCCGATCTCGCCGACGCCACCGCCGCACCCGCCGGCCGCGCCGACGGGACCGCCTGGACGACGACCCAGCAGGCGACGCTGGACGTACCCGTCGACATCGATCTGTCGATCGACACCGTCGTCGTCTCCGGGCACGGCGCGGCGTTGCGGCCGGAACTGGCGGGGTTGCCGACCGTCGCCGAACCCACAGCGCCGCTGCACGGGCTGCCGCTCCATCCGCTCGCGCTGGCGCAGCTGAGGCCGAAGCAGGCGATCATCACCGGCCGACCGACGCTTCATCGCCCGGTCTCCGCCCTGCTCGCGAATCCCGATGTCGACGTATTCGCGATCACGACGGGTCCGCGGTGGCCCGATGTCTCCGGCAACGTGCTGGCCACCGGAACACGGGCCGTGGTCACAGGTAGCCCGAGCGAGGGGTGGCTCGCGCGTTGCGGTGAACTGTCCGCGCGCGCCGACATCGCAGTGCGGGACCAGCTGGCGGCTCACCCGAAACCCACCGGCCTCCACGTCGCCGCGACGGTCATGTCCTCGTTGCGGGACGGTGACCAACTGCTGCTCGGAGCATCCAACCCGGTGCGCGACGCCGCACTCGTGGCGTACCCGACACCGGGAGTCCGGGTGCGGTCCAACCGCGGTGTCGCCGGTATCGACGGCACCGTGTCGACGGCCGTCGGCGCGGCCCTGACGAGCCCCGGACGCACCATCGCGTTGCTCGGCGACCTGACCTTCCTGCACGACGCATCGGGCCTGCTCATCGGAACCGGTGAGCCGAGGCCGGAGGACTTGACGATCGTCGTCGCCAACGACGACGGAGGCGGCATCTTCGAACTGCTCGAACAGGGCGATCCGCAGTACGCCGGTGCATTCGAGCGTGTCTTCGGAACCCCGCACGGCATGGACCTCGCGGCCCTCTGCGCGGCCTACCGAATTCCGCACTCCCGCGTCGACGTGACCGAACTGGCCGCCGCGCTCGCCGGCACCGCTCCTGGTCGTTCCGCAGGCTCCACTCCTGCCGGCATTCGGGTGCTCGAAGTGACGACCGAACGCTCCGGCCTGCGTGAACTGCACGCCGGCATTCGCGCTCGGCTGTAGGAGTTCGGTCAGTCGGTGTCTCTCGCTTCGGCCCACTCGACGGTCTCGCGGGTTTCCTGGTCGACCATGTCCTTGATCATGTCGTTGATGAGCGACTCGATCTTGCCGCCGATCAGAGGGATCTTGACGGTCGAGCGGCCGCGCACCGTCAGGACCGACCCGTCACCGTCGGGTCGAAGCGCCAATGTGCCCTCGACCTTCGCGGGCAGCGACGACGAGCCGCCCGCGAGGGTGCCGTCGGCTGCATCGCCGTCGAGTGGCCCCCAATGGTCGGTGCGGGTGATCAGCAACTTGCCCTTGATGACCTTCTTGACGAACCCCGGCAGCTCGGACGTGCCGACTTCCTCGGAGATGTCGACGGTGAAAGCGCCGTCCTCGTGGCGGATCATTTCGTATCCGTCGGTCTTCTTCGCCTTCTCGAACCGCGCCAGCCACTGATCTTCACTGGTCAGTGCTTCGTGGACGTCGGCGGGAGGGTACTCGGAGACGATCGTGAACTCGAAGTCGCGAGACATGCCAGCAGACGCTACCTAAAGAGGCGAGCCGGTGGGCGCACAGTAACGTTTATCGGCGTGAGCACCCCGAAAGTCACGCATCGAGCGCGGATCTCCGTCCTGATCGTCGCTACCGGGATTTCCGTTCTGGCGTTCCTGTTGGTGGTCGCGGCGTGGCAGAACGATCGCACCATCACCTCGGACGAGGGACGCGCGACGGCGGAAGTGCTGTCGGCGGGAAAGCTGCGTTCCGCGGTCAGCTTCGTCACCCCGGACGGTGTCACCCACAATCCGCAACTGGGCGTGTTGTATCCGACGAATCTCGTTGCGGGTCAACGCATCGATGTCGAATATGCGAAGGCGGATCCCGATCTGGTCAGGGTGGCGGGGAGAAACGCAGGCGTTGCGATCATTCCTGCGGCATCGGTCGTCGTCGTCACCTGGCTCGTCGCGGGTGGAGTGTTGTTCCTTCTCCGGCGGCGGGAGAAGTCGGCTTTCTGATCGGTCGAGTGCAACGTATTGCCCGATACTCCGCCCATCGACGGAATTGCGGCAATCGACGAAAGTATCGGGCAATTCATCGCATCATGAGGGATCGTGGGTCAGGCGGTGCACGACGTGACCCGTCCGCAGTGCTGTGTCGACGCTCTCGCGGATCCATCGTCGTCTCGCGCCGGGACTCTTGCGTGACGCCGCGCAGCATTAGCGCGAACTTCGCCCGCTCGTAACGTCGGCGCTGCCGGATGGTCCGAGTCCGGCTCCACACTGAGGATCGTGCGAGTAGCCATCGTTGCGGAATCGTTCCTACCCAACATGAACGGCGTCACGAATTCGGTGCTTCGAGTTCTCGAACATCTCCGACGCACCGGCCACGACGCCATGGTCGTCGCTCCGGACAATCCAGCGGGCAAACCGCGAGCCTCGATCGAGCACGATCGCGTACCGGTCCATCGCGTCCCGGCCGTCATGGTCCCCAAGATCAGCTCGCTTCCTGTCGGCGTGCCCGGTCCGGGCCTGACGGCGACGATCCGTGAATTCGCGCCGGATGTCGTTCACCTCGCGTCTCCGTTCCTGCTCGGTGCGGGCGGACTCGCAGCGGCAAGCCGTCTCGGTGTGCCCGCGGTGGCGGTCTACCAGACCGACGTCGCAGGGTTTGCCGAAAGCTACGGCCTCGGTCTGACATCCCGTGCGGCATGGCGGTGGACACGTCGGGTTCACCGCGGAGCGGCACGGACGTTGGCCCCGTCGAGCTCGGCCGTCGAAGCTCTCGAACTGCACGGTGTTCCGCGGGTCCACCGTTGGGCCCGAGGCGTCGACGCCGTCCGTTTCGCGCCGTCGTCGCGCCGGGAGGCGCTGCGTACGCAGTGGGCGCCCGACGGCAGGCTGATCGTCGGATTCGTCGGGCGGCTTGCACCGGAGAAGCACGTCGAACGACTCGCTGCTCTGCCCGACGACGTGCAGGTGGTGATCGTCGGCGACGGTCCGGACAGGGGCGCACTCGAGAAGCTGATGCCGACGGCGGTCTTCACCGGCCAGCTCGGCGGCGACGAGTTGGCGCAGGCGTACGCGAGCTTCGACGTCTTCGTGCACCCCGGTGAGCACGAGACGTTCTGCCAAGCCGTCCAGGAAGCACTCGCCAGCGGCGTCCCGGTGATCGGTCCCGACGCCGGAGGCCCACGTGACCTGGTGGCGCACTGCCGCAACGGCTACCTGTTGCCCGTCGACAGATTCTGCGAGTTGCTGCCGAGCGCTGTGGCGGCGTTGGCCTCGCCTGTCATGCGTGCCCGGTTCGGTGAGGCCGCCCGCACGTCGGTGCTGCACCGCACCTGGCCCGCCATCTGCGACGAGTTGCTCGGCCACTACGGCGACGTCCTCGGGTGGCAGCGCGAGCGGTCGCTGAGAACAGCCTGATCCCGGCGGCGGTAAACTCGATCGTGTGCCTACAAGTTCACGTGCCACCCTCGAGAAGGAACCGCACGAGGTCGCCTCGATGTTCGACGGCGTCGCCCGTCGGTACGACATCACCAACACCGTTCTGTCGTTCGGTCAGGATCGCAGTTGGCGGAAGCTGACCCGCGCTGCGTTGAACCTGAAGCCGGGGGAGAAGGTCCTGGATCTCGCGGCTGGAACCGGGGTCTCCACGGTCGAACTGGCGCGTAGCGGCGCATGGTGCGTCGCAACCGATTTCTCGAAGGGGATGCTGCAGGCGGGCGCTGCGCGGCCGGTGCCGATGGTGGCCGGCGACGCCATGCACCTGCCGTACGCCGATGCCAGTTTCGACGCCGCGACCATCTCCTTCGGGCTGCGGAACGTCTCCGACTTCCAGGCGGGTCTGAGGGAAATCGCGCGTGTCACCAAGCCCGGCGGGCGCCTCGTGATCTGTGAATTCTCGACGCCGACGTTCACCCCGTTCCGCACGGTGTACATGGAATATCTGATGAAGATGCTTCCTGCCGTCGCGCGGGCCGTCTCGTCGAACCCGGACGCCTACGTCTACCTGGCGGAATCGATCCGCGCCTGGCCGACGCAGGAGCAGTTGGCCACCACCATCGCCGAGTCGGGCTGGTCCGGCGTGCAATGGCGCAATCTCACCGGCGGAATCGTCGCACTGCACCGCGCCGTGCGCTGATCGTCAGGTGAAGGGCGGCCGGCTGTCGACCTTCAGTGACGCAGTGCCCGACGCTCTCCATGCCCGGGCGACGAGGTCCGAATCTGCCTCCGTCACCAGGTTTCCCATGACGCGTACCGCGACGGTCATCAACGCACGCGAGCGCATACCGATCGGTCCCGTCGCGGGCAGGAAGCGAGGGACGGTCAGGAGCCCGGCGAGGCGTCGGGCGATGGAGAAGGCCTGTCCGTAGTGCTCACGCAGCAGCGTCGGCCATGCCAGTGTGAGGTCGTTCTCGCTCAGCATGTCGGCGACGAACCGGCCGCCTTCGAGGCCGTAGTCGATACCTTCGCCGTTGAGCGGGTTCACGCACGCGGCGGCGTCGCCGATTATTGCCCAGTTCACTCCGGCCACGTTCGACACCGCGCCGCCCATGGGAAGCAGAGCCGACGCCACTGCGCGAAGGTCACCCGTCAACGACCAGTCCTGGCGACGCTGCGAGGTGTACAGATCCAGCAGTGGCCGCAACGCTCCGGGGCCGGGGCGCTTGGCTGTCGCCAATGTGCCGACGCCGATGTTCACCTGACCGGTGCCGAGCGGGAAGATCCAGCCGTAGCCGGGCTGTACCGTGCCCGCGGCGTCACGCAGTTCCAGGTGGGAACTGATCCACGGATCATCCGACCTGTCGGAGTCGATGTACGCGCGGGCAGCGACCCCGAACGTGGTGTCGCGATGCCACGTTCGGCCGAGTTTCTTGCCGAGTGTGGAACGAACACCGTCGGCGACGATCAGCTTCTCGCAGCGGATCTCCTCACCGTTCGCGAACGTCACCGAGGTGACTCTCGCGCCGTCGGTGGTTGCGTCGACAGCCTTCGCGCCCTCGATCATCGTGGCACCGGAATCGACTGCCGCGACGCGGATTCGGTCGTCGAGTTCGGTTCGCGGGACTGCGCTTCCGACCGTAGGCAAGGACCCGCCCGGCCATTCCAACTGAAGTTCCTGACCGAAACCGGACAGTCGCAGGCCGCGATTCTCCGCTCGTCCCCGAACCCAGTCGCCGAGTCCCAGACGATTCAGCTCGGCGATCGCGCGCGGTGTCAGTCCGTCGCCGCACGTCTTGTCACGCGGAAAGGTCGCCGCGTCCGCAAGGACGACATCCCGGCCTGCTCTTGCCGCCCATGCCGCGGCGGACGACCCGGCAGGGCCCGCGCCGATGACGAGGACGTCGGTGCTTCGCACAGCGCTCACCCGTCCAGTAAAGCAGTGGCGCCGACGGGCCTGCTCCCGCGGGGTTTCGGCCCCCTCTCACGTGGTGTGTGGCACCTTCCGGCGCTCGCCCGCGCCAGGTTCACTACGGTAGAGACGAAACGACGCCCCCGACGAGGACAGGACGAACAATCGTGAGCACTTTCGACGCGGCCGGATCTACGGTCGTTGCCGGGGTCGACCTCGTCGATCCGCAGCTTGCAGACACCGTCGCCGCGGGGCTGGAACGCGTCGAGAAGCTGATGATCGCCGAATTGTCCGACGGCGAGGATTTTCTCACCGAGGCCGCGCTGCACCTGGCGAAGGCCGGCGGTAAGAGATTTCGTCCGCTCTTCACCGTGCTGACGGCTCAGCTCGGACCCAACCCGACCGACGAGTCGATCGTCACCGCAGCGACCGTCGTCGAACTGGTGCACCTCGCGACGCTGTACCACGACGACGTCATGGACGAGGCGACGATGCGGCGCGGCGCCGAGTCCGCGAACTCGCGCTGGGGCAACAGCATCGCCATTCTCGCCGGCGACTACTTGTTCGCCCACGCGTCGCGGTTGGTGTCGACGCTCGGTCCCGAGGCCGTCCGCATCATCGCCGAGACGTTCGCCGAGTTGGTCACCGGCCAGATGCGCGAGACCATCGGGGTGAAGAAGGACGAGGATCCCGTCGCGCACTACCTCCGCGTCGTCTGGGAGAAGACCGGTTCGTTGATCGCGGCGTGTGGCCGCTTCGGCGGTACGTTCTCCGGCGGAGACGCCGAGCACGTCGCGTCGCTGGAACGTCTCGGTGACGCTGTCGGCACTGCGTTCCAGATCTCCGATGACATCATCGACATCTCGTCGGCCACGGAGCAATCCGGCAAGACACCGGGCACCGACCTTCGCGAAGGTGTGCACACTCTGCCTGTTCTGTTCGCGCTCCGCGAGGACGGCGCGGACGGTGATCGACTGCGTGTGCTGCTCGACGGCCCCGTGACCGACGACGCGTCGGTCGACGAGGCGCTCGAACTGTTGGGGCGCTCACCGGGAATGGTGCGGGCCAAGGAGACTCTCGGAGAGTTCGCGGCGAAAGCACACGCAGAGCTGAAGAAGCTCCCGCAGGGTGCAGCCAACGACGCACTGGGTCGGCTGGTGGATTACACCGTCGAGCGGGTCGGCTAGATCCCACTCGTCTCCGACGCGCTACCCACGGGGAACTTCGTGGGGTGCGCTGATCGTTCTTCCCGTGGGTAACGAGAGAACTCCGGGAAGAGGCGCTGCAATGGGTTTCGCGAACAACGCAAAGACGTTCGGCCTGTTGGTCGGTATGTCCGCGCTCATCGTCTTCGTGGGAGCATTGTTCAACAGTCCGACGATTCTGTTCGTGTCGGTCGCGCTCGCGATCGGTATGAACGGCTACGCCTACTTCAACAGTGCCAAGCTCGCACTGCGAGCGATGCACGCGCAGCCGGTCACCGAGGTGGAACAACCGGCGATGTTCCGCATCGTGCGCGAGTTGGCGACGACGGCGCATCAGCCGATGCCCGCGCTGTACATCAGCCCGACGAACAACCCGAACGCGTTCGCCACCGGTCGCAATCCACGCAATGCTGCGGTGTGTTGCACCACGGGCATTCTTCAGATCCTGGACGAACGCGAGCTTCGTGCCGTTCTCGGGCACGAACTGTCCCACGTCTACAACCGCGACATCCTGATCTCCTCGGTTGCGGGAGCGATGGCTGCGGTGATCTCCGGACTGGCGAACTTCGCGATGTTCGCGTCCATGTTCGGGGGGCGAGGCAACGGAGGCGCCAATCCCTTTGCGCTACTGCTCGTCTCGCTGCTGGGGCCCATCGCGGCCACCGTCGTCAAGCTGGCGGTGTCGCGTTCTCGCGAGTATCAGGCGGACCGGTCGGGAGCCGAGCTGACGGGCGATCCGCTTGCTCTGGCGTCGGCGCTGCGCAAACTGGAGCGAGGCGTTCAGGCGGCACCGCTGCCGCCTGAACCGCGCCTCGCCGCCGAGTCCCACCTGATGATCGCCAGCCCGTTCCGGGCCGGAGACAAGGTCGGCAAGCTGTTCTCCACGCACCCGCCGATGGCGGACCGTATCGATCGCCTCGAACGAATGGCCAGGGGAGAGTAGAGCTAGCGGTAGTTGACGAACTGAAGCGCGAGGCCGAAGTCCTCGGACTTGAGCAGCTGTTGTACCGCCTGCAGGTCGTCCCGCTTCTTGCTGCTGATGCGTAGCTCGTCGCCCTGGATCTGCGCCTTGACGCCCTTGGGGCCGTCGTCGCGGATCTTCTTGGTCAGCTTCTTCGCATTCTCGCTCGAGATGCCCTGAACGAGCTTCCCGGTCACCTTGTAGACCTTGCCCGACGCTGCCGGATCGTTGGTCTCGAACGCTTTCAGCGACACATCGCGGCGAATCAGCTTTTCCTTGAAGACGTCGAGGGCGGCTTTCACCTTCTCTTCGCTTTCGGAGGTGATCACGATCACCTCGTTGTCGCCGCTGCCCGACCACTCGATCACGGTGCCGGAACCGCGGAAGTCGAACCGCGTCGCGAGCTCCTTCGCAGCCTGTCCCAGAGCGTTGTCGACCTCTTGACGGTCGACCTTGCTCACTACGTCGAAGGAAGAATCAGCCACGTGCAACTCCTGTACTCGAATCGGTTTCGATCGGCTTCTGTGGGCCGATCCGTGAGGCTCGTCCTGACGACGTTAGCTCGTTCGCACCCGCGCTATCCACCCGGTTTGCGTTTCCGGGGGACGTTCGTTGTATTCTTCTCTCCGCGTCGAAGAGAGCGAAAGTTCTCATCGAGCACCCGGCAGATTGCCCGAGCGGCCAATGGGAGCGGACTGTAAATCCGTCGGCTTATGCCTACGTAGGTTCGAATCCTACATCTGCCACACAGATGCCCCGGCGAGAGAAATTCTCGCTGGGGTTTCTACTGTAAGAGGATCCGCAGAAAGCGCGGCGAGCACGCAATTTGGTACTCGACGCTCGGACTGTGTAACCTCTTGAAGGCTTCGACGCACGGCTTGCCGCGCAGAGAAGCGAACGCCCCCTTAGCTCAGTCGGTAGAGCGTTTCCATGGTAAGGAAAAGGTCAACGGTTCGATTCCGTTAGGGGGCTCGCTGGATTGGATGGTTCGCGTCCACACCCTTGTTAGTGAGATGGTGTAGGGGTGAGCACCTGAGGCGGTGTAGCTCAGTTGGTAGAGCAAACGACTCATAATCGTTGCGTCGCCGGTTCAAGTCCGGTCACCGCTACACAAGAAGAATGCACAGTCCTGATTAACCGGATCAGATTTACCCGAAAGTAGGCATCCAGTGGCCTCCTCCACCGATGTGCGGCCCAAGATCACCTTGGCCTGCGAGGTTTGCAAGCACCGTAACTACATCACGAAGAAGAACCGCCGCAACGATCCCGACCGCCTCGAGCTGAAGAAGTTCTGCTCGAACTGCGGCACGCATCGCGCGCACCGCGAGTCTCGCTAGTCGCGAGCCTCATCGGCTGCTGGTTCTCGTTCGGAGTCGACGCCACGCGTTAGGCTTACTTTTCGTGCCCTAACCGCATCTGCGTCCTGGGTAGAAAAGGTTCTTTCAGCGTGACCGAGTCAGTGCAGGACCCAGAGCTGGTGCAAGATCCAGCTCTGCATGCGGCGGCGATGGTGGGCCACCACTACAAGGTGGACCACGCCTACGAGGTCGGTCGTGAGAAGGTGCGTGAGTACGCCCGTGCCGTCCAGGACTGGCACCCCGCCCACCACGATGAGGATGCAGCCAAAGGCCTCGGATACGACGGCCTCCTTGCCCCGCTGACGTTCATCTCGTTGGTCGGAATCATCGCGCAGTCGCGGATGTTCAAGGAATTCATCACCGGGTACGACCCGAGTCAGATTCTGCAGACCGATCAGAGACTGCAATTCCACAAGGCCATTCAGGTCGGTGACGAGTTGTCCTGCGAGGTCTACCTGGAATCGTTCCGCCAGATGAGCGGTAGTGACATCATCACCACCAAGAACATCGTGACCGATCAGAACGGCGAGCTGGTCCAGACGACCTGGACGACGCTGGTCGCCCGAACCGGTGGCGAAGTCGACGAGAACATCGCCCACGCAGTCAAGGAAGTGATCATGCATGGCGCTTCGTAGTTTTGCGGATGTGGCGGTCGGCGACGAGCTGCCCGAGCGCGTGGTCAAGCTGACCCGCGGAGACCTGGTCAACTACGCCGGCGTGTCCGGTGATCCCAATCCGATCCACTGGAGCGACGAGGTCGTCAAGCTAGCAGGATTGGACAACGTCATCGCCCACGGCATGTTGACGATGGGCCTCGGCGCGGGGTTCGTGACGTCGTGGCTCGGCGACCCGGGTGCGGTCACCGAATACAACGTTCGGTTCACCAGCTCCGTGTACGTGCCCGCGGATTCGGCCGCGTCCGTCGAGTACACCGGCAAGGTGAAGTCGATCGACCCCGAATCCAAGTCCGCGGTCATCGCGATCACAGCGAAGTCCGAGGGCAAGAAGATCTTCGGTAGGGCGACGGCAACCGTCCGTCTGGCCTGACCTGCCTGATTTCAAACTTCCATAGCCTGTGCAGTACACTGAGATTTCTGGGGTTGTTCAGCGCTGCGCGCTGCCAAGACTCTCTTTCGAGGGTGTGAGGTAGCGCGTACGTCGTGTGTGATTCCAGAACGGTCCGACTCCAATCGGGTTGGACCGAAGGGGCGTAGCTCAATTGGTAGAGCAACGGTCTCCAAAACCGTAGGTTGCAGGTTCAAGTCCTGTCGCCCCTGCCCATGTGGCTCCCTCACCGCATTTTCGGTGAGGAGAGCGACGGTGTCAGCTACTGAGAGGAACGACGGGTGAGCGAGGAGCGCGGCAAGCGCGAAGACGAGTCCGGGGATTCGTCAACGCCCGATTCGTCGACGCCGGATGCCTCTGTATCCCAGAACGACACTTCCTCCGCCGCTGTCGCCAAGCCCTCCGGCAAGCGCACCGCGCGACGTTCACGGACCGCAGGCGCTGCGGCCGAGCCCGTGTCGATCTCCAAGTCGTCGATCTCCAAGTCGTCGGACGGCAAGTCCACCGCGCCGGCGGGCAAGGCATCCGTTGCCACCCGCCCGCCGAAGTCCCGCGAGGCGAAGCGCCCGAACATCTTCAAGCGTCTGATCCAGTTCCTGCGCGAGGTCGTCGCAGAGCTGCGCAAGGTCATCTGGCCGAACCGCAAGCAAATGGTCACCTACACCAGCGTCGTGCTCGTGTTCGTGGCGTTCATGGTCGCGTACATCAGCGGTCTGGACCTGGCATTCACGCAAGGCGTCGAGTGGCTGTTCGGTTGACACCGATCCGCTGGCCGAGTCCGATGAGTAGTACGACATGCATGAAACGACAGAAAGGGTGCCTGCTGTGAGCACGCCGCACAACGACGCCACCGAAGTGGCCGCATTCGACGCCGATGTCGAGGCGACCAAACAGGGCCTCGAAGCGGAGCAGGCCGCTCAGGACCGCGAGACCGACGAGGCCATCGCCGCCGACGTCGCCGCTGCCGCGGGTGACGACGCGGTAGCCGACGAGACGGCAGAGGCCGAGCCCGCCGAGGTCGAGGATCCGGTTGCCGAGTTCAAAGCAGCTCTCCGACGCGCACCCGGCGACTGGTACGTCATCCACTCGTACGCGGGCTACGAGAACAAGGTCAAGACCAACCTCGAGACTCGTGTGCAGAACCTCGACGTCGGCGACTACATCTTCCAGGTCGAGGTTCCGATCGAAGAGGTCACCGAGATCAAGAACGGCCAGCGCAAGCAGGTCAACCGCAAGGTTCTGCCGGGCTACATCCTGGTCCGGATGGAACTCAACGACGAGTCGTGGGGCGCAGTCCGCAACACCCCCGGTGTCACCGGATTCGTCGGCGCCACGTCGCGTCCGTCGCCGCTGACCATCAACGAGGTCGTCAAGTTCCTCATGCCGCAGGACGGGCAGAAGAAGGACGCGAAGGCCACGGCCGCTGCAGCCGAAGGCGCCACCACCGAGACCACGTCGAAGCCGGCCATCGAGGTCGACTTCGAGGTCGGAGAGTCCGTCACCGTCATGGACGGCCCGTTCGCGACACTCCCGGCCAGCATCAGCGAAGTCAATGCCGAGCAGCAGAAGCTCAAGGTGCTGGTATCCATCTTCGGCCGTGAGACTCCGGTCGAACTGGGCTTCACGCAGGTCGCCAAGATCTAGTCGGCGCCGCGTGGGCGAGCCCACACAGAACTTGCAGTAGTTACCGCAAGAAACCCGAGCGAATACAAGGAAAAAGAAATGCCCCCGAAGAAGAAGAAGCTAGCCGGGATCATCAAGCTTCAGATCCAGGCAGGACAGGCCAACCCTGCTCCTCCCGTCGGCCCCGCACTGGGTCAGCACGGCGTCAACATCATGGAGTTCTGCAAGGCGTACAACGCAGCGACCGAGTCGCAGCGCGGAAACGTCGTGCCGGTCGAGATCTCGGTCTACGAAGACCGTACGTTCGACTTCAAGCTCAAGACTCCTCCGGCCGCCAAGCTGCTGCTCAAGGCTGCAGGTGTCGCCAAGGGTTCGGGCGAGCCGCACAAGACCAAGGTCGCAAAGGTGACCATGGACCAGGTGCGCGAAATCGCCAAGACCAAGGCAGAAGACCTCAACGCCAACGACATCGACCAGGCCGCGAAGATCATCGCCGGTACTGCTCGTTCGATGGGCATCACGGTCGAAGGCTGATCTCGGCCTCGTCACACACGAAGCGTCACGTGGGAGGGCCTGCCAGGCCTGTCAACCACACTGAACTCATGATTGGACAGTAAGAAATGGCAAAGCGCAGCAAGGCCTACCTCGAGCAGGCCGCAAAGGTGAATGCAGACAACCTGTACTCGCCGCTTCAGGCAGCACAGTTGGCCAAGGACACCGCGTCGAGCAAGTTCGACGCGACCGTCGAGGTCGCCGTTCGTCTCGGCGTCGACCCTCGTAAGGCCGACCAGATGGTGCGCGGCACCGTCAACCTTCCCCACGGCACCGGCAAGACCGCTCGGGTCATCGTTTTCGCCGCTGGTGAGAAGGCTGCAGAAGCAGAGGCAGCAGGAGCCGACGTCGTCGGCGCAGAGGATCTGATCGAGCGCATCCAGGGCGGCTTCCTGGACTTCGACGCCGCGATCGCCACCCCGGACCAGATGGCCAAGGTCGGCCGCATCGCCCGCGTCCTCGGACCGCGTGGCCTCATGCCGAACCCGAAGACGGGCACCGTCACGAACGACGTGACCAAGGCCGTCAACGACATCAAGGGCGGAAAGATCAACTTCCGCGTCGACAAGCAGGCCAACCTGCACTTCGTCATCGGCAAGGCATCGTTCGACAACGCCAAGCTGGTGGAGAACTACGGTGCAGCACTCGACGAGATCCTCCGTGCGAAGCCGTCCTCCGCAAAGGGCCGCTACGTCAAGAAGATCACGGTCTCGACGACGACCGGACCGGGAATCCCCGTGGACCCGAACCGCACGCGTAACCTCCTCGAGGACGACGCAGAAGCGTAAGCAGTAGTACTGGAAGAGGGCCGACCCCACCGGGGTCGGCCCTCTTTCGTGTTTCGTGCGTCCCGGGAGCCGACCTGTCGCGGAGCGAACGTGGTGTTCGGTCAGTCAGACTGACCGAACACCACGTTCGCTCCGGAAAGGGGGGCGGGAGCCGATCAGACTCGCGCGAAGTTGGACGACAGTTCGCCGAGGATTTCGTCCCACAGTGGACGGGGGAGGTCGTGGCCCATTCCGCCGATGAGGTGGAGCGAGGAACCGGTGACTGCTCGGGCGACGGCTTTGCCACCGGAGGGGCGCATGAGGCGGTCGGCGCGGCCGTGGACGACGACGGTGGGTGCGGAGATCCGAGCGGCGATTCGACGGAGACTGCCCGTTCCGGTCACGGCGGCCATCTGGCGGAGTGCGCCGGCGGGGTTGTAGTTGCGGTCGTACATCTCGCCGGCGGTGACGAGGAGTTCTTCCATGGGCGTGGGATACGCGGGGCTGCCGATGAGCCGACGGGTGTTGGCGGAGTGGGCGACGATCTGTTCGCGGCTGGCACCCGGGCCTGGGCCTTTCATGAGGGGGAGGAGTGCACGCGGGTCGGGCGGTGGCAGGAAGGCCTCGTTGGTGCTGGAGAAGATGATCGCGGCACTGAGTACGCGTTCCGGGTACAGACCGGCGAAGACCTGCGCGATCATTCCTCCCATGGATGCGCCGACGACATGGACCTGTTGGATCTCGAGGTGGTCGAGTAGGCCTTTGGCGTCGAGGGCCATGTCCTTCAGGGTGTACGGGACGGTGCTCGACGCTCCGAGGCCCGTGCGGATCAGCCGAAGCAGCGCGGAGCCTTCGATGCGGAGCCCGTCCATCTTGGTGGACAGTCCGATGTCGCGGTTGTCGAATCGGATCACCCGGAATCCGAGTTCGACGATTCGCTCGCAGAATTCTCTGGGCCACAACGTCATCTGGGCACTGAGCCCCATGATCATCAGGACTACTGGGTCGTCGGGGTTGCCCATGTCCTCGTAGGCGAGTTCGATGCCGTTCGACGGTGCGAAGCCGGTGCGGGTCTGCATTGGTTCTCCTTCACCAACCTGGGTCGTCGAGCATGGGCACGACGAGGAAGCTGGGGTTCTCGGGATCGATGACGATGTCTTGGCTGCGGGCTCGGGTTCGAAGCAGGTCGGGGAGGATGGGCATGAATCGGGGCGGGTCGGCGGCGAAGACGTCGACTCTCAGGCGGTGTCCCACGGAGATCGCGGCTTCGGTGGTGAGCAAGTCGATGTCGAGGGTCAACGGTTCACCGACGGGTACCGGAAGCATCGAGGCTTCGGTCAATGGGTGGTGCGGGCGTGTGTAATCACCGTTGGGGGCGAACAACGATTTCTCGTCGTCGACGGCTCGGCGCGATGCCAGCAGGGCCCCGTTGGTCACGACGGTGGATGTGCCGTCGGGGGCGACGTCGCACACCATGATGGCCCAGAGTGCCTCTCGTGCACGGCATACGACGCGTAGATGCAGATTCATCGGACCCGAGATCACCGTGTCGATCGAGGCCGGCATCGTCGTGAAGCTGACCGCAGCGCCCTCGGCGAATCGATTGTCGTAGGTGAATCCGCCACCGAGGACGGCGGTGACTCCGGCGAGCACCTGCGTCGTGTCCCGTGAGACGACGGCTCGAAGCGAGGGACGGACGGTGAATGTTCCACTGCTGCCGTCGGATCGGCCGCTGAGGGTGCCGTCGGCTGCTGCGTGCCGCGCCGTTCCCGACGTGGCGGCGGACAGGTAGAGCCGTTGCGGTACGGCGTGGGGTGCGGGGAAGCGGCCGTGGGCCGTCCACGATCCGCCCTGGCTACGGAGCGTGACGGGCCCGAATCGCTCGATACCGTTGTCCTCGTCGCGTAACCAGCGGTCGAACCATGCTCGTTCCAGTACGTCCAGCCGTGGCGGGAAACCTGGTCTGCCGAAGCCGATTCCGGGATTGCCGTGATACCCGTCCCCGACGAGCAGTTGTTTGCGGCCGCGTTCGAGGGCCAGTCGATTGTAGATGTCGGGTGCCGATCCACCGAAGATGTCGTGCCAGCATCCGTACACGAACGTAGGGACGTCGATCTCTTCGATGTCCGCGTCGATGTTGTCGTAGTACGGGTCGTCGTAGATCCGGGTGTCCCCGCCGGTCAGAAAACCTTTGGCGAGATCGAACATGTGGGTCGCGGGCGAGGCCGCTCGGTCGCGAAACCATGCCAGGGCGTCGATGCCGCGGAGCGTCGGAAACCATTTGAGGCCGTTCACCGCCGTCAGCCACAACGGGATGAACAGCGACGGTGCACCTCCCGTCGCGAAGATCTCACGGACGATGTCGACGGAACCCTCCACCGCGAAGACGGCGTGCAGGCCGTCGGGCCGCTTGGATGCTGCTTGGAGCGCGTTGATGGCGGAGTAGGAGATACCGGTCATACCGACGCGACCGTTGCACCAGGGCTGGGAGGTGATCCAGTCGATGATCTCGACGGAGTCGAGCTGCTCGCGATCCCCGAGGATGTCCCACGTGCCGTTCGACGAGCCGGTACCACGTGCGTCGACGATGACCTGGACGTAGCCGCTTCGAACGAGATGCCGGTTGACCGACAGCAGATCGGCGGCACCGCCGTCGACGATGCGCGTGATCTCGGTGATTCCGTCGAACGCGGTGTTGCTCAGGTCGAATCGACGCGACGCACCGCGGATGGCACGTCCCAGGACGGGCGCCCCGAGGAGTGCGTCGATGCCGGTGATCAGCCGCTTGTTGTACGGGGTGATGTTGAGGACCGCGGGCAGCGCGGTCGCCACGGCCTGCCCCGACGCATCGGCGGGGCGCATGACGTCCGCGCGCACTACCGTGCCGTCGCTCATGGTCACCGCGACGTTCCGTGCGCGCGCGATTCGCGGGTACAGCGGTGGTGATTCGACGAGGGTGCGCCAGGCAGCAGCTGCGTCGCCGCCGCTCGGGTCACGCTCCGGGCTCGATCCGGCGGAGTCCGGTACGAGCAGTGGGCGTGGCTGCGCTGCCGTCATGTTCTCGATTCAACAGCCCCGAGTACCGTCTTGTCCTGCGTGATGCGAATGTTGTTTGCGCGAACAACCTGCTTGGTTCGAGATCACAGGGCGGCGACGGCGTTTTGGACTTTGCAGCGCAGCGCTGTAGTCTGGTCGACGGTCCTGAACACGAACCCGGCTCACACCCGGGAATGTGCCGGGGCTGCCCAATCAAGTTCTACCCAAGACCGTTGGTCACCGCCTTCTCGAGGGATTTCTTTCACGAGATTGCGGTTGAAGGTCCGAGTCACTCGGACGGCCCACGCAGGAGAACGAGGTAAGGGACCTGTTCGACGGCTCGGATCACTCCACGCCGCCATCATGTCTACGCCCCGTGTGCCTCCTGCACCGGGGCGTTCGTCGTTTCTGCAGGACCTCTCGCGATCGACATAACTTCCACGAGAGGAGGCGAAGTATGGCAAAGCCCGAAAAGGTCTCAGCGGTTTCCGAGATCACCGAGCAGTTCAAGGGTTCGACGGCTGCCGTCGTCACGGAATACCGTGGCCTGTCGGTATCCGGACTGACCCAGCTGCGGCGTGCGCTCGGCGACAGTGCCACCTACTCCGTCGCCAAGAACACCCTGGTCAAGCGCGCTGCTGCCGAAGCCGGCATCACCGGGCTGGACGAGTTGTTCGTCGGACCGACCGCCATTGCGTTCATCAAGGGCGAGCCGGTCGACGCTGCGAAGGCCATCAAGGCATTCGCGAAGGACAACAAGGCCTTGGTCGTCAAGGGCGGCTACATGGACGGCGCGACGCTGTCCGTGGACGAGATCAACAAGATCGCGGACCTCGAGTCCCGCGAGATCTTGCTTGCAAAGCTCGCAGGTGCCATGAAGGGCAACCTGTCGAAGGCTGCAGGACTGTTCAATGCGCCTGCTTCGCAGGTTGCACGTCTGGCTCAGGCATTGGCAGACAAGAAGGCCACCGAAGGTTCTGCAGCTCCCGCAGCTGCTGCAGCCGAGGCACCGGCAGAAGCAGAAGCTCCCGCCGAAAGCTGATCCGCACTCACAGCGACAGCTACACAACCAACCTGTGTCGCGGATCAGCGACTCGGTACTAAAGGAAGGACCGCCACCATGGCGAAGCTCAGCACCGAAGAATTGCTCGACCAGTTCAAGGAGCTCACCCTCCTCGAGCTCAGCGAGTTCGTGAAGGCATTCGAGGAGACCTTCGAGGTCACCGCAGCTGCTCCCGTCGCCGTCGCCGCTGCTGGCGCACCGGCTGCCGGTGGCGCTGACGCTGCCGAGGAGCAGGACGAGTTCGACGTCGTCCTCGAGTCGGCCGGCGACAAGAAGATCCAGGTCATCAAGGTCGTCCGTGAGGTCGTCTCCGGCCTCGGCCTGAAGGAAGCCAAGGACCTCGTCGAGAGCGCTCCGAAGGCAATCCTGGAGAAGGTCGCCAAGGATGCAGCAGAGGCTGCCAAGGAGAAGCTGGAAGCAGCCGGCGCAAAGATCTCCGTCAAGTAATTCTGGCGTAGCTCGCACACACGAAGGGCCATCCCCACTCGGGGGTGGCCCTTCGTCGTGTCGTGTTCGTGGCCGATGCCCGTGAATTCAGCTCGGTTCTGTCTGTTCTCACAACGTTGATGCGTTGGGTTTCATCACAAATCGGGCGAGTCGCACGCGTGTCGTGGTGAGATGAGCCACACTGATGCCAGGACCGCAGCCCGACTCGGGGAAGTTATTACTGGGCAGTAAGCTCCGGTGTCGGTGTGGACACTCGTGTGCGATAGAGTGACCCAACCCACATCCGGGTCGATGTGTACGAACTGTGGAGGTCAGCGTGGGAGTCGAGGTTTCGGTCGAGGGATTGACCAAGTCTTTCGGTGTCCAGAAGATTTGGCAGGACGTCACTTTGACGTTGCCGTCGGGCGAGGTCAGTGCACTGCTGGGACCGTCGGGAACCGGTAAGTCGGTGTTCCTGAAGTCGCTGATCGGTCTCCTCCGTCCCGAGCAGGGCAAAATTTTCATCGACGGAACCGACATCCTTCAGTGCAGTTCGAGGGAGCTGTACGAGATCCGGAAGCTGTTCGGAGTTCTGTTTCAGGACGGTGCCCTGTTCGGATCGATGAATTTGTACGACAACGTGGCGTTTCCGTTGCGCGAGCACACCAAGAAGTCCGAGTCCGACATCCGCAAGATCGTCATGGAGAAGCTCGAACTGACGGGTCTGATCGGCGCGGAGGACAAGCTGCCGGGTGAGATCTCCGGAGGTATGCGCAAACGCGCCGGCTTGGCCCGTGCGTTGGTGTTGGACCCGGAGATCATCCTGGTCGACGAGCCGGACTCGGGCCTGGATCCGGTGCGTACGACGTACATTTCGCAGACGCTGATCGACATCAACGCCGAGATCGATGCGACCATTCTGATCGTGTCGCACAACATCAACCTGGCGCGGACGGTGCCGGACAACATCGGTATGTTGTTCCGCCGCCAGTTGGTGATGTTCGGTCCTCGTGAGGTGCTTCTCACCTCCGACGAGCCTGTGGTCAAGCAGTTCTTGAACGGCACGATGATCGGGCCGATCGGTATGTCGGAGGAGAAGGACGAGGCGCAGATGGCGCACGAGCAGGCCCTCGTCGACGCCGGGCATCATGCTGGTGGTGTCGACGATGTGGAAGGTATCGTGCCGCAGATGAAAGCGACTCCCGGTACGCCGGTTCGGCAGGCCGTCGGTCGCCGTCAGGAGCGGGTGCGTCAGATCATGCACACCCTTCCTCAGAGCGCGCAGGTCGCCATTCAGGAAAGCCTCGACACCACGGACCCCGGCAGTCAGACACCCGCGTACGCGGGCAGCCAGACGTACGAGAACGACGGCCACGCCGGCTACGACAACTCCGGCTACGACAACTCCGGCTACGACAACGCCGGTTACGACAACACCGGTTACGACAACACCGGTTACAACAACGCCGCGTACGACAACACCGGTTACGACCAATCCGGGTACGACAGTTCGGGCTATGACACTTCAGGACGTAGCGATCAGGGCCACGGTCCTGCGCAGGGGCGGGGACAATAAGCACCATGGGGGGATCGAAGAAGTCCGCTCTTGCTCCGGCGGGCGCAGCACTTGCTCAAGCCGGAAACATCGTAGATCTACTGGTCGACGTCGTTCGAAACACATTCAGACGGCCCTTCCAGTTTCGCGAGTTCATCGAACAGGCCTGGTTCATCGCCAGCGTCACGATTCTGCCGACGGCGCTCGTTGCCATTCCGTTCGGCGCGGTCGTCTCGCTGCAGACGGGCTCGCTGATCAAACAACTCGGCGCCGAGTCGTTCACCGGCGCAGCGAGCGTGCTGGCGGTGATCCAGCAGGGAAGCCCGATCGTGACGGCGCTGTTGATCGCCGGTGCTGCTGGGTCGGCCGTGACCGCCGACCTCGGTTCGCGAACCATTCGTGAAGAGATCGACGCGATGCGAGTGCTCGGAATCGACCCGATTCACCGTCTCGTCGTACCGCGCGTGCTCGCCATGATCCTCGTCGCGCTGCTCTTGAACGGATTGGTGTCCGTCGTCGGAATCGCGGGCGGCTACTTCTTCAATGTCGTGCTGCAGGGCGGTACCCCGGGCGCTTACCTCGCGTCGTTCTCGGCGCTGGCGCAGCTGCCGGATCTGTATGTGGCCGAACTGAAAGCAGCGATCTTCGGTCTGATCGCAGGAATCATCGCCTCGTACAAGGGACTCAATCCCAACCCCGGCCCCAAGGGCGTCGGCGAGGCAGTGAACCAGACGGTGGTCATCACCTTCCTGCTGCTGTTCTTCGCCAACCTCATTCTCACCCTGGTGTACCTCCAGGTCGTGCCGGCGAAGGGAAGCTGACTCGCAATGACCATCGCCAAAGGTCGCGGCGACCGTACTCTCATGCGCGCGAAGCGCATCGCCGGTGCTCCGCTCACCGTGTTGGACAACGCGGGCGAGCAGATGTCCTTCTACGTGCGTGCCATCGGATGGATTCCGCGCACGCTCATCCACTACAAGAAAGAAGTACTGCGACTTCTCGCCGAGGTCACCTTCGGATCGGGAGCTCTCGCGGTCATCGGCGGAACCATCGGTGTCATCGTCATGATGTCCGGCGCCACCGGTGTGGTCGTGGGTCTGCAGGGGTACGCAGCACTCGAGCAACTCGGAAGCTCGGTCCTCACCGGCTTCCTCTCCGCGTACGTCAATACCCGTGAAATCGCGCCCGTCGTTGCAGGTCTAGCCCTGTCGGCCACGGTCGGGGCCGGCTTCACGGCACAGCTCGGTGCAATGAGAATCTCCGAGGAGATCGATGCGCTCGAGGTGATGGCGGTGCCCAGCGTTCCGTTCCTCGTCACCACACGCATGATCGCCGGATTCGTCGCCGTCATCCCGCTCTACATCGTGGGACTCCTGGCGTCGTACATCGCATCACGCGGAATCAGCACGATATTCAACGGGCAGTCCGGTGGGTCGTACGACCACTACTTCAATCTGTTCCTACCGCCCGAGGATGTTCTCTATTCGTTCCTCAAGGTGTTGATCTTCGCCTTCGTGCTGATCATGATCCACTGCTACTACGGATTCCATGCATCGGGCGGACCTGCAGGCGTCGGCGTCGCAGTGGGCCGGGCCGTGCGAACGGCCATCGTGACGGTGGCGGTACTGGACTTCTTCCTCAGCCTCGCAATCTGGGGAACCACGACGACAGTGAGGGTTGCAGGATGATCGACTCGCCGTCGCGGCTGAAGCGACTTCTGCTCGGCCTCGCATTCTTTCTGGTGTTGATCCTCTTCCTCGGATGGTCGGTCACCTCGTACAACAAGACCTTCAAGAAGGTCGTCAGTATCGATCTGGTGACCGATTCGGTGGGTAATGCGTTGCCTACCAATGCGGATGTGAAGGTTCGCGGGTTGATCGTCGGTGAAGTGC
>NZ_NPFY01000004.1 GCF_002259415.1 Rhodococcus sp. 14-2470-1b
GCGCCCTACCTGCTTCCGACCCCGACCCCCACCCCGACATCAGGAGGACACCTCCCTATGAGAAGCGAACTGTTCGCACCCGCCCACGCGGAAGTGCCCGGGGCCGGTATTCAGAAGCAGGGCAGCAAGATGTGTCGCATCGGTATGAACGGCGACATCATGGCCAGAGCTGGTTCCATGGTCGCGTATCAGGGTGATCTTCACTTCGAGGCGAAGGGCTCCGGCGGGCTCGGGCGGGCGCTCAAACAGGCATTGTCCGGTGAGGGCGTGCCCTTGATGAAGGTATCCGGCCACGGGGATCTGTTTCTCGCCAACGCCGCCCAGGACGTGCACCTCATCGATCTGGACGGTAACGACGGCCTCACGATCAACGGCGCCAACGTCCTGGCATTCGAGTCGAGCCTGTCCTACGACGTCAAACGCGTTCAGGGTGCTGCTTCCGGCGGAAACGCCGGTTTCTTCAACTGCGTCTTCACTGGACGCGGTCGGATCGCCATCACGACCGACGGAGTGCCGGTGGTTCTTCAGGTGGATCAGCCCACCTTCGCGGACCCGCAAGCCGCGGTCGCCTGGTCGTCGAGCTTGTCCACCCGCGTGAAGAAGAACGATTCTTTCGGCCTCGGGACACTGATCGGGCGCAGCACCGGCGAGCGGTTCACCTTGGAATTCGGTGGGCAGGGATTCGTCGTGGTGCAGCCGTCGGAGCAGCCTCCAGGCGGGCTGATCGGGGGCAGCGGCAGCGGTGAACAGGCGGGCGTCGGCGGCGCGCTGGGAGGTCTGCTCGGACGGTGACCGATCGGCATCGAGGCCGATTACTCGGTACGGTTCACGGGGTGGGGGAACACATCGAGTCGTGGTGGGCGGGGTTACCACTGGACCGTGTCGTACGGCTGCACGGTTCGTCCGTTCGGGAACTGGCCGAATCCGTCGATCCTCTGCCCGCGGGGGCACCTGCGGTCGTGTTCTTCGCATTGCCTGCTGCACACACTCGTGGCGTCCGCGACCTCGTCGAAGACGTCGTCAGCGCCCTCGAACGAGCCGCCGTCGAGACGACCGCGCTGTGGCTCCCGGAGTCCGACCTGTTTCGCGGTACGTCCACGCTCGACGGTGACGCCAGAGGCGTCGCGGTTCGTCGACTAGCCGCCGAAAGTTCGCATTTCGGCCCATATCTGGAGAGGCTCACGAGTGCAGCAGCTACCGGGGTTTCGCCGAACGCCGATGGGATTCCACTGGAGACCAGAGCGTCAGGTTCTGCTTCCCTGGTGGCGGCTGCTTACGGCAAGCACTGCGCGGCGCTCGTGCTCGTGGTCGGTACCTCCTACGACCCGTCCGTCGTCGCCACAGCGAGTGAGTGGCTATGCGCTCGCGCCGGCATCGGAGTCTGGATTTCAGGCGACGACGTGTCCGCCGTCGACAGATTTCCGTCGGTTCGTGTGACTGCGGCCGCCTTGCCGATCGGTGTGAGCACCGTGGTCGATCGATTCCGCCCGCTGAGCTATCCGCCGATCGTCGGGCACCCCCATCCCGGCAGCGAACCGGAGAAGATTCTCTGCCGAGCACTCGACAACCAGCCGTGGGCAACGGGCCGCGAGCACAACCGAGCAGTGCGACTCGGCTCGCTGTCGAGCCCCTTCACGGTGGACGTACTGTGGCGGACCGAACGCGTCGTCGTGGAGATCGATGGTGACGAACACCGTGCGGCAACGAAGTTCGGCGCGGACCGCATGCGAGACAACCAACTTCAGACCGAGGGATTTATCGTGTTGCGCTTCACCAACAGCCAGGTGATCGACGACCACGAGCATGTGGTCGCGACCGTCGGCGCAGCACTGGCACGACGACGATCGAAAGGAACTACCGTTGAGCGCTGATGACGTGACAGGCACCGAGGCCGCCGTCCTGCTGGTGTTGATGGCCGAGGCAACTGCGGTCAAGAATTCCGAGTTGAAGAACCTGGGACCCAGTCTCGACAAGCCGTCTCGTGACAAGCTGACGAAGATGGGCCTGATCGATGTGGACACCGCAGTGCGCCCGATGACGCTGGAGCTGACCGACGCAGGGTGGCGCTTCTGCAGTGATCTCATGGGTGGCGCTCCCCCGGCGCGACCGACCGGTGCGGGCAAGGCACTGTTCACTGTCCTGGCCGGACTGCGTCGTTGGCTCGATACGTCGCAGACCCGGCCCGCGGAGATCTTCTCCCCGCGCAGTGGGCCGACATCCGATGCGGTCGTCGACACGCAGTCTGCGGCCGAGCCAGCAGGGGTCGAGACAACAGGGGTCGAGCCAGCAGGGGTCGAGCCAGCAGGGGTCGAGGCTCGAATCCGCGAAGCCTATGCCCGGTTGGCACCCGAGCCCGGACGACCGATTCGCCTCACCCGCCTGCGTACGGAGCTCTCCGACATCCCCCGAGACGAGCTCGACGACGCCCTTGTCCGCCTCCGGCGCGCGCCGGACGTGTCGTTGATCCCAGAGGAGAACCAGAAGACACTCTCCGATGCGGATCACGACGCAGCCGTCGTAGTCGGGAATCAGCGCAACCACCTTCTGGAGATCGAGCTGTGACACTGACGAGCAACGATGGGGCACGAGAGCAGATCCGAGCACTCGAATCGGTCCGGTTGAGCTGGGCGCCCACTCCCGACGACGTATGGCGTTCTCAATCGAACGTTCACGTCCCGGGCATGCACGAGCGAGTATTCGTCGAGGTGATGAACGCATACTCCGACGCCGAATCGTCGGACGATGCAAGCCCGCTCGGTGTCGTGGTCCGTGGGCCCGCAGGTTCCGGCAAGACACATCTGCTAGGCCAAGTCCGTGAAGAGGTGCAGAGTCGCGGTGGCTATTTCTTCCTGATTCGCCTTCTCGACGCCGCGGGCTTCTGGCGCTCGACCCTGATGGGCATGCTCGACGATCTCATGCGTCCGTCCGGTGAGGGCACGGACAGCCAGCTGTCTTTGCTGCTCCGCAGGCTCTGCGAGATCGGACAGGTCTCCGACGAGCAGCGACATCAGATCATGGGCGAATCCATGATCGAACCGACCACACTCGACGAGTTCGTGACGGCTGTGTACAAGGTCCATCCCCGGCATCGTCGGACCTCGCAACACACACTCCGAGCGCTCGTTCTCTCGATTGCACCCGATGCGTCGGTGCAGGACCTCGGAGACGCGTACTTGCAGTCGATCGACGACGTCGACGCTCAGGAATTCGCGCCATGGGGTATTCGCCGGGCCGAGCTCGGACACCAGGGAATCGCCGAGAACATTTCTCGGCTTCTGGCGATCACCGGGCCGACGGTCCTCGCGATCGATCAGATCGACACACTCGTTGCGCAAGCGCGGACGGGATCGGATCAACAAGCCGCCGACGAACAAGAAGACAAAGTTGTCGAGCACCTCGCGCACGGGTTGATGTCACTCCGTGAGACGCTCCCGAGGACGGCATCGGTGCTGTCCGCCCTGTCGAGCGCATGGGAGCTCATCGCAGCACGTGGCGTTGCCCCGATGCGAGATCGTTTTCGGGTCACTCAGCCTCTCAAACCGATTCCCTCGTCCGAGGTCGGTCGACTTCTACTCGGGCGGCGACTGGCTGCGTGCTTCCTCGAAGCAGGGTTCGCGCCTCCACACCAGACGTGGCCGGTCGCAGCTCAGGCTTTCGACCAAGCCCCGGACTTCACACCGCGTCAGCTTCTCATCGCGGTGGACCGTCACATCAGGCACTGCCTCGACACCGGCGAGGCGTCGGAACTGACGTCCTTTGCCGATCGAACAGGCTCGGCGGCGCCAGGTGAACTCCCCCATGCACGGCTCAGCGAACTCGATGCTCTCGACGAGCGCTACGCAGAACTTCGCCGCGGAGCCGACGTCTCGACGCCTCTGGTCCCCGATACGGAGGACTCTCTCGTCCCGGTTCTGCTGTCTGCGGGCCTCACCGCATGGATTCACGAGCACCAGTCTTCCGACGACAGCCTTGCCCAGGACCCGCCACCCAGCGGTAAGCCCGCTCTGCACGCCCGCCTACGCCACACCGTCGACACCGACACCGACGACGAGGAGCACTGGTGCTTCCGTGCGGTCACCTCGCCGAACGCCCGGGCTGCTCTCGCGCGCGTCGAGCGGGCCGTGTCGACGGCGGGCCTACACATCGACATGCCCCGTCGCCGTCTGATTCTCATCAGAAACGCGCCGTGGCCGTCGGGAGCGAAGACCGAGCAGACAATTGCCGCACTTCGCCGTGCAGGTGGCGTCGAGGTGCCGCTGTCCGAGGATGACCGACGCTCGCTGTCCGCGTTGAGTACGCTGGTGGCAGAGAATTCACCCGCGTTGACCTCGTGGTTGCTCGTGCGCAAACCCGCTCATTCGATCGAGCTGTTCAAGACTGTGTTGCCCGCGGTCAGCGTTGTCGACGACGACCGCGCCCTCATCGAACAGGAAGCGGAACCCCCGGCGCCCACTCTCGCAGTGTCGCCGGCCCGAGTCGCATCGATCTCGATCGGCCAGGAGACCAGTACCAACGCGGATGTCACGGTGCCACTCGAAGCGCTGCGGAAGCACACCGCGATTTTCGCGGGCTCGGGTTCGGGCAAGACCGTGCTGATCCGTCGACTCATCGAAGAGTGTGCGCTGCAGGGCGTTTCGGCGATCGTCCTCGACGTGAACAACGACCTCGCGAGGTTGGGCACCCCCTGGCCCGCCGACGAACGCACATGGCCGCCCGGCGACGAGGCGAAAGCAGCCGCGTATCTGACCGACACCGACATCGTCGTCTGGACTCCCCGTAAGTCCAGCGGCCGCCCGCTCAGTTTTCAACCTTTGCCCGACTTCGCGGCCGTCGTGGGTGACCAGGACGAGTTCGACGCATCCGTCGAATCGGCCCTGTCTGCGCTCATTCCCGCCGCGATGGTCACAGGAGAGTCGCCGCGGGCAAAGCACGGCCGGGCCGTTCTCAAGCAGGCGCTCGTGCTGTTCGGCGGATCCGGCGGCGGGACACTCGGCAGCTTCGTCGACCTACTCGAAGACTTTCCCGAGGGTGCGAGCGACATGCGCGACGCAGTGCGCATTGCGTCCGGTCTCGCGGAAAATCTCAAGGCTGCTGCCTCGAACGATCCACTCTTCGCCGGCGAAGGAACGCCGGTCGACCCCGGTGTGCTTCTGACCCCCGCTGCGGGTAAGAAGGCGCGGGTATCGGTGATCAATCTCGGCTGGCTGACGACGGACGAGCAGAAGCACAATTTCGTCAACCAGTTGCAGATGGGCCTGTTCGCCTGGATCAAGCGCAACCCCGCAGGAGATCGCCCACTCGGTGGGCTGTTCGTCATGGACGAGGCGCAGAACTTCGCCCCATCCGGCCGTACGACTGCGGCTACCAGAAGCACACTCGCGCTCGCGTCGCAGGCACGCAAGTACGGACTCGGACTGGTGTTCGCGACCCAAGCCCCCAAAGGCTTGCATCCCCACATAGCCGGAAACGCGGCGACTCAGTTCTACGGTCTGCTCAACAGCCCGGTGCAGATCAACACCGCTCAGGAGATCGCTCGCGCGAAGGGTGGCTCGGTGCCCGACATTGCACGTCTGCCCACCGGCCAGTTCTACGCCGCAGTCGAGGGGACCGAATTCCGCAGAACAGCAACGGCACTCTGCCTGACGTACCACCCCAAGAGCCCTCCGACCGAGGAGGAAGTCCTGCGACTCTCCCGGGCGAACTGAACCATTCCAACGACACGAAAAAGCCCACTTCCGAAAGGAAGTGGGCTTTTTCGCAGCAGTGAATGCTTACTTGGCCTTTTCGAGGACCTCGACCAGTCGCCAGTGCTTCGTGGCGGACAGCGGGCGGGTCTCCATGAGCTGAACGCGATCGCCTACGCCGGCGTCGCCTTTCTCGTCATGTGCCTTGACCTTGGTGGTCCGACGGATGACCTTGCTGTAGAGAGGGTGCTTGACCCTGTCTTCCAGCTCGACCACGATCGTCTTCTCCATCTTGTCGGATACGACGTATCCGATGCGGGTCTTGCGGTTGTTGCGTCCTTCAGTCACAGTCTTTTCCTCGCTCATGCCGCGTCACCTGCAGTGTCGTCGGCAGGACCAGTGGCCAGACCGAGCTCACGCTCACGCAGGACGGTGTAGATGCGCGCGATCTCGTGACGAACGGTGCGCAGTCGACGGTTGTTGTCCAGCTGGCCGGTAGCCATCTGGAAGCGAAGGTTGAACAGCTCTTCCTTCGACTCACGCAGCTTGGTGACCAGCTCTTCACCGGTGAGCTCGCGGAGCTCTGCGGCTGGGGTTCCGGTAGCCATCAGAACTGCTCCTCCCTGGTGATGATGCGTGCCTTCATCGGCAGCTTGTGGATTGCGCGCGTCAGGGCCTGACGTGCGACGGCCTCGTCGGGGAACGAGAGCTCGAAGAGCACGCGACCCGGCTTGACGTTCGCGACCCACCACTCGGGCGAACCCTTACCGGAACCCATTCGGGTTTCGGCAGGCTTCTTGGTGAGCGGGCGGTCCGGGAAGATGTTGATCCAGACCTTGCCGCCACGCTTGATGTGGCGGGTGATCGCAATACGGGAGGCCTCGATCTGACGGTTGGTGATGTAGGCAGGCTCGAGAGCCTGGATACCGTAGTCACCGAACGTCACGTGGTTGCCGCCCTTGGACGCACCCGATCGCTTCGGGTGGTGCTGCTTCCGGTGCTTGACCCGGCGTGGGATCAACATCGTCAGCCCTCCTGATTCGGCTCGGTCGAGGCCGGAGCCTCTGCGGATGCCGCACGGCCTGCCTCGGTGCTCGTCGCGGTGGTGCCCGAAGCACCGGAACGACGCGGACGCGAGGGACGCTCACGGCGCGGGCGATCGTTGCCTGCAGCAGGTGCAGCGGCGGCCAGCTCACGACGGCCACCGACGATGTCGCCCTTGTAGATCCAGACCTTCACGCCGATACGGCCGAAGGTGGTCTTTGCCTCGTACAGGCCGTAGTCGATGTCCGCACGAAGGGTGTGCAGGGGCACACGGCCTTCGCGGTAGAACTCCGAGCGAGACATCTCGGCGCCGCCGAGACGGCCGGAGCACTGGACACGGATGCCCTTGACGTTCGGCTGACGCATGGCCGACTGAATGGCCTTACGCATTGCACGACGGAAAGCGACGCGGTTGCTGAGCTGCTCTGCAACACCCTGGGCCACGAGCTGAGCCTCGGACTCGGCGTTCTTGACCTCGAGGATGTTCAGCTGGACCTGCTTGCCGGTCAGCTTCTCGAGAGCTCCGCGGATGCGGTCGGCCTCGGCGCCACGACGACCGATGACGATGCCCGGACGTGCCGTGTGGATGTCCACGCGAACACGGTCACGGGTGCGCTCGATCTCGACCTTCGCGATACCTGCGCGCTCCATGCCGGTGGCGAGGAGCTTGCGGATCGCGACGTCTTCCTTGACGTACTCCGAGTACTGCTTGTCTGCGTACCAGCGCGACTTCCAGTCAGTGGTGATACCCAAGCGGAAGCCGTGCGGGTTGATTTTCTGACCCACTACTGAGCCCCTTCCTTGGACGCCTGGCCCTTACGACGGTTACGACTTGTTCCGCCGGTCTTGGGCAGGCTCTCGACGATCACCGTGATGTGGCTGGTGCGCTTGCGGATCCGGAAAGCACGACCCTGAGCGCGCGGCTGGAATCGCTTGCCCGTCTTGCCCTCGTCGACGAACGCGGTCGCGACGATCAGCGTGCTGGGGTCGAGATCCAGGTTGTTCTCTGCGTTGGCCGCTGCTGAGGCGATCACCTTGGCGACCGGCTCGCTGGCTGCCTGCGGCGCGAACTTCAGGATGTTGAGCGCGTCCTCGACGGAGCGCCCGCGAACCAGATCCACGACGCGACGAGCCTTCATGGGCGTGACGCTGACGTGCTTCGCGACGGCCTTGGCAGTCGGGTTGGCGGTTTCGGTGTTGCTCATCGCCTCTTCGCCTTCCGGTCGTCCTTGATGTGACCCTTGAACGTGCGGGTCGGTGCGAACTCTCCGAGCTTGTGGCCGACCATCGAGTCGGACACGAACACCGGCACGTGCTTGCGACCGTCGTGGACGGCGAAGGTGTGACCGATGAAGTCGGGGAGAATTGTCGATCGACGGGACCAGGTCTTGATGACCTGCTTGGTTCCCTTGTCGTTCTGGACGTCAACCTTCGCGAGGAGGTGATCGTCTACGAACGGGCCTTTCTTCAGGCTGCGTGGCATTCTGAACTCCCTCCTAGCGCTTGTTCTTGCCGGTACGACGACGACGGACGATCAGCTTGTCGCTCGCCTTGTTCTTGCGGGTACGGCCTTCAGGCTGTCCCCAGGGGCTGACCGGGTGGCGTCCACCGGAGGTCTTGCCCTCGCCACCACCGTGTGGGTGGTCGACCGGGTTCATCACGACACCACGAACGGTCGGGCGCTTGCCCTTCCAACGCATACGGCCGGCTTTACCCCAGTTGATGTTCGACTGCTCGGCGTTGCCGACCTCGCCGACGGTTGCGCGGCAGCGCACGTCGACGCGACGGATCTCGCCGGACGGCATACGCAGGGTCGCGTAGGGGCCTTCCTTACCGAGGAGCTGGATGCTCGCGCCGGCCGAACGTGCCATCTTCGCGCCGCCGCCCGGACGAAGCTCGACCGCGTGAACGGTCGTACCCGTCGGGATGTTGCGCAGCGGCAGGTTGTTGCCCGGCTTGATGTCGGCGCCTGCACCCTGCTCGATTGGCGAACCCTGAGCGATGCCCTTGGGGGCGACGATGTAGCGCTTCTCGCCGTCTGCGTAGTGCAGCAGTGCGATGTTGGCGGTGCGGTTGGGGTCGTACTCGATGTGAGCGACCTTGGCCGGCACGCCGTCCTTGTCGTTGCGACGGAAATCGATCAGACGGTATGCACGCTTGTGACCGCCACCCTTGTGCCGGGTGGTGATACGACCGTGTGCGTTACGTCCACCGCGACCGTGCAGGGGGCGAATCAGCGACTTCTCGGGCGTGCTGCGAGTGATCTCCGCGAAATCGGAGACACTGGCGCCGCGGCGGCCCGGAGTGGTCGGCTTGTACTTACGGATTGCCATGAGTCTTCTCGTCCTTATATCCGAAGAGTCCCAGTCGCTTACGCGACCGGACCTCCGAAGATCTCGATGGGCTTGCTGTCGGCGGAGAGCGTCACGAGCGCGCGCTTGGTGTCCTTGCGCTTGCCGTAACCGGTGCGGGTCCGCTTGCGCTTGCCCTGACGGTTCTGCGTGTTGACGCTGGTCACAGTGACGTCGAAGATCTTCTCGACGGCAATCTTGATCTGCGTCTTGTTCGAATCCGGGTGCACCAGGAAGGTGTAGGTGCCTTCCTCGATCAGTCCGTAGGACTTCTCGGAGATGACCGGTGCAAGCAGGATGTCGCGGGGATCGGCGATGGTGGTCACTTGCTTCCCTCCTCGTTCTTCGCAGGCCCTGCGATGAACGTGTTCAGCGCTTCCACGCTGAAGACGACGTCATCGGCTTCGAGCACGTCGTACGTGTTGAGCTGATCGGGTGCGATGGGGTGCACGCCGTCCAGGTTCTGAACGCTCTTCCACGCTGCAACGTCCTCGCGGCCGACAACAAGAAGAAGCTTCTTGCGATCGGAGATCTCACCGAGGAAGGACTTCGCGACCTTGGTCGACGGAGTCTGTCCGGCAACCAGTTCGGTGATCACGTGCAGACGCTCGCTGCGAACCCGGTCGGAGAGGGCACCGCGCAGTGCAGCTGCCTTCATCTTCTTGGGGGTGCGCTGGCTGTAGTCACGCGGCTGCGGTCCGTGGACCGTGCCACCGCCGACGAACTGAGGAGCGCGAGTCGAGCCCTGACGAGCCCGGCCGGTGCCCTTCTGCCGGTACGGCTTCTTGCCGCCACCGCGAACCTCGCCACGAGTCTTCGTGGAGTGAGTTCCCTGACGAGCAGCAGCGAGCTGAGCCACGACGACCTGGTGCAGAAGCGCGATGTTGGCAGGCGCATCGAAGATCTCGGCGGGGAGATCGACGGTGCCGTTGGTCTTGCCGCCGGCTTCCTTGACGTCGAGCGTCAGGTTGGTCTTCTTCTCGAGGCTGGTCATGCCCGAGCACCACCCTTCAATGCAGACTTGACGATCACGACATTGCCGCGACGGCCCGGGATTGCTCCCTTGATCAAGAGCAGACCGTTCTCGCTGTCCACCTTGTGGACCGAGAGGTTCTGCGTGGTAACGCGGTCGCCACCCATGCGGCCGGACATACGCATTCCCTTGAAGACGCGACCGGGAGTGGCGCAACCGCCGATGGATCCCGGACGACGGTGCACGGCCTGGGCGCCGTGGCTTGCGCCCTGGCCCTTGAATCCGTGGCGCTTCATGGTGCCGGCGAAGCCCTTGCCCTTGCTGGTGCCGGTGACGTCGACGAAAGCGCCGTCCTCGAACACTGCAGCGGTGAGCTCCTGGCCGACCTCGAACTGCGAGGCGTCGGCGACGCGGATCTCCACGACATGGCGGCGAGGCGTGACGCCTGCCTTCTCGAACTGGCCGGTGGTCGGCTTGTTCACCTTGCGGGGATCGATCGCGCCGAAGGCGACCTGGACGGCGCTGTAGCCGTCGCGCTCCTGCGTGCGGATCTGGGTGACCACGTTGGGTCCGGCCTTGATCACGGTCACGGGAACGACGCGGTTGTTCTCGTCGAAGACCTGAGTCATTCCGAGCTTGGTGCCCAGAATGCCTGTGGCAGGCCGATTCTTGTTATCAGTCATCGTTGTCTCCGCGCTCACTGGATGTTGACGTCGACACTGGCAGGCAGATCGATGCGCATGAGCGCGTCGACCGTCTTCGGCGTCGGGTCGAGGATGTCAATGAGCCGCTTGTGAGTACGCATCTCGAAGTGTTCGCGCGAATCCTTGTACTTATGGGGCGAACGGATGACGCAGTACACGTTCTTTTCGGTCGGCAACGGCACCGGTCCGACGACGCGGGCACCCGTACGGGTGACCGTCTCGACGATCTTGCGCGCTGACGCGTCGATCGCCTCGTGGTCGTAGGCCTTGAGCCTGATGCGGATCTTTTGTCCCGCCACGCTTAGTGTCCTTTTCTTGCCGCTTGTCGTGAAGCCGGCCTCATGGCCTGCTCCACCTCGTCTGCACAGTCCCCGAGCCGCTCGGCGAAAACCGAGGAGACTCGAACTGCCCTCGTGCTCACACGACGAACCGAACGTTGGCGATCAGGAAAGACCCGATCCGTTGCCGCTGTTCATCTGTCATGGTTCTCCGGTCCACGCGGTCGGGCGTGTCGTATTTCTACTGACACTTCTTTCCGCTTGCTCTTCTTCGATGACCGGGTGCGCGAGGCGTCCTTCATCTCCGAGCCGGCAAACCGAACGCACTCACGTGGAGTGCTGGTCCTGTTCTGCTCTTACCTGGCGAAGGCCGCACGAAAGCGCGTCCCGTGTCCAGGCAACCCGACCAGTATGCCGTAGACCGCGCCGGAGCACAAATCCCTCTCGATGCGGATTCGTCGCACGCGGAACCCGCGAACCTTACTCGGCAGTAAGATACGCGCATGACCGCCACCAGTACTACCTACGGCCTGTGGAAGAAGCTTCCCGACAATGTCGTCGGGCAGACGATCTTCTCCATCGGAATGTGTCTCAGGGTCCCGTACTTCGGATCCGTCCTCCCCCGCGTGAAGTCCCTCGAGCCAGGTCGCTGCGAGGTGACGGCCCCGAAGTGGTGGGGAATCAGGAACCACTTGGGAACATTTCACGCGATCGCCGCGTGCAATCTCGCCGAGGTGGCCATGGGCATGCTCGCCGAAGCGACGGTGCCACCGACTCATCGCTGGATCCCGAAGGAGATGACGGTGCGCTATCTGACCAAGGCCACCACATCACTGACCGCGGTAGCCCTGCTCGATCCGCCCGAGTGGGCGACCGTCACGGAAGGCTCGGACATCGTCGTCCCGGTGTCGATTCGCGACAGCGCTGGTGTCGAGGTCGTCCATGCGGACATCACCATCTGGATCTCCGTCGCGAGCAGAAAGCGGTGATACTCGACGAATGAAGTCGTATGACGCCGTCGTGGTCGGCGGCCGTGGAGCCGTCGGCACCCTTCTCACCGGGCTCCTCGTCTCCGACGGCCTGTCCGTCGTCACCGTTGATGTCGACGCGTCCGACGATCCACAGCACGACTGTGACCATGTGCAGGGAAACATCGTCGATCCGGACGACGATCTCCGCGAATTGTTGGCGTCGACGACCGTCATCGTATTGGCGGTCCCGGAATCGGTAGCTCTGGCCGCTCAGGTTCCGAATTCCAGCCGGGACGTTCTGCTGGTCGAAACGTTGTCGGTGAAATCCCGATTCGCCTCCTCGGTCGAGGCTCGCTCGACGCAGGCCTCCGTGCTCGGCATCAATCCGATGTTCGCTCCGTCCCTCGGGATGGAGGGACGCCCCGTCGCGGCGGTCGTCCACCGAGACGGCACACGCGTCGGCGAATTCCTTGCTCGTCTCGAAACGTGGGGCGCACTGATCGTGCGAGTGAACGCCGACGAGCACGATCGGGTGGCGGCTGCAACCCAAGCTCTGACCCATGCTGCTGTTCTGGCGTTCGGAACTGCTCTCGCCTCGCTCGACGTCGACCCGGCGCTCGTGCACGCCGTCGCGCCTCCCCCGGCTCGTACCGCGTTGGCATTGCTGGCGCGAGTGACGGGCGGCGAGCCGGAGGTCTACTGGGATGTGCAATCCGGAAACCCTCACGCGATGAGCGCGCGGTCCGCGTTGGCGTCGGCGATGTCCGAGTTGACTACGGTCGTCGAGGACGGCGGAGCGCGGGATTTCGAGAAGTACCTCGACCGCGCCGGGTCGGCCCTCCCCGATCCCGCCGGATACGCGGCTCTCTGCGCTCGACTCTTCGGTATCGTGCGAGAACAAGGACGTGAGGAGAACCGGTCATGATCGACAATCCATCACTGCCCGAGTACGACCCGGACGATCCAGTGGAGAGCGCGATCGTGTCGAGGCTGGCCGGCAACTGGGCCAATCGGGCCACGGTCAAGAAGCCCGAACCCGAACTGGACGACCTGTTCGATCATGCCAAGCACGATTTCCCGGAAGCCCTGATCCCGTTCGCGGAACACGACGTGTACCTCTCACTGCCGGAGGAGAAGAGGGAACGGATCCGGGCCTGGGGTTGGGTCGCGTTCAACAAGAACGTCATGGACGTGGAGCAGCATGTAGTCAATCCGGGTTTCTCACTCCTCGCTCAGGACGCGTTCGGCACCGGAATGGGTGACGTCCTGGCGATCGCCGTCACCCAGGCGATGGTCGACGAGCAGTACCACACCCTCATGCACCTGAACGCGAGCGCACTCACCCGTCGTCAGCGCGGTTGGGCGATGCCCGAGCGACAGCTCCCGTTCAGCGCAACAGTCCGTGCCCAACGCGCCGCGCAGCTCGGTGCCGCGGACTCCGGAGATGCTGCGTTGAGCGCGCTTGCGTACACGACCGTCGCGGAGATCTCGATCACCTCCTACCTGGACTTGATCGAGGACGACGACGTCGTTCAACCGGTGAATCGCGCGACGGTGAAGCTCCACAACCGCGACGAGTACTGCCATGCCTCGATCGCCGACGAGATGGCAAAGATCGTCTTCGGCACACTGGACGACCGTGATCGCAGACTGTTCCTCGACGGCCTCGCCCAGGGCATGAAGGCGTTCTCGAGCACGGACTTCTCGACGTGGGAAGCAATTCTCGGTGCCGAGAAAGTCGACGGATTCGAGGCGATGCTTCGCGACATCGTCGACGACGGGAGCCGGGAGCACCTCGTCCAGGACTACAGCGGCATTCGATCTCTGTGCCGCGAACTGGACGTCGAGGACGAAATTGGAATCGAGTGGTCGTGAGCGATGTGAAATCGCCGTCTTTCCCGGCAGGTAACATTTCCGTCCGGTGCCTGGATTGAACTGACGGGTACGCGCTCACCGAATCCCTTCTTCAGAAGAACCCGACTGCACCACCGACCGCACGGAGTATCGATGCCCTTTCCCGAGGACGTAGCTGTACTAGTCGAAGACGTCCACAAATCTTTCGACGACGTGCACGCCCTCCGAGGCATCAGCTTCTCGGCTCCCAAGGGGACGGTTCTCGGAATACTGGGCCCCAACGGCGCTGGTAAGACGACCACGGTGAAAGTACTGGCGACACTGATCAAACCGGACACCGGCAGGGCACTCGTCGCGGGCCACGATGTCGTCACCGATGCACCTGCAGTTCGCAGATCCATCATGATGACCGGCCAGTACGCCGCCCTCGACGACACTCTGTCCGGACGGGAGAACATCGAACTGTTCGGTCGTTTGATGGGCCTGGACAAGAAGGCCTCCAAGGCCCGCGCTCACGCGTTGCTCGAGGAATTCGACCTGGCGGACACCGGCAAGCGGCCGGTGCGCGGGTACTCCGGTGGAATGCGCCGCCGCATCGACATCGCGTGTGGCCTGGTCGTCCGTCCGGAGGTCGTGTTCCTCGACGAGCCGACGACGGGTCTGGATCCCCGCAGCCGTCAAGGCGTCTGGTCGCTGGTCGAGGCACTCAAGGCGCAGGGAATCACGGTGCTGCTCACCACGCAGTACCTCGAGGAAGCCGATGTCCTCAGCGACAACATCATCGTCATCGACAAGGGGACTGTGATCGCGGAAGGAACGTCGGATCAGCTCAAAGCGATGACAGGCGGCAACTTCTGTGAAGTGGTCCCGGTCGATCCGAACCGCTTGACGGAGGTAGTGGGAATCCTCGGCGAGTTGGTACCCGGAGTTGTGGCACGCGAACTCGCGCCCGGCGCAGACCGCGTCTCCATCCCCGCTCCGGACGGTGCTGCCACGTTGTCCGAGGTTCTGCGTCGAATCGATCATGCAGGCATTCCACTGGCGGATATTGCACTGCGCAGGCCGTCCCTGGACGATGTGTTCCTTTCCCTGACCGGTCACTCCAACACCGCTGCCACGAAGTGACGACGACATCTCGGGACTCGACGGTGGCTGCTGCGCCGAATCCGACGTCGGCGACACCGCCTGGCCGCTCCCGTACCAAGTCTCGCTTCGAGCCCTCGGGCTTCGTGCAATGGAAAGTCCTCACTGCACGCACCGTCCGAACCATGGTCCGCAAAGGTGAGCTGTTCATTGCGGTTCTCGCACCGCTGATCTTCACGCTGGGTTTCTTCCTGCCGCTGAAGTTCGTCATGCAGTTCCAGGGGATCGACTACGCGCAGTTCCTCATGCCGATCATCGTTCTGCAGGCAATGGCGTTCACCGCGATTTCCTCGGCGCAGCGAGCTTCGACGGAATCCCTGACCGGTCTGTCCACGCGCTTGAAAACCATGCCGGTCGCGATCGGCGCGCCTCTCATGGCCCGAATGACCAGTGCGTTCCTCAGGTCGACGGTGACTTTGACCGCCGCTCTGATCTACGGGCACGTCATCGGGTTCCGATTCAGCGCGGGGTTCGACCAGGCAGTCATGTTCGGCGCCATGGCCCTGGCGATCAGTACTGTTCTGTCCTTCGGCGCCGACGCAATCGGAACGCTCTCGAAGAGCCCTGAGGCCACCAGCCAGGCGCTGACGTTGCCGCAGTTGATCCTGGGGATGGCGTCGACAGGGTTCGTTCCGGAGTCCGGCTTTCCCGAGTGGATTCGCCCGTTCGTGCGTAATCAGCCGATCTCACAGTTCGCGGCCGCGATGAGAGACATGGCCGACGGGACAGTTCAGCTGTCGGTCGTGCTCCCCGCCGTTCTCTGGATCGTCGGCCTTACCCTTGTGCTCGTTCCACTTGCCCTGTGGGCGAGCCTGCGACGGAGAGACTGACCATGACCGACATTCAGCCGCGCGCCGCTACTCGTGAGACGTTCGGATTTCCAGAACCCACGACCCTGCTGCCGGAGTCGTCGGCTCGTGCTCTGCTCGTCCACAGCACGATTCAGTGCAATCGCCTGCTCAAACGTTGGTCGAGAGACCCTACGACGATGATTCAGGCCATGCTCTACCCGGCATTGATGCTCCTCATGTTCCGAGTAGTGCTCGGGGACTCGATTTCGATGGCCACCGGCCAGCCTGCGGTGTACGGCCAGGTGCCTCTCATCGTGCTCATCGGCGCAATGTTCGGTTCCATCGTCAGTGCAGTGGGCCTCAAACAGGAACGTATGAACGGGTTGTTGCCACGTTTCTGGACCCTGCCCACCCACCGTGCAGCCGGACTGGTGGGTCGAATGATGGCCGAGGCCGTGCGCGTGTTCGTGACCACGCTGGTGATCATCGCCATGGGGTTCGCACTCGGATTCCGGCTCAACCAGGGATTGCTGGCCGGGCTGGGCCTCGTGCTGCTCCCCATTGCGTTCGGCATCGGCTTCGCAGTTCTGGTGACGTTTCTGGCGACCGTGTCACGCGACGCGCCGCTGGTCGAGTTGGTCTCGATTCTGTGTACGTTGCTGCTCTTCTTCAACTCCGGGTTCGTGCCGGTAGCGGCGTACCCGACTTGGCTGCAGCCAGTGGTTGCAGCGCAGCCCATGTCGTGTGCGGTGGACGCGATGCGTGCTTTCGCTCTGGGCGGACCGACGTTGACGCCGGTCCTGCAGACTCTCGCGTGGTCCTTCGGTTTGGTGATCGTGTTCCTCTACCCCGCCATCCGCGGTTATCGGCAGGCATCGAGTTCCGCCTGACCAGTTTTCTTTTATGCTGTCGATATGACAATCGACGCGCACCGAACCGTTCGCCCGACTGTTTCCGTCGTAATTCCGATGAATGGAATTATCAGCCAACTCGACGAACAACTCGACGGATTGGCGCAGCAGAATTACTCGGGGGAATTCGAAGTCGTAGTAGCCGACAACGGAGTCGGCGAACGCTTGAGGCGCCACATAGCCGACCATTCGCTCAATACTCGAATGAAAATCCAGTACATCGACGCTTCCGCGCAGGCAGGCGTGTCTTTTGCACGAAACTGTGGCGGCGTGCACGCGTCGGGCGAATTTCTGGCTTTCTGTGACGCAGACGACATAGTTCACGAGACCTGGATCAGCTCACTCGTGGACCTGGCGCAGGACTTCGACGTTGTCGGAACGGCTGTGGAGACCGCTGGGATCAACACCGCGAAGGCAATGTCCTGGACACCGTCGATGCCCGCCGAACGGCAGGGTAAGACCACGTTTCTCCCTCACGCCATCGGTGCCAGCATGGGGGCCTGGACGAGCGTGTGGCGTGACCTGGGAGGGATGGACACCTCCTATCACGCCAGCGAGGACGTCGAGTTCTGCTGGCGAGCACAATTGGCCGGGTACACCTTCGGATTCCTGCCGATGGCTGAAGTTGCCTACAGACTGCGCGAGGAGTTGCGGCCGTTGCTCCGACAGTCCTACAAGCTGGGGTACGGATTCGCGAGATTGCAGGGTGAATATCGCGCCCGAGGGTGCCCACCGGTCAGCATCCGACGGGTTGCCTACTGGTGGGCGCTACTGAGCCTGGGGAATCCGCTGGTTCCCTCATTCGTCACCAAAATTTCACGCGGTCAATGGGCACGAGCAGTAGCGGCGCATGTCGGCGAGGTGCGTGGAGGCTTGAAATATCACACATTCGGCTGGTAGCCATTTGCATTTAACCGCATGTCTCGTAATGCTGGGTAGATGTGTCCATGCAGCGGACAGCAATTCTCGTCTACTCCGATGACGGCATCGGACTCGCTTCCGCTGGAATCGAGATAGTCGAAACCGGCCCAAGAGCAAGCTGCAGTGGACGAACAATCGCGGTGGACGAACGAACAAGGAGCAAGCAGTTGAACGCATGCGTACGACGCGGCCGAGCCTTATTCACGACGCGGTCACTACGTGCACTCGTTTCACTGTGTGCTCTGGTCGGACTCGCTGCCGTGATCGGCGCACCGACTGCCTCCGCCCAGCCGGGAGTCGGACCGGAACCCTTGTCCCTGGAGCGCATGGGCACTCCTCCTGACGGCGCGAACGACTTCTCGTGCAAGCCCTCCGAAGCGCATCCCCGTCCGGTCATCCTGGTCCACGGAACCGACACCGACATGCAGGAGAGCTGGCCGAAGCTCTCGCCCGAGCTCGCTGGTCAGGGTTACTGCGTGTTCGCACTCAACTACGGGGCGATGCCGGTGATGTGGGACCACAGTCGGCTCGTCTGGGGAATCGACGACATCGAGCAGTCGGCACACGAGCTCGGCCAATTCGTCGACTTGGTCCTGTCGAGCACCGGCGCCTCCCAGGTCGATCTCGTCGGACATTCGCAGGGAGGTACGGTCTCGCGGCAGTATCTCAAGTTCAACGGTGGTGCCGATGCATCCGACGCGTCACGCAGCAAGGTGAATCAGGTCATCACGCTGGGCGCCACCAACCACGGAACCAGCTTCAACGGGCTGCAGCAACTGTATTTACTCGCGGCGTCGTTCGGGCTTCCCCGTGACCTGACGTCGCAGCTGGTGTTCGGGATCGCGGGCACCCAACAGCTCATCGGTTCGCCTTTGCTGAAGAAACTCAACGCCGGTAGCGAGGTCATGCCCGGTGTCGAGTACACCGTCATCGCCACTCGCAAGGACGAGGTCGTCACGCCGCCGGAGCGGACGTTCTTGAACGACGGCGGCACCGGCCAAGTGAAGAACGAGTGGGTTCAGGACATCTGCCCCGGCAACACGGCGTCGCACATGGGTATGACGCGTGATCCGGACGTGTTCTACCTGATCAGTCGCGCGTTGGATCCCACGTATCCGGATTCGCACCCCTTGGCGTGCGCTCCGCAGTCCTGACCTTCGCAGTCCTGACCTCCGCAGTCCTGACCTCCGCTACTGCGACCACGGGTCGTCGATGACCACGTCGACGACATCCGTCCCGCTGAGGTCCACGCCGGCCCCACTGCCATGAACGACGTGGGTTGCCCAAGTGTCGTCGATGAGGTCGCGCACCTGGGCAGTCCCGTCGTCCACGACGATCGCAGCCCCGGTCGCGGCTGCGACGGCCACCGTCAGGACGTCGCGGTCCCCGAGAACGTGTCGTCGATCGACAGCAGCCGTCAGGCTCTCCCCCGGATCGACAGTCCACAGGCGTGCCTCGTGGTCGACAGTCAGTACCCGTGCCTCGTGATCGACGCCGAAGGTATGCCCTGACGACGATGCCGACTGCGCCAGCCGACCGTGCGTGACCACTTCCCCGGCGGAGACGACGGCCGTGTCGTCGGACTCGATGCCGAAGCCTCGTACGCCCCGGTCGATCGGCCGCGTCGATCGGCCGGACAGATTCGAGTCGTCGATGGAGATCCAGGTGAGCGCCGAGCCGGACGGATCCGAGGAACCTACACCGACCGCGATTTCACCAGCGTCGAGGGACACAGCACCTCCGGCGGCCCAGACAGCGAGTACGGCGCAGATGCCCTGCTCGGTGAACGGCAGCTGGATCGTCACCGGTGTCCCCCGGCCGACGCCCTCGGACATCAGCAAGCGGGCCAGCTGCGCGACGTAGTTCGAAGTCTTGACGTAGGACTGCTCGACGTCTCTGTCGACGATCATCGGCGCACCCGGTTCCGCTTCGACCGACGCGTCGAATATCGCCACCATCGTGCGCTGGGCGGCCGGGGCCGAGTAGGCATCACGGGGCTCGGGTGACGGTGGCACGGGCCGGGTGATCTCGATGTCGCCGACGACGGCATCGTCGTCGAGCGCAAACGAATGCAGGACCGACAGCAACACCTCGGCGACGTGGACCACCGTGGCCTCGTCGTACAGGTCGGTCGCGTAGATCAACGAGCATGTGGATTCGACTCGCCCATCGGACGCAACAGCATCCGAGAACACGAACTGAAGGTCGTATTTCGCGACGTGTTCTTTTGCCTCGAGTGCGGACACGGCCAGATCCGGAAGTTCGAGAACAGTGGTGGCGTGATTCTGTAGCGCGAGCAGCACCTGGAAGAACGGCGATCGAGACCTCGATCGCGGGGGGTCGAGGATGTCGACGATGCGATCGAACGGTACGTCGGCATGCGAGAACGCATCCAGGTCGGTCTCGCGGACCAGGGCAAGCATTTCACCGATGGTCTCGGATCCGTCGACCGGTGTTCGCAGCACCACGGTGTTGACGAACATTCCCACCATGTCGTCGAGGGCAGAGTCACCGCGTCCGGCAACTGGCGTTCCCACGGCGATGTCGGCATCACCGGACAGTCTGGCCAATGCAACGGCGAGGGCAGCGTGCAGCGTCATGAACAGCGTGACGCCATGCCGGCGAGCCAGCGTGTCGAGGGCCGACCGCAAGTCCGCGTCGACGACGAAGTCGTACCCAGCACCGATTCGACCGGCGTCCACGCCCCGTGCTCGGTCGACGGGCACACCCCGCTGCTCGGCAAGTCCGTCCAGTGTGGCTCGCCAGTACGACTCCTGCCGTGACACCGGCGAGTCCGGGTCGTCGGTCGAGCCCAGCGTTTCGAGCTGCCACAGCGCGTAGTCCGCGTACTGGACGTCGAGCGGTGTCCACGACGGCTCCATGCCGTGGGTGCGCGCGTTGTACGCGATCAGCAGGTCACGTGTCAGCGGTGCCATCGAGAAACCGTCCGCCGCGACGTGGTGGGTGACGAACACCATGACGTGCTCGGTGGGCGTCACCTCGAGAACACGCAGGAGCACCGGGACCGACACGGTGACGTCGAACGGGGTCGCGAGAATCTCGCCGACACGATCGACGACGTCGTCACCGGAGGCCTGTTCGACCACGAAGTCGATTGCTGCGTCCGCACGCGAAAGAACGACCTGGGTGCCGACGCCGTCGATGTCGGGATAATACGTTCGCAGGGTCTCGTGGCGACCGACGACGTCGTGTGCGGCCTGATGCAGCACGTCGACGTCGAAGGTGCCGGTCGCTCGCAGCGCGAACGCGATGTTGTAGTCCGTGGACGTCGGGTCGAGTCGAGCGAGCAGCCACATGCGTTGCTGCGCTGGGGAGAGCGGGAGCGTGTCTGGTCGGCCGAGTGAGACCAGTGTTCGACGCCTGCCCGTTCCGACGTGGGACGCGATCCTCGCCGCGAGAGCCGACACCGTGGGTGCTTCGAACAGTGCCCGTAGGTCCACCTCGGTGTCGAGAGCCGCGCCCAGTCGGGCGGTGACCTGGGTCGCGACCAACGAGTTCCCGCCCAGCGCGAAGAAGTCGTCGTCCGCGCCGACCCGGTCGTGCCCGAGAACGGCCGAGAACGCCTCCGCCACTGCTTCTTCGACAGCAGTGGACGGGGCGCGGAACGACGTTTCGACGACGGTCGGTGCAGGCAGCGCGCGCCGGTCGAGCTTGCCGTTGACGGTGAGGGGCAGGTCGTCGAGTTCGACGAACCCGGACGGAATCATGTAGTCGGGCAATCGTTCTGCTACGGTTCGGCGGATCAGGTCGAGGTCGAGAGCCACACCGTTCGCCGGTACGAGGTACGCGACGACCCGAGGTCCGAGCGGTGGATCGTCCCGCACGACTGCAACCGCTGCGGCTACCGACGGGTGGGCCGCAGTCGCTGCTTCCACCTCACCGAGTTCGATGCGGAAACCACGAATCTTGACCTGTTGATCGGCTCGACCCGAGAATTCGAGCTCGCCGGCATTCCCGGAGGTCACCCACCGGACACGGTCACCGGTGCGATAGAGAGGTTCGCCGTTGCCTCCGAAGGGGTTTGCGACGAAGCGCGTGGCCGTCAAGCCCGGTCGATCCAGGTAACCGCGGGTCACCTGAGCGCCACCCACGTAGAGTTCGCCTTCGACGCCTACCGGCACGGGATGCAGGCGCCGATCGAGCACGTGCACGGACAGGCCCGTGATCGGCCGCCCGATGATCGACCCGGACTCGACGTCGGACGCAGCGATTCGCCGTACGGTGACGTGCACCGTCGTCTCCGTGATTCCGTACAGGTTGAACAGTGAAGGACCGCGCGTTTCGCCATCACCGTGGCTGTCGAACCAGGTGCGCAGACGGCTCGGCTCGAGCGCTTCTCCCCCGAACAACACGTGCCGAAGAACGAGTGTCGACGACGACCGAGTGTCCACGTCGATCAGCCGTTGAAACGCCGACGGCGTCTGATTGAGAACCGTGACGCGCTCGGAAGCGAGCAGTTCCCGAAACACCTCGGGCGAACGCGCGGTGTAGTGGTCGACCACGACGAGCGTGCCGCCGTGAAGGAGGGCCCCCCACATCTCCCACACGGAGAAATCGAATGCGAACGAGTGGAACATCGTCCATACGTCGGTCGCTCCGAACTCGAAGACGTCGCTCGTCCTCTCGAAGAGGGTCAGCACGTTGTCATGGGTGACTCCCACGCCTTTCGGCCGCCCCGTCGATCCCGACGTGTAGATGACGTATGCGAGCGAACCGCGATGCAGCGACGAATGTCGATCTCCGTCGGTCACGGTCGCCTCGGAGTACCGATCCACCTCGGGCGAGCTGGAAGCGAAATCGGCCATGTCGACGGCAGGCAGTTCAGCGAAGCGTGAATCGACGCCCTGGTACACGACTGCGACCGGGGCGCAATCGTCGAGGACGAAACGAACCCGCTCGTCCGGGTGATCCGGATCGATGGGGAGGTAGGCGGCGCCCGAGGTGACCACGGCGAGCAGCGCGACCACGAGATCCGCGGATCGGGGCAGCGACACAGCGACCGTGGATTCCGGGCGCGCACCCAGCGCGATCAGTTCGCGAGCGATCACGTTCACTTTCGATGCGACATCTCGGTAAGTCCAGGATCGACCGCCGTCACGCAGCGCGACCTGATCGGGTGCTGCCTCGGCCACGGCGTGAAATCGGTCGACCAACGTGGAGAAAGTGGACGGAACAAGGTCGTCTGTCGACTCGTGGGCGAGTGCGAGCTCGAGCTCCGCCGCCGGAAGCAGCGTCACGTCACCCAACGGCGCACGTGCATGTGCGACGAGCGCAGCCGCAGCACGCCCGTAGGCGTCGGCGATGCGCTGCACCGTCGCTCGATCCAGTACCTCTGCGGCGTACACGAATTCGACGTCCCAACCGGATACGTCACCGGCGTCGTAGGCGTCGGCCACCGTCACCTGCAGATCGAATTTCGCTTCGACGGAATCGAATTCCACCCCGCTGATGGTCAGGTCGGGCAGCTCCAGTTCGATCCGAGCGAGGTTCTGGAACACGAACATCACCTGGAAGAGCGGGTGTCTGCCGCGGGCCCGGTGCGGATCCGTCACATCCACGATCCGTTCGAACGGCACGTCGGCGTTGGCGAATGCGGACAGATCGGTTTCGCGTACGTCGGCCACGAACTGCTCGAAGTTCGTGGCCGGATCGACCTTGGTGCGCAGAACGAGAGTGTTGACGAACATCCCGATCATCTCGTCGAGCCGGCTGTCTCCCCGACCCGCGACAACGGTTCCGACGGTGATGTCCTCGTTCGCGGACATTCGCGACAACACCACGGCGAGGGCGGCGTGCATGACCATGAACGGAGTTGCCCCGACGCCTCTGGCGAACGTTGCCACCGCATCTCGCGTCGGCCGATCGATGGACACGACGACGGCACCGGCCCGTACTTCGGCTGCGTTCCGAGACACCGCGAGAGAACTGCTGCGCGGCAACTCGATCTCGACCGGTACCTCGGACAACTGCTTGACCCAGTAGTCGATCTGACGCGACGCGGGCGATTCGGGATCGTCTTCGGAGCCGACGAAATCGCGCTGCCACACAGCGAAGTCCGCGTACTGCAGCGGCTGAGAATCCCACGCAGGTTCGTTGCCGGTCGCCCGGGCTGCGTACGCGCGCGCCAGGTCACGGGTGAGCGGGCCTATCGAGAACCCGTCCACGGAGATGTGGTGGGCGACGACGACGAGGACGTGCTCGTCTGCGGACTCCCGAAGCAGGACCGCACGTACGGGCACCGTCTCGGTCACGTCGAATCCACGGGACACCATCTCGAGGACCGTCGCGGCAGTCGACGCCGAGTCACTGTCCTCCACGCGTAGGGCAACCGAACGGTGGGGTTCGACGAACTGGAAGCCCATCCCGTCGACGTCGGGGTAGCGCGTCCGGAGGATCTCGTGTCGAGTCGTGACGTCGTGGAAGGCCTCGACCAAAGCCGCGACGTCGAGGTTCCCTGTTATGCGGATCAGCGCAGGCACGTTGTTGGCTGCCGAACGAGGATCGAGTCGGTTGAGGAACCACATGCGCTGCTGCGGTAGGGACAGCGGGGCCGGGGTGCCGTCGTTCGGTCGCTGCGCCAGAACGCCTCGGATCGACCGCGTGGTCTCCCGCTCGATTCGTCCCGCGAGGACCTCGACTCCCGGAGCGTCGAACAACATCCGCAGGGGAACATCGGTGGACAGCTCCGCACCCAACCGCGCCACCACCTGGGTTGCGATCAGCGAGTTCCCGCCCAGGGCGAAGAAATCGTCGTCCAGACCCACTCGGGGTGCGCCGAGCATGTCCGAGTAGGTCGAGGCGACGATCTCCTCGACGGGAGTCGACGGCGCCCTGTGCGTCCGCACCTGGACCGCAGGCGCGGGCAGCGCCCGACGGTCGAGCTTGCCGTTCGGACCGACCGGCAGCCGGTCGACGACGACGATCGACGTCGGAACCATGTAGTCGGGGACGAAGCGCGCAGTAGCCGCACGGATGTCCGCTGCGTCGATGCTCGCCCCGTCCTCGGGTACGACGTACGCCACCAAGGAGTCACCGACGATTGCGTCGGTGTGCAGTACCACGACGGCCTGGCGAGCGTTGGGATGAGTGAGCACTGCAGCCTCGACCTCACCGCATTCGATGCGCTGGCCTCGAAGTTTCACCTGGAAATCGCTGCGGCCCACGTAGTCGAGTTCACCGACGGGGTTCCACCGCACCAGATCTCCAGTCCGATAGAGTCGCCCGCCCGTCGAATCGAACGGGTCGGCGACGAACCTCTCGGAAGTCAGTGTCGGTCTCGTCGCATAGCCTCTGGCGAGTTGTACCCCTGCCAGATACAGCTCCCCTACGACACCGGGCCATACCGGGTTCAAGCGCGAATCGAGCACGTACACACGGGTGTTCGGGACCGGCCGGCCGATGGGTACGGTCGGCGCAGCGGAGTCGACGATGTCGTACCGGGTGACATCGACGGCGGCCTCGGTGGGTCCGTACAGGTTGACGAGGTCGGTTCCGGAGAGAATCTCCGACGTCGCACGCACTGTGGCAGCGGGGAGCGCTTCTCCGGATGCGAAGATCCGCCGCAGCCTTCGCGCCGACCGCGCGTCCGGATGAGCGGTGAACACCGCGAGCATCGACGGTACGAAGTGCGCGACGGTAACGGAGTGCGTCTCGATCAGCCGTGCAAGATAGGTGGGGTCGCGGTGACCGTCCGCATCCGCGATCACCAGCGTCGCCCCGATCCCGAGCGGCCAGAACAGCTCCCACACCGACACGTCGAACGTCAGCGGAGTCTTGTGGACCACGACATCGTCGGTGCCCAGTGGATAGCACTGCTGCATCCAGTCCAGCCGATTGACGACGGCGCGGTGGCTGACCACCACACCCTTCGGCCTGCCGGTCGACCCGGACGTGAAGATCACGTACGCCGCGATGTCCGGACGGTGTCGATGGACCGACGCCATCGTGGTCGGTTCGCCCTGGACGATGTCGTGCACGTCGACGGTGACGACCCCGGTTGTCGCCTTCGACAACTCCACGCTCGACGCAGCACCGTCGACGAGAACGACCGCGGCTTCGGACGCCTCCAGAACGTAGTGCAGGCGCTCGATCGGTTGCTGCGGATCGATAGGTACGTAGGCACCGCCGGCGTCGAGCACGGCGTACACCGCGAGGACCGACTCGAAAGACCGTGACACTGCCACACCGACGGTGGTCTCCGGTCCGACACCTGCGTGTTGCAGCGTCCGAGACAGCGCCTTCACCTGATCGGAGAACTGTGCGTAGGAGATCTCGTGGTTTCCGTGGCGAATCGCGATCGAATCGGGAGTCGTCTCCGCCACCCGGTGGAATCGATCGAGGAGCATGTCCTCGCGAGCCTCCACCGAGGTTCGGTTCCATTCGGTGAGAACCGACGTCGCCTCGTGGTCGTCGAGAAGGTCGATGTCACCGACGACCGCGAACCGATCGGTGACCATGGCCTCGAGTATTCGGACGAATCGCCGTCCGGCTGCGGCGATGGTGTCGTCGTCGAACAGCTCCGTCAGGTAGAGGAACTGAGCCGACATTCCTGCGGGTTCGCCGGAACGGTCGAAATCCTCCGACATGGTCAGGTACAGATCGAACTTCGACAGCCCGGTTTCCAGTTCGACGCCCGCGGCGCGGATCTCCGGGAGCTCGACGCTCGTGCGTTCGAGATTCTGGAACGCGAGCATCACCTGAAACAGAGGTTGTCTCGCCGTCGACCTCGTCGGATCGAGTATCTCCACCAGCCGCTCGAACGGAAGGTCCGAGTTCGCGAACGCGTCGAGGTCGGATTCGCGCGTCGACGCGAGCACGTCCCTCACGGTGTCCGAGGGACGGATCTCGGATCTGAGCACGAGCGTGTTGACGAACATGCCGATCACATCGTCCAGCGCACGCTCACCCCGGCCTGCGATCGGCGTTCCGATCGTGACGTCCTCCGTTGCCGCGGTACGTGCCAACAGAATCGCGAACGCGGCGTGCACGACCATGAACGGCGTGCATCCCACGTCGAGACCGAGTCCGACGACGGCGCGATGCAATGCACCACCGATCGCGAAGCCGTGCACGGCGCCGCGCTCGGACTGCGCCACCGGGCGAGGACGGTCGGTCGGAAGGTCCAATTGCTCGGGGCTACCTGCGAGACGCCGCTTCCAGTAGTCGATCTGCGTACAGACCAGAGATTCCGGGTCGTTCTCCTCACCGAGGACCTCACGTTGCCACACCGAGAAGTCGGCGTACTGGACCTTCAGCGGCTCCCACATCGGTGTCCGCCCACCGACTCGTGCCGCGTAGGCGTACACGATGTCCCGCATGAGGGGACCGATGGAGAAGCCGTCGGCGGCGATGTGGTGGACGACGACCGCGAGAATTCCTTCGGTATCGCCGACTCGGAACAGATGGGCACGGAACGGCGGTTCCTCGGACAGCGCGAAACTCGAGTTCACCAGCACGCGAATGCGTCCGAGCGCGTCGTTCTCGGTGCACGTGTCCACACCGAGCTCGAACGGGCTCTCGTCGATACCCAGAACGCGTTGGTGGCCGATGCCGTCCACGTCGGGGTACACGGTGCGTAGCGTTTCGTGGCGTTCACGGATATCGTCGATGGCTGTTCGGAGGGCGGTTTCGTTCAGCTCACCGGTGAGACGGACGACGATCGGAATGTTGTAGGCGGCGGAGTCCGGTTCGAACTGGTCGAGGAACCACATTCGTTGCTGCGCAAGGGAGAGCGGGATCCGTTCCGGACGTGTCCGCGCAGTCAGGGGTGCGCGTCGCTTCTTCCCGACGCTGCGATCGATCACTGCTGCCAGGGCAGCCACCGAGGGTGCGTCGAACACGGCACGGACATCGAGGTCGACGTCGAGTTCGGCACCGACTCGGGCGGTCACCTGAGTGGCGAGAAGGGAGTTGCCGCCGAGAGAGAAGAAGTCGTCGTCACGTCCGACTCGATCGACACGAAGTAGGTTGCCGTAGACCTCGGCGACAACATGCTCGGCGCGAGTACGCGGCTCGAAGAACTCTTTTCGTTCGAACATCGGCTCCGGCAGCGCTCGCCTGTTCAGTTTGCCCGACGGCCCGAGCGGGAGCTCACCGATCACGAGGAACGCCGATGGAACCATGTACTCGGGCAGTGCCCGTCCGGCCACATCCCGCAGCCGTTCGGTGTCCACGGTCGACCCGTGCGAGGGAACGACGTAGGCAACGAGCCTGTCACCTCGCACATCCACCACAGCGTGGTGAACCGAACCGTCACGGAGGAGAACGTTCTCGATCTCTCCGAGTTCGATGCGCAACCCTCGCAGCTTGACCTGGAAGTCCGAGCGTCCGAGGTATTCCAGTTCACCGTCGGAGCGCATACGCACGACGTCACCCGTGCGATAGAGCCTCGCTCCGTCGATCGAGAACGGGTCGGCGACGAACCGGTCGGCCGTCAGGTCCGGCCGGTTCGAGTATCCGCGCGCGAGTTGCACACCGCCGAGGTACAACTCCCCTCGCCCACCCACGGGGACCGGGTGCAACCTCGAATCGAGCACGTGCACACGAGTGTTGAACACGGGACGTCCGATCGGTACGCCGCCGGTGTCGGTGTCGGAGAACTCGTGATGGGTCACGTCGACGGCAGCCTCCGTAGGGCCGTACAGGTTGACCACACGTGCACCCGGCAGTGCCGTCCGCAGCGACGACGCCGTTGCGGACGGGAGCGCTTCTCCCGAACAGAACACCCATCGCGGCGCGAGGTCCACCGGTGCCCGATCGGAGGCGAAGACGGCGGCCATCGACGGTACGAAGTGCAAGACCGTTATCCGCTCCGACGACAGAAGCGAGGCCAGGTAATTCGGATCACGGTGGCCGTGCGGACGCGCGATCACCGTTCGAGCACCGATGTGCAACGGCCAGAACAACTCCCACACCGAGACGTCGAACGTCACCGGGGTCTTGTGGAGGACGACGTCCTCTCGGGTCAACCCGTATTGTTCCTGCATCCAGACGAGCCGATTCACGATGGCGCCGTGGTCGACCGACACCCCCTTGGGGACACCCGTCGATCCCGACGTGAAGAGAACGTAGGCAGTGTTCGCAGCGGTGAGCGTACCGAGACGATCGGCGTCGGTCAGCGGTCCGGGCGAGAAGTCGCGCAGGTCGATCTCGTCCACGGACACCACCGGGACACTCGATGCTTCGGGCGCCTGGTTCGAGATCGGCGCGCCGACACGGTCCTCGTTCCTCGACAACACCAGCACGGCGTTCGACGCCGTGACGATGTGCCGCTGCCGCTCTCCAGGCTGGTCCGGATCCATCGGGACGTAGGCAGCACCGGCCGCCTGCACCGCGTAGATGGCCACGAACAGCTCGAACGAGCGATGCATCGAGACCGCGACTCGCGTTTCCGGACCGACGCCTCGCGAGATCAGGTAGCGCGCAAGCGTGTTCACACGTGCGTCGAACTCCCAGTAGGTCAGGGTGACATCGTCGAACGTGAGAGCGTCGGCGTCGGGCGACGCTGCCGCGCGCGCAGCGTACATCGACACCAACGTCGACGTCTCGTCGTACTCGTGATGGGTCGAATTGATCTCGTCGATCGACCAGCGACGCTCGGCGGCATCGATCAGAGCGATGTCGCCGACGACCACCGTCGAATCCTCGGACACCACGTCGAGGAGAAGACGAACGCGCGCGGCCAGCGCGTCGACGGTCGACGTATCGAAGATGTCGTGCGCGTACGTGATGGAGAATTCGATGCCGTTCGGGTCACCGGAGCTGGAGTAGCTCTCGGAGAAGACCAGTTCGAGGTCGAATCTGGCGGCATGGACGGCGACCTCGACGGGCGACAGCGCAAGTCCGGACGCCTGTACGGTCGCGCGGCCTGCGTCCTGGAAGGTCAACAAGACCTGGAACAACGGGTGACGTCCAGAGACACGAGGTGGGTCCAGTATCTCCACCACACGGTCGAACGGAAGGTCCGCGTGAGCGAACGCGGACAGGTCCACCTCGCGTACTCGGGCCAACACGTCGTCGAAGGTCGCCGACGAGTCCACCGGCGTCCGCAGCACCAGCGTGTTGACGAACATGCCGACGACTGCGTCGAGATCGGTCTCACCGCGGCCGGCAACCGGTGTACCCACGACGACATCCGGTTGACCGGACATCCGCGCCAACAACACTGCGAGGCAGGCGTGCACCACCATGAACGGAGTGACGCCCCGGCGTCCGGCGAGTTCGACGATTCGCTGATGGACGGCTGCATCGAGACGTCCTGATCTACGTCCACCCGATCCCGACCGAACGGGCCCTCGCGTCCTGTCCGTCGGGACGATCGTCTCCTCCGGCGCACCGGCGAGTGTCGTCGACCAGAATCTCTCCTGAGCCGCCGCCAGTGACGTCGGATCGTCGGATGCCCCGAGCATCGCTCGCTGCCACACCGTGTAGTCCGTGTACTGCACCGGTAGCGGTACCCACTCGGGCGCGTGCCCACCGAGGCGCGAGACATACGCTTCCGTGACATCCGACACGAGAGGGCGCATGGAAAAGCCGTCGGCCGCGATGTGGTGGACCACGAAGATCAAGACGTGATGCTCGGATGCCGTGCGCAGTAACCTGACTCGGAACGGCGGCGCGGCAGTGACGTCGAACGGCGTCGTGGCGGCGCGCTCCAGGTGACGCATCACCGACGACGGATCCGCGTCGACGACGCTCAGATCGATCGGGGCATGCCCTGGATCGGCTACCGATTGGGTGCCTGTTCCGTCGACCTCCGGGTAGGTGGTCCGCAGTACCGCCTGGCGAGCGACCACGTCACCGACAGCTGCCGTCAGAGCAGTCGGATCCAGCGGCCCGCGCAGTTCGAGCGCCAGCACGATGTTCTCGGCGGCGGACTCGCTGTCGAGCCTGGCCGAGAACCACATTCGTTGTTGGGCAGCCGAGAGCGGGACGGGGTAGGTCACCGGCAGACGCCCGAGCACGGCGGTGCCGTCGGGCCCGGAACCGGCGGCGGACTCGACGACCGTCGCCCACTGTTCCACGGTCGCGTTGTCGAAGAAGTCACGCACTGCGGTGCGCACCCCGAATCGAGAATTCATACGGGACACCGCACGCGTCGCAGCCAACGAGTTCCCGCCGAGGGCGAAGAAGTCGTCGTCCAGCCCGACGCCGGATACACCGAGAAGCACCTCGAACTCCTCTGCGACACCGATTTCCGTGTCGGATTCCGGTGCGCGGAAGGCAGTGCGTTCGTCCGGGGGGTCGGGAAGCCCGCGTCGATCGAGTTTGCCGGATGGGCCGAGTGGCATAGCGGGAAGTTCCACCAACGCACTCGGCACCATGTACCCCGGAAGCGCCGCCTTCAGCCTGGACGTCGCCGCCTCCCCATCGAATTCGGACGATCTGGTCGGCACCACGTATCCGACCAGTCGTTCGCCGCGCACGATCACCGCGCATTGAAGCACGGACGGATCCTGCTGCAGAACGGTTTCCACTTCGCCGAGCTCGATCCGGAGTCCATGAAGTTTGACCTGTGAGTCACTGCGGCCGAGGTAGACCAGAACCCCGCCGTCGGTCCACTTGACCAGGTCCCCGGTGCGGTACATGCGCCGACCCGATTCGAATGGGTTGGCCACGAACCGATCCGCGGTGAGCGGCGGTTTTCCGACGTATCCGCGTGCCAGTTGAATGCCCGCGAGGTACAACTCACCGACGGTTCCGGCAGGCACGGGGCCGAGTGCCCCGTCGAGTACATACAGTTCGGTGTCGTCGGCGGCAACGCCGATGGGTACAGGTCCGTCTCCTGCCACCGTCACGTGGTGCGCGGTCACGTCGACGGCGGCCTCGGTCGGTCCGTACAGATTGTGCAGCTCGGCGGACGACAGCGATACGAACCGTGCTGCGGTGGCGGCACCGAGCTCTTCGCCCGACGCGAAGACGTATCTGAGACTCGAAATATCCTCTGCGTCGGCGACATCGACGAACACCGCCAGCATCGACGGGACGAAATGCGCGACGGTCACGTCGGTGGACCGGACGGTCTGCGCAAGGTATTCGGGGTCGGTGTGCCCACCCGGCTCCGCGACGACGAGCGTCGCACCGACTCGCAGCGGCCAGAAGAACTCCCAGACCGACACGTCGAAGGTGAACGGTGTCTTCTGCAGGACCACGTCCCGCGTGTTCAGCGGGTACAGGCGCTGTCGCCAATGCAGGTTCGCGGCGATTGCCCGGTGCGAGACCCCGACGCCCTTGGGCCGACCGGTCGATCCGGACGTGAAGATCACATACGCCAGGTCGTCCGGCGCCGGGCCCGGTAGGACCCCGTCGCGGACGTCGGAGCCGTGGGACAGGAGGGTTCGAACATCGACGACGGGCACGGCGGACGGAAGTCCGTGGGCGATGGTGTCCTCGGTGACGATCAGTACCGGCTCGGCGACGTCGACGATGTAGTCGAGCCGCTCGCGAGGATGATCGGGGTCCAACGGTAGATAGGCGGCGCCGGACTTGACGATTCCGTACATTGCCACGATCAACTCGAGCGACCGATGCATGGCCACGCCGACGGTTCGGTCGGGCCCGGCACCCAGCGACATGAGGTGACGCGCCACCTGCTCGGCCCTTCGATCCAGCTCTCCGTAGCTCAACACCTGGTCTCGAAACCGCACCGCAGGGCTGTCCGGTGTGCTCTCCACGACAGCGTCGAATTCGTCGAGCAACGTGCCGGAATGCCGGACGACCTCGGTTTCGGGGGCGGCGACGAGTGGGGACAGTGACTCGGCGAGCTCGGTGAGAACGCGATCGAGCGCACCTTCGTCGGACTGGAAAGTCGCAGGAAGCAGATCTCCCAGGACCAGCGCGAACAGTGCGTCCGGTCCCAGGACACCACCCATGCTGGAGTCCAGTCGGTCCAGTGCGTCGGCCAGCTGCCCGAATCGGACGGTCACGCCGTCGAAAACGAAGGCGTGTCGATCGGCATCCGAGTGCGCGACGGACGCGACGAGCCTGCGAACGTCCGTGATCGAGAGGGGCCGGCCGCGGTCGGGATCGACAACCATGTGGCGCAATCCTCCCCACCCTCGATCGAATGTTCGGTACCGCGGTGTTCGCGTGCCGAACAATCAAGAGCGGTCTACCTTGCCCACGATACTGTGGCGAACGCTTCCTCTCCGGTCGGGCTGGGCGTTTTGTGAAACTTCCCTGACCGTCAGTCTCGTCCGATCGCACCGGGAACCGACGGTGCGAGGGCCTCGCCGATGGTCACGGACGGGTCTATCGACACGGCGCCGAGAAGACGTGAGACGCCGGCTGCCAGTCGTTCCGCCGATTCTTCGCGAAACAGGTCGGTCGAATAGAGCACGGTCCCTGCCAGTGCGACGTCGCCTTCGTCACCCCGCACGTCCTGGAACACCAGCTGAAGTTCGTATTTACTGACCCCGTAGTCGACATCGACGGGTGTGATCCGCAGGCCCGGGAGTTCCAAGCCGGACCACCCGAGGTTCTGGAAACTGACCGTTGTCTGAACGGGCAATTCACCGGTGTCGACTCGGCTCAGCACGTCGTCGATGGGCACGTCTGCATTTTCGAGAGCACTCAGGTCGACGGCGCGGCTGTGCGCGAGCAGGTCGGTGAACGCGGAATCCGGGTCGATACGCGTTCGCAGCACCACCGAGTTGTTGAACTTCCCGATGAGCCCGTCGAGCTCTGCCTGCCCTCGGCCGGCAGTGGGAATTCGCACGGCGATGTCTCCGGACCCCGATTCGTGACCGAGCACTGCTGCTACAGCAGCGTGTACGGCCATGAACAGCGATGCGTTGTTCTCCGCGGCCAACGTTTCCACGGTTCGACGAACGTCCGCGGAAATCACGAAGCCGACGTGCGCACCCGACATCGTCACCGTCGCCGGACGCGCGTGATCGATCGGGACCCGTCCCGCTGATGCGAGGCCGTCCAATCGGGACCGCCAGTACTCGACCTGTCGGTGCGCCAGCGACTCAGGATCGTCGAGGTCACCCAGGACACCCCGAAGCCAGAGGGCATGGTCGGCGTACTGGATCGGCAACGGCTCCCACTCGGGCGTACGGCCGTCTGTTCGCGAGACGTACGCGGTCAGCACGTCCGCGGTCAGAGGACGCATCGAGAATCCGTCGCCGGCGATGTGGTGCACGACGAAGACGAGGACATGGTCCACCGGCGACACTCTCAACAACGCGGTGCGCACAGGAACCTCGGCGGTCACGTCGAAACGGGTCGCAGCTATGTTCTCGGCCGCTGAGACGATGTCGTCCTCGTCGACCTCGATCGGTTCGAGGTCGAGCCGAACCTCGTGGGCCGCGACTGTCTTCTGGTGTCCGACACCGTCGACATCCGGATAGACGGTTCGAAGTACCTCGTGCCTGTCGACGAGATCGAGTGCCGCCGCACGCAACGCGGAGACGTCCAGCTCTCCCTGCATCCGCACGGCCACGGGAATGTTGCGCGCGTGAGAGTGCGAGACTCGGTTCTCGGCCCACAGCCGCTCCTGATTGGGCGACAGCGGTACTACGGCGGGCCGCGTCGTGGGAACGATTCTCGGTCGTGGTTGCTCGAACTGCTCACCGCACACTCGATCGGCAAGCCCCTCGACTGTCGATACGTCGAAGAGGTGACGGAGCGGCACGGCCGAGTCGAGAGCGGCACCGATCCGACTGACCACGCGCGCTGCCACGAGCGAATTTCCTCCCAACTCGAAGAAGTCGTCGTCGAGACCCACTCTGTCGATGCCGAGTACATCGGCGAACACCCCGGCGACGAGCTGCTCCGTCGCAGTTCTCGGCGCACGGTATTCCGTTGCCCGGAACTCCGGCTCCGGCAACGCGTTCCGGTCGAGCTTTCCCGAGGCGCTGACGGGTAACCGTTCGGACAGCACGAACGCGGCCGGCACCATGTAGGCGGGAAGCCACTGCGCCAACGCACGCTCGAAGTCGACGGCGTGCAGCAGGTGGAGGTCACCCGCGACGTAACCGACGAGCCGGTCGCCGACACGCTCGTCGGCGCGTGCGACGACGACTGCGTCACGTACCCCACTGATCGACGACAGTACCGCTTCGATCTCGCCCAGTTCGATTCGCTGTCCGCGGATCTTGACCTGGAAGTCCGATCTCCCGACGTACTCGAGCGCACCGTTCGGCAGCCATCGGACGACATCTCCTGTGCGATACATACGCGCGCCCGAGCCCGACGGATCGGCCACGAATCGTTCCGCGGTGGTGCCGGGGCGATCGACGTACCCGCGGGCCAACTGACGACCACCGAGGTAGAGCTCGCCGACCACGCCCACCGGCACGGGCCGAAGCCGCGAATCCAAGACTGCAACAGTGGAATTCCACACCGGTGTTCCGATCGGCACGGTCGATTCGGCGACGGCGCCCGAGACATCACTGTCGGTCACATTATCACCGGAGACGACGAACGACGTTGCGTGAACGGTGAATTCGGTCGGGCCGTACAGATTGTGAATGCGCGCTTCGGGCAGAGCAGTACGGGCAGCGCGCGCGACACCCGGACCGAATGCTTCCCCGGCGACCAGAACATCCGTGAGCGAACGCAGACGCGCCGGGTCCGCGTGCTCGAGAAACGCCGACAGCATCGACGGGACGAACGATGTGGCAGTGACACCTTCGGACTCGACGACCGCAGCGAGGTATTCGGGATCTCGGTGGCCGTCGGGCTCCGCAATCACGAGTCGCGCACCGGAGGCCAAAGCACCGAACAACTCCCACACCGACACGTCGAACGTGAACGGAGTCTTGTGCAGCACCACGGAGTCGGGCCCGAGACCGTACTCGTCCACCAGCCACGAGATCTGGTTCACCGCCGCACCGTGCGATACGGCGACGCCCTTGGGCCTGCCCGTCGAACCCGATGTGAAGATCAGGTAGGCGCTCGTGCTCGTGGCCGGCACCGAAGGCCGAGCGACCACTCCCCCGTGCGCCGCGCCGCCAGGTACCGCGGAGTCGAGATCACGCACGGTGTGCACCGGCACCGATGACGATGCCACGAGGGCGATGTCCGCCTCACGGGCCACGATCGTCAGCGCAGGACGAACTGTTTCCAGCATGTACGCAATCCGATCCGCTGGACCGTCGGGGTCGACGGGCACGTAGGCGGACCCGGATCGGAGTACGCCGTAGAGCGCCACCATCATGTCGACCGACCGGCGAACCGCGACGGCCACAGGGACGTCGGGTCCAGCGCCGAAGGCGTGAAGACCGCGTGCCAGGCGCTCGACACGCTCGTCGAACTGGCGGTAGGTCAAGGACACCTCGTCGGACACGATCGCGATGTCGTCCGGCCGCAGGGCGACCTGCCGATCGAACCCGTCGAGCAGAGTGGCGGAGGCATCGGGCTCGTGTACCGCGCCCGCCGCGAACCCGGCGATGACCGCCGATTCGTCTCGCACGAGCACGTCCATGTTCCCGGCCACCGTGGTCGGATCTGCTGTTGCACCGCGCAACACCTTCACCAGACGTTCCGCGAAGGTCTCGATCGTCGACGCGTCGAACATGTCCACTGCGTAGGTGAGGACGACGCGGTAGTTCCGGTCGTCTCCGACGGAGTCGTCGGAGACCGTGACCTGAAGGTCCATCTTGGTCGATACCGTCTCGACGTCGAAGGCAGACACTCCGGCGCCGGGCAGTTCGAACGCATCCGACCGAAGGTTCTGGAATGCGAGCAATACCTGCACCAACGGATGTCGCCCCTGAACGCGTGGCGGATCCATGATCTCCACGACGCGCTCGAACGGTACGTCCGAGTGCTCGAATGCGTCGATGTCGCTCTGCCTCACCGACTCCAGCACTTCGGCGAACGATGCACCCATGTCCAGAGTCGTCCTGAGCACGAGGGTGTTCACGAACATCCCGATGAGGTCGTCCAGCGCCGCTTCACCGCGCCCGGCCGTGGGCGTACCGAGTGCGACGTCGTCGGTGCCGGACACCCGTGCGAGCAGGACGGCGAGCGCCGCATGGACCACCATGAACGGTGTCGCTCGATGGTCGGAGCCGACCTTGTCGATCGCGGACCGCAGTGCCGGCGACAGGAAGAACGTGTGTGTCGCACCGATACCCGACGCGACCGGGGGACGCGCCCGGTCCGATGGGATCTGCACTTCGGCCGGCAGCTCGGCAAGCCGAGTTCGCCAGAAGGATTCCTGGGTCGCAGCGACGGACTCGGGGTCCGACGGGTCGCCGAGCACGTCACGCTGCCACAGCGTGTAGTCGGCGTACTGTACGGCCAGCGGGTTCCATCCCGGTCCCCTGCCACCGGCGCGAGCCGCGTACGCGGTCATCAGGTCACGGGTCAGCGGCGCGATCGAGAAACCGTCCGCGGCGATGTGATGTACGACGACCGACACCACGTAACTGTCCTCCGACGTCCGGAAGAGACGCACACGGAACGGTTGCTCGTCGGTCACGTCGAACCCGCGTCCGAAGAACTGTCGTGCTGCATCGGCGACATCGCACTCGTCCACTGCGACAGGTTCGACATCGATCGAGATGTCCGACGCCGGCAGAACGGATTGGTAGCCGACTCCGTCGACGTCCGGGTAGATGGTTCTCAGAACTTCGTGACGCTCGACGAGGTCGGTCACCGCGGCAGCGAGGGCATGGACGTCCACGCGCCCGTTCACCCGGATCGCGATCGGTACGTTGTCGACCGCGGACGTGGGGTCGAGGCGGTTGAGGAACCACATCCGCTGTTGCGGCATCGACAGCGGAACCCGGTCCGGTCGCGGACGAGCCTGCAGCGGTGGGCGTCCCGCGGAGGCGATCGTCGCCAGTCCGGCTGCCACGGCCGCGACGTCGGACGACTCGAACAGCAGACGCACCGGAACCCGGCAGTGCAGCTGTGCACCCAGCCGGGCGACGACCTGCGTCGCGAGAAGCGAGTTGCCGCCGAGCGCGAAGAAGTCGTCTTCGGTTCCGACCGAGTCGACCCCGAGCACGTCCGCGAACACGCGCGCGACGGCTTCCTCGACCGGCGTCGTCGGTGCGCGGAAGGTGCGTGCTCGAATTTCCGGCTCGATCAAAGCACGTCGGTCGAGCTTGCCGGAGGCCCCCAGCGGTAGCTCGTCGATCGTCGCGATCGACGTCGGCACCATGTACGACGGTACGACGGATGCCAGCGCGGAACGGATGTCGTTGGCGTCGAGAGAATCCCCTTCGGGGACGACCCACGCGATCAGACGATCGTCGCGAACATCGACCACCGCTCGCGACACAGTCGGGAGTGCGAGCGTGGCGGCCTCGATCTCACCTAGTTCGATTCGCTGCCCGCGAAGCTTGATCTGGCCGTCGGATCGACCGATGTAGTGCAGCAGCCCGGCGGCATCCCGGAACACGAGATCTCCTGTCCGGTACAGTCGTCCGCCGGATTTCCACGGATTCGCCACGAAACGGTCGGCAGTGAGATCCGGCCGCCCGAAGTACCCCTCGGCCGACTGAGCGCCCGCGAGGTACAGCTCGCCGATCACGCCGACTCCACACGGGTGCACTCGAGCGTCCAGCACGTAGGCCGCGGTGTTCCACACCGGACGACCGATCGAAACACCGTGCGTCGCGTGGTCGTCGTCGATCACGGCATGTGCGGTGGCGTGCACGGTGAACTCGGTCGGGCCGTAGAGATTGTGCAGACGCGCCGACGGCAGGACACGTGCGGCTTTCGCGGCCACCGACACGTCGAACGCCTCCCCCGCGACGAGAACGGCGCGCAGGGTCGGCAAGGACTCGGCGGCGATGCGATCGACGAACGTCGACAGCATCGAGGGCACGAACGACGTCGCTGTCACCGATTCGGACTCGATCACCGATGCCAGATAGTCCGGGTCTCGGTGCCCGTCGGGCTCGGCGACCACCAGGGTCGCCCCGGATGCCAACGCGCCGAACAGCTCCCATACCGACACGTCGAACGTGAACGGCGTCTTCTGCAGCACGACGTCGTCGGGTCCGAGACCGTATTCTTCCACGAGCCAGGAGATCTGATTCACCGCTGCACGATGGGACACCGCCACGCCCTTGGGGCGACCGGTCGACCCCGACGTGAAGATGACGTACGCGGAGGATCGGCCGTCTGCTCTCGGCGTGGTCGTGCGCACGTCGGATTCGACCTCGAGCAGGGACTCGACGGAGATGGCCCCGTCACGCTCGACATCGACATCGGCCAGGACGAGCTGTGGGCGAACGACTCCCAGGATGTACTCGGTGCGGTCGGCGGGGTGGTCGGGATCGACCGGAACGTAGGCTGCGCCTGTGCGTACTACTGCGTAGACAGCGACGAGCATGTTCTCCGAACGCCTCATAGCCACCGCAACGGTGGACCCGACTCCGACTCCGTCCTCGGTCAACGCCGTCGCGACGAGCTGGACTCGTGCATCGAATTCGCGATAGGTCCACGACGTGTCACGGAAACGAACTGCCGTCGCGTCGGGACGGTCCTTCACCTGACGGTCGAACGCGTCGAGGAGAGTCGCATCGGCCTCGATGTCGCGGACCTGGCCTGCAGACATGTCGAGAACGCGGCTCCGCTCCGGTCCACCCAGCACATCGATGTCCCCCACGACGACGTCGGGATCCGAGACGACCGCATCGAGAATTCGGATCAATCGATCACCGAAGCCTTGGACGGTGGCTCGGTCGAACAGATCGGTCGCGTATGTGACGTCGATGCGATAGCCGCCGTCGGCGTCCCCGGCCACCGTGAGCTGAAGATCCATTCTGGCAGTTGCAGCGTCGAATTCGATTCCCGCGATGGACAATCCCGGAAGGTCGATCGAGCCCGACGCATGATTCTGGAATGCCAACATCACCTGCACCAGCGGGTGATGAGCTTGCGACCGTGGTGGATCGAGCACCTCGACGAGCCGCTCGAACGGCATGTCGGTGTGATCGAGGGCGTCGATATCCGTACGACGCACCGCCCTCAGAAAATCCGAGAATCGTGCGCCCGACTCGACCTGGGTACGCAGAACGAGAGTTCCGACGAACATTCCGACCAGATCGTCGAGCGCTGCGTCCCCGCGGCCGGCCACCGGGGTCCCGACGGCGATGTCGGTGGTTCCGGACATCCTCGACAGCACTACGGCGAGCGCAGCGTGGACCACCATGAACGGGGTCGCGGAACGTGCACGCGCGAGCTCGTCGAGACGTCGTCGGCTCGGGGCATCGACGACGAAGGTGTGCATCGCACCGACTCCGGTGGCCACCGGAGGGCGTCGGCGGTCCGTAGGAAGGTCCAGCAGCGCTGGGAGATCACGCAATCGGTCGATCCAGTAGGCCTCCTGGGTCGCCAGCAGCGACTGCGGGTCGCTCTCGCTGCCGAGGATCTCGCGTTTCCACAACGTGTAGTCCGCGTACTGAACCGGCAGCGCCGACCACTGGGGTTCGAGCCCTGTGGTTCGCGCCGAATAGGCGAGTACGAGGTCACGCGTGAGCGGGCCGACCGAGTATCCGTCGGCGGCGATGTGATGAACGACGACCACCAGGACGTGGTCCGAGGCGTCGACCTCGAGCAGCCTCATCCTCAGCGGAGGTCGTGCTGTCACGTCGAAACCGTCGGCGAAGAGTTCGAACGCGGACGGCAGAATCGCGTCCGCGTCGATCGAGCACGGGACGAGGTCGACGTCCACTGCATCGACTGTACGAATGTCTTGGTAACCGACCCCGTTGTCCTCCGGATACGCAGTTCGCAGGATCTCGTGGCGCTCGACGACGTCCTCGATCGCTGCCCGCAACGCGTCGATGTCCAGTTGCCCGTGCAGACGGATGGCCATCGGAATATTGTTCTGCGCCGAGGTCGGGTCGAGCCTGTTCAGGAACCACATGCGCTGCTGCGCCGGGGACAACGGTACCCGCGCAGGCCTCGGCCGCGCGGTGAGTGGGGCGACCTGGTTCCCGGCGGACGTGCCCACTGCTGCAGCGAGCGCTTCGACCGTCGACGACTCGAACAGGACACGAACGGCGATTCTGACGCCCAGCGCTGCGGCGATGCGTGCCAGAGCTTGCGTCGCGGTGAGCGAGTTGCCTCCGAGCTCGAAGAAGTCGTCGTCCAGTCCGACCGTGTCTGCTCCCAGAAGTTCGGAGAACACTTCTGCAACAGTCTGCTCGGCAGCGTTTCGCGGAGCGCGGAACGGTCTGAGTTCGACCTCCGGCTCGGGCAGTGCGCGGCGGTCCAGCTTTCCCGATGGGCCGAGGGGAAGCGCGTCGAGCACGAGCACCGCGGAGGGCACCATGTACTGGGGAAGAACTCGCCGGAGTGAAGACACCAACTCGGTTGTGTCCACCTCCGGTTCCGGACGCAGCGGAACGACGTAGGCCACCAGGCGGTCGTTCCGAACCGTCGCCACTGCATGCGAGATCTCGGGCGCGGAGGCCAGAGCCGCTTCGATCTCGCCGAGTTCGATGCGTTGACCCCGCAGTTTGACCTGAAAATCGGAGCGTCCCACGTAGGTGAGCACTCCTCCGGAGTTCCACCGCACGAGATCGCCCGTGCGGTACATCCTGGACGCAGGATCGAACGGGTTCGCGACGAACCGGTCCGAGGTCAGGTCGCTACGGCCGTGGTAGCCACGCGCGAGTTGCGTCCCGGCGAGATACAGCTCGCCGATCACGCCGACGGGAACGGGTTGCAACCGCGAATCCAGCACGTATGCAGAGCAATTCCACACGGGAACCCCGATCGGGATGCCTGTCCCGAACTCGTCGCCGGTTCCGACGGTGTGCGCAGTGGCGTGCACCGTGAACTCGGTCGGCCCGTAGAGATTGTGCAGACCGACCGACGGCAGCACCGAACGTACGGACGATGCCACCGTGCCGGGGAACGCCTCGCCCGCGACGAGAACGTGCCGAAGACTTCTCGCCCGGAATGCGTCGACGTGCGACACGAAGACTGCGAGCATTGCGGGGACGAAGGATGTGGCCGAGATGCCCTTCGTCTCGATCACCGAGGCCAGGTATTCGGGGTCACGGTGACCGTCCGGCTCTGCCACCACCATCCGCGCACCGACTGCGGTGGCGCCGAACAGTTCCCACACCGACACGTCGAAAGTGAACGGCGTCTTCTGCAGTACGACGTCGTCTGCGGTGAGCTCGTATTCGCCCGTCAACCATGCGAGTTGTCCGACGACGGACGAGTGCGATACGGCCACCCCTTTGGGGCGTCCGGTCGATCCAGAGGTGAACAGAATGTAGGCGGAGTTCTCCGGACGGAGAGGGGCACGACGGTCCGAATCGGTGAGCCGCGCGCTCGACAAGTGAGCCAACGGCAGCGTGTCGACATCGACTGTGTCGACGTCGACCGTGTCCACCCAGAAATTTTCGGTCGATCTGGTCAGCACTGCAGTCGCTTTCGCGATCTCCAGAATGTACCCGACCCGGTCCGACGGCTGGTCGGGGTCGATCGGGACGTAGGCAGCGCCAGACCGCAGTACTGCATACAACGCAACCATCATCTCGACCGAGCGCCGCATGGCAACGGCAACGGTGCGCTCAGGCCCTGCTCCGATCGAGACCAGGTAGCGCGCGAGCCTGTTGATGCGCTCGTCGAAGTCGGCGTACGTCACGTGCGTGTCACCGAACTCGATGGCAACGGCGTCCGGGCTGCTGTCCACCCGGGAGGAGAACTCGTCCAGCACGAGACTGCCTGACTCGACGACATGACCTGTCCGATTCCATGACTTCAGGATTCGTGCTCGTTCGTTGTCGCCGAGAATGTCGATGTCGCCCACGATCGTGGTCGGGTCCTCCACCACGGCGCCCAGGATTCTGCCGAGCGATCGGGAGAAAAACGCGACTGTCGATTCGTCGAACAGGTCGGTCGAGTAGGTCGTCGAGACATCGTATCCGGCAGGAGTGCCGTCGGGGTTCCACCGTTCGACGACCGTCACCTGCAGATCCATCTTTGCCGTCGTCGACCCGATATCGACGGCGGACACCGCGAGACCGGGCAGCTCGAAGTGGGACCGAGGAGCGTTCTGGAACGCGAGGAGAACCTGCACCAGCGGATGACGGCCCTGAGACCGCGGAGGGTCGACGACTTCGACGATCCGCTCGAAGGGCACGTCCGCGTTCCCGAAGGCCGTCAGATCGACGTCGCTCACCTCGTGCAGCAGATCGCTGAACGCAGCGTTCGCCGGAACTGTGGTCCGCAGAACGAGGGTGTTGACGAACATGCCGACCAGATCGTCCAGCGCCGCGTCGCCACGCCCTGCCACCGGCGTTCCGACAGCAATGTCCGTGGACCCGGAGAGCCTGGACAGAAGAACAGCGAGCGCGGTGTGCACCACCATGAACGGCGTGGAACGGTACTCGTGCGCAAGGCGGCCGATTCCGGCGTGCGTATCCGCACCGATCGTCTCGGTGATCGCACGTCCGACACCCGAGGCCACGAGCGGGCGCACACGGTCCGTCGGCAATTCGAGCTGCTCCGGTGAACCGACCAGATGCTTGCGCCAGAACTGTTCCTGACGTGCCCGCGTGGAGCGGGCGTCGTCCGGATCACCCAGTGATTCCAGCTGCCACAACGTGTAGTCGACGTACTGCACAGGAAGCGGCGACCAACCGGGTTCGTTGCCGCCGACACGAGATGCGTACGCGATCATCACGTCTCGGGCCAGCGGGGCCATCGAGAATCCGTCGGCGGCGATGTGATGCGTCACGAGAACGAGAACGTGCTCGTTGTCGGACACGCGCAGAATGCGCGTGCGTAGCGGAACGGCGGTCCGCACGTCGAAGGGACGCCCCACGAACCCGGCGATCTCGCCGATGAGCGCAGTGTCGCCGATCGTGTGAACGTCGAGGTCCAGGTCGACCCGACCGGGAGGAAGGACGAGTTGGGTTCCGATTCCGTCGACTTCGGGATAGACGGTTCTCAGCACTTCGTGCCGACCGAGCACGTCGTGCACCGCCGAGCTGAGAGCAGCGACGTCGAGGTCGCCCGACAACCGAACGGCGACGGGGATGTTCTCGGCACCGGATTCCGGATTCAATCTGTTCAAGAACCACATTCGCCGTTGGGCAAGGGACAGCGGGACGATGTCCGGTCGCTCACGGCGCGCCAGCGTCACCGCGCCTCCGCTACCTGCGTGCTGCTCGATCCTCGACGCGAGAGCAGACACGGTTGGATCCTCGAACACCGTGCGCACGGGAACCTGCGTGTCCAGTGCAGTACCCAAACGTGCAGCCAGTCGGGTCGCCATCAGCGAGTTTCCCCCGAGCACGAAGAAGTCGTCGTCGGCGCCGACGCGCTCGATGCCCAGAAGGTCTGCCACTGCCGCGGCGACGGTCTCCTCGACAGGAGTTGTCGGGGCTCGGAAGCGCGCGGTCTCGAACACCGGCCGAGGCAGTGCGCGTCGGTCGATTTTGCCGTTCACGGTCAACGGGAACGCATCGAGGACGACGACTGCCGACGGAACCATGTAGGAGGGAAGTCGCTGGGAAACCGCCTTGTTCACGTCGTCCGCGGCGAGGTCGGCGACGACGTAGCCGACCAACTGAGTACCCAGCGTGCGGTCGGACAGGTCGACGGCCACCGCATCGCGGACACCTGGAACCGAGCGAAGCGCTGCCTCCACATCGCCCAGTTCGATTCTGAACCCGCGGATCTTGACCTGGAAGTCGGCTCGACCCACGTAGTCGAGGACACCTTGCCTCGTCCACCGCACGAGATCACCCGTCGCATACATGCGTCCGCCCACCCCGAACGGATCCGCGACGAACGTGCGAGACGTGACGCTCTGGTTGCCGTGGTACCCACGCGCGAGTTGCGCTCCGGCGACGTACAGTTCACCGATCACGCCATCGGGAACCGGCTCGAGCCTCTCGTCGAGAACGTACACGCGCGAGTTCCATTCGGGAAGTCCGATCGGAACCGTGTCGGCCGGTTCAGCCGACACCCGGTGGCTCGTGACCGACACCGCCGTCTCGGTGGGACCGTACAGATTGTCGAGCCGGACGTCGTTCTCGCGGAGTGTGTCCTGCGCCAGACGTGGCGGGAAGACCTCACCGATCACGAGAACACGCAGGAGGGAATCGGACAATCCGCTCGTCACAGCGAGCGCCGACAGCATCGAGGGAACCACATAGAGAGTCGTGATGGCGTTGGCTACCGCAAGTTCGCCCAGATACTGGGCATCACCGTGACGATCGGCGTCGGACAGAACCACGCGTCCGCCCACCGTCGTCATCGACCACAACGCCCACACGGACAGATCGAACGTCGCCGGCGTCGCGAGAAGCGTCGAATCCGAGGACGTCAGCTCGTACTCGTGCTGCAGCCAGAGCAGCTGATTGACCACGGCTTCATGGCTCACCGCAACACCTTTGGGTACGCCGGTCGAACCCGAGGTGAAGATCACGTACGCGGTGTTCGACGGACGAAGTGGCGCTGTTCGCTCGCTGTCGACGATCGGCGTGGACGGCGTCGCGTCGAGATCGACGGTGTCCGTGGTGATGATGGGGCAGTCCACCTCGGAACGGAAACCGACTGCGGACGTCGTCAGTACGGCTGCGGTCCCCGATGTGCTCAGAATGTGGTCGATGCGGGTCGACGGTTGCGAGGAATCGATCGGTACGTAACCGGCACCCGATTTGACCACCGCGTACATCGCGACGAGCAGATCGACCGAGCGAGGATATACAAGTGCCACCAACGATTCGGGGCCGATGCCGAGCGAGATGAGATGGCGTGCGAGCCGATTGACGCGTCGGTCGAATCGTCCGTAGGTCCACTCGGCGCCGTCTGCATCGACGATTGCCACTGCGTCCGGTGCCGAGTCGACGCGCAGGTCGAACAGCGAGACCAGGGTGGCCGACGGATCGGTCTCGCGCGCCGTGAGATTTCTGGTCTCGACGATGTCGCGGGTCGCCTCCACACCGATCAGGTCGATGTCGCCGACCGTGACGGCCTGGTCCGTCGTGACGGCAGCCAAAACCCTGACGTACTGCTCCGCTATCGACGCTGCAGTCGAGCGATCGAACAGCGCGGACGAGTAGGTCAGTGCAGCCTGCATTCCCGCCGGCGCCCCGTCCTCGGCATACGCATCCGACACGACGAGGTGGAGGTCGAACTTGGACACGCTCCCCTCCGCGTCGACTGCCGACACAGTGAGATCGGGCAACTCCAGCGACGTGCGTGCCAGATTCTGGAAGGACAGACCCACTTGGAACAGAGGGTGGCGCGCGGTCGATCTCACCGGTTCCAAGGCTTCGACGAGTGCCTCGAAGGGCACGTCTGCATGGCCCAGTGCTTCGAGATCGGTGTCTCGGACCGATGCCAGCAGTTCGGCGAACGAACCGCCGGTGTCGACCGCGGTTCTGAACACCACGGTGTTGGCGAACATTCCGATCAAGTCGTCCAGCTCTGCATTGCCTCGGCCCGCGATCGGCGATCCGATCGCAATGTCGTCCGATGCCGACAGTCGAGCGAGCAACACCGCCCATGCCGCATGCACGATCATGAACAGCGACGCGTTGTGTCCGCGCGCGACGTCCGACAGTCGTGAGTGCAGTTCGGCATCGACTTCGAACGCGATCTCACCGCCCGCCAGAGACTGCACCGGGGGTCGTGGCCGATCGAACGGCAACGCCAATTGATCCGGGAGCCCGGCCAGTTCGGCTGTCCAGAACTGTGTTTGAGCGTAGGCGAGACTTCCCTCGACCTTGTCGCTTCCGAGCATTCGTCGCTGCCACAGCGTGTAGTCCGCGTACTGCACCGGAAGTGGCGCCCATGCAGGTTCGTCCCCGTGAACGCGAGCCGAATAGGCCGTCATGATGTCGCGTGTCATCGGCCCGATCGACGATCCGTCGGCCGAGATGTGATGCACGACGACGACGAGCACGTGTTCGGTCGCGGAGATGTCGAACAACGACACGTGCAGCGGCACCTCGCGCGCCACATCGAACGCGACATCGAGATGCGCAACCACGTCCGCGACCACAGCGCTTTCGGTGGTGTGCACCCTGGCCACCTCGACCGCCCCGTCGGCAGCATCGAGGATCACCTGGTGTGGGCCCAGATCGTCCGAAGGGTAGTACGTCCGGAGCGACTCGTGGCGTGCAACGAGGTCGGCGACGGCCAGATCGAGAGCGTCGGCGTCCAAGTGGCCGGACAGCCGAACGGCGACCGGGATGTTGTAGGCAGACGAGTCCGGATCGAACCTGTTCAGGAACCACATCCGCTGTTGCGCCAGCGACAGTGGGATCCTCGCGGGCCGGTCTGCTGCGACCAAGTGCTCGGTGTGCTCCTCGGCGAGGGTTTCGATTTCGCGTGCCAAGCCGGCCACCGTGGGCGAGTCGAACAACAAACGAGCGGGCACGCGGCGGTCGAGCCGCGATCCGACACGGGCTGCGACCTGCGTTCCGATCAGCGAGTTTCCACCGAGTTCGAAGAAGTCGTCGTCCGCGCCCACCCGGTTGCGGCCGAGCAGTTCCGCATAGACGGCGGCAACTGCTTTCTCGACGAACGTCGACGGTTCGCGGAACTCACGCACGGTGAACTCCGGCCGCGGCAGTGCAGAACGATCCACTTTGCCTGCACCCGTGAGCGGCACATGGTCGATCAGCACGATTGCCGACGGAATCATGTGCGACGGCAGTGACCGGCCCGCCCACTCTTTCAATTCAGCGGCGTCGGGCGCTGCGGAATTCGAGGGCAGAACGTAGGACGCCAGCGCAGTGGTCCCGGCACCGGCGTCGACGCCTGTCGTGAGGGAGAAATCGACCTTCGGATGGGAACGAAGGACGGCGTCGATCTCACCGAGCTCTATTCGGAATCCGCGAATCTTCACCTGGAAGTCGTTGCGGCCCAAGTACTCCAGATCGCCGGATGACGTAGTGCGGACAAGGTCGCCCGTCCGGTACATACGTCCACCGGAGGAATCGCGCGGGTCGGCCACGAATCGCGCCGCGGTCAACGACGAGCGACCGTGATATCCCCTTGCCACACCGGGTCCGGCAAGGTACAACTCCCCCGCGACCCCCGGTGGAACAGGCGCGAGACGCGCGTCGAGGACGTGAGCGCGCATACCGTCGACAGGGCGGCCCATCGTCACAGGGGAACCGTCCTGGATCGGATCGGACATCGTCGCGAAGATCGTGGCCTCGGTGGGTCCGTACCCGTTGATCAGCGACCTGCCGGGTGCCCACCGCGCGACCAGATCGGCCCCGAAGTCCTCACCTCCGACAACGAGAGCCTCCAGGTCGTCGAGTCCGTTGCCGTCCACCGATGTCAGGGCCGCAGGGGTCGAGAAGCCGTGCGTGACGCGTTCTCGGCGAAGCAATTCGACGAGTTCGTCGCCGCCGTAGTTGTCCGGAGGCGCGATCACCATCGTCCCGGACGAGCCGATCGCGATCAGGTAGTCGAACACCGACACGTCGAAGCTGGGCGAGGTGAAATGCAGTGTCCGCGAACGGGGGGTCAAGTCGAGTGCCCTGACCGCCTGAGCGCACAGGGCGGCCAGCCCCGAATGCGTCACCACCACACCTTTCGGCGTGCCCGTCGAACCGGAGGTGTAGATGAGATAAGCGGGGTTCTCGGCACGCAAGGTACCGGTCCGTTCGCTCGTGGACACCGGCTCGTCGGACAGTTCCACCAGGCGCGCCAGCGTCTCGTTGTCGTCGAGTGCGGTCCACGCGCACGCATTCGGTAGCCCGGACGGGTGCGTGGTCGACGACGACAGATGCTCGGTGAGGGTGAGTCCTCGGCTCGCGCCCGAGTCGGTGATCATGTGGCGGATGCGTTCGGCCGGGTAGGACGGGTCGACCGGCAGGAAGGCGCCTCCCGATTTCACGACGGCCCACACTGCGACGATCGACTCGATCGATCGAGTCAGAGCGAGTGCGACGACGACTTCGGGACCGACTCCGCCGGCGATGAGGTGCCGTGCCAGCCTCGAGGACCGGGCGTCGAGTTCGGCGTACGTGACCGTCCGCTCGCCGTCGACTATCGCGACGGCGCTCGGATCTCGTTCGACCGCGGTACTCAGCAACGCCGGTAGCAGCGTGACCCGACTACGGGTCGGTCTACGCCCCCGCTGCCCGCGATCCTTTCGTTCACCTTTCACTCGGTCACTCGACGACGTGGACCGCGAACTCATACGTGAACAACCCCTCGACCGTGCTCGTTGGACGACGCCTCGTGGCCAGGTCGCCCGCCGTTCGTCATGGGCAGGCTTCGTTGGAACCTTCCCACCCGGACTGGACGAACTATTACAACACGATTACGAAACGGTTCGGCGAACGCCCGCCGACCGCGCGGCGAACAGCGCACAAGCCAAGTCACACTGAGGTTTTGGATCCTTCAACAACTGCCCGAACAAGCACTACACAGTCGAATGTCCGAAATAACGGGATACGAGTCGTCTCCAATAGTTCATAACAATACATTCGATTGTTTACGTACTATTTCGACGTGTTCACCACTTTCGAGACGACGGCCAATGCGTGAGCGGATGCCATTCCCCAGTGAGTTTCGTCGACCACATGATTGTCCACACGGCCGGTGAGGAAGGGTTGCCATCCGTCCGCGCCGACACTGCCCGTCGAATCGTCTTCTCCGGCGGTGAAGTACACCAGGTCACCGTCGAAGACCTCGGGTACGTGCCCGACCAGCAGAGAGCGTGCCTGCTCTGCGCCGGAAACCACGGCAGTTATTCGCTCCGCCGAGATCTCGGAGAACGGAGCAGGAAGAGTGGCAACCGCGGCAGCTATGGACTCCGCAGTGACGTCCGAACCGTCGAACGTGGCGTCCGGTAAGAGTGCGCCGAACAGATGCGCCATCGTCACGGGGGTGGCGCGCGCAGCGACGTCGGCTGCTTCCTGGGATCCGCCCAGCGCGCTGTCCATCATCGCCAGGAGCCGAACAGTGCTCCCCTGTTGCTGCAAGCGCACTGCGACGGCATGAGCCAGGACACCCCCGAGCGACCATCCCAGGAGTTCGTACGGACCCTCCGGTTGAACGCGTCGAATTTCGTCGACGTACCTGTCGGCCCAGTCCGCTATGGATCTCGGAGCCCACTCGGGCTCCGTCAGTGCCGGTGACTGCAGTGCGGTGATGCCGATGTCGGACGCCAGCGTCTGTGCCAACCCTCCGAACGACCACGACACACCCACTATCGGATGGAAACACCACAGTCGACGACCGGACGACGAGGGTCGTATCGGCAACACGACGTCCAATGCTGTCCGGGCGTCCGTATGCGCCGGTCCCTCGTCGATTCTGCTCGCCAACGCGTCGACCGTCGATCCCGAGAACATCCACAGCAACGGGACCTGGAAGCCGACCGCCGTGCTCAACCGACCCACGATCTGGGTGGCCACCAACGAATTGCCACCCAATTCGAAGAAGTCGTCGTCGAGGCCGACCTGCTCGACTCCGAGCACGTCCGCGAACACGTCGGCCACCGTCTGCTCTGTCGGCGATGTCGGTGCACGGAACTCACGCACCTCCATCTCGGGCTCGGGTAACGCAGCACGGTCGAGCTTTCCGTTGACGTTCCGAGGCAACTCGTCCAGCACGACGAACGCGGCCGGGATCATGTACGACGGAAGCCGTTCGGCCACCGCCCCTTTCACCGCACCTGGATCGACGTCACCCGACGATCCCACGACGTACGCGACCAGGCGATCACCCAACCGATCGTCCGACCGCGCCAGAACGGCGACGTCGCGAATTCCGGACACTCCGGCGACCACGGACTCGATCTCGCCCAGTTCGATTCGGAATCCACGAATCTTGACCTGGAAGTCACTGCGTCCGACGTAGTCGAGCACTCCGTCGGCTCGCCACCGGACCAGATCACCGGTGCGGTACATCCGCTCACCACTCCCGGCAGGATCGGCGACGAAACGATCCGCCGTCAGATCGAACCGACCCTGATAGCCCCGAGCCAATTGCACTCCGGACAGATACAGCTCGCCCACGACGCCGACAGGAACCGGATGTAGACGCGAATCCAACACCGCTACACGACAATTCCACTCCGGCCGGCCGATCGGTACGACGGAGTCGATCGGAAGCTCGAGCTGGATCGACGTGACCGACACCGCGGCCTCGGTAGGACCGTACACATTGTCCAAGCGGAGGTTTCCGCCGCCGAGCACCGTCCGCGCAGTCGATGCGGGCAGCGCCTCGCCGATCGCCAGTACCCGTCGGATCGACGGCGGCAACGCCCCACCCGATGCCTCCACCATCGCCGCGAGCACCGACGGCACGACGTGCAATGTCGTCACTGCTTCGTGCTGCACGAGCGTCGACAGATACACCGGATCGCGATGCCCGTCCGCAGTAGCGATCACCAGGCGACCACCCACGACCACCCACGACCACAACTCCCACACCGACAGGTCGAACGTCGCGGCAGTCTTGAGCAGGAAGACGTCGGACTCGTCCAGTTCGTACTCGGCGCGCGTCCATTCGAGCTGATTGACCACCGAACGATGCGACACCGCGACCCCCTTGGGGCGGCCGGTCGAACCGGACGTGAAGATCACGTACGCGGTGTTGTCCGGACGCAACGGCACCGTTCGATCCACATCCGTCACCGCAGTACCGTCGACGCCGCCGAGGTCCAGATTCTCGACGTCCACGACCCGCTGTCCGGCCGGAATCGACGCACGGGCGAACTCGGCACCGTCTCCACCGGCGATCAACACCACCACGGGCGCGGCGGACCCGACGATGTATTCGACACGGTCCGCGGGCTGATCCGGATCGACGGGCACGTACGCACCGCCGGCCTTGACCACCGCGAACATCGCCCGCACCATCACCTCCGACCGGCGCATGGCGACCGCGACCGTGGATTCGGGCCCGACACCACACGAAATCAGATACCGAGCAAGACGATTCACGCGTTCGTCGAATTCCCGGTAGGACCACGACCGATCCCCGAACGTCAACGCGATCGCATCCCGGCGACTCGACACCGCCGAGTCGACAGCGGTCACCAGAGTCGCCCCCGGATCGATCTCGTGCGCCGTCTCGTTCCACGTCACCAGCGTGAACTCGCGCTCACTCACGCTCATGATGTCCACATCGCCCACGACGGCCTCGGGGTCCGACGCCACCGCAGTCACGAACGCAACGAACCGATCCACGATCGACCGGGCGGTGTCCTCGTCGAACAGCGCCGTCGCGTACTTCAGGGTGGCGCCCATCCCTGCTGCAGTACCGTCCTCGTCGTATTGGTCGGAGACGATCAGGTGCAGATCGAACTGCGCGACCTCCGCGTCCGCATCGACCGCGGACACCGACAGTCCTGGCAGTTCGAGCACCGCCTTCTCGATGTTCTGAAACGACAGACCGACCTGGAACAGCGGATGCCGTGCGGTGGACCGCGCAGGGTTGAGCACCTCGACGAGCCGCTCGAACGGAACGTCCGCGTGCGCCAGTGCACGGACATCCACCTCGCGCACAGCAGCCAACGTCCGCTCGAAACTCGCCGACGGATCCACCTCGGTCCGAAAGACCAACGTGTTCGCGAACATTCCGATCAGCTCGTCCAAGGCAGCTTCACCACGACCTGCGATCGGCGACCCGACTGCGATGTCCACCGAACCGGACAGCCGCGCCAACACGCTCGCCCACGCCGCATGCACCGCCATGAACAACGTCGCGTTGCTCGACCGTGCAGCCCCCGTCAACGACTCCTGGATCGAGGCGTCGATCGAGAAATCGATCTTCCCGCCGGCAAAGGACTGCACAGCAGGTCGCGGCCGATCCGTCGGCAACTCCAACTGATCCGGAAGCCCGGCGAGCTCCTGCTTCCAGAACGACAACTGCTCGAACGCAACCGATCTCGGATCATCTTCGGAACCGAGAACTTCACGCTGCCAAATCGCGAAGTCCGCGTATTGAGCCTCCAGCGGCGCCCACCCCGGAGCCTCACCGGCAGACCGAGCACCGTACGCAACCATTACATCGCGGGTCAACGGACCCATCGATCCACCGTCGGCGGAGATGTGCTGAACCACCAACGCCAACACGTACTCGGTCTCCGACAACCGGTACAACCGCACCCGAACCGGCACCTGAGCGGTGACATCGAAGGACGTCGCCGCCAATGCTCGCACCACGGAAACGATCTCACCAGGATCGACATCGACGACCTCGAGATCGACACCAGCCTGGGCAGCGGGCAGAATTTTCTGCACCGGCCCCGACTCGTCCTCGGGATACAACGTCCGCAACGGCTCGTGCCGCGCCACCACGTCGTCGATCGCTGCACGTAATGCATCGACGTCCAGAGCACCCGACAACCGGATCGCGACGGGAATGTTGTACGCAGCCGATTCCGCGTCGAACCGATTCAAGAACCACATGCGCTGCTGCGCCAACGAAACCGGAATACGATCAGGACGCGGCAGCTCTCCCAATGCGATACGGCGAGCAGCTCCTTCCCGCGCGTCGACAGCCCGAGCGAGCCCGGCGACCGTGGAATCCTGAAACACCTCACCCGCAGCGATGTTGACGTCCGTGGCAGCGCCGATTCTCGCCGCGAGTCTGGTCGCGGACAGGGAATTACCGCCCAGTTCGAAGAAGTCGTCGTCGAGCCCGACCTGCTCGATCCCGAGAATCGTCGAGAACACCGCTGCCACTGCGCGCTCGGACGCGGTTTCGGGAGAACGATAGTGACGACTCGCGAACACCGGTTCGGGAAGCGCGTCACGGTCGAGCTTGCCCGACGGGGTGAGCGGAACGGTGTCGATCTGCATGATCGATGCGGGCACCATGTGTTTGGGCAGCACACCACCGGCGAATGCCGTGAGCTGGGCGGTATCGATCTCGTGGCCTACGACCGGACGGACGTAGGAAACGAGCGCGGTGTCTCCGGTCGGTCCAGGAACTCCGACGGTCACCGCGAACGCCACGGAGTCGTGCGAGGACAACGCGGTGTCGATCTCGCCGAGTTCGATACGGAACCCGCGGACCTTGACCTGGAAGTCGTTCCGCGCGAGATATTCGAGAGCACCGGATGCCGTGACACGAACGACATCTCCCGTTCGGTACATACGTGTTCCCTGATCGGCCGACGGATTCGCGACGAAGCGAGACGAGGTCAAGCCCGGACGTGACTCGTACCCACGCGCCAGTCCGGCGCCGTCCAGATACAGCTCACCGGCGACGCCGGCCGGAACGGGGCGCAACCGTCGATCCAGAACGTGCGCTGTCGTTCCGACGATCGCCTTGCCGATGACCACGGGATCTCCAGGCCTCAATGCCGGAGAGATGGTGCTGGCGACGGTTGATTCCGTCGGCCCGTAGGCGTTGAAGAAGGACCGGCCGGGCGCCCACGCCTCGACGAGTTCGGGTGGGCAGCTTTCACCGCCGACCACGACGGTTACCAAGTCGTCCAGGTCGACCGGTTCCACCGACGCCAGGGCCGCGGGTGTGACGAACGCGTGGGTGATGCGGTTCCGTCGAAGGAAGGCACCCAATTCCGCTCCGCCGTAGATGTCGGTCGGTGCCACGACCATCGTGGAACCGGCGGCAACGGCCATCGACAGCTCCAGCACCGACGCATCGAAGCTCGGTGATGCGAAGTGCAGTGTGCGGGCCTGGCTGGTGAGCCCGTAGTCGGCCTTCTGCGCGGCCGTGAGGTCCGCGAGTCCACGATGGGTCACCACGACGCCCTTGGGCAGTCCCGTCGAGCCCGACGTGTAGATCAGGTACGCCGGATTGTCGCTACGGAGCACTGCGGTCCGATCCGACACCGTGATCCGTTCGTCGGAGACGCCGGCCACCTCGGTCTGAAAACCTGCGTCGTCGAGGACCGTCCACGCACACTCGTCGGGTAGTGAGTCCCGAAACCTACTGGTGGTCAGGCCGACTCGCGCGCCGGAGTCCGAGATCATGTGCTGCACACGGTCCGCTGGATACGTGGGGTCGACGGGCAGGAACGCGGCTCCGGTCTTGGCGACGGACCACACCGACAGCACCGAATCGAGTGACCGCGTCATCCCGATCGCGACCACCGATTCCGGCCCGATTCCGGACGAGATCAGCACGCGCGCGATCCGGGACGATCTACGATCCAACTCGGCGTAGGACAGCTCGACGTCTCCCGCTACCAGCGCGGTGTGCGACGGGTCCAGTTCGACGGCCGCCGCGAGCAACTGGGGCAGCAGCGGAGACGAGTTCCGGACCCTGCGGGGTCGTGGAGGCCTGGGTCTGCGCGTCGACCGTGCACGGTCGACATCCGAGGGTCGGTCGTCGCTCATGCGTCGCGGTCCGTGCGGTAGCCGGTGCAGTCCATGCAGTACACGATGTCCATTTTTGCTGACTGCACGTACACGTTCCGTTTCGCCCCTTCGATCGACGCTCGACCCTGGGGCCGAAGCTCGGTTACATCCGCACCGGTATGCGAACTACAGGTGGTTCGATGCACTCGGCACCGCAGATTGCGTACCGAACCGTTCATCGATTGCCGAGCGGACGACGTTACTGCGCGGTAAGGTCCGCCCGGCCGGGCCGAGACGCCGCCCTAGCCGCGCCCGAAAGCTCGTTCGCCTGCAGTCACCCGAGCCTCTCCGATCGCACGTGCCGCGGGTTCGCCCTCGGTCGGTGCGTCGACGAGAACGACGAACTGGAGGTCCTCGGACTCTTCCTCGGACAGCTCCTCGACTCGATCCGCGGTGACGAACGCATGCGTGACCCAGTCGTCCAGGACCGCATCGCTCAGCGAGACGCCGGCCGCTGGTACCACCCACGCCGCGCCGACGAGAGCGGACGACAGCAGTGTGGACAGATGCCAGAGCCGTCCCGCAGCGACATCCGCGAGCACCCGGGACTCGAACGTCATCGACAATCGTGCATCCGCGGCGAGCAACGACGCCACCAACTCACTCTGGGCGATCACGAACGGCTCGGTCGCTCGATCGTCGACCACGACGACAGCCGCGTCGTCGACGGCGAGCAGTCGGGTGCGCGCAGAGTACGCAATCGGACGACGCGATGCGGACTGCACGGCGTCGGACACCGCGGGATCGTCGAGCGCAACGAGCTGCGCACCGTCACTCTTCTGAGAGTCGGAGGTGCCGATCACCCACGTCGCATCCGCGCTCGTGCCGAGTACCGAAGCGGGTGTGTCCGCCTCCGACACCACCACGGCGGCACCCGCGAACACGACCGCAAGCACGGTCACTACCCAGTCCACCGACATCGCGACGTCGACGACCACGCGATCACCGGGCCCGACACCGCGGTCGACCAGGACACGCGCCAGCGCGGACGACCGTCCTTCGATGTCGATGTAGGACATCTCGTCACCGTTGTCCACGACCGCGGGAGCCTCCGGATCGAGCTCGACCACGGATCCGATCACCTGCGGCAGCGACCGTTCGACGGCGACCGCCGTGGCGTCGTTCGCCCCAGCCGAGGTCGTCTGCGCGTCGGTTCGAGCCCTTTCTTCGGCGGACATGATCTCGATATCACCGACGATCACGAACGGATCCGACGCGACAGCGGTGAGGATGCGCGTCAGTCGGTCTGCGAACGACGCCGCAGTCTGCTCGTCGAACAGGTCGGTGGCGTACAGCAGCGAGCCGAACAGTCCGGCAGGTTCGCCGGCGTCGTCCATCCTGGACTCGACGGTGAACTGCAGGTCGAACTTCGCGCCGAGCTCGCCCGCCTCCAGGCCTTCCACCGAGAGTCCCGGCAGTTCCAACTTCACCCGTTCGAGGTTCTGGAACGACAGGGCAACCTGGAAGATCGGGTGGCGTGCCTGAGACCGTGCCGGCACCACGGCGTCGACGATCTCCTCGAACGGCAGGTCGGCGTTCCCGAATGCACCGAGGTCGACCGACCGCACGTCGTCGACCAAACCGGAGAACGTTCCACCGAAGTCGACTTGGGTGCGCAGCGCGAGGGTGTTGACGAACATGCCCACCAGATCGTCGAGTTCGGCGGCTCCGCGTCCCGCCACCGGGGTTCCGACGACGATGTCGCTGCTGCCGCTGAGACGGCCGAGCAGAACAGCCAGACCAGCGTGCACGATCATGAAGAGCGAGGTGCCACGATCACGCGCGAAGTCGATCAATCCTGCATGCGCTGCGCGATCGACATGGAACGGTGTCGAGTGCCCTCGCATCGACTGGGTCGGCGGACGCGGACGGTCGGTCGGTAGATCGACAGCCTCCGGAACTCCCGAGAGGGTCTGCTTCCAGTACTCGAGCTGTGTCGACGCCGGCGATCCCTCCACGGTCGTGTCGCCGAGCACCTGGCGTTGCCACAGCGCGAAGTCCGCGTACTGCACGGAGAGCGCAGTCCACATCGGCGGAGTGCCCTGCGTCCGGGCCGAGTAGGCCACCATGACATCCCGGGCGAGCGGCGCAATCGAGGCGCCGTCGGCGGAGATGTGATGGACGACGAGAGCAAGCACGTGCTCGGTCGGGCTCAGCTGAACCAACCCCACACGAACCGGTACCGCCGACGCGACGTCGAATCCTCCGAGAACCAGCTGGGCGACTGCCTCGAACGCCCCTGCTTCACCGTCGACGACTGTAGGACGCAGGTCGAAGACGACCTCCTGCGGTGACAGGATCTTCTGCTCCGGGCCGTCGGCGTCCGACGGGTAGGTCGTACGCAGGGTTTCGTGACGAGCGACGACATCGGCGATCGCTGCGGCAAGCGCATCGTGGTCCAGCTCACCGGTCAACCGCACCGCGAGGGGGATGTTGTACGCGCTCGACTCCGGGTCGATGGTGCTCAGCACCCACATGCGCTGCTGCGCCAGCGACAGCGGCAGTCGCGCCGGACGCTCGGTCGCGACCAGAGGTGCCCGGCTACCCGTGCCGGCCAGACTCTCGACTGCGGCGGCGAAGGACTCGACCGTCGAGAAATCGAACAGTGTTCTGACTGGAATCGACGCATCGAGCGCCGCGCCGACACGGGACACGACCTGGGTAGCGATGAGCGAGTTGCCGCCGAGGTCGAAGAAGTTGTCGTCGAGACCGACCCGTTCGAGCCCCAGGACCTCGGTGAAGACACTGGCAACCGTGACCTGGGCCTCGGAAGTCGGTTCACGGAACTCCGACAGCTGGGGCGCCGGGTCCGGCAGCGCCTTGCGGTCGAGCTTGCCCGCTGAGCCGAGGGGGAACTCGTCGAGCACGACGAACGCCGCGGGCACCATGTACTCGGGCAACGACTCCGAGACGGTGCGCCGGATCGCGTCCACGTCGACGACTCGACCTGCTGCGGGAACGACATAGGCGACCAGCCGGTCACCACGGACCAGAACGACCGCCTGTCCAGCCGAATCCGATCGCAGCACAGAGGATTCGATCTCTCCGAGTTCGATGCGCAATCCGCGCAGTTTGACCTGGAAGTCCGACCGTCCGATGTACTCGATCTCGCCGGCGGAGTTCCACCGCACGAGGTCGCCGGTGCGGTAGAGCCGCGCGCCGTCGTCGCCGAACGGGTTCGCGACGAATCGGTCCGCGGTGAGATCGGGACGGGACGAGTATCCGCGTGCCAGTTGCACGCCACCGAGATACAACTCGCCGACTGCGCCGACGCCGACCGCGTTCAGTCGCGCGTCCAGAACGTACACCTGCGTGTTGTAGACCGGTCGACCGATCGGGACGGCGGCGATATCAGCTTCGGAGACCTCATGGAAGGTAACGTCGACAGCCGCTTCCGTCGGTCCGTACAGGTTCACCAATCGGGTGGACGGAAGAACCTCGGCGAGAGCACGCGCCGTCGACGTCGGCAAGGCTTCACCCGACGAGAACACGATCCGCAGAGACCTGTCCGACGCCGCAGACGGCTCGGCGGCGAACACCCCGAGCATCGACGGAACGAAGTGCGCCACACTCACCCGTTCCGCGGCGATCAGCTCTGCGACGTACTTCGGATCACGGTGCCCGTCCGGCCGTGCGATCACCAGTCGGGCGCCGATCTGCAACGGCCAGAACAGTTCCCACACGGACACGTCGAACGTCGTCGGCGTCTTCTGCACCACGGTGTCGTCCACCGTCAGCTCGTACTCGTCCTGCATCCACACCAGACGGTTGACGATCGAACGGTGCTCGACGACGACGCCCTTGGGCTTTCCGGTGGAACCGGAGGTGAACAGAACGTACGCGGGATCGCGAGGGGTGAGTGCTCCCGTGCGCTCGGCGTCGGTGAGGGGGCGGTCGGGGTGGACACTCGTGTCCAGATCGTCCGGCACCACCAGGTCGTCCAGAACCACCAGGTCGTCCAGCACGACCACGTCGTCGCCCGCGAGTTCTCCGCGATCACGCGTCGTCGTCAGGGTCAGCGCGGTGGCCGCGGTGTCGAGGATGTAGGAGATTCGGTCGTTCGGCTGCGACGGGTCGACCGGAACGTACGCGGCCCCTGCCTTCAGCACCGCGTAGATACCGACCATGAGCTCGATCGATCGGCCGACCGCTACTGCCACCGTTCCGCCCGGACCGACGCCTCGCTCGACGAGGTACCGCGCGAGGCGGTTCGCACGCGAGTCGAGTTCTCGGTATGAGACCGACTCGCCCTCGTAGGTCAACGCCACTGCATTCGGCGAGATCGACACGCGTGACTCGAACATCGAGACCAGCGTCGCCGACGGATCCAGATCGTGACCGGTCGAGTTCAGCTCCACCAGCAATCGGCTTCGCTCCGCGTCGTCGACGAGGTCGATATCACCGACGACGACCGAAGGATCAGCCACGACCGCACCGAGCACCGTGACGAACTGCGCGGTGAGTAGTTCGATCGTCGACGCGTCGAACAAGTCGGTGGCGTAGACGATTTCGGCCTCACGGACCGGTGCGCCGTCGAGGCCTGCAGTGGGCTCCCCGACAGTCACTTGAAGGTCCATCTTGGCCACCGCAGCGTCGAAGTCGATCGACGACGCCTTCAGACCGGGTAGCGAAAACGAGGTGGATGCGAAGTTCTGGAACGTGAGCAGCACCTGAGTCAACGGATGTCGTCCACCGACACGCGGTGGATCGAGAACCTCGACGACACGCTCGAAGGGAACGTCCGCGTGCGCAAAGGCTGACAGGTCCGTTTCGCGGACGACCTTCAACAGGTCGACGAACGTCGAGGTTCCTGCCACCGGCGTTCGAAGCACTAGCGTGTTGACGAACATTCCGATCACGTCGTCGAGCTCGGCTTCACCGCGACCGGCGATCGGAGTGCCCAACACCACGTCGGATTCACCGGACACCCGCGACAACAACACCGCCAGCGCACCGTGCACCACCATGAACGGAGTCACGCCGGCACGGGTTGCCACGGAATCGATGGCTGCCACTGTCTCCGCGTCGATGGTGAAGCGGTGGGCGGCACCCCGCCCACTGGCCACGGCGGGACGGGAACGATCGACCGGTAGTGCCGGCTCGTCCGGAGCATCACGCAACCGTTCGAACCAGTACCGTTCCTGGGCAGCCATGGGTGACGTCGGATCGTCCGAGGACCCCAGCACTTCGCGCTGCCACAACGTGTAGTCCGCGTACTGCACCGGCAGGGGCGACCATCCCGGCTCGTCGCCTGCTGCGCGCGCCACGTAGGCCGTCACCACGTCTCGGATCAACGGCATCATCGAGAAGCCGTCGGCCGCAATGTGATAAGCAACGACGACCAGCACGTACTCGTCACTGCCGAGGTCCAGCAGCCGAATTCGAACCGGCACCGACCGGGTGACGTCGAATCCTTCGGACACGATCGTGGTGACCGCAGAGACCACGTCGGCCTCGGACACCTGCTCCACCCGGAAATCCGGTCGAACAGCCGTGGCAGGAAGGACCACCTGGATTCCGGTTCCGGAAGATTCCGGGTACACCGTGCGCAGACTTTCGTGGCGAGCGACGACATCGTCGATCGCTGCACGCAACACATCGACGTCGAGTGCACCGCTCAATCGCACCGCCGCCGGAATGTTGTTCACCGCCGACTCGGGCTCCAGACGGTTCAGGAACCACATGCGCTGCTGCGCAGGCGACAGTGGAATGCGGTCCGGTCGCGGGCGGGGGGTCAGAGCGGGGCGGGCGCCGGAGCCCGACTCCACGCGTGCCGCAAGGGATTCGACCGAAGACGCATCGAAGACCATGCGCACCGGAACTCGACTGTCGAGGGCGACTCCGAGTCGGGACACGAGCTGAGTCGCAACGAGCGAGTTACCGCCCAATTCGAAGAAGTCGTCGTCGAGACCGACCCGTTCGAGACCGAGTACGTCCGCGAAGACGTCTGCGACGATCTCCTCGATCGGTGTGCGAGGTGCTCGGAACTGCGTGGCGTGGACCGCCGGGGCGGGGAGCGCCTTCCGGTCCAGCTTGCCGGAGGTGTTCAACGGGAACTCGTCGAGCGTGAGGATCGCACCGGGAATCATGTAGCGAGGCAGCGCCGCGGCAAGCGAATCGCGCAGTTCGTCGATGTCGAGGTCGGTGTCTTCGCCGGACGCAGGAACGACGTATCCGACGAGTTGGTCACCGGTGTTCGTCTGCACCACCGCAGCGGCGGACAAGCCCACCCGCGGGTGTGCAGCGAGCGCGGCCTCGATTTCACCCAACTCGATACGTTGCCCACGGAACTTGACCTGGAAATCGGTGCGACCGATGTACTCGAGCGTGCCGTCGGATTGCCACACCACGAGGTCGCCCGTCCGATACATCCGGCTGCTGGCCGAGGACGAGCGAGACACGAACGGATTGGCCACGAATCGATCGACCGTCAGGTCGACTCGACCGTGGTAGCCACGCGCGAGCTGGACGCCGGCAAGGTAGAGCTCGCCCGGAACTCCGACCGGGACCGGCCGGAGTCGTGAATCGAGCACGTAGACAGCGGAATTCCACTCGGGTCGCCCGATGGTGACAGCCGAGCCGATCGCGGTGTCGGTCACGTCCGCGTACGTGATCGACACGGCCGCCTCGGTGGGGCCGTACAGGTTGTGCACCCGCGCGTCCGAGACACGCGCGAAGTCACGGACCGCTTCTCCGGGAAGAGCTTCACCGATGACGAAGATCTGCTGCACGGACCGAAGCGCCGCACGCCCTACCGCCGATGCGAACACCGACAGCATCGTGGGAACGAAGTCCGTGACCGTCACGTGTCGCTGCGAGATCACCTCGGCGAGGTAGCGCGGGTCGCGATGACCATCGGGGGTGGCGAGCACCAGTTGTGCTCCCACTCTCAGTGGAAGGAAGAATCCCCAGAGCGAGACGTCGAACGTCGTCGCGGTCTTCTGCAGATACACGTCCGACGCGTCGAGCGAGTACTCGGACTGCATCCATTCCATCTGGTTCACGATCGCGCGGTGACTCACTGCTACGCCCTTGGGACGGCCGGTGGACCCGGACGTGAAGATCACGTATGCGACGGACTCGGCAGACACCGGAGAAGGCGGCAGGACCACGTCCTTGCCGCCCCGGAACTCGGCCGGCGCGGAGTCCACGTCGATCACTCGGACGGCCCCGGGAGGTGTGAACAGGTCCCGACCGCGCACGAGGACGCAGACCGGTTGTGCGGCACCGAGTATGTAGTCGATTCGCTCCACCGGGTGGTCGGGGTCGATGGGGACGAAGCCTGCGCCCGCACGCAGCACCGCATACATTCCGACGACCAGGTCGATCGATCGGCGCACCGCGATGGCGACCAAGGCGTCGGGCCCCGCGCCTGCGTCCACCAGCACGCGCGCGAGTTCATCCACCCTCGTGGCGAATTCGCCGTACGTCAGAGATTCGTCCTCGTAGACCACCGCGACGGCGTTCGGTGTCTCGCGCGCAGCGTCGGCGAACCGGTCGAGCAGCATCGCATCGTCGACGGTTCGTCCGGTCTCGTTCCATCCGGCAACGAGCAGTTCCGCCTCGTCCGCAGCGACCAGATCGATATCGCCGACGGTCACCGTCGGCTCGTCGGTGACCTGCTCGAGAACGCGGAGGAATCGCCGTTCGAGCATCTCGACGGACGCCGGATCGAAAAGATCGGTTGCATAAGTGAATTCGACGGACCATCCACTGCCGTCGACGGGCTCGCTGACCGCGACCTGCAGATCGAACTTGGCGATCCCGGCGTCGAAGTCGACTGCCGACACGGACAGATTCGGCAACTCCAACGAGGATCGGCCGAGATTCTGGAAGAAGAGTGCTACCTGGAAGAGTGGGTGACGAGCCGCGGACCGAGCCGGGTCGAGTATCTCCACGAGGCGTTCGAACGGTATGTCGGCGTTCGCGAATGCAGCGAGATCCGTGCGGCGCACCGTGTCGAGCAGGTCCTCGAAGGATGCCGCGGCATCCACGTCCGTCCTCAGGACGAGGGTGTTGACGAACATACCGATCATGTCGTCGAGCGCTGCGTCACCGCGGCCGGCGATGGGCGCACCGATGGCGATGTCCGACGTTGCCGACAGTCGAGCGAGCAGGACGGACAACGCAGCGTGCACCACCATGAACGGAGTGGCTCGGTACTCCTGCGCGATCCGTTCCACGGACGCGCGAAGCTCGCCGGAAACCTCGAACCGGTGGGTTCGACCACGATTGCTCGCCACGGCCGGACGGCGACGGTCGAACGGCAGATCCAACTGAGCGGGGAGCCCGGTGAGAGTGCTCTGCCAGTAGTCCTTCTGCGCGGAGATGATCGAATCGGGATCGTCCTCGGAGCCGAGCACTTCCCGCTGCCAGAGCGTGTAGTCGGCGTACTGGACGGCAAGAGGTTCCCAATCGTTGTCCAGCCCTGCCGCTCGTGCGGTGTAGGCCCGGACGACGTCTCGCGTCAGCGGACCGAGCGAGTACCCGTCCGCGGCGATGTGGTGGACGACGAACACCAGAACATGCTCGGTCGACGACACCTCGAACAGGCTCGCGCGGAACGGCGCTCGCCCGGTGACGTCGAAACCAGCGAGCACGGTCTCCTCGATCGCTGCCGGAAGCTCGTCGGCGTCTATCGGGATGGGGGCGAGGTCGGGGATGACAGCGCGAGTCGGCACGACTTCCTGGCTGCCCACCCCGTCCACCTCTGGGTACACCGTCCGCAGAGATTCGTGGCGGGCCAGGACGTCGGCGACCGCGACGTGCAGTGCGTGTCTGTCCAGCAGACCGGACAACCGGATCGCGACCGGGATGTTGTTTACCGCCGACTCCGTGTCCAGTCGGTTGAGGAACCACATGCGCTGCTGCGCCAAGGACAGTGGCACACGATCGGGCCGCGGACGCGGGGCGAGAGGTACTCGTGCCCCACCGCTTGCCTCGCTCTCGATCCGTGTCGCCAGGGCTGCGACGGTCGAGGTCTCGAACATCAGTCGAACCGGAACCGTCGTGTTCAGCGCAGCACCCAGCCGTGACACGACTCGTGTTGCGATCAACGAGTTTCCGCCGAGCGAGAAGAAGTCGTCGTCGACTCCTACACGTTCGGCCCCCAGCACCTCACCGAACACGCTCGCGACGATCTCCTCGACGGGGGTCGACGGCGCGCGGAATTCCGCCGCTTCCACCTGCGGTTCGGGTAGTGCTCCACGGTCCAGCTTTCCGGCGGAATTGACCGGGAACTCGTCGAGTTCGACGATCGCGGCCGGCACCATGTAGGACGGCAGTTCACGTCCCAGTGTCTCGCGCAGTTCGGCCGCGTCCACGCGGTCGCTCGCCGGTGACGCGACGTAGAGCGCTATCCGGTCGTTGCGCACGACGGCAACTGCATCCGCGACGCCGGGAACGGTACGGGCGACAGTGTCGATCTCGCCCAGTTCGATACGCAGTCCTCGCAGCTTCACCTGGAAATCGGTTCGGCCGATGTACTCGAGGTCGCCTTGGTGGTTCCAGCGCACGAGGTCGCCGGTGCGATACATCCTCCCGCCGCCGAACGGATCGGCGAGGAACCGGTCGGCCGTCAGATCGGGTCGACCGTAGTACCCGCGCGCGATCTGCCGCCCGGACAGATACAGCTCACCTGCGACACCTACCGGTACCGGATGAAGACTGCCGTCGAGTACGTACGCAGCCGTGTTCCACACCGGGGTGCCGATGGGTATGGATGCGTCAGCTGGAACCTCCGCGCCGGAGACCGAGCGGGCAGTCGCATGAACCGTGAATTCCGTTGGCCCGTAGAGGTTGTGCACCGATGCATCGGTCACCTTCGACAGCGCGGTCACCGTCGAGGTCGGCAATGCCTCGCCGGCCAGTTGGATCAGGCGGAGAGCCGAGAGGTCGCGGCCGACCGACTCTCCCAGGAACGCACCGACCATCGACGGCACGAAGGACAGCGCGGTGATTCCCTCCGATTCGACCACGTCCACCAGATAGGCCGGATCGCGATGACCGTCCGGAATCGCGACGACGAGTCTCGCCCCGGATGCGAGCGGCACGAACAACTCCCACACCGAGACGTCGAAGGTGAACGGCGTCTTCTGAAGCACCGAGTCCTGACTGTCGATCCCGTATTCGGAAGCGAACCACGCTGTCTGGTTCGCTGCGGCCGAATGCGAGACGGCGACGCCCTTCGGCCTTCCGGTCGAACCGGAGGTGAACACGACGTAGGCGACGTTGTCGCCTCGGGGCGCTCGGCGATCGACGCCGGACAGCGGGGCGCCCGACAACTCGGACAGATCCAGTTCGTCGAGGCGAACGGTCTCGGCAACTCCACCGGCCACATCGGCTTCGGAGGTCGTCAGTACGACGGAGGCGCGCGAGGTCTCGAGAATGTACCGGTTTCGTTCGACCGGCTGGCTCGGGTCGATCGGTACGTACCCACCGCCGGCCTCGAGCGCCGCGTACACCGCGACCATCATGTCGAGCGAGCGTGGAATCGCAACCGCGACCAGTACTTCCGGACCGACACCCCGTCGGAGCAGGTACCGCGCGAGCCGAGCGACCCGGGAGGCGAACTCGGCGTACGTCAGCGACTCGTCACCGAACTGCAGTGCCCGCGCATGCGGAGACGCCTCCACTGTCCGGTGGAACCCGTCGAGCAGGGAGACGTCGGAGACGACGTGATCGGTTGCATTCCACTCGTGCAGCACCCGAGTCCGCTCGGACTCGTCGACGATGTCCACGGACGCCACCGGCACATCGGGCGCAGCAACGGCCGAGTCCAGCACGAGGAGGAACCGTCGCGCCATGTCCGCGACCGTTGCTTCGTCGAAGAGATCGGTGGCGTAGGTCAGATCGAGCGACCACCCGTCCCCCCGATCGGAGACGGTCACCTGCAGGTCCGTCTTCGCGACAGCGGTGTCGAACTCCACGCCCGACACCGTGAGACCGGGGAGCCGAAGATCGGTCGAACCGACGTTCTGGAACACCAGGAGGACCTGGAAGAGCGGATGACGGGCCTGCGACCGAGCCGGGTCCAGAACCTCGACGAGTCGCTCGAACGGTACGTCCGCGTGCGCGAACGCATCGAGATCGGTGTCTCTGACGGAAGTCAGCAACTCGGTGAAGCTTCGGCGGTCCTGGACGTCGGCTCGCAACACCAACGTGTTGACGAACATGCCGACCAACTCGTCGAGTACCTGCTCCCCTCGACCCGCGACCGGGGTCCCGACCACGATGTCCGACGTGCCCGACAGCTTCGCCAGCAATACCGAGAGTGCGGCGTGCACCACCATGAACGGGGTGGCGCCTCGGGCCGAGGCCAGTGTCTCGACCCTGCGCCGCATCTCGGCGTCGATGAAGGCCGAGTAGTTCGCGCCGCGGCCCGACGCCACAGCCGGTCGACGTCGGTCCGACGGCAGATCGAGTTGGACCGGAATATCGGCGAGTGCGCCGATCCAGAATCGTTCCTGCTCGGCGATGAGCGACGTCGGATCGTCGTCCGATCCGAGTACCTCTCGCTGCCACAGCGAGTAATCGGCGTACTGCACCTCGAGTGGCGCCCATTCCGGTGCCGCCCCTGCTGTGCGTGCCACGTATGCGGACACGATGTCCCGGGTGAGTGGAACCATCGAGAAACCGTCTGCTGCAATGTGATGCGCGACTACGACGAGTACGTGTTCGCTCGGCTCCAGTTCCAACAGTGTCAACCGGACGGGAACCTCGGACGTCACGTCGAAGCCTGCCGACACCAGCTCGACGACTCGGTCCAGAACGGTCTGCTCACTCACGACGACGGTCTCGAGCTCCGGCGTGCGGTCACCGATGTCCGCGACGACCTGACGACCGACGCCGTCGGTGTCGGGGTAGAACGTTCGAAGCACCTCGTGGCGCTCGACCACGTCGTCGACTGCCGTGGTCAGCGCATCCTTGTCCAGCTCGCCGGACAACCGGATCGCGACGGGGATGTTGTCGACGGCCGACGTCGGGTCCAGTCGATTGAGAAACCACATGCGCTGCTGTGCCATCGACAAGGGGACGACGTCGGGACGTTCGCGTCGACTCAAGGGCACGGCCGTGGACGATGTTCCCGACGCCAGGGCGCTCTCCACCGAGGCGGCGAGTCCCGCGGCCGTGGGCGTGTCGAAGAAACCGCGGACGTCGACCTTGACCTTCGCGTCCGCGTTGACGCGAGCGACCGCGCGCGTCGCGCTCAGCGAGTTGCCGCCCAGCGCGAAGAAGTCGTCGTCGACGCCAACCCGGTCGACACCGAGAACGTCCTCGAACACGGCGACGATCGCGCGCTCGACGTCGTTTTCGGGGGCGCGGTACTCGGTCGCCAGGTCTGCGGAGCCGGGCACGGGAAGTGCCTTGCGATCGAGCTTTCCGCTGGCGTTGAGCGGAAACTCGTCGAGCGCGACGAACACGGCCGGCACCATGTAGTCCGGCAACGTGCCACGAATTCCGGCCGCCAACTGCTCGGAGTCCGCCGTACCCGTCGAGGTGACGACGTACGCCACCAACCTGTCGTCGACTCCGTTGTCGGACTCGTCGGAGACGACGACCACCACGGCCTGACGAACATCGTCCAGCGTGAGCAGCGCTGCCTCGATCTCGCCGAGCTCGATACGCAGACCACGAAGTTTGACCTGGAAGTCGGTGCGCCCCAGGTAATCCAACACCCCGTCGTTGTTCCACCGCACGAGGTCGCCGGTGCGGTACATCCGCTCGCCGGTCGAGGAGTTCACGTTCGCGACGAAGCGGTCGGCCGTCAGATCCGGGCGGCCAAGGTATCCACGCGCCAATTGCACGCCCGACAGATAGAGCTCACCCGGCACCCCGGGCGGCGTAGGGTTCAAGCCTTCGTCGAGTACGTGCAGTTCGGTGCGCGGCACCGCCGAACCGATCGGAACGGACACCGCGTCGGCACTGCCGGTCCGGTGGAAGGTCACGTCCACAGCGGCCTCGGTCGGGCCGTAGAGGTTGTGCAGTTCCGCGTCGAACAGCTCGTGGAACCGGCGAGCGGAGCTGGCCGGAAGTGCCTCACCGGACGCGAACACCTGCTTCAGTGCCGGCAGGCTGTTCCGCTCGTCCGAACCGTCGAACTGGCCGAGAAAGACCGTCAACATCGAGGGCACGAAGTGAGTGGTGGTCACCCCGTGCGCACGCATCGTATCGGCGATGTAGGCGGGGTCGCGATGACCGTCCGGCGCCGCGATCACCAACCTTGCCCCTGCTTGCAGCGGCCAGAAGAACTCCCACACCGATACGTCGAACGTGAACGGTGTCTTCTGCAGAACGACGTCGGCGTCCGACAACGGGTAGGCCGCCTGTCGCCAATCGAGGTTCGCCACGATTGCGTCGTGCGAGACGGCGACACCTTTGGGTCGTCCCGTGGAGCCGGAGGTGAAGATGACGTAGGCGGTGTTGCTCGGACGTGCCGGACCGGACGGCCGCTCGTCGTCGGTCAACGGATCGGACGAGTAGTCGTCGAGCGGCTCAGTGTCCACCGACAGAACCGGGACACCGTCCGGCAGCGCCACGTGCTCCCCCCACGTGGTGAGCACGAGCAGCGGTTCGGCGATGCCGACGACGTAGGCGATTCTCTCCGCAGGGTGACCCGGATCGATGGGGACGTAGGCGCCGCCCGCCTCGACGATCGCGTACATCGCCACCAGAAGGTCCACGGAGCGGGAGATGGACAGGCCGACTCGGACATCGGGGCCGACCCCCAGTTCGACGAGTCGACGAGCCAAGCGATCGACATGAGAAGAGAACTCGCCGTACGTCAGTGTCCGGCCGTCGAACTCGAGGGCAACGGCGTCCGGAGTGCGGTCTGCTCGCTCGCGGAAACGAGTGGCCAGGGTGACGTGTTCCCCTGGACCCGTCTCCGAGGCGTCCGCGCCGAGAACCGAACGCACGTCGCCCACGATCGCGGCGACGACGGACTCCAGACCACCTTCGGCCGACTCGACGGCTCCCGGAGCGAGCGTCGACAGCGCCAGCGGAACGAGGGCGTCGGCGCCGAGAACCCCGCCCATGGCAGCGTCCAGGTTCGTCAGCTCGAGTTGGACGGCACCGTAGGACACGACATTGCCGCCGATGTCGACGGTCCGCTCAGGCTCGGCCGCGACGACACGGTCGACGAGCCCAGGTAGATCTTCGATCGCCGTCGAGTGCGAACCGGATCCACCAGACACCATCTACTTCTCCTCTTGATCACGACACGCGTCGAATACCCGGTCGATTATCCCTACTCCCACGACAGCAGCCGACGTCCCCCTCTCCCGCCGAGGAATTCCTCGGCGAGGACGTCAGCTGTCGTCGTGGGTCAGCTGTCGACCACGTCCTCGGCCGCGGAGATCATCGTCGCTACCGCTTGCGCGTACCCCTGAGCACCGAGCGCAGGGAGGATTCCAGGCACCAACTGCGACAGTGCAACGGTGACCAACGCCTCGGGCTTGAGGGTGGCACCCATAGCCTTGGACACCGACGCGAGCTTGTCCGACAACTCCTCGAACGAGATCTCACGCCCCTCGTGCGTCAGAACCGTCGCCGCGGGGCTCGCCGACGCAGCCTCCGACACCAGCGACGGAAGGTCGTCCACTGTCCGCGGGGCCCGTTTCGGTGTCAGCGCCGCACGCTCCGACTCCGTCAGGATGTCGATCGATCGAAGCGTCACGGACGGATCCTGGGTGACCGTGTCGAGGATGCGCCTGAACCTGTCCGCGATCTTCTCGACGGTCGATCTCGTGAAGATCGAGGTCGCGTAGTTCAGGAGCGCCCGAATGTCGGTGAGCGCACCGAACTCGTCGAACTGCTCGATTGCGGTCAACTGCAGGTCGAACTTGGCCTGATCCTCGTCTGCAGCCAGGGTCGACACCTCGAGCCCTGGCAGCTCGAACGTGCCGCTGACAGCGTTCTGGAACGTCAGCATCACCTGGAACAGCGGGGAATACGCACTGGATCGCGTTCTACCCATCTGCTCGACGAGCCGCTCGAACGGCACGTCGGCGTTGCCGAAGGCCGCCAGGTCGCGGTCACGCGTGTCCGCCAACAACTCGGAGAACGTCGACCCGCCCTGCACGGACGAACGCAACACCAAGGTGTTGACGAACATGCCGACCAGATCGTCGAGGGCTTCCTCGCCTCGGCCCGCCGTCGGCGTTCCGACAGCGATGTCGTCGGTACCGCTGAGCCTGGACAGCAGCACAGCCAATGCACTGTGGACAACCATGAAGACGGTCGCGTTGTGCTCGCGAGCTGTCTTCTCGATACGTCCTGCGATATCGGCACCGAGGGTGAACTCGTACGCCTCACCGATCGTCGACTGCCGTGCCGGTCGCGGATGATCGGTCGGCAAGGGCAACAGGTCCGGAAGCCCCGCCAACTCACGAGTCCAGAACGCGAGCTGGCCGCCGAGTGCACTGTCCGGGTCGTCCTCACTACCGAGCACCTCGCGCTGCCACAGGCTGAAGTCCGCGTACTGCACCGGCAACGGTGCCCACTGCGGAGCATCCCCCGCGGCACGAGAGGTGTACGCCAGCATCACGTCGCGGATGAGCGGGCGCATCGAGAACCCGTCTGCCGTGATGTGATGCGCAACGAGCGCGAACACGTGATCGGTGTCGGACAGGGCGAACAGAGCCGCACGAACCGGCACCTCGCTCGTCACGTCGAAGCCTTCACCGAGGATCGCGCCGACGCGGCCGAAGACGTCGCTCTCCGTGACGGGGATCGGCGTCAGATCCGGCAGAGCGTCCGACACCGAACCGATCAGCTGGATCGGTCCGTCCTCACTGTCCGGGTACCGCGTCCGGAGCACTTCGTGACGTTCGATCACATCGGCCATGGCGGCTGCGAACGCTGCCGTGTTCAGCGCACCGGTGAACCGTATGGCTGCCGGGATGTTGTACGCAGCCGACGAGGTGTCCACCTGATTGATGGTCCACATGCGTTGCTGCGCAAGCGACAGCGGAACCGCGTCCGGCCGGGTGCGCGGAGCGAGCGGAACCCGCGCCCCGCCACCGACGAGTGGCTGAACCCGTGCGGCGAGCGCCTCCACCGACGACGCTTCGAAGATCGTCCGCACCGGAATGCGGGTATCGAGGGCTGCGCCCAGTCTGGACACCACCTGCGTCGCGATCAGGGAGTTTCCGCCCAGTGCGAAGAAGTCGTCGTCCAACCCGACACGACCGAGACCGAGCACGTCGGACAGCGTTCGTGCGACGACTTCCTCGATGGGATTGGTCGGGGCCCTGAACTCCCCGACGGTCGTCTCCGGCTCCGGCAGTGCTGCGCGATCGAGCTTGCCGTTGGCGTTCAGCGGCAACGCATCCAGCATCACGTACACCGACGGAACCATGTACGACGGGAGGGTTCGGGTCAGCTCCATCCGAATCGTCTCGGCATCTGTGCCGTCTTCGCCCCCGGCGAGGTTCGGCACGACGTACGCCACCAGCTGGTCACCGGTGCGTCCGTCGTTGTAGACGGTCACGGCGGTGTCGCGAACGGAATCCATTCCGCGCAAGGCAGATTCGATTTCACCGAGTTCGATGCGGTATCCGCGAACCTTGACCTGGAAGTCCGCACGCTCGATGTACTCCAGCTCACCCGAGCGCGTCCACCGCACGATGTCGCCCGTTCGGTACATACGTTCCGAGCTCGCATACGGATTCGCGACGAATCGATCGGCTGTCAGATCGACCCGACCGTGGTAGCCACGCGCCAGCTGAGATCCCGCCAGGTAGAGCTCACCGCTGACGCCGACGGGAACGGGCTGCAGACGCGCATCGAGAACGTGAACCCGACTGTTCCACTCCGGTTTTCCGATCGGAACCGTCGTGGTGTCACCGTCGACGACGCGGTGCGAGGTGATCGACACCGCCGCCTCGGTGGGCCCGTACAGGTTGTACAGCTCCGCGGAACTCGCCTTCTTCAGCGCCGACGCGGTAGCCGCGGGCAGTGCTTCACCGATCGCCAGGACTCGCCGCAGCGTCGGTGGCAGTGCACCGTCGGACACCGTGGTCAGCATCGACAACATCGACGGCACCACGTGCAGTGTCGTCACCTCGGAGTCACGAAGCAGACCCAGCAGGTAGTCCGGATCACGGTGACCGTCGGCCGAGGCGATCACCACGGATGCACCGACGGTGAGAGCGGACCAGAACTCCCACACCGAGAGATCGAACGTCGCGACGGTCTTGAGCAGCACCGAATCCGACGAGTTCATCCCGAATTCCGCGTGCTTCCACACCAACTGGTTGACGATGGCGCCGTGAGAAACCGCGACGCCCTTCGGCTTACCGGTCGACCCGGAGGTGAAGATCACGTACGCCGTGTTGTCAGCGCGAAGCGCGCGGTTGTCACTGCGAAGCGCGCGGTTGTCACTGCGAAGCGCGCGCGCGTCCGTCGTCCGGCCTGCATCCGCGTCCTTCTCGAGATCCGCCAGATCGACGGAGCCGTCGATGTCGACGTTCTCGCGTGCCGTGGTGATCACGCAGACCGGTGCCGCCACGGACAGGATGTACTCGGTCCGTTCGATCGGCTGATCTGGATCGAGAGGAACGTACGCACCCCCGGCCTTGACGATCGCGTACATCGCGACCACGAGATCGGTGGACCGTCGAATGGCTAGTCCTACCAGGCTTTCGGGTCCGACGCCGCGCTCGACGAGCGACCGCGCGACGCGCTCGACGCGAGCGTCGAACTCGGCGTAGGTGATCGAGACACCGTCGAACACGATCGCGGTCGCGTCCGGGGTGCGCCGTACCTGCTCGTCGTACAGATCGACGAGAGTTCGGTCCGCCCCGATGTCCCGAGCGGTGTCGTTCCATGTCGACACCAGCTCGACGCGTTCGCCGGGCGAGGTGATGTCGATGTCTCCGACCGGAACGTCCGGCCGCGCCACGACCTCGTCCAGGACGCGAACGAAGCGTGCGACGACGGCGTCGACCGTCTCTGGCTCGAAGAGATCGGTCGCGTAGGTCATCAGCGCCTCGAAGCCCGCAGGCGCACCCGAGTCGTCGTACTTGTCCGCCAGGATCAGGTGCAGATCGAACTGCGAGTTACCCGAGTCCGCATCCACCGCCGACACCGTCAGATCACCGAGCTCGAGGGCCGTCTGCGCCACGTTCTGGAACGAGAAACCGACCTGGAACAGCGGGTGCCGTGCCGTCGACCGCGTGGGGTTGAGGACCTCCACGAGGCGTTCGAACGGAACATCCGCGTTGGCGAACGCCCGTAGATCCGTCTCGCGTGCCTGCGCCAGCAGGTCCACGAAGTCCCGGCCGCCGTCCACATCGAGTCGGAACACCAGAGTGTTGACGAACATGCCGACGAGATTGTCCAGCGCCGCTTCTCCGCGTCCTGCGATAGGTGTGCCGACGGCGATGTCGGTCATGCCCGACAAACGCGCGAGGAGTACCGAGAACGCCGCGTGCACGGCCATGAACACGGTCGCATTGTGTGCGCGAGCGAGCTCCTGCAACGCGGCGTGCGTGCCGGCCGGAACCGTGAATTCGACGCGGCCGCCCCGGAAACTCTGGTCCGCAGGACGCGGCTTGTCGATCGGCAGGGTCAGCTGGTCCGGCAGGTCTGCGAGTGCAGTCTTCCAGTAGTCCAACTGTTGCGCGCCGACCGACGTCGGATCGTCTTCTCGACCGAGAACCTCGCGTTGCCACAGTGCGTAATCGGCGTACTGGACCGGCAGTGGGGTCCACTGCGGTTCGGTGCCCGTAGTCCTCGCCGCGTACGCGGTCATCAGGTCGGTCGTCATCGGAACCATCGACGAACCGTCGGCGGAGATGTGGTGAACGACCATCGCCACGACGTACTCGTCGGCACCGACTCGGAACAGGGTGACGCGTACCGGAACCTCGGTCGTGACGTCGAATCGGGTGGCGGCCAGCGCCATCACCTTCTCCGTCACCGACGCCGGATCGGCATCCTCGATGTGCAACGAGATACCGGCACGCTCGGACGAGAGCACCCGCTGTACGGCACCACCGTCCGTTTCCGGGTAGACCGTCCGGAGCGTCTCGTGGCGTGCCACGAGGTCACCGATGGCCGCGGAGAACGCGTCCTCGTCGAGGCGGCCCGACAGGCGAAGTGCCATCGGGATGTTGTACGCCGTCGACGCACTGTCGAAGCGGTTGAGGAACCACATACGCTGCTGCGCCAAGGACAACGGCACGTTCGCCGGCCGTTCGCGGGCGACCAGTTCGGTGCGCCCACCTCCGACGGCGGACTCGACGCGTGCAGCCAGGTCGCCGACAGACGAGGCTTCGAACAACAGCCGCACCGGAACCGTCGCGTCCAAGGCACTACCGAGCCGAGACACCACCTGCGTTGCGATCAGGGAGTTTCCGCCGAGCGAGAAGAAGTCGTCGTCGATACCCACGCGCGCGACACCGAGCACGTCCGCGAACACTCCCGCGACGATTTCCTCGATCGGTGTCGACGGCGCGCGGAACGCCGTGGCCACCACCGCGGGCTCCGGCAGAGCACGCCGATCGAGCTTGCCGTTGACGGTCAACGGAATCTCGTCCATCTGCACGAAGGCGGAGGGAACCATGTACTCGGGAACGGACGTCGCCGTTCCCGCTCGCACCGCGTCGAGGTCCACAGAGCCCACCACGTAGGCAACGAGACGCACCGCGCCCGGAGAGTCCTCACGCACCACGACCGCAGCCGCAGTAACCCCGTTCTGAGCAGACACCGCGGCCTCGATCTCACCGAGCTCGATGCGGAATCCACGCACCTTGACCTGATCGTCCGCACGGCCGAGGTACACCAGCTCGCCGCTGCCGTCCTCACGCTGCGTCCACCGCGCAACGTCGCCTGTGCGGTAGAGCCGCCCCTCGCCGAACGGATTGGCCACGAACCGCACCGAGGACAGCTCCGCACGTCCGAGGTAGCCACGAGCCAGCTGCCCACCGGAGACGTACAGCTCGCCCGCCACTCCCACGGGCACCGGGTTCAACCGAGTGTCGAGCACATAGACACCCAAGCCCGTGATGGGTGCACCGATCACCGACGCCGAGCCGATCGACTCCGCAGTCAACGGGCGGTACGACACGTGGACCGTCGTCTCGGTGATGCCGTACATGTTCACCAGTCGCGGCCCCGCAGTGCTGCCGTCGCCGTGGCGATCGAACCATCCAGCGAGACGACGAGGCTCGAGAGCCTCACCACCGAAGATCACGTACCGAAGAGACAGCTCACCTGCGTCCGCAGCCTGCACCCGATCGAGTTCGGCAAGTTGGTAGAACGCCGACGGCGTCTGATTCAACACCGTGACACGTTCCGCGGCGAGAAGCTCGCGGAACGCCTCCGGTGACCGCGAGGTGAAGTAGTCCACCATCACCAACGTGCCGCCGAAAGCCAACGGACCCCACAGCTCCCACACCGAGAAGTCGAACGCGTAGGAGTGGAACATCGTCCACACGTCGTCCGGCCCGAAACCGTACGACGCGTCCGTGTTGTCGAGAAGTCGGACGACCGTACGGTGCGGAATCAGCACACCCTTGGGACGACCGGTCGAACCCGACGTGTAGATGACGTACGCCAAGTGCTCGGGGCGCAGCGGAGCGCGTCGATCGGCGTCGGACACCGTGCCCGCACTGTCGCCGCGGTCATGGGTGTGCCCCTCGCCGTCGAGTCGAGTCAAGTCCACCACCGGCAGGGAACCGGCGCGCACATGCGCCATCGACTCGCCCTCCAGCACGGCCGAATCGGTGAGGACCGCAACCGGAGTCGCATCGTCGACCATGAACGCGATCCGCTCGGACGGGTACGACGGGTCGATCGGCAGGTAGCCTGAGCCGGCCTTCAGCACGGCCAACAAGCCCACGATCAGCTCGACCGACCGCGGGAGCGCCACCGCAACGAGCGCGTCCGGACGTGCTCCGGCCTCGATCAGTGCTCGCGCGACACGATCGGCCCGGCCGTCGAGTTCCGCGTACGTCACCGACTCGTCGCCGAAACGGACGGCAACACCACCCGGATTAGCGGACGCAGCTGCCTCGAACCGATCGATCAGCGTCGCCTCGCTCACGGACACGTCCGAACCCGACGAACTCCACTGAGTGAGAACACGATCACGCGTCAGCGAATCGACGATCTCGATGTCACCGACCGCCCGAGACGAATCGGTCACGACACCACCGAGAACCGCGAGGAACTGCTCCCCCATCGACACGACCGTCGACTCGTCGAACAGATCGGTCGAGTACGAGACGTAACAGGTGTAACCGCCGCCGGTCACCTCCTCGAAGGTGAACTGCAGATCGAATTTCGCGATCTCCGCATCGAACTGCAACGCCTCCGCGGACAGCTTCGGCAGTTCCAGGGCCGTACGACCGAGGTTCTGGAATGCGAGCACCACCTGCACGAGCGGATGACGAGCCTGCGACCGCTGCGGGTCGAGGATCTCCACCAGTCGCTCGAACGGAACGTCGGCGTTTCCGAACGCCTGCAGATCGACTTCACGTACCTGCGCCAACACCTCGTCGAACGCAACTGCAGGCGACACCTCGGTGCGCAGAACCAGCGTGTTCACGAACATGCCGATCAGGTCGTCCAAGCGCGCATCACCACGTCCCGCGACAGGCGTACCGATCGCCACGTCCTCGGACGCGGACAACCGCGCCATCAGCACGGCCAACGCAGCATGCACCACCATGAACACGGTCGAATCGTGCGCCCGCGCAAGCTCTTCGAGACTGCGATGCAGAGTCGGCGAGACGGAGAACTGCGCGGTTCGCCCGCGGTAACTCGCCACGTCGGGTCGAGCGTGATCGAACGGTAGGTCGATCTGATCCGGCAACCCGGACAGCTGCGACGTCCAGTAGTCGATCTGCGCCGACACGAGCGACGACGCGTCGTCCTCGCTGCCCAGAACACTGCGTTGCCACAGCGTGTAATCCGCGTACTGCACGTCCAGCGGTTGCCACTGAGGTCGATCACCGGCCGTGCGTGCCGCGTAGGCCGTCATCACGTCGCGCGTCAGAGGGCCCATCGAGAACCCGTCGGCAGCGATGTGATGCACGACGAACACCAGAACGTGCGACTCGGGGCTCACTTCCAGCAACCGAGTTCGCACGGGGACGTCTCGAGTGACGTCGAACCCGACCGAGACGATCGACACGACCTCGTCCACTACCTCCGATTCGGACACAGCGTGCGGCGCCATGTCGAAGGAGACCTGGGACGGCTCGAGGATCACCTGATGCCCGACACCGTCGACCTCGGGGTAGACCGTCCGCATCGTCTCGTGGCGGGTGAGGACGTCGGTCACCGCGTCGCGCAGCGCCTCGGTATCCAACTCGCCGGTCAGTCGTATCGCGACGGGGATGTTGTTCACCGCGGAGGCAGAGTCGAAACGATTCAGGAACCACATTCGCTGCTGAGCGAGCGACAGCGGAATCCGTTCCGGGCGGTCCTGGGCAGCCAGTGCGACACGGCGCTGCGAGCCCGTTCCCTCGGACCCGACGTGTGCTTCCACTGCACGTGCGAGAGCGCCGACCGTGGTGGCGTCGAAGAGAACCCGGATCGGGACCGTCGTATCCAAGGCTGCGCCGAGCCTGGCGACGACCTGCGTTGCCACCAGGGAGTTGCCGCCCAGGGAGAAGAAGTCGTCGTCCAGACCGACGGACTGCACGCCGAGCACGTCGGAGAACACCGTCGCAACGGCCTGTTCGATCGGAGTCGTCGGTGCACGGAAGTCCGCGGCAGACACCTCCGGATCGGGAAGAGCCTTGCGATCCAGCTTGCCGGAGCTCGTCAGCGGGAGACCGTCCAGGAGCACGACAGCCGACGGAACCATGAACGCAGGCAGTCGAGTCTCGGCTTCCGACGAGATGTCCGCGACTGTCGTGCGTGCCGTCGATGGAACCACCCATGCCACCAAACGATCGCCGCGCACGGCCACTACAGCCTGCGCGACCGCAGGGTCCGCGACGAGGGCGGCCTCGATCTCACCGAGCTCGATTCGTTGTCCGCGCAGCTTGACCTGGAAATCGGAGCGGCCGACGTACTCGAGTTCGCCGGCTGTGTTCCACCGCACGACATCACCCGTGCGGTACAGCCGCCCGAGTCCGAAGGGGTTCGCGACGAATCGGTCCGCGGTCAGATCAGGTCGTGAGCTGTAGCCGCGTGCCAGTTGAACGCCACCGAGATACAGCTCTCCCTCGGAGCCGTCGGGAGCCGGCCGTAGAGCGTTGTCGAGTACGTACACCTGTGTGTTCCACACCGGTCGACCGATCGGGACACCGCGGGTGTCCGCAGCGACGAACTCGTGATACGTCACATCGACGGCTGCTTCGGTCGGCCCGTAGAGGTTGACCAGCCGCGCCGACGGAAGCAGCGACACGATCCGTGCTGCAGTCGACTCCGGCAATGCCTCACCGGACGCGAACACCCACCGAAGGTCGCGAGCGTCGGCGGCACCTGGTTCTGCCGAGAACACGCCGAGCATCGACGGCACGAAGTGCGCCACCGAGACCGACTCCTGCGCGAACAGCTGCGCGAGATATGCGGGATCGCGGTGACCGTCCGGCCGAGCGACGACGGTTCTCGCCCCGACACGCATGGGCCAGAACAGCTCCCACACCGACACGTCGAACGTCACCGGTGTCTTCTGTACGACGGTGTCGGCGTCGTGCAGGCCGTACTCGGCCTGCATCCACTCGAGCCGGTTGACGATGGCGCGATGAGTGATCGTGACGCCCTTGGGCCGCCCCGTCGAACCCGAGGTGAACAGCACGTATGCACTGTTGTCCGGCCCGACCGTACGGTCCGACGGCCCGAGTGCGAGCGCCGGGTACTCGGACAGCGGCAGCGTGTCGATGTGCACCACCGGGGGTGAGCCTGCACCCAGATCCACCGCGTCGCGCTCGGTCGAGAGCACGAGCACCGCGTTCGCCACGTCCACGATGTACTCGAGACGATCGACGGGCTGTTCCGGGTCGAGTGGAACGTACGCTCCGCCTGCCTCCACGACGGCGTAGATGCCGACCATCAGATCGATCGACCGGCGCATGCCGACTGCCACCGCGATCTCCGGCCCGACACCGCGGCCCACCAGGTAGCGCGCCAACCGGTGAACGCGTTCGGCGAACTCGCGGTAGCTGATGGTGTCGCCCTCGAACGTCAACGCAGGTGCGTCGGGAGTCGATTCTGCGCGGGAGAAGAAGGCGTCCAGCAGCAGCGCCTCGTCGACGGCATGATCGGTCTCGTTGCGATCGACGACCAGGGCATGACGTTCGTCGTCGCCGAGTAGGTCGAGGTCGCCGACCCTGACACTCGGATCGGCTGCCACCGCGGTGAGAATTCGCTCCATCCGACCGATCAGTGCTGCCACGTGACCTTCGTCGAACAGGTCCTCGAAGTACTTCAGTGTCAACCGAATTCGGTCGTTCGCGACGATGAGCAACGTCAGCGGGTAGTGCGTGCTGTCGTTCGACTCCACACCGGACACGGCCATGCCGTCGATGTTCGACGCCTGGGCCGCGAGGCCTTCCTCGTCGACGGGGTAGGACTCGAACACGGTCAGTGTGTCGAAGAGGGCACCGACACCGGCTGCGCGCTGGATGTCCGTAAGCCCGAGGTAGTGGTGATCGAGCAGATCGGCCTGCTCGGCCTGGAGCCTCGTGAGCGCCGACTCGACGGACTCGGCTGCGTTCAGGCGAACACGGATCGGGAGTGTGTTGATGAACAGACCGACCATCGACTCGACACCGGGAAGTCCTGCAGGCCTACCGGATACCGTCGCACCGAACACGACGTCGTCCCGGCCGGTCGATGCCGACAGCAGGATTCCCCACGCGGCCTGAACCAGCGTGTTCACGGTGACTCCGAGGCGCGCGCCCAAGTGCGTCAGCGACGAGGACAACTCTGCCGACAGGACTGTCTCCACAGCACCCGACCGCGACGTGATCTCACGTCCCGCGGCACCGGGAGCGAGAATCGTCGGCTCCGGAGCGTCCTCGAACGCTCGGGCCCACACACCTTCCGACCGTGCTCGATCCTGACGTGCGATCCAGGACAGGAACGTTCGGTAGGACGACACACGCGGCAGACCGGACGCGTCTCCGTGTGCGGCGTACAGAACCAACAGGTCCCGCATCAGCAACGGCATGGACCATCCGTCGAGCAGGACGTGGTGGTTCGCGAACAGCAGCCGACTGTCGTCCTCGGCGATCTTCACCAGGGTGAAGCGCACGAGAGGTGCCGTGGCGGTGTCGAATCGAGCTTCCTGCTCCCCCGTACGCAGCTCCTCGTACGCACGCTCACGATCGCCCGACGGGAGTCCGGACAAGTCGTGCTCGAACCACGGAAGTTCGACGTCGTCCTGAACCACCTGAACGGTGGAGCCGTCGGCGACCGTCACGAACGCGGAACGCAGGTTGTCGTACCGGTCGACGAGCGACGCCGCGGCGGTACGAAGACGACCGGCATCGACGTCGCCGGTCAGGCGCAGAACCATCTGCATCGTGTACACGTCGACGGACGACTCCGCGAGCAATGCGTGGAACAACAGACCCGATTGCAGCGGTGCAAGCGACCAGATGTCACGCGTCGACGGGTAGCGCTGTTCGACGACGTCGATGTCGCGCTGACCGATACGGACCAGCGGGACGTCCGACGGTGTCAGACCGCCGGCGGTACCGTCCGCGACGTGAGCGGCCAGAGCGGTCAGCGCGCCCACCCAGAGGTCGGCCAGTTCCCGAACGTCGTCTGCATCGATGGCACCGATGGGGAATGCGAACGTCGCGGCGAGCGCCGAATCGTCGCCGGCTCCGCGGACGATCGCATTGATGTCGACGGTCTTGTTCGCCGCCATGTCGGCGTCACCGATGATAGCCAGATCGTCGAAATCGGTTGCGGGCAACCACCCTTCGATTCCTTCCGGAACCTCACCGGTGCTACCACGACCGAGGTAGTTGAAACTGATCTGACCGGTCGACAGCGAGCCGAGCTCGTTCGCGGTGTCCTCGTTGAGGTGCCGCAACAACCCGTATCCCATGCCCTTGTCCGGAATGCCGAGCAGTTGCTCCTTGATCAGCTTGACCGCGGCACCGATGGAGGAGCCACCGCCGAGCGCGTCGGAGATGTCGACTCCGGTGAGATCGAGACGGACCGGGTACATGCTCGTGAACCATCCGACGGTGCGCGAGAGATCGGCACCTGGAATCAGTTCTTCTTCGCGGCCATGCCCTTCGAGTTGAACCAACGTCGCAGGCGCATCGACTCCGCGACGCGCACGGAACTCTTGCACGGCAAGAGCAAGACCGGCCAGCAGACCGTCCGACACTCCACCGTGGAAGGCATCGGGCACGGTAGTCAGCAGGGCGCGAGTCACGCTCGGCGACAACTCGATCGCGCAACGTTCCACCGTCGACGTCACGTCACGGGCGGGGTCGAACGGGCGCGTACCGAGGACCGGGTCCGGAGTTTCCGCGACGCTCCGCCACAGGTCCATCTCCGCGAGACGGCGAGGCGAACGCGCGTCGTCCGCGAGGGCGTGCGCCCAGCGACGCTCCGACGTGCCGACCTCGGGCAGAGCGGGGACTGCACCCGCCGCTGTCTGCGCCCAGGCGGAGACGAAGTCCGGCACCAGGATTCGCCAGGACACGCCGTCCACGACGAGGTGGTGTGCCACGACGACGAGACGGCCGCTCCTCGACGAACCGAAATCGACCCACACGAAACGGAGCATGTCACCTGCGAACGGATCGAGGTGCGACATGGAATCGTCTACGGCCGCTGCGGTACGAGCAAGAACCTCGTCGATATCGAGCTCGGCGCCCATGTCGATGCGGTCGACGAGTCGATCGACCGAGACCGAACCAGGTGCGGAAGTCTCGAGACCCCACCCCTGAGACCCGTTCACCAGGCGCGCTCGGAGTCCGTCGTGTCGGTCCACCACGGCGAGGATGGTCGCCACGATTCCCTGACGGTCTATACCGACGGGCAACTCGAGGGTCACCGACTGCACGAACCGATCGAACGATCCACCCCGATCGGTCATCGAACGAGCGAACGGAAGCAGTGGTGCCCAGCCGATTCCGCCGCCGTCGAGCTCACCGAGAACGACTTCGTCGACGAGGTTCTCGGCAGCGGCGGCCACCGACGCGAGACCGGCGACGGTCTTCTGCTCGAACACGTCACGCGGGGTGATCACGACACCCCTGGCTCGAGAGCGTGCAACGAGCTGGATCGACACGATGCTGTCACCGCCGAGCGCGAAGAACGAGTCGTCGACGCCGACGGTGTCGAGACCGAGGACGTCCGCGAAGACTTCGCTGAGTACTCGCTCGACATCGGTTTCGGCACCGCGGAACTCGGCCGAACTCTCGAACGTGTGCTCCGGCAGCGCTCTACGGTCGAGCTTGCCCGACGGTCCGACCGGCAGTTCGTCGAGAACGAGAACCGACACCGGAACCATGTACTCAGGCAGCGTGGTCGCCGCCGACGCGAGTACCGCGTCGACGTCCACCGACGCGCCTGCTGTGGGCACTACGTAGGCGACAAGCTGATCGCGCACGACCAGTACGACGGCCTGAGCCACCGAATCGGCACTCAGAAGGGCGGACTCGATTTCTCCCAGCTCGATACGCAGGCCACGAAGCTTGACCTGGAAGTCCGAGCGCCCGATGTATTCGAGCTCGCCGTTCGACGTCCAGCGAACCAGGTCGCCGGTGCGGTAGAGGCGGCCACCCTGCCCGTCTGCCGGATCGGCGACGAACCGGTCGGCCGTCAGGTCCGGACGCGAATGGTATCCACGAGCGAGCTGCACACCGGCCAGGTAGAGCTCGCCCACCATCCCGAGCGGGACCCGGCGCAGACGATCGTCGAGCACATGGACGCGGGTGTTGTACACCGGACGTCCGATGGGCACCGAGGCGACGTCCGTACCGACGAATTCGTGGTAGGTCACGTCGACGGCCGCCTCGGTGGGGCCGTACAGGTTGACCAACCGAGCGGCCGGCAGAACCGACCCGATCGCCCGCGCAGTGGCCGGCGGCAGCGCCTCACCGGACGCGAAGATCCAGCGCAGCGCGTCGGCCCCGTTCGCCGACGGTTCCGCTGCGAAGACGGCAAGCATCGACGGCACGAAGTGTGCGACCGACACCTGCTCGCCGCGCATCAGCTCCGCCAGATAGACCGGGTCACGATGCCCGTCCGGCTTCGCGATCACCAGACGCGCGCCGATCTGCAGCGGCCAGAACAGTTCCCACACCGACACGTCGAACGTCACCGGTGTCTTCTGCACCACCACGTCGTCGCCCCGGAGGCCGTACTGTTCCTGCATCCAGACGAGGCGGTTGACGATGGCGGCGTGAGTGATCGTCACGCCCTTCGGCCGACCCGTCGAGCCCGAGGTGAACAGCACGTACGCGGCATTCGACGGACGAAGAACACCGATGCGATCCGCGTCGGTGAGCAGCGCATCCGAGTACTCGCCGAGCCCCAGACGATCGATCTCGAGCACCACCGCGTCGTCCGCGCGGAAACCCTCCCGCGACGTGGTCAGGACCGTGGCCGCCCCGGAAGTGTCCAGGATGTACTCGACACGATCGGCCGGCTGATCCGGATCGACCGGCACGTAGCCCGCACCCGTTTCCAGAACGGCGTAGATGCCGACCATCAGATCGAGCGACCGCTTGAAGGCAACCGCGACAAGCGATTCCGCGCCGACACCACGTTCGACGAGGGCGCGGGCGAGTCGATTGACCCGGCGATGGAACTCGGCGTACGTGAGCGATTCGTCCTCGAACGTCAGCGCCACCGCATCGGGCGTCCTCGCCACCTGGGCGTCGAACATCGAAACGAGCGTCGCCGACTCGTCGACAGCGTGAGCGGTGTCGTTCGCCGCCGCGATCAGTGCGCGTTCGCTCGGGTCGGACAGGTCGACATCGCCGATAGCGGCCGTTCGATCCGCGGCGAAAGCCTCGAAAATGCGTTCCAACCGGCCCATCATGGTGGCCACGGCCGCGCCGTCCAGAACATCGGTCAGATACTTCAGCTTCAGATGCACCTGCGAGTCCACCGCGATGAGCAGCGTGAGCGGGTAATGGGTCGCGTCCTCCAGCTCCACCCCGGACACCGACATACCGTCGATGTTCTTCGCTTGTTCGGCGAGACCCGCTTCGTCGACGGGGTACGACTCGAAGACCGTCAGGGTGTCGAACAACGCTCCCAGATTCGCGGCTCGCTGAATCTCGTTGAGCCCCAAATAATGATGATCGAGCAGATCGGCTTGTTCACCCTGCAGACGCACCAGTACGGATTCGACGGATTCGTGGCCGTCGAACCGAACACGGACGGGGAGGGTGTTGATGAACAGACCAACCATGGATTCGACGCCCGCCAGGCCCGCCGGGCGTCCGGACACCGTGGCGCCGAACAGCACGTCGTTGCTTCCGACGGACCGGCCGAGGAGCAGACCCCACGCTGCCTGGACCATCGTGTTCAGCGTGACACCGAGCTGCGCTCCGACCGAGTGAAGCGCCGACGACAACGCCGGGCTGAGATCCAGAATCACCTCACCGATATCGGTGGACGCCTGTCCTGCGCGCTCGGCCGACGTGAGCATCGTCGGTTCCTCGACACCCGCCAAGGCCTCGATCCACTTGTCGATCGACACGCGTGCGTCCTGCTCCGCGACCCAGCCGAGGAACGACCGGTAGGACCGCACACGAGGCAGCAACGACACGTCACCTTCAAGCGCGTACAGAGCCAGAAGATCTCGCATCAGCAGCGGCGTCGACCAACCGTCGAGAAGAAGGTGGTGACTGGAGACGAGGAACCGTACGTCGGTGGCCGACACGGTGACGAACGTGAACCGCATGAGCGGAGCCGACGTCAGGTCGAACGGTTCGATCTTGTCGGCTGCTCGAAGCTCGTCGAAGGCCGCCTCGCGCTCCGATTCCGGCAGCGACGTCAGATCGACGTCCTTCCACGGCACGTCGACTCGGTCCAGCACCAACTGGACCGACGTACCGTCGACGTTCTGGACGAATGCCGTTCGCAAGTTCTCGTATCGGTCGAGCAGTGCCTGTGCGGCGCCGTGTAGACGTTCGCGCTCGACGTTTCCGCTCAGCCGCAGTACGACCCGCATCGTGTAGACGTCGACCGACCCAGCCTGGGCGTCGGTCGACTGGGCGATCAGTGCATGGAACAGCAAGCCCGACTGCAGCGGTGCGAGCGACCAGATATCTGCCGCCGCGGGATACGACGCTTCCCAACGATCGATGTCGGCCTGCGACACGGACACCAGAGGAACATCCGACGGAGTCAGTCCCCCTGCGTTGTCTCCTGCCACATGTTCGGTCAGCGCGGTCAGCGCACGATCCCACAGCTCGACCAATTCGGTGACCTGGGTGCGTGTGAGCATCCCTGTCGCGAACGTGAAACTTGCTGTCAGACGTGGTCCGTCGACGGTGTCGACGACGGCAGAGTTGATGTCCACCGCGGCATTGGCCGGCATGTCCGGGTCACCCGGTGCGCCGACGTCTGCCAGCACCGCGGACGGGAGCCAAGCACCGCCGGTCAGTTCCGCCGAAATGCCCTCGGTGGACACGCGTCCCAGGTAGTTGAAGCTGACCTGCGGAGTGTTCGCGCTGGACTGCAGAACCTTGGCGGTCTCACCGTTCAAGTAGCGGAGCAGACCGTAGCCCATTCCCTTGTCCGGCACAGCGAGGAGTTGTTCCTTCACGGCCTTGACCGCATCGCCGACCGCTGTGCCACCGGACAGAGCGTCGTCGACGTCGATCCCGTTCAAATCGAGTCGGACCGGGAACGCACTGGTGAACCATCCGACGGTTCGAGAGAGGTCCGCACCCGGAACGATGTCCTCCTCGCGACCGTGGCCCTCGAGCTTGACCAGGCTTTCGGAGGTCACAGCGCCGGTTCGGGATCGCCATTCGCCGAGAGCCAACGCCAGGGTGGCCAGAAGTCCGTCGTTGACGCCACCGTTGAACGCGCTCGGTACTCGGGTGAGCACGGCGTCTGTGACCGCCGCGGACAGTTCGATGTCGACACGGTCGGTCGACGACAGCGTGTCGATTCGCGCGTCGAACGCGCGAGAACCGATCCGCGGATCAGCACCTGCCAGAACGCTTGTCCACCAGCCAATTTCAGCTTCGCGCTCGCTGTCGTGAGCGGCATCGACCAAACCGTGGGCCCACCGACGCATCGACGTACCGACGGCAGGAAGAGTGATCGGCTGCTCGGCCGCTCCCTGCCCCCATGCCACGGCGAGGTCGGGCAGCAGGATTCGCCACGACACGCCGTCGACCACGAAGTGGTGTGCGACCAGGAGGAGGATGCCGGCCCGCGCAGGCCCGTCACCGACGAAGTCGAACCAGACGACCTCCAACATCCGACCACGCTCGGGATCGAGGCGGTCCTTGGCCTCGTCGAGCGCGGACTCGGCACGCACGCGGACCGCTGCGTCGTCGAGCCCGGAGTCGAGCTCGACGCGAACCAGCAGATCGTCGACGTCGACGGTGCCGTGATCACGGACGTAGAAGGTCCACTCGCCGCCTTCGGCACGCTCGACGACGGACCGAAGCACGTCGTGGTGATCGACGACCGCGCCGATGGTCCTGCTCAGCAGCCCGTGGTCGATGCCGGTGGGCAGCGTGACCGCCACCGACTGCGCGAACCTGGCGAATCCACCCGGACCTTCGAGGATGGATTTCATGATCGGCGTCAGTGCGAGCGGACCCAGTCCGCCGCCGGGCAGCTCTTCCACCACCGGGACGTCCGTGGTCTCGCTCACCACGGTGGCGACCTCGGCAAGCGCGGCAACGGACTTGCGCTCGAACACGTCCCGAGGGGTGAAGGAGATACCCCGTGCACGCGCCCGAGAGACCAGTTGAATAGACACGATGCTGTCGCCGCCGAGAGCGAAGAACGACTCGTCGACGCTCACACGCTCCATGTTCAGAACATCGGCGAAGACTTCGGCGATGATCGTCTCTATTTCTCCGGTCGCACCGCGGAATTCCTGTTCGGTGAACACCGGTTCCGGTAGCGCCGCACGGTCCAGCTTGCCCACCGGGGTCAACGGAACACTGTCGAGAACGATGATCGACGCCGGGACCATGTGCGCAGGAAGAGTTTTCGCCACGAACTCGGTGAGATCCTCGACGTCGACTGTCGCCCCTCGCGCCGGGAGCACGTAGGCAACCAGACCGGTTGCACCGCTGGGAAGCTCACGTCCGAGAGTGGCCGCGAAGGACACACTGTCGTGTTCGGTCAGTGCTGCGTCGACCTCACCGAGTTCGACACGGAATCCGCGGACCTTGATCTGGAAGTCCGATCGCCCGACGAATTCGATGGTCACCGCGTTCGGGTCGACGATCACGGCATCCGATCCGAAGGTCCATCGGACGACGTCGCCCGTGCGGTACATCCGAGCACCGGGAGCGCCGTACGGATTGGCGACGAAGCGCGACGACGTCAGATCCTCGCGCTCGTGGTAGCCCCGCGCGAGAGCGCCGCCCGCAAGATAGAGCTCACCTGCGGCCCCGACGGGAACCGGGTGAAGACGCGCGTCGAGAACGAGCGCCGACATACCGTGAATCGGTCGGCCCACGGTAATGGGCATGCCCGGACGAAGCTCGGCGAACGTGGAGATGATCGTGGTCTCGGTCGGACCGTACCCGTTGAAGTACGTGCGGCCCGGCGCCCACCGAGCGAGGAGATCGGGAGTGGTGACGTCGCCGCCGACGGAGACGACCCGGAGACTGTCGATCCCCGCCGCGTCCACTGTTCCGAGCACGGCGGGCGTGATGATCGTATGGGTCACCTGCTCGGTGACGAGCAACTCGGCGAGGTCCTCACCGCCGATGATGGTCGACGGCACGACGACGAGGGTCGCGCCTTCGGAGAACGCGGCCATCCATTCGAGAACCGACGGATCGAAGCTCGGCGAACAGATGTGCAGGAACTTGGATGTTCGGTCCAGGTGATACAGGTCGGTCGCCGCGTCGAGCACGCCGCCCAGACCACTGTGCGTGACGACGACGCCCTTGGGGAGTCCCGTCGAGCCGGACGTGTAGATCACGTACGCGGCGTGATCGATGGACAGCGGCGACGTGCGATCCGCGTCGGTGATCGGAGCGTCGGACTGCCGAGAGACCGCCGCTGCGAAATCCGCGCCGTCGGTCACGAGCCACTCGATCGCCGAAGGCAGTTCCTCGACGTGGTCGCCCGACGTCAGGCCGAACAGAGCGCCCGAGTCGCCGACCATGTGCTCGATGCGTCCGGACGGGTAGTTGGGATCGACCGGCAGGTGCGCAGCTCCTGACTTGGCCACCGCCCAGACCGCGGCGACCATGTCGTAGGAGCGCGGAAAGGCGAGCGCAACGATGCGATCAGGTCCGGCACCACGTTCGATCAACGCACGCGCGACACGCGTGGACGTCTCGTCGAGTTCTCGATAGGTGATGGAGCGGCCGTCCGCGCGCACCGCCACACCGTCGGGATCGATGTCGACACCGCGCTGGAAGATCTCCGGCAAAGTACCGCCGTGAGTCACCTCGTCGCCGTGGACGTGAGTCAGCCACTGGTACTCGTCGTTCTCGAGAATGGTGAGGTCACCGACCGGACGATCGGGTCGTGCGACGACACCTTCGAGAATTCGAACGAACCGGCGAGCGAACACCTCGACCGTCGAGCGGTCGAACAGAGCTGTCGCATAAGTGAATTCAGCGGAGATTCCGGTCTGCGCACCCGATTGATCGGTGTGCTCGGACAACAGCAACGACAGATCGAACTTGGCGACGTCGATGTCGAAATCGACCGCACTGACCTTGAGCCCCGGCAGTTCGAAGCTGGTCTGCGGCAGGTTCTGGAACGACAACGCGACCTGGAAAAGCGGGTGGCGCGCCGTGGAACGTTCCGGGTTCAGGATCTCCACGAGCCGCTCGAACGGCACGTCGGCATTACCGAATGCCTTGAGGTCGACCTCGCGAGTCGTCTCGAGCAGGTTCTCGAACGACCGACTCGGTTCGACGTCGGACCGGAGGACGAGCGTGTTGACGAACATGCCGATCACGTCGTCGAGTTCCGCTTCACCACGCCCGGCGATCGGCGTGCCGATTGCAATGTCCGACGTTCCGGACAAGCGGGCCAACAGAACTGCAAGCGCCGAGTGAACGACCATGAACAGCGTCGTGCCGGTACGGCGAGCCAATTCGACGAGGTCTCGGTGCAGTTCCGGTTCGATGCGGAAACTGCTCGTACCACCGAGGAAGGACTGCACGGCCGGGCGCGGCCGGTCGAACGGCAGAACGAGTTCCTCCGGCAGACCTGCGAGCGTCGACTTCCAGAAATCTGCCTGCGTCGAGATCAGCGACCGGGGGTCGGATTCGTTTCCGAGTGCCTCACGCTGCCACAGCGTGAAATCCGCGTATTGGACTGCGAGCGGGGACCAACCCGGCTCCTCGCCGACAGTCCGTGCTGCGTACGCGATCATGACATCGCGCGTCAGCGGGCCCATCGACCAGCCGTCGGCGCTGATGTGGTGCGCGACGAACACGAGCACGTGCTCGGTCTCGGTGACGGCGAACAGCTCGGCGTGAAGCGGCACTTCACGCGTCACGTCGAACCCTGTCGAGACCACGGACGCGATTCGTCCCGGAAGGTCGTCCTCGGCAACGGCGACCGGCACCAACACAGGAACAGCCGACGACGTCGGCAGAATCACCTGCGAGGCGACCCCATCGGTCTCCGGATAGACGGTGCGCAGCGCTTCGTGACGCTCGAGCACGTCGGCGATGGCGGCCTGCAGCGCAGACACGTCGAGGCTTCCCGAGAGCCGGATGGCCACCGGGAGGTTGTTCACAGCCGACTCGGTGTCGAAGCGGTTGAGGAACCACATCCTCTGCTGAGCGAGCGACAGCGGAATGTGATCCGGACGCGGGCCTGCAACGAGCGCGACTCGACCACCACCGATGTGGGATTCCGCACGGGCAGCGAGGCTTTCGACGGTCGAAGCTTCGAACAGCGTCCGCACGGGCACGCGGGCTCCGAGGGCAGCACCGACTCTCGACACGACCTGCGTCGCGACGAGCGAGTTTCCGCCCAGCTCGAAGAAGTCGTCGTCGAGACCTACTCGCGGCGCACCCAGGACCTCGGCGAACACACCCGCCACGATTTCCTCGACCGGTGTGCGCGGCGCACGGAACACTCGCGCTTCGAACACCGGATCCGGCAGAGCCCGGCGATCGAGCTTGCCGGATGCGTTCAGTGGAAGAGCATCGAGCACGACGAAGGTGGACGGCACCATGTAGGTCGGCAGCACCGTGGAAACGGCGGATTGCAACGCCCCGGTGTCCACCGTTGCACCCGGGACGGCAACGACGTACGCGACGAGCTGATCGGAACGAACCAGAACGACGGTCTGCGCCACGAGCTCGTGTCCGAGCAGCGCGGACTCGATCTCGCCGAGCTCGATACGCAGGCCGCGCAGCTTGACCTGGAAGTCCGTGCGTCCGAGGTAGTCGAGTTCCCCGGCAGCAGACCACCGAACGAGGTCACCGGTGCGATACATCCGAGTGCCGTCGCCGAACGTCGAGGCAACGAAGCGATCTGCCGACAGGTCGGGACGGCCGAAGTAACCGCGTGCGACCTGTGCGCCCGTCAGATACAGCTCTCCCGCGACACCGATCGGAACCGGACGCAACCGAGAATCGAGCACGAGCACCCGTGCGTTCCAGACCGGCGATCCCATCGGCGCCGAGGCACCGGGGATGGACACGCCCGGAAGTCCGGCCACTGCACGCGCGGTTGCGTGAACCGCGAACTCGGTCGGACCGTAGAGGTTGTGGATCCGTGCAGACGGAAGCGCCGACGCAGCGGACCGAACCACCGATGTCGGCAGAGCTTCACCTGCGACCAACACCGTCCGCAGCGACGAACATCCGTCGGGACCGACAGCCGAGACGAATGCGGACAGGACGGACGGCACGAACGACGTCGCGGTGACGCCCTCCGACTCTATGACGGACACCAGATATGCCGGGTCGCGATGACCATCCGGCTCGGCAACGACGAGGCGACCACCGGCAGCGAGCGACGCGAACAGTTCCCACACCGACACGTCGAACGTGAACGGAGTTTTCTGCAGGACGACGTCGTCGGTGCTCAGGCCGTATTCGGCGACCAGCCACGAGATCTGGTTCACCACGGCGGAGTGTGAAACGGCGACACCCTTCGGCTTGCCCGTCGATCCGGACGTGAAGATCACGTAGGCGACGTTGTCCGCGCGGAGCGGCGCGAGGCGATCCGCATCGGTGACCTTCGCCGCCGAGTGACTGCTCGTGTCGAGCGAGTCGACCTCGACGATCGGTACGTCGGCTCGAAGGTCGAGGTCGTCGTGGGACGTCGTCAGCGCAGCGATCGGCAACGCGACATCGAGGATGTACCCATTACGCTCGGCCGGCTGGTCCGGGTCGACCGGGACGTAGCCTGCTCCCGACCGGAGAACTGCGTACAGCGCGACGATCATCGACAACGACCGCCGCATCGCCACGGCGACCAACCTGTCCGGTCGCGCACCACGGGCAACGAGTTCGCGAGCAAGACGGTTGATACGTGCGTCGAGTTCCGCGTACGTGACACCCTGTCCGTCGAACACGACGGCAATCGCGTCGGGGCGCGCGTCGACCTGGGCGTCGAATGCGTCGAGAATTGTTGCGTCGGCGTTGATTCCGTGCTCGGTGTTGTTCCAGGACTTCAGGATCAACCCACGCTCGACGGCGTCGTACAATTCGATGTCGCCGACCGAAACGGAGCTGTCGGAGATGACCGCGCCGAGCACGTGCAGAAAGCGGTCCGCGAACGCCTGGACAGTGGCTTCGTCGAACAGATCGGTCGCGTAGGTGAATTCGGCCGCAAGACCGTCCGCGTCGCCGCCCGACGTCAGTCGCTCGGTGAGCGTCAGTTGCAAATCGAACTTCGCGACTGCGACATCCAGATCGAGGCTGTCGATACTCAGCGCAGGTAGATCGAGATGCGTGGGCCCGAGGTTCTCGAACGAGAGCATCACCTGGAACAGCGGATGCCGTGCCGTCGACCTGGACGGGTTCAACACCTCGACGAGGCGCTCGAACGGAATGTCCGAGTGCGCGAATGCGCCGAGCGCGGCCTCGCGGGCGTGCGCCAGCAGGTCGTTGAAGCTCTCGTGTCCGTCGACATCGGTGCGCAACACCAGCGTGTTCACGAACATGCCCACGACGTCGTCGAGTGCCTGCTCGCCGCGCCCCGCCACCGGGGTTCCGACGACGATGTCCTCGGTTCCCGACAGGCGTGCCAGAAGCACAGCCAACGCTGCGTGGACCACCATGAACAGCGATGCATTGCGCTCTCGTCCGAGCTCGAGCAGCCCGGCGTGGATCCGAGGCTCGATCTCGAACTCCACTGTCCCCCCGCCGAAGGACTGACGCGCCGGGCGCGGACGGTCCGTCGGGAGATCGAGTTGATCAGGAAGCGCGTCGAGCGTCGACTTCCAGTACGCAACCTGCTGAGAGATCAACGAGGACGCGTCGTCCTCGGAACCGAGAACCGCGCGCTGCCACAGGGTGTAATCGGCGTACTGGACCGGAAGCGGAACCCAGGCAGGAGCGTCCCACTCCGTCCGCGCGGCGTACGCGATCATCACGTCGCGCGCGAGGGGGCCCAGTGACCAACCATCTGCCGAGATGTGGTGAACGACGATCGTCAGAACGTGCTCGGTCGGCGTGATCTCGAACAATTGCGCGCGCACGGGAACGTCCGCAGTGACGTCGAATCCGGTCGCAGCCAGGTGGGCGATGGATCCCTGCAGGTCCGTCGCGGTGGTCGACACCGGCATCAGATTCGGAACGATCTGTGCTGCGTCCTGCACCACCTGGTGGGGACCGTCGGCCGAGTTGGGGAACACCGTCCGCAGCGATTCGTGGCGGTCGATCACGTCCATGATCGCGACCTGAAGTGCAGGCACGTCGAGCGCTCCGGACAGACGAAGCGCGATGGGCAGGTTGTACGTGGCCGACTCGGTGTCGAAACGGTTGAGGAACCACATCCGCTGCTGCGCCAGGGAGAGCGGAATACGTTCCGGCCGAACACCTCTGGAGAGCTCGATACGAGCTCCACGTCCGGCCTCCTGCTCGACCCTGATGGCCAACTGCGCCACGGTCGGTGACTCGAAGATCGCCCGCACCGGCACCTGCGCGTCGAGCGCGGCACCGAGTCTGGCGACGACCTGAGTCGCGACCAGCGAGTTTCCACCGAGTTCGAAGAAGTCGTCGTCCAGACCGACTACGGGCGCTCCCAGAACGTCGCTGAACACCGTCGCCACGGTCTCTTCGATCGGTGTCGTGGGAGCACGGAACTTGCGAAAGCTGATTCCCAACTCCGGCTCGGGAAGTGCCCGACGGTCGAGCTTGCCGATCGGTGTCAGCGGGACCTCGTCGAGCACGACGATCGCCGACGGCACCATGTAGTTCGGGAGCAGCCGCGATACGTACCGGGCCAACTCGTCGCTGTCGATACCGGCCGAACCGTGCACGTACGAGACCAGCGCCGTCTGTCCCGACGCCGTTTCCCGGCCGAGAGTGGCAGCGAAGGTCACCGCGGGGAAGCTTTCGAGTGCCGCGTCGATCTCGCCGAGTTCGATGCGGAACCCTCTGACCTTCACCTGGAAATCGGACCGTCCGACGTATTCGATGTCGAACTCGTTGGTCCACCGGACGACGTCGCCCGTCCGGTACATACGCGTGCCCGGCACGCCGAAGGGATCGGCGACGAATCGTTCCGAGGACAATCCGGGACGACGGTAGTACCCCCGCGCTACGGCTTCGCCCGACAGGTAGAGCTCACCTGCGACACCCACCGGAACGGGGTTCAGCCGGGTGTCGAGGATCAGTGCCCCAACTCCGGGCACGGGGCCACCGACGGTGATCCGCTCACCGGCGAAGAGCTCGCCGCGCGTCGAAACTATTGTCGTTTCGGTGGGACCGTATGCGTTGAAGTAGCGACGCCCTCGGGCCCACCGGCCGACCAGATCTGCCGCCGACGCCTCGCCGCCGACGGAAAGCAACTCGAGATCGTCGAGACCGGCGGAATCCATCGAACCGAGCACGGCAGGTGTGATGACGGCGTGCGTCACGGATTCGTCCGCGAAAAGCGTGTGAAGCTCAGGTCCGCCGATGATCGACGGCGGGACCACAACCAGTGTCGCGCCGGCGGAAGCAGCCAGCGCCCATTCCAGGACAGACGGGTCGAACGACGGTGAGATCACGTGCAGGAAGCGTGATTCGGGCGTGACTCGGTACAGCTCGCGTGAAGAATCGATCAGTCCGGACAGGCCACGGTGGGTGACGCTCACGCCCTTGGGCAGGCCGGTCGAACCGGAGGTGTAGATGACGTAGGCGACGCTGTCGAGGGTCACCGAGGACAGCCTGTCGGTATCGACCAACGCTGCGCCGGAACGACGTTCGACCGACTTCTCGAATTCCTCGGAGTCGATCGGCCACCATTCGCACGTCGCGGGTAGGGCGTCGACTCGCGCCGAGGTGGTGATGCCGACAACCGCCCCGGAGTCCGAGAGCATGTGACGCACCCGATCCACGGGGTACTCGGGGTCCACCGGCACCCATGCTGCGCCGGTTTTCGCGACTGCCCAGATGGACAGGACCATCTCGAGCGATCGCGGAAACGCGAGAGCCACCACGGTCTCCGGGCCGATTCCACGTTCGATCAAGTACCGCGCGTAGCGGTTGGTGAGCACGTCGAGTTCGCTGTACGTCAGTTCCGCTCCGGATGCGCGTACAGCCGCGCCGTCGGGGTTGGCTGCGACACCGGCGTCCAAGAACTCGTGCAGCAATCGCTGCGATTCGTTCGCACCGCCGTGCACCGATGTCAGCGTCGTTGCTTCGTCGGCCGCCAGAATGTCGATCGCGCCGACCGGAACCGAGGGATCGGTCACGATCGCGTCCAGGATCCGCACGAACCGTTTCGAGAAGCTCTGGATCGTGGCCTCGTCGAACAGATCGGTGGCGTACTCGAAGACCGCTTCGATCCGGCCAGGTCGTCCGTTCTCGTCCTGATGCTCGGTCAACCACAACTGCAGGTCGAACTTCGCGATGGGAACGTCGAGTTCCTCCGCGGCCACCTCGAGGCCCGCGAAGCTGAGCTCACGCTGGCGGGCGGACTCGAGCGACAGAGCGACCTGGAACAGTGGGTGCCGTGCCGTGGACCGCGCAGGATTCAGTACCTCGACGAGCCGTTCGAACGGGATGTCGGCGTGCGCGAACGCGGACAGGTTGGTATTCCTGACCTGATCCAGCAGCACGTCGAATGACGAGTGTGGATCCACCCGCGCGCGGAGCACGAGAGTGTTGACGAACATGCCGATGATGTCGTCGAGTTTCTCGTCCGCTCGACCGGCGATCGGCGCACCGATGGAGATGTCGGTCGTTCCGCTCAAGCGCGACAGCAGAACTGCGTACGCAGCTTGAACCACCATGAACAGCGACGCCTGGTGCGATCGAGCCACGGTGCTCAATCCACGATGCACATCGGGTTCGATCACGAAGCGACTCTTGGCGCCCCCGTTGGTCGCAACCGCCGGGCGCGGTCGGTCCGACGGGAGGTCGAGTTGATCGGGGAGTTCGTCGAGCGTGCGCAACCAGAACGCGATTTGCCGTGCCGAGAGCGAATTCTCGTCCGATTCGGCGCCCAGTACTCGGCGCTGCCACAGTGCGTAATCCGCATACTGGACCTCGAGTGGAGTCCAGCTCGGCGACCGCCCGTCGATGCGAGCTTCGTAGGCGACCATGATGTCACGCGCGAGAGGTCCGAACGACGACCCGTCGGCTGCGATGTGGTGCAGCACCATCGCCAACACGTAGTCGGTGTCGGACAGCTTGAACAGCTCGATTCGGAACGGCGCCCGAACGGAGACGTCGAACCCACCCCGCGCGAGTTCGACGAGACTGTCGACGAGTTGGGCCTCGTCGACATCCGTCACGTTCAGTCCGTCGAACACGTCCTGTGCACGCAGAACGACCTGCTGTGGGGCGTCGTCGATCTGGGGGTAGACCGTCCGCAATGTCTCGTGGCGCTCGACGACGTCCGCGAAGGCGCGCTCCACGGCCGATCGGTCGACGTTTCCACGAAGTCGAACCATGAAGGGAAGGTTGTACGCAGCGGTATCCGGGTCGAACCTGTTCAGGAACCACATTCGCTGCTGAGCGAGTGACAGAGGCACGACATCCGGCCTGGGCCCTGCCACGAGCTCGGGTCCGACGGAGCCCTGCGCCAGAGCGCTCGTTGCGCGCGCTGCCAGGGCACCGACGGAGGGGGCCTCGAACAGTTCACGTACACCGAGGCGTACTCCGAGCGCCGATCCGACGCGCGTCACGAGTTGCGTTGCGACCAAGGAGTTTCCGCCGAGTTCGAAGAAGTCCTCGTCGAGCCCGACACGGGTGGCGCCGAGCACGTCCTCGAATACGGTCGCGACGACCTGCTCCGCGTGAGTCTGTGGCGCGCGATACTCGCGGTCGCTACTGAAAACAGGCTCCGGCAATGCTTTTCGGTCGAGCTTGCCGCTGGTGTTCAGTGGGAATGCGTCCAACGCCATGATGGACGCAGGCACCATGTACGACGGCAGCGATCGGCCCGCTCGCTCCACCACCGCCGCGACGTCTATCGACTCGCCGCTCCCCGGAACGACATACGCGACGATCTGCTCACCCGTCGCCGTCTCCACCACGAGAACGACTGCCTGCGAGATAGTCTCGTCGGCCAGTAGCACAGTCTCGATTTCGCCGAGCTCGATTCTCTGACCACGGAACTTGACCTGGAAATCAGTTCGGCCGATGTAGTCCAGATTGCCGTCAGCGCGCCACTTCACGAGGTCGCCTGTGCGATACATGCGGTCCCCGCCCGCACCGAAGGGGTTCGCGACGAAACGATCCGAGCTCAGATCGGGTCGACCGACATAGCCGCGTGCCAGCTGGACACCTGCGAGGTAGAGCTCGCCCGCTTCCCCGATCGGCGACGGCCTGAGCCTGCCGTCGAGCACGAACGCACGAGTGTTCCATTCCGGGACGCCGATGGGGACAGTTCTGACGTCCTGGATCCCGCTCTCGTAGTAGGTCACCGACACTGCAGCCTCGGTCGGGCCGTACAGATTGTGCAGACCTGCCCCACAGAGTTCGCGGAACGCCGCCGCGGTCTCGGCAGGGAGCGCTTCACCGATGACGAACACGTGACGGAGCGAATCACACGTTCCCACAGGGGCATTGGCGACGAACACAGTCAGCATGGACGGCACGAAGTCCGTGACCGTCACGCCGTGTTCGGCGATCCTGTCTGCGACGTAGATCGAATCTCGATGCCCATCGGGGGTCGCCAGCACCATGGTGGCACCCACCTGCAACGGCAGGAAGAACCCCCACAACGACACGTCGAACGTCGTCGCAGTTTTCTGCAGGTAGACGTCGGAGGCGTCGAGGCGATACTCCTCACGCATCCATTGCAGCTGGTTGTCGATAGCCGCATGCGACACCGCGACACCCTTGGGGCGTCCCGTCGAACCCGACGTGTAGATGACGTATGCCGTGTTGTCCAGGCGCAACGGAGCGATGCGCTCCCCGTCCTCGATGCGCGTACGGTTCATCGATTCGAAATCGAGGAGGTCGATCTCCACGGCCTCGACACCGTCGGGCAGATCGACGTCGTCGCGGGCGACGGTGAGGACGCACAGCGGATCGGCGGACTCCAGGATGTACCTGGTGCGCTCGGCGGGATGGTCGGGATCGATGGGAACCCATCCGCCACCGGCTTCGACGATGGCGTACATTCCGACGATCAGGTCCAGTGATCGTCGGATGGACAGACCGACAAGTGTTTCCGGCCCGACCCCCTTGCTCACCAGAAGTCGCGCGAGACCACTGACCCGGGAGGCCAATTCGCCGTAGCTGAGAGTCGTTCCCTCGTAGACCAAGGCCGTTGCCGACGGATCGATATCCACGCGGGCGTGGAAATCGGACAGCAACGTTCGCTGGGAAACCTCGTGGTCGGTCTCGTTGAACCTACCGACGACGAGTTCCTGCTCCGTCGTGGTGAGCAAATCGAGATCCCACACACGGTCGGTGGGTGCCGCCGCAACGAATCGGTCGAGGAACTCCACGAAACGCGTGTGGTTGCGCTCGGATTCCGTTGCCGAGTAGACGTTGGGGTTCGACTCGAAGTCGATGTGAGTCTGCTGTCCACCCATGCTCTGGTACAGGTTCAGCCCGAAATCCTCGATGAGACCCGTCGACAGAACGTTCAGGGTTCCGACCATGGAGCCGAGCCGCACCTCGCTGAAGAACAGCATGATGTTGACCCAAGGTCCGAAGAACGACGCCTGCCCGGTGGTACTGCCTGCGTCGCGACGGATGTCCTCGTGGCGATAACGCTGATGTCTGAGTGCGCCGGACACCTCGGTGGTGACCTTCGCCAACAGATCCTCGACGGACATGTCCGCCGTCACCGTCAGACGCAACGGCACCACGTTGGACACCATGCCACCGGACCTACGCAGCACTGCCGTCGTACGAGCGGTCACCGGCAAACTGAGGACGACATCCTGAGTGCCGGTCATCTGAGCCAGGTAGCTCGCGAACGCAGCGATGACCACCGTCGCAGTCGTGGTGTCAGCCGAGTCGACCAGTGCAGCGAGGTCCGCCGTCGTCCCCGCGGACAGCGATCGACTGTCGATCTGACTGACGGGCGCGGGGGCGGCAGTACGGCCACCGAGACTCGTGGGGGCCTCGATACCCGCGACGCGATCGGCCCAGTAATTCTTGTCGTTCTCGAACCGGCTCGACTCACGGTACGCGACCTCGGCCTCGTACACCTTGCTGAGATCGGAGGCCTTGCTCGGCGGTGGCTCGTGGCCCTCCACGGATGCCGTGTACAACTCCGCGGCGCGGTTCATGAACGTGACGGCGCCGAAGCCGTCGAGCACGACGTGGTGGACTCGATTGAACCAGAAGTACCTGTCGTCCTCGAGATGCAGAACGGTGGCCGCGATCAGTCGATCCCGAAGAATGTCGATGGGCGCGCTGTAATCCGCGCGCATCCAATCCTGAGCTGCACTGACCGGGTCCGGTTCACCCCGCAGATCGATGTAACCGAGTGGATCTTCGAGGGTGGAGTCGACGAACTGGCGTGGCTCGGAATCGACCTCCACGATGCGGACGAAACCGGACTGCAGCTCCAACGCGGCGCGGGACTGCGCTGTGCGCAGTGCGTCCAGATCGAGATCCCCGCGCAGCTCGACGTACTGAGCGATGTTGGCGGGCACCGACGGATCCACGTGCTGGGCGAACCACATGCCCAGCTGTGCGGGAGAAAGCGGGAAAGACGAGTCCGGCACTTCCTGATGCGCCTGTGCTCCTCCGACTGATTCGTCCCAACCTAGCGGGTCCAATCGAATCCTCTCTTTCCCACAATCACACGCCTTCGGTCCGCGTCGACAGTTCCGACACTTCCGAACACCGAACTCACAAATCTAATTGGTATCTGCAACGAGAACTAATCGACGCCCCAGCAGTCGCTGATGTTACTCATGGGTACATCTGCGCACATGGGATCAATCGTTACACGGCCATCGGCCTCGGTCCCATCAGGTGAGATATCGATTCGGACAGCGCTCCGTGAGACCCGAAACGACAAGGACCGGATCGACGTCTGCCGGCGACGTTCGCGCCTGTGCACATCACTTGTCCAATCTACAGGGCATCAAGGAGAGCGGACCGAGCCCGGCACACCGACGAATCCCCTCCACTCTCGGTCCACTCACGCAGTCGCGTTCATGGACGCAATCACTTTCGTCGGCTTGATCCTCACGACCAGTTCTCCGGGCACGCCGTTGCGTCGACCGAATTCCTCGGCTCGGTCCGCGCCCATGTACCGACCACCGATGGCCGTCGCCGTCCGAAGCAAGTCATCGGGGTCTTCCGATGTCTCCGCCACACCCTGAATCTGCACGAAACCGTACGGCGGCTCCTCCAGATCGACCGACAACACCAGCCGCGGATCCCTGGCGATCGCCTTACCTTTGGCCGTGTCCGCGCCCGTGTTGAACACGACGGCGTCGTCCTCGAGCACGAACCACACCGGCGCCACCAACGGCCGACCGTCCGACGCCACGAATCCGAGCTTTCCGGTTCGTGTCCCCGTCAGCAGAAAATTCCTGACCTCGAGATCCGCAAGAGATGCCATGCGCACAACGCTACCGCTAGGTTCCGACACATCTCGTTCCGCTCATTCCGCAGGCTCCACTCGCGCCCTATCTGCTCATTCCGCAGGCTCCACTCGCGCCCCCCCCAACGATTCGCCGCGCGATGGCGAGGTAGGTCTCGACCAGATCAGCCGGCGAGAGGGGCCCGTCCGGCCGATACCAGCCGGCGACGCCGACGCACATCGTCGTGACTGCACGCGACGCGTCCTCGGCGTGATCGAGGTCGAAGTCCCCGGTCGCGATACCGTCGGCGACGATGGAGTCGAGCATGCGTTGCTGCTCGTCGCGCCTGCCGACGTAGTCGATCCGGTTCACGTCGTCGAGGCTTCGAATTTCCGTCGACCCGAGAAATGCCTGCTCACGGCGATGCATATGAAACAGCAGCAACGACTCGACGACGGCGTCGAATCGTTTCCGCGGCGACGGCCCGGCCTCGGTCTCTGCCGATCGCGACCTCTCCAGCAGCTCGTCCATCGCTGCTGTCATCAGTCCGACGAGCAGCGCCTGCTTGGACGGGTAGTGATGGTAGAGGCCAGGGACGGACAGCCCTGCTCGTCCGGCGATTTCACGTACGGACGTGCCGTGGTACCCCTGGTCGACGAAGGCCGACAGAGCTGCGGCCAACGGCGTGGGTAGCGTCGACGCCTCGTATCGGCGCCAGGACCCCGTGTCGTTCATGCGAAGGAACCGTCGAATGTCAGGCGGCCGCCGAGCACGGTGGCGAGAATCGGGACGGCTCGTAGATCGCGGTTGCCGAGCCGTGCAGGATGCTCGGCGAGCAGCACCAGGTTCGCCTTCGATCCGAGTTCGACGGAGTGTCGCCCACCGGTCGCAGCGGCGAGTGCTGCGTCCAGAGGCAGTGCTTCCGACGGCTGCCACGGCGGACGCTCGTCGTCGGTTCGCCAGACGGCGTCGGCGACGGCGTCGAGCGGGCTGGGAGGACTGACAGGGGCATCGGAACCGAACAACAGCCGTGCTCCAGCTCGGTACAGAGAGTGGTAGGGGTACGCGATGGAACTGCGGCCCGCCCACAGCTCGTCGGCTACATCCCGGTCGCTCATTGCATGTTGAGGTTGGACGGACGCCGCAACGCCCGCGGCAGCAAATCGCGCGATGTCGCCGGGGCGGATCTGCTGAGCGTGCTCGATGCGGCCTCCTCCGCCCACCGTCTCGAATGCATCGAGCGCGAGCGAGTTGGCACGATCACCGATGGCGTGGATGGCCGGTGTGATGCCGCCCGCCCTGGCCCGCCTCATGACGGCCACGAGGTCCTCGGGCGTCTCGAGAAGCACCCCGCTCGACGTGCCGCCGGGATACGGGTCGTGGCAGCACGCGGTCCTCGTGTTCAGCGAACCGTCGAACATGACCTTCAGCGGACCGAGCGCGACACCGTCGGCGACGGTGACGCCCGTGGATGCGCCGCTCTCCAACTCGTGATCGAGCCATTCGGGCCAGATCGTGAAATCGACGTCGACATCCGCGCGCCCCAAAGCCGACCGTCGGGTCCACACGGCTCGGTTGTCCGCGTACTCGAAGTCCGTGACAGCGGTGATTCCTCGTCGTGCAAGTTCCTGAGTCGCGGCGAGGGCACCGCGGTCACTGTCCACGGGGTCCGCCAGCCGATCGAGAGCGCCGAGGCCCTCCATGCAGTCGTGATCTCGAAGCACCCCCGTCGGATGATCGATCCCGAGGTCGTCCAGAAGCGCAGGGCTGAGCCACAGAGTGTGCAGATCCATGCTCGTGATCGCCGCACGGCGGCCGGGCAACGCGTTCTGCAGGATGTCCTTGTGCGGGGCGTCCGGCCACAGGGCGTCGCGAAATCCTTGCGCTCGGAGAATCCCCGAACCGTGCCGCTCGTTCGAGCGGGCCAGTATGTCCGCGAGATCCGCGGCGGAATCGGCACCGGAGACGTCGATGCGAGTCAACGACGTCGCCCACTGCGTCAGGTGAACGTGATTGTCGACGAAGGACGGCAGCAGAGCCGCGCCGCGCCCGTCGAGAGTGTCGCCCTCGATCGCGTCGCGCTCGATCGCGCTGCCCGACGCCGTGGTTGCGCTGATGTCGGCGATCCGGCCGTCGACCGTATGTACGTCCACCGCGGCGCCGCCTGGAGTAAGGACCACGTTCTTGATCAACACACCCGGACTCTAGAACACCGCGGGGCGTGAGACCGTGATGCGGTGACGAACTCGAAGCCCGGCTACCACGCCACGATCACCGTCCGCTGGTCGGACATGGACGCTTTCGCGCACATCAATCATGCGCGGATGGTCACCTTGCTGGAGGAAGCCAGAATCGAATGGCTGCTCAGCACGGGAACCGAGCCAGGCGAACGTCCGGAAGATCAGGCCGCGCAGGCGAACGAGTCCCTGATCAAGAGTGCGTTGATCGTGAACGTGAACATCGCGTACAAGAAGCCCCTGCGCCACTCGGACAGTCCGCTCGATGTAACGCTCTGGTTCGAGCAGGTGCGCTCGGTCGATTTCACTATCGGTTACGAAGTGCGCGCAGCGGGCGCACCGGCAGACTCCGCTCCGGCCGTGCTGGCTACCACGCGCATGGCGATGGTCGACGTCGGCTCGGAGCGCCTGCGGCGGATCAGTCCGACGGAGAAGGAGTACCTGGCGAAGTGGACTCGTCAGCCCTGACGAGTCCGCCCGACATCCGTGTACCAGTCGATGAGGTCCGGGGCGTCGACGGCTGATCGGTCGAGAGAACGCGCGGCATCTCGCCCCTGGAAGATCTTCTTCAGCGGCACTTCGAGCTTCTTGCCGGTCCGGGTGTGCGGAATGCCAGGCGCAGCGATGATCACGTCCGGTACGTGCCGAGGCGATGCGTGTCGACGAATCGAGTCCTTGATCTTGCCCTGCAGTGCGTCGCTCAACTCCTCACCGTCCGCCAGCACGACGAACAGCGGCATCCAGTAACCACCGTCCTCGGATTCGACTCCCAGAACCAGAGCTTCGACGATTTCCGGCAGGGATTCCACAGCCTGGTAGATGTCGGCGCTGCCCATACGAATACCGTTGCGGTTCAACGTCGAATCGGACCTGCCGTGCACGACGACGCTGCCGTGGTCGGTACGCGTGATCCAGTCCCCGTGCCTCCACACGCCGGGATAGGTGTCGAAGTACGCGTCTCGGTATCGCTCTCCGTCGGTGTCGTTCCAGAACCTCACCGGCATCGACGGCATCGGCTTCGTGACCACCAGTTCCCCGACCTCCCCGGTCACGGAGCGTCCATCCTCGTCGAACGCGTCGAGGGCAACTCCGAGAAACGGCGCCGACAACTCCCCGGGCCACACCGGAACAGTGCGAACACCGCCGGCGAACGCGGACACGACGTCGGTTCCTCCCGAGATGGAGAACACCGGAATCCGCTCACCGACGCTCCGCGCCAACCACTCCGACGACGACGCAGGCATGCTGGACCCGGTGATTCCGATCGCGCGAAGCGCACTCAGATCGTGATCACGAGACGGAAGAGAGTCCGCTTTGATACAGGACAGAACGTAACCAGGACTGGTCCCGAGAAACGTCACCGACTCCGCCGCCGCGATCGACCACAACCCGTCGGGCGCGGGATAGGACGGGCTCCCGTCGCTGCACACGATGGTCGCCCCGACGAGCAAGCCGGCGACCTGGAAGTTCCACATCATCCAACTCGGGCTCGTGTACCAGAAGAAGACGTCGTCGGCACCGATATCCGATTGCAGCGCAACGGCCTTCAGATGCTCGAGCAGGACTCCCCCGTGCCCGTGGACGATCCCCTTCGGCAGACCTGTCGTGCCGGACGAGAACACCACCCACAGCGGGTGGTCGAACGGAACGGGCGTCGTGACCCACTCGTGCTCACCTGCCGTGCATTCTGCCCACGACATCGATCCTTCGGCGACCTTGCTCCCGACCTGGACGACCGTCCGAACCGTCGGGAGGCCATCCCGCAGCACGGCCGCGTCGGCACTCTTGTCGTGGAACTTGCCGTCGTAGGAGTACCCGTCCGCAACCACGAGGACCTTCGGATCCAACTGTCCGAGACGATCGATCGCCGCCGATGGTGAGTAGTCCTGCCCACAAGCCGACCACACCGCCCCGATACTTGCTGCAGCGAGGAATGCGACCACCGCCTCCGGGATGTTCGGGAGGTATCCGACGACACGGTCCCCCGGCACGACGCCCTCGCGGCGCAGAGCGTCCGCCAACGCAGCACACTGACGCGCGAGTTCGGCCCAGGAAAGCTCGGATCGGGCACCGTCCTCACCGACGTGGACGATGGCCGGACGATCGTCTCGCACGTGGCGTCTCACCTGGTCGACGTAATTGAGCTCGGCTCCTGGAAACCACTGCGCCCCCGGCATATCGGACGAGCCGAGCACCGAGATCGCGGGCTGGGAGGCGGCGACGTCGAAATAGTCCCAGACCTGACGCCAGAACTCACCCAGATTCTGCGTCGACCATTGCCACAGCGCCGTGTAGTCCGGCAGCGAGACGCCGTGCCTGCGTTCCACCTCTCGCGTGAAGTCGGTGATGCGAGCGCTCTCGACGTCCTCCGTCGACGGTGTCCACTGCGGTTCGGTCATGCGTTCCAGTATCCCCTGAGCGTCGCTTCGCACAACAAAGATGTGCGTTCACAACGCTGATGCGTGTTGTGAAAACACCATCGACGTTGTAAGGACACCAGACGGAATGGTACGAGTGAACCAGAATTCATCCACAACCCACTCGTTCGTCCACAATCGGACGCGAGGGGGTGGTTTCGACGCCTGATCAGCTGCACGATCACCGCATGCATCCCGACGCCGATGGCTTCCTCACCCGTGCAGCAGCATCTGCAGCCGGATACAGCGACGACGAATTCCGTCGAATGATCGCCTCCGGTGAGATCAGAAAGGTCACCACCGGGATCTACTGTCCAGCAGATCGATTCGATGCTCTGACACCGACGGGCGTTCATCGACTCAGAGCCGTCGCCGCAGTTCGAGGAAAGCGGGGACATGCGGTGAGCCACGTCTCCGCTGCGGTGCTGCACGGCTTGACGATGTGGAACACCGACCTCGGGCGCGTGCACCTCACGGCCGATCGTGCGACAGGGGCCAGGAGGACCGCGACCCTTCACGTGCATACGGGCCGTTCGACGCCGTCCACCACTGTCGAACTCGGGTCGGTACCGGTTACCTCCCCGGCGCGCACGATCGTCGACACCGCGCGCGTGCTCGACCTGGATCATGCAGTGGTGATCGGCGACTCGGCACTGCGCAAGTTCGCGATCACGCCGGACGAGCTCACCGACGCCCTCGAGCGGAGTTCGAGGCTGCACAACATAGCCGCAGCGCGGCGGGCGGTTCACCGGATGAACGGACTCAGCGAAAGCGCAGGCGAATCCCTCAGTCGACTGCGGATGGAGGAGCACGGAATGCCTACTCCCACTCTGCAGTACAGAGTCCCCTTGCTCGATTTCCGGGTGGACTTCTTCTGGCCGAAGTTACGAATCATCGGCGAGTTCGACGGGCTGGGCAAGTACGGCGGCGACTCCCGGAACCTAGCTCGCGAGAAGGCCCGGGAGGACGCCCTGCGTGACGAGGGCTACCAGGTCATCCGCTGGGTCTGGAGGGACCTGTGGAATTTCGCGGAGGTGTTCATGCGATTCGAACGAGCCAGGGCTCGTGCACTCATGAGCTGAATGTGCGTTCACAATCGCGCTGACTGTCCTCGGAGCTCGGACACCTGCCTTCGAGAACTAGATCAGATCCAGCGACCGCTCGCGCATTTCGACTTTGCGTACCTTGCCCGTGACGGTCATGGGGAACTCGTCGACGACGTGTACGTAGCGCGGAATCTTGTAGTGCGCCAGCTTACCGTCGCAGAAGGCGCGTACCGAATCCGCATCCAGCGGAGCCGCTCCGTCCTGCATACGAATCCAAACCATTAGCTCCTCACCGTATTTGGCGTCGGGCACCCCGATGACCTGGGCGTCGAGGATATCGGGGTGGGTGTAGAGAAATTCCTCGACCTCTCTCGGGTAGACGTTCTCGCCGCCACGGATGACCATGTCCTTGATCCGGCCGGTGATGGAGACGTAACCGTCGGAGTCCATGACACCGATGTCGCCGGTGTGCATCCATCCGTCCGTGTCGACGGCCTCGGCTGTTTTCTCCGGCTGGTCCCAGTAACCGAGCATCACCGAATACCCGCGGGTGCAGAGCTCGCCGGGCTCCCCGTGTGCGACGGGCGATCCGTCGACGGGGTCGACGATCTGCACTTCGAGGTGCGGCCCGACTGCGCCGACGGTGGAGACGCGCTGCTCGATGGTGTCGTCGCTGCGTGTCTGCAACGACACGGGGGAAGTCTCGGTCATGCCGTAGCAGATGGACACTTCCGTCATTCCCATCCTTTCGATGACCTGCTTCATGACCTCCGTCGGGCACGGCGAACCGGCCATGATTCCGGTACGGAGCGAGGACAGGTCGAACGAATCGAATTCCGGCAGAGCAAGTTCGGCGATGAACATGGTGGGAACCCCGTACAAGGACGTACAGTTTTCCTGCTGAACGGCGGTCAGCGTCGCCGACGGGTCGAACGAGAGCCCGGGAATGATCATCGCCGCACCGTGCGATGTACAGGCCAGGTTTCCCATCACCATCCCGAAGCAGTGATAGAACGGCACCGGAATGCACACGCGATCATGTTCGGTGTAATGGCACAGTTCACCGACGAAGTACCCGTTGTTCAGGATGTTTCGGTGACTCAAGGTTGCGCCCTTGGGAAATCCTGTTGTGCCCGAGGTGTATTGAATGTTGATCGGGTCGCTCGGCACCAAGGCGCTCTGGATGTCCGCGACCAGGGAAGGGTTCTCGGCGAGCGCCCGATGTCCGCGATCGGTCATCAGTTCCCAGCCGAAGCTCCCGATGAAGACGACCTCCCGCACGGTCTCCTCGCGTGCGTCCTCGATCATCGCGCCGTAGTCCGAGCCCTTGAATTCCTGCGCGGACAACAGAACCGACACTCCGGCCTGATTCAGGACGAACTTCAACTCGTGTGTGCGATACGCAGGATTGATGTTGACCAGAATTGCACCGATCTTGGCGGTCGCGTACTGCGCGAGCACCCATTCGGGACAGTTGGGTGCCCAGATTCCCACTCGGTCACCCGTCGTGACGCCTTTGACCAGAAGGCCCGCGGCGAGCAGTTCGACGTCGGCGAGGAACTCGGAGTACGTCCACCGTCTGCCGGAGGGGACGTCGACCAGTGCGTCGTGACCGGCGTACTCGGCGACGGTTCGGTCGAGGTTCTGGCCGATGGTCTCCTCGAGCAACGCTGTCGACGACGGCCCGGACGAATAACTACGACTTTCCATGTCGACCACAGTAGTGATTGCCGTCACAACTCGCCTACCCCCGAAAGGGTGTACTACTCGATGGTCAGCGCGTCGGAATTCTCGAGCGCGTCGGCGCGCGAGGTGTCCTTCAACGCAACACCGGACCTGCCGAGCCTGCGAGCGCCGGCGACGAGACTGGCAACGATCCTGGCGGACTGCTCGTACCCGAGCCCTTCCGGCGGATGAATGTTGGAGATGCAGTTGCGGTCGGCGTCGGACTTTCCCGGTGCGGGCAGATGCGTCAGGTAGATCCCCAGACTGTCCGCTACCGACAGCCCGGGCCGCTCACCGATGAGTACGACGACGGTGCGAACACCCATTGCCTCCGCGATGTGGTCACCCAACGCAACGCGGGCCTCGGTGGCGATGACGGGCGGGGCAATGCTGTACACATCGGACAGTTCCTCGACCAGCGCCGCGAGCATCGACGGTCCATGATCCATCAGAGCCCGGGGCGACAGCCCGTCACCGAGGACGAATCCGAGGTCGAAGTCACCTGGGGTGATGGAGGACAGGTCGTCGGGGGTCCGTCCGAGATCAGGCCGTCGCAGGTACTCGGCGCGAGAGGTCGCCTTGGACGTCACGACGGCCGGTACCCCGATGCCGATCTTGTCCACGGCCGACACAGTCTCGTCGATGTCCAGCGGCATGTGCACGGCATCCCGCGCAGCCGCGTGTGCCGATCGGAACTCGAGCACCCGGCGGGTGGGCAGCGAGTCTCCGGTACGTCCCAGTCCGATTCGCGCCTGCGTGCTCAGACGCAGCTCCTGCCAGAACCCGTCGTCGGCGCGTTCTACGGCGCTCATCGTGCACTCGTCAGCGAACGCAACGGCGACCCCAGTGCGTCGACGTCGAGGATTCGACCGCTGCCGTCGACCATGCCGAGCCGGTCCAGCCATGCTGCGAATTCCGGTGCAGGCTTCAGCCCGAGCACCTGCCGCACGTACAGAACGTCGTGGAAGCTCAAACTCTGGTAGCCGAGCATCACGTCGTCGGCTCCCGGGACCGCGATGACGAAGGCAACCCCGGCTGTACCCAGCAGCGTGAGAAGGGTGTCCATGTCGTCCTGATCCGCCTCGGCGTGGTTGGTGTAGCAGACGTCGACACCCATCGGCAGGCCCAGAAGCTTGCCGCAGAAGTGATCCTCCAGCCCGGCACGGACGATCTGCTTGCCGTCGTACAGGTACTCCGGTCCGATGAATCCGACGACGGTGTTGACCAGCAACGGTTCGAGATCGCGGCACACGGCGTACGCACGCGCCTCCAAGGTCTGCTGATCGACCGGGCGTCCCCCTGTGCCGAGGTGGGCACCTGCACTGAGGGCCGAACCCTGCCCTGTTTCCAGGTACATGACGTTGTTCCCGACGGTTCCCCGGTGCAGCGACCGGCCTGCCTCGTTGGCCTCTCGTAGCACTGAGACGTCGACACCGAAACCCGAATTCGCTCCTTCCGTCCCGGCCACGGACTGGAACACCAGATCCACCGGAACACCCTTGCCGATCAGTTCCATCGTCGTCGTGACATGCGAGAGCACACACGACTGTGTGGGGATCTCGAACCGTTGCCGGATCTCGTCCAGCAGGTACAGCAGGTCGGAGGTCGCGTGCGGCGAGTCCGTCGCGGGGTTGATTCCGATGACGGCGTCACCCGATCCGAGGAGCAGACCGTCGAGAGTGGCCGCAGCGATTCCACGCGGATCATCGGTCGGGTGATTGGGCTGCAACCGTGTGCTCAGAGTCCCCGGCAGTCCGACAGTCGTCCTGAACGCCGACGTCACCTCGGCCGCCCGCGCAACCGAGATCAGATCCTGATTGCGCATGATCTTGCTGACGGCCGCAACCATTTCCGGTGTCAACCCTGCTGCGACGGATCGCAGTGTCGACGCCGAGTCCCGCGAAGCGGCGGCGTCGAGCAGCCAGTCCCGAAGTCCGCCGACCGTCAGGTGCGAGATCGCACCGAAGGCAGCGCGGTCGTGCGAGTCGATGATGAGCCGGGTGACCTCATCACTCTCGTACGGAACGAGGAGATCCTCGAGGAACACGTCGAGCGAGACGTCGGACAGTGCCCATTGCGCAGCCGCTCGTTCGGCGTCGGACTGTGCCGCGCACCCGGCCAGTTCGTCACCCGACCGCAACGGGGTTGCCTTCGCCATCAGGTCGACGAGGCCGTCGAACGAGAAGTTGGCACCGGAGACTTGGTGTGAATACTTGCTCATTCGAGTTCGGCTTCTGCTTTCGCGAGGGCTGCGAATTCTTCGTCCGGCGAGTTGGCCACGAGGTGGTGACGGCTGTAGAGCCCGAAGTACAGCATGAACGCGGCGAACACCCCGAGGCACCACAATGCCGCTGTGCTGTCGACGAGGAACGTGGCCACCACGGCCAGAGCTGCCACGACGAGCGCGAACCCCGTGGTGACGATGCCGCCCGGGGTCCGGTACGGCCGCGGCATGGTCGGCTCCTTACGTCGCAGGACGATGTGACTGACCATCATCAGAACGTAACTGAGCGCGGCACCGAAAACGGCCATGTTGAGCAACATCGCTCCCTGGCCCGTGAGCGAGAGGAGGAAACCGATGATGCCGGGGACGATCAGCGCGAGTGTCGGAGCCTTCCGAGAGTTGGTCACCGACAGGGTCTTCGGCAGGTACCCGGCCCGCGACAGTGCGAAGAGCTGACGCGAGTAGGCGTACATGATCGAGAAGAAGCTGGCGACGAGACCGGCGAGCCCGATGTAATTGACCACCTTGGCGGCAGTCCCGTCACCGAGAGCCTCGACCAGCGGGTTGCCCGACGCCTGCATGGCGTCGGCGCCGCCCGCGCCGGTCACCAGGAACAAGACCCCGGCTCCGGTCAGCAACAGGACTCCCATGGCCGCGATGATGCCGCGTGGCACGTTCTTGGTGGGGTCCTTCGCTTCTTCCGCGGCGAGCGGAACCCCTTCGATGGCAAGGAAGAACCAGATCGCGAACGGAACCGCCGCCCAGATTCCGAGATAACCGAACGGTAGAAAGCTCGAGGCGCCCGCGGCGTCCGTCGGCGCGATGTCGGTCAGGTTGGCCGAGTCGAACTGTCCCAGTGCCGATACCGCGAAGATCACCAGACCGACCAGGGCGATGGCGGTGATGACGAACATGATCTTGAGTGCCTCGCCGGCGCCCGCGAGGTGGATACCGATGAAGATGGCGTACACCGCGAGGTACACCCACCATCCGTCGGTGATGCCGAACAGTCCGAGCGACTCGACGTAGGCACCGATGAAGGTCGCGATGGCTGCCGGAGCGATGGCGTACTCGATGAGAATGGCGGTACCGGTGGCGAATCCACCCCACGGTCCGAGAGCGCGACGAGCGAACGTGTACCCGCCGCCTGCCGCGGGCAACGCCGAGGACATCTCGGCCATGCCGAGGACCATGGCCAGATACATGCCTGCGATGAGGATGCCGGCGATCAGCAATCCACCGAAGCCACCCTGTTCCAGACCGAAGTTCCAGCCCGAGTAGTCACCGGAGATGACATAACTGACGCCGAGTCCCGCGAGGAGGACCCACCCTGCGGTTCCCTTTTTCAACTGGCGTCTGGCCAGATAGTCGCTTCCCTCGACGTGCGACTCGGTCCCGTCGTGATGGGTGGGTGTTGGTTCTGTGACGGACATGGCCGGCCTCTCTCGAAGCGATGAGACTTCTTTCGCGGGTGAGCGAATCCGAATCAAGATATGCCCGCGGTGTAAGCACCGAGTCATCGCAATATGACGAGGGAATTACGTCAGTGGCTCGGTGTCGGACCGACATCTCCCTCGTCGGGTTCTGCGACTGTCAGTACTGCGTCCACCACAGCCTTGTTGGTCTCGAGCTCACGCTCCAGCCGCCGGAGTGTGTGCGCGATCGAAGATTCGACCGAGTCGCCGACGAGGTCGACGCTCGCGACCAGAAGGATCTGCTTCGGACCGACGAATTCGATGCGAACGAACCGAACGGACGCCACTTCCGGAAGCTGTTCGATTCGCTCCACCACTGCATTCCATAATGCGCGTGACCCCGGTTCGCCGGTGAGGAAACGTCGATTTCGGTCGATGAGCACGAAGGCGACGACGGCGAGCAGGACACCGACGAGAATCGATCCGACGGCGTCGTAGGCACTCGATCCGGTGAGTTGATGCAGGCCGATACCCGCACCGGCGATGACGATGCCGATGAGGGCCGCGCTGTCCTCGGCGAACACGGCACGCAGTGTCGGGTCGGACGTCTCGAGCGCGTAGTCGAAGAAGTCCTTCTCGTATTCGGCTGCTTCACCGCGGATCTGCCGAACCGACTGCAGGAAAGAGATACCTTCCAGGACGAACGCCAACGCGAGCACGACGTACGCGACGGTGTAGTTCTCGCTGCTGGACTCTCCCGCCAGAAGTGAGGTGATGCCGTGCCAGATCGACACCGCTGCGCCCGCGACGAACAGCCCGACCGCGGCGAGGGTCGACCAGAAGTACGCCTCCCTGCCGTATCCCAACGGTCTCTGCTCGTCCGGCCCACGCGAACCCCGCTTGTTCGCAACGAGCAAAAAGATCTCGTTGCCGGTGTCCGCCCACGAGTGCGACGCCTCGGCGACCATCGACGCCGATCCGGTGATGACCGCCGCGACCGTCTTGGCTATCGCGACACCCAGATTGGCGGCGAAGGCAATGACGACGGTTCGAAGGCTCTCGGTCTCCGCACCGGCAGACGTCGTGCTGGAAGATTTCACGCGCTCGACTGTAGGCGTCCACCCCCTTGTGAGTGGTCAGCCCTGCAGCATGCCCGGCACCGGGCAGGCGTCGACGGCTTCGGCGACGACGATGACATCGTCGGGAACCGGAGGCCGTCGCCCTTCTTCCCAGTCGACCCCGACGAACGGAGCCTGTTCTTTCAAGACGTCGAACTCCTCTGGGGTGAAGGCGCGTCCGCGGCTCAGGAATCGCAGCCCCTCGGGTGTCTCGAGCGAAAATCCGGAGCCGCGCCCGGGGACCACGTCGAGCACCATCTGGGTGTGCTTCCAGGCCTCGAACTGCGAACCCGAAATCCACACCGGCACAGCATCGTTTCCCTCGGGAAGATCCGTCGGGATGTCACCGACTCCGAGCCTCAGGTCCAACAGTCCGAGGAGCACGTCTCGGTCACCGACGATGAACTCCCCTGCCGGGTAGCACATCGGCGACGAACCGTCGCAGCACCCACCGGACTGATGCATCATCAACGCGCCGTGGATACCGCCGAGGCGACGGAGAAGCTCCATCGCCCCGGCGGTGGTTCTGAGTCGGGCCGGAGGCCTGACCACGGGCGACATCAGAAGAAGCCCTGAGCCTTCTGGGCGTAGCTGACCAACAGGTTCTTCGTCTGCTGGTAGTGGTCGAGCATCATCTTGTGGTTTTCACGACCGATGCCGGACTGCTTGTATCCACCGAACGCAGCATGCGCCGGGTACTGGTGGTAGGTGTTGGTCCACACTCGTCCGGCTTTGATGTCGCGGCCGGCGCGGTAGGCGACGCCACCGTCACGAGACCACACACCGGCGCCGAGGCCGTAGAGGGTGTCGTTGGCGATGGAGATGGCTTCGTCGTAGTCCTTGAAGGACGTGACCGAGACGACCGGTCCGAAAATTTCCTCCTGGAAGATGCGCATGTTGTTCTTGCCGGTGAAGATGGTCGGCTGAACGTAGTAGCCGCCGTTGAGATCTCCGCCGAGCTGTGCACGCTCTCCGCCGGTGACGACCTGAGCGCCTTCGCCCTTGCCGATCTCGATGTAGGAGAGGATCTTCTCGAGCTGATCGTTCGATGCCTGTGCACCGATCATCGTCTCCGTGTCCAGCGGATCGCCCTGGCGAACTGCCTTCGTACGGATCGCGGCGAGCGCCAGGAACTCGTCGTAGATGTCCGCCTGAATGAGCGAGCGCGACGGGCAGGTGCAGACCTCACCCTGGTTGAGGGCGAACATCGTGAAGCCCTCGAGCGCCTTGTCCTGGTAGTCGTCGTTGGAGGACAGGACGTCGGAGAAGAACACGTTGGGGCTCTTGCCGCCGAGTTCGAGGGTGACGGGGATCAGGTTCTGCGAGGCGTACTGCATGATCAGGCGGCCGGTAGTGGTCTCACCGGTGAACGCGATCTTGGCGATCCTCGGGCTCGACGCGAGTGGCTTACCCGCCTCGGTGCCGAAGCCGTTGACGATGTTGACGACACCCGGAGGAAGCAGGTCGCCGATGATGGAGATCAGGTGCAGGATCGACGCGGGCGTCTGCTCGGCAGGCTTGAGAACGACAGCGTTGCCTGCAGCAAGTGCGGGAGCGAGCTTCCACACGGCCATGAGGATCGGGAAGTTCCACGGAATGATCTGTCCGACGACGCCGAGGGGCTCGTGGAAGTGGTAGGCCACCGTGTCCTCGTCGATCTCCGACAGCGAACCCTCCTGCGCCCGAATGCATCCGGCGAAGTAGCGGAAGTGGTCGACGGCGAGAGGAATGTCCGCGTTGAGGGTCTCTCGGATCGGCTTACCGTTGTCCCAGGATTCGGCGAGCGCGATGGACTCCAGGTTCTCCGCGATCCGGTCGGCGATCTTGTTGAGGATGACGGAACGCTCTGCTGCAGAGGTCTTACCCCAGGCCGGAGCGGCGGCATGGGCCGCATCGAGGGCGAGCTCGATGTCCTCGGACGTGGAGCGGGCGACCTCGCAGAAGTTCTCACCGGTGACGGGAGTCGGGTTCTCGAAGTACTGCCCCTTGACGGGTGGTACCCACTCGCCACCGATCCAGTTGTCGTAGCGCGGCTGGAACGACATCTTTGCATCGGCGGTACCTGGGCGGGCATAGACGGACATCTGGTGACTCCTTCGTCGTTCATCAACTGATGTGATTCAAGACACTAGAGCCTGCAACGTTGCAACTACGTTGCTGCACTGCGTGCACCTTTTGTGGTGTGCACGAAGCGCGACAGGTCAGACGCCGAGTTGGCGGTCGAGATGCTCGATCCTGGCGCTGACCTGGCCGTACAGTGCAGAGTCGCGGCTGAGCGTCGCCCGGTAGGCCTCCCACGCGTACACATCGGTACGACCATGGATCGACGAGGTCCACTGCGCGAGCAGTACCGGGTCTCCCGCGCGCAGCAGGGCTGCCTGGACCCGGGAGCGCAGTTCCTCTCGGATGTCCTCGATACCCGGGGCAGTCGATCCGGGAAGGACAGGACCGGTGTAGATGCGCAACGCTCCCTCGACATCGCCCCGATCGAGGGCTCGCCGGATATCGGAGACGTCGGTGGTCAGTTCACCCACCAGGCGATACGGCCTCGACGCCAGGCCTGCGCTTCCGAATGCCTTACGCAACCGCGACATTTCGGCACGTATGGTCACCGAGTCCAGTTCCTGCTCGTCGAGCAGTACGGCGAGATGATCGGAACTGAGGCCTTCCGGGTGATCGGCCAAGAGCAACAGGATCTCCGCATGCCGCTGCGACAGCGCGCTACGTCCACTCCCCTTCGTCAGACCAGGTCGCCCAGAACCCAGCACTTCCAGACGAGGGGCACTGTCGCCCAGCGACTTCGGCGAGTTCATCAGATGAACACGCAATTCCGACTCGGCGGCGGCAACAGTGGCGCGGATCAGGGACAACACCTCGGGAACCGCAACCCGAGGCCCGCCGGTGATATCGATCGCGCCGAGAATCTGTCCGCTCGTCGGGTGATGGACGGGCGCCGCGGAACAACTCCACTCGTGCACGGTCCTGCTGAAATGCTCGGCGGCGAAGATCTGGACGCAGTGATCGACCGCGAGCGCGGTGCCGGGAGCGTTGGTCCCCTTGCTCTCCTCGCTCCAGTCGACGCCCTCGGCGAAGTTCATCGACATCGCGCGATCTTTCGCAGCCGAATCTCCTTCGACCCACAGCAACCGACCCTCGGCGTCGGAGATCGCGACGAGCAAGCCGGTATCCGCGGCATCCTCGACCAGCAACTTGCGGATGACCGGCCTGATGATGGACATGGGGTGCTCGGAGCGATAGCGCTCCAGTTCCTCGCCGGACAACACGACCGAGTCGTTTCCACCGTCAGGGTCGACACCTTTGGTGCGGCTGCGCATCCAGGAATCGAGCACCACGGAACGAACACTCGCGGTGGACGACGAGTCCTCGACGAAGGAGCGGTGCGCTGTGGTCACCCGACGTGCGAGCACGTCGATGTCCTCACCAGGGCGAAGGGCAACCCAGGGGTTCCCCTGTCCTGGCGTTCTTCCAGTCATCACACAAGTACCTCTTCTGGCGCGGTCACACTACTGTAACGCAGCTCACACACGCAGAATACAGGCCCACCGAGCCCGGCGGGGATCGCCGAGGCCGGAGGGCCCGTGCATTCTCGACCTGCGTCGCGGTGTTCCAGAACAGAGCGGTGTTCCCGGACCGAGCTGGGTGCCCGGCGCGGTCAGCGCTTCTTGACGGTCGCCGAGATGTCGATGCCGGTGTCGCCCGAGGCCTTCATTTTCTTGTCCGCGCGCTTCTCCTTCAACGACTTTCCTTGCTTCTTGGACATCGAACTGCGAGGAGATTTGTCAGACATGGCGGAGTGCCCCATTCTCTGCGGAACCGAGAATGGTCCACAGACCACGAACTTACGCCACCGAACCACGAATGAGGTCGCAGGCGCGTTCGGCGAGCATGATCGCCGTCGCGTGGGGCCCTCGCGAAGGAACGACGGGGAAGGCAGACGTGTCGACCACGTACAACCCGTCGACCCCGCGCACCGCGCACGTGTCGTCCAGGACGGCGTCCGGCCCGCCCATCGCGCAGCTCCCCGAGAGGTGAAGCGATGTCCCCAGCCTGGCGCGCACGAACCGGTCGAGGTCGCCCTCGACCGGTTCGGTGTTCTCGACGAGCTCGGCGACGAGTTCGAGTCCGGACGCCAACGCCCGCCGGTCGGAGACGGACTCCAGGTACCGGTAACGAACCCGAGGCGCGATCGCCGGATCGGAGGACACCAGTTCGATGTCCCCTCTCGATTCGGGTCGCATCAGGCCGACGCCGATCAACGGATCCCCGGCCGGGAGGCCTGCGATCATGCGGTCGAACGGAACCGAGTAGGGACGGATCTCGAGGTCCCCGACGTGCAGCACAGCCTCCATGGGCGACGACGCACTGTCGGTCGACGAAACACCGTACGGCAGAGTAACTTCCGGATGATCGCTGAAACCGCGTCCCACGTTGGGTTGATCCACGATCGTCCTGATTTCCAGCGCACCAAGACGGTCTGCCGGCCCGATACCGGAGAGCATCAGCAACTGCGGGGTACGAACAGCCCCTGCGCACAGCACAATTCGCTCCGCCCGGAGCATCTGCCTCGCACCGCCGTGGTCGACGGCAACCCCGACCGCGTGCAACCGATCGACCATGATCTCGAGAACGGTCGCATCGCTGCGCACCTGAAGGTTGGGACGATCCAATGCCGGAAACAGATACGCCAGAGCAGCATTCGTTCGCACTCCTCCGAAGATGTTGCGCGGCACCGGTCCTACGCCGTCCTCCGAGTACGGCGAGTTCTTGTCCTCGTCGAACGCGAAACCGGCGCGTTGGGCTGCAGCAACGAACGTCTCCGACATGGGACTTCCCGCACCGGGCAGCACCCGCGACACGGGCATCGGCCCCTTGCTGCCGTGATAGGGCGCACTGAAATCGAGGTCTCGTTCCAGCGCAGAGAAGTACGGAAGTACGTCTGCGAAGGACCACGATGCGGGCCACGCGTCGAAGTCGTCCGGCCGGGCGCGCACGAAATACCCACCGTTGACCGCGCCCGACCCACCGAGCACTCTCCCCCGCGAGACCCGAGCCGCGATACCGTCGGCCAGATCGGCGAAGTACGTGTCGAGCCACGGACTGTCGGCCCCCAGGGGAAGTACACGTGCGTCGAGCACATCCGGCGGAACCTCGTCGACGGTCCGGAATCCGGGCCCTGCTTCGAGGAGCAGGACCGAGCACGAAGGATCCTCGCTGAGCCTCGACGCGACGACGGCGCCGCACGATCCGCCGCCGACGACGATCACGTCGACCGTGCGGCTAGGGCTCATGTGTCCATTCGGGGTGTCAGGGCTTTCAGGCTGCGAGACCGGACCGCCCCGGTCCACAATCCGGCTCCGTACGCGACGTCGTCGACGCGCTTGAAGAACGCATACCGAACGGGGTCGAGCCCACCGAGCTCGCGATGCTTGTACCAGTCCGTCATCGCGTCTGCGACAGCGATTCCAAGCGCGATCCTTCGTATTCGACTCGACAGCACGACCGCCAGAAGTGTGATGGGCCAATAATGTCGACACATCGCCGACGCAAGTTGCCAGAGCCCGCCGACGAACCCTTCCGTCGCAAGGATCGCCGCGATGCGAGTCGGTTGGTCGAGTCCGAGGAACATCCTGCGGAGCCTGCCTATCGTCACCCCGAGTGTCAGCAACGCGCCCAGAAGACCGAACTTGGTGAAACTGATCGCGAACAGGCAGGAGATCAGAGTCCACGGTGACATCGAGAGCGGAGGCACCATGCCCGGATGCCGGTCCGCGAGTGGACTCGCTCCGGTGCCGTAGAACAGCTTGCGGCCGAACCACCGACCGAACGTGACGCGATGATCGTGCGCGACGTTGGCCACGGGCTCGTAGCGCAGCCGCCACCCTGCCTCCTGCAACCGCCAGCAAAGATCGACGTCCTCGGCGACATGCATTGATTCGTCGAACCCGTTGCACTCCTCGGCGACGTGGCGACGGATGAGCATTGCGGCGCTCGGGACGTAGGAGACCGAGCTGCCCGCTCGAACCGCGGCCTCCTTGCGTCCGAGATCCAGCGACGACCGGGCGTGCTCGTACCGGGCCAGAGCGTTGCCTTCGGGTTCGAGGGCCACGATCCTCGGCGCGACCAGTGCGACCGCAGGGTCGGAGAAATGCCCGAGCATGACCTCGAGCCAGCCCTTGCGCGGCACCACGTCCGAATCCAGGAACGCCACGAAATCAGTTGTCGCGGAACGAAGTCCGGTGTTACGTGCTGCAGCGGGGCCTCGAGAACTCTCGTGCCGCAGCGTCGTCACCCCACCGATGCTCCACGCAACCGGCGGTACCGTGACCGGCTCGTCGGATCCGTCGTCGACGACGATGACCTTCAGTCCGTGCAACGCAGGAAGGAGCCGGGACAGCCCTGCCGCGTTGTTCCTCAGCGGGATTACCACGGTGACGTCCTGCGGAGACGGGATGGACATCGGTCGCGGATTCGCGACACCGGAATCCAGCAGTTTCCGCGCCACGAGCGCGGACTGCGAATCGGTCACCTCGAGAAATCCGTCGCCGATCATCGCCGCAGCGGTGGGTGCCAATTTCAGCATCCGAGTCGGGGAACCCCCGATCAGAACGCGCCCCTCCGAGTATGTGCGTACACGAGGATCGACGCGCACCCCGAATCCATCAGGCAATCGTCCTTGACCCATCAGGTGATCGTAAGCGGACATCGCCGCGAAGTGGTATCCGTGGACGCAGAAATTCGGAAACATACCCAGAGCCTGTTCGAGACCGGTTTTTCGGACCGCAGGTTCACGTCAACATACCCCGCTCCGAGGGTTCCCACCGCTTCAGCGCATTCACCGCGAACACGCACATCTGCCCCAGAACGGCCTCGCCTTCGGCCGCCGACGACCCGCGCGGGTCACCCAGCACTCCGTTCGGCGCGACCGCTCGGACACCACCGGAACGCAGCACGGGTAGAAGGTCCGCGAGCGAATTCGTGTTCCCGACCTCGATACGCGACTCGTCCACCACCTCCGGAGAAAGATGCAGCAGCAGTGAAGTTTCGGTACGGCCGGCGTGTGCGTCGGCGCCCGGAACGACGCAGGGCAACCAGGCCACGTCACGCCCCTCGTACCGCAGCAGCCGAACCGCTGCGACCAGCGCACCGACATTGCCGCCATGTCCGTTGACGAACACCACACGGTCCGCCCACCGGCACGCCGACCTGCCGTACTCGACGAGAATCGCCTCCAGTGCGTCCGCACCGATCGAGATGGTGCCGGGGAAGCCCTCGTGCTCGCCGCTCGCGCCGTACGGGATCGACGGCGCAACGGCAACGCCGGGCAATCGCTCCGCCACTGCCTGGGCGACCCGGGTGTCGGTGTCGAGAGGCAGATGAGGGCCGTGCTGCTCGACTGCACCGACCGGCACCGCCACAGTGCGACGTCCGTCGACCATCGGCCACCGGTCGTCGCCCAATCGTCGGTGCTCGGGCGACGGAATCTCGGTCTCTGCCACCGCTCGATGGTATCCGCTTCGAAAGTTCCGTCGACACACCGAACGTCACACACAGGAAACATTCCGCCACTAGCGTGCGCACCAGCGGCACGAAAGGAGCATCATGCCCCCACGTCGGCGATCGGTACTGCTGGCGCAGTTGAGCATTGCCGAACCGGGCGGTGCACAACCCGCTATTCTCGACGAGCTCCGACGGGTGATCCTGTCCGGGGACGCGCCGCCCAACACTGCCATTCCTCTGGGTGACGTTGCCGAACTGTTCGGTGTGAGCCGAATCCCCGTACGTGAATCGCTGAAGACACTGATCGGCGAAGGTCTGGTGGACCACCGCCCCAATCTCGGATACACCGTCGCACAATTGACCTCGGCCGAGCTCCGGGAGATGTACATCGTCCGAGAAGTACTGGAGTCGGCGGCACTCGCCACCGCCGTCGCGTTGGCCGACGAGCAGGATCGGGAGCGAGCGATCGAGGCCGATCGGCTTCTCGAAGAAGCTATTTCCGACGATGATCCCCGCGAATACCACCGTCGCAGTCGCGAGTTCCACATGGCATTGACCAGGCCGTCTCGAATGAAGCGATTGCTGCACATGCTGGAATCGGCATGGAACATCACCGAGCCGGTACAGCCGATGGTGCAGGTCGCGGGGTCGGACCGCGCGTCCCTGCATGCGGATCACCGGTCGATGCTCGACGCGTTCCTCGACCGCGACGCAGCAACCCTGCTGGCCATCTCGCAGTCGCACTCCGCCCGCCTCAACACCGTCATCTCCTCCATCACGAGCGATACCGGGTTGCTGGCGGATTCACCCGGGGACTGACGTCGCGAAAAGATATATCCCTGCCGTCACGCAGGGGCAACACTTCGTCGCTACTTTTTCTTCACCGGACTCGGCCACCGAAGGCAGAGACCCGATCACACCCGAAGCGCTCTTTCGCACGACGTACCAGGAGCATCGATGACAGACACAGCGAACAGCTCGATATCGCCTGTCGGCGACATGATCGAGGCGGCAGGCCATCCCGTCGGTGGTGGACTGATCAAGGACAGCTACGACCCGAGACTCACCAACGAAGACCTCGCGCCGTTGAAGAAGCAATCATGGACGTCGTACAACCTGTTCGCGTTCTGGATGTCCGACGTGCATTCCGTCGGTGGATATGTCACCGCAGGTAGTCTTTTCGCGCTCGGGTTGGCCAGTTGGCAGGTCCTGGTGTCCCTGCTCGTCGGCATCACCATCGTCTACTTCTTCTGCAATCTGGTCGCCAAGCCCAGCCAGGTGGCAGGCGTTCCGTACCCGGTGATGTGCCGGGCGTCGTTCGGTGTCCTGGGTGCAAACATCCCGGCCATCATCCGCGGTTTGATCGCGGTGGCCTGGTACGGAATTCAGACATTTCTGGCGTCGGCGGCGCTCGACATCGTCCTGATCAAACTGTTCCCGTCGCTTGCTCCGTACGCCGTCACCGCCGACTACGGTTTCGCCGGCCTCTCCGCACTCGGATGGGCGAGCTTCCTGTTCCTGTGGGTACTGCAGGCTGCTGTCTTCTGGCGTGGCATGGAATCGATTCGGAAGTTCATCGACTTCTGTGGGCCTGCCGTCTACGTGGTCATGTTCGCGCTGTGCGGCTACCTCATCTGGAAGGCCGGCTGGGGTGCAATCGATCTGAACCTGGGCGAGGTCGAGTACACGGGATTCAGTTCCGTTCCGGTCATGCTCGGCGCCATTGCGCTCGTCGTCTCCTACTTCTCCGGCCCCATGCTCAACTTCGGCGACTTCTCCCGTTACGGAAAGTCCTACGCCGCAGTGAAGAAGGGAAACTTCCTCGGACTGCCGGTCAACTTCCTGGTCTTCTCCATCCTTGTCGTCGTCACCGCGTCCCTGACGCTGCCCGTGTTCGGCGAACTCATCACCGACCCGGTGGAGACGGTCGCCCGGATCGACAGCACCTTCGCCATCGTCCTCGGTGCCTTGACGTTCACCATCGCGACGATCGGCATCAACATCGTCGCGAACTTCATCTCCCCCGCCTTCGACTTCTCCAACGTCAGCCCGCAGAAGATCAGCTGGCGGGCAGGCGGCATGATCGCCGCCGTCGGCTCGGTCCTGATCACCCCGTGGAACCTCTACAACAACCCCGAGGTCATCCACCTCACGCTCGAGACGCTCGGCGCATTCATCGGCCCACTGTTCGGCGTCCTGATCGCGGACTACTACCTGGTGCGCAAGCAGAAGGTCGTCGTGGACGAACTGTTCACCATGTCTCCTGCCGGAAAGTACTGGTACTCCAAGGGTTACAACCCCGCCGCCGTGTACGCCACGATCGTCGGCGCACTGATCGCCATGTTCCCGGTGCTGTTCAACGGCGCCATCGAGGGAATGGAGATCGCAGGGATGGCGACCGCGTCCAAGTACAGCTGGTTCATCGGATGCGGAATCGGGTTCGGGCTGTACTACGTTCTCGCCACCAGGACCAAGCTCGCCGTGACGAACCATCTCGACGATTCCGTGAGCGCATAGGATTCTGCAGGTGCTCATCAAGGTCATCAATCCCAACACCACATCGTCGATGACCGACACGATCGGGAGGTGTGCCCGGGCCGTAGCCGGTCCGGGCACGCTCGTCGACGCGGTCAATCCGACGATGGGGCCCGCCTCGATCGAATCGCACGTCGACGAAGCACTCAGCGTGCCCGGCATTCTCGAACAAATCGCGATCGGCGAACAGCAGGGCGCCGACGGTTACGTCATCGCCTGCTTCGGCGATCCGGGCATCGAGGCCGCCCGTGAAGCTGCCGTAGGCCCCGTCGTCGGCATCGCCGAAGCCGCGATGCACGCTGCGAGCTTCCTCGGCCGAGGGTTCTCCGTGGTCACCACCCTGGAACGCACCACGGGCAGAGCGCAGGACCTCGCCGACCACTACGGTTTCACTCGCACATGCCTCGCGGTCCACGCATGCGACATTCCTGTCCTCGACCTCGAGACCGACCCGGACGCCCGCAAGATCGTCACCGAGGCATGTCGTGACGCTCTGGAATCCGACGGAAGCGACGCCATCGTGCTCGGCTGCGCCGGCATGGCCGACCTGTGCGAGCACATCTCGTCGGAGATCGGGGTGCCGGTCGTCGACGGTGTCGCCGCGGCAGTGCTCGCCGTTCAGTCTCTCGTCACCATGGGTCTGCGCACTGGAAAGCGGAGCGAATTCGCACCACCTCCACCCAAGGCATACGCGGGTTTGCTGTCCGGCTTCGGCCGTCCGTGAGTTTCACTGCTCGGCGGTGACCGAGGCGGCGTGAACGACAAGTGCCGCCTGTCGGCCTATCGTCGAAACATGAACGAGTTGATCGCGTGGGCGAATGACCTCGCGGCGGGACCTGGCCGACGAATCCTCGGGATAGCCGGGGCGCCCGGCGCGGGCAAGTCGACCCTCGGTGGGCGTCTGGTCGACGAGCTCGGATCCGACCGCGCTGTACTGGTACCCATGGACGGGTTCCATCTCGCCGACGCCACGCTCGACGCTCTCGGGCGTCGGGCCAGGAAGGGCGCGCCCGACACGTTCGATGCCGCGGGCTACGCGCATCTGCTGCGTCGCCTCCGACAGGAGTACGACGCCGGGATCGTCTACGCGCCGAGCTTCGACAGAACCCTCGAAGAGCCCATCGCCGGGAGCATTGCGGTCGCCCCGGACGTGGGGTTGGTGATCACCGAGGGAAATTACCTTCTGCTCGACGAGGGAGACTGGCCACTGGCACGTGCCGAGATCGACGAAGTCTGGTTCATCGACATCGACGACGAACTGCGCCGCAACCGACTCGTGGAGCGGCACAGCATGTTCGGCAAGACGGACTTCGAAGCACGGGCCTGGACGCACGGGAGCGACGAGGACAACGCTGTCCTCGTCGCATCCACCGCATCTCGTGCGGACCGCCGCGTTCGTCTGTGAGGGTTACTTGACCGCGTCGACCTCCACCTCCACGAGCCAGCCGGGAACGGGCAGGGTGGCGACTTCGAGGGCGAAGCGGGTCGGCCGTGCCGAGTTGCGCTCCATCGGTGCCGCAGGCTCCGCGGTACCCATCGGCACCAGTTCCGTCTCGTCCGAGTCCAGGTTGGTGTTGGCGAAGAACTGCCGGTACGCCCGGTTCCAGCCGGCGAAGTCCGCGACCGCGGCGCCGGGTGCGTTGTCGAGGAACACACGCATGGTCACCACGTCATCGAGCGAATAGCCTTCGGCTTCGAGGTTGTCCCTGATCTTCTTCAGGACGTTGATGCCTTGCGCTTCGGTGACGGTGACGCCGACGGGGAGCGTGCCGCCGGAGAACTCGTCGGTGTCGACGAAGGACTCGGGAGTGCCGGTGGCAGCGTCCTCGTTCATCGCGGTCGGGCCGATACCGCTCGTCTTGTACACCGTTGCGTCCCCGGCGATCTCGACTCCCTGGGCGATCATCGGATTCGACTCCCCCACTTCGAGGACCGACCTGGCGCCCGGCGCCATGTCGGTCGAGGTCTCAGCGGCCGAGGAGTCCGACGAGCACGCCGCCGTGAACACGACGGCACCGGCAGCGAGCGCAGCGAAGAAGGAACGTGTGACCTTGGACAAGAGATTTCCTTTCGTGGAAGTGAGATGTCAGGACGCGACGACGCGCTCGTGGAGCGCAGTGACGACGTCGCGTGCGGAGGTGAAGGCGCCGTGCTGCCACGCGATGGCATTGGACAGGTGGTCCCCGGCGAAGTAGATGCGATCGACCGGCTTCAGCAGCAACTCGTACTCGGCCGTGGCCGTGCCGCCGTGCGATCCCCCCGACCCGGCCCAGTTCGCCCACGCGCTCTCGGAATACTTGGTTCGGCGCCAACTTCCCGAGAACGAACTCGAGATGTCCTTGGTGTACTTCTCGCCGTGGACGAGAGACCCTTCGGCGAGAGCTTTCGCCAAACGCTGCTTGTGCGTGAGCGATTCGAATGCCACGTGCCGTTTGCCGGAGTTGTAGTAGCCGACGACCACGCCTCGGTCGGAGTTGTAGTGGTCGTAGGGGAACATGATCTGCGAGATGTCGAGATCGGTGTTGCTCGCACCACCGTAGATGCGCTCGTCGGTCTCCCACCACCGCCGTGAGTACTCGATGCCGAGCTTGCCCGACGACGACGCCTTCGCCGCGCGGTTGGCGGCGAGTACGTCGGCAGGCAGGTTGGTGTCCATCCGCCCGATGAGGTTCGGCGGAATAGTGCAGATCACGTAGTCCGCCGAGATCGACTGTGCGGATCCGTCCTTGACGTACTCGACGGTCGCACCGCCGGAGGTGTTCTTCATGGCGGTGACTTCGGCACCGTAGACGATGTTGTCCTCGCCGATGGACTCGGCGAACGCGTAGTAGATGCGGTCCATACCCCCGACGGGGGTGAACATCAGCATGGCCTGGTCGTACCCGAACTCGAAACTGAAGTTCCGTCCGATACCACTGCGGATGACCTCCGACATGCCGTACGGCTCGATCTCGGTCCCGAAGTCGAGGCCCGCATTCGGTTCCGACGAGTACCCGCGCCGCGACGATCCTATGTATCTGCCGTCGTCGGACAGGTCTCCGAAATCGGAGAGAAATTCCGACAGAGCGTCCTTGTCGTCCGGGGTGAGTACATCGTCGAGTGCACCGCGACTCGCGGCCTTCTGCAACAACTCGGACATGTAGCCGTAGGTGTCGGCCTTCGCTGCGCGATAGGACACGGACTTCTGGTTCAGGGACGTGTCACTCTTGTAGTTGACGACGGTGTTGGCATTCTGATTGCCGAAGGTCTGAAGCTCGACGCCGAGTTCTCTGCAGTAGTCCATCGTGATGTGGCTCTGCGGGATTCGAGTCGCGCCGACGTTGTAGAAGTGCCCGTCGGAGAAGGTACATTTCTGCGTCTCCCCGTTGAGATCCGTTTCCTCCGCTCCGCCGCGGATCGACCACACGCGCCCGCCCGGACGCTGCCGGGCCTCGAGGATCGTCACCGAGTAGCCCGCCTTCTGCAACTCGTACGTGGCGCACAGCCCTGCCGGTCCACCGCCCAGCACGACCACGGTGGGGCTGCCGTCGACTCGCCCGATCAGATCGGCCATCGCCGGCGCCTGGAATCGTCTGGGGACCGCTGTCGCCGACGGCGCCAATCCCAACGTCGACATCGCGCCGTAGGCGAGACCAGCGCCTCCGGTGACCCCGAGTCCCCGCATGAACGATCTCCGTGTAACTCCCATGTGCTCTTCCACTCCTTCTGCCCACCCCAGGTAGCCCTGGCCGTCGAAATCACTGGTTTCGAGTCAGGGCAATCGTGGAACGCACACAATTCCGAAATGGGTAGCACAAGAAACGTCTTGCGACTGGTGCAGTGAGAAGCAGTAACGGTTTCGCGGAGTGTTATCACTCGCGTGCGAACAGGTGAAGCATTCACGCAATCCGGGCGCAACATTCCACCGCTATTTTTCGGCCATCATGTCTGCACTGGAACACGCCATCACCGCGTCCTTCGGAGCGCGGGAGCCCGAGCGCCCCGCACTGTCACCGCTGCGCGCCCTCGGCCGGAGACAGCTGTCGGGAATCGAAGTGTTCGCCCAGTCCGTGGCCACGACGGCACCTGCCGCATCGATGGTGATTCTGCCGATCACGATGCTTACCCACGAAACCATGCTCGCCGGGGTTCTGACGATCCTGGCGGCGACGATAGTGGTGTCGCTGATCGCATTCTGCGTCTCGCAGTTCACCCGGAGGTTCTCCTCGTCCGGCGGCCTGTACAGCTTCGCGGTCAAGGGATCGGGACCGAGGGGTGCGCTGACCGTGGGCGCAGCCATGCTGTGCAAGTACTGCGCAAGTGGCGCGATGACCCTGTTCTTCGGAGGGCAGGCCGTCCGCACGGTTCTCCGCGAATTGGGCGCGCCCACAAGCGGAATCGTGAGCATTGTCCTGGTGCACGGTGCGATCGCGGCGGCAATGCTCGCATGTCTGCTCCGCGGAGTCAGATTCGCCGCGACGGCCATTCTCGTAGTGGAAGTCTGCTCGCTGCTGTTCATCACCGCCCTTCTCGTGTTTCCCAGTAGCGGACCGGTCGAGATCGAACCGTCCGGGGCGCCGAACGGGCTCATGATCGTCGCGCTCGGAGCCATGTTCGCCCTGGCCGGATTCGAGAGCGCCACCTTCTTCGCCCCCGAAGCGAAGCGGCCTCTCGTCAACGTCACCAGAACGGTCCTTCTCACCCCGATCATCTGCGGCGCGTTGTTCACGTTCGCCGCGTGGGCTGTCTGGTCCGGCCGCGGCGGCGTACTTCTCGGCGCCTACCAGCACGGGACGTCGACGGGTATCGACGCGTGGCTCGTCGTCGCGTTGAACCTCGGCCTGAGTTTCTCGTGGTTGGCCTCCGCCATGGCATCGTCGAATGCGGCATCGCGGCTGCTGTACACGATGGGTGTCGAGAACGTGATCACGCGCCGAGTCGCCCGCGTGCACCGAGTGTTCCGAACCCCGCACGTTGCACTCCTGATCGTCGTCGGAGTCGTCGTCGGGCTCGGTTCGCTGCTGGCGCTCGCCGCCGGCTTCCCGATCGTCGACAACCTTCGGCTGCCCGAGGACGTTCGCCTGTTGGCCCGGGCCGCTGTCATCGTCGGATACGCTGTCGCCTCGGTAGCTGCGGTGGTCTTCCTGCGACGCATCAGTGAGCTGACGAAACCCGTCGTGTGCGCCGGGGTCCTGGCGTGCGTCTCCGGCACGGCGATCCTCGCCAACCTCATGTTCACGGTGGGTGTGCAACAGAACATCACGTTGCTCGCGATGCTCGGCGTCCTGGGTGCTTCAGGACTTGCTTGGCGTGCCATTCTCCATCGCAGGCGGCCTCGGTCGCTCGACGCCGTCGGAGTGTTCGACAGTGCAGAGAGTCACGACGTGCTGCCCGGCGCGGTGACGTACGGCGAGAACGTGCGCGGCGCGGTTGCCCTGGTGAAATCCCCCGCGCCCGAATCGCGCTGATGGCACTGAGAACCGCACGACCCCACGAGCTCGGAGGGCACGAACCCCGCGCGGTCCAGAAAGCACTTGCGTTGCTCGAAGCCGTCGCGCGTCTCGGTTCGGGCGCGACGGCAAAGGAGATCGCTCATGCGACGTCGACGCCGCCAGCCACCGCGTACCGATTGCTCAACCTTCTGGTCGCCGACGGATTTCTGGTGCGGATCGACGACCTGTCGGGATTCGCCCTCGGTCGTCGAACTCGGGAGCTCGCCGGCGCCGCACCTGCCGCGGACGTGGACTATTCGGAGGTGATCGACGATCTACGCAGCGGGACCCGCTTCGGGGTCTATCTGGCGGCGTACACGGGCGGCCGAGTCAGGCTTCTCGACCGGGACCCCGACCACGAGCTGACCGGCGAGACGGCTCTGGCGACACACGTGCACGCGTCGGCCATCGGAAAGTTGTTGTTGGCCAACCATCCCGACGGCGACGCGTTGACGGATCTGCGCAGGTTCACGTCCCACACCATCGTCGATCTAGCCGACCTCGCGATCGAGCTCAGTCGAATCCGTGCCACCGACCTCGCCACGGAACGCGACGAGATGAAGATGGGAAGGTCGGCCGCGGCGGTGCCGGTCCGCGACGCCGACGGCCGCGTCTCGGGCTGCATCGCGGTGATCGGTCGCACCGGTCGGCTGGACCCCGAGGATCCCACGCTGGTGGGCCTGCTGAGATCCAGCGCGAGCCGGATCAATTTGTAAGAACGACGATGTCCGACGGGGACAGCCCGTGCACGGTCGAGTGGCCCAACCCGAGCACCGTCGAGTCGAGGCCTCCTCGAAGAATGTCGAGCACGTTCTCGACGCCGGACTGCCCGGCCGCCGCGAGTCCCCACAGGTACGCACGACCGATCAGTACTGCGCGTGCCCCGAGAGCTACGGCTTTCGCGATGTCGCTTCCCCGGCGGACACCACCGTCGAGTGTGATCTCGACGCGGTCCCCCACCGCCCCGACGATGCTGGGCAGCAGACGAATCGAGGCAGGTGTTCCGTCCAGATTGTTGCCACCGTGATTGGACACCGACAGTGCAGTGCATCCGATGTCGACGGCCCGCTCCGCATCGTCGACGCGTGTGATGCCCTTGAGCATGAACGGCCCGCCCCACTGCTCACGCAGCCAGGCAATGTCCTCCCACGTCGGTAGCGGAGTCGACATCCACTCGCGGTAGGCGCCGAAGAACGTCGGCGGAGCGCCGCCTGGGGGTGTCAGGTTCGGTGCCGTCAGGTCAGGGATCGAACCCGAACGCGCCCACCGTCCGAGCCACCGAGGATGCATCACGGCCTCCGGCGCGAATCGAACCATGGTGCGTAGATCGACCCGCTCCGGAATGGCCGGACTCCCCCAGTCTCGGCCCTCCGAGAACGACCAATCCATGGTCAGAATCAGCCCGGCTGCGCCCGCTGCGCGCGCTCGCTCGACCATGTGGAGCAGGAAGTCCCTCGACCCCACCCAGTGCAGTTGAAAGAACGTCTGCGGGTTCGCGGCGACGACGTCCTCGATCGGCTTGCTCGCGAACAGCGACAAACCCATCGGAATCCCGCGCGCTGCAGCAGCTCTGGCCACCGCGACCTCACCGTCCGGATGCACCGCTTGCACACCCGTCGGCGAGATCATGGCGGGGAACGACATCGGCTGACCCATCAGCGTCGTCGACAGATCGCGTATATCGGACAACCCCGCTACGTGGGGCGCAAATCCCAGTTCGGCGAATGCCGCTGAGTTGTCCGCAACCGTGACGCCCTGTTCCGAACCCGCCAGCAACGCGGAGTAGACGGACCGAGGAAGTCTCCTCTTCGCACGGCGCTGTGCCTCCGCCACGGTCTCGAACCACTCGTTGTCGATGGACACCCTGGGTCAGACGCCGAGCTTCCGGTCGAATCCGAGCGGCATGACTACATCCGACGGCGACAGGTCGTGCACCGACGAATGTCCGAGGCCGAGAACCGCCGAATCCACACCGCCTCGCAGGATGTCGAGAACATTCTCCACACCTGCCTGCCCGTTGGCGGCCAGACCCCACAGGTAACCGCGCCCGATCAATACCGCCTTGGCGCCGAGGGCGAGGGCCTTGACGACGTCGCTTCCCCTTCTGATTCCACCGTCGAGAGTGATCTCGATCTGATCGCCGACGGCATCGGCGATCGCAGGCAACGCGCGGATCGGTGCCGGGGTCCCATCGAGGTTGTTTCCGCCGTGGTTCGAGACGGAGATCGCACTGACTCCCGCGTCCACGGCCTTCTTGGCGTCGTCGACGCGCATGACCCCCTTCAACATGAATGGTCCACCCCACTGCTCGCGCAGCCAGGCGACGTCCTCCCACGTCGGAAGCGGGGTGCCCATCCATTCGCCGTACGCACCGAAGAACGTCGGCGCGGCACCACCGTCGGGCGGCGTGAGGTTCGGGGTGGTCAGGTCAGGAATCTTCCCGGTCTTCGCGAACTCCCACAACCACTTCGGGCGGGTGATGCCCTCGGGCGCGAACTGCCACATCGCTTTCAGATCCATCTTTTCCGGAATCGACGGGCTACCCCAGTCGCGACCGTTGGAGAAAGACCAGTCGAGCGTCATGATCAGACCCACCGCGCCCGCTGCACGCGCACGCTCCATACGTTGCAGCAACACTTCTCGAGAACCGACCCAGTACATCTGGAAGAACGTCTGCGGGTTCGCCGCCGTGACCTCCTCGACGGACTTGCTCGCGAACGAGGACAGTCCGATCGGAATTCCACGCGCCGCGGCCGCCCTGGCCACGGCGACCTCACCGTCCGGGTGTACGGCCTGCACACCCGTCGGCGAGATCATGACCGGGAATGACAGTGGTTGCCCCATGACCGTCGTCGCAAGGTCACGCTTGTCCGACAGACCTGCCACATGGGGCGCGAAACCGAGCTCGCCGAACGCCGCGGTGTTGTCGTCGACGGTGATTCCCCGTTCCGAGCCCGCCACCAGCGCGGCGTACACGGACTTGGGCAGACGCTTCTTGGCGCGCCGTTGCGCCTCGGCAACGGTTTCGAACCACGCACTCTTGGCCATGATGTATTTCTTCCTATTCCATTCCTGCGAGCGGGTTCTCGTCGCAGATCTTTGCCGGGGGCCGCATCATCAACGTGAGCGGAACCGATTTACGGGGTGTCTTACGCTCACCGGAGCGAGAGTGATCGACGCTGGACTTGGGGATCTCGCCTGCCGCCGCCAGCGCGAGTTCGCCGTTGCCGATCACGCATTCGGGGTCCGGGCCGTCCATCGGGAGACCGGTGAAGAATTTCGCTGCCATGCAGCCGCCTCGGCACGAATCGAAGAACGAGCACTTGGTGCATGCACCCGACGTCTGCGGCGATCGCAGTTCCTGGAACAACTCCGATGTCTGCCAGACGGATTGAAATCCGCCCATACCGTCTTTTGCGTCACGGACGATGTTCCCGGCGAGGAACTGCTCGTGGATTGCGAAGGGGCACGCGTACACGTCCCCGATCGGATCGATCAAGCACACGACACGGCCGGCGCCGCACAGATTCAACCCGGGCAGCGCGTCACCGAACGCGGACAGGTGGAAGAAGGAGTCTCCGGTGAGTACGCCTTCGCCGTTGGCGACGAGCCAGTTGTACAGCTCGCGCTGCTGACCCGCCGTCGGGTGCAGATCGTCCCACACGTCGGCACCGCGACCCGAGGGCCGAAGTCGCGTGATGCGCAGCGTCGCACCGTACTTGTCGGCGAGCGCTTTGAAGTCGTCGAGCTGACTGACGTTGTGGCGAGTGACGACAACTGAGATCTTCGCGTCCTTGAAACCTGCCTCACGCAGATTCTCGAGTGCGCGGCACGCCATGTCGAACGAACCGGGCCCACGTACTGCGTCGTTGACCTCTGCAGTTGCTCCGTCGATGGAGATCTGCACGTCGACGTAGTCCGAGGCGGCCAGACGAGCAGCCACTTCCTTGTTGATCTTGACGCCGTTGGTGGAGAATTTCACTCCGACCTGATGGGCGGTCGCATAGTCGACGAGTTCCCAGAAATCCGAGCGCACGGTCGGCTCGCCCCCGCCGATGTTGACGTAGAAGACCTGCATCTTCTGCAACTCGTCGATGATCGATTTGCACTGCTCGGTACTCAGTTCGCGTGGATCTCGCCGGCCCGAGGACGACAGACAGTGCACGCAGGAGAGATTGCAGGCATAAGTCAGTTCCCAGGTCAGACAGATCGGCGCGTCGAGGCCGAGTTCGAACTGGTCGACCAGCTTGCCCACCGCGGGTGGTGGCGCCGGCCTTTCGAGCATGGAGGTCATTTCGCTGTCCTCTCGAAGACAGGGGGTGTCGAACAACGGAAGGGCTGTTCCGGTGTCAGAGCTTGGTGATCATCTTCGAATCGGCCAGAGTGGCGAGCGCTTTCACGTACGGCGCGCGGGCCGACTGATCGATTCCGGCTGCGGAGATCGCGGACCGCATATCCGGATGCTGGGGGAAGGATTCGATGATCGCTACGATCGTGCGATTCTTCAGAAAGGAGAGCTTCCGTGTCCCGAAGTGGTAGAGCAGCGCCCCGAAGGATTCGGGACGCAGCGCCACCTGCGGGTGAAGAGCCCACCGAGCGTCGAGGTCCACAGCTGGGAGTGCCTTCACGGGTGCCGACATGTCAGTAGACGCCGCACATGCCGTCGATGGACACTTCTTCCACCAGCGACTCCTCGACCAGGTCGGATTCGACTACGGCTGCGTTCGTCACATCGGTCTTCGGGTTCTGAGACATCGGTGTACCTCCATCGGCGAGAATTATCGAACGGATCACAGTCATCGGTGACAGTGACTTGGTTCACCACCATAATGGCATCGAGTGCATAAAGACACCTATCGGAGAGAAAAAAGTGGTCAGTCGCAGGAAACCGTCCAGCCGGGTAGGTCGACGCCCGTCCACGACGCGGGGGCAAATCAGCGACATCGCGATCGAACTGTTCGCCAAGAACGGTTTCGACTCCACGAGCGTCGACGACATCGCCGACGCTGCGGGGATCGCCCGTCGCACTTTCTTCCGATACTTCGCGTCCAAGAACGCGGTGCCATGGGGCGATTTCGACGAGCAGTTGACCGCGCTGCGCACCCTGCTCTGTTCGCTCCCCCACGATGTTTCCCTCGCCGACGGCATACGGTCGGCGCTCCTCCAGTTCAACACCTTCCCCGACGACGAGACGCCGGTTCATCGCCAACGCATGGAGCTCATCCTCCGCAATCCCGCGCTGCAGGGTTACTCGATGCTGATGTACGAGGGGTGGCGTGAGGTGATCGCCCAATACGTGGCAGCCCGAACCGATTCCGCGCCGACCGACCATTTTCCGCGAACAGTTGGCTGGATGGTCCTCGGTGTGGCAATCTCGGCGTACGAGCAGTGGTTGACGGACGACGAGCTCGATCTCGCTTCATTGCTGTCCGATGGCACTCGCACCCTGTACGCCGGTCTCGACACCGGTGCCGGCACACAGGGCCCGGGTGCACTCTAGGAAAGACTCGATATGACCGAACTCGACGCGCTCGCCCCGGCACACCAGGGGCGATGGACTCACGACGGCGTGACCGTCGAATTCTCCGCGTCCCTCGCAGCGGGCACGGTCGACGTGCGCTGCACCGCACCACTACTCGTCGAGCACGCTCTGTCGTCCGCTCACATCGGTGAAAGCGTGGTGCAGAGAGTCACGGATCTGAATCTGTCGCAGCGCGAGTTCGAACTCGTCATGGTCGGGCTCGTGTTGACCACCGTGTCCGATCCGGTGCAAGCGTGGACGACCTACTACCGAAATTCACTCGACGACCTCCTCTCGGGTGCCGCCGATTTCGCGCCGGTGCACGCACGTGCCGAGGCTCTCGTCACGGGGTCCGTCCTGGATCTCGGATCCTGCTTCGGGTTCTTCCCGCTCAGGCTCGCCCTCGACGGTGTCGACGTCACCGCCACGGACCTGTCCGCCGGGACCATGAATCTGCTGCGGACCGTCGCTCCGCATCTGGGCGCGACCCTCGACGTACTCACCTGCGACGCATCGGGGATTCCGGTGCCGCCGAACAGCGCGGACACGGTCACCGCTCTTCATCTGCTCGAACATGTCGACGAAGAACTCGGCGCCGGAATCATCGACGAGGCCATTCGGATCGCTCGTCGTCGAGTCGTGATCGCCGTGCCGTACGAAAGCGAAGCAACGGCATGCCACGGACACGTCAGGACCTTCGACGGCGCTGCGCTGGACAGGATAGGGCTGGGTTCCTCCCTGCCCTACCAGGTCGACGAATTCCACGGAGGCTGGTTGGTTCTCGACACCACGCCCGCCGACGCGCGGGCGGTGTCGATCAGATGAGGCCCTGCTTGCTGGCCGCGTAGACGGCTTCCGCTCGCCGACTCACCCCGAGCTTGCGCATGATATTGCTGACGTGGAACTTGACCGTGGTCGCCGAGATGAACAATCGGGTTCCGATGCTGTTGTTGGACAACCCCGTTGCCAGAAGTCGCAGCACTTCCAGCTCACGGTCGGTAAGCCGCTCGACGGCGGACCCCTGTCCGTTGAGCGACCTGATGACCGCTGATGCGCTGCGAGAGTCGAAGGCGCTCTCACCACGAGACACGGCCCGAATCGCTCGGACGAGCTCGGTGGTGTCGACGTCCTTCACGACGTATCCCCGTGCGCCCGCATGCACGGCCTCCACCACGAGCCGGTCGTCGAGAAATGTCGTCAGGACCAGCAGCCCGATGGTCGGATGCGCTCCGGACAACTGTGCGCACAGGGCGAGGCCCTCGTAGTCGGTACTGGCGGACAATTTGAGGTCCATCAGCACGATGTCCGGCTTCACGCGTTCGACGACGGCGAGGCCCTCGGCCCGCGAGGATGCTTCGCCCACGACGGACAGATCCGCTTCACGTTCGAGAACGGATCTGAGTCCGTCTCGCAGAATGGCGTGATCGTCCACGAGCACGATTCTGACCACAGTCGTCGATACGGTCATGATTGCTCACTCTCTCGAGAAGGGATGCGTACCGAAATGCGCACTCCTCCGATTCGGGCCCGCCGGATTTCGAGAACACCTCCGTGCTCACGTGCTCGTGCTGCCATGTTCGCGAGCCCACGATGCCGTCCGTCCACATCGTTGTTCTCCGCCAACCGCTGCATCAGGCGCAGATGCCCCGGGTCGCCGTTGCCGTCGTCGGCAATCGAGAGCGATACTCCTGCGTCGCGATACGCGAGTCGGATGACCGCTCGGTGCGCGCTCGCGTGAACAGCGGTGTTGAACAACGCTTCACCGGCGATACGCAACAGATCGTGTTCGCAGTCGCTGCCCAATTCCACCGGAGTGCCCTCCACCCGAAGCGAGACCTGTAGTTCGTCGGGCATGTGCACCACGGACAGTTGTTCCAGCATCTCGGGGAGCGACGTGCGGTCCGCGTCCTGGGCGTGATTGAGGGCATAGATCGCCGAACGTAGCTGCTCGACGGCACGGCGGGTGAGATCCTTGGCCAGATCCAGTCTTTCGGCACGTTCGTCGGCCGGGATGTCACCGAGGCAGACCTCGATCTGCATGCCGGCGGACAGCACTGCTTGAGTGACGCTGTCGTGCAGCTCTCGTGCGATTCGGTGGCGTTCCTCGTCCAGGACCTGATGACGATGTGCGGCGCCCAGCTGGCGTTGAGTGGCTTCGAGTTCGGCATTGCGGACAGCGAGATCGGCAGCGGTACGGTGCGCTTCGGAGTAGGCGTTCTCTGCGCGTTCGAGAAGAACTCGCCGGCTCTGATACAGGGCCGAATTCTGCAGTGCCACAGCGGTTTGACTGGCCAGAATGCTGAGGACTGCGGAATCGGTCGCGTCGAGCACGCGATGGGTCGATGTCCACGCGGCGAAAGCGCCGACCACGCCGCCGTCCAGTGCGATCGGAACGAAGGCGTGGTGGGTTTCGATCTGCGGGTCCCGACCGTCGCCGATCCTCGCCAGTCTGATCGACTCCAGGCAGTCCACGACGTCGTCCGGCAACGGAGGGCCGACGACGTTGTCGACCAGGAACGGCGTGGCATCCGGCCCGAGTACGAGGCGCCGGGGCCCGGCGTCCGGCAGTGCACCGTCGGCGAGAGCGAAGACCACCCACTCCGCGCTCAGGTGAGCCCGTGCGGCTTCGGCGACAGCACAGATCAGCGTCTCCGGTCCGTCGACCGTACGTACCAGGGCACGAGAGATCAGTTCGAGTGCATGTACGACGCGTTCGAGCCTCTCGGCGGCGCCACGGTACTGCGGATAGAAGGTGCTCTTTCCCGACCGCAGCCCTGTCAGCAGCGACAGGTCCGGCTGCTGGGCCGTCACAGCGCGGTCCTGAACAAAGCCGCCATCTCCTCGTGGGACGCGTGACGCGGATTGGTGGACATGCACGCGTCGCGCAACGCGTTGGTGGCGAGTACGTCGATGTCGTCGTCGCTCACTCCGATCTCGGCGAGGCCCTTCGGGACTCCGACCTGGCGCGCGAGTTCTTCGACGCGGGCGGCGACAGCGAACGCCGCTTCCTCTGCCGGTCCTCGGCCCTCGGGCAGACCGAGACTGGTTGCGATTGCTACGTACGGCATCGGATCGGTTGCTGCGTTGAAGCGGATCACGTGCGGCAGCAGCACACCGTTGATGACCCCGTGGGGCAGGTCGAGCAGTCCCCCGACTTGATGGCTCATCGCGTGGGTGGCCCCGAGGATGGCGTTGGTGAACGCCAGTCCGGCCTCGAGGCTTGCCTGCGCCATGGACGTTCGTGCCGTCATGTCGGTCGGGACGTCCATGGTCTGTGCGAGGTGCGAGGTCACCATCGTCACGGCGCGAAGCGCGTGGTGGTCGGTGAGCTGGTTGTGGCCGAGCGAGACGAATGCTTCGATCCCATGAGTGAGGGCGTCGAGACCGGTTGCAGCATTGAGCCATTCCGGCATGGTGGTGAGCAACCGAGGGTCGATGACGGTGATGTCGGGAACGAGCGCGCGACCGAGAATGGTGATCTTGGTCGAACGGGTCGTGTCGGTGACGATGCAGAACTGCGACACGTCGGCTCCGGTCCCCGACGTCGTCGGCACCATCACGAGCGGCGGAATCGGCCGCGTCGCGCGATCGACCCCCTCGTAGTCCAGTATCGAACCACCGTTTCCCGCCAGTACCGCGATTCCCTTCGCGGCGTCCATCACCGATCCGCCACCGATCGCGACGAGGACGTCGCATCCCGACTCCTGATAGATCTCGTGACCCGCCTCTATCTCGATGTCTTTGGGGTTGGGCGTGAGCCCGCTCCACGACGTCGGCGACAGCCCCTGAGCTTCGAGGTGATGCACGAGCTGCGCGACCCATCCGGTGTCGAGGAGGCCTGCGTCGGTTACGACCAGCGGGCGTCGCGCCCCGAGGCGAAGGGCTGCGTGCGCTACTTCGCCGAGCGAATCCTGCCCGAACACGATTTCCGGCGCATGGAACTTCAGCACGCGCGGCGCCTCGACGGAACTGCGGTGCGAGTGCAGATCGTGCAGCGCCTGCCCGGTCTCGGCAGTCTCGATCATCGGCGCCCCTGAACGTTGCGGTAGCGGAGTGGCCCTCTACCCTGTGATCAAGGTTACAGCGCCACGCGAAGGCTCCCCACCAGCCGACGGCCAGGTAGGTACCTGCCCGATCGGGTAGGTACGGTGCCGCGAACGCGGCCGCCGTCGCCACCGTGGCACTTGCTGATCGTGCTCGGTGTCACCCGACCGAGCTCGCGCTGCCGCTGCGGGACGCGAGAACGAACCCGGTGGACGAGATGACCGCGAGAACGATCACGAAGGCGCCGTACAGCAGCGTGGTCGGTTCCAAGCCGAACGTGTGCACCGCGATCCCGCCGACGACGGCCGGGACACTGAAAGCCAAGTAGCTGATCACGAAGGTGGTCGCGAAGACACTTCCACGCTCGTCGGCGGGAACCAGGCCACCGAGTGTGCGCATGGCACCGAGGAACGTCGCGCCCCATCCTGCGCCGGCGACGACCGATCCGACGAAGTACAGCGGAATCGTTTCTGTCGCAACGGAGACCAGCGACACCGCCACACCGAGTGCCAGCACGAGCGTTCCCACGATCATCACAGCACGCGGCGGCAAACGCCGCACTACGGCAGCAGCGATCGCACCGGAGAAGAACAGCGCGAAAATCTCGACCCCACCGATGATGTGATTGTCGATTCCGAAGATCGTGCCGATGATCGACGGGCCGAGGGACAGGTGGAACCCACCGAGCGACCACGTCGCGATCAGAGCAGGCACGATCATGAGGAAAGGAATTCGTGCCCCGGTCGGGAACGCGACCTTCGGCAGGAGCAGGCGAGCAAGGTGACGCTTGGAGTCGATGGTGCGAAGCGACGACGTCTCCGGGACGAACACAACCGCTGTTGCGAGCAGAACCACCGCGGCGATCAAGAGCGCGTAGACCAGTACGGTCGGTGCGGGCGCCAACTGTACGAGCAGCCCGGAACCCAGCGCGCCCGTCGCCAGCCCCACCGACGGTGCGACGCTGTTGACCAGTGGCCCTGCCGTGCTGTTCGGCTGCAGATCGATCACAGCCGCACTCAGCGCACCGGTAGCCGTACCCGCGGCAAGACCTTGCACCACCCTGGCGGCAATCAGGCCACCGACCCCATCCGCGGAGATGAACAGGACGAGACTGATCGCCAGCATCACGAGGGCACCGATCAGGATCGGCTTGCGTCCGACATGATCGGACAGACCGCCCACCGTGAGCAGTGCCAGAAGCAATGCCAGGGCGTACACGGCGAACACGACGGTCAGCATCGTCGACGAGAACCCCCACGACACCTGGTACACGGGGTAGAGCGGTGACGGCGCCGCGGACGACGCCATGACCACGAGGTAGGTGACGCCGATGGTCCAGAAGGCAAGGGACGCGGGCATTCGCCTCGAGGATGCGACGGGAATCGTCGAGCCGAGATCGGTGTTGACCATTCGAAGCCTCCGGGCGGGTCGCTAAAGCCAAGATCATTGCTTTAACTCACGATATACCGAGCCATCACTTAAAGCCAATCGGTTTGCAATAATGGCGGAATGTCCGAAGTCGAGCCGTCCACCGCCCGCCGCCCCGGCGGCAGAAGCGCCCGGATACGCACCCTCGTCCATCGGGCCGTGACCGATTTGATCGACGACAACGCCGAACAGCTGACCGTTCCGCTCGTCGCCGAGCGTGCAGGCGTCGCCGCGACCACCGTCTACCGACGGTGGGGAGACATCGACACGCTCAGAACCGAGGTGGCACTGGAAGTTCTCGCCGCGGATGCCGACGTGCCGGATACCGGCGACCTGCGTCGCGATCTACACGTGTGGTGCGAGTTTCTCGTCACGGACATCACACGCCCGGAGAAAACCGCGCTGCTTCGCTCCCTGATCGGAGCCATGCGCGACACCGACAGGAGCCGTTGCCTCGACAAACGCGAAGACCAGATCGACACGATCCTGCGGCGTGCCACGGAGCGCGGAGACGACGCGCCGTCGCACCGTACCGTCATGGACCACGTCGTGGCCCCCCTCTACTTCAAAGTCGTCTTCGGACTCGGCGGAGCCGACGCAGCCTTCGCGCGGTCACTGGTGGACGATGTGCTCGCCCGCCAGCAATCGGCCCTCTCGATGGGCGAGAGCACTGGCCGGTAGAGACCCAGCTCGCCCACTCATCGACACCGTGACCGTCCCACTGCCGCCGGTCGACTCCCCCAGCTGATCGATCCTCCGAAGCGCCTGCCGCGCAACAGCTTCCGCACTGTCGAACAATCGAGTTCCCGGCGGCAGGGCAGCGGCGATCTCGGTTGCGACCAACGGATAATGCGTACACCCGAGCACGACGGCATCCACGTCGTCTGGAGTGCGGTCGGCGGCATCGCGAATCGCTGCGGACACAGCGGAGGAATCTCCGCGGTCGATCGACTCCGCGAGCGCGTGACACGCAACGGGGGTAACCGCACGACCGGCCGCAAACTCCTCGATCAGGCGCGCCTGATACGCACTGGCCGTAGTGGCCGCCGTCGCCCACACCGCGAACCGATCACTATGTTGCGCTGCAGGTTTGATGGCCGGAACTGTACCGATCACCGGCACGGACCCCACGTGCGCACGCAGGTGCGCCAACGCCGTCACACTCGCCGTGTTGCACGGCAGCACGAGCGCCTCCGCTCCGGCCTCGATCCCACGATCCGCGGCGGCGAGAACACGCTCGATCACCACGTCGTCCTGTTTCGGACCCCACGGCGCATTGTCGGGATCCATCAACAGGATCAGATCGAGCTCGGGGCGCAGCTGCTTCAGCCACGCCGACGTCGGCAACAGGCCGAGCCCCGAGTCGATCAATCCGACGAGCATTCGATTCAGCCCAGTGCTTGCTCGACGTCACCGACGAGATCGGCTGCGTCCTCGATGCCGACAGACAAGCGAACCAGGTCGTCGGGTACCTCCAACAACGAACCGGCTGTCGACGCGTGCGTCATGGCGCCCGGGTGCTCGATCAGCGACTCCACACCTCCGAGCGATTCGGCCAGAGTGAAAATCTCGGTCCGCGCGCAGAAATCCAGAGCGGCCTGCTTCCCGCCGTTCAAGCGCACCGAGATCATCCCGCCGAACCGTCGCATCTGCTTCGCCGCGACCTGGTGCGACGGGTGCGACGCCAAGCCCGGGTAGATGACCTGAGAGATTGCGGAATGGCCACTCAGCAGCTCCACGAGCTTCTCTGCGTTGTCGCTGTGCCGTTCCATGCGCAAGGCGAGTGTCTTGATGCCGCGGAGCGTCAGGAATGCGTCGAACGGGCCTGGCACGCCGCCTGCACCGTTCTGCAGGAACGCGAACGCCGCGTCGAGTTCCTCGTCGTCGGTGACGAGCGCACCACCCACGACGTCGGAGTGGCCGCCGATGTACTTGGTCGTCGAGTGCAACACGACGTCGGCACCGAGCTGCAGCGGCTGCTGCAGGTACGGCGACGCGAACGTGTTGTCGACGACGAGCTTGGCGTTCTTCTCGTGGGCAACACCGGCGAGAGCCTCGATGTCACCGACGTTCAGAAGTGGGTTCGTCGGGGTCTCGACCCAGACGAGCTTGGTGTTGGGACGGATGGCGTCACGGACCGCATCGACGTCGGACACCGCGGCTACCGAGTACTCGATACCCCACTGCGTGAACACTTTGTCGATCAGCCTGAACGTACCGCCGTAGGCGTCGTTGGGGATGACCAGGTGGTCGCCGGGACGCAACGTAGCGCGCAGCAGCGCATCCGTGGCTGCCATTCCCGACGAGAACGCACGGCCGTACGTACCCGACTCGATGGCGGCGAGATTCGCTTCGAGCGGCCGACGCGTCGGATTACCGGTGCGGGCGTATTCGAAGCCACTGCGCATCCCGCCGACGCCGTCCTGAGCGAACGTCGAGCTCGCGTAGATCGGGACATTGACCGCGCCGGTCAGCGAGTCCGGCTCGTAGCCGGCATGAACCGCCTTGGTCGAAAACCCCTGCCACGAACTGCTGTCTGCCTTGCTGCGCTGCTCACTCATGACTTTCAGCCTAATAGGGTCATTACTGCAGGCTCCACTCCCGCCTGGTTGGGTCATTACTGCAGGCTCCACTCCCGCCTGACAGGCGAGAGTTCTGGGTAGCCTTCGGGAGACACCGCAAAAGCGAAATGAGGCGTTTGAACGTGGCCGATTCACAATCCGTCGACGAGCTGTTCTCCATCGATTCCCTTCTCGATACCGAGGAGAAAGAGATCCGCGACACCGTCCGAAAGCTGGGCAACGAACGTATCCGCCCCCACCTGGCCGAGTGGTTCGAGGACGGCACCGTCCCCGCTCGCGAGCTGGCCAAGGAGCTGGGTGCGCTCGGACTCCTGGGAATGCACCTCGAGGGGTACGGCTGCGCGGGCACCTCGGCAACCGCCTACGGCCTTGCATGCCTCGAGCTCGAAGCAATGGATTCGGGCATTCGTTCGCTGGTCTCGGTGCAAGGCTCGCTCGCGATGTTCGCGATCTGGAAATACGGCTCCGAGGAGCAGAAGCAGCAGTGGCTGCCCGGTATGGCCGAAGGCAATCTCATCGGCTGCTTCGGACTCACCGAGGCCGACTTCGGATCCAACCCGGGCGGCATGCGGACGCGGGCGAAGAAGGACGGCAGCGACTGGGTCCTGAACGGCTCCAAGATGTGGATCACCAACGGCCCGGTCGCCGATGTCGCCGTCGTATGGGCTCAGACCGACGAGAAGATAAGAGGTTTCGTCGTTCCGACGGACACCCCGGGATTCACCGCGAACACCGTCAAGAAGAAACTCTCGCTACGCGCGTCGATCACCGGTGAACTGGTGCTGGAGGATGTCCGGCTGCCCGAGGATGCCGTGCTCCCCGAAGCCCATGGACTGCGTGGCCCGCTCAGCTGCCTCAACGAAGCACGCTTCGGCATCATCTTCGGCGCGATGGGCGCAGCACGTGACTGCATCGAGTCGGCCATCGAGTACTCGAAGACACGCGAGGTGTTCGACAAACCCCTCGGCGGTTACCAGCTGACGCAGGCCAAGCTCGCGAACATGGCACTCGAACTGGGCAAGGGTCAGCTGCTGGCGCTGCACCTCGGCCGGCTGAAGGACAAAGGCGAACTCCGCGGCGAGCAAGTGTCCGTGGGCAAACTCAACAACGTTCGCGAAGCAATCGCGATCGCCCGCGAGTGCCGGACAATTCTCGGTGCCAATGGCATCACCCTGGAGTACCCGGTGCTCCGCCACGCCAACAACCTGGAGTCCGTTCTCACCTACGAGGGAACGTCCGAGGTTCATCAGTTGGTGGTCGGGCAAGCACTCACCGGCACCAGCGCGGTTCGCTGACCCGTTGTGAGTGGTTGTGTATGGTCGGCCATACATAACCACTCACGAGGGCTATGCGCCCTTGGACAAGAAGCCGAGCAGGTCGTGCCGGGTGATGACGCCGACGGGCTTGCCTTCCTCGACGACCATCAGGGCATCGGTCTCCCCGAGCGCCTTTGTGGCGTCGGAGACGTTCTCGCCTGCACCGATGAGAGGGAACGGCTCGCTCATGTGCTTGGCGACCGGATCTGCCAACGCTGCGCGGCCCTCGAAGACCGCACTGAGCAGTTCGCGCTCGGTGACACTGCCCGCGACCTCGCCCGCCATCACGGGAGGCTCTGCTCCGACGACGGGCATCTGGGAGACGCCGTACTCGCGCAGGATCTCGATGGCGTCACGCACCGTTTCCGACGGGTGCGTGTGCACCAGGTCGGGAAGTGCGCCGGACTTGCCGCGGAGCACGTCGCCCACCGACGGCTCGTCGGTCTTGCCGTCCAGGCGCGAACGGAGGAAGCCGTAGGAGGACATCCAGTCGTCGTTGAAGATCTTCGCGAGGTAGCCGCGACCACCGTCCGGGAGCAGCACCACGACGAGAGCGTCGGGACCTTCACGCTCGGCGATGCGGAGGGCACCGACGGCAGCCATACCGCACGATCCGCCCACCAGGAGTCCTTCCTCGCGGGCGAGACGCCGGGTCATGTCGAAGGAATCGGCGTCGGACACGGCGATGATCTCGTCGGGAATGGACGGGTCGTAGGCCGACGGCCAGAAGTCCTCACCGACGCCCTCGACGAGGTACGGACGGCCGGTGCCACCCGAGTAGACCGAGCCTTCCGGGTCGACACCGATGACCTTGACCTTGCCGCCGGAGATCTCCTTGAGGTACTTGCCCGTTCCGGAGATGGTTCCGCCGGTTCCGACGCCCGCGACGAAGTGAGTGATCTTCCCGTCGGTGTCGGCCCAGATCTCGGGTCCGGTGGTTTCGTAGTGGCTCTGCGGGCCTGCCGGGTTGGCGTACTGATTGGGCTTCCATGCACCGTCGATCTCACGCACCAGGCGGTCGGACACGCTGTAGTAGCTGTTGGGGTCCTCGGGAGCGACAGCCGTCGGGCAGACGACCACCTCGGCTCCGTAAGCGCGCAGCACGTTGCGTTTGTCCTCGCCCACCTTGTCCGGGCAGACGAAAACGCACTTGTAGCCACGCTGCTGTGCGACGAGCGCCAGACCGACGCCGGTGTTGCCCGAGGTCGGTTCGACGATGGTGCCGCCTGGCTTCAACTCGCCCGACGCCTCGGCAGCGTCGATCATCTTGATGGCGATGCGGTCCTTGGAGGACCCGCCCGGGTTGAGGTATTCGACCTTGGCCACAACCGACCCCGCGTTGTCGCCGACAACAGAGGAGAGCTTGACCAACGGGGTGTTGCCGATGAGTTCGGTGACGTGCTGAGCGATGCGCATGACTTCATCTTCCCAGATCGCGCTCGGAGTGGAGTCCCCGGAATGACCCGATCGCACCCTACGCGCTTCTCGGTACCGAACGAGACACCCGGACGGATGCTTACGATGGACGGTGTGGTGCGGACCGTGGGAATGAGAACGTGTCGGTGAGTCGGTGGAAAGGTGCAGCCAAAGCGGGTGCCGCGACGGTGATCGCAGGCTCGTCAGCTGGGACCGCGTCGTGGGCGGCGTACAAGCACCTGATGGCGCAAGCGACCTCCGCACGAGGTGTCATCGGACGCTCGACTGCGAAACCGCCGGAGGCCGACGGCGTCTACGGGCCCGGTGATCGAACACCGGAACGCTGGCGCATCGGAAGTTCCGCCGATATTCATCTGATGATCTTCGGAGACTCGACGGCAGCCGGAGTCGGCTGCACTGTCGCCGACGAGGTACCCGGAGTTCTGGTGGCCCGCGGGTTAGCCGACGAAACCGAGAAACGAGTGCGGCTGAGCACCAAAGCTATCGGCGGCGCGACGTCGAAGGGCCTCGAGGGCCAGGTCGACGCGATGTTCGTCGCCGGACCGCCACCGGACGCGGCCGTCATCCTGATCGGCGCGAACGATGTCACCAAGAAGTTCTCCATCGCCGCGTCGGCAACGCGATTGGGAAATGCGGTGGAACGACTCACTGCGAAGGGCACCGTCGTCGTCGTCGGGACGTGCCCCGATCTCGGCGTCGTGACCGCCATACCTCAGCCTCTGCGGACCGTCGTCCGAAACTGGGGTCTACGGCTTGCACGTGCGCAGTCCGACGCAACCTTGAAGGCAGGCGGTCATCCCGTTGCGCTGGCGGACTTGCTGTCACCGGAGTTCCTTGCTGCCCCGGACACGATGTTCTCCGCGGACCGATTCCATCCGTCGGCCGCGGGCTACGAACTTGCTGCTCGCCAACTGCTGCCCGTCCTGGCAGCGGCGTTGGGTGAGTGGCACGGTGGCCCGCTCCCCGAGCTCCCCGATGTGTCCGCCGCGGCCGAATCCCGCCGTTTCGTGCCGCGCGCGGCGGCGTCGGTGGAGAGTTTTCTGCGTCGCCGGCGAAGCGAGACGGAGGCGCACAACCAGCCTTACCCACGGGTAACTTAGTATCCGAAGTAGTCAACCCAAGGAGAGTTCATGCCAGAAGCAGTGATCGTCAGTACCGCTCGTTCACCCATCGGCCGCGCGATGAAAGGCTCGCTCAAGGACATCCGTCCCGACGACCTCACCGTCCAGATGGTCGCTGCGGCGCTCGCCAAGGTCCCCGAGCTCGACCCGACCGACATCGACGACCTCCTCCTCGGATGCGGCCTTCCAGGCGGCATGCAGGGAAACAACCTCGCCCGTATCGTCGCGGTTCTGCTGGGGTACGACTCGCTGCCCGGCACGACCATCACCCGCTACTGTTCGTCCTCGCTCCAGACCACGCGTATGGCGTTGCACGCCATCAAAGCGGGCGAGGGCGACGTCTTCATCTCCGCAGGCGTCGAGAGCGTGTCCAACTTCATCCACGGCAGCTCCGATTCGCTACCGCAGAGCCACAACCCGCTGTTCGCCGACGCCGAGGCACGCACCAAGAAGGCTCAGGAGGAAGGCGCGGACAGCTGGACCGATCCCCGTGAGAGCGGCGAGCTGCCCGATGCGTACATCGCCATGGGTCAGACTGCCGAGAACGTCTCGTTGCTGACCGGCATTAGCCGCGAGGAGCAGGACCACTGGGCCGTCCGCAGCCAGAACCGAGCCGAGGAAGCGATCAACTCCGGTTTCTTCGAACGCGAGATCACCCCCGTCACCCTGCCGGACGGCACTGTCGTGTCCAAGGACGACGGCCCCCGTGCAGGAACGACCTACGAGAAGATCAGCGAGCTCAAGCCGGTCTTCCGGCCCAACGGAACGGTAACCGCAGGCAACGCGTGCCCCCTGAACGACGGTGCGGCCGCGCTCGTCATCATGAGCGACACCAAAGCCAAGGCACTCGGTCTGACCCCGCTGGCCCGTATCGTGTCCACCGGTGTCACCGGAACCTCCCCCGAGATCATGGGACTCGGACCGATCGAGGCCACCAAGCGGGCGCTGAAGATCGCGAATCTCTCCATCTCCGACATCGACCTGTTCGAGATCAACGAGGCATTCGCGGTGCAGGTTCTCGGTTCGGCACGTGACCTCGGCATCGATCACGACAAGCTCAACGTCTCCGGTGGCGCGATCGCCGTCGGTCACCCGTTCGGCATGACCGGTGCGCGTATCACCACGACCTTGCTGAACAACCTGAAGACGCAGGACAAGACCTTCGGTGTCGAGACCATGTGCGTCGGCGGCGGCATGGGAATGGCCATGGTGCTCGAGCGCCTCAGCTGACGCGTACTTCGAGCCACCTGTCAACACGAGAAAGGCCCCGCACTCACGAGGAGTGCGGGGCCTTTCCGTGCAGCGACTAGTCGTTGTTGAAGTAGCTGAGCAGTCGCAGGATCTCGACGTACAGCCACACCAGCGTGATGGTCAGGCCGAAGGCCACACCCCACGCAGCCTTCTCCGGCGCCTGCGCGCGGATGAGCTGGTCTGCCTGATCGAAGTCCAGCAGGAAGCTGAATGCAGCGATGCCGATGCAGACGAGGCTGAAGATGATGGCAATGGGTCCGCCGTCACGGAGGCCCAGGCCGCCGTCCATGAAGAAGCTTGCGACGAGGTTGCCGAGCGCCAGCACGACGACACCGATGAGTGCACCGACGATCATGCGGGTCAGGCGCGGAGTGACGCGGATGGCACCGGTCTTGTAGACGACGAGCATTCCGAAGAACACACCGAACGTACCGAGCACGGCCTGTGAGATCAGAGTTCCAGCCGACGCACCCTGAATGGGGAACGTGAACAAGAACGACAGCGCACCCAGGAAGATGCCCTCGGCGACCGCGTAGGCAAGGACGACTGCCTTGCTGTCCATCTTGCGGCCGAACGTCGCGAACAGGACCAGGCCGAGACCGACCAGACCACCGCCGATGACGAAGGGAGCTGCAAGGCCGGGGTTACCGTCGACGAGGATGAACGAGACGATCGCGGTCAGCGCGAGCACGCCGAGTGTGATGCCCGTCTTGGTCACGACGTCGTCGATCGTCATCGCCCGCGACGTGGGGCCTGTCTGGTAGGGATCGCCGTAGGCCTGCGGCTGACCGAACTGCTGAGCAGCCTGCGAGGCACCTGCCGTCGCAGAGCCGAACGTGGCGTATCCGCCGCCCTCTTGCTTGGGCAGGTTGCGGAACACCGGGTTGCTGGAGGTGCGCACCGTGTCGCGTCCTTTCTGAAGGTCGATCCTTCTTCGAGTTCGAGCCCGTCGCGTCGCGTCGAGCCCGACAACCGGTAGTGAACCGGCAGCTGTATGTAAAACTCCCACATACGGACAAAAGTTCCCAGTCGGACCACACGACTTCCGACAATTCGGACTCTACCTGCCTTCGTGACGAACCGCGCAGACACCGGCAGTTTCCCGCGGCGCCTCGGCGGGCACTATGGACAACATGAGTATCGAAGACGGACCAGGCGACACTTTGGACCAGAGCGAAAGCCTCGACTCGGACGAGGTGCGCAACGACGACGGCGACGACATCGTCGATGCACCGGACCATTACAGCGAGGCCGACCGGTTCGGAACGACACCGAACGAAGCGCTCGAAGGCGAGAGCCTGGACGAGAAATTGAGCGAGGAAGAACCGGACACCGCCCTCGAGGAAGAGGAACGATCGGTGACGGAGACTCCGGACGACGAGCTGACCGAGGAGATCGTCGACCACGAGATCGTCGGTTCGGACGAGGACCCGGACATCGATTACGCGGACGGGCAGCGTCAGGCCGAGATCGTCGAGGGGACACTCGTCGAGGACCGGGGCCGCGATCGCGGCCAGATCGACGGCACCCCGGAAGACGGCGGCCCGGTCGAGTAGACGAGCTGGTCAGGCGATCGACCGGGTGACGGTGAACTTGGCATTCTTTCCCGCCACCGCGGTCGGTCCCACCGCGGCGGCCAGCGCACGCCGGTAGTTGAGGTGGGTGTTGTAGACGGTCCACATCTCGCCGTTCGGACGCAACACCCGCCCGGCCGCCTCGAACAACTTCTGGGCACTGCCGGTGTGCAAGGACGCCCCTTCGTGGAACGGTGGGTTGCACACGACCAGGTCGACGGAGGAGTCGGGGAACGTGGAAAGCGCGTCGTCCCGCACGACGTCGATGTCCAGACCGTTCGCCCGCGCGGTCGCTGTCGCCGACGCCACCGCCGCGGCGGATCTGTCGGTTGCGTGGACCCGAGCGTCGTCGCGCGCACGGGCCAGCAGGCAGGCGAGTATCCCGGTTCCGCAGCCGAGGTCGACGATCTGGCGTGCACCGGGCAACATGCGGTCCGTGAATTCGGTCAGGAATCGTGTTCCGACGTCGAGCTTCGCCCCGGCGAACACCGCGCCGTGCGCGACGACGGTGAGATCCAGGTCTTCGAGCACCGCGGTCACGGGATAGCTTCGAGTCTCGGAAGGAACAGGTTTCGACGCTGTCAAGACGCGAGCCTTCTGTCTACCCCGGCCTGCGGTGACCGTCTCGAACGACGATCGGAGAACGGTGTTCATCGCCGGCGCCATGTGCTTGTCCCGTCCGCCCGCGAGCACGACAACCCCGGGATCGGCGTGAGCGGCGATTGCCTCGGCGATCTCGGTGAGCTCGGCGAGGCTGCGCGGCAACTGCAGCAGCACCAGGTCCGCGCCACTCAGCAGCGATCGGTCCAACGCGTGGTGAGTGTGCGCGCCGGACATGCCTACCGAGCTCGCATTGCGATCGAGTGCGAGTTCACCCGTGTACGAATCCTGGTGGACGCGAATGCCGGTCGCGCCGTACTGCACTTGAAGTCCGAGCGTGAGCGCGCCGTAGCGATCACCGATCACGGTGACCCGGCGGGCGGACACGTTCGGAACCGATTCGCCTGCCGTGTCGAGCAGAAGACGGTCTGCGGCGTCGACGGCGAAGAGGTTGACGGCCTCTGCGTCGGGGCGACGACGGAGTCCGGAGAGGACAGTTTCGAGATCGGGCACGACGCCCAGTCTCCCACCCCGCAACGTCGCTTTCCAAAAACGTTGTCGGTCAATATTTTTCTCGTGTGCTGCTCAGCGCGTCCAGGTGGCGTTTTCCCTCGAACGGGGGCATGCTTCATAAGATGGAACCGAATACCAAGATCGAGGCTCTTTTCAGCCACGCTGACAAGACTGCCGCCGAATCCACGTCCGAGAACAGCAAGCCCGCCGTGTACACGCCGCTGTTCAGCGGAGAAGCCGGGTCAGGCCAGATAGCGTAGGTAATCCAGCGCCTTGTCGGCGTGCACGTGCGCACGCTCGCTCGTCACCACCAACCGCACCACCCTGTCGCGATCGATGACGAAGGTCGTTCGTTTCACCGACAGGAGCTGACGGAGAAACCCACGCTTCACCGCATGGGATGATCGGTTGGAAATTTCTTGTCGGCGTCTGCGGCGCGTCAGCCACCCGCCACGCCTGACGCCGAACTGGCCTGCTACCGAGGCGTCCGAGTCGGCAAGGAGCGGATAGTCGAAGGAGCGCTGCAACGCGAAGTGCGACTGTTTGTCGGTGGTGTCGGTGCTGATCCCGACCCGTTGCGCCCCCAGCGCCTCGAACGACCGGCCCAGATCCCGGAAGTGGCACGCTTCGGCCGTGCAGACCGGACTGGACGCCGCGGGATAGAAGAACAGCACTACAGGGCCCCTGGCCAGCAACTCACCGAGGGACCGCACATTCCCCTCGTGATCCGGTAGCCGAAAATCCGGCGCCGTTTGTCCGGTACGCATGCTGGACAGGGTACGTGCTCGGTTCAGTCCGTCGGGACGAGCAGCGCAGATTTCAATCGTTCGACCTGGTCGAGACCTATGCCGAGCTCGTTCAAGTATCCGTCGAACGACCCGTAGAGCTCGTCGACGACGCTCAGCCCGTGTCGGTAGTACTCCTCGGTGACACCGAGAACGGCGTCGGACAGATACACCGGTCTATCACCGCTCGTGCTCTCGCCCCCCTTCCCGTCACCATCCGACCAGATGTCGGACAGGTGCGCACGCAGCGGAGCGATTGCCGCATTGCTGGCCATGTAATCGGCCAGGATGTCCTGCTCGAGCACCCCGGCTGCGCGCAGGACCGTCGCTATCGTCCATCCCGCGCGATCCTTGCCCGCAGCGCAATGCACGAGAACGCCCTCACCGGTGCCGTCCGAGACAGCGTCGACGACGCGACGAATGGCTACCTTTGCCCCGGCGAGCGAGGGAAACGAGGTGTATGCGCGCATCATGTACTGCAACTGTGCTTCGGCGTCGACGACTGTGCCGAGTTCGTGCGGCGCTCGTTCGCCCTTGTGGTTCTCGTACGGAGTGCTGTGCACCTGGACCGAGGACGGCACGCGATCACGACCGGCGCGATCGATCTCGGACTGCCCACGAAGATCGACCACGTGGCGCACTCCGGTACGGACGAGCGTTTCCGCACCCTCGGCATCGAGCCGACTCAGCTCCGAGGACCGAAACAACCGGCCTCGCATGACCTCACGACCGTCGGCTGTCCGAGCGCCCCCGACATCGCGAAAGTTCCACGCTCCCGACAGTCGGAACTGATCGGTCGACTCGATACTGGCCATGAACGCACACTAACCATGAGGCGAGAATCCGCGGCCTGCCGGGGCGCCGTCGCACGCACGGAACGGTCGTCGCCACTACCGTGAAACACATGACCGATTTCGACCGCACCGACGCCCGCCTTCTGCTCGCCCTGTGCGCGAAACCGCGTGCCACCGGCGTCGAACTCGCCGGAGATCTCGGTCTTTCCCGCAACACTGTTCAAGCTCGACTCACGCGGTGGGAGGACAAGGAGGCCTTGACGCCCATCGACCATCGAGTTCGTCCGCGCAGTCTCGGCTACGCCCTGCAGGCCTTCGTCACCACGAGGGTGGATCAGCATCGACTCGCAGAGGTCACCGACCATCTGGGAACCATTCCGGAGGTGCTCGAGGTGTTCGGGCTCTCCGGTGCCTCCGACATGCACATCCGAATCGCGGCAATCGACGCCGACGACCTGTACCGGGTGGCGGGCTTGATCCTGAAGATCCCGGGCGTGGAACGAACCAACATGTCGATCGCGATGAGCGAGCTCATCCCCTACCGGACCAAGCCGCTGCTCGAGCGGGCATCCGGGCTCGAACCCGCTGCAGGCGCTCGCAGCCGGGACGCCGAGGCCCCGGACAGTCGGAACCGGCGCCGCCCCCGACGCGACGCCGACCGACCTCGACCGTAGCTCATCGCGGGCACCGTCAGGTAGCGACGAACCCCGCAACCTCAGTGGTCACCGAGCCGTAGAGGGGCAAGCTGCTCGAAGACGTCGCCCGGACCGGGGTTGGTGGCCCGGGAAGATCCGCCGAGATGGTGCACGACGCCCCACACTGCGTTGAGGGCCGTCTGGATCGCGCCTTCCGCCCAGCCCGCCGTCCACGAGATGTCGTCGCCGGCGAGGAACAGTCCGCGATGGCGATCGTCGAAGGAATCCTGCACGAAATGGCTGAACAGTCGCTCCTGGTATCGGTAGTGACCGGGGAGGTTCGCTTTGAACGCACCCAGGAAGTCGCGTTCGGTTTCCCACGACACGGTTACCGGTTCGCCGACGATGTGGGAGCGGAAGTCGACGCCCGGATAGATCCCTTCCAGCGATCGGAGCACGAGGTTCATCCGCTCGGTCGGGCCGAGCGCCAGTAGCTTGAGGGAATCGTCGGACCAGGTGTAGGACAGGCAGATCAGACCGGGTTTTCCCTCTCCTTGATCGAGCAGGTACGTACCTCGGCTCATCCGGTCGGTCAGCGTCATGCTGACGACGTCGCGCCCGGTGTTCGGGTCCTTGTCTTTCCAGAAGGGTCGGTCGACGAGCACGAACACCTTGGTCGACCCCATGTAATGGGTGCGTTCGATCGCGGTCCAGTGGTCGATCGGTAGCAGGTCGTCGTCGCATTCGATGGTGGAGAGCAACATCCAGCTCTGTGCGGTCACGATGGCCGCAGGGTAGGTGCGCTCGCCGCCGTCCGCGTCTCCGACGACTATTCCGGATTCCGCGCGACGTAACCGCACCACGCGAGGTGCGGTGCTGCCGTCGTTGAGCGACTCCACCGACGTTCCCTCCGGCCAGTGATCGGACGTCGTCGACGCGCGCCACAGACCCTCCGGGAGTTGTTGCGATCCACCGACGATGCCTCGGTGGTGATCGTCGGCCGCGGTGACCACGACTCTCAGTATCTCGAGAATCGAATTGGGGTAGTCGGTGTCCCACCCACCCGTCCCGAAGCCGACTTGCCCGAACACTTCTCGCAATTCGAAGGACTTGAAATGTTCGGACGAGGCGAGGAATCCATAGAACGTCCGGTCGTCGAAACGCTGCACCAACTCGTTCCACAACGTCTTTATCTCACCGGTGTCGCGAGCTCGGATCGCCCGTTGCAACGGAACGAGATCCGCGTGGTCCTCGAGCGTGCGTTGCCATGCCCGGGCCACCTCGCCGAAGACATCGGGTAGATCGTCGAGGCTCTGCGCGTAGTGACTGGTGCCCTTGAGGTCGATGACCGTACTCGGCGTCGCCTCGGCGAGCGGGTTGGGAAACGGCTCGGTTTGCAGTCCGAGTACGTCGAGGTAGTGGAACAGCGTCGTCGACGACGGCGGGAATCTCATGGCGCCCATCTCGGCCACCACCCCGGGATGGCCGTCGAACGGGATGGACCGCATCCGTCCGCCGATTCGATCCGATTCGTAGACAACCGGTTTCAAACCCAGCTTCGTGAGCTCGTACGCCGCCACCATTCCGGCCAGTCCCCCGCCGATGACGGCGACCTCGCTGCCGAGCGCCGACGCGGGCACCTCTCCCAGCCCGTCCGCATGCGCGACGTAGTCGTCGTAGGCGAAGGGAAAGTCGGGTCCGAACATCGTCAGCGGACGCTCGGCCGAGTCGGCGGACGTACTGTCCGGCGTCACCGGCGTAGTCATGAAATTCCCTTTCTGGCATGTAGATACAGGTCCGGTCGACGGTCCGCGAGATGAGTGTTGATCGACCGGGACCGGGCGAGCATCACCGTGTCGATGTCGACGGCGAGGGATTCCTCGCCGCGGCCCGCGCGGGCGAGTTCGGTGCCATCGGGAGCGATGGCACACGTCAGACCGCAGTACTGCAGCTCGCTTTCACGGCCGCACCGGTTCACGTAGGCCAGGAACATCTGACTCTCGTACGCCCGCGCGGGGACGACGTGGGTGGCGACGACGTCGAACGGCGTCATGAGCCCAGTCGGCACGATCAGGAATTCGGTGCCGGAATCGGCATGTGCTCGAACGGCTTCCGGGAACTCGACGTCGTAGCAGATCAGTAGGCCGCACCTCACCCCGCCCAGGTCGAACTGCGCGACGAGTCGATCGCCGGGGACGAAGTGGCCGCGGTCCAGGTCCCCGAAGAGATGGGTCTTGCGGTAGCGCGCCACGGGAAAACCGTCGGCGCCGACCACTTGAACGGAGTTGTACACGACAGATCCGTCTCGTTCGGGATATCCGTAGACGACGGCCACGCCTGTCTCGGACGCGATGCGGGCGACGACGTCGAAGATCGGGCCGTCGGCAGGTTCGGCGCGGGCCGCGACGAGCTCGCCGATGTCGTAACCGCTGACCGACATCTCGGGCGTGACGAGGATGTCGGCCCCCGCACGCGACGCGTCGGCCGCTGCCCGGCCGAGGGCAGCGAGGTTCGCTTCGACGTCACCCGAGAACTCGGGGCCCTGGTAGAGCGAGGCGCGCAGGGCGGGCTTGCTCATGAATTCTCCTCCCCGAGCTGCTGTCTTCTTGTCCGAGAGCGTACGGAAGTCCGGCGCCCCCCGGGAAACATCCGGTGGGACGATCCGAAGTCTGGCATCGTCAGCATCATGAGCCCCGAACGACCACCTGTCGGTCCCATCGGTCCGGTCGATGCAACCGCGGTACCCCGGTATGCCGAGCCGACGACGTTCGCCCGGTTACCGCGGCTCGACGAGGTGTCGCGCGCCGACGTCACGATTCTCGGTGTGCCGTTCGATTCCGGGGTCAGTTATCGGCCGGGCGCTCGGTTCGGTCCCGGTCACATTCGAGCGTCGTCGAAGTTGCTTCGTCCCTACAACCCTGCCTTGAATGTCTCCCCGTTCGCAGATCGTCAGGTCGCCGATTTCGGTGACATCGGGGTCAATCCGTTCGACATCGCCGAGGCGCTGGCCACCGTCGAGTCCGCAGTGACCGGGCTGCGTCAGGACGGTTCGTCGGTGCTGACGATCGGCGGGGACCACACGATTGCGCTACCGATCCTGCGTTCGCTCGCGCGCGATCACGGCCCGGTCGCCGTGCTGCATTTCGACGCACATCTCGACACGTGGGACACGTACTTCGGAGCGCCGTTCACGCACGGGACCCCGTTCCGTAGAGCGAGCGAGGAGGGCCTGATCGATCTCGAACGCTCACAACACATCGGGATCCGTGGGCCGCTCTACAGCGAACAGGATCTGGAGAACGACCGAGTCCTCGGATTTCAGGTCATCCGATCCGACGACTACGAAACCGACGGCGTCGCGAGCATCGTCGAACGGATGCGCGCTCGGCTGGACACCGGCCCGGTCTACGTGTCCGTGGACATCGACGTGCTCGATCCCGCCCACGCGCCGGGGACCGGTACCCCGGAGGCGGGCGGGCTCACGTCGCGCGAGTTGCTGAACACCCTGCGTGGACTGGTCGGGATAGACGTGGTCGGTGCGGACATCGTCGAGGTGGCACCCGCATACGACCACGCCGAGATCACCGGAATCGCCGCAGCCCACGTCGCGTACGAGCTGTTGTCGGTCCTCGCGTCGAACGCGTGATCGGATCACCCGGACAGTCGGTGCGGGCTGCGGTGCCACCTCGACCAATACGATGACAGGGTGGCACACGATCGCGCGATCCCGACGAGCGAAGACCGACGACGCAGCGTCGCCGACCTCGCGGCCGAGGACGCCGGCGGGCTGTCCACGGAGTTGCTCGGAGATTTTCTGGAGGTCCTGACCTCTGCCGTGTCCGAGGGCCGCACGTTGTCCCGTCGACAACTGCGGACACTGCGAACACACGGGGACACGGCGGCGCGGCAGGGCGTCGCCCTTCGGGCCCTACTCGATTTGTACCTGTCCTCCGCCTGGCGATTGTGGCGGGAACTCCCTGCGATCGTCGACGCCGACCGAGACCCGCAGGCCGTCGTGACGGCTGGTGAGGTGATGCTGCACGCCGTCGACGACGCGGTGGCCGAGCTCGCCGAAGGGTTCCAACTCGCCAGGCGAGTGCTGATGCGTGCGGAGGAGTCGGCGCGGCGTGAATTCGTCGACGATCTGCTGTCCGGTAGCGCGGACATCGCGGGAGTAATGGGCCGGGCGGAGACCTTCGGGTTGGATCTGACCGGGCCTCATGCGGTCGTGGTCGTCGCGGCCAGTACACCGTTCACCGACGGAGGCCGGGTCATCACCGAAGTGGAACGCGCGGTGGAAGGTAGCAAAGCAGACTCGGAGGTTCTCGTCGCGAGCAAGGAAGGGCGCCTCGTCGTGGTGTTCGCAGCCCCGGATCACGCGGCGGTGGAATACGTCGTCGACCGTGTTCGCGAGGCCACCGAGAGGGTCGATGTGTCGGGGACGTGGACCCGGCGGATCGGGGTGGGGCGGACGGGACCCAGCGTGGCCGGTGTCGTGTCGTCGTATCGTGAGGCCGTCGATTCGCTCGACCTCGGCGCGAAGCTGGGCCTGGGCACTGTGGTGGTGGATGCGCGGGACCTGCTGGTGTACCGGGTTCTGCTCGACGACAAAGCCGCGATCACCGATCTGGTGCACACGGTTCTGACTCCGTTGCTGAGTGCACGCGGTGGTGCAGGCCCCTTGCTCGATACGTTGTTCGCGTTCTTCGGAACAGGTGGAAATTCTGCCTCGACGGCCCGAGCGATGCATTTGTCCGTTCGCGCCGTCACCTATCGTCTGGCCCGAGTGGCCGAACTGACCGGCCACGACGTGGGCGATCCGGCCGAACGATTCACCCTGCAGACGGCCGTCTACGGCGCCAGATTGCTCGGGTGGCCGACCGGCAGCTGAGCTCAGGGTCACGTTTCTTCTGAGTCACCCCTTCTTGTTGCCGGGATACGGCAATAGAAATCGGTCAAACATGTCCGTCTTCCGACGATGACTGCCGCAATCGATACAGGCACACTTGAAGAGTCGCGGTCGCTGGCGGCCGCCGAGAACCTTCTATCGAAAAGGAGCACCGTTTCATGGCATCACTGATTCAGAAACTGCAGGTGTTCGCCCGTAGCCCTCAGGGTAAGAAGCTGATTGCGCAAGGGCGCGCTTTCGCCACCAAACCCGAGAACCAGGCCAAGCTGAAGCGCCTCGGATCTCGATTCACCAGTAAGGACACTCGCCGATGAACGTCCCCGTATGGGCGTGGGCGGCTTTCGCAGCCGTTGTCGTCATTCTCTTGGCCATCGACCTACTTGCCCATCGCGGCGCACACATCATCGGCTTCCGTGAAGCAGCCTGGTGGAGTGCGCTCTGGGTCGGTGTTGCTCTCGTTTTCGGTGGCGTCGTGTTCGCCACTCTCGGTACAACGGCAGGCGTCGAGTACACAACGGCCTGGTTGTTGGAGAAGAGTTTGTCGGTGGACAACCTCTTCGTCTTCGCGCTGATCTTCGGATACTTCAAGGTCCCCCGTGAGTACCAGCACCGCGTTCTCTTCTTCGGCGTCATCGGCGCCCTGGTGTTCCGCGGTATCTTCCTTGCCGCAGGTGTCGCGATCGTCAGCAAGTTCACCGTCGTTCTGTTCGTCTTCGCCGCCATCCTGCTCTACAGCGCATGGAAGCTGATGAAGGACGAGGAGGACTCGTACGATCCGAGCCAGTCCATCGCAGTGAGGTTGCTGCGTAAGGTCATCCCGGTTCGCGACGAGTACGACGGTACGAAGTTCTTCGTCAAGGAAGCCGGCAAGCGCGTTGCCACTCCGTTGCTGGCCGTCGTCGTCGCCATCGAGGCGGCCGACCTCGTGTTCGCCGTCGACAGTGTGCCCGCTGTCCTCGCGGTCAGTGACGACCCGTTCATCGTGTACTCGTCCAACGCATTTGCGATCCTCGGCCTGCGCGCCCTGTACTTCCTGCTCTCGGGTCTGCTGGAGAAGTTCCACTACCTGTCCAAGGGTCTCGCGATCATCCTCGGATTCATCGGCATCAAGCTGGTTCTGCAGGCAAGCCACAAGGTGATCAGCACGTCGATCCCGGAGATCCCGTCCATGGTGAGCCTGGTGGTCATCATCGTGGTCCTCGCAGGTTCGATCGTCCTGAGCCTGAAGAACCCGCCGAAGGAGTCGGCAGATTCAGCCGATTCCATCGGGTCGGACGACCCGGCCGGCACCGCGGACAGCACGTCGGCGAGCCTGACCAAGGATCGGTCGGCGGACCTGAAGTCCGATTCCGAGCTCGGTGGAGGGTCGGAACCGAAGTAGTCTTCCGCACATACGCACCCGGGGTGTTTCGACGCGAAGCACCCCGGGTACGTGCGTTTCATGAGCAATTCGAATTCCTACACAGTTCCCGGATTGAGCACCGACCAGGGCGCGCGCGTCGCTGCACTGCTGCAGGACCGCCTCAACGCCTACAACGACCTCCATCTCACTCTCAAGCACATTCACTGGAATGTCGTGGGACCGAACTTCATCTCCGTGCACGAGATGCTCGACCCTCAGGTCGAAGCCGTACGCGGATTCGCCGACGACGTGGCGGAGCGTATTGCGACGCTGGGTTCGGCTGCACTCGGAACGCCCGGCACCATCGTCAAGGAGCGTTCGTGGGACGACTACTCGATCGGCCGCGCAACGGCCATCGAGCACCTCGGCGCCCTCGATCTGGTCTACGTCGGCGTCATCGGTGACACTCGGAAAGCCATCGCGGAGATCGGTGACATCGATCCGGTCACCGAGGATCTGCTGATCGGGCAGAGCGGTCAACTCGAACTCTTCCACTGGTTCGTTCGTGCACACCTGGAGAACTCCGGTGGTCAGCTGTCGACTGCAGGCGCTTCCAGCGAGACCGAAGCGGCCTCGAACGCAGGCTGACGACAACGCACTGCACACGGCACACGCCTCGACTTCGGTCGGGGCGTTTGCCGTCTCCCGGCCCCGAACCGGCACCGATCACAAAAACGGACCGCGCGTTCGGATCGATGCAGCACGTGAAACGCGGAGTCAGGAGACGGTCGCCTGTGACATGTTCGAAACATCCGCACGCCTGCATATTCGGTAAGAATTCGGGTACTCCGTGTCTGTTCGACGATCAACGAACGAAGGTCGGCGGTTGTCGCACGAGCGGCACCGAACTTGAAAGAAGGTAAGACAGTGATCGTCCTGGGAATCATCCTCGCGCTGATCGGCATTTTCGCCAAGATCAGCATTCTGACCACGATCGGCATCATCCTTGTCGTCGTCGGTGCAGTCCTGACCATTCTCGGTGCCACCGGCCGCGCAGTCGGTGGGCGCAAGACCTTCTATTGATTCTCACCCCCACTCGAACGAGCGAGGCCCGAACCGGATCGGTTCGGGCCTCGCTCGTCTGTCATCACAACCCTTCGAGGGTGCGTGTCATGGCATCGACGGTTTTGTCCCCGATACGTTCGAAAATCAACTTGAACACCGGGTCCGACAGTTTCGCCACTCCGTTGAACGTGATCGTCGCGGCGTAGGTGATTCGAGTGGAGCCATCGTCTGCATCCTCGAACGCGATGTGGTCCACTGTCGTCGCCGTCTTGTTCTTACCTTCGAATTCGACAACGTCGTGACTGTCCTCGACCAGCCGGTACGTCAATTCGGTACTGATGCCGGCGAGCTTGGACTCGTTGTGCCATTCGGTACCGACGCCGATCGGTCCAGGTGTCGATCGGACGCACCGTTGGGTGCCCGGGTCCCATGCTTCGGCGTGTGCAAAATCGCGGAGATACTCGACGACGACCTCGCGTGGGCGCCGGACGGTGAATGTGCGTTCCACGTGAACCATGGTGTTTCCTCCAATGCCGAGAGCGTGAGATTCGGCTACCCATGCTCACGACATCCCACACGCTGTCTCGTCAGGTTCACTCGTGTGACGGTCGCCATCCCAGTTCGGGACCGAGGACGGTCGCCATGTCGGTCAGAATCTGGACGTAATCCGCGTGATCGAAGCTGAACGGCAGTGCGAACGCGACTTCGTCCACCTCGCGGAAGGCTTCGTTGTCGTACAACCGATCGGCGATCTCGCGTGAGGTTCCGACCAGGTCGGCTGCGAACATCATCCTGGCAGGCCCCTGCGGAGTTGCCGTACGTGCCCGTCTGGACTCCGCGTACGCACGGTATTTCTCCGCTTGGTCGGCGGACGCGGAATCGGTCGGGATGACCACGAGTCCTTGAGACACACGCGCCGCGTGCTTCTGCGGATGGTGCTCGCGGAACGCCTTGATGTGGGAGAGCTGGATCTCGTCGAAGTTCTCCGACTCCTCGGCCTTCACCACACTGCTGACGAGCAGATTCATTCCTGTCTCGCCTGCCCACCGAGCGGACCGAAGACTGGCGCCGCCGTACCACATTCGGTCTCGCAGGCCAGGTGAATGGGGTTGAACACGGTCGGAGTACTGCTCGATCCCGACCGTGCCACTCCAATTCGACGCAGGCTCACCGGACACCAGCGACAGAAGTCGGTTCACTCTCGCGTAGCTGAAATCCTCGACGTCGGCGGTGTCCGGATACAACGCGTCCTTGACCCGGTCGAACTGCATGGGTGGCCCGACACTGACGCCCGGGTTGATACGACCGCCGGAGAGCACGTCGACCGTCGCGAGGTCCTCGGCCAGTCGAAGCGGGTTTTCCCACCCGAGAGGAGTCACCGCCGTCCCCAGCTCGATTCTGCTGGTGCGCTGCGACGCCGCAGCCATGATCGCGATCGGGGACGAGATCCCGTACTGCAGGTGGCGGTGACGCAGCCAGGCACTGTCGAATCCCAGTTGCTCACCGAGTTCGATGATCTGCAGTGTCGATTCGTGGCCGAGCGCGGGATTGTGCTCGTCGAACAATCCGATCGTCAGAAATCCGAGTTTTCGCAGTTCGACCGAGCGTGCAGGCATGAGAAAAAGCCTACAACCGGACGACCTCACCTGTTTCCGCGGCGCGGCGTGCTGCGTCGAGCACCTCGAGGGTGTGGATGACCTCGGACGCAGGGACCGGTTGCGGGCCGTCGCCGCGTACAGCAGCGGCGAAGTCGCGGTAGTAGTTCTTGTAGCTCCCCTGCGCGGACGGAACCTTCTCTGCACCCGCGTCCGTATGCAGTGTGCCCCAGCGATTTTCCAGCTCATACCCGAATGTATCCGGCTCATCCATCGGGCGACGACCCGCGAAGACGGCCTGCGCCTGAACGTCGGTGCCGTCGGAGTAGTAACTGCCGTCCGTGCCGTACACCCGCAGCTGACGTGCCTGGAAGTGGTTCACCTTGGTGGCCGACAAGGTCGAATGCACACCGCCCACGTGATCGAGATCGACGACGAACGCGCTGTCGGTTCGGTCGTCGCCCTCGCCTGCCCAATCCATGCGTGCATACACGCTGGTGGCGGGACCGAACAGCCACAGCGCCTGATCCACCAGATGCGATCCCAGGTCGCGGAGCAATCCACCGGTCGGTCCGAGTTCGAGCGTGGCGGGTTCGTCGAGATCGAACCTCGACTCCACTCGCCAGATCCGGCCGAGCTTGCCGCTGTCGATCACCCCGCGCAGGGTGAGGATGTCTGCATCCCACCGCCTGTTCTGGAAGACACTGAGCAGTACCCCGGCGTCGGCCGCGGCATCCACGAGGACCTGACCGCCCTGGGGGTCGGGCGCGAAAGGCTTGTCGGCGACGACGTGCACACCACGCGCGACGGCCTCGAGAACCAGCTCCCGACGCGTCTCGGGTGGGGTCGTGATGGTCACGGCGTCGACGCCCGCGTCGATCAACTCGGTCAGGCTTCCGTACACCGGGGTGCCCGGCGCATCGAGTTCGACCTGAGCCGCACGTTCGGGAGAACGCGTGACGATGCCGACGAGTTCGACCCCCTCCGCTGCCTGCACGAACGGCACATGAAAGTACCGTCCTCCGACGCCGTATCCGACGACTCCCAAACGCATGAGATCTCCTTTTGTTAGGACAACCGCACACATTACTCGCTAGCGAACTGCGTAACCACAGAGTCTGCTTCCGACCGCCCGAGCGGTGAACCCGTCACACGAGTCGCGGCGGTGATGAACAAGCCGTGCGCAGCCTGGGCATCGCGCTGGTTGTTGCGGGCAATATCCACTCTGCGGTCGCAAAGTATGTGTTTCAATCGACTCGCGGTTTCGATTGGAGGGGTTGAACACGATGACCAGTGCGCTGAGGTCGTCCGAGGTGCACTACGAGTGGGCCGTCGACGCGATGGAATCACTCGCCGTCAAAGGCATCGTCAAGGTCGTGATCGCGTTCGCGACACTTGCCATGGCAATCGTCGTCACGCTGGAAATGGTGTTCGGCTACGGCGCCACGACACCCATTCCCTCTGCAGTCCAGTGGATATCGATGATGACGGCGTATGCGATGGGACTGTTCTGGCTGTTCGGCCCGTGGCCAACCCTGAACCAGGCATTCGCGTTCGTCACGATCGCCAACATCGCCATCTTCTCCGCGACGATCGTTGCCGACTTTCCGCCGGAGATCACCCTCGGAAAGACAGCATTCTTCATCGAGATCGGGATGTTCGTCGGATTCTTCTTCGAGAAGTGGATGCTCGCCGCGCACATTCTGTTGTGCGTTGCCGCCACCACCTTCATCGCCGTGTACGTCGTCGCCTACAAGGATGTGGCGGTCTTGATGTCCTTTGTCGTCTGGTCTCCCGTGGTGGTCTCCATCGGCGGCTTCGTACTTCTACTGCACTTCGCAGCACGATCGATGCGGCTCGAATTCGAGTGAGCCCAGCAGCTCAGTAGAGCGCCGCGACCAACGCAGGCAGGCCGAGTGCCGCCGTCGTGCGTAGGCGGTGGTCGGCCATGTCGGAAATCTCGGTTTCCACCGGATTGATCTCGACGACGACGGCACCCGTGCTGCGAGCCATCGCAGGCAGGCCGGCGAACGGAAACACGACACCGGACGTGCCGACGACGAGCACGAGGTCCGCGTGCTCGACCGCGGAGACCGCTGCCGTCCACTGATCCTGAGGGAGCGGTTCTCCGAACCAGACCGCCCCCGGCCTCATCGGCCCACCGCAGAACGGGCACTCGGGAGGTACGACGCGTTCGATCTCCTCGTCGACCACGTCCGCCTCCGGCTGCGAGTGCACTCCGCACTCCGAGCACCGGGGATCGAACAGACTTCCGTGTACGTGAGCGATCACGTGCGAGCCGGCTCGCTCGTGCAGGTCGTCCACGTTCTGCGTGGCAATGTCGAGATGTGTGCGTCGTTGCCACTCCGTCAGGGCCAGGTGCCCCGCATTGGGCGCCGACCGCCGGACCAGTTCGGCCCGCCAGCGGTACCACCCCCACACGAGGTCGCTGTCGCGCGCCCAGCCCTCGGGGCTGGCGAGATCGGCGGGATCGAACTGCGACCACAGTCCGGTGTGGGCGTCACGGAACGTCGCGATTCCCGACTCCGCCGACATTCCTGCGCCCGTCAGAACAGCGACACGGGTTGCCGTGCGCGCGAGGTCGATCACTGCACCGGGAAGCTCCGCGTTCACGCGAGCCAGTCTCGCACGAGATCAGGATTGGAACCGACGTGCGTGCTCCTCGACGCGTGCGCGGTGATCGGCCCAGAACGCAGCTTCCTCCGACGGCATGTTCTCGTTGCCGAGCGTGAGGCCGACCGATCCGTCGATCAACTCTCGAAGGATGTCGGCATGCCCTGCATGTCGGTCCATGTCCGCGATGACGTGTACGACGATGCGGTGCAAGGTGACGGTGGCCCGTTCACGAGGCCAATGCGGGACCACACCGGTGGCGTCGAGCGGAAGCTCGGCGATGGTGCGGTCCGAGTGTTCCCAGATCTGTCGGTACAGCCCGACGATGTACTCCGTGGATTCGTCGGCCGTGGCCCACAGGTCCGCGTGCGGGTCCTCGCCCTCCTCTGCCCACGGCACCGCTTCACGGAAGGGCCGGTCGAACGTCCAGCCGAAGTATCCGAGTTCGACGGCGGTGAGATGCTTGACCAGACCGAGCAGGTTGGTGCCGGTGGGTGTCATCGGACGACGCATGTCGTACTCGGACAAGCCGTCCAGTTTCCAGAGCAGTGCGTCGCGTCCTGTCTGCAGGTACCTCTGCAGATCTTCCTTGGCCGATTCCGTCATGTACCCCAGCCTTGCAGACTCGTCCGACACGTACAGATCGTCGCGTTTCATTACCGTTTCGAGACCCGGTGACCCGAAACGGACACTACGGACTCGATCGAATCCTCTTGCACCACAATGGATCACAACGATTTTCGAGAACGGACGTTACATTATCGTGATGTTTGTTATAAATTCGTTATTGTTCGTGCATCCCTACGGATACCTTGGTCCGTCACGATGATTGCGGAGAACAAGTATCGACTCGGGAGGAACAGATGACGCACGTTCTGCTCGACCAGGAGACCGAGGTACAGAGCTCGGCGTCGGCATCGACGCTGGTCGTGTCCGGTGACATCGATCTGATCACTGCACCGTCCTTCGCTCGTCGTCTGAACGAGGCCCTCGAGCAGAACCCACACGTCATGCTGGACATGTCCGGTGTCACGTTCTTCAGCAGCGCAGGCGTCGACGTGCTCGCGTCGGTCGACACCGCTGGGGGCCGGACGCTGACGATCACCTCCTGCCCCCTCGCGGTCGGGCGAACGCTGGACGTGCTCGGATGGCCGTCTCATCTTCGTCTCCTCGCGAGCGCATCACACACGTGATCCTTTCGCCCCACACGAGAACAACAGGTACCCGGTGAGTTCCCCTCGGTTCGCTCCTGGTGACGTGATTCCGGTCGAGCTCGACCCGGGGCACACCACCTCTCGCTCGACGGGGGTTCTCGCCGACGCAGTCGTGATCGACCACGTCGCGTTCTCGCGCAATCCGGCATCGGTACTGAGCACGGTCGAATCGGCGCGTGCGCAAGCGCGGCCGGTCGCGCTCGACGGTGTCGGCACGGGACCGGAGTCACTTGCCCTGCTTCCGCTGATCGAGCCGGATGTCATCATCCTCGCGCCCGAGATGACCGGTAGCGCGACCGACGTCGCCGCGGCCAGAGCACTGCACGTCCTTGCTGCGCAGGCCGAGCGCACCGGAGCTGTCGTCGTGGCACGGGGCGTGGATTCCGATCGAGACCGGGACAGAGCACTGGCGCTCGGAGCCACGTTCGGCCTGGGCGATCTCTTCCGTACCGACGGTGGCGACGCGCGCCCGGACGCGGTGACACCACCGACGTGGAACACCCCGTCCAGCGATCACACGTCCGCGTTCGTCATCGCGTCGACCGACCAGACGACGACGGTCAGCACGAAGAAACTGCTCGTGCAGATGAGCATGCACATCGAGGCACAGGCCTCCGACGCAGGTCCGGACACCCTGGTGCTGGGGACATTTCAGCATTCGCGGCACTTCACTGCGCGCACGAGGCGCAGATGGCGCACCCTCGCGGGCCGGACCGCGTACACCGGCGTCTACGGCATCGGGCTCGGAGAGCTGGCAGTGCCCGGCATCGTCGGGTCGTCTCTCGACGCCTCGGACGACCTGGTCGACGAATGGAACGTCGTGGTGCTCGGGCAGTTCTTCTGCTGCGTACTGTCGGCCCGGGACCTGCACCGAGGCGAGGACGATCCCGACCGCGAGTTCGAGTACGCCATCACGCACGACCGGGCGACGGTCGTGCGGTGCGCTCGGACCGTGTTGTCACGGTCCGAGCCCCGCTGATTCACGTGGTTCGGCCGGCCGGCCGGTCAGGATCCGATCGGCTGACCGAAGAGGCCGGCAACCAGATCGCCGACGACGTCCTGCCACACCGGCCAGGTCCGCGAGTCCAGAGCCATCGAGCCGACGTCGGTGGTGCGGCAGCCCGGCTCGGCCGGCACTCCGGCGAACCGGTCGCGAAGCCACAGCAGCGCACTCGGCGCAGCAACCACTTCGAGGGTGAGGTGTTCGCTGAAATGGTCACGCGTGTAGGTGACGCTCGCGTTCGGGTCGGCGCAGTACGTGTCGACGAGCGTGTTCACCGGCCCGACGGGTACCAGCCAGTCCGGGTTGGATTGGTACATGTACATGGGGAATCGGGGTACGGATTTGCCCATCCGCAACTTGTCGAGTGCGCTCTGCGCTACCGGCTCGCGAAGCGGATCGCCGGGAGTGTCGAAGAGCCCCTTGAGGTTGACGAACGGTGCGATGGCCGAGTTCCATCCGATGCACAGGTTCTGTTTCGCGCCGAACATCGCCTTGCCCAGCGGGTTGAGCTTCTGGTCGATGAACTGCGCGAGCTCGGGATCTTCACGGGAGACTCCGATGATGCCGGATGCCACGATTCCTGCACCGAGCGCACTGTTGGAGTTGTCGACGAGCGCACCCACGTCGGCTGCGATTCCGCCTTCGGCGGCCCCGACGATGTTCAGGTCGGGGGCGTAGCTTTCGTGCAGCTCGGCGGCGTGACCTGTCGCGATGGATCCGCCGGAGTACCCCATCATTCCGACCTTCGTCTCACGACCGTCCAACCCGAGCGGGTCGAAGTTCTCGGCGGCACGGATTCCATCGAGCGTGATCCGCCCGGCGAGAGGGCCTGCCGCGAAGGCCGAGTTCGGCCCTTGGTGGTCGGGCACCACGACAGCCCAGCCCTGAGCCAGGGCGGCCTGGATTTCCAGGAACTGCGCTCCCCCGGTGATCGCTCCGGTCAGCGGCCAGGGAATGGAGCCCTGCTGCAGCACGTACGACGATGCACAGTAGGCGCCCAGTGAGTCCTCGGCGATCTGAAAGGACAGCAGTGGCCTGCCCGGAACGTATCCGCGAGGCTTGAGCACGGTGGCCACCGCCGGGATCGCGTCGTCGCGACTGTCGTTGGACCGGTACGACAGCTGCCAGGCGTCGACGTTGACCGGGAGGACACCGAGGTTCGCCACGTTCACCGGCCGAGACGCGATGATCTGGCCGGGCTCGGCAGCGGAGACGATCGACTGCTCCGGCGAGTAGAACCCCGTGTCGAACTCCGGAATCGCCGGGAACGCCGGCTGCGCTACCACTGGCGGCGCGGTCGCGGCCACCGCGACGGCGACGCTCGCAGCCGCAACCACACCGAGAACCACTCTTCGAACGGACATTCAGCCTCCCCGAAAACAAGTTAGATGTATTTGTCTAACTTCGACTCCGTGGAGAGTAGATCAGAAGTGACGTGGATTACAACCACCTGATCCCGTGGCCGCTCCGCATGGCCCGCTCGTGCCGTCAGTGCAGGAGCAGCGAGTCGAGGAACCCGACCATGATGTTCGTGAGGTCCTCGACATCGGGTCGCGGATCCGCCGTGCTCCATTGCTGCACGAGCGCGATGAGAGCCCCGATGAACGCCGTCGACGCCATCTCGTAACCGCCCGGCGGCACGTAATCCTCACCCACCGCCGACCGGACGGTCAGCGCGAAGAACTCGCGCCACACCGCCCGCTCGGCCAACCGATGCTCGTCCATGCGTCGACTGACACCGACACTGTCCACGAACGAGATACGTGCCCTCCGTGGATCTTTGCCGATCGACTCGACGTACGCCCCCATCGCCGCCGTCGCCAGCTCGTGCGTATCGGAGGCCGCACACCGCGCGACCGCTTCGGTCGTTGCTGTCTTGGCGTCTGCCTGGATCGAGTCGTACAGCGCGATGAGCGCGTCTTCGCGGCTCGCGAACTCGTCGTAGAACTGCCTGCGCGCCAACCCGGCCGAACGACACAGGTCTGCAACGGAACTGGATGTGTATCCCTTCTCGGAGAACACGTCGAGCGCGGCGGCGAGAAACTGCGACCGCCTCCGGGAACGACGATCCTCGACGGCGATGCCGCCATAGGTTCGATTGTCGCCGTCCGCGATGCTCACCGGACGAGTTTAGCCGTGACGGCGGCGTTCCAACCGGACGACGACGGCCTTGGACACCGGAGTGTTGGATTTCCGCGCGACGTGGTCGAGCGGAATCAACGGGTTTGTCTCCGGGTAGTAGGCTGCCGCGTTTCCACGAGGCGTGGAATAAGCGACGATTCTGAACTGGTCGGCACGGCGTTCGGCGACGGTACCGTCGGGAAGTGGCCACTCGGAGACGAGGTCCACCACGTCCCCGTCGGCAAATCCCATCGACACGATGTCGTCGGGATGGACGAACACCACCCTTCTGCCACCTTTCACGCCGCGATAGCGATCGTCGAGGCCGTAGATGGTGGTGTTGTACTGGTCATGGCTGCGCATCGTCTGCAGCATCAGCCGCCCCTCGGGGACCGGCAACCACGTCAACTCGTTGACCGCGAAGTTGGCCTTGCCGGTGGAGGTGTGGAAGGTACGACTGTCGCGGGGAGGATGCGGAAGCCCGAACCCTTCCTTCTGCCGGACCTTGCGGTTGAAGTCCTCGAAGCCAGGGACGACGCGGGAGATGGAGTCCCGAATCGTGTCGTAGTCGTCGCGGAAGCTCGCCCACGGCACCGAATGTTCCCTGCCGAACAGCTTTTCGGCGATCCCGCACACGATGGCCACCTCGGATCGCATGAACGCGCTCGACGGCCGAAGGCCACCGCGCGAGGCATGCACCATCGACATCGAGTCCTCGACGGTCACGAACTGCTTGCCCGACGCCTGCACGTCGCGATCGGTTCGTCCGAGCGACGGCAGGATCAGAGCGCTGCGGCCGTGGACCAGGTGGCTGCGGTTCAGCTTGGTCGAGACCTGAACGGTCATGGTGCAGTTGCGTAGCGCCGCCTCGGTGACGGCGGTGTCCGGTGTCGCCGAGACGAAGTTGCCGCCCATGCCCATGAAGAACGCGCCGCGGCCGTCGCGCATGGCTCGTATCGAGTCGACGGCGTCGAGTCCGTGGTCGCGGGGAGAGTGGATGCCGAACTCGACATCGAGTGCCGCGAGAAACGACTCGGGCATCTTCTCCCAGATTCCCATCGTGCGATCACCCTGGACGTTCGAATGTCCCCGCACGGGGCAGACACCGGCGCCCGGCTTTCCGATCATCCCGCGCAGTAGCAGCAGGTTCACTGCTTCCTCGATGGTCGCGACGCCGTGGGTCTGCTGTGTCAGCCCCATCGCCCAGCAGACGATCGTCTTCTCCGACCGGATGAGTGCCTCGGCGGTCTCTCGAATCTCGCGCATCGACAGGCCTGTCGCCTCCAGCACGACGTCCATGTCCACACCGCGGATGTGGTCGATCCACTCTTCGAAGCCCGCGGTGTAGGCCTCGACGAAGGCCCGGTCGATCACGGTACCCGGCGCCTTGTCGTCCGCGTCGACGAGCATCTTTCCCAGGCCCTGGAACAGCGCCATGTCCCCGCCCAGCCGGATCTGCAGGTACTCGTCGGCGATGGCGACGCCGTCCCCGACGACTCCGCCGACCTTCTGCGGATCCTTGAACCGTCGCAGCCCGGCCTCGACCAACGGATTGATCGCGATGACCCTGGCTCCGTTGCCTTTTGCTTTCTCCAGGGTGGACAGCATGCGGGGATGGTTCGTTCCAGGATTCTGGCCTGCGATGAGGATGAGGTCTGCGTTCTCGATGTCCGGAACCGATACCGAGCCTTTGCCGATTCCGATCGACGCGCTGAGCGCACTCCCCGAGGATTCGTGGCACATGTTGGAGCAGTCCGGCATGTTGTTGGTGCCGTAGGACCTGATCAGTAGTTGGTACAGGAATGCAGCCTCGTTCGACGTGCGTCCGGAGGTGTAGAAGATCGCCTGCTCCGGGCCGGAGAGTTGCCTGAGCTCGTCGGCGATCATGCGCTCGGCGCTGTCCCAGTCGATCTGCTCGTAGTGGGTCGCACCCGGCCGCAGCACCATCGGGTGCGTGATGCGGCCTTGCTGGCCGAGCCAGTACTCGGTCCGCCCGAGCAGGTCGTCGATCGAGTGCGTCGCGAAAAAGTCCGGTCCGACCGTTCTCCTGGTCGCTTCTTCGGCGACCGCTTTCGCACCGTTCTCGCAGAACTCAGCGTGCTTGCGGTGCCCGGGCGTCTCCGGCCATGCGCACCCCGGGCAATCGAAACCCTTGCGCTGATTGAGTTTTGCCAGCGAGTACGCGGTGCGGCCGGGCCCCATCTGCTCGACGCCTCGCTGCAGGGACACGAGCACGGCCGGGACGCCTGCTGCGTAGGACTTGGCTTCGGTGACGACGATGGACTTCTCGTCGTACGCGTACTCGTCGGCTGACACGCTACGACGGTGCACCATCGTGACCGCACACGTCCAAGACGTGGCTCCTACCGACCGATAGGCGACGCCGATGAAGTCCGGTCGAGCCCGCGAGCAGTGTTCTCCAACGCCCGGATCAGACTGGATCCCTGACTCTCCCTGGCCGTCACCAGTCCGATGATCGGAGCGTCCAGTTCACTCGTCAACGGGGTGCACCGAAGCCCCGGCGGTTCTCCGAACACCTGCCGCCACACGCGCGGAACGACGGACGCCCACTGCCCGGTCTTCACGTGCGCGTACAACGAGGCGATGGAGTCGGTCTCGATCTGCGGCGTACTGGCGGCACCGTCGTAGGCGAAGAACTCGTCGAGGATTCTGCGTCCACGCATCATCGACGGCAGCGTGCACATCGGAAACTCTGCGGCGTCGCGCCAGGTGACACTGTCCTCCCGAAACGGACCGAAGTCGGTCGCGGTCAACAGGTCGTAGTACTCGCGGTAGAGCGGAAACGTCCGGTATCGCTCGTCGACTCCGTCGTCCAAGTAGGTGATTCCCCCGTCGAGCTCGAAACGGTCGATGCGGCCGGTGATCTCGTCGGACGGCAGGTCCTCCGACAGGGAGACCGTCACCAAGGGGTGGTGCAGACACAGTGGTCCGGTCAGGTCGGCCACTGTCGCCGACGCCGTGGGCACCACGCCCAGACGTACCGCGCCGGTGACGCCGGACCGCAGAGTTGCCGCTTCCTCCTGCAGCGACTTCTGATCGGCGACGATACGGCGCGCCCACCGGACGATCTGTTCGCCTTCGGGGGTGAGTCCTTCGAACTTGTGGCCCCGGACGATCAGGGGAAGGTCGAGCTCGACTTCGAGCTTCCGGATCGCTTCGGACAGCGCCGGTTGCGAAACGTGGCATGCCTGAGCCGCGCGTGTGAAGTGACGTTCACGCGACAGCGCCACGAGGTATTCCAGTTGCCGGAAGAGCACACCGTCACCTCCGATCGGTGGGACCGGTCGTCCCTCGGACCACCAGGCGCGGCCGGAGAACGCTCGACGACACCTCGGTGCGTTCGTCGTCGAGACGTGAGGTTGCTGCAGTGATCGCGCGGCGCGCCTGCTCCTTGGGTTCCTGACTGACGGTGGTCAGGTCGATGTGGGCCATTCTCGCCAACGTGCTGTCGTCGTACCCGGTCACCGAGATGTCGCCGGGAACGGAGACTCCTCGCCTCTGCAGCGCGTCGAGCAGGCCGACTGCACTGCGGTCGTTGGCAGCGACGATCGCGGTGGGGGGCTCGATGTCTCCGTCGAGGAACGCATCGACGGCCGCGGGCGCGAAGTTCTCGGTGAAGTCGCCCTCGACGACGGCCATGTGCTCGTCCAGCCCGTGGCGATGCATCGCGCGGCGGTAGCCGGCTTGGCGGTCCTTGCCGATCGACCCGTACCCCGTGAAATGCGCGATTCTGCGATGCCCCAGTGACACCAGGTGATCGACGACGTCGCTCATCCCCCGCGAGTCGCCCGCCCGCACGGCGTCGACTCCGCCGATTCGTCGACCCACCGCGACGATCGGCACCCGCCCTGCCCACGCTCTGAGGTCGACATCCGACGCGGCGGGCCCGAGCAGAACCACTGCCTCACAGCGGAAGTCGAGCAGTGTCTCCATGACGGCAGCTTCGGCGTGTGTCGGGGTGACGGCACCGAGTACCACCTCGTAACCGACCTTGTCCGCCTCGGCCACCATGTGCTCGACCATCTCCGCGTGGAACGCATTCCTGATGTCGGTCATGACGCCGATGAGGTGAGTGCGCCGGAGGGACAGCAGAGCTGCAGTTCGGTTCGGTCGGTAGTCCATCTCCTCTGCGACGGCGAGGACCCTGGCCTTCGTCTCCGCACTGGGCCCCGGAACTCCACGAAAGATCATGGACACCAAGGCCTTGGACACCCCTACCTTGTCGGCGATGTCCTGCATGGTCACCGATCTTCCGGCGTTCATGTCTTCTCGTCTCCGTTCCTGCCCGTGAGAGCGTGTCGAAACTGCGGCAACGCCGTCCTTGACATCCGCGCGATCGGTGACCCATAGTATCTCTACTAGACCGGTCAAATAGACCGAACTAATCCCGCGACACTCCGAAAGAAAGCAGCACGTTCATGACAGAGAACTCGCTCGGTGTAGCCGTCATCGGTGGCGGTATGGCCGGACGCGCCCATGCCGCCGGGTACCGGATGGCGTCGACGCTGTTCGGCACCGACCGCCCGGACGTGCGTTTGGTGGCAATCGCGGACACCAACAAGGGTGTCGCGGACGACACCGCCAAGCGGTACGGCTACGAGCGCGCCGAGTACAGCTGGCAGGCCATCGCCGAGGCACAGGACATCGATGTCGTGTCCGTAGTCGTCGCCAATCACCTGCACCGTGAGATCGTCGAAGGCCTGCTCGCCGCGGGTAAGAACGTGCTGTGCGAGAAGCCGCTGGCAGGGTCGCTGGCCGATGCGGAGTCGATGGTCGCTGCCGCCGCGGCATCGAGTGGTATCGCCTCGGTCGGCTACACCTACCGCCGCTCCCCGGCAGTGCAGGCCGTCGCCGACGAGCTCGCCGCCGGTCGCCTCGGTGAGATCGTGCACTTCGACGGCCGCTACCGCGCCGATTACTCTCTCGACCCGACCGGGCCGATCACCTGGCGGTACCGCGGCGGGCAGGGAACAGGTGCACTCGCCGATGTCGGCAGTCATCTGATCGATCTCGCCGAGTACGTCGCCGGGCCGATCGTCGAGGTCCGCGGGGCGCAGTTCTCCACCGTCATCACCGAACGCCCCGTTCCGGTCGGAGTCACCTATGGTCACACCAAAGCCGAGACCACCGGGGAGACAGCGCCGGTGGAGAACGAGGACATCGCGACCTTCACCGCGCAGTTCGCCGGCGGGTTCGTCGGAACCTTCTCCGCCTCGCGGGTCTCGCACGCCAATCCCGACGGACTGTCCTTCGATGTGTTCGGCACGCGCGGGTCGGCGTCGTGGGCGCTCGAGCGAGCCGCGGAGTTCCACATCTCCACCACCGACATCGACGAGACGGTCAACGGCCGCCGTCAGGTCATCATCGGACCCCAGCACCCCTACATCCAGGGCGGGCTGCCAATGGACGCCGGCGGCGTCGGGCACGGCAAAGCCGAATTCTTCGCCTACCAGGCACGGGCATTCCTCGACCAGGTCGCCGGACTGACCGGCCTGCCCCCGCTCCCGGACTTCGCGCACGGACTGCGCGGCATGCAGATCGTCGCCGCCATCGCCGAATCCGCTGCCGCGAACGGCACCGCAGTCAAGATCTGACCCACCCCCTACTTGCAAGGAAGCTCACGATGAAACTCGGCGTCTACAACGCGATCCTGCACGACAAGTCTCTGCCCGACGCCATCGCGACGGTGGCCTCACTCGGTCTCGAAGGCATCGAGATCAACTCCGGTGGATTCCTGCCACCGGTGCACATTCCGGTCGACGACCTGCTCGCCGGTACCATCAGCCCGGCCGACTACCTCGCGGTGTTCGAGGGCACGGGCGTCTCGATCGCCGGCCTGAACTGCAACGGCAACCCACTGCACCCCGACCCGGAGGTCGGCCCCGAGGACGCCGAGGACCTGCGTAAGTCCATCCGTGTCGCGGGTCTGCTCGGCATCGACCGGGTGGTGACGATGTCCGGTCTGCCCGCAGCCCACGAGGGTGGGACGTGGCCGGCATGGCATGTCAACACCTGGGATTCGGGATACCTCGACTCCTCCGATTACCAGTGGGATCAGGTCGCGGTGCCGTTCTGGAAAGAAATCGACGCTCTCGCCCGTGAGCACGGAGTCAAGGTCGCCATCGAGATGCACCCGCAGAACCTGGTGTTCAACCCACCGACGCTCAAGCGCCTCGTCGACAAAGGCGGCCTGAGCAACGTCGGCGCCGAAATGGACCCCTCGCACCTGTTCTGGCAGGGCATCGACCCGGTCAAAGCCATCGAATGGCTCGGCCCCCTGGTCTTCCACGCCGCAGCCAAGGACACCCGAATCAACCCCGACTGCGAGATCTACGGAGTCCTCGACGACCGATTCACCCGCGCACCGCAGGACGGACCCCGCACCAGCCTCGGCGGCAAGCACTTCGTCAACGTCTGGCCGCAGGACTCGGCCTGGGACTTCGTCGCCGTCGGCAACGGACACGACGTCGACTTCTGGACGCGGTTCCTGCGCGCCCTGAACGCCGTCGACCCCGACATCGCCGTCAACATCGAACACGAGGACACCGCTTACGGTCCTCTCGAAGGCCTACAGATCGCCGTCGACACCCTCAACAAGGCCAAAGCGAACCTGTAGCTTCATCACCGCATTTCCCGCCGGCGCTGGACATCACCTCGGTGGTGTCCAGCGCTCGTGGTCACCAGGCCAGCCACGGTTCGCCGTCGATCAGTGAGATGCCGACCTCCTCGGCGCTCCGACGCTCGATCGTGAACAACGCGTTCAGCAACTCCGATTCGGACTCGCGGGTCCGCGCGGCCCAACGCTGTGCACGGTTCAGTGCCCTGGACGCCGTCGCCGAGACCGAGGCACCGTCGCAATCGACGGTCACCCTGCCTGCCAGTCCAGGACCGATGCTTCCAGTCAGTGCACCCCACGTCGCCGACGAGAACTGCACCGGGCCCACAACGTGCACGACGAACCTGCAGCGAAGCCGAACCGATCGGTCAGGGGTACCGACGCGCACGCGTGAATCATCCAGTGCCAGTGTGTCGTACACCTCGGCACCTCGCTCTCCCTCCAGCCACACCGCGCAATCGACACCACGCACGATGCTGGCGACAGTGACCATCACCGATGCCGGTGATGCCTCCGCCACGTCGAGGATCACCGCAGCGTCGGGGATGCGGTAGTGCAGTCCGTGGCTTCGCGCACTGGGATCGGTGATCAACGGTGCGAGAGCCACGGCCTCGGTGTTCTTCTCGTCGCTCCTGTCCGTGACGTCTCGCCCCGCCCAGTCCGGCCCGTCGTGCCACGCGACCGCCGTCGGCTCGTGGGCGAACACCGCTCCCGCCATGAACGCGCGATTGGCGAACTCCCAGTCCTCGCCGCCGTACCGGACGAAGGTCTCGTCGAAGCCGCCGACCTCCTCGAACAGTTCTCGGCTGCAGGTCAACACTGCACTGATGACGAATTTGTATCCGTCCCAACCCGGTCGGAGTAGGTTACCGGTGCGGCGGTAGGCGCCGGACAACCAATCGGGTTCGCCGAGTTCCCGTGGAGTACGAAGCCATTCCGACAGTTCCGATACGTTCACATCACTCAGATCGGCGTGTCCTCGCCGCCCGACGACAACCGTGTCCGGAGCCACTGCAGGCAGAGCAACGGCGGCCTCGACGTACCCGGGAGTCGGGACTGTGTCGGCGTCGAGAAAACACAGAACCTCACCCGTCCCCGCACGTGCACCGAGGTTGCGGGCCGCGGCGGCCCGAAACCCCTTGTCCTCCTGGCTCACCACCGTCACCGCCAGCCTGTCGAGCCAGTCGTCGACGACAGGCGGCGTAGGTGAACCGTCGTCCGCGATGACCACCTGCATCTTGTCGGACGGGTAGTCCTGCTGTGCCAGGGCTTCGAGTACGAGCGACAATTGATGCGGCTGATCGTAATACGGGATCACGACGGTGACGCCCGGCAACTCCACCGTGTCCGGCGCCAGATCCCATCGGTTGTCCGGCACGACGTACCGGCCCTGGACCTCGAGAGCCCTGGTCATCCCTGCCATCCCCTCAGAATCGAGTCGTACTCCCGGGCGACGTCGCTCGGTGTCGGCCGCGGCACCACATCCGCGTCGATCCAGGTCGACGACGGATCTCGCACCGCCTCGGCGATCGCGTCCCGCAATGAGTCCACGTCGTCTTCGTGCACACGAACCACACCGGGCGATCGCAGGTCCAGTTCTTCGGTGTACGCGTTGCGAGGGACGAGGGGACGACGTCTCGCCGCAATCCAGGTATTGATCGATCCCGACGCCGACAGGTGCCGATGAAAGGCAACAGGAACCGTCGCATCCGCCAAGCGCCGATACATATCGCATTCCGGGAGGAATCCGGTGACCTCGCAGGGCCGTCCGGCTTCGGCTGCCGTGCACCGCAACTGATCGATCAGATCCTCGTGCCCTGGCGACGCAGTCCCCAACGCGACGAAACCCACGGACCGCGGTAAGTCTGCCATCGCCCGGAGCGTCTCGATGTGCCCTTTCCCCGGATACAGGAAACCCAGCACGGCAACACTCGCACTCGGCACTCCCGTCACTCCTGCAGGCTCCGCTCTCGGCTTTTGGGTCACTCCTGCAGGCTCCGCTCTCGGCTTTTGGGTCACTCCTGCAGGCTCCGCTCTCGGCCTCGGCATCATCAGCGGAACCACCTGCGGATCGACGGCCGCGTCGGTGAATTCTCGGAGCAGCGAGGCCTCGTGTTCGCTCGACACGATCACGCCTGCGGCGTGATGGATCACGTTCCGGTAGAACCGAATTCGTACCTCGAATCCCGACCCGTCGGACGGTTGTGGCACGTCGTGTACGGTTACCGAGTGCCGCACGGGCAGCCTGGCACACAGTGACGCGTAGTTGGGCTCTGCGGACGCACGGTCACCGAAGAGTCGGTCGGTCACGTGCAGATGTACGAGTGAGCACTCCCCGATCCAGGCCGGGAGTTCGGACTCCGGTCCGTCCAGGCGCACTACCCGATGCGTCGGTTCCCCCAACTCGCGTGCCACGGACGCGCCGTACTCGACGACACCGTGCGCCGGTGGTCCTACCAGAACATGGCCGATCGTCGCCGTCATGCAGCCAGGTCCAGAATGTCGAGGAGGTCGGCGTAGCGATCGAGGGCAGCGTCGACGAACTGCGGGTTGTCTCGATACCACTGCAATTGAACCCGTCGGATCTCGTCCTGGGACACGGGCGAACCGTTCACGAGCCACGACGGCCGGGCCGGTACCTGCAGGTCCAGCGCCCGTACGACGCGCTCGTCGAGCGGAGAGACGATGTTGCCCAACAATTCTCGATCGGGCGCGGCGGGCGGGCCACAACCCAGCGCGTGGAGAATGCGGGATCCGAGCGCCGTCAACACTGTGTTTCCCGGGTGGTTGACGGTATTCGCGGCCCCGGCGCCCGCTGGAATCAGAAGATCGGACACACCGACGTCGCACTGGACACGTTCACGCCGGGCCAGTTCCGCGATGCTCCACGCTGCGACGTCTGCCACCTGACGAGCACTCAGCGGGACGTCCCACCCGGCCGAGTCACCGTCGCGGGCGGCGATCACCGTCCTCAGGTCGTGGTAGGGGACGCCTGCGGGCGTCGCGGACGGGGCACTGGGGTGCCGCACGATGACCTGGAACGGATACAACCCGCTGTATCGCAGGACCGGCCACACGATCTTCTCCGCTCGATCGGATCGGAGTGCGTCCACATCGTCCGTACCGATCGGCAACCCGCGGTAGCCGGAACGCACGGGCTGGGACAGCAGCACCGCACAGCGTGTCATCAGGTCACGAACGTGCGGTAGGTCGCTCTCGGTGAGCTCGTGGACCGGAGGAACTCGCACCGTACGGTAAGGAAGATCCGCCGCGCTCGAGACCACGATCCGCAGGGCCTCCGCCTGGCAGTTCCCCCACACGACCAGTAGCGGCCGTCCGTCGCCCGTCGTGTCGGAGACTCCGTAGAAATCTCCGTAGTGAACGCGACGCCCCTCGTCGGGATCGTTCGACGTCACGGGCTCCCTGTAGTATTCGGTTGTCGCAGGAGACACTCCCTCTCGAGCAGTCGGGTCCGGGCTCATCACACGTCCCGTATAACCGTTCTGTCGCGAAGGAACCCTCATTTGATCAACCCCACCCCGATCGATCCAGCGTCGATCACCGTGGCTTCCGTTCCCACCGGCCACACCTATGTCGCGCACCTGGGTTCCGACGGAGTTCGTCGACTTCCCGACCCGGTCCCGCCGGGCGCGGAGGGAACCGGTCGTTGGTGGCCGCCGCGTTGGCTCGAACCGGAGTGGACGAAGCGTAATCTGTCGTCGTTCGACGTGCTGCACGTGCATTTCGGTTTCGATTCGTTGCCTCCCGAGCAGCTCGGCGAGGTGATACGCACGGTGCAATCGGCGGGCAAGCCTCTGGTCTACACGGTGCACGACCTCCACAACCCACATTTCGTGGACAACTCTCTCCACGAGGCGCACCTCGACATGCTGATCGAAGCGGCCGCCGAGGTGATCACCCTCACGCCGGGCGCTGCGCGGGAAATCGAATCTCGTTGGGAACGACGCGCAACCGTCGTGCCACATCCGCACGTCGCTCCGATGGAGCTGATCGGACAACGTCGGCCGAACACCGAGTCGTTCGTGATCGGAGTGCACGCGAAGAGTCTGCGCACCAACCTCGATCCGTTGGCCGTGTTGGGCACGATCGTCGACACAGCTGCCCAATTGCCGGGTGCAACAGTCCGAATCGACATCGACGAGCAGGCGTTCGACTCGCACCCCGAGGACGCTGCCGCGATCGCCGCCTTCGGGACACACGAGGGCGTCGACGTTCGAGTTCACCCTCGGTTCGACGACGACGAACTGTGGACGTACCTGACGGAGATCGACGTGTCGGTTCTGCCGTACCGATTCGGCACGCACTCGGGGTGGTTGGAGGCGTGTGTGGACTTGGGGACTGCAGTCGTGGTTCCCGATTGCGGCTACTTCGCGGAGCAAACCCCCTGCCGCGTTTTCGGATTCGGCCTCGGACGGTTCGACGACTCCAGCCTTGCCGATGCACTGCGCTCCACGTACGACGACGTCCTGACGCAGCGAAGCACACAGTCCGGCGCCGGCGAATTCCTGCGCACGAGCCGAGAAGTCGACAAGGAAGAGGCAGCACGCACGCATGCACGTGTCTATCGGCGCGCAGTGGCCGGCCGCAGGCTCACCACTGGGACACCGCGATGACCGGTAGCCTGCGCGTAGCGCTCCTCGGGTCGTCGAACTTCCCGATCGCCGAGCCGTACGCGGGTGGAATGGAAGCGCACATCGGTCAACTGTCCCGTGCGCTGACCGAGCGCGGGCATTCGGTGACCCTGTTTGCGGCAGAGGGCTCGTCCCTCGATGTCGCGGACGACCTTCTCAGCGTGGCACGGTTGGAGCTGTCCGACATCTCCAAGGCCGACATCACCACTCCCGCACTTGCCGTCAGCGAGCACCACGCGTACCTGTCGGTGATGATGCAACTGGCCGGTGAACTGTCGGACACGTTCGACGTGATCCACAATCACAGCCTGCATTACCTTCCCATCGCGATGTCGCGCACGGTCCGCACTCCCATGCTCACCACCCTGCACACTCCCCCGTTCGCGTGGCTCGAATCAGCGGTGGCATTGTCCGGGAGCACCGGCGTCGAATTTGCAGCAGTCAGCGAACACGCTGCACGCCAATGGTTTCCTGTCACGGGCCCCGTCAACGTCGTGGCGAACGGGATCTCGCTGGAGCGATGGCCGGAAGGTCAGGGAGGCGACGGCGCAGTATGGTCGGGCCGACTGGTGCCCGAGAAGGGGCCTCATCTGGCCATCGACGCCGCACGCGCAGCCGGTTTCTCGCTCACCCTCGCGGGTCCGGCGTCGAACACCGCGTACTTCGAGGCGGAAGTGGCGCCCAGACTCGGCGGAGACGTCACGTACGCCGGCCACCTGCGTCAACGTGAACTCGCGACGCTCGTCGGCACCTCCGCTGTCGCGTTGGCGACGCCGGTCTGGGAGGAGCCCTACGGTCTGGTCGTGGCCGAAGCGCTTGCGTGCGGAACTCCCGTCGCTGCGTTCGACCGCGGAGGCATACCGGAGATCCTGGACCCGACGTCCGGACGCCTGGCTCGTCCGGACTCGGTCGAGGATCTTGCACGGGCGATGATCGAAGCCCGCACCCTGTCGCGACACGACGCTCGGGCACGGGCCGAGTCGGCATGCTCCGAGCGCCGCATGGTCGACCAATACCTGAGCCTGTACGAGTCCATGATGTCCGGCGCCGCGCTGTGATCGGCTACTACGCGCACCATCACGGCACCGGCCACATGACGCGTGCGACCTCCATCGCTGCGGCGACCGACGAGCCCGTCACAGTGCTGTCTTCGCGACAACCGTTCCCGCACAGCGACGTCGAATGGTTGCAGCTCCCCCTCGACACCCCACAAGCCAGCGACACCGGTGACCCCGAGTACGCGGCGAACGAGACTGCCGGAGGAATCCTCCACTGGGCCCCGACGGGCGTGCGCGGCCTGACCGATCGCATGGCGCTGATCGCCGAGTGGGTGGCCCGCGTGCGCCCACGGCTCATCGTCGTCGACGTGTCGGTGGAAGTGACGCTGCTGGTCCGCTTGCTCGGGGTGGACGTCGTCGTCATGGCCATGCCAGGCGAGCGGACGGACACTCCCCACACCCTCGCGTACCGAGCAGCGTCGGCGATCGTCGCGCCGTGGTCGCGATCGGTCTACGACCCACAGTGGCTTCGGCCGTATGCGGACAAGACTACGTACGTCGGTGCGATCAGCAGGTTCGACGGCCGCGACCGAGAGACGGTCGGTAGCGACGCCTCCATCGTCGTTCTCGGCGGTGCGGGTGGTACGACACTCGCCGCGTCCGATATCGAGCTCGCCGGTGCAGCCAACCCCGAATTTCGCTGGATCGCAGCAGGAATCGATGCCTCGTCGTGGAGAGCGGACGTCTGGCCGCTGCTGTGTTCGGCCACGGTCGTGGTGACCCACGCCGGGCAGAACGCGTTGGCCGACGTTGCAGCCGCGGGGTCGCCGGCAATCGTCATTCCACAGGATCGCCCGTTCGACGAGCAGGCCGCCAGCGCGCGGGCCCTCGGTTCGGCATCCGTGGCGGTCGTCACCCCCGTGTGGCCCGACCCTCGAGGCTGGAGAACCCTGCTGGACAGAGCGATCGATCTCGGAGGATCCGGATGGGATCGTGTGGAGCAGCGCGGTGCAGCCCGCCGTGCCGCCGGAGTGCTCACGGCCGGGACGCCCCTCCGATGAGTCTGGCCGTGGTGACGGTCGTCTCGGGCCGTCACGAACACCTTCGCGAGCAGATCCGCGGGTTGGCACGGTCAACGCGGCCTCCGGACCATCACGTCGTGATCGCGATGGGCGATCCCCGGATCAGCGACATCGTGGCCGACACCGACACCGGCACCGGCACCGGCACCGGCACCGGCACCGCGACAGTGCGGTATATCGATACGGTCGACGGGCGCCTACCTCTGGCTCACGCACGTAATCTCGGAGCACAGACAGCATTGGATCAGGGCGCGACCATCCTTGTGTTCCTGGACGTCGACTGCATACCGGGACCGCACATGTTGTCGATCTACGAACTCGCCTGCGAGGATTCGTCGAACTCGACGGCCTTGCTGTGCGGTCCGGTCACCTATCTGCCCCCACACCCGGGGCGGTGGTCGGAGGAAGAGCTGATCGCGCACACGAATCCACATGGTGCGCGGCCGAGTCCGGCCGTCGGAGCCGTCGAATCGGGCACGAACTACGACTTGTTCTGGTCACTGTCGTTTGCGGTCACCGCGCGGACGTGGGCACAGCTGGGCGGATTCTTCGAGGGCTACACGGGTTACGGCGGTGAGGACACCGACCTCGGAGCGACGGCTCGCGCGTCGGGAATCGGGCTGCGGTGGGTGGGCGGCGCCCACGCCTATCACCAGCATCATGCAGTGTCCTCGCCCCCGGTCGAGCACGTCGACGACATCGTGCGCAACGCTCGGTTGTTTCACACACGGTGGAGCAGGTGGCCGATGGAAGGATGGCTGGCGGAGTTCGAGCGGCGCGGGCTCGTTGCCCGCACCGCGTCCGGACGCATTCGGCGCCTCGGTGAACCCCTCTGAGCGTCGTCAGTTACCCGGCGAAGTGCCCTCGGAATCGTCCACGAAGGCCCAGTCGCCGTCCTGGTCGACCTCGAGGCGCCACCCGAGTTCGCTGTTGTCCGCCTTCTCTTCGATGAACCAGTTGTACGCGTCATCGGCGCTCTCGATGTTCTTGGTTGCGACGACGTCGCCTGTCGGATCGATCACTCTGTAATCAGCCATGTGTGTGTCGTACCCCTCGGGCCACCGATTCAAAACTCGGTTTGCTCGATCCTTGCCGGGGTACTGGGCTGCAATGACCGTAGTCAGCTCCCCTCATCCCCTCGGCGTGACCCTGCTACCCGACGGCACGGCCGATGTCGCGGTCTACTCGGAGACCGCGGATTCCATCGCAGTCGTCGTGGTCGACGAATCCGGCGCCGAATTGTCCTCCACGACCCTCGGTACTCGGACCGGGCACGTGTTCCACGGTGTGGTCGACGGCCTGGCGGTCGGGTCACGGTACGGACTACGGGTGGACGGGCCGTGGAGTCCCGCGGACGGCCTCCGGCACAACGCGCACAAGCTGCTGGTGGACCCGTACGCCCGAGCAATTGCGGGCACCGTGGATTGGAACGAGTCCGTCTTCTCGCACCTGCACGACGAGCCCGAGACGCGCAACGACGAGGACTCCGCGCCGTCGATGATCCATTCGGTCGTCGTCGACGACGACTTCGACTGGGGTGACGATGCACCTCCGCGGATTCCTCTGTCCGACAGCATCGTCTACGAAGTGCACGTCAAAGGTTTCACCGCGCGCCATCCGGACGTCGACGAGAACATCCGCGGTACCTACGCAGGTCTCGGTCACCCCGCAGCCGTTCAGGCGCTCGTCGATCTCGGAGTCACCGCCGTCGAACTGCTCCCGATTCACCAATTCGTCCAGGATTCGCATCTCCTGGAAGAAGGACGTCGGAACTACTGGGGATACAACTCGATCGGCTTCCTCGCTCCGCACAACGAGTACAGCCATGCGGGTGACACCGGCGGCCAGGTGAACGAGTTCAAGTCCATGGTGAAGGCATTGCACGCAGCGGGAATCGAAGTGATCCTCGACGTCGTGTACAACCACACGGCCGAAGGCAATCACCTCGGTCCGACGTTGTCGCTCAAGGGAATCGACAATCGTTCCTACTACCGTCTGGTCGAGGAAGATCGTGGCTCGTACTTCGACACCACCGGCACGGGCAACAGTCTGAACGTCGGCCACCCTGCCGCGTTGGCCTTGATCATGGACTCGTTGCGCTACTGGGTGACCGAGATGCACGTCGACGGATTCCGATTCGACCTCGCGAGTACGTTGACTCGCCAGGATTCCGATCTGGACAAGCACAGCGCCTTCCTCGATCTGGTTCATCAGGACCCGACGCTGGCGTCGGTCAAGTTGATCGCCGAGCCCTGGGACACGCAGGGGTACCAGGTCGGCGGCTTTCCGGCGCGATGGTCGGAATGGAACGGTAAGTTCCGCGACGACGTGCGTGACTTCTGGCGTTCGGAACCGGGGACTCTGGGCGCTTTCGCGCAGCGGATCACCGGCAGCCCTGACGTCTACGAGAGCACGCGGCGCCCGACGCTCGCCAGCGTCAACTTCGTCACTGCGCACGACGGTTTCACCCTCGCCGACCTGAATGCGTACGACGGCAAGCACAACGACGCCAACGGCGAGGACAACCAGGACGGTGAATCGGACAACCGGTCGTGGGGTTGCGGCGCCGAAGGCCCGACCGACGACGAAGGTGTGTTGGCTCTCCGTGCCCGGCAGCAACGCAATCATATTGCGACGCTTCTACTGTCCGCCGGTGTGCCGATGATTCTCGGCGGCGACGAGATCGGGCGAACCCAGCACGGCAACAACAATGCGTACTGCCAGGACAACGAACTCTCGTGGTTCGACTGGGACTCCGCGGACACCGATCTGCTCGCCTTCACCCGCGAGTTGATCGAGCTGAGAAAATCGCACGCGGCGCTGCGTCCCACGTGGTTTCGCCACGACAGCGAATCCGATGCGGACACCTACGTCGATTTCTACCGCGCCGACGGCGAGAAGCTCACGGACGAGGACTGGTCCGACGGGTCGGCGCTGTCGATGCTGGTGGTTCTCGCGTCGGCCGGCGACGACGAAGTGTTCGGGTGGGCGGTGAATGCGTCGAGCGAGACGGTGGAGTTCGGCCTACCGTCCGGCAGCTGGCGCCAGGTGTTGTCGAGCGACCCGCAGCAGGCGTACGAGGAATCCGGACCGTCCATCCTGATCGCGGATCATTCGTTCACGCTGCTCGCCCGCTGACGTGCGCTGACGTGCGCGGAAATGTAGGCTCTGGCCTACATTTTCGCGTACAGCGGGATGTCAGAACCAGGCCGGGTCCGTCTCGAGGGTGGTGAGGTCCAGGCTGGACAACAGTGCGAACTGGGGTCCGGTCCTGGGCAGTTCGTGGCGGAAGAAGTATCGGGCGGCCTGACGCTTCCCGTCGTAGAAGTCGCCTGTCTTTCCGTCGGCCGCGTTGTGCTGTTCCAGCCACATCCACGCTATGACGACGTGGCCGACGGCCTCGAGATACACCGACGAATTAGCGAGTGCCACCTCGGGATCGCCGGTGCCCCACAGAGTTGCCGTGACCTCGAGGACGCTCCCCCATGCAGACTCGAGCGCCGACGCGTACTCGTCGGTGCCGAGTTCGCGAGCACGCCTGATGGTCTCGGAGACTCTGGTTCCGAGCAACGGCAGAGCTGCCCCACCCTGCATCGTCACCTTGCGTCCGAGCAGGTCCAGCCCTTGAATGCCGTGTGTGCCTTCGTGAATGGGGTTGAGCCTGTTGTCTCGGTAGTACTGTTCCACGTCGTAGTCCCGGGTGTAGCCGTATCCGCCGTGCACCTGGATTGCCAGACTGTTCGCTTCGAGGCACCACTGCGACGGCCAGCTCTTGGCTATCGGTGTCAGCAGGTCCAGGAGCAGCGTCGTCTCGCTGCGCACCGACTCGTCCTCGGTGGTGTCCTGCTCGTCCACGAGCTTGGAGCAGTAGAGACCGAGAGCCAAAGCGCCTTCCACGTAGGACTTCTGCGCCAACAGCATCCGTCGAACATCTGCGTGCTCGATCAGGGCAACAGGCGGCGAGGACGGATCCTTCACGCCGAGCGCACGACCCTGTGTGCGGACCTTCGCGTACTCGACGGACTTGAGGTAGCCGACGTACCCCAGCGAGATCGCCAGGAAGCCGACACCGATCCTGGCCTCGTTCATCATGTGGAACATGTAGCTCAAACCACGATGCTCCTCGCCGACGAGGTAGCCGACAGCACCGGATCCGCCGTGCACGGCGTGCGTTCCATCGCCGAAGTTCAGCAGCGTGTTCGTCGTGCCGCGGTTGCCCATCTTGTGATTGAGACCGACGAGTGTGACGTCGTTGCGTGTGCCGTCCGGAAGCACCTTGGGCACGACGAACAGTGAGATGCCTTTGACTCCTGCGCCACCGCCTGCTGCTTTCGCAAGAACCAGGTGGACGATGTTCTCGGTAAGCTCGTGGTCTCCGGCGGAAATCCACATCTTCGTTCCGGTGAGACGGTAGCTGCCGTCGTCCTGCTTCACCGCACGCGTGGTGATGTCGGCGAGCGACGAACCTGCCTGCGGTTCGGACAAGCACATCGTGCCGAAAGATGTGCCTTCGAGCATCGGCCGGACGTACTGATCGATCTGTTCCGACGTACCGTACGTGGCGATGAGGTTGGCGTTCGCCATGGTGAGGAACGGGTACGACGAAGTGGATGCGTTCGCGGCCTGAAACCAGGCCATCGCGGCGCGCGCGACGGTGGTGGGAAGCTGCATCCCGCCCAGCGACTCGTCGAACTGCCCGGCGATGAGACCGGACGCCGCATAGATGTCCAACGCTGCCTTGACGTCCGGGATCATCTCGACGGTGCCGTCGGCGCGCATCCGCGGCTCGGTGGCGTCGGACAGCTTGTTGTGCGGCTCGAAGTGCTTGCGCGCGATGTCCGCGCACAGGTCGAGGACGGCGTCGAACGTATCCTTGGAGTGTTCGGCGAATCGCTTTCTCGTCGTCAGCGACTCGACGTCGAGCCACTCGTAGAGAAGAAAGTCGAGGTCACGGCGGGACAGTACATCGGTCATCGATAATTCCGTTCGCGCAGGGAAATACCTACAGGCTAGCTCGCCGATCGAACCCCATCAGGCGCTTACGCCGACTTCGGGCTCGGACACGGACCAATCGCGTGGCTCGCAGAGCGCGAGTGCACGCGTGCGCTCCAGCGCCGCGGGTGCGGCGATCGACGGGAGCATCAGCTGCCACATGTCCGACAACCGGGCGTAGAGGTCCGCACGCCCGTGAAGCACCTCCGACAGAGTCTGAACGCCGGTGAACGCGCCGACGACGAACGCTGCCAGCGCCTCGGTGTCGACGCCTGTCGCCAGGTCGCCTTCTTCTGCGGCCCGGGCCGCGAGCAGTTGGATCGATTCGATCCAGTCACGGTACGGGCGCTGAACCGGTCCTTGCATGCTGCCGATCTCGAGCGTCAACCGCATTCCGCCGCGAGCCATCGGCTCTTCGAGGAGTTGGCGTGCCATCTCCTGACTGATGCAGATCACGGCGTCGAGTGCGCGCGGTACCTGCGCGGTGATGGTGCGGACACCGTCCATTGCAAGCTGATGCTGCGCGTCGATGACCGCGTGGGCGAGCTCTTCCTTGGAGGAGAAATGGAAGTACATCGCGCCTTTGGTGACTCCGGCATGAGCCAGGATCGTAGACAGGCTGGCGGTTCCGTACCCGTGTTTCTCGAAGCTCACTGCTGCGCCGAGCAGCACTGCTTGACGTGTGTTCTCAGCTCTCTGCTGCACGAGCACCTACCGATCCTGAAACTCGCTCGCGCGGACGCGAGGCAGTCGACATGTAGTGCACTGGTCAACTATATCGGGTCGGAGTCGGTTGTTCGAATGACCCGACCCTTCACTGGGCTGCACCGACGTCGTAGACAGCCGCCTCGGGAAGCTCCGAGGCCTTCCCCACCGGCCAGGACAAGGGCTTGCCCCCCAGGGCTGCGAGCTCGTCGATCTGTTCCTTGCACCAGGGAGACACCGAACGCCCTCGGCCTACCTCGTCGACGAATTGCACCCATGGCACCCACCTGGCGTCGGCAACCTCGTCGGGATCGGCCACCGGATCCGGCCCGTCGTAGACGACGCCGAACACCGGGCAGATTTCGTACTCGACGATTCCGTCGTCCATGACCGCCCGATAGCGAAAGCGAGGGAGCAACAGGAACGGGCTGTCGACCTCGATCCCCAACTCCTGCCCCAAGCGCCGAACGACGGCGCCACCGATATCCTCGCCCGGCGCAGGATGGCCGCAGCAACTGTTGGTCGTCACGCCCGGCCACGTCTTCTTGTGCAGCGCACGCTGCGTGATCAGCACTTCTCCCCGTGAATTGAAGACGTAGCTGGAGAACGCGAGGTGCAACGGCGTAGTCGTCGTGTGGACCGTTGCCTTGGGGTGCGTGCCGGTGGCCCGTCCGTCCTCGTCGACCAGGACCACGTACTCGGTGATCACCTCAGGCGAAGTCGAGGACTCGGAGCGCGAAGTCGAGGTCATGTGCCCATGTTCCCAGACAGGAGGCGTGTTCAAACGTCAGCGCTCACACCCGAGTCGTCGCCGGCCGATGCAGAGCGATCATGCACCCCGCGACGGGTGCGGGCCCGACGGTGCGACGAATGCGCGTTGCTCGTCCGTCAGGCGCTCGGCCCGACCGTCGACGACGTGGACCAACACGAACGTCGCCACCGCCGCGCGCTCACCGCCCTGTTCGATGGCGACTCGCACGGTGATGGAAGTGCGGCCGACATCGGTCGCGGTGACGTCGACATCGACGCCGCCGGTGAACAGTTCCCGCGAGAAATCCGCGGTCACGTTCACGACCATCACGTCCAGCGCTGTCAACCGACCGTCGCTGGCGTGACTCAACGCGTCGGCCCACGCCTGGCTCGCCAGCTCCAGAGCGAGGTATGCGGGCACATGCGCGGCATCGACGGTCGACCCGTCTCGCGCCGGCCTGTGGGTCAACTGCATCGACGCTCGGTACATGGCCGGGACGCTACCGCTCGTCGGCGCCGAGGCACCCGGGAGCCCTTCATCTCCGTCCCGGTGCGCGGTTCGAGCACTCATAACAAACTTCTCGACTTTTTCTGGGCTACAATTGTTCTTCCAGTCGGTTTCATCCTCACAGATCGCTGCACTCAATGAAGTCCCTGCCCACACTCTCCCGCGTGAATTCCACCGCACCCACGCTGATCTTCATGGCCGGCGCGTCGATGGAGTCGGTGACCGACGACGCGGCACTTGCGGAGGCACTCGCCGAGTTCGCGCACGTCGTCTGGGTCGAGCCGGTCGAGTTGGACAGGTCAGGTTCGACCTCGGAGTCCAAGCACGTGCCGCGTCGTCGACGCAGAACCGCGAGGTCGGAACTCGTCCGCGTGTCACCACGCTTCTCCCGGGTCAGGACGTTCGTACGTCGACAGCCCCGGTCCGTCCTGACGCGCACTCTGGCTCGGCGTGCGACGGATCGGGCGATCGGGTCGGCACTGACCGAGCTCGGGACCACGTCGGATGCCGTCGTTCTGACCGATCCCGTCGGCAGATTTCCCGTCGGCGTGGGTGGACACCGCTTGCTGTACGTCACCGACGACTGGGTGAGCTCGGCGCCGAGCCGCGGCCTGTCACGGCGCGCTGTCCTGGGGTCCATCGAGGTCAACTGCAGCCGCGCCGACACCGTCGCCGCGGTCTCGCAGACACTGGCGCTGAGGCTGCACCTGTACTCCAAGACCTTCGACGCGGTGCGCGTCGTGTACGCAGGGTGCACGCTCCCGGAGACGGGCTTCGAGACGGGGACGGACACACCGAGCAGTGGTTCCGACGCATCGCGTCGTACCTGTCCGGCAGTGTTCGTCGGCGACCTCGACGACAGGATCGATTACGACATGCTCGACGCGGTAGCCGCCACATCGGTGAACATCGCAGTGATCGGTGACCGCTCACCTCGGCTGTCCTCGGCGGGATCCGCGCGTGTCGACGCGTTGTTGTCCAGGCCGAACGTCCAGTGGCTCGGCTCCCGCACCGATGCATCGACGGACGGCTACCCGGTTGCGAAGCACGAAGCGGCGACGTACATAGCGGCAGCCGCAGTCGGGCTCGCTCCGCACACCCTCGACGCGGGCACGCGGGCGCGGTTCCCGACGCACACCCTCGACTACTTGGCTGCCGGCCTACCGGTCGTCACCACCGAACTACCGTCGACGCGGTGGTTGGACTCCGAGCACGTCACCGTTGCGCACACTCCGGAAGAGTTCGCTGCTGCGGTCTCGGCACTGGCATGCGCCACCGCCGACCCTGAGGCTGTGGCCTCCCGCCGCGAACTCGCGTCGCTCCACACCTGGTCCGCGCGAGCGACCCTCATCCTCCGACTCATGTCTTTGTATCGCGAACGCCTCGCCGGTGCAACCACTTTCGACGCCGAACGACAGCCGGACCGAGCCTGGGCGCCGCACGTCCGCCGCCGGCGATGATGTCAACCCGTTCGGTTCGCCGCTCTCGGTAACCGTCGCACGTTCAACTGTGCGGGGCTGCGAGTCTGCGCACGGCCTCCACCGCAGCCGCGCGGCGTGCCGTGTCCGGTCTGCGACGATCCCCCGCGCCGTAGTGCCCGACGGCGAACGACATCACCACATCCGTCACGACCATGAGCAGTTCGACGCTGTCCCAGGAGTCGTCGATGTGTCCGTCCCGCTGACCGGCACGGATGTGACCGATCTTCGCGGAGATCGCCGCGGCGCGAGAATCACCCCTCGGCCGGTGCGACTCCTCGAGGTCGGCCCATCTCTGAAGACGCACATGCTCAGGAAACGCCACGAACTCGTCGAACAGTCGACCCGCATAGCCCGGCAGGTCGTCGCCGCGAAGGGCCGTGTGAGCGGTCGTCGCCGCGACCCATCTCTCCGACACCGCGGCGAAGAGTTCTTCCTTGCCGGCGAAGTACGCGTACAACCGCTCCTTGCTGGCCTTCGCCTCGGCAGCGATGCGATTGATCCGCGCACCGGCGATGCCGTGACGGGCGAACTCCGCCTGTGCCGCATCGAGAATGCGTTCGCGAGTGGCTTCGCCTGCTGACCTCACACCGTGATCCTAATTCCTGCTGCACCCTTGTCAGGTCGGACAACCTTGCCGAACCAATCGGTTCGGCGTAAGTTCCGAACCAAATGGTTCGGCAACTGGAAGGAGACCCGTGGATATCGCCGAGGCACGCTCGAGGTTCACCGAGCTCACGCAGAAGACGGACGGTGTGCTTCCCGCCGACCTCGACGCAGTGTGGTCTGCACTCGAGCCCGTCCGCGCGGAGGATGTACTCGGCGCATGGAAGGGATCGCAGTTCCTCACCGGACATCGCCTGTGCCGCAAGCTCACCGCAAGCAACTGGCATGGCAAGAACTTCGAATCTCTCGAGCGGGCACAACCTCTGATATGCAGAAACGACAACGGTGAGCTGTATTCGGACGTCGAGACCGGAGGGGGCGAGGCGAGCCTGTGGAACATCGAGTTCCGCGGCGAGGTGACGGCCACCATGGTCTACGACGGCGCGCCCATCTTCGATCATTTCAAGCGCGTCGACTCGAACACGTTGATGGGCATCATGAACGGTAAACCCGCGCTCGTACTCGACGGCGGCCACCACTACTACTTCGCCCTCGAACGCGAATGACCACGAGCATGTCAGCTGCCGTGTCGCGAGGACCGAACACTCCGTTCGCGCTCGAGCAGGTGGACATCGACGATCCCCGCCCGGACGAGATACTGGTAAGTATCGCCGCAACCGGACTGTGCCACACGGACCTGTTCACCAAAGCAGCAACGCCCGCGAAGTCCGGGCCCGCGATCCTCGGCCACGAAGGCGCGGGAGTGGTCGTAGAGGTCGGGCGCGAGATCGAGGGTGTTGCACCGGGCGACCACGTCGTACTGACCTACCGGCATTGTGGTCGGTGCGACCGATGTCTACGGGGCAACCCCGCCTACTGTCTGCGTTCGTACTCCCTCAACCGGCTCGGGCCGAGGCCGGACGGCACCCATGTGGTGGCGTCCGACGGAACTGGAGTGAACACCCGGTTCTTCGGTCAGTCGAGTTTCGCCGAGTACGCGATCGCGTACGCAGACAACGTGGTGGTGGTCGACCACACCCTGGACTTGAATGTAATTGCCCCGCTGGGGTGTGGATTTCAAACCGGCGCCGGTGCGATTCTCAATGTCCTTCGACCCGAATCGGATTCGTCGGTCGTGGTGTTCGGTGCAGGCAGCGTCGGATTCTCAGCGATGCTCGCGGCGAGATCGGCCGGTGTCCAGGCGATCGTCGCAGTGGATCCACACGACACCCGTCGTGATCTTGCGCGGTCGTTCGGGTTCGAGGCAGTCGATTCCGCTGCCGGAAACGTCGTGGAACAGGTCCGCGACTTCACCGGAGGCGGCGCGACGCACGGGCTCGACACCACCGGCATTCCCGCCGTCGTACTCACCGCTCTGTCGACCCTACGAGCTCGCGGGGACCTCGTCGTTCTCGGACTCGGCGACCGCGAGCTGACCATCGACGTTCAGGATCTGATGCTGAGCGGCAAGAGCATCAGAGGGTGCATCGAAGGTGACTCGGTCGCGAGGGAGTTCATTCCACAGCTGGCGAACCTGTACGCCCGTGGCGACTTCCCGGTGGACCGCCTGACGACCGAGTACCCCTTCTCGGACCTGGAACGCGCCATTGCCGATCAGCGTGCGGGCGCCGTGGTCAAACCCGTACTCGTATGGTGACGAGCCCTGACCGTCGCCAGCGCAACGAGCCCGGCCACCGCGAGCACCATCACGAAGAACGCAGGTGACAGGATGTTTCCGGTCTGCTCGACCAGCCACACCGCGACGAACGGGGCTGTGCCACCGGCGATGATTACTCCCAAGTTCCATCCCATCGCGACTCCGGTGTAGCGCGAGCGCTTGTCGAAGAACTGCGGAATGATCGTGTAGACACCCACCTGCGTGGCCGTGCTGTTGAGCATGATGACGACGAACGCGAGTGTCGCGACGACGATGCCGTGGTGCATCAGACCCATCATCGGATAGGTCAGCGCCACGAATCCGACGAAACCGATGGTCATCAGCCTGACGGTGCCGATCCGGTCTCCCAGCACACCAGCGAGAGGCATTGCCAGAGCGGCGATTCCGATCGCGAGTGTTGCAACCCAGAACACCGAGGTGGAATCGTAACCGAGTTGCTTCGTGAGGTGGATGGCCATGTAGGTCAGTCCGATGTACGCGGTTCCGTTCACTGCAGCACTCAAGGCCGTCGCCTGAGCAAGTGCGCGAGGCTGTTTCAGGAACACTGCGCTGAGCGGGGCGCTCGACTCGTGAGTGTCGGAGGCTCCGGCCGTCGACGTGCCCGGCCCTCCGTCTGCGTCGTGCGTCTCCTCGACGCGGGTGCGAATCCACAGGCAGAATACCGTCAACGGAAGGGCCAGCAAGAATGGGACTCTCCACCCCCAACTGTCCATCGATGCGTCCGTCGTCAGCGCCGACACGGCGCCCGCGACGGCAGCAGCCAGTGCGAACCCGCCGGTCGATCCCATCGGAGTGAACGCGCCGTACGTGGCTTTCAGATGCGAGGGCGCCGATTCCGAGATGAACGTGGCCGATCCCCCGACCTCACCACCTGCTGAGAATCCCTGCAGCAACCGTACGAGGACGAGCAGGACCGTCGCCCACACCCCGATCTGCGCGGGCGTGGGAAGAAGACCCATCGCTGTGCTGCCGACACCCATGCACACGAGAGTGGCCATCAATGCTTTCTTACGTCCCAACCGGTCACCGACATGGCCGAACACGATGCCGCCCAGCGGGCGGACCAAGTACGCGGTCCCGAAGACCGCCAAGGCGGACAGCAGCGACACGACAGGCTCGTCGCTCGGGAAATAGATCGGCGCGATCACCACCGCCAGGTAGCCGTACAGGCTGAAGTCGTAGTACTCGATCAGGGTGCCCACGCCACCTGCCAACGCAGCCCGGCGCGCTGTTTTCCGCTTGGCCGGTGTCCACGAGTCCGCGGTCGTCGAACTGAGATTCTGTGCGGTCATATATATCGACTTTCTCGTCATGAATGTGACCTGCGTCATTCGAAATAATGGTTCCCGAACGATCGATTGTCAACCACTGAACAGTCGAAATCTCCGTTCAAGTGCGTCGATACCCATTTTCGAACGTGGAGCAAGAAACTTGACAAGCGATCGCTCGGCCCGAACGATGGTGAGAAATCGATCACTGCACGGCGATCGCAGGACCTAGGACGAGGCGGAACAGTGAAGCAACTCGACGACACCCTCCGAACCGACGATCGCCCGTGGGCCGGCATGTACCCGAGCACCGCGACGCCTGACGCGGCGTCGGCTTTTCCGACCCTGCTGGATGCGTGGGACGCACGCGTGTCGGCGACGCCCGACGGTCCTTCGGTGCACTATTTCGGTGCCACCCTCACGTTCGCGGAGGTCGACGCCGCTGCCGACGCGCTCGCGCAGACGGTGCACGATGCGGGTATCGCGCCGAAAGATCGCATCGCGGTGTACCTGCAGAACGATCCGCAATGGCTCGTCGCCGTCCTCGCCGCCTGGAAGATCGGCGCGATTCCGGTGGCCGTCAACCCGATGCTGCGGGCAGGGGAGCTCGAACATCACCTCGTCGACTGCGGCGCTACGGCGCTGATCTGCCTGGACAGCCTGTACACCGAGTCCGTCGCCCCGATTCGGGTGAAGACGGCACTCGACATCGTCGTCACCACGCATCCGCTGGACATGACCCCCGACGCGTCGGTGCCGGCGTCGGTGCGTGCGCACATCCCTGCGCCACAGTCGTTCTCGGACACCACGGCTTGGACGACAGCGGTCGCCGGACGCGGTGTGCCGTCGACCCACCCGGCGGGTGCCGACGACATCGGCATTCTCACCTACACGTCGGGTACGACAGGCCGTTCCAAAGGAGCGATGAACCTGCACGGTTCGCTCGTGCACAATTCCACCGTCTACACCCAGTGGTGGGACCTGCGCGCAGATCGTGACGTGATCATCGGCGTCGCACCCGTCTTCCACATCACCGGCATCGTCGCGTGCCTCGGAATTCACATCGTCAGCGGTGCGCCACTGGTTCTGATGCACCGCTTCGACGCCGAAGAGACACTCCGAGCGATCGATCGATGGCGCGGCACGTTCATGATCGGGGCGAGCACGTTGTTCATTGCCCTGAGCAACCATCCAGCCAAGGACGAACTGAATCTCGGTTCGCTCACCAAGACCCCGTCCGGCGGGGCGCCCGTGTCGCCCGCGCTCGTGGATCGCGTCCGAGACGCGACGGGATGGGTGTTGCGCGGCGCGTACGGAATGACCGAAACGACGTCGCCGACACACCTCGGGCCACCCGAGATCGATCCGCCGGTCGATCCCGACAGCGGCGCGCTGTCCGTGGGAATCCCGGTGCCGAAGGCGAATGTTCGCATCGTCGACCTGAGCGACGGACATGACCTCGGGCCCGGCGAGGTCGGGGAAATCGTCGTGTCGGGCCCGATGGTGGTGCCCGGGTACTGGCAGATGCCGGAGGAATCCGCTCACGCGATTCGCGATGGTTGGCTGCACACCGGTGATGTCGGCAAGGTCACCGACAACGGATGGCTCTTCGTCGTGGACCGACTGAAGGACATGATCAACGCAGGCGGCTACAAGGTGTTTCCCCGCGATGTCGAAGACGTGCTGTATCAGCATCCAGCGGTGCGCGAAGCCTCCGTCGTCGGAGTCCCCGACGAATATCGAGGCGAGACCGTCAAAGCGTTCGTCTCGCTGACGGCCGGCTCGTCGGTCACCCCCGAGGAACTCATCGAATTCTGCAAAACCCGAATGGCGGCCTACAAGTACCCCCGGGAACTGGTTGTGATGGACGAACTTCCGAAGACCACGAGCGGCAAATTGCTTCGCCGTGAACTTCGCAATTCCTGACGACGCTGTTCGAAACCTTCGAAAGGGACCGATAATGGACACCACGACGGTGGACGAGCTGGACGTGGTTGCCGTGCGCGAGTGGTTGGCCCATGTGGAGTCCTCGCCCGTGAACGATCTGACCGCTCGCCTCATCGCGGGAGGGCGTTCCAATCCGACCTACGAACTGGGCGATGGCAGCAAGAACTGGATTCTGCGTCGCCCTCCCCGCGGACACGTCCTTCCGACAGCCCACGACATGGGCCGAGAGTACCGAGCTCTGACGGCACTGAGAGACAGCGCAGTACCCGTGCCGAGAACGGTCGGGATCTGCGAGGACACGACGGTGATCGGTACGACCTTCTACGTGATGGACAGGCTCGACGGCGTCACCCTCCGCACCCAGGAGGACACCGCGACGCTCAGCGAGTCGCAACGCCGCGGGCTCGCGGATTCGATGTCCACCGTCCTCGCTGATCTGCACTCCATCGACCCCGCCGAGGTGGGCCTGGCGAACTGGGGCAAGCCCGACGGGTTCCTCGAGCGGCAACTCGGCCGGTGGCTTCGGCAGTGGGACGCATCCGCCACCGCCGAACGGCCCGAGGTCGCCGAACTGCACCGCCGACTACGCTCTGCCCTTCCGCCGCGGAGCTATCCGGGAATTGTGCACGGCGACTTCAAGATCGACAACATGATGGTCGACCGCTCCGACCCGACGACAATTCTGGGTGTGCTCGACTGGGAGATGTCCACGCTCGGAGACACCCTCACGGACCTCGGAATACTGTGCTCGTTCTGGGACAACGCCGGTGAGTTCTACAACCCGATCACTGCAGGTGCCACCGCGCTGCCCGGGTTCCCGACCCGCGACGAGATGGTGCAGCGTTACCTCGCGACGCGCGGCATCGACGTGCCCGACATCGACTGGTACCTCGTGTTCGCCGATTTCAAGATAGCGGTCATCCTCGAAGGTATTCACGCGCGGTACGCCCAGGGGCACACCGACGGTGAGGACTTCTCACGCGTCGGCGACATGGTCGGGCCGCTGCTCGGGCGCGCGCTCGACCGCGCATCTGCTTCTTCCGTCACCGGCCTCGCCGGCTGAACAGTCAAAGGACCTCCTCATGACGCACGCCGTGAACACTCCCGCCATGCCCGCTACCGTCGACGTCGCATCTCTGGATCTTCGTCCGTCCGAGACAGCGCTTCGTTTGCGCGAGAGCCTGGTCGAGTTCATGCACACGCACGTCTTTCCCGCCGAGGCCGAGTACGAGCGCTACCGCGCCTCGGTAGGTCCGGAGGACAGCTCGCTCCCTCCTGTCGTCGAGACGTTGAAGAAGGAAGCGCGCGCACGCGGTCTCTGGAATTTGTTTCTCCCTGCCTATTCCGGGATCAGCCAACTCGACTACGCAGGGCTCGCCGAGATCACCGGGTGGAGTTTGCATCTGGCGCCCGAGGCCACCAACGGCCAGGCTCCGGACACCGGCAACATGGAACTGCTGCATCTGTTCGGCACGGAGGAACAGCAGCAGCAGTGGCTGGAGCCGTTGAAGGAAGGTGAAATTCGGTCCGCGTTCTCCATGACCGAGGTCGAGGTTGCAAGTTCCGACGCCACCAACATCCAGACCCGAATCGTCCGAGACGGCGACCACTACGTGATCAACGGTCGAAAGTGGTGGACCAGCGGCGCATCCGACCCGCGGTGCCGGTTGCTCATCGTCATGGGCAAGACCGACCCCGACGCTCCGACGCATCGTCAACAGTCGATGGTGCTCGTACCGATCGACACTCCAGGTGTGACCGTCGTACGCGATGTTCCGGTGTTCGGCCGGCTGGATCAACACGGGCACTGCGAGGTGGTCTACGACGACGTCCGAGTACCCGTCACCAACATTCTCGGCGAGGAGGGCGCCGGCTTCGCGATCGCGCAGGCACGCCTCGGCCCCGGTCGTATCCACCACTGCATGCGCGCACTCGGCGCATCCGAACGAGCGCTGTCGCTGATGGTGTCGCGGGCACAGTCCCGCGTCGCGTTCGGCAAGCCGCTCGCCGAACAGGGTGTGGTGCAGGCCCAGATCGCCGAGTCGCGGATCGCGATCGATCAAGCACGCCTGCTGTGCCAGTACGCATCGAAGATCACGGACGTACATGGCAACAAAGCTGCGGCACCGTACGTCTCGGCTGCCAAGGTCTCCGTCCCCCGGGTGGCGCTCGACGTCATCGATCGCGCCATCCAGGTTCACGGCGGCGCAGGCGTCAGCGACGACGTGCCACTCGCCGCGATGTACGGCTGGCATCGGGCCATGCGCATCTTCGACGGCCCGGACGAAGTCCACGTGCGCACCATCGCGAAATCCGAGCTGAAGAAATCTGGCGGTGCGCGCATCCGAGCGGATGTCCCCCAAGGTGGATCGTGATCGCCATCACACATTCCTAACGTTGGTACAAACCCGGCCACGCCGGCCGGGTCCGTAGAGCCAACGCGAAGGACTGCAATGAGCGACACGCACGAAGAAGTCGGCACAGGAACCAATCTGTTCACCGCCGGGACCGTCACCGGAACTGCTCGGTGGTTCCGCGAAACGTCGGACGTTCTGTCCATCGACGAGGACGACCTCGAAGAGACCATCGCGTTCGTCGACAAAGGCGGCATGACGTTTCTGTCACCGATCCTCCCCGACCTCAAAGCGATCGTCTGCTCGGCGGGAAGCCGTGAATCCCACCTGGCGATTCTCAGCCGTGAGTCGGCCGTCCCGTGCGTTCTCGCCACGACGCTGACCGGCGACATCGTCGACGGTGACATCGTCACGTTGGACCTCAACGACACCGAGACGGCTCGCATCGCCCGCACATCGGCCGTGATCGCATGACCGCCACCCCGCAGCTGGGTCATCCCGCAGGCTCCACTCCCGCCCACCCCGGTCATTCCGCAGGCTCCACTCCCGCCTTCGCGCCGAGTGATCTCACGCGGCTCTACACCGACACAACCTACGAACCGACGCTCGACGAGTGGAACTGGCTGATCCACAAGGGCGGCGCCGCCTACAAGAGCGAGCTGTCCGCACGGACAGTGTTCGAGTCCGAACTGTTCGGGATGAACACCTACATCCTGATGTCGATGATGGAGGACTATCTCCGCGTCCCCGAGCGGATTCGCACAATTACCGAGAAGTTCACTCCCACCGAACTCGTCGCCAAGGAACTGTCCGTAGGCACGAAGAAGAACTTCATCAACCTCGCCGCGATGCCGTTGCACTACATGACCGGCCGCGAGATCTTCGTCGACCTGGGCGAGAACTCGTTGGAACAGGGTCTCGACGATCAGCTGACGGTGCTGCGATTCTGGCGCGAGGCAACCATCGCGATGCGCGAGGACGACGTGCTGTTCAACATGGATGCGCAGCCTGCAGACAGCTCGCGAGTGGTGAACTCCGCCACCGTCGATCGCATTCTGGGCGAGCTGAATCCCGTGGACGACGCGATGCGACTCAAACTACGCAAGCTCGGCGCCCGCCTGACCGGTTACATGTTCCTCGAGAACTGCGATGCACGGACGGCGGTGTGCGACACAGGCCCGTATCACCTCGGCGACGGAACATTCCTGTTTCTGAGAGAGTTGTGCGCCGACAAATACGGTGAGTTTCCATGGCTGGACGGTATCCGCGAAGGGCTCGCACATCACCAGTTCGTTCTCGCGTACCGGCTCCCGGATTCGGTGAAGATGGACAACAACGTCTGGGGTACAGCATGGTTCGACCCGAGTAACTACCTCGACGAGGTCATCGACGCGCGTGTGTTCGTCAACGACGGTGACGGCCTGCGTCCACTCCAACGCGACGAGGTCGACGCCGTCGAGAAGTCCGTCCGTAGCGCTCACCGCGCTCTCTACTCCCGATTCGCGGACACCGACCCCGAGCAGCGCAACCTCTACGCCACACAGATGTACAGCTGGAAGCTCAAGAGCTGGGCTCGCGTCGCCGGGGTGTACGACAAGATCGACTGGGCCATTACACCGCGCATCGTCGATTCTTACGCGAAGTTCAGCGATCCTGCCGTCGCCCTCGGTCTCATCGGTGGAATTTTCGTGCCTGCCGACCGTGACAGTTGTTTCCGATCGATAGGACAGACGCTATGAGTACAGTGCACGATGTCGATACAAGTGTGGGATCTGGTATTCCGTCCTACCGGTTCGAGCCGATCACCGGCACCATCCGCACTTTCGACTCGCCACAGGACGTCATCGCGTCCATCGACGAGGACGTCGAATCCATGGTGGCACTGGTCAATTCCGGTGGTACTACGTTCTTGTCACCGATCCTGGGGCGTCTTGCGGGCATCATCGCGTGCGACGGAACGCTGCGCTCGCATCTGGCCATCGTCTCCCGTGAATTCGAGGTTCCCTGTCTCGTCGGCGCGACAGTGAATTCTGCTCTGACCGACGGCGACACCGTACGTCTGGACTACGTGGACGGTGGACGCGGCACGGTCACCGTTGTGACCGATACACCCGCCGCAGGCGAGACCGCACCTCCGAGCGCGATCGACGTCGATGTCGAAGTCGAGAAGTGGTGGAGCTACATTCGGCGCGTCGGCGACGACATCGCCGTCAAGGAGTTCGACGTCACCGTGACCGACGACGTCCTGAGTGCACTGATCGCCCAGCCGCTGACCGACAGCCGTCTCGACGATCTGGTACAGCACATGGGCAGGACGTTCAAACCCGAGATGACGAGACGGTCGGGGTTCACCTCCGAACTGTTCCCGATGATGCCGTACATGTCGCTTTCGACGATCGAGGACTTCCATACCTACGCGCAGCGTGTCCGTATTATCGAGTCAGCGATGCCCGCTGAGGAGATCGGCGCTCGCCTTCGGGAGCGCGCCGGCATCGCCAGTCCCTTGTGGAACTGGATGTCGGGGTACCACTACCTCACCGGTCGTCAGTGTCTGATCCAGATGGGTCTGCTGAAGCCCACCGACCGAACCGACGAGATCCGTACGGTCATCGACTTCTGGCGACGGCTGGCGCTCGCTCAACGCGGTGACGGCACATTGGACAACAAGGACGCGGGCTTCACCCATCGGTATCTTCCGAGCGAGGAAGTGAACCCGCTGATCGAGTTGGCGACGCCGCTCCGGGCGTCGGACACCAAGGCCCTGAAGCGTCTGAACGCCACCGTCACCGGCTATCTGTTCCTGCACTTCACCGACTCCCGAGTCGGCATCTACGATTCCGGGCCCTACCCGGCAGGGGCCGGCCAGGTTGCGATCGTTCGCGACCTCCTCTGCTTGCAACCCAGCGACTTTGCGTATCCGTGGGCGGAAGGCTTGCACGGCCCGTATGCATCCCTGTCGCTGGTACTGAAATTCGATCCGAAATCGTTCGAATCGTTCGAGATCAACGACTGGGGTACGACGTTCACCGAGCCCGATCAGTTCCTCTCCGAGGTGACAGCCGTCGCGGTTGTCGGAACCACCTCGTCCGGCGATCGGGTGCAGATCGAACCGGACGACTGGCCGGCCCTGTCCGCAGACGTCAGTCGGATACACGGCGAGCTGTACCAACGCTTCGCGGACATGAACCGAGAGGAACGCATCTTCGCCGCGACAACGATGTACAGCTGGGGTCTCAAGCCGTTCGCGGCCGTCGCGGGTGTGGTCGACGATATCGACTGGTCGATCTCCTCGGACACCCTTGCGCTCTACCCGGATCCCCTGGGCGACGACGGCAGCGCCGGAACCATCTTCGGCACTGCCGTCGTGGCCAACGACCTTCCCGGCTCCTTCTCCCCCGTCCTCTGACCTACCCACCGAAGGAACAGTGCTCATGCGACAGTCCCAACAAAAGCTCCTCCCCGCCGATGAATTGCTGCACCACCAGACGGTGCAAACCTTCGCGACCGTGTCCGAGTCCGACATTTCTTGGACCGAGAAGATCTGGTCACCCATTTTCGCCATCGACGGTTCAGCCCAAATCGACTGCGGGCTCGGCAAATACCACAATCGGAACGTGATGGACATGTTCGCCGGCGTCTCGCGCGGAACAGAGCAGATCACCGTCCGCGCAAGCAGGACACTGGACGACGACCTGGAGCGAATCGGCGCAGGCCCGTTCGATTACGAAGTGATCGAACCCATGAAGAAGCTTCGATTCGTACTGCGTGAGAACGATGTTCAACCTATCGAATTCGACGTAGTGCTCACCGCGGTACTACCCCCGTTCCTCGAAGCCAAGGATGCGCAACGCGACACTCTCGGGCTGCGCATGTGCTCCGAGGTGCTGCGGTACCACCAACTATGCACTGCCGAAGGTACTTTGAAGATCGACGGCAGCACCATCGACATCACACCCGACAAGTGGCTCGCCTACCGGGACCATTCGTGGGGTGTACGCATGGACGTCGGCGAGCCAGCCCCGGACGTACATCGAATTCAACGCTTGGAACGCGACTTCACGCTGTTCTGGAGCCCGATGTCGTTCCAGAGGCCCGATGGTAGCCGGTACGAAATCCACTTCTATCTGCAGAAAGAAGGTGACACCGTCACCTATTTCTCTGGATTCGTGAACGAAGCCGACGGCTCCCAACATCCGCTGGTAGGCGTACGGGATGATCTGAAGTTCGACCCGACCAACCGTCGACTGCTCGGCGGGACGATCGAATTCGATGCGGGCTGGGGCGAGACTCGCCGGATAGAACTCGAGCCGTTGAGCGATACAGGGTTTCACCTCGGAGCCGGCCTGTACTTCGGCTACAAGAACCAGCGGCACGGCGTCTATGCGGGACCCGACCACCTCGACGGTGAACGAATCGCCGATGTGTCCACGCCCGATGCGGTGCGCGAGATACATCAGCTTCGAGACCTTCCGATGCGTACGAGGGAGGGTGACGCGGAGGGATACGCGATCTTCGAATCCATGGTCATCGGCGAGCACCCGAAGTACGGTCTGACCCGGGAAGATTCGTTCCTCTGATTCGAGCCGGGGTAGTGCGGGACGCGCCGCACTACCCCGATCGTGCGAGGAGGGCGAGTTCCATCCTCGTGTGACATCCCGTCGTGGCGAGGATTCGGCTCACATACTTCTTGACACTGTCCTCCGCGAGCGACAGCGTCGCGGCGATCTGCGCATTACTGAGACCTTCGGCGATGAGCCGCACGACTTCTCGCTGACGCTCGGTCAGATCATGGAAGTCCCCTCGCGCCGACACGAACGGGATGTTGCGCGCAACCGCCGACAGCTGGCGCGCCAACAGTCGCAGCGTCGCAAGCTCTACAGGGCCGAGTTGCTTTGCGTCGCCGGTGAAGATGCCGATCAATCCCGTGTGCATCCCGTACAGATCGACGCGCATCGCGGCCGCGGCGTCGACCGACCACGTTCCCTCGAGGAAGTGGTGGACGTATGCCGACGCCGTCGACGGCATGGCACCCAACGCATGCACCTCCCCGAGCGACGCCACTCCGCCTGCTTGGAGCATGCGCAGGGCCGTCGGCGTCCCGAACACGTCGTGGTGGGCCCACCGGTCGTGATATTCGCTCAGCATCGATTCGGTGCGACCGGTCACCACCGGTGACCGGTCGACGAATGTGGTCTGGAACGTCGGGCCCGCAAAGAACGACACGTCTCGAAAGCCGAACACCTCGGACAGCGCGTCGACCACCTGTTCCTTGAAGTCGGACAGGCAGTTGGCTGCGTCGCAGCGTTCGAGCACTGCGAAGGCTCGCCGGTAATCGGCGTTCTTCAGGACAGTGCGGTGACCGGACGAAGGCGCAGGGCGCCGGATCGGATCAGGACTGTCCACCATCGTGGACTGTGACACATGGCACACGCTACATAGATTTTGATCAGTGAACAATCACCCGGCCGACGCGGAGAATTCCTCCGGCCGCCCCACCGACGTGCGAAGAGGTCCTCATGACAGACCCGGCGATCACCGTTCCCAAATGGGGCACTGCGGAGCTCACTCCGCTGCCCAACCGCTTCAACTCCGCCATTCGTGACCTGGTCGCATCCCGGATCGCCGCCTCGGACAGGCCGTGGGCGGAGCTGGTCCTCGACAGCAGCCTTTTCACCATCGACGACGCCGTCACCGTGGAGAAGAACGTTCTCGACTCCGGCTACCGCTTCGAATACTCCGCAACTGCGTCGCTTGCGGCCGACCCGGACAAGTACAAGTCTGCCGACAAGCCCGAACCGTCGAACCAGGCCGAGGCCCAACTCGTGGACGGCAGGCGACTCGTCGGAGCGGGCGACAACGTCATTCGCAAAGCGGCTCCGATCAGCGGGCCTGTCGCATTGGTATCGGACGTCGAGCAGGTCATGAATTTCCTGGTCGAGGGGGTGCCGACCGGAACCATCGCTGTCATCGACGACTCCGGCGGCACGCTGACCGCGCCGATCCTGGAGGGCTTTGCAGGCATCATCTGTCTCGGCGGAACAGTGCGGTCGCACCTCGGCATCCTCGCCCGCGAATATGACGTCCCCACGTTGATGAACTGCTCGATCGGCACGCTCGTCGACGGCGACATCGTCGAAATAGAGATCACCGCTACACCTCCCGGGGCCGACGCCTACGAGACAGGCGACACCGGTCACGCACGTATCTGGAAGCTCGAAGGAGAGAACTGACCATGGGTACTCCGCGCTACGACTACCGGGATCTGCTCGAAACCAACAGCTATATACGCAATCTCAGCGACACCACGTACTGGTTGTGCATCACGCGCACCGTCCAGGAGTCGAAGCTCTTCCCGATGAACCCCTACATGCTGCTGTCGTACCTCAACAGCTTCTACCGCCTACCCACGCTGCTCCGCGAAATCGACGCAGCGACCCCCGCCGAAGAGCTCGGTGACCGTGCCCGCGAGGTCAGCCTCAAGGTCGACACGGTCAACGCAGCATGGGGAATGCCTGCGTTCTACCTGTTGGGACGCGAAATGCTGATGAACTGGGGCCTCCTCCGTCCGGAGGACGCGGCGGAGGACGTCGTCGACGTCGTCGACTTCTCACGGAGGTTCGCGCTCGCCTACCACCGCAACGACGGGCACATCACCAACAAGGAGTTCGGTGACCGCAGCCAATTCCTGCCGGAGCGCACTCTGCAGGTCATCGAAGCCGACCTGCACGGCGTGACCGCAGGCGACCGACTGCACGACGCCACCGTCAAGCTGCTCGCCCAGCTGTCCCAATACGCGTTCCTCGCGCACTGCGAGTGCCGGATCGGCATCCACAACAGCGGACCCTACAACTTCGGCGAAGGCCGCCAGATGGTCATGCGCGACTTCTTCGATCTCACCGAGGGCGACTACCCCTGGCTCGACGGCATCGCCACCTCACTTCCACTGAACAACCTCAGTATCTCGCTCGTCTTCAAGGACACGAACTTCAACCTGATGGACGACTGGGCGTCGTTCGAGGCGGAACCGACGTACTCCGCGTCGAACATCGTCGCAGTGGGGCTGTACACGGCCGATGTTCTGACCGAGGGCTACCAGCCGGTGGGCATGGAGAATTCCGACACGTTGGCCGAGACGATGGAGAACTACCGAACCATCCTCAACGAGGCGACGGCAGATCTGTGGAAGCGGATTGCGAGCTGGTCACGCGAGCAGATGATCGACGGCGGCGCTCTGGTCTACTCGTCCGTCGGAAAGGACTTCGCCCATCTCGCGGGCACGTATCGGCAGAGCGACTGGTTCGAACTCGACGACCGCGCACAACGTTTCAAGCCGTTGATGAACGACGAATACGCGCGCGACGGTCTCGGCGAGATGGTCGGGCTGCTGTCCCTCCCACACCAGAAGGCCAACGAGTATCAGATGGCGCGCTACTCGGGATTGAACCAGCACATGATGACCGGAATTCCGTACGATGCCCTGCGTGACGCGGAGCGATTCGCACCGACCGTCGGTGATCGCTCGCACTTCTCGGGGTCCTCGACCATCGAGCCGAAGACCGGCCTCTGGGTCACCAGCGCCGGGCGGCTCGAGATCGACGACTACAACGCTCGCGCAGCCGCGTTCAGTCCGGGCGTCACCCAGGAACCCTATCGCTACTTCGACGAGGAATGGGTCAAGCGAAACTGGCACACCACCGAAGCAGACGAGCTCTACCAGCTGGGACAGGCGACGTCGCGCACCATTGTCGGCCGCGGTGCCGGCCTTCGCCGGGCCGACCTGTCCTGAGCCCTGTAAGGGGAAATGCATCCAGGAGTGTGCATTTCCCTTCACGGAGGAACGCGCACTACACACGAGGAGAACACATGCAGATCGGAGATCTGATCCGGCGAGCCGGACGTCAGTTCGGCGATGCGCCTGCGATCGTCACCGATGCACGAACGGTGACCTTCGTCGAATTCGACAGTGCCACCGACCGACTCGGCCATGCACTGCTCGGCCTTGGATTGGTTCCCGGCGACCGAGTCAGCGTAGCCATGCCCAACGGCATCGACGGCGTGACCGTCTACTACGCACTCGCCAAGGCCGGTCTCGTTCGTGTTCCACTGAACACCCGGGAGACCGCAGCCGAGCACATCCACAAGATCGACGACTCTCGGTCTCGGGGCTACGTCTTCGCCGGCGATCCAGCGTCCGAGGTCGATGTCATGATCCGTGCCGAGGACATCGCAGGCCTGATCGCCGATGCACCCGACGGCCCCTGCGACGTTCGCCGGGGCGCCGACGAACCCCTGCGGCTCGCTTACACCGGCGGCACGACGGGTAAGCCGAAAGCCGTCGTCCTCACCACTGCAAGCGAACTCGCGGAGGTTGCCAACTTTCTCGTCGACCTCGTCCCGAACCTGAGCCCCTACTCGGTCATGCTGCACGCAGCACCCATCACGCACGGCAGCGGCGCGTTCTTCCTGCCACACCTGGTCAAGGGCGCACCGAGCGTCGTACTCGAGAAGTTCACTCCCTCGAACTTCCTTGCCGCGGCAACGAAATTCGGAGCGACGAACACCTTCATGGTTCCGACAATGATCGCGATGCTGCTCGAGCATCCGGAGACCGCCACCGCGAACCTGAAGCTCGAGCGTTTGTGCTGGGGTGGCGCCCCGATGGCGACCACACTGCTCGCACGCGGGATCGACATCCTCGGTCCGGTGTTCGCGCAGCTGTACGGTCAGGCGGAAGCCCCGCTGGCCATCACGTGTCTGCAGCCGTGGGAACACGATCAGGAGCGGCTCGCGTCGGCCGGCAAGCCGTACACGTTCGTCGAGGTCGACATCCGCGACACCGACAACAATTCGCTGCCGGCGGGCGGCGTCGGGGAGGTCGTCACCCGCGGCCCACACACGATGCGGGAGTACTGGCGACGCCCCGAGGCCACGGCCGAGACGATCGATCCCGACGGCTGGCTCCACACCGGCGATCTCGGCCGTATCGACGATTCCGGCTATTTGTTTCTCCTGGATCGTCGTCACGACGTCATCATCAGCGGCGGGTTCAACGTCTACCCCCGCGAAGTCGAGGATGCACTTCTGGCTCATCCCGCGGTTCTGGAGGCTGCCGTCGTCGGTATCGCCGACGAGCGTTGGGGCGAACGAGTGTGTGCAGCGGTCGTCGTACGCGCTGCGGTCACGGCCGAGGAACTCACCGAGCACTGCTCGTCGCGCCTTGCGGGCTTCAAACGTCCGAGATACATCGAATTCTGGGACTCGCTGCCCACCAGCCCCGTCGGCAAATCCCTCCGTCGCGAGGTCCGTGACCGCATGAACATCGAGAAGGAACCCACCAATGTCTGACGCGTACACCACGACACTGCACTGCTTGACCTTGAAACAGCTCTCCGATGTAGAGGGACTGGTGGCGATCCTCGACCAAAACCCCGACGACGTGAAATCTGCACTGGAACAGGCGGTCTCCGACGGAAATGCCATGGCGGCACGAGGCAAGTTCATGATCACGCCGGCGGGCCGGTCCACGCTCGACGACACGTACCCGCAGTGGTTCGCCGACGAACGCGCGAGTGCCGAGATCGCCTCTGCCATGGACCTGTTCGAGTCCGGTGTCAACAAACAGGTTCTCGCTCTCACCACTGCGTGGCAGGAGGTCGAGGTCGCAGGCGAGCGCCAGCCCAACGATCACAGCGATACCGCATACGACGCGAAGATCATCGACAAGCTCGGTGCGGTTCTGGACAAGACCAGCACGGTTCTGGCTCCGTTGATCACGACGCAGCCCTCGGTCGACCGCTTCTTGAGTCGGATCTCCGACGCACTCACCCGCGCCGAAGACGGTGAACTCGACTACGTCAGTTCGGTGCGCATCGACTCCTTCCACACGGTGTGGTTTCAGATGCACGAGCACATCCTGCGCATCACCGGACGCGAGCGTGACGAATGAGTACCGTCACCGCAGCGACGCGCTGGCTCGTGATTCCCGACGGGAAGTCCGCCGAGCCCGATCGCGAACTCGTCGGCGGAAAGGCATGGAGTCTGTGGCGCATGGCTTCCCTTGGCCTGACTGTTCCACCGGCTTTCGTCGTCACCACCGATGCATGCCGGGCGTACTTCGACGGTGGAAAAACGTTGCCCGACGGCTTGGCTCTGGAACTTCGGGCAGGGATAGCCGGCCTCGAAGCATCGCTGGGTCGTAGGTTCGGAGGATCGACTCGGCCACTTCTGGTGTCGGTACGCTCCGGCGCGGCCGTCAGCATGCCGGGCATGATGGACACCATTCTCAACCTCGGGTTCACCGACGACGTGGAGCGCGCCCTCGCGGACGAGACCGGAAGCACGCAGTTCGCCGCGGAGGTCAGTCGCCGGTTCCATTCGTTCTACGGCCAGTTGGTGCTGGGTTGCGTCGACGAATTGGACTCGTACGATTGCTCCGCCTCGGTGCGTGCGGCCATCGTCGGTGAGACCGGCAGGGACGTTCCGCAGGATCCCTGGGAACAGCTGGAATCGGCGGTTGCGTCGGTGTTCGAATCGAGCCGAACCCGTCGTGCCATCGCATACCGCAAGCATCATGGGATTCGTCAGGATCTGGGGACGGCCGTGACGATTCAGGCGATGGTCTTCGGGAACCTCGACGAGAACTCGGGTACCGGAGTTCTGTTCAGCCGCAACCCGTTGTCGGGAGCGCGTGAGGCGTACGGGGAGTATCTCCCGCGCGGTCAGGGTGAGGATGTCGTGAGCGGCAAGGTGACCCCACAACCGCTCGATGTCCTCGCCGACCGGGCCCCGGACGTGCACAGCGAATTGCTGGCCGCGGCGTCACGTCTCGACGAGCAAGGCCGCGACGCCCAGGACATCGAATTCACGGTCCAGCAGGGAACTCTGTTCATGCTCCAGTCTCGGCCCGCCAAGCGCACGGCCCGCGCTGCTGTGCGTATCGCTGTAGAACTCGTCGACGAAGGAGTCATCACCCCGCTCGACGCCCTCCGACGTGTTTCTGCGGAGCAGGTGACCACCCTCTTGCGTCCCGTCGTCGACCCCGACGCCCTCGCCGTTGCGGAAACGCTCGGCTCGGGTACCTCTGCGTGTCCAGGAGTTGCCTCCGGGCTCGCAGTCGCCACACCCGAAGAGGCCGAACAGATTCCGCACTCGATTTTGATTCGCCACAATACGAGCCCGGAGGACGTGCACGGCATGATCGCTGCCGCCGCCGTCGTCACGGAGACTGGCGGCGCGACGTCGCATGCTGCGGTCGTCAGCCGTGCGCTCGATACTCCGTGCATCGTCGGATGCGCCGATGCCGTGGCCGGCCTTGTCGGAAAGACAATCACCGTGGACGCCGTCGCAGGAAGGATCTACGCAGGTGAATTGCCGACCGTGTCCGTCGACGAGAGCGAGGACACCGATCTGCAGCGATTGATCGGCTGGGCGCGCGAACATGCGCCGGTCTCGGTGGTCGCCGACTCGGCGCCCGAGCCTGTTTTCGACGCCGATGCCCTCGACCTCGCTGCGGTAGTCGACTTCGATCCCGATGCAGTGCCGGAGATACCGGAAGGAACACGATCGGTGCGCGGCGCGGTGTTCGGACGGAAGGACGCACTGAGAGCCGCCCTCGATGCCGGTGTGACGACCGTCGTCGCGGCGAGAGCGCTACCCGTCTTGTTGACCTCGATGGCCCTCCAGGAGGAGAAGAAATGATCGACAGCACAGTACCCACCGACGTCACCATGCGCGAACTGACCGCTTTGGTCCGCGAATTCACTGCCTCCGGCTGGGCGAGCATGGAACTGGACATCAACGGCATGCATCTCGTTCTCGGCCGGGACAGCGCGCCGTCGACGGCGCACGCTCCGGCCGCTGCCTCGACTGCACCTGTCGATGCGTCGGCGCAGGCTGCGCCACTCGCGCCGACCCCCGCTGCGCCGCTCGCGCCGACCCCGGCAACCGTACCCGCATCGCCGGTCGCCACACCCGCACGTACCGGAACCGAGGTCGCGGTCAAATCGCCGGTGGTCGGGGCGTTCTGGGTCGCGCCGAGCCCAGGGGAAGCACCCTTCGTCACCACCGGCCAGCACGTCGAGGCGGGGCAGCAACTCGGCATCGTCGAGGTGATGAAGCTGATGAGCAATGTCTCCTCACCGGTGGCGGGAACGATCGTGGCGATCCAGGCACAGAACGCAGACATGGTCGAGTACGACCAGGTGCTGTTCCTGATAGAACCCGACGACAAGTGACCCTGATGAGCGATATCGAGTATCGCCCGATCAAGAAGGTGTTCGTCGCCAACCGAGGAGAGATCGCAGTCCGGGTCATCAGGTCCTGCCGGGAACTCGGCATCGAGACGGTATTGGCTGTCTCGACTGTCGATCGCGAGTCCGTTCCAGCTCGGCTCGCCGATCGGACCGTGTGCATCGGCCCACCCACTGCATCCGCGAGCTACCTCAACATGGCTGCGCTGATCACGGCCGCACTCGGAAGTGGGTGCGATGCACTCCACCCCGGGTACGGATTCCTCTCGGAGAATCCGGAGTTCGCGCAGATGTGCGTCGACAACGGGCTGACCTTCGTCGGTCCGGCACCCCACGTCGTCGCCGAAGCTGGCGACAAGGCGCGTGCCCGCGAGATTGCCCGCGCTGCAGGAATTCCAGTGCTCACCGGATCTCCTATCCTGACCGATGTCGAGGCCGCATCCCGTGCCGCAGCGGAGATCGGCTATCCGGTGTTGGTCAAGGCGTCCGCAGGCGGCGGTGGACGGGGAATGTCCGTGGTCGAGAATGACGACGAGCTTCGGGCGCGATTCTCTGCGGCGGGTTCCGAGGCTCAGTCGGCATTCGGCGACGGATCGCTGTTCGTCGAGAAATACATTCGTAGAGCTCGGCACATCGAGGTCCAGGTTTTGGGCGACCGCCATGGAGGCGTCGTGCAGCTGGGCGAGCGCGACTGCACTCTGCAACGGCGACACCAGAAAGTGGTCGAGGAAAGTCCTGCTCCCGGCCTGGACGAGGCAACACGGTCACGGATTCGGGCGTCGGGACTCGCGTTCGCCGAGGCGATCGGCCTCGACAGTGCCGGCACCGTCGAGTTCATCTACGACGCCGACACCGGCGATTACGCATTTCTCGAATTCAACGCCCGCATCCAGGTGGAGCATCCGGTCACCGAGGCCGTGACGGGCGTCGACCTGGTGCGTCAGCAGCTGCGGTCGGCACAAGGTGACCGGCTCGAGTTCGGTCAGGGTGACGTCACCACCACCGGCCATGCCATCGAGGTACGTATCACCAGCGAGTCACCGAGGGACGGATTCCTGCCCCGCGCGGGCACTCTGGTGCGGTGGCGAATTCCGGATGCCGACGGTATCCGTGTCGACACGCATGCCGAAGAGGGCTATGTCGTGAGTCCGTACTACGACTCGCTGCTGGCCAAGGTCGTGGCCTATGGAACCGACCGCGATGACGCCATCGCGCGCATGCTTGCTGCGTTGTCCGCGCTCGACGTCCAGGGTGTCCCGACTACAGCGGATTTCGCGCACTTCGCCCTCGATCACACCGATTTCCGTACGGGCCACGTGAGCACCAACTGGATCGCAGAAACCGGACTACCCGAATTCTTGGAGACACCATGACCAGCTTCATCGACTCTGCCCCGACGCTTCCCGACGGCTCACGCCGCACGATCCAGATCATCGATCAGACCCTGCGCGACGGACCGCAGAGCTGGTGGGGAATGCGGATGCGCCGTGACATGGGCATACCGATCGCCGATCATCTGGACCGCACAGGGTTCCACACCATCGACCTCGTCGGAAGTTCGATCTTCGAGGTGCTGGTGCGACACTGCAAGGAGGATCCGTGGGATCAACTGATATCTCTGTCGAAGGCCATGCCGCGCACGACTGTTCGTGCCGGCACGCGGAGCAACGGCATCGTCACGTTCGGTCTCACCGCCGACAGTGTCATGGACCTGTGGGTGCAACGGCTCGTCGCGCACGGAATCGGTAGCTTCTGGATCTACGACGGCCTGTTCAACCTCGACAAGATCGGTCGGCTCGTCAAGACCGTGCAAGCCGAGGGTGCCGCGGCCATCCCGTGCATTCTCTACGCCGACAGTCCCTACCACACCGACGACTACTATGCCGCCCGCACAAAGGAACTCGTCGGTCTCGGTGCGGACGGCATCGAGTTGGAAGACGCGGCAGGCCTGCTCACCCCTGATCGCACGCGAAGCCTGGTCAAGGCCATCAAGACGGCGGCAGGAGAGCTGCCGGTGGAAGTGCACTTCCACAGCAACAACGCGATGGCTCCGGTCAACTACCTGGAAGCAGCCCTCGCCGGTGCCGATATCGTGCACACGGCCAGTCGCACCCTCGCGGCCGGGGTGTCGTTGCCCTCGACCGAGGTGACGTACTCGAATCTGAAGTACGCCGGCTTCGATGTCCACCTCGACGAATCCCAGTTCTCCCCCGTCGAGCAGCATCTGCACCGGGTTGCCGAGTACGAGGGCCTGCCCGTCGGAACGCCGGCGGAGTTCGACCTGTTCCTGTATCGCCACCAGCTGCCAGGTGGTATGACAGGAACGTTCAAGGCGCAGCTCGCCGAACGCGGAATGGCAGATCGGTTCGAGGAAGTACTCGACGAAATGTCGACCGTACGGACCGAACTCGGCTATCCGGTGATGGCCACTCCGTTCTCACAGCTCGTCGGCACGCAGGCCGTGCTGAACGTCGTGACCGGCAAACGGTATTCCGTCATTCCCGATGAGGTGCTGATGTACGTCAACGGGCACTACGGCGACGCCGTCGCACCCATGGATCAGAACGTCGTCGACGTGGTCCAGGCATCTCCCAAGGCGAAGAGCTACCACGACTGGGTGCCCGCGCAGCCGTCGCTCGACGATCTACGTCGACGATTCGGCGAGGTCGACGACGATGAACTGATCTTGCGACTTCTGGTCCCGGGCAACGAGATCGACATAATGCGAAACACGCCGAGGCGCAACCGTGACTTCGGCGCGTCGAGTCGTGAGATGCGCTATGTCCGTGAGCTCGTCACCGCAGCGACTGGCGCATACGTGCACCTCAGCTCACCCGATTTCAGCCTCACCCTGCAAGGAGATCACTGATGACCATTCCGGTCGAGGGGCGCGTCACCAAGCGCCGACCCGGTTCGGCCAAGGGCGGTCTCGCCGTTGCAGACAGCCGGCCTGTGTTTCGGAACGGACGCGTGCACGGATTGCGGTGCACGGTGTGCCGAAACCCCTCGGCTCAGCGTGATCTTCCGTGGTGCCCGCTGTGCCGAGGCCGTCTTCGCGCCGACTCGTTCTCCCCGTCGGGGAGCATGTGGGCGTCGACGCGTGTGGACATCCCCGTCGGCGTCAGGAAGCCTCCGTTCGCACTGGGTTACATCGACCTGGACGACGGACCCCGCGTCCTGGCACATCTGGTGGTCCCGGAGTCGGTACCGATCGACACCCGGGTCACCGTGACCGGCGTCGAGCACGGTGACCTCGTCGCCCAGGTCCTCTCGTGAGCGCGGATCGGGACGTCGCAGTCCTGGGCGTCGGGACCTCGGCGTACGGCTCCTTCCAGGATCGCCGCGTCGAATCGCTCGCCTGGGAAGCGGTCACCGAGGCGATAGGTGACGCCGACATCGATCCGTCGGCCATCGACGCCATCATCGTGGGTACCGTGTTCGGCCCGCCCGGTGTGGCAACTCGCATCCAGCGAGGTCTCGGTCTTCCCGGTATCCCCATGTGGACCATCGAAAACGCCTGCGCAAGCGGAACAGCCGCGTATCACGAGGCAGTGGAAGCAGTACGCGTCGGGCGTTTCGAGTGCGTGTTGGTGCTCGGCGTCGATCAGATGTCGACGTTGTTCACCGGTGCCATCGTCCCCGAAGCAACTGATCCCGAAGGGGCAGCGTCACTGCCACTGCCGGGTCTGTACGCCCTGCAGGCGCAGCGGTACATCGGCCAGTACGGAGTGACCGAGGAACAGCTGGCTGCGGTGGCGGTGAAGAACAAGACCAACGGGCTCGACAACCCCCGCGCGCATCTGCGTGGGGGTGCGCCGACGATCGAGGATGTGCTGAATTCCCGCGCGATCGCCGAGCCGTTGACTTTCCTGCAGTGCTGCCCCACGACCGACGGCGCAGGCGCAGCGGTGATCGGGAGGCCGCGGGCGGGTGAAAGGGACGTCAAGGTTCTGTCCTCGGCGATGGTGTCGGGTGCACTGTGGGATCACGGTTCACCCCACGTGTGGGGATTCGACTGCGTCGCCCGCGCTGCGGACAAGGCGTTCACCTCGGCTGGAATCTCGCCGAGGGAGATCGACGTCATGGAGGTGCACGACGCGTTCACGATCGGCGAGATCACCACACTCGAGGCGCTGGGGGTCGCCGAACTCGGACAAGGCGCGGAGATGGCACCGTCGGGATACACCGCTCGGACGGGTCCACAACCGGTCAATCCCAGCGGCGGACTGCTTTCACGCGGACACCCACTGGGCGCGACGGGTACTGCGCAACTGGCCGAGATCGTCTGGCAGCTACGCGGCGAGGCGGGACCGCGCCAGGTCGCGAACCACGACATCGGCGTCGTCGAAACCATGGGCGGCGGGGCCGCAGGAATGGACGGAAACGCCTGTGTGATCAGCGTCCTGACGCGGTAGGCGCGTCACGTGCCGGGTCAGAAGTAGGCGTACTCGGACATTCGGATGACCGGCATTACCCGGCTGCCCTGCCGAAACGCTGTCGTGTCGTCACGAATGGACGTTTCCAACGCGGTGAAGACCGCCGATCCTTCGACCAGTTCTGCGATCAGGTCGGGTCTGGTGGGACGCTCACCCGACGCAAGCACGGGAACGAGGTGCCCTGGTCGGGTGAAGTCCGACGCCGCCGCCTCCGGACGCGACAGTGCGCGGGCGGTGGCGGCGCGGTCTGCACCGGAGATACCGGTGGTGGTGCCGGCCACGACATCCACGGACACCCGAGGTGAGCCCAGGTAGAACGAGCTTCGCTGAGACCAGGCGACCGGTGGTAGATCGAGCCGTCGGCATGTCTCGTCGTCGACGGTGATGCAGACGAATCCCGACCCGAAGCGAATCAGATGGGCTGTCACGGAAACGTCGACGTCCTTCGCTGCGACAACAAGATCACTCCCAGTTCCCCGAAGATCGTCGACGACGACGATGGGTGCACCCTGCGACAGGGCCATTCGGGCACGTCGGCGTGCGGACCAGGACCGGGCGGGTACGTAATGCCGCGTGGCTGTGGTCATCTCACACCGTGATCCCGACACGCGACCAGAAGGCCTCGAAGCTGGACGGCACCATGTCGGTGCCGCGGACGACCTTTCCGTCTACGAAGCGATGCGTCATCACCATCGTGATGTCGAGTTCGTCGTCGCCGAGCTTGCGGAACGCGCGAATGTTGGCTGTCACCAACTCGTCTCCGATCACCTCGACGCCGAGAACTTCGTTGGCCGAGGCGTCGAGTTTTGCAAGCACACCGAACGCTTCGAGAAACTCTCCTTTGGTGTAGAGCCGGAGGTCTCCCTCGAGTGTGAATCCAGCCCACGTCAGGTCATCGGAGTACAGCGCGACGAGGGGTCCGGGGTCGCCCGCGTCCGCCGCCGCGAATGCCGACTTCAGTGCTTCTGCATTCTGCTGACTCATGGGTATCGAACCTCCGTGTCGTGATGGTGGAGCCCGCGCGGGCTCTGTGTCCTGGATCGCGGACTCTGTGTCCTGGATCACTCTGCCCGGGCGGGAACGCCGGGAGAACCGTCCTACTACGTGGTTCGCTACGGGCGACAATTCGCGCTGGTCACCGAGCCACGGCTCGAACCCGATCGGTACGTGTGACCGAACTTGACCCCCGCGCGTTGACAACCACCTGTTCGGTCAACAAGAGTGATTCCGATCTCACCCGCTGACGTGCCGAGGAGGCCGAATGAATGCCGACGAATGGCGCGAGATTCATACGCTGCGTTCGTCGGGAGTCCCCATCAAGGGCATAGCACAGAGATTGTCCATGTCTCGCAACACCGTTCGACGCGCCCTCTCTCTCGACGCGCCGCCGGACGATCGTCGCAGCATTCGCCGATCCGCCGACGACAGCGTCGACGCCTCTATTCGTGATGTCATCGCCGCCGCACCGGGGATCGGTGTCGGCGAGATCGGTCGACGCGTCGGGTGGGACGGGGCGCGAACGACGCTGGTGCGTCGAGTCGACACCGCGCGCAGACAATTGTCCGAGCTCGCCGAATCTCCTCCCGACTGCGAGTCCACACCGTCGCTGCCCAACTACGCGACACCGTTCGTCGGCCGGGATTCAGAGTTGCGCACACTGCAGTTGCTCGTCGGCACCGAACGTCTCATCACGATCAACGGTCCCGGCGGAATGGGTAAGACGCGATTGGCCGTCCACGCCGCCAGCCGATTCCGTCGTGCGTTCGCCGACGGCGTCCGCGTCGTCGAACTTGCGTCGCTCCACATGCCCGAACTGTTGCCGCAGGCCGTCGCCGATGCCCTCGGACTGTCGAATCGCGGCCTGCAGAGTACGGCGACTCAGAACACGCTGATCGAATACCTCGGCAACCGGCGAATGTTGTTGGTACTGGACAACTGCGAGCATCTACTCGATGCCAGCGCGGGGCTCATCTCCGCTCTCCTGCGCGGTACCACCCAGGTACACATCATCGCGACGTCACGCGAGGTTCTGGGCATTCCGGAGGAGCACCGGCTGGCCTTGCAGCCCATGCACACCACATCGGGAGTGGAGCGTGCCGCTCCCGGTGCGGTGGAACTGTTCGCATCCAGGGCGTCGGCGATCCTTCCTGCATTCTCGATCACGCCGTCCAACCGTGACGCGGTCGAGCGGGTCTGCGCACGTCTGGACGGCATGCCACTCGCCATCGAACTGGCGTGCTCGAGATTGAGTGTGCTGTCGATCGATCAGCTCGCGGCACGGCTCGACCATCGCCTCGACCTTCTCACCGAAGGTAACCGCACCGGGCCGACGAGGCATCGAAGCCTCCAGGCCACCGTGGACTGGAGCTACGAGCTGTGCACCAGGGAACAGCAATTGCTGTGGGCGCGCACGTCGGTGTTCGTCGGCGGATTCGACCTCGACATGGCCGAGCAGGTGTGTTCGGGCCGCGGTATCTCCAGCCACGGCATCCTCGACGGCGTGTTCGCCCTGGTGGCCAAGTCGATCCTGCAGCGCATCGAGGAGAACGGTCAGGTCCGATTCCGAATGCTCGAGACCCTGCGCGAGTACGGGTTCGCGCAGTTGACACCGGAGGAGGCAGAGGCGCTGCGGAACCGTCACTTCACCTGGTGTGCCGATGTGCTGCACCGCGCCTCCGACAGCTGGTTCGGTCCGGACCAGGCGATCACCAGTTCGTGTGTGCACGACAACCGCGCGGACATCAGGTACGCGCTCGAGCGTGCACTACGCTCCCCTGATTCCGAGCAGGCACGTCGCGGTGCGAACCTCATCGCCGATGTCTGGTTCCTGTGGGCGTGTGGGATCTCGGTCCCCGAGCATCGACTGTGGCTGGACCGGGTGCTCGGACAGCCGGAGTTCGCCGACATCAGAGACAGGGCTTCGGCGACGGCCGGTCTGGTGATGACGCTCCAGGGAGACCGTGTGGCTGCAGACGAGGTACTGCGACGGGCGATCGAATCGAGTGGCGACGACCCACTCGTACGTGCGTTCTCGACGCACGTTCTGGGTCTGAACGAGTTCTTCGACGGCCGATTCGACTCGGCGATCGGCTTCTTGACCACCTCACGCGAGCTCTACAACTCCATCCCCGACCGTGTGGACCTACTGTGCACCATGAAAATCCACCTGGGAATGGTGTACAGCTTCACCGGTAACCTCGACGAGGCACTCGAGGCGTTCGATTCGGTCCGGGTTCTCGCCGAGAAGACCGGTGAAATCTGGCTTCGTTCGTATGCCGTCTACGGCCTCGGTCTGGTCGCGCTGGTAGCCGAACGATTCTCCGAAGCAGCCGACTTCGCGGTGACTGCGCTCGATCTGCATCGGGCGTTCGACGACGTCGTGGGAACCACGTTGATGACCGATCTCCTCGCCTGGGCCGAGGCGGAATCCGGATCCGCCGACCGCGCAGCGGTATTGCTCGGTGCGGCGTCGGCGATGTGGGGTTCGTTCGGCGAACAGCTGTACGGTTCGGAGCACTGGATCGACAAGCGCGAGACGTTCGAGCAACGTGCGCGTGCTGCGCTGGGCGCGAAGGAGTTCGAGGAACACCGCGCGTCGGGTTCGACGATGTCGGTCTCCGAACTCACTCGCTATGCGCTCGGTGAGACTGCTCTGACGAGTCCGACCAAGACCACGTCCGCCGCAGCCTCACCCGCGGTCGCACTTTCGCCCCGAGAACGCGAGGTCGCCGAGATGCTCGCGGACGGGATGTCCAACAAGGACATCGCCGCCAAACTCGTGCTCTCACCGCGCACCATCGAGGGTCACGTCGAACGTGTCCTGCAGAAGTTGGGGATGAGCCGCAGACAGGAAGTCGCCGGGTACTTCGCAGCGGTCTGATCGGCGCGGCCCGATGAACCGGACCGCGCCGAGGGGACTAGACCTTGCTGAGCGCGCCTGCGTCGATCGGCAACGCGATGCCGGTGACGTATCGTGCCGCGTCCGACGCCAACCAGACGACGCCGTTGCTGATGTCCACCGCGTCGACCCACGGAACTGGCAACGTGTTCATCGCCCCCTGGCATGCCTCCCGGAAATCTTCCTGGGTCGGATGTTCCAGATCGGGACGGAACAACTTGTACATCGGCTCGTTGTCGATCATGTCGGTCAACACCGATGTGGGGTGGATCGAGTTGCATCGAATGCGGTACTGGCCCAGTTCGTTCGATGCAGTTCTCGCAAGTCCGGTTACTCCGTGTTTCGCGGCGACGTAATGCGCGAAGTTCGGGAATCCCTGAATTCCACCGGTCGACGAGATCAAGATGATCGAACCTCCCTCGCCCTGCGCGATGAGGTGGGGCACGGTCGCTCGCATCGTCTTCCACACGCCCGAGAGATTGATGTCGATCATCTCGTCCCACTGCTCTTCGCTCAGCTCGTGCAGCGGCGCCGACGAGAAGATTCCGGCATTGGCGACGACGGTGTCGAGACGACCGAGTTCTGCGATCCCCTCGGACACCGCTGCTTCCAATTGCCCGAGCTCACGCACGTCGGCAACGACAGCGTGCGCCCGCCGGTCGTACTTCTCGATTTCCCGCACCGTGAGATCGAGATCCTCGCGAGAGGATCCTTTGTACTTCGTCGTCTCCGGCTTGCTGCAGAGGTCGACGACGATGACGTCGGCTCCTTCCTCGGCGAGCCTGACCGCGTGCGAACGCCCCTGTCCGCGAGCGGCTCCGGTAACCAGTGCTACTTTTCCTTCGAGCTGTCCCACTGTGTTCTTCCTTTCTGTCGACGGAGGTCAGGACCGGTGGTCGTAACCGGGCACGATCGCCTTGGCGGCCTCGACCAGACTGATCTGATCGACCAGCATGTGCTGTGTGGCAACCGCGATATCGCGGCTGCAGCGACCGAGCGCACTGGGGTTACGGATCGCCTGGCTTCCTGCCCATCGGTGCGCGAACTGCACGATCTCACCGGCCACTTCCTGCACCCAGGTGGTCACCTGACGCAATCGCGCGCGCTGCTCGTCGGTGATGTCCTCACCGCGGCGTGCGCTGTCCTCGGCATCGCCGTGCGCCTGGTAGACGTACGCGCGAGCGGCCTGAAGCAGAGCCTCGTTCTTCGCGAAGTCGCGAAGGAAAAGCTGCGATTCCCCGACGGCACCGTCATAGCCGGGGCGGTTCTTCTTGGATGCGATTCGGACGACTTCCTCGAGTGCACGGGTGGCAATACCGAGCGCCACCGGTGCGTGACCGCCGACACCGATGCCGAGAAGACCCAGTTTGTAGACGGGTTCCGGTCGGACGGGCACTGTGGAGAAGGTTTCCATCGTGAACCTGTCCGGGACGAAGACGTCGTCGACGAGATAGTCGTAGCTTCCGGTTCCGACCATGCCCATCACGTCCCAGTTTCCGAGAAACTCCACGTCGGTACGGGCAAGGAAGCCGATTCGGCAGTCCGGACCACCGTTGGCGTCGAGCACGGGGTTGCCTGCATCGTCGTGCACGACGAATCCTGCACCGATCCACGATGCGTGCGCCGATCCGCTGCCGAACTGGAACTTGCCGGTGACCCGATATCCACCGTCGACACGCACTGCCTTACCGGTGGGCATGATCATGCCTGCGGTGATGCCGCGGGCCGGGCCGTCGAACATTTCGCGGGCTCCGACATCGTTCATGAACCCGACTGCGACTCCGGTGGAGAACGCATTGGCCATCAGCGCCCAGCCGGTGGACCCGTCGGCGCGTGAGATCTCCTCGATCACCTTCAGCGCTTCGACAATTCCCTTTCCGCCGCCGCCGAATTCGGTAGGGACCAGCAGCCAGAAGAGCTCCTGCTCGACGAGAGCGTCGTAGACGGCCGACGTGATGGTGGCGTCGGATTCGATGGTGTTCGCTTCGCGTTCGACGACACGGGCAACCGTTCGTGCCCGTTCGGTGTAATCGGGCGACAAGGTGGTGGTGACGGGAGCGTCGATGGTGCTGGTCATGTGCTGTACGACCTTTCGTTCGAGCACGGCTTCGGTATGACTCACATCACAATGCTCTGCGCAGCCCCCGGCCGGACGCGCAGAACTACGTGATCCACTACGTGCTTGGGAGAACTCGACCGGGAGCAGGGGAAATATCGATAGCATTCGGTCATGCAGTCGCAGGTGGAGCACACGCGGTCGTGGCAGGACGTGTTGTCCGCCGAGCACATGCGTCGAATCCTGGAAGTCCTGGAAGTTGCGCGCTCGTCGGCAGGTGGGACTCGATACAAGGAAGCTTTGGTGGATGCCATCGCGACGGTGTTCGACGTCCGCGACGTGACGTTCTTCTTCGGCACGACTTACCCGACGTTGTTCGCCGATCCCGCGCCCCTGCTCACCGGTGCAGCCGAGCCGTTGCTAGGCGAGTACCAGGAGAGGTGGCGAGACAAGGACGTGTTCGCGCTCCCCCAGGCACGACGCGTACTCACCGACGACGGCTTCGCAACACTCGATGATCTGGCGAGACTTCCCGTGCCCCAGCGTTCCTACGTCGAGGATTATCTTGCGCCGCATGGAATGGGCACGGCATCGGCGATCCATCTGCGGTTCGCCGACGGTGAGGCGCTGGTGGGCATGTTCGACCGCGAACGGTACTGGGATCGGAGCGACATCACCGCGATGAAGTTCCTGGCCGGTCATCTGCGTGCGAGCGCGAGATCCGTCGCCATCGGCGAAGCGCCACCCGAGACGGACCCGCTCGTCGGGCTCAGCCCACGGCAGTGGGATGTCGCGGAGCTGATCGGAGACGGTCTGACCAACGCGGAGATCGCGGTCGAGCTGAACTTGACGGAGATGACAGTCAAGAAATACGTCAGCCGCATCTTCGACACGACCGGTTTCCGCAATCGCTCTGCCCTCGCGGCGTCGGTGTCTCGGCGGGGCACACCGTAACTGTCCTCTTTCGAGGACTGTTTCACGCTGTGTCGTGGGTCATACGGTGATCGTGACAATGTTGCCCGTCACACCTGGAGATCACATGACGCGCCTGAAGTTCGGAACGTTCCTCGCCCCGATCCACACCCCCGGGCAGAATCCGACGCTGCTTCTGCAGCGCGATCTCGAGCTCGTGGAGTACTTGGAGAAACTGGGGTACGACGAGGCGTGGTTCGGCGAGCACCACTCGGCGGGCGCTGAGATCTATGCCTCTCCCGAGATCATGATCGCGGCGGCGGGTGAGCGTACGAGCCGCATCAAGCTGGGCACCGGCGTCACGTCCGTGAGCTACCACAACCCACTGTGGGCGGCCGAGCGGATGGTGATGCTCGATCACCTCACGCACGGCCGTGTCCTGTTCGGGCTCGGACCGGGCTCGCTTCCCACCGACGCCGCGATGCTGGGTCTGTCCCAGATCGACACAAGAGAACTGCTCGCCGAGAACGCCGACATCATCATGCGTCTGCTGCGCGGGGAGACCGTCACCGCCAAGACTCGGACCCATGAACTGTTCGACGCCAAGATTCAGATGGCGCCGTACTCCGACCCGCTGTTCGACGTCGTCGTCGCGGCCATCGCGTCGCCCACCGGTGCTCGCCTGGCCGGGAAGCACGGCATCGGATTGCTCTCCATCGCAGCAACTCTCACGCCCGACGGGTTCAGCGCGCTGCAGCATCACTGGGGGATGCTCGAAGAATTCGCCGAGCAGGCAGGCCGCGCCGACGAGGTGGACCGTTCGACGTGGCGTCTCGTCGGACCGTTCCACATTGCCGAGACCGTCGAGCAGGCCTACGAGGACGTCGAACACGGAATCGAGTACTGGTTCAACTACCTTCAACATGTTGCCGCGTTCCCGCAGATGGATGTTCGCGGTACCAACAAGAAGGAAATGATCGACTTCATCAACACCTCCGGCATCGGCGTCATCGGTACCGCCGAGCAGGCCCGCGCTCAAGTACAGCGCCTTGTCGATCAGTCGGGCGGGTTCGGGACTTTGCTGGTACAGGGCCACGACTGGGCGAATCCGCAGGCTACCAAGCGTTCCTACGAACTGTTCGCCCAGGACGTCATGCCGTACTTCCAGGGCCAGGCGCAGCCGATGCTCGACGCCGCCGAGCGTGCGCAGGCCGTCCGAGAAGGGCAGGCCGACGAGCACCGCAAGGCCGTCGACCACATGACCAAGAAGTACAACGCAGAACTCGGGCGGTGATCGGACATGGCATCGGTGTCTGTGCGCCAGGAGTACTCGCAGTCCGCGGAATCGGTGTGGGCTGTGGTCGGTGACCCGGCCGGCGCCGCGAACTGGATACCGTCGCTCGAGACCTCACGTCTGGAGGACGACGTACGCCACGTCGTCTTCACCGACGGTAATCCCGCCCGGGAGCGGATCGTGTCCCACGACGACGAGAACCGCACGTACACCTACGAATACATCGACGGGCCACTTCCGCTCGCGAAGTACACCTCCACCATCCGCGTCGACGCCACCGCGACGGGATCCGTCATCTCGTGGGACGCCGAGTTCACCGCTGCCGGTGACGATCCGGCTGCCCTCGAATCGCAGCTCGAGACCGGAATCGGCGAGATCTACCAGGGCGCACTGGACGAAGTCGCTCGCGTGGCCGCACCGTGAGCGAATCGTTGACGAATCTGTTCGAGAAGGTCACGGTGATGCACTCGGCCGATCACTGGGCAGACGCTCACCGCGACCTGACCGACATCTTCGGCCCGGCCTCGTTCTCCGACGGCGCTGCGTGGGCGGTGTTTCCTGGACTCAGTCTGTCCGACGAGCAGGGGCCTCCGTGGTCTCTGCTCGCCAAGACCGCCGATCTCGACGCCGTTGCACGGGAGGCGGCACGTCTGGGGTGGACGGTCGGCGAACCCGCGGTCGGTGGGCACGAGACACACCTTCCGTTGACCACGCCCGCGGGCCTCACCGTCGTCGCATATTCCCCTAAAAGGTAAGGACTTTCATGAACGACACCGCTGTCGACCCGGCCCACTTCCGCACGGTGCTCGGCGAATTCACCACGGGGGTAGTGGTCGTGACTTCACTCGATTCCGAGGGCACTCCCATCGGGCTGGCCGTCGGATCGTTCGCGTCGGTGTCGTTGGAACCACCACTGGTGGCATTCTTCGTCGCGCACACCTCGACGACTTTCCCGAGAATCGCTGCTGCCGGACGATTCTGCGCGAACATTCTCTCGCACGATCAAGTCGATGTGTGCCGGGGGTTCTCGCGTTCCGGAGGCAACAAGTTCGACGGCGTCGCGTGGGAACCGTCGCCGAGTGGAAGTCCCGTTCTCGAGGGGGTACACGGATGGATCGACTGCACGATCACCTCGGTGCAGCGGCTGGGCGATCACGATCTGGTGGTCGGAGAGGTTCATCAGCTCGACGCAGCGGCCGGTGATCGCTCGCCGTTGGTGTTCTATCGCTCCGGGTTTCACGCGCTGCGCTGATCCGGTACCACCGGGACCCTCGGTGGTGCGCGTCCGTGCGCACCACCGAGGGTTTCGGTCAGCCGACCTTCATTTCCCCCATCTCGCCCCAGCCGGTGGCGTCGATGGTCTCGCTGATGATCTTCGGAGTGGAGGCGAGTCCCTTCGGCAGTTCTTCGACGGCCTTCTTGAAGTGATCGCTGTTCACGTGCGCTCCACCTGCGTCACCGTCGCGGAATGCCTCGACGAGGACGTAGACGTTCGGCTCTTCCAGGCTGCGTGACCATTCGAACCACAGATTGCCTTCCTCGGCGCGTGTTGCTGCGGTGAACTCGGCCACGTGCTCCGGCCAGCGCTCGGTCCAGTCGGGCTTGGTCTCGAACTTGACGACGATGAAGATCATGAAAGCTCCTATACGGTGACGAGATCAGGGTGTGAGGATCGCACGGCCGCGGATGGCCCCGGCATCGAGATCGTCGATGGCACTTTGGAAGTCGTCGAGCGCGTACTTCGCGGTGTGCAACACCACCGATCCCCGAGCAGCCAAGGCCATCAGGTCGCACAGGTCGTTGTAGGACCCCACCAGGTTACCGATGATGTTGATCTCGGAGGACACGATGTCGATGGTGGGGACGTCGATGTTCTCGCCGTATCCGACGACGTAGTAGTTGCCGGCGCCGCGCAGCATCGCCACGCCTTCCTTCGTCGCGCCGCCTTCGCCGACGAAGTCGATGACGGCTTCTCCGCCGTTGCCGTTCGTGAGTTCCAGTACCTGGTCGATGTGGGTGCCGTCGGCGACGATGCCGTGATCGGCCCCGATGGACGTGGCCAGTTCGACGGCCGCCTTGTTGCGGTCGACGACGACAATTTCCGCGGCCGTCAGCGATTTCAGTACCTGGATACCGATGTGTCCCAGGCCTCCCGCACCGATGACGACCACCTTGTCACGTGGTGTCAGGTGCTTCGACGCCTTGGCTGCCGCGTGATACGCCGTCAGGCCTGCGTCGGCGAGGGCCGCGACGTCGGCGGGTTCGAGCGCGTCGTCGATCTTGACGACGCTTCGCGCGGACGTCTTCAGGTACTCGGCGTATCCACCGTTGGTGTCGATGCCGGGGAACTGATTGAACTCGCAGTGCACGTCGTCCCCCGATCGGCAGGCGCGGCACAGTCCGCACGTGATCAGCGGGTGGACGATCACCTTGTCGCCTTCGGCGACGTTGGTGACGGCGGACCCGACCGCGTGCACCCATCCCGCGTTCTCGTGACCGATCGTGTACGGCAGCTGTACGTTCGATTTCTCTGCCCACTGCCCTTCCAGGATGTGCAGGTCGGTTCGGCACACCCCGGCGCCGCCGATCTTCACGATGACGTCGAAAGGTCCTGTGGGCGTTGGAATCGGGAGCTCGGTCATCTTCAGTTTGTCGTGGTATCCCACAACCTGTACGGCTCTCATCGTGCTCATCTTCTCGTCCTTAACGGGGGTTCAAGCGTTGACAGTGGTGCGATCGGGGTCGTCGTAGCGGGTCCGAAGCAACCCTCGGCAGAAGTGCGCGTTGCCGTCGATCGAGATGCGCGTCGACCGTGCACGTCGCAATGCAAGCGGTACGTCGATCTGGGCATAGTCGTTTCCCTCGTGATCGACCATCACAATGCTGTCCGGAGTCGTCGGCAGTCCGATGGTGCTTCGTCGCCGCAGCAGTGCATGTGTCGTCTCGTCGTCGGGCAGCTCACCCAGCAGCACAGTGCCCATCTCACGCATGTCTCGTGACGGATCCCTCCGCAGAAGCGCCGTCAAGCACCGCTCCATCGCCGCGACGTGGGCCTTCCGCTGGAAGGTCGTCCGGAGCTCGTCCAGATCGTCTTCTGCTTCGTGCGCGAACGTACCGCGGTAGCCCGCATCGGCGGCGAGCCCGGTGTTGATGATCGCCGAATCGTGGTGATCGTCGAGTTCGACGGTCACCTGCGCGGTCCACTCGAGCGTCGTCAGAACATCTTTCGCATCCGATGCCATCAGATACGCGAAGTTGGGCGCGCAGAACGACGTCGGAAGCCGCAAGTGCACCACTACGTCACCCTCGCCCGACACGGTGACCGACTGTACGAAATCGAGATCGGTGATGGGCTGGTCGAGCTCGGGATCGACCACCGCCCCGAGCGCCTCCAGCGCCGCGGCTTCTCTGATGTCCGGCACGGTTACGCACCAACCAGGTGCTCGTCAGCGGCCTGTTCTGCGCCGCGAGGTCCGGTCTCTGTCTCGTCGGCATCGGCAAGACGGAGATCCTCCGGGACCGGAATGTCGTACATCTTCGCGGCGTTCAGGCCGAGGATCTTCTTCTTCTGGTCCAGGGTGATCTGTGGATACTCGCTCAACTCGTCGGGGATCTGGAAGTCGACGAATGTCTCGATCAGCCACCTCGGAGTCCACAGGGCGTAGTCGGAGGAGAACTGGATGCGATCTTCGCCGAGCCAGTACAGAAGTTCTCCGATGATTTGACCGAAGTACTTCGGCCTGGTGTGCATGAAGGGCATGGCGACGGCGAGTCCGGCATGCACGTTCGGTTCCTGGGTGGCGATCCAGCAGAAGTCTTCGAGGCGAGGTAGTCCGCAGTGTTCGACGACGAAGTTCAGATCGGTGAAGTCGGTCGCGATGTGGTCGACATCGGCGACGTCGAAGGCGTCGCGGTCGAGCGGCCTGATCGTCGGGCCCTTGTGGACGTGGATATTGGTGATCCCGAGTTCACGGCATACCTCGAGGTAGCGGCGAGTCCAGTCGTCGTCGAGCTTGTATCCGCGGGAATCACCGTTCCACTCGGCGGTGTAGAGCTTCACGCCTTTCAAGCCGAATCGCTCGGCATCGGCCCGCAGCTGATCGAGGCCCGCCTCGCCGTTGCGAGGGTCGAAATTGTGGTTGTACGTCAAGATGTCGGAATGCTTCTGGGTCAGCGCCCACGCTTCCTCGGTCTGACCGAATCCGTTCACGTAGAACTCGCCGAGATGAGCCGGCTGAAAAATCGCGTGGTCGACGTAACCGTCGATGAACAGGTCTTTGATCAGGCGTTCGCCGCCCTGGTAGAGGTACTCGTCGTACGTCCAGAGCTCGGATTCCGGTGACAGGTTGCGGTGGTAGTCGTAGAAGCAGTCGATGAACTGCTTGCCGTGGATGTTGCGCTGGTTCTCCCTGCGCGCATCCCACAACGCCACGTGCGCGTCGACGATGAAGAAGCTGTCGTCACCCTTTTTGTACATGTCGAATTCCTTCCGTCGTGTGACTGGCGCCACAGTTCGTAGTTCGACGGTAGGTCCGATCGCCCCGGCAGCCGAGGCCCTGGCTGTCTCAATCTGAGACGTCGCATCGTCGTCCTCTTATGTAATCTGGATCACACGCATCGGAGACGGTGCGCACTCCCGACCACGAGGACTTCGGTGATCGACGACCACCCCGCCCTGAACCGCCGCGACGACGTACCGGACACCCTGGTGCCCGTTCGTCTACGTGCGTCGTGGTTGCGTAGTGAGCGGTACGGCATCTCGATCGACGCCGTGGAGCCGGTGTTCGCGGGCACCGAAACGCCGGAATCCCTGTTCCACGAGTGCGGCAACGAGGTACTCGTCGATCTGCACCGAACGTTGTCCAGCGAACCCGTCGGCATGATGCTGACGGACGCCGACGGTGTTGTCCTGAGCAGGGTCAGCGGCGATCATGCTCTGCTGCGTGCACTCGACGCGGTGCATCTTGCTCCCGGCTTCGGTTACTCCGAGCGGGAGGTGGGCACCAACGGTCTCGGTCTGGCGCTCGCCGACATCGCACCCACCCTCGTCAGAGCCGAGCAGCACTACTCGCACAGTCTGACCGGTTTCACCTGTGCCGCTGCACCGGTCGTCGACCCTGCCACGGGCAGGCTGGAAGGCGCAGTGAACCTGACGACATGGGCGCGAACGTCGAGTGATCTGCTGCTGACGCTCGCCAGGTCGGCGGCCAGCACCATCCGCACGTCGATGCTGGCACGCGGTACGGGGAACACGCCGCGTCCGACGACGCGGCGCGGCCTCTTCAGGGTCGTGCACGCCGCGGGCCGCGCCGTCGCAGACCTCGGTTCCGAGTGGACGACGGCACTGGCCGAGGCACGATCCGCGATGGACGACGGCATGGCCGTCGCCGCGATCGGCAGGGCGAGCAGCGGACGTTCGACGCTGCTCGAACAATCCGCTCGAGCAGCGTTTCCTCGGCACCGCATCCTCGTCGCATCCGCACCGGAACCGGACGATCTGCAGACCTGGCTCGACCTGTGGTCGTTCGAAGCCGGTCGACCGGACACCGCAATCGTCGTCCGGGACGTCGACGCCCTGCCCGCATACGCCGCCGAGCATCTCGACGGCCTGCTGTTCGCATCCGACGTACTGCGCATGCCTGTTTCGATGACGGCCGAACGGCTCGAGTCGGTGCCGACGGCTCTCCGCAGGCGCGTCCGATCGGTCGTCTCCGTCGCGGCCCTTCAGGACCGTCCCGACGACGTCCTCCCCCTCGCCCGGCACTTCGCCCGCGAGATGCGCGGCCGCGACGTTCAGTTCACGGACGCAGCGGAACGCGCTTTACGTAACTACGACTGGCCGCACGACGTCGCCGAACTGAAGTCGACGATCACTCGGGCGGTCGGGCGTTCCGATGTTGTCGACACACACGTACTACCCACCGAAATCCTGGCCGGCCCCATACGTCGACTGTCCAGCATCGAGGCCTTCGAGCGCGGCGAAATCGTACGCCTTCTCTCCACCGGCCCGATGACGATGCAGCAGGCCGCCGAACGCCTCGGAATGAGCAGGGCAACTCTGTATCGCAAAATCGCCTACTACAAAATCGACGTGAAAAGTTCTCGCTGACTCGAATCACGCCGCGGCCGGATCGTGCGTCAACCTCGGATCTGTTCGGGGAGGGTACCGGTCACGATGCGGCGCGCATCGTCGATGATCGATCGCACCACATCTGCACAGCTGGATACGTCATTTATCAGACCCTGGGCTTGACTCGCCCACCACATACCGCCGTCGATATCGCCGTTGCCGTATACCTGTTGCCGGCCGCGCTTTCCGCTGGCGAGATCTGCGATGTCGGCGAATGTGGCGCCGGTGCGCCTCGAAATCTCGACGATCTCCTCCGAGATGGCATTTCGTGCCACCCGAGCGGTGTTGTCGAATTCACGGAACACGAGCACCGTATCGCGTTCGGTGTTTCGCACGATCTGTTTCTTCACGTTGTCGTGAATCGGGGCTTCGGTGGTGGCCATGAACCGCGTTCCCATGTTCACGGCAGAAGCGCCGAGCGCAAGGGCGGCCACCAGGCCGGCTCCTGTAGCGATACCGCCACTTGCGATGACCGGGATCGTCAGCACCTGAGCAGCGGCGGGAATGAGGACCAAACCGGGAACGTCGTCCGCACCGGGATGCCCTGCGCATTCGAAACCGTCGATACTGACCGCGTCGACGCCGATCTGCTCGGCTTTCAGCGCATGTCGCACCGACACCGCTTTGTGTACGACCTTCACACCCGCCGCACGAAATGCCGGTAAGTGAGGCTGTGGGTTGCCACCCGCTGTTTCGACGATCGTGACCCCGCCCGCGATGATTGCATCGCGATATTCGTCGTACGGCACGGGGTTGATCGTGGGCAGAATGGTCAAGTTGACACCGAAAGGCTTGTCAGTGAGATCCCGACATCGCGCGATCTCCTTCACCAATGCGTCGGGACTGGGTTGGGTCAGGGCAGTCAGGAATCCGAGCGCGCCGGCATTTGCTACTGCCCCGATCAAGTCGGAAGTCCCGACGGCGGTCATTCCCCCACAGACTATCGGGTGTTCGATGCCGAAGGTTCGGGTGAATACGTTGTCGAACAATTGGTTTCCTTTGATTCGTCAATCGATTTTCGCTCGGAATCAGATCGATCTATACGTGTGCAGAACGTGGAGGCAGCCCTGAACAGGAGTCCTGTTCCATTGCGCGATTGCGGGTTTCCGGAAGGAACGCAGCGCACAGAAGGCTCAGGACGCCGAAGCCTGCGAGCATCCACCCCACTGCGTGACTTCCGTGGCGACTTGCCAGTTCAGCAGCCAGCGTCGGGGCGGTACCACCGCCGACGACTCCCGCGATGGCGTAGGCCATGCCTGCACCGGTGTATCGATACTCGGTCTTGAACATCTCCGGCAGCAGCGCACCGGCGGGGCCGTACGAGATGCCCATCACGACCAGCGCAAGGGTCAGACCGGCAAAGAATGCCACCGGCGATCCGATGTCTATGAGCGGGAACAACAACAAACCCCCGGGAATCGACAGCACGCACGATCCCAGCACCATCCTGCGGCGTCCGACACGGTCCGAGAACGCGGCCGCGAGCGCGGTGGCCGCTGCGAATACGAGAGCGGCGAGCAGCCCCAGGGACAGGACGGCGGTTCGGCTCAGGCCGAGAATGGAGGTGCCGTACGACGTGAGGTAGGCGGTCCCGATGTAGAAGAATGCAAACATCATGGACAGCGAGCCTGCAGCGAGCAACAGTTCGCGCGGCTGATTCTTGAACACCCCGATCAGCGGCCCCGTCGCCGATCCTCGGCGCGGCGCCTGGCGGGCGAACATGGGAGTTTCTTCGACCTTCAGGCGAACGTAAAGTCCGATCAGGACGAGAAGAGCGCTGGCCAAGAACGGGATTCGCCAGCCGTAGTCGAGGAAGGCGCTCGAGGTCTCACCGACGAACAGGTTGACGATCAAGAATGTGCCGCTGGAAAGAACGAACGCGAGCGATGGGCCGAGTTGCGGAAACAGAGCATAGAGTCCTCGTTTCTCTTTCGGGGCGTACTCGGTTGCCAACAGAGTTGCACCGGCCCACTCACCGCCGACGGCAAGACCCTGCGCGACACGGAGCACAACCAGAATAATCGGCGCTGCGATCCCGATGGAGGATGCGCTGGGGATACAACCGATGAGAACGGTGGCGATGCCCATGAGCAGCAGGGTGCTGATCAGAGTCTTCTTTCGGCCGATTCTGTCGCCGAAGTGCCCGAAAATCGCCGCGCCGAGTGGACGTGCAACGAACGCCACCGCAAAGGTGGCAAACGAGGCGACTGTGCCGGCCGCGGTGCCGAGTGCCGGAAAGAAGACTTTCGGAAATACCAGAGCCGCTGCCGTGCCGTAGATGAAGAAATCGTAGAACTCGATCGTGGTGCCGGTGCAGCTCGCTATCGCGACGCGGCGCATGGGGGTGGCAGGGGGTGCGCCTACCGGGTCGATGATTCTGGACATGAGATCTCCTGCTCGACGGGCCCGGGCGGTCCGATAACCGACGGGCTGTGTACGAGAAGAAGTGTGAGCGTCGTTACATCGACGGAGAACCCCCGAAAGTGGGTCACGTTCTCCCGTAACCCCTTTCGAGGGTAGTTCCGTCAGCGGATGAGGCCACGTTCGCGCGCGATCAGCACGGCCTGCATGCGGTTGCCGGCATGCAGCTTGCGCATCGCGCTTTTGAGATAAGACTTGACGGTGTTGGGGAGAAGCCCCAAGGCCTCGCCGACATCCTTGTTGCTGGAACCGCGTGCAATCTCTGTGAGAACGTCGATTTCGCGAGGACGAAGCGTCATCGGGGGTGCCCCGCCCGCAATCGACATCTCGATCGGTGCGAACCGGTTGCCGATCGCCTCGATGCGCCTGCGTAGGACGTCGTCTTCGACAGCCACAGCAAGTTCTGTGAGTTCCCTTGCTATGTCGCACATGTCGGCGCGACTGAGAGCAGGCTGGTCGGCCGGGGTGCGCGTCCTGAGCAAACTCATCCGACGAGAAACTTCGTCCTCGACAGCGATGTCGCGCTCGAGACGCCTGATGAACGGGGTGAAGCTGTCGAACCATCGATCACCCAGCGGCACATGGGTGCGAGCAGCAAGGTACACCAGTATTCGTGGCGTGCGATCGACGACTATCGGAAGTGCGGCGAGAGTTTCGATGGCCTCCGGCCGAACCGCGTGGTCGTAGACGTGCGTGATTCCCTGAGCAGAGAAGTAGTCCGCTACCGAGACCGGGCGAGCGAGCCGTAGCGCTTTGCCGCCGAGTCCTTCCCCGTTGCGGACGACGAGGTTCACAGCGGACCGGGTACGCACTCCGGTCAGATCGGTGATCTCCATCGCCGCTGCACCCCGGTGCACCGGACCTCCGAAAACCATGTCCATTCCTGCCTGACGGCGGAGTTGTTCGAGCGACCGAGCGAGGATCCTTCTCTCCATAGGCAGTGCGGGCTCGAACGGGCTGTCCATTCACTTACCTCCTCGGGATCTATTCCCGACAGTAGTGAGTACGGTCACACTGAGGCAATCCTGTACCCCCGAAAGGGGGTGGAGGGCGGCAGACCCACCTTCGGGGGTGCCGCTCGGGAGTTCTCTGCGTCACATTCGATCATGTGAACGGAGGAGCACACATGACCCCGCAACCGAGCTATGCCGCCGGACCGACCGAGACGCCCCTGCTGGACGACACGATCGGGGATGCGTTCGACCGCACAGTTACGTCATTCCCTGATCGCGAAGCTGTCGTGGACGTGCAGTCCGGTCGCCGCTGGACGTATGCAACATTGGGTTCGGATGTCGATGCATTGGCGTCGGCGATGATCGATATCGGTGTCCAGGCAGGCGATCGGGTCGGCATCTGGGCGCCGAACTGCCCCGAATGGACGATCGTGCAGATTGCCGCAGCCAAAGTGGGCGCGATACTAGTGGCGATCAACCCCGCATACCGGGCGCACGAACTCGAATACGTACTGTCCCAATCCGGCATCAGCACGATGTTCGCATTGCCGTCGTTCAAGTCGTCCGACTACGCGGCGATGCTCGCCACGGCCGCACCGCAATCCCCGGCCCTCGAACAGGTGGTGTTCTTCGGGACGGAGAAATGGGCGGACCTCTTGACCCGAGGAAGCCGCCTCCCGGCTCATCCGCTGACGGTCAGACAGGGCACTCTCGACGCGAGCGAGCCAATAAACATTCAATATACCTCGGGCACAACAGGGTTCCCGAAAGGCGTGACGCTTTCACACCGCAATATTCTCAACAACGGGTATTTCGTCGGCGACATGGTCGGCTACTCCGAGCAAGATCGGATCTGCGTGCCGGTGCCGTTCTACCACTGCTTCGGCATGGTGATGGGCAACCTCGGCGCGATAGCGCACGGCGCGTGCGTCGTCATCCCCGCCCCTGCATTCGACCCGGCCGCGACGTTGATGGCCTGTCAGCAGGAGCGCTGCACCTCCTTGTACGGCGTGCCCACCATGTTCATCGCCCTCCTGGAGGTACCCGGGTTCGATACTTTCGATCTCTCCACCATCCGAACCGGCATAATGGCCGGCTCGCCGTGTCCCGTCGAGATCATGAAGCAGATCGCCCAGTGGATGCCCGAGGTCGCAATTGCCTACGGCATGACCGAAACCTCGCCTGCGTCGACACAGACGGCGGTCGACGACCCCCTCGAGCGCAGGGTGTCCACGGTCGGACGCGCGCACCCTCACGTGGAACTTCGGATCATCGATCCGGTCAGCGGGAACACGGTGCCGTGTGGTGAGCCCGGCGAGCTCTGTGTACGGGGCTACTCCGTGATGCTGGGCTACTGGAATCAACCAGACAAGACAGCCGAAACCATCGACGCCGACGGATGGATCCACACGGGAGATCTCGCTGCGATGGACAACGAGCGATTCGTTGCCATCACCGGCCGCATCAAGGACTTGGTCATCCGCGGTGGGGAGAACATCTACCCCAGAGAGATCGAGGAATTTCTCTACGCCCACCCCGACATTCTCGACGCTCAGGTCATCGGGGTTCCGGACGACAAGTACGGCGAAGAACTCATGGTGTGGCTTCGCCTGAGGTCCGGTGCGGCCCCCATCGATGCCGACGGTCTGCGCGACTTCTGCTCGGGCAAGCTTGCCAGATACAAGATCCCTCGGTTCGTGCACTGCGTCGATGAATTCCCCATGACCGTCAGCGGCAAAGTACGCAAAGCCGAGATGCGAGAGCGTGCTCGCGACATCCTGGGCATCACACCCACAACCGGCCACCCCACTTCAGCTATCGGATAGGAATACACACATATGAGCTGGACCATCGAACGGCGTGGACGCGTTGCCGTCGTCACCATGAACACCAACCCCGTCAATGCACAGAACAGAGCGTTCTTCGCCGACCTGCACGACGCATTCGACGAACTCGAACGCGAGCACACCGACTCCCCTGTCGTGCTGACCGGCACCGGCACTCGCTTCTCCGCGGGACTCGACCTGGGTGAGCACTTCCCTCTGTTCGCGGGCGATACCGAGACCGTCGCCTCCTGGTTCCAGGACTACCGCGCCACGAACATGCGGCTCTTCACTTATCCACGCCCCACCGTGGCAGCGGTCAACGGCCATGCGTTCGCAGGCGGTCTGATCACCGCTGCTGTGTGCGACCGTCGGGTGGCAGTCGACGAAGGCGCCAAGTTCGGAATCAACGAGGTCCCTATCGGAATTCCGATGCCTGCGGTGTACCTCCGAATGCTCGCCTACGCGTGGGGTGAGCCCGTGGCGTCTCGGGCGTGTCTGCAAGGAGAGATATACGGAACCGTTGACGCGCTTCGTTTGGGTTTCGTCCACGAACTGGCCCCGGCGGACGAGCTTCTGGACCGGGCAGTGGCCATCGCCGAATCGACTCCCGAGGACTCCATCGGCAACTACGCGTACACCAAACGCGCCCTGCAGGCACCCGCACTGCGCGATATCGCCGAACTATCGGATCCTCTCGACGTAGCGGAACTCGCGGCCGGCATGACCAGCGATGGGTCTCGACGCGCGCATCGTCGCTACTGGGAACAGCTCAAGGGCAGGCCCGCCGAGTGGTGAGTCGTGGCAGATGACCGAGGCCTGCTGCCGGACTGGCTGATCTGGCAGCAGCGTCCGTTCCCCGACTCGAACCTGCTGTTGATCGACGGGGCGACACCCGCACTGGTCGACAGTGGGTTCGTCGCGCACGCAGAAGACACTGCCGCGTGGGTGCAGGCGCACACCCGGCACCTGCACCGCGTGGTGAACACACACTGGCATTCCGATCACGTCGGGGCCAACGGGCTCCTTCAGGCGAGGGGCGCAGGTATTGCTGCCAGCGTTCCGGATGCCGACGCGCTCGCGCGCAGGGACCCGGGATGCTGCTCCGCCGAATACCTCGACCAGCCCGTTGCGCCGTACTCCGTGGACGAGCCGCTGACGGGCGATACCGTCCTGCGACTCGGCGACACAGATTGGCAGGTGGTGCTCACCCCTGGTCACACCGCCGGACATATCGCCCTGTGGCAACCGGACGAGCGAGTGCTGATCGTGGGAGATGCACTGTCCGACTACGACATCGGGTGGGTCGATCGCGCCCAGGACGGACCGGACGTAGCTGCCGTGGCAGCATCCTCGCTCCGCAAACTCGCGCAGTTGAAGCCACTGACTGTGATTCCTGCGCACGGTCCGATTCCGGTTGATCCCGCCGCCGCGTTCGACAACGCACTACGCCGGGCCGATCGCCTCGTCGACGATCCAGACGGCGCGGTCTGGTATGGAATACGTCGAATATTCGCCTTCGCGTTGATGATTCGCGGCGGAATCACCGTCGCCGGCGTCGACGAGTACCTGACTCGACGGATGTGGTTGACCGACGCCGCGCATCTGCTACGGACCTCCCCTGAATCGTTGTCGAGCGAGTTGGTCGAGTCGATGGTGCGAAGCAAGGCCGTCGTCGTGCGGTCGGGCTCACTGTTTGCCGCAACCGAATATTCCGCTGTCCCGCGGCAGTTGCTCGAGATTCCGTTCCCTCGGGACTGGGAAAGCCCTCGTAGATGACGAGTTCGTCGGTTACTCCTCGATAGCTCTTCCGATCGAGCGGAGGTGGTCTCTGAAGGTGACCGAGGAGTCCGACTCACGGGCCGCCCGGTAGTCATCGAACTGAGACTGGGTGCGAAACGTCGTACCTGTAATCATTTTCGCGGCCTGCGTTCGTTCCGTATCGCGAATGACCGTCGCGAGATCTGCGACGGCAGGAGCGTCCCTCATCGGCACGAACACGACGCCGTCGTCGTCTGCGACAACGTAATCGTCTCTGGTCACGATGTGGTCACCACACCGGACTTGCTCCACAAGCAGTTCACCACCGGCTCGTCCGCGGTCGGGGCCGTTCGGCAGAGACCCTCCACTGAAGACCGGTAGGTGAATGGCTTTGAGTTGCACAGTATCTCTGTGTAGTCCCCAGATCACGATACCTGCTAGTCCCGCACTGGCAGTCTCCAGTGCAATCAGGTCACCGACGCACGCCTCGTCTTCGCGGCCGCCGTTGTCCACCACCAATACCTCGCCCTTCTCTGCGTGATCGATGGCCTCGAGAAACACATCGACGCTTCCATGATGGGCCACAGGTCGTGCACGCCCCACAAGATGAATGTTGTTCCACAACGGCCGGACGGACGTCGGTGCACACCGAACATCAACGCCGAGCCGCATACATGCGTCAGCGATGTGTGGGGTGGTCAGGTCGAGATACACATGGCTGAGAGTCGTTGCGTCCATGGATCAGAATGCTATTCCCATGGGGTGGGCGCTTTTGATCATGTTGATCAAGAACGAGCGCCCAAGTTGGTAAATTCTCCTCCATGGACGCAGTCGACAAGAAAATTCTTGCGGAGTTACAACAGGACGGGAGACTGACCGTCACGGAACTCGCCGACCGTGTCAGCTCGAGCGTCTCGCCCTGTCACAGGCGAGTCAAAGCATTGGAGTCCTAGGGCGCTATCAGCCGATATCGGGCATTACTCGATGCCGAGGTGTTGGGCCTCACATTCGAGGCTCTCATGTTCGTCAGCATGCACACTGCCGACCGAGGCACCATCACCGCGTTCGAGGACGCAGTGTCCGAGGTTCCCAACGTTCTTCAAGTGCAACGACTGTTCGGTGACCCCGACTACCTCATGCGTGTCATCACGCACGACCGATCGGCATTTCAGCGGCTGTACGACCAAAGCCTGGCCACGCTGCCCGGGGTTCAGCGACTCGTCTCGACGTTGGTCATGAAGAACGTCGTGGTGGACAGATCGCTGCCGCTGCGACTGGGGATATCCGCCGCCGCTCGCGGCCGAACTGGCCGGGAACCGCCACTTCGGTCCATACCGAATGGAAGACTAATCCACATCTGCGAGTGTGGAGAGCAAATTCTTCTACGTTTGCGGTGATCGGTGGCGGAGTCGCTCCGATCGCCGCGACAAAACTGATCGAGATCAGCGGCAGTTCCGCCATCGGTTGGATGCTCGCGATCTATGGCCTACTCAGTTTGGCGTGCTGCGCCTATATGCCCGAGACAAAAGACCGCAACATCGAATCATCCGATGTCGGTTCGCCCGCGAACTCGCGAGAGCCGGCTTTCGACTGAAGACCCTGCCTGGCGTCGCTCCCACCAGTTCAATCGCGCCGGACGGGTGGGAGCGGCGCCAACAACGCATACTCCGCTTTCGGAACACAACACGAGTGATGGCCCCTGCAGTCACGGCAACCATCCGCGGACGATCGAGTTCGAGAGTATGCGACACCAACAGGTGGATAGCACCGCCTGGCGCGGGGGACTGCGGCAGCAGCGGCAATCGGCGCTTCGATGTAGCCGCCTGCGAGCCGCGTGGCTTCGGCGACCAACCTCTCGCTAACCCGAGCGCTGGACCGGTAAGGCAGCGCCGCTCGAATCTATGCGGGTTGCCAGTCCGGCGCGGCAGCTTTACCGTCCGGGGCGTGCATGCCACCCGCCTCTGCTGTTCGATGGTGCGCAACACCTACATCTATCCGCGGGCCAGCCCAGGACCGAACACCAGCCCGCACTGCCCGTCAGGCAACGGCGGCCCGATGCCCTTCGGCGCAGAAGCCCGCAGCGTCGGCGTTGGATTTGCGCCGAGCATCCGTGGATGTCGCCGAGCCACGGACTGGTCCGCCTCGACATCGCCGTACGGCGCTCGAATGATCTCTTCCGCCAAAGCTCGAAAGATGTCTTCCGCGAAAGACGGAGTGGTAGAACTTCAGCGCCTCCTCCGCCGGATTCGTCAGAGTGTGGGGGCGTCGCCGAGTAGGTCGAGGGTGCGCTGCAGCAGTGTCTCGATGCGGGTCCTCGACGTCAACGGCCATGCCCGGGACGCCAGCGCAGTAGTACCCGGAATCGAGTTCCAGTGTCGCAGGATCCGGGCCGACGACGGCCGGTGCAGGTTCCACATCTCGTCGAGGCGGTTTGGCGACAGAGCGGCGCGGTGTGCGCTGGGGTGGGTTCCCGGTGCGGTGCAGCGATTACCGCACCGATCTCGGCGCTTCCGGTGTGCGAGATCTCATAGAAGTCCGACCTGTGTCAAGAATCAGCCGCCACGCGAGCACGACGGGACCAGCGCCGCTCCGGGGACGAACTCGGTGACTCGTTCGGGTCGTGTTGATGCCCACAAGACGACCATGGTCTGCCCCACCGCAACTGCACAGCGGGCTCACAGGGACCTTGCAGGATCGAGCCATACCGTTCACCCCATGACGATCGACATACACAGCCAATCGCCCACCTCCCGCCGCCAGCGGGCCCGTCTGGCCATCGCCTCCGCCCTGCTCGTAGGCGGTCTCACCCTCAGCGGCTGCGCCGCAGACACCACAACCGCGACCACCACTGCAAGTACCTCCGCCTCACAGAGCGACGAGACCTCGTCCTCGACTGCCTCGTCGCCCGGCAGTACGACCACCGATGCGACGACAACCGCCGGAACCATCTCGGCCACCGCCGACGCCGCCGAGACCTTCCTGGCCACGCTGACCGCCGAACAACTCGACGCGGTCCAATACTCTTTCGACGACGACACCAAGACCACGTCGTGGTCCAATTTCCCGGTCACGTTCGTCGACCGCGCCGGGCTGAACCTCTCCGACCTCACCGAGGAACAGAAGACTGCGGCCCTCGCCGTTCTCGAAGGCTTGTTGAACGACGACGCTTACGCCACCGTCAGCGGCATCATGGGCGGCGACGAATACCTGCACGAGAACAGCAGCTCCACCGAGGAGTCGTTGGGGCAGTACTACATCGCGTTCTTCGGCGACCCGTCCGACACCAGCGCGTGGGAGGTCCAGTTCGGTGGTCACCACCTCGGCATCAACGCCACCCTCGACGGCTCCGCCGATGCCATCACCTTCGCCCCGACACATCTCGGCATCCAGCCCGCCGAATACACCGACACCAACGGTAACGATGTGCAGCCGTTCGACGGCATCTACACCGACGCGTTCGCGTTCTACGACAGCCTCACCGACGAGCAGAAGGCCGCCCTCTACCAGGGTGAGACCGTGGCGAACATGGTCTGCGCACCCGGTGGGACCTGCGACTACCCCACCGGTACAGGACTTTCCGGCGCCGATCTGAACGACGAGCAGAAACAACTACTCCTCGACGTCATCGCCAACTGGGCCGGAATGGCCGACGACCAGACAACAGCTACCGCCCGCGCGAAAATCGAAGCAACCCTCGACTCCACCTATGTGAACTGGTCCGGCGCAACCACATACGACATGACCCAGGGCGACGGAATCTACTTCCAGATCTCCGGACCCGACGTATACGTCGAATTCGCCGCCCAGCAAGGATCCGCCGGCGCCGACGTCACCGGCGTCACCACCTCGGGCTGGGGACACGTACACACCATCTACCGAGACCCCACCAACGACTACGCCAACAGCGCGACCCAACAAGCAGCGACAGGAATGGGCGGCGCACCCGCAGGGGGCACCCCACCCGGTGGCGGCATGGGCTTCTGATACACCGGTACCGGTTCTCGACCCGAATAGCGATCAGTCTGCGCTTCCGGTCCCGATGTTCGCCCCCCTGACGGCGAGACCGAGAGCGCATCGTCATCGAGGCAGTGGACCACGGCAGTGACCCGTCCCGGCGGATCGATGTCGGTACCCGGGTGGTCGCGGGCGCCTGGCACAGTCGTCGTGATTGTGCAGCTTCGTGAGCTCGTCCTTCCATCACGGGATGGTGCCGACGCCGTTGTAATTCGTGAAGTGTTCGACGTCCGCTGACAGCGCGATCGAGCCCGTGTCACATGGTGCAGCTGGGCTCGACTCCTGTTCGACTGACAGACCCGGAATTCTCGACGCTGGAGGTCATGACGAACGACGACTCCGGACCCCCAGCACCATCGCAGTGTGCTCGCAGCAGGCACACAGAATTCGGAGTCAAGCTCGAATACACGCGCACCGATCGAATCAGTTGCCTGCGTCCGAAAGGAACCCTTATGCCTACACCCGAATCGGGTTTTCGCCGAACCCGTTATGCCACAGCAGCGGTGGTCGCTCTCGGCGCGGCGACCGTGGTCGGCGCCACTTCGATGGCCTACCTCGACACGCACGATACCGCCGGGGAGACCACGACCACCTCGACTGTCTCGGCACCCGACTCCTCGACATCCGCCGGCACGGATACTGCGACGCCGCGGTTCGGGTCCGCACCGTCGGTGTCATCGGGTGGCACGTCGTCGCACACCACCACCCACGGCTCATGACGACCCTGGAATTAGGTGAGTCCAGCTGGGACGTATGGAGCACGACCGCCCACCTGATCGTCACCGACTCGCGCTCGACAGACCTTGCGGAGTCCCTCGTCCGAACGGAATTGACCTCGATCGAGCTGGCCTGCAGCCGTTTTCGTAAAGATTCCGAACTGTCGCAGTTGGCGACGTCCAAGGGGCGGCCTACAGCGCTGAGTCCCATGCTGACCGAGTTCGTGGCCGCCGCACTGCGCGCCGCCGAACTCACCGATGGAGCAGTCGATCCGACGGTGGGATCGGCGCTGATCGCTCGGGGCTACGACCGTGACTTCACCGAACTGGGCAACGGCCGGGCGCCGATATCGTCGGCGATTGCATCGGCGGTGATGACGCGTCGCGCCGACTGGACGATGGTGACGTTCGACGACGGATTGATCACTGTTCCTGAGGGAGTAGTCCTCGATCTCGGAGCCACTGCCAAAGCCGTCGCGGCGGATCGGTGCGCCGATCTCGTCTCTGCCACGCTCGGGTGCGGAGTTCTCGTCTCGCTCGGTGGCGACGTCGCCACCCGTGGACACACTCCTGACGGCGGGTGGCACATCCAGGTCTGCGACGGTGACAACGAACCATCGACGGTTGTGTCCGTGGGTTCCGGGACGGGGGTGGCGACGTCCAGCACCGTGAGGAGGCGGTGGGCTCACGCCGGTCGCACTATGCACCACATTCTGGACCCTGAGATCGGGTGGCCGGTCGATCCGTACTGGCGCACCGTCACCGTCGTGGCGGACAGCTGTGTGCAGGCCAATACGGTGAGCACGGCATGCATCGTCAAAGGGTCCGGGGCGCTTCCGTGGTTGGAACGTGTCGGCCTACCCGCTCGACTCGTGTCGGCCGACAGTTCCGTGACTCAAACCAGGCAGTGGCCCGACGACTCGAAGGCGGCGTGATGGATCAAGCGTTCTGGGCATTCGGTCGCGGAATGGGAACCGCCGCGCTCGTCGTCTTGACCCTCTCCGTAGCATCCGGAATTCTCACTCGGTCCGGACGACCCCTGCTGTCGTTGCCTCGCTTCGGAGTCGTCGAATTGCACAAGAACACCGCGCTTTTCGGCACCGCCCTCATCACGGTCCACATCGTGTCGTTGTTATTCGACCCCTACGCGCAATTGCGCCTCGTCGACTACGTGATCCCGTTCCTGGGCAACTATCGCCCGTTCTGGCTGGGGCTGGGCACTCTGGCAGCGGACCTGTTGATCGCGATCATCGTCACGGGCATCTTCCGCCACCGAGTCGGGTACAAGACCTTCCGCGCGGTTCATTGGACCTCGTACGCGCTTTGGCCGATCGCACTCGCACACTCGCTCGGCAACGGCAACGGCACCGATGCCGGGCACGGCTGGTTTCTGTCCGTCGTCGCACTCTGCAGTGCCCTCGTTGTCACAGCCGTGACATTCCGGCTCCGTCACGACTTCGTCGAACACCACCGAACACGAGAAAGCGCAACAGCATGACAACCGTAACGACGTCCCCCTCCACATCCCAGCAGTGCATACGGATTCTCTCCGGCGCGGGGGCAGACCTGACCCGCCACCACACCGTGTACGGACGACTCCGTCACGACGACCCCACCGTCATCCGAAGTATCGTCGACTCCGGCCTTCTCGGCCGTGGCGGCGCAGGATTCCCGGCCGGTACGAAACTTGCGAACACCCGAGGACGGCGGCCGGTGGTAGTCGCCAACGGGGCCGAAGGGGAACCACTGAGCAGCAAGGACGAAGTGTTGCTTACAAATTCGCCACACCTGGTACTCGACGGGCTGGCAACGGCCGCAGCGCAACTGGGCTCGAACGAGGCGTACCTCTACGTGCCCTCACATCTTGCGACTTGGCTACGTCGAATCGTCGACGATCGACGCGCGACCCAGTGGGACCCCATCGAGGTCACTGTGGTCGAGTCATCCGGGCACTTCGTCTCGGGCGAGAAGACCGCCGTCTTGTCGGCTGTCGAGGGAAAGCTCGCCCTGCCACGAGATCAGCGCGCGAGCGTGTCGATCTCGGGCGTGCGAGGACGGCCGACGCTGATCCACAACGTCGAGACACTCGCCCATATCGCGACGATCGCGCGGTACGGAGCCAGCTGGTTCCGCTCCACCGGCGCACCGGACGAACCCGGGACCATGCTCGTCACTCTCTCGGGTGCGGTCTCCCGGCCGGGGGTGGCCGAGGTCCCCGTCGGCATCTCGCTCGACAGATTGTTGATCGATTACGCGGGCGCTCGACTGGAGCGGACGCGTGCCGTGCTCATGGGCGGCTTCCACGGAACCTGGCTCCGCGGAGCGGAACTACCGAACCTCGGGCTTTCCCACAGTGCACTGGCACCGCTGGGTGCCAGCCCCGGTGCGGGAGTAGTGCACGTGCTGGGGACGTCCGAGTGCGGGCTGGAATCGACCGCCCGCGCCGTGCGATTCCTCGCCGACGAAAGCGCGGGACAATGTGGTCCGTGCCTCAACGGACTACCCCGTCTTGCCGTAGCCATAACCGACGTTGCTCGGGGCCGAGCCGGCGCCGGCGCTGTCGAACTCGTCCACCGCTACGCGAACCTCGTCGACGGCAGAGGCGCGCGCCACCACCCGGACGGCACAGCCCGACTCGTCCGTTCGGCCTTGACGGCGTTCGCCGGCGACATTCGGTTACACGGATCGGGAACGTGCGAAGCGTCCGAGGCGGACACCACGACAAAAGTCGATTTCCGATGAACACCGAAATTGCGCATGCCAATTTGCGCCTGCATATCGACTGGACGAGGTGTGACGGTCGAGGTCTGTGCACCGAATTGCTCCCCGGGCTCCTCTCCCGGGACGAATGGGGGTACCCGATCTCGTTGGCGGGAGAGCCGGAACCGGCGATCGACAGCAACCACCGAGCCAGCGCGCGTGACGCTGTACGGCTGTGCCCTCGAATGGCATTGCGGCTCGTCGACGACAGCACAACGAAGTCGAGATCGTAGCACCCCCGGTGGCCGCCGAGAGGACTCCAACGAGCACGTTCCTGAGCCAGCGAGGCACCTGACCGTTGACGACCTCCTATCAATTGTGAACTGCGACATCACCTTGGCGCCACGGGGTCGAGGCGGTCAACCAGGGTTATGCGATCGACCCCGACGCCCCGTTCTTTCGGTGGCGTGGAAGCGAGCGAGTGCGAATTTCAGTGTGCACGGCGTAGTCCACAGTCGTCCGGCCTAGGAGGCTTCGCGCAAGCCGATGAGCTCGACGGCTGCTGCAGCGGACGGGTTCGGTTCTGACCGGTGATCAAGATGCCGTCACGAACGACGTACGACGCCGAGGCCGGGCCCTGCGGTAGTCGCCGTTGAGGCGAACGAGCTCATTCTCCAACAGAACGGCACGCCATCGTTGAGACCGACGCCCTCTCCCAACCATTGGTGAATCCGATGACCTTGCGACCGGCCACCACGGGCCGCCCTTCGCGGCAGTGACGTGCCGCAGCACCCCGTGCCGCACAGCAGTTTCGATCAAACGTGATCGACGTGTGAACCACAGCGAGATGCCACAGCAGTCCGCGCCCGTCCGATCGGGCGCAGAATTCTTGACGGACGTGCACTACTGTGCGCGAAACGAATCCGAATGCGGCCAGACTCGCCGCATCGGCTTTCAGCTCAAGCCCAGCCCATGTCGGCCGACAGCATTGAGATCCGACGGCTGAAACCTGTTCGGCCAGTTACGTTCGTAGTTCTCGTCCGGGAAGTCGGACGGGCTGGACCCCGACAGAAACGCCTCCCGTACGGTTTCCGAGTAGACCTCGTTACGCGGGCACCATGGAGCTGCCGGAATGTACATGACGTTGCCCCAACCCTTCTGGTTCGTCACCGGCGCGACCGAGTGAATCATGTCCGCGTGCCACCAGACCGAGTCCCCCGCTTCGATGTCGGGAATACCCGACAATGCTTCGAGCAGTAGCGAATGCCATTTCTCACTTGCCGGGAACACTTGGTTGACGGTAACGCTGCACATGTCGTCTTCGGCGACGTCGTCGAGCAGCGGCCGCAACATAAGGTAGCCCATCGCCTCGGGAATGGGCACGGTGTGAAGCACTCCCTGGTCGTGGTCCATGTCGGACAATGCGGTCCAGCCCTGAAACGTCCGGAATGCCGAGCACATGGTCGAACCGGGATACTGCGGTCCGGAGGTGCGGTGGGCCGCGTCCCAGGGGTCGTATTCTTCGACGGATCCGTCGAAGAGGTGCCGGAACGCCTGCTGGTAGGCGCTGGTCATCCACAGATCGAGGGTGCCGGGGTCGAGATGTGTTCCCAGGCCCGTGGAGTCCGCGCCTTCCGGACGCCGACGGATACGGTCGGGGTAGAGCGAGTCGCGGGTCGGGTCGAACCATTGGACGCCATCGGACTCGCTCTTCCACTGGCTGTTCAGAAAGGTCTGGACGTCAGCCATTCGCTTGCTCTGACGGGCTTGCATCTGTGCGTGAGACCAGTAGACGGGGAAGATTTCGGGCTTGGACCCGACACTGCCGAAGAAGTCGTCACCCGGGCCGCGGTACTCCTCGAAGAAGTTGTTGGACTCGACGTAGTCGACGATCTCTCGATCCCAGGTCAAGGCCTGTTCACGCTCGAAATGGCCACGCATCACCAGACAACCCCGCCTGCGGAGCTTCTCGATCTGCTCGGGGGTGACGTCACCTGACGCAATGTCTGCGTAATCGATTACGGGCCAGACAGATTCGCCGCGACTCTTCGCATCGCGAATATCCTCGACCTGCGCGCGGACGCGCTCCTCGATTACGGCGAAGACCTCGTCGACCGTGCGCCCGGACGCCCCGATTCGAGCGCGAAGCGCACGCTTGATCTCACGGATAGCCATCGGCAGATCATCGGGTGTGTTCTCCCAATGCGGTAAAGACGACGGTGAGAACGTGGCTGCATTCGTCATGATCACTCCATTCAGTAAACCCCTCTTACTGACCTACGTTAGAGGATGAAGCCGCTTGAGGCAATGGCCTTTACTGAATCTTCTAGGATGACCTCATGTCCTCGCTCCCCGCCCGTTCGGTCCGGACACCGTCCGACGAAGCAGTGCTGCGTGCGCTGATGGTCACGCCCCGTTCGACGCGAGCCGAGTTGGCTGTCGCCACAGGTCTGTCCAAACCGACCACAGCCGACTCCGTCCGCCGACTGGTCGAGGCCGGTCTCGTCGTCGACACCGGTCAGCGCACCAATGGTCGGGGTGGAGTGGGCACCTACTACGCGCTGAGCGAGAGAATCGGGGTCGCTCTGGTGGTGAGCGTCGCCCCGGACGGCGTCGTCGCCGAAACTATCGACACGACCGGAACAGTGATCGCTCGCGGGTTCGAGCCGATCGACCGGTCCGCATCGGAGGCGTCCGCCGCCCGAAGTCTCGTGAACTCTGCGCGAACCGCCACTGTCGACATCGGCCCGTCGACCGTCCGACTCGCGATGGTGTCGGCCGCCGATCCCGTCGACCGCGCCAGCGGATCACTGGTACAGCTACCGGACGCGCCATTTCTGGTCGGCACTCTGTCCCCGAAGCTCGTACTCGAACCGTTCGTCGGCGGTGCGGTCTACGTCGACAACGACACCAACTGGGCGGCTCGCGCGGAGCGCGACTCCCGCCGGCACGACGGCTCGGACGGCAGTAACTTCGTATACCTGTACCTCGGCGAGGGGCTCGGGTGTGCCATAGTGACCGACGGCGAGGTCCGTCGAGGGCACAGCGGACTCGCGGGAGAGGTCGCGCACGTGAGCACCACCGGAGCCGACGGACGCGCAACACCGTTCATCACCGTGTTCGAGCAACTAGGCCTTCGGCATCCGAACTCCACGGCCATCGACGTCGACGCGGTACTCGGGTACGCACGCAACCCGGCGGACACTCTGGGTGTGCTCGCGAATGCCGTCTGCGATGTACTCAGCAGCGCAATCGCGTTCTGCGACCCCGGATTCGTGGTCGTCGCCGGACCCTGGGGCGCCGCATCTCCGCTCTTCGAAGCGATACAGCAACACGTGGAGCAGTCGACCCGATCGGTCCCGCTCGAACGGCCACGCGTGGGCGACGACGCGTCACTCCTCGGCGCCAGAGCGGCCGCGCTCATCGCTCTTCGCTCGGACGTCGTGTCCCGCGGGAGAATCTGACGAGCTCGGGCAGGTAGGCACAGACGTTCCCGGTGTAGGTCTGCGGCAGCGCAGTGACGACTGAACCGACGATGATCGAGATGACGGCTGATCCCGCGAACGCGAACACAATCTGACCCGGGTGTCACGACCGGGCGAACTGCGACACCACCTTCGAGGCAACAAGTTCGAGGTGGTCGATGTCGGTCAGGTCCAGCATCTGCAAATAGATGCGGGTGACACCGAGCTCTGCGTAACGCCCGATCGTGTCGACGACTTCGTTCGGTGTACCCGCAGCACAGATTGACTTCGGAGGCGAACCTCGCCGCGAGCTCAGGGTTACGTTTCTTACCGCGCCCACCCATGAGGATCGGCGGTCCCGGCTGCTGCACAGGCTTGGGCAGCGCCGGCGAATCGGTAACCATGTATGCCGCGCCACTGTACGAGTACTACCGCCTACAGCGATTCGGACTTGCTATCCGAAGATGAGCCGAGTGTTGTGCGCATGAGAGGCCCTGCTAACGCTCCAGAGTGGACTTCTCAGCCCATCTCGATCCCGTACTGCGAAGCGAGAATCGGCCATACCTGGGCGGCCATTTCTGCACTCGAGGATGGACAGCCTTCGCAAACCCAGTCCGCTGCGACCGCCGCCAGTGCCCCGCCGGTGAACGTTGCGTTGAGTGCAAATCCTGTGCACCTCGACGTAGTGGATGCCTTGTTGCCGGTAGCGGAATCGGTCGCATCTTTCACTGCGTGAGCGATCCTGCGTCGCAAGTCGGTAACAACGAGCGTGCTCCCGGTTGGGCCCAACAAGCTCCGATACAGACGCTGATGCTCGCGCAGATCGTCGAAGAACAACTCCAATGATCGAGGTGCGAGTGCCACCGCGTTCGGCGAGCCTGGTCGCAGTGAGGGCAACCTCCGTACCAGCTGCTCGATCATCGCCGCCGAGGCATCGGCGGCGAGTTCACTGGTGCCACGGTAATGGTCATAGAACGTCGGCCGGCTCACATTGGCTCTGTCGGTGACATCTGCCACCGTGATTCCCCCCAGATCGCGCGTTCGCACCAGGTCGAGGAGCGCTTCCCGGAGCGCAGTACGTGTGCGCACAGTTCTGCGATCAACTTTCGCCTGCTCCTGAACCTCGTCGTTCGGCATGACCGGAACACTACCGTTTCGACATATGTACGATTACCTACATCTGTAGCCCAAACCTGCGAGAGCGCGCACCGAACAGAAAGCTCCCATGACTGACAAGCCCGCCAGAGCAACGTCCCCTCTGCCCATGTCGTCGACAGGTGGTGGCCCTGAAGTCCTGATAGTCGGCGCGGGAGCGGTGGGTGTGTCCCTGGGTTACCACCTCACCTTGAGCGGCGCGCACGTGACGTTCTTGGTGCGCGCCGGACGGATCGCTGCCTTCGATCGACCTCAGCGCATCTACGACTACGACACGGAAGCAGTCGACATCTTCTCTGCATTCAACGTCGCCGACAATGCCAGATTTCTGCGAGAACACGATTTTCGGTTCGTCATCGTCACTCTCGACGGTGCTTCGAGTCGCTCACCGGAAGGTACTAAGACCCTGCAGCAGGTCGGCCGGCTCATCCGCGACACAGAAACACCCGTGCTGATGAACGGGATGGGGCTGGGACTTCGGGACTTCTACGCCCAGACGCTGGATGTCCCCCAGGATCGCCTTCTGCGCGGATTCCTCGGGACTCTCGCACACCAAGCGCGGGCTGGGATCTTGACGGGTCAACCGGCTGCACTCCCGCCCGAATCGGTGGACATCTGCATCAAGCACCCGCCGAGTCGAGTTGGGTATCGAATCGCCAAGAGCGGACCCGCCGCCGTGAAGGAGTTCGCCGAATTGTACAGCCGCAGTGGAGTATCTCGCTGCGTAACCATCGATCGCCGCATTGTCGACGTCGTCGGCAACGCGGCGTTCCCGCTCTACGCTGTGTCGGAGCTCGCTGGATGGCCCAGTTTCGAAGACCTGATCGCCACACACCCCGAACTTTGGCAACTCGCAGTCGATGCACAACGCGAGATCCTTCGCACGCCGAGCAACGGCTGGTTCGGAAAACTGGCTTCACTGACAATGGGTCCACGAGTGACATCGCGTATACATCGCAAGATGGAGCAGGATATGAAGCCACTCGAACTGCAGGCGTTCAACAAGTTCCATCACGGCGGCAAAGTGCGTGAGCAGGATATCCGCATTCTGCGCGAGTGCGCGGAAGACGGGCTACGCCAGTCGCACTCCATGCCTGCATTGCTGAATCTACTGAACCGACTGGAACATCATTCTCGGTGAACCGGGTCACGGCGGCAAGTAATTGTCGCGGATCGAGAGCGTCCGAGACGGCGCGCTGTTCTGTGTATCAAGGGTAGCTACCGCGGAGGCAATACGGTCGGGTCGACGAATGTTCCTGATCCGTGGTTGATCGTCACGGTTCCAGCCGGAGCTGTGGAGCTGATTTTCGGTGCATCTCCGCTGCTGAGCGTGACGCGTAGTTGTTCACCGGCCTTGAAGCGCCAGTGTGTCTGCCCGAGCTCGATCGTGTAGTCGTGTGGTTCATCTGGAGTTACCGGCACGGCGCGCTCGAGCCCGTCCCTGAGTTGAGCACGCAGGCAACCTGCCTCGACGGGTAAGACTTTGCCGTCGGGTGTGACGACTTCGAGCGTGCTGACGAAGTAGGTGTCGGGTGCGGTCGTCGAAGCGTTGACGTGGAGGGTGGCAGGACCTGCGATGGTGGTGTCCTCCTCAAATGCCGGGAGGGTGAACGTCGACCGTGGATCCAGGGCCCCAAGAATCTCTTTCGACTCGACTTGGTTGGACACTCACCGAATTTGCTCGACGAGCAGAACTGCTCCGATGCCGATCATCGCGACACCGGACATTCGGGTTACGACACGAGCGGCCTGCGGCCTCGCGCTCAGTACCCGTCGTGCACCGAGGGCAACGCAGGCATAGACCACGGCGCAACTGGCGATGTGGACCAGCCCGAGAACGACGATCTGAACCGAAACCGGAAGACCTGCAGCGCGGGAGGTGAACTGAGGCAACAGCGCCAAGAACAGGAGAAAGACTTTCGGATTGAGTACACTGACGCCCAATCCCTTCAATGCCTGTCGCACGCCGGACGTCGATGCCGTGTCTACATCCGCCTGCGGGGCAGGGGGATTGCGCACTGCACCGACACCGAGCCACGCCAGATAGAGCGCGCCGACGACCGTCAGCCCGGTCATGACGTTCGGAGATTCGGCGACCAGGGCCGCTACGCCGGCCGCGACGACCACGGTCGCGACGAGGTGGCCTGTCAGCATCCCGCCGACCGCAGGTAGGACCGATCTTTGCCGGAGGCCCGCAGAGATTGCGTAGGCCCAGTCCGCACCTGGTGTGAGGACGAACAGCGCGGACACCGCCCAGAACGCCGCGATGCTTCCCAGTGCCATCTACTCGAACTCCGATCTGTGCTGCGAACGCGGCACTTCCGCAAGAGTAGGCAGGATCTGCAAGCAATTTTGCCTAGATTTTCCCGCATCGGGGTTTCAGATTGGTAGATTCGACCCCATGGATCGCATCGACAAGAAGATTCTTGCGGAGCTGCAGCAGGACGGACGATTGTCGGTGACCGATCTGGCCGATCGAGTAAGCCTCAGCGTGTCGCCGTGTCATCGCCGAGTGAAAGCGTTGGAGGCATCCGGAGCGATCAGTAGCTATCGCGCGTTGCTCGACGCCGAGGCGTTGGGACTGACGTTCGAGGCCTTGATTTTCGTCAGCATGCACACGGCCGACCGATCGACCATCGCCGCGTTCGAGGATGCAGTGGCCGAGGTCCCCAACATCCTTCAAGTGCAGCGATTGTTCGGTGATCCCGACTACCTGATGCGAGTCATCGCTCGCGACAGAGCTGCATTCCAGCAGCTCTACGATCACAGTCTCGCGACGTTACCTGGGGTACAAAGGCTGGTGTCTACGCTTGTCATGAAGAACGTTGTATTCGACCGATCCTTACCGCTGTGAGCTGCCCATGGCCCGTCACTGCTGAGCAACGAACGCTATCCCGTCCACGTCGGAGTACAGGCAATCCCCCGGCTCGAAGTCGACCCGACCGAAGCAGACGGCGACGCCGACTCCAAACGCAGCGGATTATCGCACTGCCGCTTTGACGACGAGTCCTCTTTCGCGGAGCGAAGACAGTCAACGGATGGAGGACCCGATCCCGAGGCCGCCGTCGACGTCGAGAACGATGCCGCTGACGTATCCCGCAGCGGGAGAACACAGGTACGCTGCGGCCTCGGCGATGTCCTCCGGCCGGCCTGTACGACGCTGCGGCACCTTGGAAACGAGCTTCTCGCGGGCAGGTCCGTTCATCGAGGCCAACATCGGGGTTTCGATGAGACCGGGGGCAATGGCGTTCGCGGTGATGCCCTGCCTCGCGGATTCCAAGGCGATCGTTCGAGTCAGACCGACAATGCCGGCTTTGGCAGCCACGTAATTGGCCTGACCGAAGTTGCCTCGCCAGCTCATGGACGAGAACGACAGGATACGGCCGTATCCACCAGCACGCATGAACGGGATCACAGCCCGCGTGCAGTAGAACGCCCCCGTCAAGGACGCGTCGAGCACGGAATGCCAATCGGCGTCGTCGATGTCCTCGATCCGGTTGTCCCGGATTATTCCAGCGTTGTTGACCAGTACATCGAGTCGTCCGAACTCGCTGGCAACGGAATCAGCCCATGCGGTCACATCGGCAGAATCGGTCACATCGACGCGACGACTGACACAACGATGTCCGAAGTCGTCCTCCAGCGCGTCTGCAAGCGCGGCAGCCGCGACGTCGTTCACATCGCCGATTGCCACGATCGCCCCCTCGGAAGCAAAGCGGCGCGCCATGGCTGCGCCGAGCCCTTGCGCACCGCCCGTCACCAAAACCACCTGATTCTCGAAACGGTTCACATTTCACCTGTATTCGGTCGAATATTTCTGTTGGACAGAGCTTTACGTTCGAGGAATGCCGTCAAGTCCGCAGGTACGTCGTTCGACTTCCAGTGAGCGTCGAAGTCCTCCAACTCCTTTTCCAGCCCTCTGCGAGAATCCAACGTGGTCAAGTCGACCAGCAGAGACTTGAACGACGACTGCGCAGGCCCAGCAGCCGACACCAGCTCGCCGGCAACGGCGAGGGCCGCTTCGCCCAGCCTGTCGTCGGGTACGACCTCGTGAATCCATCCGGCCTCGGCCAGTCGCGACGCCGGCACCAGCGAACCGGTGAGCGAGAGCCATCTCGCTAAAGAGTCCCCGACCTTGCGCGCGAGACGCACACTGGAACCACCGGCAGGTAGCAGATTGTTCTTGACGTGTCCGTCACCGATCAGCGCCGATTCCGCAGCGACCACCACATCGCACCCCAACGCCAGTTCGAGCCCGCCTGCGACCGCGTGTCCGTGTACCGCTGCAACCACCGGAAGCGGGCTGGTCTCGAGACGAGTGACGAGTGCAGAGACTCGGCGCAAGAAAGCAATCGGGGTTCCGTGTTCGGCGTGGAGACCGAGAAAGAACTGCAGATCTGCCCCAGCGCAGAAGCTCTTTCCGTTCCCTGCAACGACGATGCATCTCGTGTGGGGGTCGTTCTCGGCGGCCGACAATGCCGAGTCCAGCGCGTCGACCAACAAATCGTTCAGGGCGTTCCGACATTCCGGTCGATTGAGCGTCAGTGTCCGAACCGGTCCGGACTGGACAACGATGACGGGATCCGTGTTGTCGCTCATTGCGACACGTTAGTTTCACTGCGGCGACGGCGCAGTTCGTTGCGCTGTATCTTTCCGCTCGGCGTCTTGGGAAGTAGTTCCGAGAAGTGAATACGCCGCGGGTAGGCATGAGCGGCATAGTTGGTCTTCACCCAACGCTTGAGTTCGTCGGCCAGATCGTCCGATGCCGGTACGCCAGGTGACAGGACGACGAACGCTTCGACAACCTCCCCCCGCACGTCATCCGGGGCAGCGATCACCGCAGCTTCGATCACGCTGGGATGCCTCAGCAGAACAGATTCGATGTCGAACGGCCCGATTCGATAGCCTGCCATGATGATGACGTCGTCGTCATGGGAAGAGAAACGAACGACACCGGCTTCATCGAGAGATGCCGTGTCTCCCGTGACGAAGTACTGCCCGTCACTGCAGAATCGATCCGTCGAGACACCCCCGGCGTACGACTGGAATGTCATGAAACTGCTGTCGGCTACCACGATCGCCAGCCTCCCCATTTCCCCGGTGGCAACGGGGACATCGTCGTTCCTGTCGAGAACGGTCACGCTCCAACCCGGCAACGCCACACCCATCGCGCCCGCAGCGACAGGCTGCTCCAGGAGTGGATGATGTGGATATCCGATCGGCATCCCGAGTTCCGTCTGCCCGTAATGATCGTGAACCGTCAAACCCAGGAGACCGCGTGTCCACTCGTTCACTTCGGGAGTCAACGGTTCACCCGCACTGGACAGCCGCTTCAGCGAAAGATTCTTCGGGACAGGTGCATTCGATGCTCTCAGCCCTCGAAACACGGTCGGGGCGGCCGCGAAATCAGTGACCTCGAGATCGGACAGGACCGTCCACGTCGTCTCTGCGCTGAAACCTCCGCGCAGCAGAATGGTCGGCACCCCAGCGGCGAGCGGAGCAACAAGGGCGGTGTACAGCCCGTATGCCCATCCTGGATCGGCGCCGGACCAGAACACACCCCCGTCGTCGACGCCTAGGGCGAACTCCAGGTAGGAGTGCCATCCTGCGATGTAGGACACCGGGTGCACCACCCCTTTCGGGGTTCCAGTCGTTCCCGACGTGAACATATGAACCAGTGGACCGTCGCCTCCCACCGTCACACGCGCTGACGACGCGGGAGGAGCGGCGCGCATCCGCGCCTCCAATCCTTCCGGTCCGTGCCCGCCTGCAACGACCGTCAGCCAAGGACCATCCGGAATCTTCCCTATTTGATCGACGTCAGCGACGACCAGGACGGCCGACGCTTCTGTCAGACGCGACGAAATAGCTTCTTTCGCAAAGGCGGTGAACAACGGTACGTAGACCGCCCCTACGCGCCAGATTCCGAGCACGACCGACACGAGGTCGATGCTCTTGCCCATCACCGTCGCCACTCGGTCGCCCGGGCCGACTCCGTGCTCGCTGAGGACCGCGGCGAACCTCGTAGACCGATCGGCAAGGTCTCCGTAAGTGAATTCGACTGCGCTGCAGTTTTCTTCGACGACAGTCAACGCTCGGCGATCGCGAGGATGACGGTCGCACAGCAGCCATCCCACATCCGCCCGTTCGGCGGTGTAGGTGGCAAGTATCTCGCTGACGCGAGCATCGACGGCGTCCATGGACACTCCTTGGTTGGGTACTATCAATGTTTATACAGTACCCAACAACGTACCGGCCGTAGTTTGCGTAACGACTTCGTACTCACGGAACGCAGGCAGTGCGGACTGCCTGTGAAACACTCGAGGAATGCCACGTGCAGGAGCGGCTGCAGACCGCGCATCGATCAACACGCCGAGGCGGCGTCACGTCGACACGTCAAGGCGCGAGGAACTGCTGGCAAGCATCGAGGACATCTTCCTTGCCGAGGGATTCACGTCGGTCACAGTCGACGATCTGACGAAACGTCTCCGATGCTCCAAAGCCACCCTGTACAGCGTCGCTTCGACAAAAGAACAGCTGGTCATCGCCGCGACCAAGCACTTCTTCGCGACCGAGGCCGAGGGCATCGAAGCGGCAGTGGCCGAGGAGCCGGACCCTCGGTTGCGCATCACCACATACCTTGCGGGCGTCGCCAAGGCGATGCGGCGCAATTCACGGGCTTTCTACGCTGACATGGTGGCCTACCGGCCAACAGCTGAAATCTATGCGCGTAACACCGACCGTGCAGCGGCCCGCGTACAGGAAATGATCGCCGAGGGCGTCGAATCACGACGATTTCGCGCGACCGATGCAACGTTCGCCGCACAACTTGTGGCCTTGGCGATAGACGCCGTTCAGTCAGGAGTCCTTCTCGAACGGACCGGGCTATCGGCCGCAGATGCCTTTTCCGAACTCGCCGACCTTCTACTCCACGGACTCCTCCGCAACGACTCACCGCACGACCAGGGCAGGGCGCGCTAGCCCCGCGACCTGCATCGAGCCGTCGACGTACGTTGATGGTCAAGCGATTTCACTCGTCGGCCCTCACCCGCCGCGACGAGTTTCGAGACGACGTATGCCGATAGGTACTTTCGAGAGATTTTCCGTACCCCGTATCGGTACCTAAAATGTGGCTACAGTCACGGTACTGTTCGCTCGTCAATCGTACCGAAGGGCTTATCCATGACAGTTCAACGACCCACGACTGGGGCGCCGCCGCGCACCCGCGTGCGCCCCCTAGCTGCCGCCGCCGTGGGCAACGTAGTGGAGTGGTTCGACCTCACCATCTACGCAACGTTCGCTGTGTACTTCTCCCCCTTGTTTTTTCCGTCCAGCGATCCGACGGCCGCACTACTGTCCACCTTCGCGGTCTTTGCCGTCGGCTTCTTCGTCCGACCGCTAGGAGGGTGGCTGATCGGGAGCTATGCGGACAAGCACGGACGCAAGCGAGCGTTGACGTTCACGATCGTCCTCATGGCTGTGCCCACGTTCATCATCGGCATATCGCCGACCTACGAAACGATCGGAGTCTTCGCGCCGATCCTCCTCGTGGCAGCTCGCATGACCCAGGGGTTCGCGGCAGGTGGTGAATCCGGCGGCGCTATGGCGTACCTCTACGAAATCGCACCTCCTCACCGTCGAGGCCTTTTCACCAGCATGTGGTACACGACGGTCGTCGCCGGAATCGTTCTCGCCACGCTGCTCGGATTCGTTCTCGCCGAAGTCCTCTCCGCGGAAGCACTGAGCGAGTGGGGTTGGCGTATTCCGTTCCTCATCGGCGGCGCTGCAGGTCTCGTCGGCCTCTGGATTCGTTCGTCCATGGAAGAAACCCTCGAGGCTAGCGAGGTCCGCGACGGCACCACACCGCAGAGGTCCGGCCTACGCGCACTGCTGTCGGATTACCCCCGCGAGACCATCCGCGTCATCTTGTTGATGTCCGGATCGGCGACGGCCTTCTACACTTTCGTCTCTTACATGCCCACGCACCTGATCAAATCGGTAGGTCTCGCGGCCGACACGACCTTCGGTGTCCACACCGTCTCTCTTGTCGTCTTCATGCTGCTGCTGCCGCTTTTCGGTCACATGTCCGATCGCTACGGCCGCAGGGTATTCGGCCTCGTGTTCTCGATCGGCGGCGCCGTTGCCATCGTTCCGCTGAGCCTCGGACTGACGACCGTCTGGTGGCAGAGCCTCGTCGTCGACATCGCGCTGCTGACGTTGACGGCGTGTATGTTTTCCGTGCTCGCCGCTGTCATGACCGAGCAGTTTCCGAGCAGAATGAGGGCCATGGGAGTCGGGGCTCCGTACAACCTGGCAACTGCGATCTTCGGCGGAACAGCACCGTTCCTGCTCACCTGGTTCAGCAGCCAAGGGCTTGGTACATGGTATTTCGCTTACCTCGCGGTGCTGGTACTCCTCGTTACTCTCGGACTCGGTAAGTCCCGCGCACCATCCTGAGTGTCTTGCTCACCGCGGAGCTACGCCGAAACCGCCGAAACTCGAGTCGACGTCGTCGTCAGAACCCGATGGGCAGTCCGGCGTAGTTCTCCGCCAGGCCGGTGGCGCCTGCTTCGCTCGACGCCACCCAGCGCAGCTGGGACAGTTGCAGTTGGGCGTCGAACGGGTCCTCGCTGGTGTGCAGCATCGTCGTCATCCACCACGAGAAGTGGGTGCAGCGCCAGACTCTGCGTAAGGCGTTGTCGCTGTAGGCCGCTGCTGCCTCTTCGTTGTTCTTACGCACCAGGGCCACGAGGGCCGGCGCGAGCAGTGCGACGTCGGCGACGGCAAGGTTGAGGCCTTTGGCGCCGGTCGGTGGGACGATGTGCGCCGCATCGCCGGCGAGGAAGAGGTTGCCGTGCCGCATCGGAGTCTGAACGTAGCTACGCATCGGCAGCACGCTCTTCTCCGTGATCGGACCGGGCGTCAGCTCCCACCCGTTCTGGCCGTGACCGAGCCTGGCGGCCAACGAATCCCATATCCGATCGTCGGACCAGGTGTTCACATCGGTTCCATTGGGAACCTGCAGGTACAACCGGCTGACGGTGTCCGAGCGCATCGAGTGCATCGCGAATCCGTCCTGGTGCCAGGCGTAGATCAGTTCGTCGGTCGACGGGGCCACGTCGGCCAGGACGCCGAGCCACGAATAGGGGTACGTCCGTTCCCAGGTCTGCCGAACCCGGTCTGGCATCGTCGCCCGACTCGGGCCGAACGACCCGTCGCATCCGGCGATCACCGCCGCGTCGACGCGCACCTCCGTCCCGGAAGCATCGGTGAATGTGACGTACGGAGAGTCGGATTCGACGTCGTGCAGCGATGTGTCGGATACTTCGTAGTAGATCTGCTGACCCGCTGCTTCGCGGGCAGCGACCAGATCCTTCGTCACCTCGGTCTGGCTGTACACCCAGACGCTGCGGCCCACCAGGTCGGTGAAGTCGATGTGGTGACGCTCCTCCGGCCACTGGAGGTAGATGCCCCGGTGTTCCTGCCCTTCGGCATGCAACCGGGCGCCGAGGCCGATGTCGTCGAGTAGTCGAACCGTCGAGTGCTCGAGAATTCCGGCGCGGATACGCGAAAGTACGTATTTCTGACTCCGCGTCTCCACGATGACCGACTCGACGCCCTGCTCGGCGAGCAGGTGGGACAAGAGCAGACCGGCCGGGCCTGCACCGATGATGGCTACCTCTGTACGCATGCCGATCAGTAGACATCGTGATCGATACCACAACAAGCATTATTTTCCGCTGAGTGAAATCAGTCCGGGAAGCTTCGTCGAATACCCTGCGCAGCCACCTGAAGAGCCGCAACCAATTTCGCCCGGTCTCGGCCCAGATCGGGAACCACGATGCCCAGCGCGGCGATCACGTCGCCGTCGACGCGCTGGACCGGGACTGCTACCGAGCACGCGCCGAGCGTCATTTCCTCGACGGTGCGAGCGAACCCGTCGCGGCGCACTCGCCGCAACTCCCCTCGAAGCGTGCCAGGCTGCGTCACCGTGTACGGCGTGGCTCTGGTCAATGACACCAGGACGCGATCCTGCACCTCCTCGGGCGCGAAGGCGAGCAGCACTTTTCCGACGCCGGTGGTGTGCAACGGAAGCCGAGCACCGATCCGACTCACAGCAGGCACCGACGCGTGCCCGGCGAGCCGATCGAGGTACAGCACCTGATCACCGTCGCGGACGGCGAGGTGGACCGTCGCCAGGGTTGCTCCGTAGATGTCGTGCAGAAACGGCGACGCGATCTCACGAAGATCGGCTTGCACGGGGGCGCGCATACCCAACTTCCACAAGCGTTGCCCAACGACATACTGACCCTTTTCGGTACGCACCAGCGCACCCCAGTCGACCAGCTCGCCGACGAGGCGGTGCGCAGTCGCAGGCGCCAACCCCGTTGCGGCGGCGATGTCAGTGAGCGTGAGGGCTGCTCGATCTCCTTCGAAGGCTGCGAGAACCGCGAGAAGGCGGGCAGACACGGATTGCCCAGGATTTCTCGTGTTGCCCGCCACCTCGCACCTCCGTCGACGACTCTGTCGCGGTGTAGGAACCGCTGCCGATCTCGTCGAGAAGTGTAGCTTTTTCAGGCTTCCACCCCAGGACCGATCGAGCGCCCGAGTACCCCGGTGGCGGGAGCCCCTCACTGCTCACCGAGTCGATACAGCGTGGCGTCGATGGCATCGACGGCGACGACGATGCTCGATATCGCGGCTGTGTCGGCGCCTGCATCGGAAAGACCCTGGTGCACAACCTCACTCAACCGCATGGCCTCAGGCAGATGTTTTCCGAGCATGCGCGAGTACGGACTGTGGTGACGCGCCGGGTCGTTGCCCAGTTCGTCCAACGCGTCGGCGACGATGTCGAGTAGGTCCGCGACATCATCTCGCAGCCCGTCGCTGGAGTCCTCGAACCTGCTGGACAGTCCTTCCACTCCGACGACGACCGCCGCCAGCGAGATCAGCGTTCGGTCGAGTGTGCTCGCCGCGGGCCGATAGATGCGATCGCCGCCGACCCGGCTCCACGCGCGGCGGCGCACGTTGCCACGCAAACTGTCCCTGCCTCGATCGAGCGCTGCCGTGACTCCCGAGGCTTTGAACAATTCCCACAGCTCGGTCCGGAGTTCGCGGTGTACTCGAGCCCCGTCCCGCACCGCGAGTGCCAGGTTGCGCAGCAGCTCGGCCTGGCCTCTGGATCGTACGACGATGAGGTCACGTGCCTCGGAAAGGAATTCGGGGGGCACGACGACGGCGTTGACCGCGAGACCGACGATGGCACCGAGCGCGACGTCACCGATGCGGTACAGCACCATCACTTCGTCTGTCGCCGTTCCGTACAGGAGAACCAGGAGAGCGGTGATGGCGACCCACATGCCATCCGGCGCAAACACTCTCATCCTGCCGACGACCGTTCCGACGGCCACCGCCGCAGCCAGAGCGGCCACCGTCGGGAGTACGCTCCCGGCCGCCGCCGCGATCGCGACGCCGACGGTGACGACCGCTACTTGGCGGACGGCCGCAGTCCCACTTGCCCGCACGGTCACACCGATCATGAACAGCGCGGTGTACGGCGCGAGGAAGCTTTGCGGACTCCCGATGACGCGATCGGCCAACCACCACGCTGCGATCGCTGCGATCGTCGACTTCGTGGCCGCGACGATCCACGGCCGCCCTACGGAACGGAAAATTGCTGTACCCGACACAGTCGGGTGCTACCCCGCTACGCGGGGCCCCGAAACTCCGCTGCCCACGCCTGCGCAGACGGCGAGCCGTCGGCGAGTTCGGTCTCGATCGTTCGAACGAAACTGCGCGAGTTCTCGTCGTGCATCACGCGCAGGACAGCTTCTGGATCACCGGCGACGACGAGATCGAACAGTCGTCGGTGCCGTTCCGCTCGTTCGACGAGCGTCTCGTCGGCCGCCCGCGCCGAGCGGTTCATGCTCATGCACAGTTGCAACTGGATGGACAAAGACCGATAGGACTCGTCCAGGCGACGATGACCTGCGAGTGCCACCAGCGCAGCGTGAAACCGGTAGGAATCCTCGACGGCCACATCTTCTCGGCCCGAGGCCGCGTGCGTCGTCATGACTTCGAGCGTCTCGCGCAACGCAGCGAGTGCGGATTCCGATTTCACGGGAACGCCCAGACGTACGGCCATCGCCTCCAAATTCTCTCGCAGAGTGACGATTTCGTAGACGTCCTGCATAGTGAGGGGAGTCACCACTGCACCCACGCGCGGAGTCTGGACCAGCAGCCCCTCCTGCTCCAGGATGCGCATCGCTTCCCGAAGCGGTGGCCGACTGACTCCGAGTTCGCCCGTCAATCTGTTCTCGACGACGCGATCGCCCGGACGGAGCTCGCCGCGGAGAATCTTCGACCGAAGTGCGTCGGCAGCCAGTGCGGTGAGGCTGGGCGGGTCCGAGACGAGCCGGCCTGCGCGCGGAAGTGGTTTGCTCATATGAGGCGTTACGGTACCGCGCTCGCGACACGACCCGGTTCCACACACTTGATTAGGTTAACCTCTCATTGTCTACAGAAATCGGAGGTCGATCGATGATCGCGCTGTCCACCGGACGCGGACCACTCGAACCTGGTTTCGAGTTCGCGGCCGCCGCAGGTGTCTTCGCCTTGGAACTCGCGTGCCAGGAGCCCGAGAACAAGCCGCGCACTTTCGACGACACGCGCATCGCGACCGTCCGCGGACTCGTCGAGTCCTTCGGCATGAGATGTGTCGTGCACTCCGCGTCGGCGGTCAACTCCGCAGAAACCGATCCAACCGTCCGGCCCGCCGTCGTCGCCCACTTGCTCGAGTACATCGATCTCACCGACCGCCTCGGGCTCGACACCTTGATCGTGCACGCCGGCTATCACTTCGGACTCGGTCTCGACGAGCCGCTCGACGCCCTCGCGCTAACTCTCGGCGAGGTCGCCGGCCGGGCGCACGACCGCGGAATCACGATGGTCCTCGAGAACATGAACGTTCTTCCGGTCGAGGCCGAGATTCGCTACCTGGGATGCACGGCCGAGGAAGTTCTGGCAATTCTCGACTCCGTCGATTCGCCTGCACTGAAGGCATGCCTCGATGTGGGTCACGCCCATCTGCTCCCGGGCGGTGTCTCCCAGTTCGTCGACGTACTCGGGCCGCGCGTCGCCTACGTTCAGCTCACCGACAACGACGGCGTCGTCGACGATCACCTGGCGCTCGGACGGGGCACCCTGGACGTCGTCGGCACGTTCGACCTCCTCGACCGCGCCGGCTACGACGGGCTGATCGGCATCGAACTGCACGATCCCACCGACCGGATGGACAGCCTCCACCACCTCAGGTCGCTCGGCCTGATGTAGCTCCCGCAAACGACGGGCAAACGGACCCACGTTCACGAAAGATCGTCCGACCACAAGATTTCCGACCAGAAGGTCGGTTCTGGCGTACTTCGGGATCGTCTACATCCGTGATCATGGGCGCTATGCTGGCCGGGACCTGTCCCTTCCCGACCCGAGGCACTGACCTATGAGCGTGTTGACGCGCCGAGCCGGTGTAGAGCCGCAGCGCTTGACCGCGCGGTTCGACACGCGCACGGCGATGGTGATCGCCAGCGCTACCGGCGCGCTGCCTCTCCTCGCCATCGCAATGATCTCGCCCACGTTCCTGAAGCCAGGGGCATTCCCGCTCCTGTGCGCGATCGTGGGCTTCACGGCGCTCACCGTTGTCGTTGCGCTGAAGATCGGTCGCCTGACCGATGTTCAGTTCGCGATACTCGGCAGTGGTGGCATGGTCGGAGTCGCGATCTCCGCGTACCTCATCGCCGACCCGTCGGGCACTCGGGCAGTGACGTCGATGTTGGCGGTCGTCCCCGCCATCGCCGCTGCCGGGTCGCCGCCGAAGATCACCGCCGCGGTCACCGCCGGTTCAGTTGTTCTCGCGACGTGGCTGTCGTCGATCACACTGTCCGATTCCGGAGTGGCCGTCACCGTCGTCGCCGTCGGAGCTGCCGCGACGACCGTTCTGGTCCCTGTCGTACTGATCGCCGCTCTACGGCGCTCGCTCCTGGCAGTCAACGGTCGCCTGAGCGTGCTGGCGAACACCGACCCGCTGACCCGCCTGTTGAACCGCCGGGGAATGCTGTCGCAGGTCGAGGCCCTCCTGGACAAGGCATGCACCAGCCGCGGTCGGATATGGGCCTACGTCGTGGACATCGACCACTTCAAATCCGTCAACGACACACTCGGCCACGCCGCCGGAGATCGGGTTCTCGTCACCATCGCCGAAGCGCTTCGCCACGCGACCGCTCGAACCGGCTCGCAGGAGGCCATCGTCTCGCGCATCGGTGGTGAGGAATTTCTGATCCTCACCGAACTGCAACCACGTACGCCGCTCGAAAGCGCGATCCTCGACAGCGTTCGCGCGGAATGCGAGGTCACAGTCAGCGTGGGCTCGGTGACGGTGGACGTGCGTGCCGCCCTCGATCCCCGGCTCAATTTCGGTGCCACGAGCGAGAGCTCGCACGTCGAACACGTCGTGGACACCATCATGCACGCCGCGGACAACGCGCTGTACGACGCGAAGTCCAGCGGGCGTGACCAATCCGCACATGCAGGTGCTGTCCTGGTCACCTGGGAAGCGCACACTCCCGAACAACGAAGTGACCTGGCAGCCGAGGTCGCACGACGCGCGATGCCGTGACAAGAAGCGAGTATTCAGGCCACAGCCGACGACTCGAGCGGGCCGCACAGAGCGTGCGCGTCCCGGACCATGTCCTCCCACACCGCCGGCTGAGCTTCACGCGAGAACGTCTCGCGGTCCCACCACATCAGGCGGGTCCGGTACTGCTCGCTCGGGTACGCCGCCGCAGGCACGTCGACGTCGATGCGGCCACCCGACGACTCCCACTGACGAAGAACATGGTCGGCCGCGCTGGCGAACAAGTAGCGACTTCCGGTCAACTCGATGGTCGGCAGTGCCGTGCGCGCGAGCAAGGCAGAGACCTCTCGCCCCGGACTGCCCTTGCCCACCCAGGCGCTTTTCATCTCGACGATTCCGTAGGGCAGCCGAGTCCGGAGTTGCCCGGCGACAACGTCGAGTCCGGGCGAGTTCTCCCATTCGACGAGCACGTGCGACTGTTCGATGAGGGTGTACGGTCCTTGCGCGCGCACTCCGCCGAGCATGTCACCGGACGAGTCGAGGACGACGTAGAAGAGTGTGGTCGTCGCGCCGGACGCAACCTCATCGATGTCCAGCGCCCGGGTCACCCCGTGCCGCGAGTACGACGACCAGGCGCCGTCGACGTATCGGTCCCACAGTTCGGGCGCGGCCGCAGGAGTTGCGACCACCAGTTCCATCGTGCCGTCGCTCGTCACGCTCGATCGCGGTCCGAAGGACGACCCGAGCATGGTGTTTGCCGTTGTCAGGCGGGGCCTGATGCCGCGGATGTCTCGGCCCTTGTACTGAACGGCCGAGTGGTGGACGGCCGAGTGGTGGACGGCCGATGTGCGTGCAGATCCTGTCGTGTGTGCAACCACGTCTTAACTCCTTGAGAACGGTCCAGATCCCCGAATGGAACCGGACGAGGGCACTGCCGGACGGCAGTCCACTCATTCTTCCCGGTAGTTGGGGTCGTTTGCCCAGCTAGTAACTCCGATGACCTGCAGAAAGCCCGCAGGTGATGAGATCGCACACACGCGAGCAGGCCGCTTTCCAGATTTGCGGTTGAATCTTTGTGTCAGGTCACGACCACGATCGATGCCGCTCGCCACAGCGTCCGGGGCGGTGTTCCGCTACCTTGACGGCAGCGGCAGGACTTCCGGCCGCATCGGACGAAACATCGAAGAACGAGGGTGACGTGGCAGAGCACGTTGTGTTGAATGTGGCCGAAACGAGCGGCCGCGAAGCGTACGAAGAGATTGCCGCGCAGAGCGGAATCCATGTCTTCGACACCAGTGTCACACAACGTAAATCGCTCGGCGAGCTTCGTCCGACACCGGGGGCGGACGTGCTCGAGGAACCTCTGTGGTGGGTGCACTACCCGTGGCGTCACGCGCTGGTTCGGGTCCTCGGTCCCGCTGCATTCCGGTTGCTCCGGTTGGATCGGAACCGAAACAAGATCACAGCGTCGGAGCAGAACGCTCTGTCCGAACTGCGGGTGGGTGTGGTCGGACTGAGCGTCGGTCACGCCGTCGCGCACACCCTTGCCATCGAAGGCCTGTGCGGTGAACTACGTCTCGCGGACTTCGACGAACTCGACCTGTCCAACCTCAACCGAGTCCCGGCGTCGCTCTTCGATTTGGACGTCAACAAGAGTGTCGTCGCATCCCGTCGAATCGCAGAGCTCGACCCGTACCTGTCGGTGGTCGAGTTCCAGGACGGGTTGACGCCCGAGACGATCGACTCGTTCCTGGACGGCCTCGACATCGTCATCGACGAATGCGATTCTCTCGACGCGAAATTGACGCTTCGCGAGAACGCGCGTCGCCGAGGCATACCGGTGATCATGGAGACCAGCGACGGCGGGATACTCGATGTCGAGAGGTTCGACGTCGAGCCGGATCGTCCCCTGCTCCACGGCCTGCTGGGCGACCTCGACGCTTCTGCTCTCCGCGACATCACACCGGAGCAGAAGGCTCCGCTGGCAGCACGAATCCTCGATCCCGCCAAGCTCACTCCGCGGATGCTCGCGTCGGTGCCTGAGATCGGCAAGACGTTGTCGACGTGGCCTCAGCTCGGGAGCGACGTCGCGCTCGGTGGAGCGTCCGTTGCGGCCGTCGTCCGATCCTTCGGCCTCGGAAACCCACCGAGCTCGGGCCGAGTCCGCATCAACCTCGATGCGCACATCGCGGCGATCGAGGACCTGCGCGCGGAGGCGTGAGAGGGCGCCCCTCAGCTGTGCCAGTCCACGGCGGTGAACGGCGCCTCGGTGGTGATTCGGCCTGCGATGCCCGCATGAGCGAACTCCTTGGCCGCGGACACTGCGTCGGCGACGTCGGTGCCCTTGGCGAGTTCCGCGGTGATGGCGGCGGCGAACACGCATCCAGCGCCGGACACCCGCTCGTTACCGATCTTCGGCGCTCGTAGCACCGTGATGTCGGTTCCGTCGAAGAACACGTCGACGGCCTCGTCACCGGGCAGACCGGCGCCGCCCTTGACCGCGACGTAGCGCGGGCCGAGATCGGCAATACGTCGAGCTGCCTCCGCGAGGTCGTCGACCGTCTCCAGCGACTCCATTCCGGACAGCGTCTGCGCTTCGAAGAGGTTGGGGGTGACGACGGTGGCGAGCGGGAGAATTTCGCTGCGCAGCGCGTTGTCGGTGTCCAAAGCAGCGCCCGGCTCCTGGCCCTTGCAGATCAGCACCGGGTCGACGACGACGTGCCGCCACGGCTGCTGCTTCAGCGATGACGCGACGGTCGCCACGGTTTCCGGAGTCCCGAGCATTCCGATCTTCACGACATCGAGAGCATGTGCGGACGTGGCCGCCTCGATCTGGTCGGCGATGACCTGGCCGGCGATCGGGACGAATCGGTGGCCCCACCCTGCCTTGGGATCGAAGGACACGATGCATGTGATCGTCCCGACACCGTAGACACCCAGTTTTTCGAACGTCTTGAGGTCGGCTTGCAGTCCGGCACCTCCGGTCGCTTCCGAGCCTGCGATGACGTACGCGATCTTCGACATGCGGCCATTATTGCGGAGGACCCGATGCCCACTCGAATCGGACGTGGGCCGTCGCCGTCGCCGCCGGCCTTTTGTCCGATTCGATACAGTCGATGCAATGAACGACGCGTACCTTGCCGCAACCAGCACCGATCTCGGCGGAATCGCCGGGTGGGCAGTCGGCTTGATGGAGACCATCGGCGGACCGGGGGCAGGCATCGCCGTCGCCGCGGAGAACTTCTTCCCACCGTTGCCCAGCGAGATCATCCTTCCGCTGGCCGGCTTCACCGCGTCACGCGGCGGAATGTCCCTTGTCGAAGCTCTGTTCTGGACCACCGCGGGATCCGTCGTGGGCGCACTGGTTCTGTACTGGCTGGGTATGAAGCTGGGCCGGGATCGGATGTACTCGATCGTCGATCGGATTCCGTTCGTCGACACCGGTGACCTCGCCAAGGCCGAGGACTGGTTCACACGACACGGCCGCTCGGCGGTGTTCTTCGGCCGGATGATTCCCGTCGTTCGATCCGGCATCTCCATACCCGCGGGCGTGTCCCGAATGCCGTTGGCCCAGTTCACCCTCTACACGACGCTCGGAAGCCTGCTCTGGAACTCGATCTTCGTCCTCGCCGGATTCTTCCTCGGCGAGAACTGGCACTACGTCGAGACCTACGCGTCGATTTTCCAGTACGTCGCCATCGGCGCCGCAGTCCTCCTCGTCGGATGGTTCGTGACGAAGAAGATCCGGGCACGAAGGTCCACCGAGCAATCGACCGGTACGGTCACCGATCGACCCGAAGGGTGAGCGCTCAGTCCAGCAGTTCGGCGGTGCGCAGCGCCGCGCGCACGTCCTCGTGATGCCACTCGTCGAGCTCGACGAGCGGCAGGCGGATACCTCCGGCCATCAGACCCATTTCTGCCAGCGCCCACTTGACTGGAATCGGGTTGGGCTCGGCGAAGAGGGCGCTGTGCAGCCCCGCGAGCGTCGCGTCGATCTCCGAAGCCAACTCCGCGTCCCCGGCCAACGCGGCGGCACACATGCGGGCCATCGCAGCAGGGGCGACGTTGGCAGTGACGGAGATGTTGCCGTGGAAGCCTGCGAGCATGCTGGCGCGGGCAGTGCCGTCGTCGCCGGAGTAGAGCGCAAAGTCGTCCAGCTCGAGCGCGACGAGGTCACGAACACGATCGAGATCTCCGGCAGCTTCCTTCAATCCCACGATGTTCGGAACCTCGGCGAGCCGGGCAACCGTCGACGGCAGCATGTCGCAACCGGTCCGGGACGGGACGTTGTAGAGGTACTGCAGGATGTCGACGGCCTCGGCGATCGCGCGGAAGTGCCGGTACAGGCCCTCCTGCGGCGGCTTGACGTAGTAGGGCGTCACCAGCAGTGCACCGTCGGCACCCGCTGCGAGCGCGGACTTGGTCAGGTGGATGGCCTCGGACGTCGAGTTGGCCCCGGTACCCGCGATGACGGGCACACGACCGGCCACGACGCCGATGGTCCGCCGAATCACCTCGGTGTGCTCGGACACCGACAACGTCGATGCCTCGCCACTGGTTCCGACCGACACGATCGCGGACGTGCCCTCCGCCACCTGCCGTTCCACCAGGGCGTCGAGCGCGGAGAAGTCGACTTCGCCCGAGGTCTTCATCGGGGTGACAATTGCTACGACGCTGCCGGTGATCACGCTTCTGACGCCTTCCGTCATGTGTTCGAATTCCGCTCGGAATCGTAGACGAACATGGTGAATAGCCGAGAACAGGCACGCTGATGGTCGTCTACGGTGAGGTGTGGAATCTCCGATCTCGAACTATCTCCGCACCGTTCTCGACGAGTGTCGCGGATCCGACGGTGGATCGATCCCGCAGGGCAACGCGGAACTCGCGCGGGCGGACACCGATTTGTTCGGCATCGCACTCGCCACCGTTGGCGGCTCGGTCTACACCGCCGGTGACGCGGAGTACGAGTTCTCGGTCCAGTCGATCGCGAAGACGCTCGCTTATGCCCTTGCCCTCGACGACCGTGGTCGTGACGCGATGGCCGAGATCGTGGACACCGAACCGTCCGGTGACTCGTTCAACGAGATCTCGCTGGAACCCGAGACGGGAAGGCCACGCAATGCGTTGATCAACGCTGGCGCACTTGCGGTTCATTCGATGATCGAGGGGACGTCCTCGGAGGATCGAGCCGAACGAGTCCGGTTGCTGCACAGCCGACTTGCCGGCCGAGAGCTCACAATCGACGCCGCGGTGCACGAAGCAGAGTTGGCGGCCGACGATCGCAACACCGGTATCGCGCACCTGTTGAAGGCAGTAGGAGTCCTCGGGGCCGACCCTGCCGAGGTGGTCGACGGATATGCCCGCCAGTGCGCGATCTCCGTCAATTGCCGTGACCTGGCTACGATCGCGGCGGTCATGGCAAACGGCGGAATCAGCCCCGAAACCGGAGAACGACTGCTCGACACCCGGCACAACCGGCACGTGCTGTCGGTGATGGCGACGTGCGGAATGTACGACGGCACCGGAAGTTGGATATCGACGGTCGGGATCCCGGCGAAGAGCGGGGTGGCAGGCGCGATCATCGGAGTGCTCCCCGGGCAGGTCGGTATCGCTGTCGTGTCACCGAACCTGAACGAGCACGGCAACAGCGTGCGCGGAGTGGCGGTGTTCGAACGACTGTCGCGGGATCTCGAACTACACATGATGCACGTCTCTCCGACCGGCGACTCGGCTGTCCGGACCACTGCCGACGGTGACGACGAGGCGACCGTCGAGTTGCAGGGCGACCTCCGCTTCGCCGGAGCCGAGTCGATTCTGGTCGCACTCTCTCGGACGACAGCGCGTGCACTGGTACTCGACTTCGAACACGTCCGGGCAATCGACGATGCAGCCCGGTCACTTCTGCAGCATGCCGTGGACCGACTGCGCGAGGAGAACCGTGACGTGACGGTCAGAGATCCGCAGAGTCTGATGTCGGCCTGATCTACTTGGGACGGCTTTTGGTCTTGGCCGCGTACATCTGCTGATCCGCCCTCGCCACGAGGGCCGCGCAGTCCTCGTCGGCAAGACGTTCGACGGCGCCGACGCTGACCGCCAGGGTCAACAACCTGCCGTTCCACGCGACGGGCTCACCCGTCAGCGTGCGGTCGAGCACAACGCAGAGGGCAGCGAGCGACGGTTCGGGTGAGGACTGCGGAAGCGCGACGACGAACTCGTCCCCTGCGAATCGGCCCGCGACAGCCCCGCTGGGCAACCACTCTCGCAATCGAAGCGCGACGGCTTCCAGGAGGCTGTCACCGGCACTGTGACCGTGCGTGTCGTTGACGATCTTGAGGTTGTCGACGTCGATGAACGCCAAGGTCACCGCTCGATCGTCAGCAATCCAACTGCTGAGGTGATCGAGAAACACTGCGCGCCTGGACAGTCCGGTCAAGTCGTCTCTCTCGGCTCGACTCCGCCACACGTGGGCGTCGTGCACCACCGGGTTGACCAGATCCATGCACACGATGAAGACCTTGTGCCCTGCCAGCACGCCGACTCCCACATGCATCCAGCAGGAGACGATCACGCCGTCTTTACGACGCAGTTGCCGCAGGGCCCTTCTCGGTTCGGTGCGTCCGTTGACGTCCACCGCCGACGACACGATGTCCAGCGCCATTCGGCGGGCCGACACCCGCTCGGAATCCGGAATGAAGTCGGTGACGGGCGCGCCGGTGAGGTCGCCGGCGTCGTACCCGAGCAGCTCACGACATTCACCGTTCGCGGCGACGATCACCGAATCCAGACTGTGCACCACGACGGCGATAGGGAGCTGAGCGACCACTGCTTCTATCGCGACGACCTCGTCCTCGGTAAAGCCTCGGACGTCCGACCGACGGGTCGGTGCACCACCGAGTCCCGCCCCGCTCGTACCGCCCATCGAAACCCGCCCCGCCGCCGTGTCCAGTGAACAGCCGTCAACACTACAGAGCGAACCGGTCCACGGCAGACGAACAGCACGCTTGGATGACGCCGTCACCGCCAAGCGAACACGGGTTGCTCGAAGTCCACGACCCGGGTGTGCCGGCGGTGCAGGACGACTTCTCTGAACTGATGCACGATGGCACCCGTCGGCGCATGGACCAGCGAAGTGCGGAACGGCCACTGGACCACGGGCCTGTCGGATTCCTCGATGGACACGAATCGTGGGTCCACATCGATCTCGGCGGCATCGACCTCGTAGACGGTGGCAACTTCACCCGGGTCGGCCGTCATCGTCGACAACGTGTCTCCGACCCACACCACGAACGGAGTGATGACGTATCCGGACCGGGTGCCGTAATCGTCGAGGCGTCCGAGGATGTCCGACGGTTCGGCCGACAATCCGACTTCCTCGGCCAACTCCCGCAGACACGCCTGCGGCGCGGTCTCATCCGGGTCGAGGCTGCCGCCGGGCAGCGCGAACTGCCCTGGGTGCGCACGGAGCTTCGAGGGCCTCTTCGTCAGAATCATCCGGCGGTCGCCTGCCTGGCCGCCGATCGCGACAGCCACGGCCGCTCGCCTACCGTCGACGCGCAGTTCCCGAGGTTCGAAGTCTGCGAGTGCGGCCTCCATGGCGTCGCGTTCGAGTCTCGATTCTTCGGCCATCGATGAAGCCTAGCCAGGTTCGGTCAGCACACCGACGTGACGTACCGTGCCGGACAGCCCTGGTACTTCCTGCCTGGGACTCCACGTCAGAAGTCCGTCCGCGCTGTCGGAGTAGTAGTACTTCCCCTCGGTATAGGCGTCGAAGTAGATTCGCCAGTGTCCGTTCGGCAGCTGGACGACGGCGGGGCCTTCGACCAGTGCACCCCAGTCCCCCGGCGGAACGAACGTATACGGCCCGGCGAGAGTAGGCGCTACCGCGTGTTCGAGCACCTTGTCGGTCTCGTTCTTCGTGAACGCGTGATAGACCCCTCCTAGTTCGACCACGGTCGTATCGATGCGATCGGCACCCAGGCCTGCGATGGGAAGCGGAAAGCTCCACTGCGTCAACGACTGATCGAGCGCGGTCATCAGGTACGGGACGAATCCGCCTCCTGTCGACAGGGAGACGATGAGGTTGACCCGGTCCCCGTCGACGAACCACTCCGGTGCCCACGCCTTCGTGGTGAACGGCGAGAGGGAAGGTCCGTCCGAAGACCCGGCAGACCCCGTCAGTCCGGGAGGACCTGCCGAGCCCGTGCCGTCTCCGGTGCCCGGCAGGAACGCGCAACACAACGGGACGGGATAGTTGCCCATGGGCGTCCAGTCGACGCGATTGCCACTGCGCGCGAAGCCGATGTTCGCTCCGCCTCCCGTCGTGTACGCGACGTAGTACTGGCCGTCGGAATGCCGGAAGATGCTGGGGTCGCGGATCAGCCCGGACGGCGGCCGAAACGCGCCTTCACGAACTGTCCGGAAGGTGCTGCCGTCCGTGGACTCGTACACATCCATGTCGCGGTCGCTGGATGCACTGAAGCCGACGACGGTGTATCGAAGACCGCCTGGCTGCGCACCACCGATGCCCGCCCCGGCCACCGTCAGACCCAGGACCAGACAGAGGACTGTCCACAGAGCGGCAGGACGTACACGCGCAGTCGGCTTCACCGTCAGGAGTATCCACGTAGTCGTGCGTCGGGGAGCCAGTTCTGCACGGACCTTGTCGATCGTTACAACAAAAAAGTGCGTTTACAACGACTGTTGCCGTTGTAAACGCACCGAAAGCGTTGTGAGGAGCGGGCGGTTACACCGTCACCGGGACGTCGTCGAACGCGTCCAGAAGATCTGCACGTACCAGGAAGGAATACGCACCCGCGCCCGACGGTTCGTTCTGAACCAACACCAATCCGTCGTCTCGAACGTCGCCGATGGTCACGATTACCGTGCTCTCCCCCGCTGTGAACTTAGCTCTGTCTCCGATTTGCACGAGGACCTAGGTACCCGCTCGAAGGACGTCCAAACCCCACCGTGAACTCGAAAGTCGAGGCCGACGCTCGATACAGTGCGTCCATGCGCACACCTGCCTATACGAACGTCCTGGTCACCGGCGCGTCCGGAGGAATCGGCAGGGCCACGGCGCGAGCTTTCGCGGCAGCTGGACATCGGGTGGCCGTCCACTGTTCGACGGCAGTCGACGCTGCGGCGCACACCGTCGAACTCCTCGACGGCACCGGACACGTCACCGTCACGGGTGATCTCTCCTCGCCGACGGGTGGGCCGGGGATCGTCGACGAGGCAATCGACCGTCTCGGAAGTGTGGACGTGCTGATCAACAACGCCGCCGTCGGGCCGACCGAAACGAACCGACACCCCATCACCGAGGGGTCGTTCGAGGAGTGGGAGTCGGCCTGGCGAGCGATGCTGCAGGTCAACCTCATCGGTGCAGCCCATACGACATGGGCCTTTGCCCGCCACCTCATCGACAGGGGCACACCAGGTGCACTTGTCTCGGTCGGTTCCCGGGGCGCGATCAAAGGGGAGCCGGACTACCCGGCGTACGGTGCAAGCAAGGCCGGACTGCATGCGTTCAGCCAATCGATGGCGGTAGCGCTTGCACCGCACGCTATCTCGGTCACCGCCGTCGCGCCCGGGTTCGTGTCCAGCGAACGCCAGGCGGCCAAACTGGCCGGAGAACTCGGTGACGACATCCGTCGCCAGAGCCCGTTCGGTCGAGTGGGCACACCGGAGGAGATAGCGTCGACGATCGTCTTCCTCGCGTCACCCGAAGCCGCCTGGTGCAGTGGCACGGTGGTCGACGTCAACGGCGCGTCGTACCTACATCCGTGAGTGCACGGATGGAATGGTCATCGCACCACGTCGTAGACGACCTTGACGACGCCGTTGGAGTACGCCGCGGATTCGCGGAGAACGAGACGCTGCTCCGGGCGTGAGTCGTGGCCGAAAAGATTTTTGCCGGACCCGAGGACGACGGGGAACACCAGCAGGTTGTAGCGGTCGATGAGTCCGGCGTCCGCCAGGCTGCGGGCGAGTTCGCCGCTGCCGTGGATGAAGATGGCTCCCCCGTCGGATTCCTTGAGAGCCGCGACGTCCTCGGCCGATCGCAGGATGGTCGTCTCGCCCCAGCCGTCGACCAGAGCTGTGTCGTCGAGGGTCGTCGACACGACGTACTTGGGTAGGTCCTTGTAGCTCGCGTGGTCCTCGGACCCGACCCAGACCGGCGCGAAGACCTCGTAGCTGCGGCGGCCGAACATCAGCGCCGTCGTCTCCTGCAGTTCCTCGCCCTTCAGCGAGAACGCCTCGGGGACGAATTCGGTGCGCATCACCCAACCGCCGCTGTGGTGTCCCTCCGCTTCGCCGCCAGGCGAATCCAGCACGCCGTCGACCGACACGAAACCCGTCCACACCAATTCACGTGCCATCCGATTTCCCCAGTTCTCGTTCGTCCTGTGTTCTTCCGCGAGGCACCCTGTCACTCCCCGCCGGATCACTGTACAAACCGGACACCCATTCCAGAAGTGCCGAGTGGAACGTGAACGGCAGAAAAATCTACGCGTCGTGACCGATGTTCCGCAGCGTGTCCCTCGCGCATGATCGTGTTCGAACACCCTGCACACCCTGCCGAAAACCGCAACGGCACCCTCACACCGGAGAGCGAGAATCCACATGTCCGAGCCGAAGAACCTCAATCCGCTCTCCATTTTCACCGGCTTCATTCCCTGGATCGCGTTCACCCTGGTCGCGCAGAGAATGGCGGCAAACGGCGTCGCCTGGAGCGCACTGCTGGCCGCGGCCATCGGTCTGGTGTTCGTCGTCCGAGGCCGGCGCACGGGCAACCCCACGATGATGGACATGTACTCGCTGGTCCTCTTCTCCCTGATCGCCGTCGTCGGCTTCGTCGGCGGCGAGAACATCGACAACTGGCTCTTCGAGTGGGGCCGGCCGCTCGTCGGCGTCGTACTCGGCCTCATCCTGCTGGCCACGGCGTCCACGCGCCCGTTCACCGCCGAGTACGCGAAACGGTCTACTCCGCAGGAGTACTGGACCTCGCCGCTGTTCCGGCGCATCAACTTCGTCCTGTCCGCCACCTGGGGCGTCGCGATCACCGTGATGGGCGCCGCGTCCGTACTCGTCACCGCCCTCGACGCGCACGCCACCGGAACCGACAGCCCGTATCTGATCGACTTCTTCCTCAACTGGGCAGTACCGATCGTCTTGATCGTCATCATGGTGCACGTGACCAACACATACCCGGACAAAGCAAGCGCCCAGGCCGCCGCCAGCCTCGGCGACGCCGCCTGAGCGACGGGAACGAGAAGACCCGATGCCGTGACGGCACCGGGTCTTCCTCGTTCACAGGAACCTTCCAGCCGAGAGCCAGGGTCCTCACCGGATCGACGCCCACTATTGAACCTACTGAGCCACCGAGTGCCACAGAGGAGCAATAGGAAATGACCCGAGTACCCGAACCCACCGATACACCCGACGGCCCGGCTTACGAAGGGCGCCTTCTCGATCGGCCCACCGAGGAGGTAGTCGATCAGGGTGCCCGCTTCGACATGACCACGCTGGTGACTCGTCGTCGAATTCTCAGTGTCGTCGGTGCCGGGGCAGGCGCGCTGGCGTTGGCAGCGTGTTCCAGCTCGTCCGACGCAGGCAGTACAGCCTCGTCGACGACGACATCCACCGGTTCGACGACGGCCGCCACCGATGAAATACCCGAGGAGACAAACGGCCCTTATCCGGCCGACGGCACCAACGGTGTCAACGTCCTCGAGGAGTCCGGGATCGTGCGCAGTGATGTGACGTCCAGCCTCGACGGCGGCACCAGCGTGTCGGGAGTGCCCCTGTCCCTGACCTTCTCGGTCACGGACCTGGCGAACGGCAACGATCCGTACGACGGTGTAGCCGTCTACATGTGGCAGTGCGATGCCGATGGCCTGTATTCGATGTACTCCGAGGGCGTCGAGGACGAGACGTATCTTCGCGGAATCCAGGTCACCGACGCCGATGGCAACGCCACCTTCCAGACCATCGTTCCTGGTTGCTACAGCGGACGCTGGACGCACATCCACTTCGAGGTCTATCCGGACGCGGCCTCCGCAACGACTGCCGAGAATGCAATCGCCACATCGCAAATCGCCTTCCCTCAGGACATGCTCGACACGATCTACACGCTCGACACCTACCCCGGTTCCGCCGAGAATCTCGCCCAGCTCGGCAGCCTGGACAACGACAACGTGTTCGGCGACGGCTACGAGCTGCAGATGGGCACGTTCTCCGGTGACGCAGGCTCCGGTTACGTCGGATCGTTGTCAGTTGCAGTCGATGCCACCACCGAAGCCACGATGAGTACCCCTCCCGGGGGCGGTCCGGGTGGTGGTGGCCAGCCCCCGATGGGCGACGGCGCGCCGCCCGCAGGCGGACCGCCGAACGCCGGCCCCACAAGCTCCAACTGACCCACTCCACTTCGAAAATTAGGGAAACACCATGTTGCACAATCTGACCGGCTGGCACGCACTGATCGTCCTCGCGATCCTCCTGCTCGTGTTCGGCTCCACCAAACTCCCGTCGCTCGCCAAGGGCGTCGGACAATCCCTGCGAATCCTCAAAGACGAGGTGCGTGAGGAGACAGCCGGCTCGTCGACTCGCGACCGCATCGGTGCCGAGAACGACACCACGACGGTTCCGTACCGACACGCATCATGACCGCAGCGACCACCACCGTGCGCGGCACGATGCCGCTGGCCGGTCACCTTCGCGAGGCTCGACGCCGAGCGACGCGCGCGGCGGTGTCGCTGCTGATCGGCATCGTGATCGGATTTCTCCTGTCCGATCCGATTCTCGATGTTCTGCGCACCCCCGTCGAAGAGTTGGCCGCGACCCGGGCCGCCAGTTTGAACTACGACACGGTGACCGGTGCGTTCGATCTCCAACTGAGAATTGCGTTGTTCGCGGGAATCATCGTGTCGAGCCCGATTTGGCTGCGCGAGCTGTTCGCCTATCTCGCACCGGGCTTGAACGAACGCGAGAAGAAATACGTCGTCGGATTCTCGGTAGCGGCCGCGCCGCTCTTCGCCGCTGGTTGCGCCTTCGGGTTCCTGCTCTTTCCCCGCATGGTCAGCGTTCTGGCCGGCTTCTCGTCCGACCAGGACAGCACCATCCTGAACGCGTCCTACTACGTGGACTTCGTCATGAAAATCGTCCTCGCGACCGGAATTGCTTTCGTACTTCCCGCGTTTCTGGTCATGCTGAATTGCCTGGGGATCGTATCGGCACACGCCCTGCGGCGCAGCTGGCGCGTAATGGTCGTCGTCATAGCACTTTTCAGCGCGCTGGTCACACCGGCGGCCGACGTTCTGTCCATGTTCCTCGTCGCGCTCCCGATGTCGGTGCTGTTCGGCGCAGCCCTCGTAATCACGGCGGTGCACGACAAGAGAGCCGCCCGACGTGCCCTCCACGACACATCACTGTCCATGAATCCCTGAAACCCGGAGCCCCTCCATGTTCGGATTGACCTTCGAAAAACTCTTCCTGGTCGCTGTCATCGCCGGATTCCTCCTCGGCCCCTCGCGCCTACCCGGCTATGCCCGCAAGCTGGCTCACGGGGTCCGCTCGATTCGTGACTTCGTCGACACCACGCGCGCCGAGGCAGAGCAAGAAATGGGAGTCACGTTGCGACGCAGCGAATGGGAATCGATCGATCTCCGGCAGTACGACCCCCGGCGAATCGTCCGGGATGCGTTGAACGAGACGATCACGCCGAACTCGGCGGCACCACCAGCGGACGCACTGCTCATCGAAGCGAGCGCGGTGCGCCCGGGGCAGAAGTACCTCGTGACGGGAACGTCCTCGCACCCGAGGCGAATCCTCATCGCGTCACTCCCCGAGGACGACCCACGGCGTATCGCTGCCGAGGTGGACAGCGTGCCGCGCGAACCCGTCGGAACGGTCGAGATCGCGTAAGACCTACCCCTCCGCTTGCTCGTCTTCCTCGGGTTCGAAGGACGACTGGTCGGTATGACCGACGGCAACTCCGTCGTCGGTGTCCGGGATGGACCCGTCCTTGCCCAATCCGTCATCTGTGTTCTTGTCGGCGGGTGTGTCGGTGGTACTCATCGTCGAACTCCTTGTTGTCGGTGGTGCTGTTGTCGGTGGTGCTGTTATCGATAGTGCTGCTTACCTCCCCCGCACCGCATCAAACCTCGACAGTCAGGCCTGATCGCCCGCCTGCGCGGGCACGAGCAACAGCATCGAGCACAGCAGGACGACAACGAGAGACACTGCGTTGAGGATCGCGTCGCGAGTGTCGTACATGTGCAACATGGTTGCGTGGTAGGTGAAGTGCAGCAGGTTGAACGCGGAGTACGACAACGCTGCAACGAGAACCAGTGTCCTGTTACCGATTCGGACGAATGCGCATGCGCTGAGTATCGCCAGAGCCAGATACAGCGCTCCAACGTCCTTGGCGAAATGCTCGTTGTAGGGACCGAGCACCGGCAACCACTGCATGCCGAAGCCCGGAAAATTGTCGTACCAATGGAGTGGCGCCGCGTACGCCCACACGCCGACGAAGGCACCGGCGAGCACGAGGACCAGAAGACACACGCGGTGCACAAAAGGGTTCATGCCGATATCGGCGATGCAGTGGGAACGATAGTGAGGTGCGCGGGACCGCGTCCTCGCAGCCAGGCGGAAAGGCACACCCTCGGTTGATGCAACCTGGGCAGTATGGTCGACGAATGACTGTGCGAGCGGGTGTGGTGGTCACCGGAACCGAAGTCCTGTCCGGTCGGGTGACCGACAGGAACGGGCCGTGGGTAGCGCAACAGCTGCTGGAGATGGGCGTGGACGTCGCGCACATCACGATCTGCGGTGACCGGCCTGCCGATCTGACCGCCCAAGTGCAGTTCCTGGCCGACCAACGTGTCGATTTGATCATCACGACCGGCGGCTTGGGTCCAACGGCGGACGATCTGACCGTGGCGACGGTCGCCGCACTGTACGGCCGCGAATTGCGTCTCGATCCGGAACTCGAGCAGCACATCCACGCGATCATCGAGAGATGGCGGAGCCGGATGAGTTCCGCGATCGACTCCGAGCCGTTGCAGGCAGGTATCCGGAAGCAAGCACTGGTTCCGGTTGGCGCACTGTCCATTCCGCCGACCGGAACCGCACCGGGTGTCGTCGTGCCGGCAGACGACGCCGGGCGCTTACCCACTGTGCTGATCCTGCCAGGGCCTCCTCGTGAACTCCAGGAAATGTGGCCCGCTGCGCTCGCGAGCGAACCGGTCGCCGCGGTTCTGGCCCGTCGCACGCAGGTCCGTCAGAGCACCATCCGGGCATACACCTTGTCCGAGGCGGATCTCGCTGCCACGCTACGAACCGCAGAACTCCGGATCGCGGGATTCGGTGATCTCGAGATCACCACCTGCTTGCGACTGGGCGAACTCGAGATCGTGACCCGGTATGCGGAGAGTGCGAGCTCGTCGTACGCGGAGCTCGTGACGCTGATCGACGAACACCACGGTGCACAGGTCTTTTCCATCGACGGGTCCACGATCGACGACATGGTGGCCGACCGGTTGGCCGGCCGCCGTATCGGCACCGCAGAATCGTGCACAGGTGGAATGATCGCCGCCCGCCTCACCGATCGAGCGGGCTCGTCGGCCTACGTCGTCGGCGCGGTCGTGTCTTACGCGAACGAGACCAAGATCGGTCTTCTCGACGTCCCTGCCGAGATGATCGACGAGCACGGCGCCGTCAGCGAACCGGTGGCGGCCGCGATGGCGGAAGGCGCTTTGAGACGAGTCGGCGTCGACATCGCGGTCTCCACCAGCGGGATCGCGGGACCCGGCGGTGGCACCGACCTCAAGCCGGTAGGCACCGTCTGCTTCGCCATCGCGGAAACCGGTCGACCGACCCGCACCCGCACTCTTCGACTCCCCGGCGACCGGGCGACCGTTCGTGCACTGTCGACGACCGCGGCCATGCACATGGTCGCCGACGCACTGGCGCCCGCCCGGTGAGTCAGCGCGAAAGCACCTGCACAATTAACCCTTTACTTATATAAGCAGCAATTGATACTCTGCGTCGGTGCACGCTTTCGACATTCTGGGCGACCCGGTGCGCCGAAGGGTTCTGGAGTTGCTCGCGGACGGCGAGCAGACCTCCGGAGCCCTCGCAAAAGTGATTCGAGCCGAATTCGCAATCTCCCAGCCTGCCGTCTCTCAACACCTACGCGTGTTGCGCGACAACGGGTTCACCTCCGTGCGGGCCGAGGGCGTGCGCCGGTACTACGCAGTGGAACCAGGACCGCTGAGCGAGGTCGACCTGTGGCTGAATCGTTTTCGCCGATTCTGGAATCAACGCCTCGATGCACTGGAGACCGAGTTGGCACGCGGCAGACGAGCAGCCAACTCGACAGTTCTACCGAAGTTCGACACCGACGACGATCATGCCGATCGAACAGCGAAGGAGATGTGAACGTGAGGGACGTACTGAACGAGTTGGCCGCCGCGCGCAGGGCAGTGGGAACGAGCAGTCTCCCCGCAGGCGATGCGTACACCATCGAGATCCGCCGTCGGTACGACGCGGGGATCGACGACGTGTGGGGTGCCCTTACCGACCCCGACCGCGTCGCGCGTTGGCTCGCGGCAGTGTCGGGCGACCTACGCCTCGGAGGAAAGTTCACGCTGGGCAGTGGTGAGCACGGCGAGATCCTGGCATGCGATGCACCGCATCTGTTGAAAGTCACCTGGATGTTCGGGCCGGAAGCCGATGCGTGGCCAGGCACCAGCGAGGTGCAGATCCGATTGACCCCAGGGCAGAACGGCGATACCGAATTCGAACTGGTCCACACAGCGGTGCTGGCAGAGCCCCTTTTTCCGACCTACGGCCCCGGTGCGGGCGGCGTCGGCTGGGATCTGCATGTTCTCGCCCTCTCCGCCTTCCTCGACGGCGGTGACACCGTCGATCACGATGCGCTGCGGGCTTCCTCGGAAGGCCGCGAGTTCATCCGTCGGAGCGCCGCGGGATGGGGAGCGGCGCATCTGGCTTCGGGCGGCGACGCTGATCACGTCGCATCCGCGGTCGAGGCCACTACCAAGTTCCATGCGCCCGATCCGGCCTGACCCTGATCAACCGTTATATATACAAGAAGTAAATTTTCGTAACCTGTATTGACAAGTGACCCGGCAGGGTCGACAGTCGATGCATGCACACTCAACGGAACTACGACGTCGTGATCGTCGGCTCGGGCATCGTCGGCCTCGCTCACGCCTATCACGCGCATCGGCGAGGGTTGACGGTCGCCGTCGTCGATCATGCAGACGCCATTGTCGGGGCCTCGGTCCAGAACTTCGGACATGCCTGCATCACAGCCCAATCGGGCGAGGCGCTCGAGTATGCCCGAGCAGGACGCACACACTGGCTCGACCTGGCCACGAGCTCCGGCTTCTGGGCTCGCGAATCGGGAACGCACTGCGTCGCCCGGCACGACGACGAGCTCGAGGTGCTGCGGCAGTTCGCAGCCGTTCGCGGCCCCGAAGAAGCGCAGCTTCTCGACCGCGACCAGATCCTGGGGCGCCTACCCATTGCGGCCGACGGTGTGACCGGTGGCCTGTACATGCCTCTGGACCTTCAGGTCGATCCTCGTCGAGCCGCACCGGCGATCGCCGCATGGCTCGAGTCGTCCGGCGTTGACTTCCACTGGCGAACCGCTGCAACGTCGTTCGATCCCGGCGTAGTCCACACTTCGCGGGGAGATCTTCATGCCGACACCATCTTCGTGACGGTGAACTACGACATCGATCGGCTGTTCCCCGAGTACGCAGAGCGCGGCGGCCTTCTGCGGTGCCGCCTCCACATGATGCGTGCTCGCGTCGAACTGCCCACGCCGCTACCCACTCCCCTGTTCACCGGATGGTCACTGCTTCGTTACTCCGGTTTCGAGGGATTACCCGCGGTTGTCGACGTTGCCGGCCGACTCGGCGCAGAGTTCCCGGAGTACCTCGCACTCGACCTCCATCAGATGTACACCCCACAACCGGACGGCTCGATCCTCATCGGCGACACGCACATTCGCGAGATCTCGTCGTCGCCCTTCCAGAGCGAAGCCGGGTTCGACGCCTTGATCACCGAAACGAAGGCGATATTCGGCATCGACCGGGTCGAGGTGACCGAACGGTGGCAGGGGGTCTACAGCTCGGCTCCGGAATCCGAATTCCTTCTCGTAGAACCGATTCCGGGAGTACACGTCGTCACGGTGACGACCGGAATCGGCATGACCACCAGCATGGGCCTCGCCCAATCCAGTCTGGCCCGCGCACTCGAACCACTCGCTACTACCCCGATAGGAATCGACGCATGACCACCGTGGACACTCACCCGATCAGCCTCGTCGTGTTCGACATGGCCGGAACGACAGTCGAAGACAGCGGATTGGTCCAGCAATCGTTCGCCGCGGCGGACGAGCATGCTGGACTGTCCCGCGACTCCGAGGACAAGGCTCGCATGCTGACCTATGTCACCGACACGATGGGTCAATCGAAGATCGACGTCTTCGACACCTCAGTGGCGGAAACGAAGAACAAGCCCAGTCCGCCAACAAGGCGTTCGAACGTTGCTACGGTCAACTCGTCCGCGACGGACACTGCAGTGCCATCCCCGGTGCAGAGGAGCTTCTGAAGTCGCTGCGATCGGCCGGTGTCACCACGGCGCTGACGACGGGCTTCGCATCCGAAACCCAGCAGGCAATCCTCTCGGCTCTCGGCTGGCAGGACATAGCCGACGTCGTTCTGTGCCCGGGTGACGGTGTACGCGGACGGCCGTTCCCGGACATGCCGCTCACTGCGCTCCTGCGTACCGGCACTCCGTCGGTGCAGTCGATGCTCGTGGTCGGTGATACAACCTCCGATGTCACCAGCGGACTTCGATCGGGCGCACGAGCAGTGGTCGGCGTTCTGACCGGTGCGCACGACGCCGACCGACTTCGAGCCGCAGGCGCTACACATGTACTCGACAGCGTGGCAGATCTACCGTCGTTGTTGGGCGCACTGCGCTGACGACACAGCGTCACCCTGATCGACCTCGGCATACGCGGCCCGGGCGTTACCCGCCCGTCCCGCGGTGTCGATACGGCTCCACCCCTCCCACCGAACCACCGGCCCGTCGGCGTGCCGCAGGGTTCCTCCCCCGCTTGTCGCTTCTACGCGACCGGGGAACCACTTTCTTCTACGCTCTTATCGCACGACGTTGCGGGAGCTCTCGCACGTCCGAACCAAGGTGCACACGATGACGAAAGCCCTGAGCTCGACCCACGAGAAGATCGCCCGGTACGAACGCTGGCGGTTCCAGATCTTTGCGATCACCTGGATCGCCTACGCCGGTTTCTACTTCACCAGACAGGCGTTCTCGGTTGCCAAGCTGGGCATCCTCGAGGACCCGGTCCTGTCCGTTACCCTCACCAAGTCCACCCTCGCCAACCTCGACGCCGTGTACCTCGCTGCGTACGCGGCCGGCCAGTTCGTGTGGGGATCGGTCTCCGACCGGTACGGGCCGAGAATCGTCGTGCTCGGAGGTCTGGCCATCTCCGCTGTCGCTACGTTGTTCATGGGTCTGCTTCCCGCTCTGGTGTTCTTGCTGCCGCTCATGATCGTTCAAGGCCTGTCGCAATCCACGGGATGGTCGGGAACCTTGAAGAACATGTCGCAGTTCTTCTCCATCTCCGAACGTGGCCGCGTCCTGGGCTTGTGGAGCACCAACTATGCATTCGGCGGCCTCGTCGCCGCACCGGTCCTGGGATGGTTCGCCTACAGCCTCTTCGACAGCTGGCGAGTGGCGTTCACGACGGGTGCCGTCATAGTCGCCGCCGTCTTCGTGCTCGTGTTGGTGTTCCAACGAAACAGTCCGAGAGATGTGGGGCTGCCACCGATCGAGGACTATCACCCCAGTGCGGATATTGCCCCACTCGAGGCTGAATCCGCTGTTGCCGAACCCACGCGGTCCGTTCGTGAAACCTTCGCCGTGGTGATCAAGGACCGTATGGTGATGACGCTCGGCGCGGCCTACTTCCTGCTCAAACCCGCCCGCTACGCAATCCTGCTGTGGGGTCCGGTCATCGTCGCCGAACGCCTGCAGGGTGCGGACAACTTCGTCGCCATCACCGTACCGATCGCATTCGGCATCGCAGGCGTACTCGCACCCATTCTGATCGGCAGAATCTCCGACAAGGTCTTCAAAGCTCGCCGTATACCTGCGTGCGTACTGAGTCTCGTTGCCCTGACCGTGGTCCTGGCCCTGTTCACGCCGCTGACCGCCACGGGCAACGTCTGGATCATGGTGGCTGTGCTCGCAGTCATCGGATTGACCATCTACGGTGCCGACGCCATGATCTCGTGCGTGTCCGCGGTGGACTTCGGGACCTCGAAACATGCTGGTGCAGCGGCAGGCATCATCAACGGGTGCGGATCCATCGGTGCGATCTTCGGTGGGCTCCTGCCCGGTTACCTGGATACGACAACACTGTTCTACGGCTTCGCCGGCGCAGCGTTCTTGGCGATGCTGCTCCTGCTGCCGCACTGGAATCGCATGCCTGCGGCCGACTGAGTCAGCTACCGGAACTGTCGGGAGCGATCATCCGCGGGTCCACAGTCCGCGAGTTGACGATGCTGAACACCACTTGATCCGACCGATACCGATCGTCCGCGTACTCGAAAGCGATCCCGTGCTGGTCACGCGAGGTCCGACGCTCTCGGAGCAACGGACTACCCTCGGCGATCCCGAGGCTGTCGGCATCGACCGAATCGGCCGAGACCGCGTCGAGCACATGTGACATCGACTCGAAACGCACTCCCCGACCGGTGAGGTAATCGGTGATCGAGCCCGAGTCGGTCTCGAATTCGAACAGCAGTGAGCCGACGGCGTCGACGAAGACGCTTCTCTCGATCATCGTCGGTTCGCCGTCCAGGTACCGGACACGGACCACCTCGACGACGAAATCGTCGGGCTCGATTCCCAGCGCCGTGACGGCCGATGGAGATGCCCGACGACGCGACACTTCCAGGGTTTTGCTTCCCGCCTCGCGCCCCGTTCTCCTGGCCCATTGGGAGAACGGGGTGAAGGTGTCCAGGGTCTGTGCCGCATCGCTGGACCGCACCACCGCGGGACGACCTTGCGACAGTTGCACGAGGCCTTCGGCCGACAACGACGCCAATGCCTGACGAACCGGTCCTCGGGAGACCTCGTACTGGGCGCACAGTGCACTCTCGCTCGGTAAGGAATCTCCGACCGCGTATTCGCCGCTGGTGATGGCCGAACGGAGTTGCCGAGCAACGAACTCGTGCCGTGCCTCGGCCACGTCCGATCACCTCCCACAATGCTCGACCCGGTCCTCATCGTAATCTGCGCCCCGGGCCGCACCGGTACCCACACCGAAGCCGTCGATGTCGAACGCTGGGTGCTCTTGTTTCGCCGTGCAGGAGGGCAGGTGTGGTGCAGACTTCGTACCGGGTCGGTGAGGTGAAGGAGGGTACGCATCGTGGACGAGTCACGTCGGGAATTTTCTGGCCTGGGGCCGCGCGTATCCGATATCGACACCCACACCGCCTCGATCGGGATCACTCGTTTTCGGATCGCGGACGGACTCCTCGAGTGGGACGCCCGCGCCGGCGACATCTTCGCTGCGGGAGCCGATCCCCGGCCTCCGATCGACATCTGGCGCGATCGGGTACACCCCGACGATGCCCAACTACTGGTCGATCTGTACGGCGACGCCAGCAAGAACATCGGTGCCGAGTGCATCTACCGGATCGTTCTTCCCGACGGGAGTATCGGGCACGTCCTGACCCGCAGCGTGTCCATCGAGTACACGCCCGACGGCACTCCGGAGGTGCTGACCGGCGTGGTGTCGAGAGTGCACCCACACGAATCCACCCACCAGCTCAGCGCCGCCCTGGACAGCGTGTCGCTCGGTTTCGCGATCTTCGACACCGACCTGATCATCCGGTACGTGAACGCGCAGACAGAACACCACCTCGGTGCCCACCGGTCCGAGCTGCTGGGTCGACATCTACACGAGGCACTGCCCACGACGAGAGGCTCTTACTTCGACGACCTTCACCGCGACGCAGTCCGAACACGCGGAGAAGTCAAGGTCGAAGTGCCCTCACTGTTCATTCCCGGCACCATCATGGAGGTCACGGCCAATTACGTCGACGGAGTCGTCGCCGTAAGCTTTCGGGACATCACCGCCGCGACCGTCACGATGGACCACCTGCTCGGCGCCTACCGAGAGTTGCTGAGTGCGTCTCGACTGGACGACCTCACCGGCGTCCTCAACAGGGCCGCTCTGTTCGAGCGGATCGATCGCATCAGCACCGAGATCGGCGCCCCCGCAGCCGTGCTGTTCATCGACGTCGACGACTTCAAGACGATCAACGACACACACGGCCACCTCATCGGCGACCAGGTTCTGAGGATCACCGCAGCCCGACTCTCCGAGCACTGTGGCACCAACATCGTCCTGGGTCGAATAGGCGGCGACGAATTCGTCGTCGCGCTGTTCCCGGACACGGAACTCGGCAGCCACATCGACCCGGCCGACATCGCGGACTGCCTCCGCATCGCAGCGCGGGCACCGATTCAACTCATGAAGTGCACCATCACCATCGAACTGAGCATCGGCATCGCCCGCAACACCGGCCTCTCCACCCTCGAAGACCTGCTCACCCGAGCGGACATCGCGCTGTACGAAGCAAAAGCCGGAATACGCCACATCGACCGGCAGTGAATGCTCGCGATCATCGAACGGCCGGCTGTCCGAAAAGCGCGTATCTTCGAGATCGCCGAGGGTGCCGAAAGGACCCACTCGGCGGCAACGCACGACTCGGTGCAACCCGTTGGAGGAGCTGTGGGCAAGAAACCGGTTGCACGGTCCCTCTACCGTGACGGAGCCGGAAGCGTCGCGCTGATTGCAGGCATCGTTGCAGTTGTCTGCGCATTCGTCCCCTTCATCGGCGACTATCTCGCGATCCCCGCAGGCCTGGTAGCCGTCGTGTGCGGATGGGTCGGTCTCAGCCGCGCCGTCGACGGAACGGCCACCAACGGCCGCGAGGCAATGATCGGCGCCGCACTCGGCGGAACGGCGTTGTTCGTGGTGTTTCTGATGTTCGCAGCCTCGTACATGTAGCCGATCCACCAGCGCGGAGCCCTCCGAGCGGTCGGTGCCGGCTAGAACGCTGCGAGATTCTCTCGAAAGGTCGGCTTCGAATAACCGTCTCGGATCGCACCGCGGCGCCGGAGAGCGGGCGCGAGCCCGTCGCTGATCTCGGAGATCACCTTGCGAGTGACCGGAGACGCGATGAGGAATCCGTCGCCGCCCACGTAGTCCATCGCCTCGTCCATCTGTGCTGCAACGGATTCGGTGGTTCCCACGAGTTCGATGGACTCCACCGTCGGGTAGTTGGCGATGATCTCGCGCAGCGTCTTACCGGATTTCGCCATGTCCTCGAGGGTGCTCTTGTGCCCGTTGTACTTCGTCAGATCCGGTACCGGCGCGTCGATGTCGAATTGCGAGAAGTCGGTGCTCGAGAGGTAGGACATCGCAGCGAGCACTCCGTCGATGTTGTTCTTCTGCACTTCGCGCATTCTGTCCCGTTTGACTGCCGCTTCCTCGTCGGTGTCGGCCATGATCGGGCTGACCAGAAACAGCACCTTGACGTCGTCCGGTTTGCGACCGTAGTCGACGAGCCGCTTGCTGATGTCCTCGCGGTATTCACGCATCGCGTCGAGCCCACGCACGTTGGCGATGATCGTGTCGGCATGCTTGGCACCGAACGCGCGCCCCGCAGGCGAACCGCCCGCCTGGCAGATGACCGGCCGCCCCTGAGGCCCACGGGGCACGTTCAGGGGACCGCGCGAGGCATAGTACTTCCCTTCGAATCCCACCTTGTGAATTTTCTCGTGGTCGGCGAAGACCCCGGATTCGGCGTCGAGCACCAGGGCGTCCTCCTCCCACGAATCCCACAGCTGAGACACCACATCGATCCATTCGTCGGCCATCTCGTATCGAAGACCGTGTTCGATCTGCTTCGGCAAGCCGTAGTTCTGGGCAGCGCCGTCGGCACTTGCCGTCACCAGGTTGATGCCGATTCGGCCCTTGGTCACGTGATCCAGCGTCGCCATCAAGCGCGCAGCGAGAAAAGGCGGATAGAACGTCGTCGCGACGGTGGCAATGATTCCGATTCGCTCGGTTGCCTGGGCCATCAGAGGCACGAGCGGCATCGGATCGAATCGCACGGTGGTACCGCGCCGCACCGAACTCTCGAACGTTCCGCGATACACGTCGGACAGAACCGAGGAGTCCTCCAGCATGATGTAGTCGAAGCCCGCCCGTTCGAGACTGCGCGCTGCGTCGACGAACAGATCCGGTCGCCCAACGTCGGCAGCGACGTTGCCGGACCATGGTTGATTCCAGCCGTAGACACCGAATCCGGTTGTGAAGAACCACCCGAGATGCATCATGCGCCTGCTCCTCTTGTCGGTTCCTGTACGGGTTCGGTGTGATCGCGGGGCACAAGCACGTTCATCGAAGTCCTCTCGGGTTTCACGGACAGCGGTAACGCTGCGTGCGCACCAGCTTGATGGAATCGAATTAACGAACATGGCACAGGCGTAACTCACCGATTACGCCGTGCACTCGGCCTGCTCGGGGCCGTTGCGGACGCCGATAACGCCACAGAGAGGTAGATCACAATGGCGTTTAGAGGCTTCCGCAACGCTGTGACCAGGCATTTCACCTGGCGTAATACTTCGGTTACGCCTCGGGTCGCTTTCAGTAACGAGTCTGAAGAAAGCTCTGCGGTCAAGGCAGTAGATCTGCTGACGACGAACGGGTTGGAGGATCGTGATGAGTGGCACTGTGCGCGGTGCATACGCCGAGATCGACGCCCGGCACCTCGGCAAGAGTTTCCATCGCCGTGGGTCCGGCAAGGCTGCTGTGAACGACATCAGCATGAAAGTCACGTCTGCCTCGGCCATAGGAATCGTCGGTGAGTCCGGGTCGGGCAAGTCGACATTGGTCCGGATGATGTGCGGGCTGCTGGAACCCACCGATGGCAGTGTGGCGTACAACGGCGCAGCACTACCGGGCGTTCTGTCGACCCGAGGCGGACGCCGCGAATTCCGTTCTCGCATACAGTACGTCGCTCAGGACACGACGTCGTCGTTCGATCCGAGACGAACGCTTCGCGACGCGGTGCGCCTGCCTGCGCAGCGTTTGCTCGGTATGGACGCCACGGCGGCGAACGCGCGCGTCGACGAGACACTCGCGTCTCTCGAACTGGACCCGTCGATGGCAGATCGGTACCCCACCGAAGTCTCGGGAGGTCAGCGACAACGCTTCTCGATTGCCCGCGCCCTGGTGGTGAAACCGCGAATTCTGTTGTGCGACGAAGTGGTCTCCGCGCTCGACGTATCGGTCCAGGGAGCCATACTGAACATGCTCAAAAGTTATTGTGCAGCCGAGGACTGCGGACTCGTGTTCGTGTCGCATGGTTTGCCCGCCACAGCCTTCATCGCCGACGACATCGTCGTCATGCGCAGTGGCGTCATCGTCGAACAGGGCACTACCGACGACGTGGTCGAGCGGCCGCAGGATCCGTACACCGAGCAGTTGCTCGAGGCGTACCGAGGACTCGACGAAGTCGAGCAACTTGCCGTGGCAGCAGCCCGATGAACGCGCTGCAGAGTTTCGTCGGCCGCCAGCGTTGGTGGCTGGGGCGTGTGGCGGTGCTACCACTTCACCTGCTGGTGTTCGCAGTTGCAGCCTTCTTCCTGGTGCGAGCGATCCCCGGCGACCCTGCTCGTGAAGTTGTCGGACCTGAGGCCACCGAAGCGGACTATCTGGCAACCAAGGCCGAGTTGGGACTCGACGGAAGTCTGTGGAGCCAACTCCTGTCCTATCTGGGTGACCTGCTGCACTTCGATCTCGGGAACGCCATCATGACGGGTAGACCGGTGACCACCGACATCGCTGATCGCTTACCCGGCACGCTCGAACTGGCCGGCATCGCGTTCACTTTTCTCGTCGCGGTCACTCTGTTCTTGTCAGCCATTGTCGTGGCGTGGCCCGGGTCTCTTGCATCGCGCGCTGTGCGCGGGTACGCCCAGGCAGCGGGCGCGGTGCCCGAGTTCGTCGTGGGCGTCGTCGGAATCTTCCTGTTCTATGCGACGCTTCAGGTCGTCCCGGCCCCCTCGGGGCGGGTGCGACCCGGGCTGACCGAACCCGAGCCGATCACTTCGCTTCCCCTGCTCGACGCCGTCCTACGCGGCGACACCGTGGTGGTGTCCTCGATGGCCTCGCACCTGTTGTTACCCATCTCGGTTCTCGTGGTGTCGGTTACGCCGATTCTTCTCAAACAGCTTCTGACTGCCTTGGATTCGAGCCTGACTGCGGGCCCGACGTTGTTCAAGGTCGCCACTGGATCGGCGCGCAAGTACATCTACCTCAGTGCCTACCGACGGGCTCTCCCTCCGACGGTGTCGCTGTTCGGCATGGTCTTCGGTTCACTGCTGGGTGGTGCCGTGATTCTCGAGACGCTCTTCGGCCTCGGCGGAATGGGCACCTATGCCGTGGAGGCCGTTGCTGCAACGGATCTTATTGCTCTCCAGGGCTTCTTGTTGGTGGTAGCCGCGATCTCACTGATCGTGTTCCTGTGTGTAGACCTGATCAACATGCTGCTCGATCCTCGGCGCAAGCCGGGTCGACAAGGAGGTGGTTCCTAGATGGCAAGCGTCACGACTTCCGTACTCGAGACCCGAAAGACGAGGCGCGTCTCCCCCAAGACCCTCCTCCTGTTCGTGCCCGTCGCGCTCGTGCTTCTGGTAGCGCTGGTCGGACCGTGGATCGTTCCGTTCGATCCGACGAAAGTTGTCGGTGCACCGTCGCTTTCACCGAACTCGGAGTTTCTTCTCGGCACCGATTCCACGGGGCTCGACGTGTTCTCCCGCACCATCGCCGGAGCACGGATCGACGTCACCATTGCACTGTTCGTCACGATCGCATCGACGGTAGGTGGGATTCTCATCGGCCTCACGATCGGAATGAACGAGTCCGGCCATGGACTCGGCGGGTTCCTGGCGCGCGGGGCGGCCCGGTTCCTGGACCTCCTCGAAGCAGTACCCACCGTGATCGTCGCACTCGTCGTCGTCTCGTTCTTCGGCACTTCTTCGTTGACGATGATCTTCACCTTGTCGGTGATTCTCGCGCCGATTCAGGCAAGGCTGGTACGCACCGAGGTATTGCGCGTGCGAGGAGACGCGTACCTGGACGCAGCCAGGCAAGCCGGCTTGAGCGAGACCCAACTCGTCTTCCGGCACGTGCTTCCCAACTCGTCCGTCCCCGCGCTGCAGAACGCCTCCGTCGTCTTCGGTTTGACGATCATCCTCACCGCAGCTCTCGGCTTCCTCGGAGTCGGTCTCGCACCTCCCACACCGGAATGGGGATCGATGATCACTCGTGGCGCCGGCGATGCTGCCATCGGAAAGCTCTGGGCCGCGGGCGCACCCGCGTTCGCACTGTGCGCCACCGTCGCTTCCGTCGCCATCGTCGGCCGCCATCTCACGAAGGACGTCCGCCGCTCCCATTGACACGGCGGGAGCGCAGCCGGCGGAGTGACCCACCAACACACGGCGGGAGCGCAGCCGGCGGAGTGACCCACCAACACACGGACAGCGCTGTCCGAGCATGTGCACACCTCACCTTTTTTCACGGGCGTCGACGACTCGACACGGCACCCGTCGATCCCCCATGCATCGACCAAGGAGAACACCCGTAGTGAAACACTCCAATCGCCTCCCCATCGGGCTCAGGTGGTCCATCCCGCTTCTCGCCGGCGCACTCGCGCTGAGTGCATGTTCCGACGGTGGATCCGCGGGGTCCGACGCAGCGAGCACCGGCGAGATCATCGTCGTGACCCCTGACCAGGCGTCGAACGTCGTTCGTGACTACGCGTACACGGCGGGGACGGACAACCAGGACGTCACGAACAACATGCATGCGCAGCTCATCCGCAAACCGTACGTGGAAGAGGACGGCTCGGATGCTCTCGTGCAGGATTACTACAACTTCGAGCCGTACCTGGCCGAGAGTTACGACGTCAGCGAGGATCAACTCGTCTACACGTTCAAACTGAAGCAAGGTGTGTCGAGCCAGCAAGGCAACGAACTCGACGCCGACGACGTGCTGTGGTCCTTCGAGCGCAAGTTCGCTACCCCAGGCGGCGGTATGGCCGGTTACTTCAAGCCGATGCTGACCGACCCGGTCACTCAGATTCAGAAGGTCGACGACTACACGGTCAGTTTCACCGTGGAGAAAGCAGGCTACGGTCTGACGTTGCTGGCGAACCTCGCCGAGAACATCGGATCGATCTACGACAGCAACTACCTCATCGAGAACGCCACTCCCGACGATCCTTACGCCGTGCAGTGGGGTGCCGAGGACATGATGCGTGGCAATTTCGGCTACGGCGCTTACATGTTGGAGTCGGTGACGCCGGGCCAGGAAATCGTCATGAAGGCCAACCCGGACTTCGTACTCGGCGAGCCCGAAGTGAAACGGATGATTCGACGTGTGGTGGCCGATCCGGCGACCCGCGCCAACATGGTCACGCGCGGTGACGCCGACGTCGCACTCGCGCTGCGGTCCTCCGATCAGGCGTCCCTGGAGGAGAACGACGCAGTCACGGTGCCCACGACCACCTCGAACCAGTACCTGCTGTACGCGATGAACACCACTACCGCCCCGTTCGACGACGTACGGGTGCGCCAGGCCATGGCCTACGCGATCCCGTACGACAGGATCATGTCCGACGTGTTCTTCGACCGCGCGTACAAGTACACCCACGTGCTCGACGACAAAGCACCCAACTGGGACGGATCCGGTCTACCGCAGTACGAGGGTGATCCGGAACGCGCGAAGCAGATGCTCGCCGACGCCGGCATGCCGGACGGTTTCGCGTTCACGCTCAGCGTCAACAACCAGCTGCCCGCGGCGCAGGACACTGCAATCCAGATCCAGTCGTACGCCGCCGAAGCAGGAATCGATGTCACCATCTCCGAAGTTCCTGCGGCGCAGCTGAACGCAGAACAGCTCGATGGGAAGATCCAGGCCAGCCTTTCCATCGGCGCGTCGGTGACCATGACCCCGCCGTACTCGCTGCAGTTGCTCACTCAGCCGGGTGGTGGTTCGAACACCGCACTGTGGAACGATCCCGAATTCCTCGGTCTCGTCGATCAGGGACTGAATGCAGGCGATGCCTTGAGTCCGGAAGCCGGGGAGTACTGGAACGCAGCAGAGCTCCGTATGACGGAACAGGCACCGTACATCTTCATCGCTCGCGTGCGTCCGTCCGTGGCGCTCGAGGCCGGTATCGACGGCTTCGTTCAACGTACCGATTTCCGTATCGACTACTCGAACCTGAAGTTCTCCCAGTAATTTCACGCGTTCGGTCGGTGGTCATATACCGCTCACCGACCGAACTGCGTGCGAGAACGCAGAAGACGAACGGCGAAATCAGGCGGCTATCAACCGCGCGGTCTCTCGAAACATCCCCGCGGTGAAGTCGACTCACACACCGGAAGAAACGAACGGACTATGACAGACAACAGATTTCATCTCGGCTGGTTCGGCAGCTTCGTCCCGGCCGCCTGGAACACCGCCTTCGAAGGCACCGACAGCGAAGACTGGTTGAATGGAGACTTCTACGTCGATTTCGCCCGGACGCTCGAGCGAGCGTGTTTCGATTTCCTTCTGCTCGAGGACTCGTCGATGGTGTCGGACACCTACGGCGGTAGTTCGGAGGCAACGCTCCGCACTGGCGGCTGGGCACCGAAGGGTGACCCCATGGCTCTCGCACCGCTTCTGACGCGGGCAACAGAGCGATTGGGAATTTCGATCACGGCGTCCACCTCCTTCTATCCTCCTTACCTCCTGGCTCGGTCGATCGCATCGCTCGATCACCTGTCTTCGGGGCGAATTGCATGGAATGTCGTCACCTCCAGCGAGGATCGCGCCGCACAGAACTTCGGGATGGAGACGCTTCCCCCACACGACGAGCGGTACGCCCGGGCAGACGAATACGTCGGACTCGTCGAGCAACTCTGGGATTCCTGGGACGCCGACGCGGTGGTGATGGACCGCGCGACGTCCACCTACGTGGACCACACGAAGGTCCACACCGTCGATTTCAAGGGCAAGTACTACTCGTCCCGCGGCCCCCTCAACACGCTCCCGTCCCCTCAGGGCCGTCCGGTGATCACGCAGGCAGGCGGGTCCCCCGCCGGTCGCGATTTCGCGGCCAAGCACGCCGACATGATCATGGCCCTGCCGAAAGGGGTTCCGGCGATGAAGGAATATCGCGCCGACATCCGGAGGCGGATGGCCGAGTACGGACGCGACCCGGATTCGGCCAAAGTGATGTACGTCGTCTCGCCGATACTCGGCGAGACGCACCAGGACGCACTCGATCGCAAGGAACGCAAGGCCGAGGCGGTACGTGCCAATCCGATGGGTCCGCTCATCGGCTGGTCGGCGAGCATGGAGATCGACTTCTCCACATTCGATCTCGACAAGCCGCTTCCGGACGACGTCCACACCAACGGACATCAGTCGACGCTGGAGAACTTCCGTAAGTGGGCAGATGGACGCACGCTCCGTGAAGCGTGCGTCGCATACCGCACCGAATCCATGGAGCTGGTCGGCACTCCCGACGAGGTAGCCGAGCAGATGGGCCAGGCCATGGAGGAGATCGGCGGTGACGGATTCCTCATCTGGAGCCAGCCTCACAACCGGCGCTACATCGGCGAAATCGCCGACGGCCTGGTCCCTGCCCTGCAACGCAGAGGACTCATGCGTACCGAGTACGCAGGCGAGCACCTTCGCGATCATCTTCTCGAATTCTGACCCGACACGTCTCGATCACTGGAGAACAACATGACTGCCGACAAATTTCACCTGGGTTGGTTCCTCGGAGCCGGTTTCGGTGTCCAATCCTGGAACCAGCCGTGGTCCGGTACCGGTGCCACCGACTGGATGATGCCCGATCAGTACGTCGACCTTGCGCACTCGCTCGAACGCGCGTGTTTCGACTTCCTGATCATGGAGGATTCCGTACAGGTCTCCGACACCTACAAGGGGTCGATGGAGTACTACCTCGCGACGGCATCGGCTGCGCCCAAACATGATCCCGCTGCGCTTGCTGCGATCCTGTCGTACACCACCAAGCACCTCGGGATCGTACCGACGCTCACCACGACGTTCTACCACCCCTATACCGTCGCTCGATTGATGTCGACGCTCGATCACATCGCGGAAGGCCGCATCGGCTGGAACATCGTGACCGGCAGCAACACCCGTGCAGCCCAGAACTACGGCTTCGACATGCCCGAGCACGATCTTCGTTACGACATGGCCGACGAGTTCGTCGAACTGACTCGCAAGCTGTGGGACTCGTGGCAGGAGGGCGCCGTGGTGGCCGACACCGCGCCAGGTGGCATCTACGCCGACCACGAGAAAGTGAACCGGATCGACTTCGAGGGCAAGTTCTACAAGTCCCGAGGACCGCTCAACACCGTTCCCAGTCCGCAGCGACGCCCGGTGTTCCTGCAAGCCGGAGGCTCGGACAAGGGCAAGGAGTTCGCCGCCAAACACGCCGATGCCATCATCTCCAACCCTCACGGGACCGACAAGATGCGCCGCTACCGCGAGGACATTCGCCAAGGCGCCGCCGAAGCCGGGCGCAACCCCGACGACGTCAAGGTCATGTACCTGATCTCACCGATCCTGGGTGAGACCACTGCCGAGGCCAAGGCCAAGCAGCAGCGACGGCAGGACGCAGCATCGCGCAACATCGATGGCCTGCTGGCCGGCCGCTCGCATCTGTCCGGTATCGACCTCAGCCAGTTCGACCTCGATGCACCGTTACCTGCAGACCTCGAAAGCAACGGCCACCGAAGCAGTTTCGCCGAGTTCAAGGGAGACGGGACACAAACCCTGCGTGAGCGGATCACCAGCCACAGTGCAATCGACACGCTCGAATTCGTCGGCACCCCGGACGACGTCGCCGACATGATGGACGGCGTCATGCAGGAGGTCGGTGGCGACGGGTTCCTCATCGCCGGGGCGCCGATGAACCGCAGATACGTCGCCGAGATCACCGACGGGCTCGTCCCCGCACTCAAGCGTCGCGGGTTGACCCGTACCTCCTATGAGCACAAGCACTTCCGCGACAACCTTCGCGCATTCTGATCCGTCGATCCCGCAACGTAGAAAGAGGAAAAATGTTCCACTTGGGTTGGTTTCTGAGCTGGCAGGTGCAGTCGTGGAACCAGATGTGGTCGGGTGAAGGCGGTACCGAATGGAACCATCCCGAACTCTACATCGACATGACGCAGGCCCTCGAACGTGCAGGATTCGACTACATCATGTTCGAGGACGGCTCGTTCGTGCCGGACTCGTTCGGCGGGAACGCAAAGTGGTGGTTGGCCAACGCACGGTCGGTCCCGAAGCAAGATCCCCACTCCCTGCTCCCCATCCTGAGCCAGTTCACCGAGCACCTGGGACTCATCGGCACGATGACCACGTCGTTCCATCCGCCCTACATGGCAGCTCGCACGGCTGCGACGCTCGATCACCTCAGCCACGGCCGAGCAGGCATCAACCTCGTCACCTCGCACAACGTGCGCACCGCGCAGAATTTCGGGTTCGAGGAGATGTTCGAGCACGACCACCGGTACGAGATGGCGGACGAGTGGATCGATCTCGTCAAACAGCTGTGGGCGTCGTGGGAACCGGACTCGGTGCGCCTCGACCGCGAAGCCGGCGTGTTCGCAGATTTCGAGAAGGTCCACGCCATCGACTTCAAAGGCACGTATCACTCGTCTCGCGGACCACTGAACACCACACCGACGCCACAGGGCCGTCCGGTGATCTGCCAAGCCGGTGGCTCACCGGCGGGACGCGGATTCGCGGCCAAGCACGCCGAGACCATCTTGGCGCAGGTCGAGAGCGTCGAGGCGATGAAGACCTACCGTGACGACGTTCGCGCACGGATGGTCGCCGAGGGCAGAGATCCGGACTCGTGCAAGATCATGTTCATCGTCAGTCCGGTACTCGGTGAGACCCGACGTGAGGCCGAGGACAAGCACGAACGCATTCTCGCCGGATTCCGCAACGACATCGACGTCAACCTTGCCTCCATGTCCTATGCCAGCGGAATCGACTTCTCGAAGTTCGATCTGGACGCGCCGATCCCTTCGGTGGAGACCAACGCGGGTCGCGGCACGATGGCGTTGATCGGGGCGAACACCACCGGAATGACTCTGCGTGAGGCCGCCAGCTCGGACATCCGCAAATCGGTCGACCTGATCGGGACGGCCGACGCGGTGGCAGAGCAGATGGGTGAGATCGCAGCGGAAGTCGGCGGAGACGGATTCCTGATTGCCGGCAGTGTGCACCGCAGGTACATCAGCGAGATCACCGACGGTTTGGCGCCGGAGCTACGCAAACGAGGTTTGATCCGCGACGGGTACGCGCACGAATTGTTCCGCGACAACCTGATGGACTTCTGATCGACGCTGCAGGGGCGTACACGCCGGTGGATCCGCGGCCACCGTCGCGGCCCGACAACTATCCGTGGCGAGTACTGTCCGTCACCGGGCTGGGTATGAGCATCACCTTCGTCTCGGTGAGCATGCTTCCAGTGGCCCTGCCCGACATGAGTGCAGGCTTGAACGCCTCTGCAGCACAGACCGATTGGTTCATGCTCGCGTATCTCTTGACGACCGCCGTCTTCATTCTGGTTCTCGGCAAGGTAGCCGACATCCTCGGCCGAAGGCCGGTCTATCTGGCAGGCCTCGCGCTGCTGACGGTCAGCGGTGCGGTGATCTCGCTGTCGAGCGATCCAGCACTGGTGATCGGGCTACGGGTCGTGCAGGGTGTCGGCGCCGCCGCGGTGATCACCAACACCACCGCGCTGCTGGTCGAGGCCTTCGCACCTGCGCAGCTCGCGATCGGAATCGGCTGGAATATCACGATCATGTCGCTCGCTGTTTCGATCGGCCCGCTTCTCGGCGGTGTTCTGACCGAAACAACAGGGTGGCGCGGCGTCTTCGGAGTCGTTGTGCCCCTCGGTGTGCTCGGGACGGCCTGGGCCGCGATCACGTTGCGCCGGACCGATCGGCCTCCTCGCGCAGCGAGGTTCGACTACGTCGGTGCGATGGGGTCGATGATTGTGCTCGGATGCCTCGTCTACGGGGTGAACCGTGGTGGCAGCGTCGGTTTCGGTTCGGTCCACGCATTGTTTCCCTTGGCCGTGGTCGTCCTGGGGCTTCCCCTGTTCTGGTGGTGGGAACGACGCACCATCGACCCGATCGTCGACCCCGCGTTGCTGACCAGCCGCTTCCGCGGCTGCGCCTACAGCGCGTCGTTTCTCGTCACCATCGCCGAAGGTGCGGTGGCAGTGACGATGTCCCTGTACCTCCAGAGCGTCGAAGGACGCAGCCCGATCGAGGCCGGACTGCAGATCACGGCACTGGCCGTCGGCACCACGATGATGTCGCCGATCGCCGGTCGGCTGGCGACACGCGTACGGACGCGAGTGCTGACCACGGCCTCCACCCTCGGCACGGCCACCGTCCTCACGGTGCTGGCTCTGCACATCGGCGGACCGGCAGCGGATGTGCCCGTCGTCGTCATACTCTTCGCGCTCGGACTGACCGGCGCAATTTTCAAGACCGCGAATGCTGCTGCAATCAACGTCGGCGTACCGCCCAATCGATCCGGCATGGCGAACGGGCTCCGTGTATCGCTGGACAACACTGCGGTGACGGTCAGCACTGCGCTTGCGTTGGTCCTGGCCGTGTCGGCATTGCCTCCTGCGCTCCGCGAACTCGTCTACTCCGGGGACGCCCTCATGCTGCCGGCCTCGGAAACAAGCTCCCTGACAACAGGGTTCGTCGTGGCAATCGCCATGATGGCAGCCAGCGCCCTCGCCGCCAGTGTTCCGTCGACACTGCGCGGAGTCCGAGACGACGAACCGTCGGAAATCCGGAGAGTCCGTCGCCTTTCATCCGAACGACAATCGAGAACAAGGAGTACACGGCAATGACCAAATTTCATCTGGGGTGGTTCACCAACTTCTCCAATCCGCCGTGGAACACCACGTGGGCCGGCGACGAGGGCAAGACGTGGGCGAACGGTGAGCTGCACGTCGACTTCGCGCGAGCACTCGAGCGGGCCTGCTTCGACTACATCATGCTCGAGGATTCGTCGATGGTCTCGGATGCTTTCGAGAACTCGTCCCGCGTCGACCTGAAGTACGGCCTCTACGCCCCCAAACACGATCCGGTCACGCTGGTGCCGGTGCTGACGGCCGCGACCGAGCACATCGGAGTCATCGCAACCTGCTCCACATCCTTCTACCCACCGTGGCTGCTCGCCCGCCGCTTCTCGACGCTCGACCACGTCAGCAAGGGCCGTGTCGGCTGGAACGTCGTCACCTCCAGCGAAGATCGTGCTGCGCAGAACTACGGTATGGACAAGCTGGCCGAGCACGACCAACGATACGAACGCGCAGACGAATTCGTCGATCTGGTCAAGCAACTCTGGGCATCGTGGGAAGACGACGCGATGGTTCTCGACCGCGAGAGCGGCACCTACGTCGATCACACCAAGGTGCACGTCACCGATTTCCGTGGCAAGTTCCACGCCTCGCGCGGCCCCCTGAACCTTCCGAAGTCCCCGCAGGGTGAACCGGTGATCTGCCAAGCCGGCGGTTCACCCCGCGGCCGGGAGTTCGCCGCGCGCAACGCCGAGACCATTCTGAGCGCAGCCAAGGATCCCGTCGCGATGAAGGCGTTTCGCGACGACATCCGGATGCGAATGGAGAAGGCAGGACGCGATCCCGACAGCTGCAAGATCATGTTCATCACCCAACCCGTGCTCGCCGATACCGACGCCGACGCGAGGGCGAAGGTCGAACGAATGACTGCGGACGTCGACTCACGTATCGAATCCGCACTCGGTCACATCTCAGCCCTCACCGAAATCGACCTCTCGAGTTACGAACTGGACGAGGAATTCCCTGAACTGTCCACCAACGGACATCGAACGACTCTGGGCGACTTCCTCTCCTACGGAAACACGCCGCGCAAGGCCGCTCTCGGATGGTCGATGAAGAACGTGCACTACGTGGGAACGCCCGACTCGGTCGCCGAGCAGATGGGCGAGACGATGGACTTCGTCGGAGGCGACGGATTCCTCGTCACCGGCAGTATCGGTCGACGCTACGTCGGCGAGATCACCGAGGGGTTGGTGCCTGCACTGCAGCGACGCGGCCTCGTACGCACGAAGTACGAGCACGCGCACTTCCGTGACAATCTCCTGTCGTTCTGATGCGCTTCCCTCGACGCGATTCGGTCGTGCCAGGGCCGGTGTACGCGTTGGCGTTCGTCAACGTGTGCATCGGGCTCGGGTACGGCGTCGTCGCACCGGTCATCCCGGTGTTCGCACGGGATTTCGGTGTCAGCGACCTTGCAGCGTCGTCCGTGGTCAGCATCTACGCGTTCACTCGCGTGCTGGCCTCGTTCGGTGCGAGCCGCATACTGCTCCGCTTCGACGAGCGGACGGTCCTCACTGTCGGACTGCTCCTCGCCGCGGCGTCGTCACTGGCCGCAGCTTTCGCGCCGACGTTTCTGGCGTTGCTGGTGCTCCGAGCGGTCGGGGGAATCGGCACGGCGATGTTCACCGTATCGGGGCAACAACTCCTCTTCAGGTACAGCACAGCGGAGAGTGGAGGACGCACCGCGTCGGTGTTCCAGTCGGGTTTCCTGATCGGTGGGGTACTCGGCCCGGTGATCGGCGGCGCCGTCGCCCTGGTGTCGCTGCGAGCGCCCTTCCTGACGCACGCGATCACTCTGATCGTCGGCGTTGCGGTGGTGTGGCTGGCGTTCCGATCCAGCGACCGTAAGGACGCGGCAGCCGGCGTCGAGCACGACCTGTCGACGCGGCCCGAGCAGATGAGTCTGCTGGACGCGCTTCGTCATCCAGGCTTCCGCGCGGCGATCTCGTCCAACTTCGCCAACGGGTGGATAGGGAACGGCGTTCGCTTCACTCTCGTTCCACTGTTCGTCGCAACAGTCATCGGTGGGAGCCCGTTCGTCTCGGGGTTGGTCCTGGTCGTCGGCGCGATCGTACAGATCGTCGTCGTCAAACCCGCCGGCATCCTCGTCGACCGGTGGGGACGTCGGCCGATGCTGGCGGCAGGATCGGCCTTGATCTTGTTCGGGATCGTTCTCCTCGCCGTGTTCCCGACCCTGCTGGTGCTGGTCTTCACCATGATCCTGTGGGGTGTCGGCGGAACGTTCGCGATGGTCTCGAGTGCGGCCACGGTGGGAGACGTGCTGCACGGCAGGGGAGGAACGCCGATCGCCGTGTACCAGGTGACCTTCGACGTCGGAACCATGCTCGGCCCACTCGTCGCCGGTGCTGTGGCCGCACAGGCCTCCTACTCCCTGGCATTCACCGCAAGTGTTCCCGTGGCGGCACTGGCCGTCCTCCTCGCGCTCCGGCCGTGGCGAACCAACGGAACGGCGACCCCGGATTCCAAGGTGGTCGTCACCGACGAATCCGCGACCTCGGCGTCGTCCATCAGATCTTTACCGACCAAGGAACAACGCGAGCACCGCTCGAGAAATGAGGAGAGATGTCAACACCGTTCACCCTCGGCTGGTTCACCAACTATCTCGTCCCGGACTGGACGGGCCCGTGGGCAGGAACCGGCGGAACGGACTGGGCAGACGGATCTTTCGCTGTCGACATCGTGCGCAAGTTCGAGCGAGCGGGAATCGACTTCGTGATGCTCGAGGACTCGACCGCGCTCACCGACATCTACGGGGGCACGTTCGAATCCGAACTCAAGTGGACACCGAGGGCTCCCAAGCATGATCCGATGGCTCTGGCATCGAGACTCGCGTACGAGACCGAGAAGATCGGCATCGTCGTCACCGCATCGACCAGTTTCTATCCCCCGTTTCTGCTGACACGGTTGCTCTCCACCCTCGATCACCTCAGCCACGGCCGAATCGGATGGAATATCGTCACCTCGACCGGCGATCGAGCGGCTCAGAACTTCGGCCACGACACCCTCCCTGTCCACGACGAACGCTACGAGATCGCCGAGGAGTTCGTCGACGTGGCCAACGCCCTGTGGGCGTCCTGGGACGTCGACGCCGCGTCGCCGATTCACCCTGGCCTGGAGTCCTACGTCGATCACACCAAAGTTCGCACCATCGACCACGCCGGTAAGCACTTCAAGGTTCGCGGCCCGCTGAACACACTGCCGAGTCCTCAGGGCAAACCCGTCATCTGTCAGGCGGGAGCGTCCGCGTCGGGCATCGATCTGGCTGCCCGTGTAGCCGATCTCGTGGTGTCCGCGCCGAAGGGCCGCGCTGCGATGCGTGCGTATCGAGACACGATTCGCTCGCGCGCAGCGGGTTTCGGCCGAAACCCGGACGATGTCAAGGTTCTGTACATGGTGACGCCCATCCTGGGTGAGACCGAGAAGGACGCACGCCGTCGCGCGGAGCGTTACTACGAGCCCACCGACGCCGCCATCGCGCGGCGTCTGATCATGCTGTCCGGCGACATCGACTTCTCTCGGTTCGACGTCGACAAGCCGATTCCGGACGATCTGCACACCGAGGGGAGCACCAGCATCTTGGAGAATCTACATACCTGGGCGGAAGGACGGACCATCCGCGAGACTGTCGCGGCGGAACGAACAGAGTCTCTCAGGCTCGTCGGTACGCCTGCTTCGGTAGCCGACGAAATGGAAAGCGTCATCGAGGAAGTCGGTGGTGACGGGTTCCTGTTCTTCGGCGGTGGTGGCGGTGTGCTGAACCGGCGATACGTCGACGACGTGTGCGACGGATTGATGCCAGAGCTTCGTCGCCGCGGCGTCGCGGGCACCGGGTTCCGAGGCCAGAGCCTCCGCGAGCACCTGGCAGGTGCGCGATGAGCACGCCGCGGATGCACCTCGGTTGGTTCACCAGTTTCCGTCCTCCGGTGTGGACATCGCACTGGACCGGGTCCGACGCCGATTCCTGGGCGGACGGACGCTTCCATGTGGAGATGGCGCGGGCTCTCGAACGCGCGGGCTTCGATTACCTGATGTTGGAGGACTCGTCGATGGTGTCCGACATCTACGGTGGGACAACCGAGTTCGACCTCGCCAAGGCTCAGTACGCGCCCAAACACGATCCGGTCGCCCTCGTTCCGATGCTCGCTGCCGCGACCTCCCGACTCGGGATCGTCGCGACGATGTCGACAAGTTTCTATCCCCCGTATCTGCTCGCGCGCACCGTCTCGACGCTGGATCACATGTCGCACGGACGAGTCGGGTGGAACGTGGTGACCTCCAGCGAGGATCGCGCTGCGCAGAACTTCGGAATGGACGCCCTGCCACCGCACGACGAACGATACGAGCGCGCGGAGGAGTTCGTCGAAGCAGTCGACGCGTTGTGGAAGTCGTGGGAACCGGACGCGGTGGTACTGGACCGCGAGTCGGGTACGTACGCGGACCACACCAAGGTCCACGATGCGAACTACGTCGGAAAGTTCCATCGCACGCGGGGGCCGCTGAACACGCTTCCGATGCCACAGGGGCGTCCGGTGATATGCCAGGCAGGCGGTTCACCCCGTGGACGCGCGTTCGCGGCACGCAACGCGGACACCATCATCTGTCAGGCTCAAGGCATCGAGGCGATGAAGGCCTACCGCGACGACGTACGGACGATGGCATCCGACGCCGGTCGCGATCCCGACTCGATCAAGATCATGTACATCGTTTCTCCGGTCTTGGGTGAAACCGATGCCGAGGCAGCCGAGCTCGATGCTCGGTCCAGGGAAGCGACCGACGGCCGAGTGCATGCGGCATTGGCGCACCTGTCGGCTGTGACGGGCAACGACCTGTCGACGTTGGACATCGACACTCCCCCACCGCCGTTGTCCACCAACGGGCACCGCACCACGCTGGCGGACTTCCTCGCCGGATCCGGGGGCAGCAAGTTCAACGAGGACGGCTCCGAGAAGACGCTCCGACAACTCGCGGCGACCTGGTCGATCACGTCGGTCCCACTGGTCGGAACACCGGAAACGGTGGCCGATCGGATGGAAGAGGTCATCGACGCTGTCGGTGGCGACGGTTTCCTGATGACCGGAAGGCTCGGTCGGCGTTACTACACCGAAGTCACCGACGGTCTCGTGCCGGCGCTGCGGCGTCGAGGATTGGTGCGTGACGGCTACGCGCACCGCCAATTCCGCAACAACTTGTTGGACTTCTGACCCACGCCTCGAAAGCCGCTGTCCTGCTGGACAGCAACGGAGCCGGTACCAGTGCCGGCTCCGTTGCTGTCGATCACAGGTGCGGAGACATTCCGTGATGGTCTGCGGATCCGATGATCGCCACGCGATCGGCGCGGAAGTGTGTGAAGCTCAGCTCTGCCGGGCGGCCCTCGGAGTCTCTGGTGATCAATTCCCGCAACAGCACCGGCGCACCGACCTGCATGTCCAGCAGATCCGCCGCACGTTCCTGGCACGAGATCGCTTCCACAACCGAACTGCTGCCGCCGTAGACGGTGCCGAAAATCCGATTGTGCGCCACAGCTATCGGCGGGTACTCGGAATGGTTGCTCTCGATACGGGTGACGAATTCGTCGATCTCGAAATCGGTGATGCAGTATCCGACGCGGAGATACAACGGCTTGCCCCCCATCCGCCCCACCTGCTCGAGCAACACGACGGTGTCCACCTCGGTGCCGATGAAGTTCTGCAGTACCGCAGGCGCGGCAATCCTGCGGCATTCGAGTGTATCCACGGTCAATCGGCCTTCATCCGGCATTCCAGCCCAGGCACGCGGGCCGACCTCGCCATCGCGGACCGCAACGATGTCGTGGGCGACGGACGTTCCAGCGCGTCGGGCACGGAGCACCACGCCGTCGTCCGCGAGCATCTGCAACGCTTTACGCACAGCATTTCGGGTCGCGCCGAGGGTATCGATCAAATGCTGCTCCGACAGTGTCTCGTCGTGCGGCATCGTCCCGCGCCGAATTCCGGATCGAATCAGTTCGTAGACGCGCCGCGGCGACGTGACGAACTTTTCCTGACGTGCAGCTTGGGCACGCAGATACCTCGCACGCTGCTCGTCCGCTTGGCGACGGCGATGCGCTGCTACGGTGCCGGACTCGTTGTCGAAGAAGGGGCGGGTCATACTGTCGAGGCCTTTCGGTGGTACACGTTCGCACGCGAGCTCGAACGACAGGGAGACGGGTTGCCGCGACGATGAGATCAACCGGTTTGCCGAGTCTATAGGAATCCCGCCCGTTTCCCGCTGTGTGATCGAACGGCACATTCACGCTCGACGGACCGTGAACCCGCAGGTCAACGCTACGACAAGCAACCGGTCCGGTCCGCGTAATACGTTGTTTACCAACGGGATCGGTTCGGGAAACACCCCTGATGAAGCATTACGGACGTAATCGAACTCTTCGGACGCCTCGGTGGGAGCATGAATGACGACAACAGCGGAACGCTCGATTTCTTCGAACACGCTGCAGGACAGACCAATCGACCAGGTCGACACATCCACGTCCGTCGATTCTGTACTCAGCGTCAAGAATCTCTCTGTGACATACGGCACGGGCTTATCGGCCGTGACGGCCGTGAAGGACGTCTCGTTCGACATCGCTCCAGGTGAGCGCGTTGCCCTCGTCGGCGAGTCGGGTTCGGGTAAATCGACACTGGCCATGACCATCGCCGGGCTGATCGGCGCATCGAGTGGCGCGTCCGTGGTGTCGGACACCCTCGAATTCGAGGGCGTTCCTCAGCAACCGACCACGAAGCGCAGTGTTCCGAGCCGGACCGACGGTATCGCCATGGTGTTCCAGGATGCGATGACCGCTCTCGATCCTGTGTGGACCATCGGCGGCCAATTCAGCCACGTTCTCGCCGGGGCAGGTGTCACCGGTCGCCGCGCTCGAGCCGATATCACGGCCCACTGGCTCGACAAAGTCGGTCTGCACGATGCCCGACGAGTGATGGGCAGTCGGCCGTACGAGCTCTCCGGAGGAATGCGACAGAGGGTCATGACGGCACTGGCACTGTGCGGGTCACCCCGGCTCCTCATCGCCGACGAACCGACCAGCGCGCTCGACGCGTCACTTGCGCGCGGAACTATGGAATTACTACAGAATCTCACCCGAGAAGAGGGGACGGCACTCCTGGTCGTCAGTCACGACATCAAACTCTGCTTGGAATTCTCCGACACCATGCTCGTGATGTACCGAGGAGAACTCGTCGAGCAGAAACCGTCGACCACCATCGTGTCGGGCGCCACACACCCCTACACGAAGGGACTTCTCGGGTGCGTGCCGACGTTGGCGAACCGGTCGGCATCACGGTTACCCGTACTCGGGGACTTCGTCACCAACTGATCGACGCCCTGGCCTCGTGCCGAGAACACAACGCCGACGGACAGGTCAAGTACGGCCGACTTTCATGGCACGCCGGGCTGTCGGGTGCAGTCTGCTGCCGTGTCGCCGGTGGAACTCGGCCGCCCGTGCCGGGTCTGCACGCTTGACTTCCCTCAGCGCAGTTCCGAGTGCGGTCTGGACGAACACTTCCGGATCGTCGATCAGGGCTTCCAGAATGCGTACCGGATCGTCGAGCTCGCCGTTTCGGATCAGCCAGTAGCAGGCGACGATCGAGGTCCGCCGTTCCCACAGGTTGGCCGAGCCGGCGAGAATGTGCAGAGGCTCCTTCGGCCTGTCGAGCAGATACTGTCCGATTACGCGCGGCGCAGCTCGATCCACCAGATCCCAGGTATCGATGTGCGCGTGCTCGTCCAGGTACAGCTCGTACAAGTCGGTCCGCACTGCATCGGCCGCACTGCCCTTCCGTGCACGTGCGTCGAGAATGCTGACCCCGACCATGCGAACTTCGAACCAGTCGGACTGCACGAGTTCTCGGACCGTGCCCAAGTCCAGCCGCCAGTTCGCCTTCGCCAGACCGAAGACCGATCCCATGCGAACTCCGATGATCTGGTTCCGATCGACTCGACGGGCAATCAGGTCCACCTGGTCCGGACTCGACAGAGCACGAAGCTCCTGTTCGATCTTCTCGACGTCACCCATTACGTTCACTCCCTCCAGCGTGCAGCACCTTGTCCCGTGCTGATACCGACCGGCACCGACGGCAAAAATCGTCGGTGAACGAGGAAGTGCTCGTGTTGCTTGGATCAGCGCGGGCGTGCCAGACGGTCGCCGGCCATGCCGCGGTGCATGACTCGGTTCCCGGTGACGCCGGTGTGATCGGCTTTGTGCATGACGCATCGGTTGTCCCAGATGACGACGTCGTCGGGGGACCAGGAATGCCGCAGGACGTTGTCCTCACGGGTCGAGTGGTCGACGAGGCGCCTGATGAGGTGCGACGCTTCGTCTGCCGTCGTCCCGGATACGGCAGTACAGCGCGCGGGGGCGGTGAGGTACAGCGCTGTGCGGCCTGTCACCGGGTGCTCGAGGACCAGTGGATGCTCGGCGGATCCTTCGATGCCGTCGAGTCCGGTGACGGTGTGGGTGACGGTCGCGTGTTCGACGAGTTTCTTGTCCTCGGCTGTGAGTGTGTCGTAGGCGCGATACTGGTTGCTGAACAGTGTCTGCCCACCGTCCCTCGGTACTTCGACCGCTCGAAGAGCGGTGTACGCCGGTGGGACGGGGATGTAGGTGGTGTCGACGTGAAAGGTCGATTTCGGCGGGGTTGTTCGCCCGACGTTGGTGATGACGTTGAGATCCGGGTATCCCTCGACGGGCGTCTCGCCTTCGGTGAACATCAAGTCCCCGAGGCTTTCGAGGAACGCCGTGAATTCGTCGTTACCGACGTGCTGGCCCGGCAGTACGGCGACGCCGTGCTCGGCGAGCAGGTGTCGCAGTACATCGACGTCCGAGGTCCCGAGTCGGCCGACCGCGACGTCGGTGACGCGCACTCCCAGAGGGTTCAGAGCTTCGCTGTTCACGTTCGGACCCTTTCTCTGTCGAGTTCGCGCAGCGACAGCGCGAACAGTTCGGTCACCGAGATCCCTGCTGCGCGCGCCATGACCGCAACGACACTGCCCGGCGAGTAGGAGCAGTACAGGCCGGCTTCGAGAAACCAGGGGTTGCCGTCGGGATCGATGCGGAAATCGAACAATCCGTAGTGTCGACAACCGAGAGCGCGGTAGGCGATACGGGCTGCCGCCCATACCTTCTCGGTGATCGGGTCGTCGACGTCGACGATCCAGGCCTTGCTCGAATCCTTGGCCACCAGGTACAGGTCACCCTCGTCGGTACGGTTCAGCTTGTCCGCGGAACTTCGGATCGGGTTCGACTCACCGACTGCGTACTCCTCCAGCGGCAGACACATCAATTCACCGTCACGAGAGAGGATTCCACAGCGAACCTCCCGACCGAGCGGGACGTACGTTTCCACCAGAGCACCGCCCGAGTGACTCAGTGCAGCACGAACGGCTTCATCGAGACCTTCGGCATCCCTGACCAACTCGACACCGACCGAGTTGTCGGCGTCCACCGGTTTGACGACCACGGGGAACGGCACCGTGGTGCTCCCGGCCGACCGGAGGACTTCACCGCGCGGTACCGCAACGCCTGCCGCCTCCACGATCGCTCGCGCGATGTCCTTGTCCGCGGTCGTGGCCATTGTCTCCGGTCGATTGCCGAGAACTGGGATCGACAGCAGGTCGAACATCGCTCGGTAGCTAGTCATTCCGGGTCGGCAGAACATCTGTGGAACAACGACGTCGATGCCTGCGGTGTTCACCCACTCCATTGCTTGCCCGACGGTCCTCACCTCGGCCTGATTCAGCGCGTCGAAACGATCGACGATCTGCCAGTGACCGCCTGGTGTCACGACGGCGATGTGAACACGGTAGTCGGCATTACCGTCGATCGCGTTCAGAAATCCCTGGGCGTAGACCGTGGAGAGATCGACGTGGAACTGGTCGACGGGCGAGCCTGCCAGTACGAGCACCGTCGTCGGCATCAGTCTCCTCCCTGTTCGACTAGTTTTCCGATGTTGAAGTCGATACGAGACCAACCGCGTCCCGACAGCGCGTTCTTCACCAGCAGGATCGGAATCTGCAGGTGGTGAACGAGCAGGTACGGGAGTGGATCCCACCGCGCGAAGATGGCGTCGGTTCCCTGCACGATGACACGAAGTCGGTGTCGGCGATTCGGCTCGGTCAGCAACCGCCACAGCTCGTGGTAGGTCCAGAACGTCGGCTTGGACTCGTGCGTCGGGAGCACTGCCGACTCGACTCGTCCCAGATATCCCTGAGCCAACAAGTCCTGGTCGTAGAACATCGTGATCGCGGAGTGCGTGCGCGGGTTGCACTCGATCGCGTACACCCGGCCGTCCGCGGCCTGGACGAAATCGAAGGACAGCTGCCCGGTCACACCGAGCTCGCCGACGAATGTCTCGACCCAGGAACGAATGTCAGGCACGTCGCTCATCTCGTAATTCACTTGGAACGCGGACGATCTACAGCACGCATACACGGTGAGATGCCCGTCGCGGGCCGTACCGTGGGTGCAGTACTCCTGCCCCGATATGAATTCCTGCAGGATCCACGGGTTGCTCTCGGTCATGTCCAGGCTGCGTGCGAACTCGAGGTTTCGCTGCGGCGTCGCGCTCGACAGCCGCGTCAGATCCATTCTGCCGACGGGGTTGTACGCGATCTGTTTCAAGATGTATTCACGCCCGGGGGGAAAGTCGAACGAGGCGATGTCGTCGACCGACGTGATGCGTCGCCAGTCCGGCACCGACAGACCCATCGACGCGGCCGCCTCCGAGAACCTCGACTTGTCGTCCAGCATGCGCACGGTCTCGGGGTCGGCGTGCACCACCTCGCAGAGATCGTCGAGCAGCGATGCGGCGTCGGCGTCCGGCACGCTGGAGGCAGGGCTCGCGACCGGAACGAAGACGTCGACTTGTTCACGAAGCACCACATCTCGCAGCGCATGTGCGTACCCGGGGTCCGTCGGTTCGGGAACACAGTGGAACGCGTCGACCGCCCGAGAGAATCGATGGCCGGTGAATCGGTACTTCGACGACTCGACGAGGACGACGCGATGACCTGCACGGTGGAATGCGCGCGCCAAACTCAAAGCCTTGGTCATCTTTCCACCGCTCACCATGACCGTGCGTCCCGACGGAGGGGCCGCGACGCGACGCTGATCGAGCAATGCGAACGCCACGACGACCAGATCGATGGGGAGGGTGACGGTCAGCGCACCGAGCGCACCGACCGTGCGAGTCAACGCCCTGAACTGCATGGTGGGCTAAGCCTCCACTCGTCGGATCAACGTGACACCGTCGCGTAGCGGAAGTAGAACCTGCTCGACGCGCGCATCCTCGGTCACGAAGGAATTGAATGCGTCGACGGCGTCACCATTGACGGTCCGGTATGCCGGCTCCGCGTAGGGAGCGCCCTGGAGCAGGGTGTTGTCGACTGCGATCACCGCCCCCGGCGCCAACAGATCGGTGTCCAGGAGCCGATGGTAATACCCGAGGTAACCGGTCTTGTCCGCGTCGATGAACACCAGGTCGAACTGCACCGACTCCCCCGCGAGTCTGTCGAGAGTATCCATTGCCGGTCCCACCTCGACTGATATTCGGTGACCGACAGGCGACGACGCGAAGCACTCGCGTGCGAAGTCCGCAACGAACTCGTCGACCTCGCAGGCGACCACTGTGCCGCCGTCGGGCAGCGCCTCGGCCATCGCCAGTGCGGAATAGCCGGTGAACATACCGATCTCCAGTACCCGTCGCGCACCGGTCATGTGCGCCAGAAACTTGAGCGCCTGACCTTCGACGTGTCCGGACAGCATCTCCTGCTCCAGCGGACCGGATCCGGACACCACCGTCCGGGAATCCCAGTCCATTCCCTGTGTTCGCCGGGAAAGCTCCTGCAGCGCCGACGATTCAGGGGTGGTATGCGCGTCGAGATACGGATCGAGACCGTCGGCAAGGTCCCGCGCGCGGCGCAACCGCTGCGCGAAGTCCTCACCGACCTCGCCGTTGTCGTAGGCCTCGACGAGTTCGCGCAGCTCCTTGCCCAGGATCGTCGTCGGTGTCACCGGTCGTGAGGTACGCAGGACCCCATCATTCATCGGATCCACCGGTGAACATGGCAATTCCCGCTCCCCCACGGTCGAAGTCGAGGCAGACCTTCTTGTGCAAGGCCAAGGCGTCCGCCAACTCGTCGGTGGTGAGATCGTTGAGGAATCGACACGAGCCGATGGGGTCTGGAACTGCGGCGCGCAGGATCCCGTCCCTGGTCTTCAGGATCGACGCGGTCGCCGAGGTGAGCAGCTCGGGCGTCAGATGATCGCTGTCCAAGGCGAGACCGAGCCGGTTCATGACTCCCAGGATGCGATCCCTGTCGGCGGTCGAGATCAGACCTCGCTGCTCGGCGACGGTGGTGGACAACGCCATGTCGATGTTGATCGCATGCCCGTGGAAGAAGGGCTGGGAAGGCGTCAGTTCGAGCGTCGGACTCCAGGTGTGGCCGAAGGCGATGACACGGTCGAGTTCGATCTCGTGCAGGTTCGGCGCCTCGAGCTCGAGCATCGTCTCGATCGCCTGATAGGTCAGGCGATGTGCGATGTCGCGCACCTCCGGCGTACCGCCCGAATGCCCGAATTTCGTCGCCAACAATTCGGGTCCGTGCTCGTCGAGCATGTCGAAGATGTTCTCGTTGCCGACCACCGAAATCTTGATCAATTCGGCCATGCCGTTGCGGATTTGGTCCTCGGGCAAGGTCGCGAGGAACGAGAAATCCAGCAGGACCTTTTGCGACGCATGGTAAGCGCCGAGGCGGTTCTTGTGCTTGTTGTAGTTGACGGCGACCTTGATGGACACGCTCGCGTCGATCAGACCGATCAGCGTGGTGGGAATGCGGATGTACGGGGTGTTGCGCCGGTAGCTGGCGCACGCGAAGCCTGCAACGTCGGTGGTGAGTCCGCCTCCGACCACGAGCACAGGTTCGGTGCGAACGAGACCGAACGCGTCGAACTCGCCCACGATGCGCTCGAAGGTGTCGAGCGACTTGGCGGTTTCCGCGATGGTGACCGGTACGACGGTCAGCGCGATGCCATGGTGATCGAAGTAGGCCTGGGCGCGGTCACCGTACAAGGAGTGAACCGTCTCGTCCACGACCATCAGGCAACGACCGTAGGGCCGATAGCTTTCTGCCAGTTCAGTATTGGCTACGTCGAACACGCCGTCGACGTACACCAGATCGTATTCGATCCGCTCGTACCCTTCGACGTGAAATGCCCGGTCGGATGCAGTTACGCGTGCTTGCATATTGCTCATCGAAATGTCCTTTCGTTCTCGCGTCGAACGTTTACGCGCCGCCCTTGGCCCATCGGGCGAGCTGGTCGGGATCGAGCCGATCGACAGTCTTCAGCGCTGCCGAGAAGTCGCCGCCGACGGTATTCGCGTTGGGGAAAGCGATGCATCGGATCGACGCCGCAGTTGCCGACTCGACTCCACCGACGTTGTCTTCTATGGCAATACAATCTTCAGCCTTCTCGCCGAGGCCGTCGATGGCGAACCGGTACACCTCCGGATCGGGCTTGACCTCGGACACGGAGGTCTTGTCCACGACGATGTCGAACGACTCGGTACCGAGTTTCTCGAATGCATCCAGGAGCGCGCTCACGTTCTCCGACGATGTCGTCGTGACCAGACCCAGCTTGTACCCGTGTTCGCGGGCACTGGCGACGGTGTCGAGGACACCCGGGCGGGGCTCGATACCTTCGGTTGCCAGAAGTCGTTGAAAGATCTCGGATTTGGTCGCGTGGACGGCGTCGGAATCGACCTGCTCACCGCGAGACGAGGCGAACTGGGCGATTCGGCCGGCGCCGCCGTTGCTGGTCAACATCGCTGCGTAGTCCTCGCGCGACCAGTTCCAGTCGAGGCCGTGCGAGGCGAATGCCTCGTTGAAGGCTCGGCGCTGAAGTTCCGATGTATCGGCGAGCGTGCTGATGGATCCGAAGAGAACTGCAGTCATGTAAAGCTCCTAGCGAGATTCTATGTGCCGTAGGCGGTCTCGTTTCCCGTACGGGCACGGGGCGTTCGGGTGACGCCGGCATCGGACATTTCTCGATCACCGACCAACTTCGTTCTTCTCCCCAACTGTGTCGACGCGGCATGTCGGACTCGTCCCCACGAAAGTCACAGATGCATAACGAAAAGTAACGGAACGATAACGCCCGTCGGAGATGGGCATGCCACGTCAGCGGCGGGTGGCCGCGATGATGTGGTCGCGCAGCGTGCGGCCGGGATCAGGCGGAATGAATCCCGGAGTGGTGAGCCGGAGTGGCGAGCCGAAGTGTCAGCCGGCCGCGACAGCAGCGAGCGCGTCCTCGCGCGTCGCGTGAATGGCCATCACGGACCCCAGCCCGAGCAGTTCGAGAGGGCGACGAGTGGCGGAACCGTCGGCGACGACGGCAATGGCAGTGAGCTCGCCCATCCGGTCGTGCGCTGCGGCCAGAACGGTCATTGCGCTCGATCCGAGGAATCCCACGCCGGTGAGATCGACGATCAGTGCCGCTGGTGTGGGCGTCAGCGCGGAATCGATCTCCGACGCGAAAGACGGTGCGGTACCCAGGTCGATGTCGCCGGTGACGGCGACGATGACGGCGTTGCCGACGACCTCGCGTCCGATGTCGAAGCGAGCTGTGCTGTCTCGAGCGGGCACGTGTACTCCCTTGGGGCGATGAAGCGTGTCGGGTCTGTCAATGCGGGCACCGGGCTAGACCACGCGGAAGCAAGCCTACAAGGAGGCGCCGACGTCTACGCGCGGGTGGCAGCGATCGCCGCGAACGCTGCGGGGCGGTCGGCGACTGTCGTGATCACCCGATCCAGACCACTGAGCATGATGGGTCGCTGCACTACCGAGTGCGGGGCCACCAATACGCCCATCGCACCGGGAGGCAGCGAATCGACAGCACGAACCAGCACACTCACTCCACTCGAGGAGAGGAATTGGACGCCGGTGAGATCGATCACGAGACCGTATACAGCCTGAGCAGCAGCCGGATAAGCACAATCCGCCAACCTCGGAGCACCGACAAGGTCGAGTTCTCCCGAAACGACGAGCACCGTGACACCGTCCTGCTCGGACGATTCGACGGCCAATGCCTCGCCCGCAGGCTCGTTCACCATGACTCGACGCTACGCGTAGCGAGTTTCTGCACACGCCCTCCGGATAGCTGACGCGGTCGATGCGTCGAATATCGACTTTCGGGTAACCGGGCGTCATGGCTTCTTTTCGAACATCTCCGTCCGGCCCCGTGTGATTGTCGAACCACCCGAGCCCACGTCGGCTCGGTGGACCCACAGTGACCCCGCGACCGCCGACCTCGCCGCCCAGCTGCGGCGCAATCTCCATGCCTGGCTCGACGCGCGACAGCTCTCCGACATTGCCCCTGACGTGGTACTCGCTTCGTACGAGGTGATGGCCAACAGCGTCGAACATGCATACCGAGACGAGTCTTCACCTGGCCCGCTCACGCTCACCGCCGTGCACGAGAACTTGGTGCTCACGGTGACGGTGTCCGACGCAGGCACCTGGAAACCGGCCGAGCCGACACCGCACCGCGGGCGCGGGCTGGTACTCGCGGACGCGATTACCGATCACATGGCCGTCGATCACGGATCCGGCACCGAAACCACTCTGACCTGGGACCTCGATCACTCCGAGCGTTAGCGCCTTGCCGGTCGGCTGCTGACACGTACGCCGATCTGATAGAACAAATGTGTGAACGCGTATCGAATTCGTGCGCTCGGCACCAGCGGGCGTAGCCAACGCTGTCAATACAGACGTGCATCACTGTGATGCCCGCAGACACGCCACGCTTTCTGGATACTGCTCCGGCCGGCTACCTGGCGATACGGGCGAGCAGCCAGTGCGTCGTGTACGCCAATGCGACGGTGTGCCGGACGATCGGCCGAGCACCGTCCGACGTCGTCGGGCGCCGCGTTCACGATCTTTTCGCGGACTCCAGTGTAGATACCGTGACGGCCCTGCTCACCGCGAGCCCTGACGCCGACACCGAGACTCCCATCGGCGCCACCGCGGATCTGCTCACCGGTCCGGATTCGGTCCTGTCCATGTTGGTCATGGCCAATCGAGACATCCAGGATGACGACAGCACCATCAGATTCACTCTGCACAGTGCGACCTCGCACCGAATTCGAGAACAGACCCTCATCGAGGCCCGCGACGGGGCGCTCACCGCGCAGGCCACCACCGCCCACGCGTTGACTCGGTCGCAGGATGCGCTCGAAGCTGCCGAGGACGCGCGCAAGGTCGCCGAGGCCGAACGCACGCAGATACAGATTCTCGCTACGACCCTGCAGCGCACCCTTCTTCCTCCGGTGTTGAGTTCCCCGCCAGGAACCGACGTGGCGGCCTACTACCACCACGCGGTCATCGAGGAAGTCGGCGGCGACTTCTACGACGTCTTCCCTCTCGACGAGTCCACGTGGGGATTTTTCCTCGGTGACGTGAGCGGCAAAGGCCCGGGGGCGGCAGCGGTGACATCGTTGACCCGCTACACGCTGCGGGCGGCGGCTGTGTTCGACCGCGACCCGATCACTGTTCTTCAGAACCTCAATACCGTTCTCTACCACGAGTTTCGCGGGGACGACCCACGCTTCTGCACAGTGCTTTTCGGCACCATCACCCCAGCAGTCGACGAAAAGACGACAACTATCCGGCTCGCGAGCGGCGGTCATCCCCCGGCATTGCACCTGCGCGCCGACGGCAGTGCCGAGTACATCGACACCATCGGTGGGCAACTCGTCGGAGCGCTTCGAACAGCGCAATTCAGGGCCGCCGACGTGATCCTGAAAGCTGGAGACGTGCTTCTGCTCTACACCGATGGCCTCACCGAGGCGCACGTCGGACCGGGGAAAGCGCGCTACGACGACGCCGGAGCCCTCGAAACATTCGCGAACGACGCGGCCCCGACGACCGCCGCGAGAATCGTCGACGACCTGGTGGGATTGCTGAACAGTTTCGGGTCCGGGCTTCAAGACGACGTCGCAGTGCTCGCCCTCGGCGCACCCTGAGAACGGCCGATCAGCTCACGACGGCGGAGTCCTCTTCGAGGATTGCGGCCACACGGATTTCTACACGCATTCCATAGGCACCCAGGGCCTGAACGCCGATTTCGGTCCAGATCGGTGCACGGTCGCCCATACGCGACCGCATCTGTTCCACCATCACCCGTCCATGGGTCTCGCCGATGTATCCCGCCACCTCGGGCACATGGAACGAGTCGACCGACACGACGTCGCGCCACGTGGCGCCTGCCTGCCGAAGTGTGCGTTCGACGTTGTCGAATGCCGCGACGATCTCTTCCTCCAGGTCGGTGGGAAAGTTGAACTCGTCGTCCCACCCACCCTGCCCCGAGATCTCCACCCGGTTGCCGATACGGACGGCCTGGTTGTAATGCATGTTCGTCAGCTGGGTGTCTCCGTAACCCGGGGTGGCGAAGAACTGAGGTGTAGTCACGATTCGACCTTTCGCATGTGTATTGACTTCAATCTTGAAGTCAATTTCCACAGTGCATCACTTCACGCTTGAAGTCAAATGGCCGACGGGGCCCGATCGGTATGGTGAGCGGATGGCGCAGATGGAGATTTCGGGTGAGAGCGACGGCAAGCAGTCGCTGTGGCTCACCGCGTCGGAAAAGGAAGCATGGACTGGCCTTGTCTCGCTCGTCCTGCTGATGCCCGGACGGCTCGAGGCACCACTCCAGCAGGAGGCGGGCTTGACTCTCTTCGATTACCTGACCCTCAGCCACATCTCCGAGGCGCAGGATCGGCGAATTCGAATGAGCGAACTCGCGTATCTGGCAAACGGATCGTTGTCACGCTTGTCCAACGTGGTCAAGCGATTCGAGCACAAAGGGTGGGTCGAACGCTCACCCGACCCCGAAGACGGTCGTTACACCACGGCCGCACTGACCCAGAAAGGCTACGACGTCGTCGTCGCCGCAGCCCCGACACACGTCGCTGCCGTTCGACAGTTCGTGCTGGACCCACTGACAGACGAGGATCAGCAAGCCCTGGCACGCATTTCGGAAAAACTGAAAATCAGGCCCGAGGACTTGGCCTGACGAGCCACCCTTCCAAGATCGGTGAATTCGGAAGGTGTCAACAATCGACGCGGTCGTAACACAACGATATCGCCCCAGTGTCGCCGACGGCATGGTCGGTCAGCCGCCACCGACTGCGCGACACGTCGCCGAGGTCGAGGAATCGCCGCCCTCCTCCCACCAGCTCGGGCATCAACGACACGACGAGTCGGTCCAGTTCACCTGCGTCGAGCAGCTCGTGAATGATGCTGATGCTCGCCAAGATCAGTATGTCACCGCCAGGTTCGGAGCGTAGCTCTCGTACGACGTCGACCGGGCTGCATTCTCGCCGTTCGGTGTTGGTCCAATCCGCATTCGCGTCCGTGTGCGAGAACAAGATCTTCCGAACACCGTTGAGCCACGTGGAAAATGCCCGGTCCCGGTCGTCGGCGTCCGGGTCTTCGGCAACAGCTGGCCACACCGACCTGAAACCGTCGTAATTGGTGCGCCCGACAAGAACTGCGTCGGCCCCGGAAACGGTATCGACCAAAGATTCCCGAATGGCGTCGCTGAACGCGTGGGGTATTACCCACTCCATATCGTCGTTACCCCCGGGGCCGGTGATTCGTCCATCCAGAGTCAGGGAGACGTTGGCTATCGTGCGTCGCATTGCGTTCATACTGTTCCTCCGTTCACGGTGACATTCTCGTGAGTTCCGACTTCGAACCAGCACGGAATTCATCGGTACCGACGTTTCAGGAACAATCCCGAGCCACCGCCGGGTACAGCGGTGGATTCAGACGCGCGAATCCGTCCTGCCGGTAGTACGGGAAATAGGGGTACGGCGCGTCGGTGTCGGAGACGTTGTCGAGCAACTCGCGATGCGGAGCACTCAGCGACCATCCGGCAGCTCCGAGGTTCTCGTTGAGTTGTTCCCGGTTGCGCGCGCCGATGATCACGCTGGAGACACTGTGCCGATCGCTCAGCCAGTTCAGGGCTACTTGCGCAACGGTTTTGGCGGTGTCGTGAGCAACGCGATCCAGCGCGTCGACGACGCGGTAGAGGCGCTCGTCGTCGACCGGCGGCCCGGCAGAGGCGGTGGCGTGCAGCCTGCTGGACGACGGGAGCGGGACACCACGGCGGACACGTCCAGTCATTCGACCCCACCCCAATGGGCTCCATACGATCGCCCCGACTCGCTCTTCGACCGCGAGCGGCATCAGTTCCCACTCGTAGTCCCGACCGATCAGCGAGTAGTACACCTGGTGAGCCACCGGCCGTGCAGCTCCACGCTCGTCGGCGGTCGACAGCATCTTCATCAGCTGCCATCCCGAGAAGTTCGACACCCCCGTGTACAGAATCTTGCCGCTCCGGACCAGCTCGTCGAGTACGTCGACGACTTCCTCCATCGGCGTCGAGGCGTCGTAGGCGTGGAGCTGGAACAGGTCGATCCGATCGGTTCCCAGTCGGCGTAGCGCCGATTCCACCGCCTGAACGAGTCGCCGACGCGAGGTGCCGTAATCGCCGGCACCGTCCCCGGTCGGGAGCGCTGCCTTGGTGGAGATCACGACCTTGTCCCGTCGTCCACGAAGCGCGGCACCGAGAACCTCCTCGGATGCACCGTCCGAGTAGACGTCCGCGGTGTCGAACAGGTTCACGCCGGCGTCGAGGCACTGATCGATCAGTTCACGGGCGGCGTCGACGTCGGTAGCCCCCCACGCTCCGAAGAAATCACCGCGTCCGCCGAACGTGGCGGCGCCGAAACCGTACTCGGACACCACCAAATCGGAGCTTCCAACTCGTCGATACCTCATATCGAACCTTTCTAACGGGACTGCATTTCCGTTAAGACCATACAACGGTTCGCAACAAAACGGAACTGCAGTACCGTTAGTGGCTGCAATGCCGTACGATCGGGCACCATGACCGTTGCGACGAAAGGCAAGCCCGCAACCACGACAGCGCGCCCGGGCGGCCGCACCGCCCTTGTGCGCCTCGCAGTGCTCGCAGCCACCGAGGATGCGCTGATCGAGTACGGGTTCGCCGGTGTAGAGCTCCCCGCCGTCGCCGACGCCGCGAAGGTAGGCAAGACGACGGTGTATCGACGATGGGGATCTCCGCAAGCATTGGTGTCGGACCTTCTCGACGACATGGCTGCTCGATCGGTCAGTGCAACGCGGACAGGCGATTTCACTGCCGACCTGTCGGCAAACGCCGACCTGGTCGTGAAAACCCTGACCGATCACCGCACCCGCAGACTATTCTCCGCGCTCATCGCCGCCTCGACGCACGACGCGGACACCAAGCAGGCATTGGCGAATTTCTATCGAACGCGAGTGTCGGAGTGGGCGGCCGCAGTGATCGACGCCGTCGAACGTGGCGACCTGCCTTCCGACACCGACGCCGCCGAAGTCGTTCGATATCTGTCGGCACCGCTGTACTACCAATTCCTGACCACCACGAAGCCACTCGATGCAGCAGACGCCGACCGAGCAGTGCGAGCAACAGCAGCAGCGGCACGCGCGGGCGTATTCGGCGGACGAGAACAGGACACCCGTGGAGACTCCTGACGGCACGTTGCCGCAACCCGAGACAGTCGTCGTGGATGGAGTCTCGATCGCGACGTACGTGCTCGAACCGCCGACAGAAGCCGTCGGCGATGTGGTCATCTGCCATGGGACGCCGTGGTCTGCAGCAGTATGGGCAGGCGTCGCCCACCACCTGAGCCGGGATCATCGGGTTCACCTCTGGGACATGCCGGGCTACGGTCGGTCCGGAACCCTGGACGCGGCAGTCGATCTCGACACCCAGATGTCGAGATTGGCTCGGCTGCTGTCACTGTGGGGAGTGAACCGTCCGCACGTCATCGCCCACGACATCGGCGGCGCGGTCGCAGTCGGTGCACATGTACTGCATGGCGTCGACTATGCATCGTTGTTTCTGTGGGACATCGTCACACTGGACCCCTGGGGGTCGCCATTCTTCAAGCTCGTCGCCGAGCACACCGACGTGTTCGGCGCGCTTCCCGCACCATTGCACGCTGCGCTCGTGCGCGAATACATCGCCGGTGCTGCCCGGCGGCCGCTGAGTTCCGAGTGGCTCGACACCCTGACCGGGCCCTGGCTCGGGGAGGTCGGACAGCCCGGGTTCTACCGACAGATCGCCGCCCTGCGCCCCGACCACACCCAGCCCTTGGTCCGCAAACTGGCGGAAGTTCGCTGTCGGACTCGAATCGGTTGGGGCACCGATGATCCCTGGATACCGGTGGAGCAAGCAACCCGGCTTCGGCAATCGCTACCGGGCGAACCGGCCGTGATCACACTCGACGGCGTCGGACACCTGGCGCCGATCGAGTCCTCGGCCGACGTATGCAGGGCCGTCGACGATTGGATCCGTTGATGATTGGGTCCGTCGACGTATGTGCGTGCTACCCGGCGTTGCCCGCCGCGACGGCTTCAGCCGCACGAGCCTTGGCGAAGTTGGCGATGCTCTGGGCGTAGTGCGGGGTCTCTAGTTCGCAGTGCTGCCCCGACGCCTTCTGCCGCGCTGCTGCGGCGTCTTCGAAGGTCTGTCCGCTCGAAGTGATGAACTCTAGGAATTCCTCGGTGGGGTGCGAGGTGACCGTGTTGATGTAGCGCAGATTGTCGCCGTCGAGTTGTTCGATGCCGAGCTCCCAGATCACCTGAGTGGTGGTCCATCCGGCTGCCGCGAAGACGTCGGAGATCGAGACCATCTTGCAGTAGTGCCTGCTGGCGACCTCGAAACGGTACTGCTGGATGACGAGACCGGTGCCGATCATCTCGACATTGATCGACATCGGGGTGCCGTCGTCGTCGACGGTGTAACCGGCGGCCTTGTGATCCCCGGGTGCGCAGCGCTGATACTCATGCGTGGGAAGGGTTTTGAGCCACTGCTCGATATCGACGAAGTCGAGCGGCGCAGTGACGTCGGCGGTGACCACCGCATGCGAGAGTTGAAGATCGGGACGAGGAGTTGCGCTCATGGTGTTCTTCTTTCGAGTTGAGCCGGTCATCCGGCGACTTGTTCGACAAGAAGAACTCTGGTGCACGTCGGAGGCGAAAACATTGAAGGTCTCGTTACTCGTCCACTACCGGCTGCCCGGTATCTCGTTCCTCGGGCCTCCCGAACGCTTCTCGGGTGACCGTTCGAGCCGCTGGTCGACCCGTTCGGCGAGCGCCGTGACGTCGTCGTCGGTGTCCGCGCTGAGACGGCGAAGTCGTCACCGCCCACTCGCCACGCAACGTCCGACGCACGCACGACTTCTGTCCGTGCCCAGCGACGACGTTCTTCACACCCGAAACCCAGGGTCGAGATCTGACCACCATCGACGACGCCAACGCATCTTCGGGCGTATCGGAGTCTCGATCCACCGGCCCGCACACCTCGACCGAGCACTGCGGTTCAGCCGGATCCGCCCGCTCGCCTCTCTGACGCAACCGCAGAAGCCGATAGCACCCTTGACAGCGAACTTGCATTTTGCAAGTGTTCTCGCATGAGCCTGTTCATCACCTGCCCCGTCGACGACGTCGAGCGCGCCACCACCTTCTACACCGCCCTCGGCTGGACCCTCAACGCAGAGATGTCCGACCACAACGTCTCGTGCTTCGCGATCACACCCGGGCAGTACGTCATGCTCGGCAGCCGCGAGATGTACGCAAGCGTGGGAGGTACCGATGAGTTGATCGGCGGGCCGGGCACCCCGTCGAAAGTCACCGTTTCCTTCGACCTCGCCAGCCGCGAGGCCGTCGACGAACTCGTCGAACGTGCAGGCGCCGCCGGTGGTCGAATCGGTGACACCGACGACTACCCGTTCATGTACCAGCGCCAGTTCGACGATCCCGACGGCTATCACTACTCCCCGTTCTGGATGAAGCCGGACGTCGACTCGCCCGCGTGAGCGACCTGGCCGCAGCGCTCGACGTCGTCGGCGCTCGGTGGGCTTTACTGATCGTGGAGCGACTGCTCGACGGGCCGCAACGCTACGGCGATCTCCAGCGCGATCTCGGAACGCCGACGAACATGCTCGCGACCCGTCTGCGCGAACTCGAAGCAGCAGGCGTGTTGACCCGTCTTCCGTTGAAGCACAACACACGAGCCTACGCACTCACCGAACGCGGACATGCCCTGCGCACGGCGATCGACGCGCTCGGGCGTTGGGCAGCGGACGCAGAACGCCGAGGATGAGTCGGCCGTTTGGGTTCGTAGCGATGTCGTCGGGCGAGGTTCGGCTTGCCGATTCCATACTCACTCGCGCGGCGTATCGCAATCGAGATGGACGCCTTCGAGAACCCGCGGACACGAACTCGGCGGGACTCCAGCACCAGCGTCCGCATCGTGTACCAATGCGATAAGTTCTCGCTATGGCGCGTGGCATCGCAGGGACGGCGCGGGGAATCACCCTTCAGCAGTTGCGGTACTTCGTGGAAGTGGCCGCCGAGGGATCCATCAGTGCCGCGGCCGACCTTCTCTACGTCGCGCAACCGACCCTGTCGTCCGCATTGAAAGACATCGAGAATCGCGTAGGGCGGACGCTCTTCCTTCGCTCGACCCGCGGCGTGACGCTCACCGAGGACGGGGCGGAATTCCTAGGTTATGCGCGTCAAGTGGTCGAGCAAGCAGAGCTCCTGGAACAACGCTATCTGGGCCGCGGACCCTCCCGGCGGCTGCTGGCCGTGTCGACTCAGCACTACTCGTTCGTCGTCGACGCCTTTGCCCGGATGGTGAAGGCATCCGAAGCGGCAGAATATGCGTTCACTCTTCGCGAGACCCGTACGTGGGACATCATCGAGGACGTTCGCACACTGCGAAGTGAGCTCGGTGTGCTGTATCGCAACGAGTTCAACGCAAACGTGATCGACAAGTTGATTCGCGAAGCCGGACTGGTGTTCACGCCGCTGTTTCTGGCGTCGCCGCACATTTTCGTCGCCCGCACGAATCCGCTCGCAGAACGAACGAGCGTGACGCTGAGTGATCTGGAGGATCTGCCCCGGCTCACCTTCGACCAGGGCGCCAACAACTCCTTTTACCTGGCTGAAGAGATCCTCTCCACCCGTTCGTCGAAGCAGGACATCCGGGTGAGTGATCGGGCGACCATCTTCAACCTCATGATCAGTCTGGCTGGATACACGATCTCTACCGGCATCGTCTCGGACGATCTCGATCCGTCCATCGTCGCCGTGCCGTTGGACGTGGACGAACGAATCGAGATCGGTTGGATCGGTCATGCCTCGGTGTCCTTGACCGCTCAGGCCCGGCGATTCGTGCTGGAGATGCGTGACGTCGTCTCAGGATTCGGAGTCGATCTTCTGGGATAGCCATTCGCTATATCCAGCTATCGTTCGAAGCAATTAGCCTATGACGGTCGGTCTGTCTACACTCATTTTCGCGTCACTTTGCGCCCCCGATCTTCGAGTATCTCGGCCCCGAGAGTCCATCTGGGGCGCGAGGATGCGGTGGGCCGAAGTGCTGCACAGAACCAAGCAATCAGCCGTGCGGCGACGCCCTCGTCGCTGTAGTTACCGCACATGATCGGGGCAACTCTCCACAATGACGAACGACTGTGCCTTCAGCATCGATACGACACGCTTCGACGAGGACTACACACCGTCGACCAGCTCACGCATTACGACGAATTTCGCGAATCTCGCACGGGGCGAGGGTCGCCGACAGAATCTGCGCAATGCGGTGACGATGATGAAAACCCGTGTCAACGAGTTGGCGCACTGGGACAACCCACGTGGCGACCGCTACAGGCTCGACCTCGACATCGTTTCCGTAGACCTGCATCTCGCGTCGGCCGGGGATGGATCCGCATTCCCGGTGATCGAAGTGCTCGATGTCGACATCGTCGACATCGAGACCGGATCCCGCACCGAGGGAATCGTCGGGAACAACTTCTCGTCGTACATTCGTGATTACGATTTCAGTGTTCGGCTCCCGGAGCACCGGGCGACGGGAATCCCCAGCGACTTCGGCGACCTGCACGGGCAGGTCTTCCAGCGTTTCGTCGAGTCGGACGAGTATCGCGAACGATTCTCGCAGCCGCCGGTCATCTGCATCAGTGTCTCGACGTCCATGACGTACCGCCGTCTTTCCAATCACCATCCGATTCTCGGGGTGGAGTACGTGGCGGACGAGCAGTCGCTCACCGACCGGTACTTCGAGAAGATGGGGCTCCGCGCGCGATACTTCATGCCTCGCGGTTCCGCCGCTCCACTTGCCTTCTACCACCGTGGCGACTTGCTCAATGACTACTCGTTACTCGCGCTTGCAGGAACGATCGCGACGATGGAAACGTTTCAGAAGATCTACCGTCCGGAAATCTACAATTCGAATACCGCAGCGGCGCAGGTATATCGGCCCAGCCTCGACAACGGCAACTACTCACTGCCACAGGTGAGTTACGACCGTGTCGAGCGCACCGGCCTCGCAGCCACCCAAGGAAAGTTCACCGAGGTGAATCTCATCGAACCGTACGGCGCCGTTCTCGAACGGTGGGCTTTCGAGCAGACGGCCTGAGCCCGCAGAACCGAAAGGTACCAGAGATGAACACCCTCCTACCCACCTCGATCGTCGGTAGCCTGCCCAAGCCCTCCTGGCTATCCGAGCCCGGAAAGCTTTGGTCGCCATGGAAGTTGCGAGACGACGAACTGCGCGAAGGGAAACTCGATGCCCAAGCCCTTGCGGCGCTCGAGCAAAAGCAAGCCGGGCTCGACATAGTCAGCGACGGTGAACAAACCCGTCAACACTTTGTGACCACGTTCATCGAGCACCTCAGCGGCGTCGACTTCGATCGACGCGAGACCGTGCGAATTCGAGACCGCTACGACGCAAGTGTTCCAACGGTAATCGGCGAAGTCAGCCGCGAAAAGCCCGTGTTCGCCGACGACGCCGCCCGCCTCAGAGCGACAACCGACCAGCCGATCAAGTGGGCCCTGCCCGGTCCGATGACAATGGTCGACACACTCTACGACGACCACTACAAGAGCCGCGAAAAGCTTGCATGGGAGTTCGCGACGGCGCTGAATCAGGAAGCGAAGGACCTGGAAGCGGCAGGCGTGGACATCATCCAGATCGACGAGCCTGCGTTCAACGTGTTCTTCGATGAACTGAAGGACTGGGGCGTGGCGATGCTCGAGCGTGCCACGGACGGGTTGAGCTGCGAGACTGCCGTGCACATCTGCTACGGGTACGGCATCAAGGCCAACACCGATTGGAAGGCGACGCTCGGGGCAGAGTGGCGTCAATACGAGCAGTCGTTTCCACTGCTGCGACGGTCTTCGATCGACATCGTGTCGCTGGAGAGCCACAATTCGCGGGTACCGGTCGACGTGATCGAATTGCTTCGGGGCAAGAAAGTCATGCTGGGAGCGATCGATGTTGCGAGTAGCACCATCGAGACGCCCGAGGAAGTCGCCGCCACCCTTCGACGCGCCCTCCCGTTCGTCGACGCGGACAAACTGTATCCGAGCACCAATTGCGGTTTGGCGCCTCTCGATCGACGGGTCGCGCGAGAAAAGATGCGCACGCTCGCCGCCGGGACCGAACTCGTGCGTCGCGAGCTGTCCTAGCGGCGCCACGGCACCCGAATGCCTTGCAAGACATGCGGCGGAATGTACGTCCAGTCCCGGTGCACACCTGGGAGGAGGAACGGGTGCTCCTCCTCCCGATCGTCTCAGTGTTGTAGTGCCGGGTAGTCGGTGTATCCCTCTGCACCGTCCGAGTAGAAGGTGCTCTGGTCCGGAGTGTTCAGTGGAAGGTCTTCCTTCCATCGGCGGGCCAGATCCGGGTTGGCGATGGCGGGACGGCCGACCACGACGGCGTCGCCGAATCCGTCGTCGACCAGGGACAGAGCTTCGTCCCTGCTGGTGATTTCACCGAATCCACTGTTGACGAGAACTGGGCCGCCGAAGGCGCGGCGTAGATCCTGGACGAGATCACCCGACGGATCCTTGTGCAGCACGCTCAGGAACGCCAGACCCAGCGGAGCGATCCCGTTCACCAGGGCGGTGTAGGTCGCGCGTACGTCGTCGCGGTCGGTTTCGAGCGCATCCTGGATGTTGTGCTCGGGTGAGATTCGGATTCCGACGCGGTCGACTCCGATGGCGTCGGCCACCGCCTGTGCGACCTCCACGACGAACCTCGCGCGCTTCTCGGGTGTGCCGCCGTAGGCATCGTCACGCTGATTCGATGCAGGCGAAAGGAACTCGTGCAGCAGGTAACCGTTGGCGGAGTGAATCTCGACGCCGTCCAATCCTGCTGCGATCGCGTTCTTGGCTCCTTGGACGAATTCCTCGATCACCGAAGGAAGTTCATCGGTTGTCAGCGCACGAGGCACTGGATAGGGCTTCTTCCCGTCGTAGGTACGCGTCTCACCGTCGATTGCTATCGCGCTCGGAGCGACGACCTCGTAACCGCCCGTCGTCGCCTCATGGGTGACACGGCCTGCGTGCATCACCTGAGCGACGATCAGACCACCCTCGGCATGCACTGCGTCGGCGACATTTTTCCAACCCTCGATCTGCTCGGGAGTCACGAGACCCGGTTGACCTGGAAATCCCTGACCCGCATGCGACGGATACGTACCTTCGGTGACGATGAGACCGAGCGAGGAACGCTGACGGTAGTGCTCGACCACCAGCGGGCCAGGGACCCCGTCGCGCCCGGACCGCACCCGCGTGAGCGGAGCCATCACAAGCCTATTCTCGAGATCGAGGGCACCTAGCGTCAACGGAGAAAACAACTTCACGGATTTCACTCTTTCCAAACGGGGACGATACTTACATCGGCTAACCGTCGATGGTCAGTCGCGCATTCCGGTCAGAGACGATCGTCACCATCGAGTGGACGTCCCGCGTCGGCACCGGCGCGTCAGGTTTCCGTTGTTTCGATCGGACTTCGCTGACGCCGGACGATCCCCGTGACGACGGCAACGATGGCACCGACAGCGAGCACGACGGCCGATGCGAACGGGAGTGCGTTGTCCACGGCACCCACCGCCAGGACAGCAGGGATCGCCAGCCCCGGCCACGGCATCACAGTCTTCCAATCACCCGAGCTCCACCCGAGGATGGAACAGATCCCGACGATGAACAGGACGACTCCGCCGCACAGTATCCAGCGGCCCGCGTCGGTGAGTTCTCCGACGGGATGCAGGACGTACTGCTGAATCCCCACACCGAGCAGAGCGACCCCCAGAACGACGGGAAGGTGCCCGTAGACATACCCGTCGGCGCGGCCGCTTTCCACCGCCCGATCGTCGTCCTGGATTTCGAACTTGGCTTCCGCACCGGCGATGTCGAAGTACATCCACCACACGGCAGCCGCAATGGTGAACCCCAAAGCTGCCACCGACAAAGACGACCAGGCCCACGAAGTGTCGCGCATGCCGAGCACGACGGCCGACACCGATTCACCCAGGACGAGAATGACGAAGAGTCCGAAGCGCTCCGGAAGGTGATCTAGATGTAGCGGCACATTTTGACCCCACCGAGTCGCCGCGAACGGAGCCGCCGCCTCGACGGCGATGCCTACCGCCCACAGGACGTAGGTAAGCGGCGACGGGATGAACAGCGAAATCGTCCAGATCACGATGCTGATGACCGTCGCCGCGAGATAGAGATCGATGGTGGCCCGTACGTCGGCGATATGGCGCCACGCACGGAAGTAGAGCCCGGCGAGAAGCACTCGGGTCGCGATGTATCCGATGCCGAACGCGACAGTGCCGCTACCACCGACGGCCGTCGTCGCACTCGCCGCCATCACCGCGACCGCGAACGTCGCAGCCAGTTTGAGCACTCGATAGAGAACGTCGTTCGTGTCGAATCGGTTGGCATACAACGTAGTTGTCACCCACGACCACCACGTGACCGCGAACAGTCCGGTGAACACCGCTACCCCGTGCCATCCCAGGTCGTCCTTCAAGCCGATCGCGAGCTGATGGACAACCAGCACATAAGCGAGATCGAAGAACAGCTCCAGCCGCGTTGCGGCACGATCGTCCTTGGTTCGGAGTCGAGGCGGCTGGAACACCGGGGTGGATTGATCGGCCCCGGAATCACCGTCCGCATGTGTATCGGGGGAATCGTCCATGCCGACACATACCCCGCCCGAGCCAACTCAACCTCGGCTGGAGTTCACGCGAATCCCGGCTCAACTGCGTCGAACTGTGCCGTGAGTAGCTGTAGACAGCGTGCGAGTCGTCAAGCTTCCCGGCATTTCTCGTGCAGGGCAGCATCGGTGTCGGCGATGGCCAACATTCTGTTGATGTCCGCGCCGGCCAGTGCACCGGCCGCTGCCGAGGGACCGACCTGGGCAGTCAGGTCGGTGGCGTTCCCGGCCACCCACACACCCGGCACTTCGGTAGCGCCGGGTATGCCGGAGGCGAAACCGAGACCTATGTTCGGCGGTTCATGCATCGGCAGGCCCAGACCATCCAGTCCCTGGGTACGGGCTCGCAGTTGTGCGAGTACGGCCACCACACTCCGGGCCACGATCTGTCCGTCGGCCAGTCGCAGCCCTGGGAGCCATCACCGCAGTGCTCGTCATCGTGACGACCTCTCGTGACCCGAGCACACCGGGCATCGACGTAGGCGGCCTCGTCCTGTCCGTGCTCGCCGTCGGCACCCTCGTCTACACCGTCATCGAAGCCCCCGAACACGGCTGGGCCAGTATCGCCTCATTGGCAGGATTCGCCCTCGCAGCCGCGTTCTTCGTCGCTCTCGTGTTGTGGGAACGCAATCACAACGACCCGATGATCGACGTCACCCTCTTCGCCAATATGCGATTCACCGCCGCAAGCGCGTCGGTCACCTTCGCCTACTTCGCACTGTTCGGCTTCATATTCCTCATATCGCAGTACTTCCAACTCGTACGCGGATACGGTCCACTCGAGACAGGCCTCAAGTTCATACCCGTCGCAGCATCGATCGCTGTCGGCTCCGTCCTCGGCACCATCCTGGCAGTGCGCATCGGCAACAAGATCGTCGTCTCCGTCGGCCTGATCCTGTTCACCTCGGCTTTCGCATGGATCTCCACGCTCAGCACCGCCACCAGCTACCTCGAAATCGCCGGTCAGATGATTCCCCTCGGACTCGGACTAGGCCTGACATCGGCACCGGCGACCGAAGCCATCATGGGCGCCGTCCCGAAAGAGAAAGCAGGCATCGGCTCCGGCATGAACGACGCCACCCGAGAAGTGGGCGGCACCCTCGGCGTCGCGGTCATCGGCAGCGTCTACGCCTCGCTGTACACCTCCGGCCTGACCTCCTCCGACACAACATCAAACCTGCCCGACGACGCCACATCCGCCGTACAAGACTCCATAGGCGGCGCCGTCATCGCCTCCGAACAGATACGCGCAGCGGGCGATTCGTCCACAGCGGACGCAATCACCACCGCCGCCAACACCGCATTTCTCGACGGCCTCACCGCAGGCTCCTACGTCGCAGCAACAGTCACAGCAGTCGGCGCCGTCATCGCAGCAGTATTCCTGCCATCGCGCCCCCAATAGCCTTGGCGCATCCACGTGCACTTCAGAAACAGTGGCGGAGAATCACTGCTGCGGCAGTCGAGCGTCCACCAACCCTCGGGGCGAGAGTGCCCGAATGGAGGCTTCGAACCCACGCCGTGATCACAATGCACGTTCCTGAACACCCGAGAACGACGTAGAAAGCGGCACGCGAAAACTACTGTCCCGGTCGAGAAATCTGGATCTATACGGACTCCGGTGCCCCCAGTCGGACTCGAACCGACACTGTGCGGATTTTAAGTCCCTGGAAGTGGATTCACCTGAACGCCTCTGGACTCGATATGTGTTTATTTGCAGCGTTTTTCGTACATCACCGTCCGCACCGGACCATTCACGAACGTACCGACTTGTGACACTCTCGTGACACCGAACTACCGCCGATCCTCCGACACCGGACAGTCCTGATCGGTGTCGGACAGCCATGGGATCGGGTGGACGGAGAGCGTCCTGGGGCAATGCTGCACTGTGCCGACTCGTGACAACGAGACTCCTTCGAGTGAAGCCACATTGCCCTGGGATGTCCGTTGCGAGAAGGGTAAACGTGGACGGGCGTGGTTCCAGAACTTCCGCGCGTCGAGAACGCTGAACGACATGAAGGGACCCATAAGACTGACTTCACGATCATCAACCGAGTAGTTCCTCCAGCACATCCTCTGGCACCGGGCCCACGGGCACAAAGCCATCCGCGATCAACCGACGGCATCCATCGACCTCAATTGACACAGGCACCGGGCCCGAGTTGGGTCCGAGGTTCTGCAGCATCGAAGTGAGCACCGTTCCCGCCGACTCCGCGCACGGACCGGACGACCCACCGGGAAACAGAGTCTCGCGATCGGACGACGCGTTGACCTGCTCGACCAGGCCAACCAGGTCTCCTCGAAAGTGGTTCTCGTGGAACGTGACCCACCGGTCTGCACTGACTTCTCCGTCGGCGAAGGGATCGCACACGACCGCTTCGACAGGCACGAAATCAGCGGGGACGATGCCCGGGATCGGCCGCTGGGCAGCACGAGTCGGCGGTGGCGACACGACGTAGCTCGCTACCTCACTCGGCACGGCGCACTCGAACGCCGCAGCGGATCCGATCTCTGCGACACGGCGCTCGGCGGGTTGCGTCGACACCCAATACCCCACCGCGAGTGCGGTCGCCACACCGAGACTCAGAAGCAACCGCGGGTTCCTCACACGATCAGCGTAACCGTGGACCTCGATCGCACATGACAGACCGCTCGCAGTATCAGTCGGGCAGAATGCGGTCGACGACGGTGAGACCACCCAGCGAAGAGTCGCGAACACAGTGGCCGCCTCGACGCCACCGAGCACCCAGTGGCGTGCCGATCACAATGACTCACCGATCCGCGCTTGTTCTGCGGCAGAACAGTCTGAGTGCGGTATGAGTGTGTCGGTCATCCAGGCGGTCGACACCCGGTAGATACTCGGCAGACCGGTATCGGCTGCCGTGTTGCTCAATTCCAGTGCACGCAGCACACGCACCACTGGGTCGGCGCCCGCCTACTCGACCAACGCTGTCGCGCACGCCGACACAGTGTCGATAGCGGTCATGCGCGGGTAGCGGCGAGCTGTGCACAGAACGCTGCCCTTCGATGTACACCCCGGCCGCCAGCCCGCCTCTGGACCGGTATACCCGTTGAAGGCGATCCCGGCCAATTTCGGAGGTCGCATGAACCGCACTTATCGACAACGCACACACGGCACTCAAGCACCACCAGGGCCGCCCTGGGCGCAGCCTCGTCCATCCGGGCGTTCCGCGGGAGTGTGCCGGCCTGAGGGCGCGGCGTATCGAGTGTGCTCACTTCTCGGCGTGTCGCGCGGCGATACCGTTCACGGTGTTTCGGTGCCGGCGGGTCCGCGAGACGAGCACGAGCACTGCGAAGGCCGCGGTAGTCAGCGCGGCGTCTCGGGTATCGGCGGCGGCAGAGATAACCGCGAACATCGACACGGCGCCGAGGACCGCCCGCAGCGTGGCGCTGTCGAGCAGCACCACTGTCGGCGACGCCGCAGAGCCCCTCGGTATCGACGCGGATGCCGCCGATACCGCAGGTGTAGCTGCCGCTAGCGGCTGCGGTGATCGGTGCTCGATCAAGCGTCCGGGCGCTCGCGGTGAGCATCGACGATGTCGGCGTCATCGGCGAACATCAAAGTGCCGTCGGAGAGGGCGATCGCCCAGCGGCGTGGCGTAGCCCACTTGCGTCCCGCCGCCTCCTCGGTCAGCACGAAGTCAGCGAAGTCTTCGACGAGTGTGCCGGCCACGATGTGTCCGCCCGCTCGCCGCACCTGGACCGTGTCACCAACACCGGCGTCTACATGTGTGAGATGTCCCGATGTGCTCATGACGGTATTGAAACAGACCCAGAGCGGGTCGACGCGCGCACCCAGGGAGTACAGGGGCGCACTCGCAGTGCGCCGCAACGGTTGCTGTCTCTGGTCGAGCACTTTCCGATCACTGCGTCGATGTCGGCGACGGCGCGTGAGTGCGCGTGAGTGCGTTCGTCTGCGGCGAGGTCGAGAGTAGTGGGAGCTCTGCAAGCTGTGCGCCACACGGGCTGAGAAAGTGTCTGGTTGAATGTTGACGTCACTGCGGGTGTACAGGGGTTGGTCCGGTAGTCCTACCGGACCACGGTGGCGCCACCTTCTGTCGCAGCAAGGCGCACCCGAGATGCACATGCTTCATCGATGGTGGACACAACCGTCCGATTTCGCGTGGACCACCGCCTATCACCGCATCAACCCGATACTGCGGCGCGCGCACGTCGCTGTCGGCATCTGGTGCCTGCTCTACGCCGTACTCTGCATTCTCGCCGCGCACACCCCGGCCGGGATCGGTGAGCCGTCCGAACACGCCGCCGGGAATCTGCTCGCTGCCGTCGCAGGAATCGTCGGGTTTGCCTGGATACGGGGACCATGGCCCAGCGAGACTGTCTCGAAAATGTTCGTGGTGTATCTCGAGGCCAGCTCTGCTGCCGCGTTGTTGATGCTCAGCGATCCGATGGTGGCGCTGCCCTGTGCGGCCGCGTTGGGTGTCAACGGCAGCTATATCGCGGCGTTTCACAGCCCGAAGTTGTTCTTCGGTCACCAATGCTGGGCGATCGTGATCTCGGGTGTGTTGTTCACCAGAGCGGTGACGGCGCCGGATGCCGATGTCGTGCTGGCCGGCGCCTACCTGGTTCTGTTGACGTTGGTGTTGTTCTCCGCGCCGATCCTGACCCAGTCACTACTGGTGTTGCTGCGCCGCGACGCGGCCACTGCGTTCTTCGATCCGCTCACCGGACTGCGTAACCGGCGCGGGCTGGCCGCAGCATTGAGCGAAACACTTCCCGCAGGGAGTTCAGCGGCGGTCGTGGTCATCGACATCGACGACTTCATGGAGGTCAACGATCGGTTCGGGCACGCCCGCGGCGATGCGGTACTGCGCCGAACCGCCGCCGCGATCACCGCCGCGTTTGCCGCCCCGGCCGTCACCACCCGCACCGGAGGAGAAGAGTTCGCGGTTCTCACCTTCGTCGAGCCCGCGGCAGCATTCGCGTCCGCGGACACCCTGCGGATCGCACTCGCAGACGGCCACGGCTTCGATCCAGCCGTGACGGTCAGTATCGGCATCGCACACGCCGCAGCGAACACGCTCCCCGCGGACTACGAGAGGGTCTACAACCGGGCAGACACGGCGATGTACGCAGCCAAACGCGGCGGCGGCAACACCATCGTCACCGACATCAACTCCGAGGATGATTCCCTCCGCTGACCGTGCCGCCACCGGGGAATTGCCCGTGCTGCCCACCCGGCCCGTGCTTCGCCTGCACCAGAAGCATCGAAGCTCGACGAACCCTCTGCCGCCAGTCGACGTACGAAGGCGTCAGTGCGCTGCGTCGTACGCGTCGACGATCGAGGTGGGGATTCGGCCTCGATCGGCGATCTCGTATCCCTCGTCGGCGGCCCATTGCCGGATCGCGCGGGTATCGGCGGGATCACGTGTAGGTGCGGTCGCAGCCGTGGGCTTCGGGGTGGGTGTCGATGCGTTGCCTGCGGGCTTGGGCCGGTGTCGGCGTCCACCGGTGCGGGCGGCGTGGTCGATGTAGTAGTCGAGTTTGCGGTGAAACTCGGCGGCGTTCTTCGCCCTCAGGTCGATGACGTAGTCCACGCCGGCGACGGAGAATTCGATGGTTTCGCCGCCGCCGCCGTCGATGACGGAACCGTCGAGATCGTCGACCAACTCGACGGACACTTTCTTGGCCACGATGGGTGGATACCTTCCGTTCGGCGTGCTGCTTATCGAACTCGAGCGTAACCCGCCGTACACGGGCCGAGAGACGAGAGAACGCCCGCACACATGTGTGTTGGCGTGGTCCCGCACCGATCGCACCGGTCGCGACCAGTGACGGTTCGAAGGCCGCGCGCCTTGTCGGCTATGTTCGCCCTCGTCGCCGAACCGCACCGCACCGGCCGTCAGCTCGACATCCAGATGCGGCGTCGCGCTACCGCTTTGATGCGGGTCACCATGACCGGGCTCAATCCGAACCGGCTGAACGCACCGCCCGAATCCCGGTCGAGGATCTCGACGACGCCGCGGTAGAACTCCTGCACAGACGTATCGAACTGCGTGTGGATGCCCTGATCCGGGCCACCGCCGTGGTTGACCCACCGCAACGCGTACTCGACCATCGCGTGATCGCGTTCCGTGAACGCATCGTCGCAGGCTCGCCCGCCATCCGCAGCCGGTACCGCGGGCTCCTCGATCATCATCATCTGCTGATCCTTCCTTCTGCACCTCAGCCAGCTGGCCCGAACGATCGGATGGCGGCGCGGTTCGTACCGCACCAGTCCGAGTGTGTGCGTTCGCCCACGGTGGTGGCCGCGTGTGGGGCGAGGGCAGGGAGTCGACACCTGCCCCCGCCCACCTGACCCGGCGGCACCCCACAGCCCAGCCGGGATGCTCGGCTCACGCGGCAGCGGAGTGCAGGGTCTGTGAGTACCCGTCGTCGTCCATGTCGACCTCTCGCTGCTGATCGACGAGATCTGCTGCAGTACAACATTGTTCAGTGATGTCGATGCCCAGTACCGTCGCCCACCACTGCTCGCGATCCGGGTCATCGGGCCACACCACCGGATCCAGCACGTCCATCATCGAAGGTCACCTCCATCATCCAACGCGCTTGTTCTCGTGTTCGTGTTCGAAGAGTTATCGTTGTCGGCAGCGATTCGGTGGTCACTGCCGGCAACGAACGGGGCGAGACGGTCAGGTCGACTGTGTTTCGATCGAGCGTTGACCGCCGGTGCTGCCTGCGCTGATGTCGATCTTGCGCGGCTTGGCGCGTTCGGCGAGGGGAATGGTCACCGACAGCACTCCGTTGTCGTAGGACGCGGAGATGCGCTCGGTATCGACACCATCCCCGAGTGCGACCTGCCGACGATACGTCCCGGCGAATCGTTCCGAGGAAATCCACTGCACCCCACCGGTATCGGGTGCAGTGCGGTGGGCGGTGAGAGTGAGGGTGCCGCGGTCGACATCGACGTCGACCGAACCTGGATCGACACCGGGAAGATCGGCGGACAGAACGTAGTGATCGTCGAGTTTGTACAGGTCCATCGGCATGAACCGGGGTGCACGATCGGAACCGCTCGAGGTCCCCAGCATCGCCGAGGTAATCGAATCGAGGTCACGGAACGGATCGAAGCGAAGCACAGCAACCACCTCCTGCATTCCCAGATGCACCCGCCCCTGTAGCGGGCTGCTCTTGACTGTGCGAAACAAAAATTAGCACTCGAAGGCCGCGAGTGCCAAGATGGTGGTACATCTTTTTTCGAAAATTTTTCGGGGCAGACATCGTCCCACGAGGACGATCAATGATGCTGCGCGAGCACCACATCGGGCAGTGTGCGACGAGGCGAGGAGCAATACGATGACAACGAACACGATGACAACCAACACACTGGGTGGCGATGGGGCCTCCGGTGGTCCGGGTGTGCGGCGGTGGTGGAATCGGCGAGCGTTCAGCCGGGCCGAGAACACCGATTCGGCGTTGATGGTCGGCGCGCTGTCGATCGTGAGTTTCTGGGCCCCAGGTTTCGGGGTCGTGCTGGGGATACTTGCGGTCGTTGCCGCGCTGTGGGCTGACCGGAGCCCGATGCTGTCGGGTCCGCGCGCGCCGCGCGGCGATGTAGCGCTCGCCTATGGCGCCGGGATTCTCGGGGTTGTCCTGGGGATCGGGTTCCTGGCGATCGTTCTTCCGAATTGGTGACCTGCGATGGCCGAGAGCATCTTGCGCGAGTTGAGTGTCGCCGAACTGGACGCGGCGCTCGCCGATACGGAGGAACAACTGCGCATGGCGCGTCGTGAGGGCGCGCCAGCGGCGGACAGTGCGGTACTCGAAGTGGCCCGGCGCCGGCTGCTCGACGAGTTTCGTCGACGCGGACTCTGACAGAGGCCCGACGCCCTGGTGAGTCATGGTGGCCTGATGTATCGGACCTACGTTGGCTACCGATGATCCGGGTGAGACCGTCCTCGGCGACGGGGGGTGCCGCGGCGATACAGTGCAGCCATGGGAGACGAACACACCACGTCAGGGCGCGACCTCACGCGTGCGATCGCGGAGGCGACGAGAGCGTTCTTCACTCCGACCAGCCTTGAGGACACCCTGCGCGGGGTGACCGAGAGTGCCCGTTCGCTGATTCCGGCGGTCGACTGCGCCGACATCCTGATCGTCCGGGGGCCCAAGAAGTACCAGTCCCATGCGGCGACGAGTGAGCTCCCGGTGCGTTTGGACGCGATTCAAGAGCGTGTCGGGGAAGGCCCGTGTGTCGATGCTGCGCGGAATGAAGAGTTTGTTCGTTGTAACGACTTTCGATCAGATCCACGGTGGCCGGTGTTCGGGCCCGCCGCAGTCGACGCGGGTGTCCTGAGCAGTATGTCGTTTCGTCTCTACACCGAGAACGAGACGATCGGGGCGCTGAACCTGTTCGCGCTGACCGAGAATGCGTTCAGCGACGAGGATGAGGAACTCGGCACAGTCCTGGCCATCCACGCCGCGGTCGCACTGTATGCAGCCAACAAGACCGAACAGTTCAAATCCGGCCTCGCCTCCCGAGACACCATCGGTCAAGCCAAAGGCATGCTCATGGAGCGCTACGGCATCGACGCGGTCCAAGCGTTCGACCTGATTTCTCGGCTCTCGCAGAACGAGAACATCCCCGTCGCAGCGTTGGCGGCAGAATTGGTCGCACGCGGATCCGACACGGCCGCCGCCCGCAACCCACGCTGACGACCCAGGCCACCTTCCTGCGCACCCAGTTCGACCACCGCGCAGTGCGCTTCGGCTGTGGCCGATTGCACCGGCGCGAACCTGATCTTGCTGGGACCTGATGGTGCTGTGGAAGGTCGGCACCGAAATTGATCGAGTGGCGGCCGATGCGGGTGTTTCGATTGCGGTGGAGCGTGGAAGTCTGCCTCGAGCTCGGCTGCGAACGCCCGGGCGTTGCGGCCCGAGACAGGGCCCGGGGGTTCAACGACACAGCCCCTGGGTCCGCCGTCGCGTGGGCGTTCGAAGCAGCTCATCGGCGAAACCATCACACGATGCGGCCGCACCTGTGGCCTCATCCCTAACCTGATCTCGGAGCACGACATGTCGACATCCCCCGAACAACGGATTCCGGCAGACCCGCAGTTGTCGCACGTATGCGATACGATCGCCGAACTTGCTGTCACCTACGACATCTCCATAGGCACGGCCGAGTCACTGACCGCCGGTAATCTCGCAGCGATGCTCGGTAAAGCGCCGTCGTCAGGGCAATGGTTTCGGGGCGGCATCGTTGCCGATCACGAAGACGTCAAACACACGTTGCTGACGGTGCCCGACGGCCCGGTGGTCAGTGAAAGAGCAGCTGCTGCGATGGCCGTGTCTACGGCGTCGTTGATCGGCGCTGACTTGACCATCGCGGTCACTGGTGAGGCGGGACCACACTGCCAGGAGGACCAGCCACCGGGGACGGTCTGGGCTGCCGTGTGCGACCGCGGCGAGGTGAGCACTGAGCGCAAACATTTCGACGGCGAGCCCGAACAAGTACTGGCGCAGACGCTCTCGTTCGCGATCGACAGTCTCGTGCGTCATGCCCGCGAACGCGCCCGAGATCGAGCACCTGGTCGCGAATAAGTCGACAAATCAAAGGGTCCGTCAGGTTTCTGTGCATTGGCAACCGGGCACCCAGGCGGGCATGACTTTCAATGTTCGGTCCGAGATTCAGCACGAGTTGGGCGTAAAGCCCTCGATCGATCCGGCGTCCGAGATCGCACGGCGAGTCGCGTTCCTCGCCGACTATCTCCGCGTCAGCGGCGCATCGGGGTTCGTTCTCGGCATCAGCGGCGGGCAAGACAGCACCCTAGCAGGCACGCTCGCGCAGATGGCGGCGCGCGAGGTCATCGAACTCGGTGGCCAGGCCGTCTTCGTCGCAGTGCGCCTGCCCTACGGCGCGCAAACCGACGAAGCAGACGCCACCATCGCGCTCGACTTCATCAAGCCCGATCGAACTGTCACCGTCGACATCCGCGACGCTGTCGATGCGTCCGCCCGCTCGGCCGCTGCAGCCCTGGGTGCCGAACGGCTGGACGACGTCGTACGCGGAAACATCAAAGCGCGTGAACGGATGATTGCGCAATACGCCATTGCCGGTCAGGAAAACCTGCTCGTGGTAGGTACTGATCATGCAGCCGAGGCAGTGACAGGGTTCTTCACCAAACACGGAGACGGCGGAGTCGATCTGACCCCGCTCACTGGACTCACCAAAAGCCAAGGTGCCCAGCTTCTCCGGCAGCTCGACGCCCCCGACTCGACCTGGACGAAGGTGCCGACGGCCGATTTGGAAGACGACCGGCCCGCGCTACCCGACGAGCAGGCCCTCGGCGTCACCTACGCTCAGATCGACGCGTACTTGCACGGCGGCCCCGTCGACGACGATGCAGCTCGGACCATCGAACGGTGGTTCGCCGCGACCCGGCACAAGCGCACGACCCCTGTCGGCCCCGATGACCGTTGGTGGCGCACAGCCGTCGACGACGGCACATGAACGGGGACAACACCGTTTCGACTCGACTCGCATCCACCACGACGAGGAGGAGGACCAGCATGACCGAGGACAACGTACGAGATGACGACTACACCGCTGACAGCGCCAACACGGTCCGCGAGCACGCCGGTGAAGCACTCGAAGACGTGCGCAATTGGCCCGGCTACGTGTTTATCGGTGCGGCACTGGCGGCACTCGGGATGACCCTGACAGCAGCCGCGTACGGATTCGGCGGGTGGGTCTGGATCGGATCGATCGCAGCGGTGGTGTTGTGTGCAGCCGGGCTCACCATCGTTCTGCTCGAACGCACACGCGTCAACGCCAGGGAAGGGCGCGATCTCACCGATCCAGGCGCCCACTGAAGGAGCCGACCGGCCATGTCCAGCGACAGTTCTGATCCTCGGTCCCCGGACTCCCACCCCGCGAACGACCACCCCGCCTACGAACGCAGAGAACGCCCCACGCAGCGAGATGGAGCAACCACGTCGAGCCCGGCCAGCTTTCTGCAGATGTTCCACAACGCGGAAGAACACCACTACGAACAAAGATGACCCGCAGACCAACGTTCCTTCCACGTGGACGGGTCGCCCCGATACGCCTCGTGACGAGGCTGCAGACACAACTGCGATGCATGAACGCCAGCTACGGGCGTCACCGTGCGCGTCGAATTACGCGTGATCGGGCGGGTTTGACAGCCCGTCCAGTCGGGCATGCCGATGGTTAGTTGGCGAGGGCAGTGAAGACGGCGGAGGCATGCACATGGATCTCGACGACGACACGATGGTGGTCTGGACAGAGACGCCGCAGCGGCGAGCATGGTGGGCTTCGGTTCTCGGCCTCGACCCGGTGAACGACACGCCCGCGACGTCAGCGGAAACGATCGAACCGGTCGCACGTCCGCGCGGGCGGAACGCATCCCGTCTCGGCGGGCTCGACGCTGCCTGACCCGAGGCCTCTCCGAATTCGACACAGAGTAGCCGCTGCGGACTGTTTCGTTGCCTGCGGTGTGTCAAAACATGTTCAGCTGTAGTCGAACTGCGGCAACTGCGAATCGGTAGCTCGCCCAGGACGACCTCTCGGTCACACGATCCCGGTGGCCGAGGTGTTGACACCTGCCCGATCGTCGATCACCCGGACTCGGGCGTCGAGCACGACAAGGTCGCATCGTCCGGACGGCAGCCGTACCTATACCCCGCGTGCGCACGTGTGCATGCGTACCGAGTATCCACACCAAGCAGGTTCGATTCGTTGGTCGAGGATCCGCGGTGGCATGTTTGAGGCAGCACGAAACAGGCGGCTGCGAGCCTCGTTTTCGGCTCGAAACCGTTGTTGCACACAGGGTTTGCCCAACAAAGGGGCGGGTAGTCGGACGGAGTTGTTTGTTTGAACCCCGACCTGGAGGAAGAGTTTACATGTTTCGTCACACCGTCTACCTGCAATTCGACGCCAAGCCGGAAAAGCCGGATCCGGTTTACGCCCACAAACTCCAAGAACTCATCGGCGGCGCCTATGGCGAGATGACCGTGACCATGCAGTACCTGTTCCAAGGCTGGAACTGCCGTATGGAAGGCAAGTACAAGGACCTGATCATGGACATCGCCACCGAGGAGATGGGCCATGTCGAGATGCTCGCCACGATGGTCGCCCGCCTGCTCGAAGGTGCACCGGCAACCGAATCGACGAAGAACGCCGCTGCAGACCCGGTCGTCGCGGCAGTGATGGGCGGTATGGATCCCCAGCAGGCGATCGTTGCAGGCGGAGGTGCGCTTCCGGCGGACTCCAATGGATACCCCTGGAACGGTCGATACATCGTCGCCAGCGGCAATCTCCTTGCCGATTTCCGGGCCAACGTCGCTGCCGAAGCCCAGGGCCGCCTGCAGACGGCGCGGCTGTACAACATGACCGACGACCCGGGCGTGAAAGCAATGCTGAAATTCAACCTCGCCCGCGATACCCACCATCAGAACCTGTGGCTCGCTGCGATCGAAGAGCTGCAGGCCGATGATCTCGAGGGGGCCATCGCGCCGGACGCACTGTTCGACGAGGAAGCCTCAGAACACGCCACCGACCTCTGGCACCTCTCGGACGGTGAATTCTCTGCCACCGGCGGCTGGGCGAACCGCCTCGCGCCCGACGGCAAACGGCAGATGGGATTCCTCGCCGATCCACAACCGTTGGGCGGCAAAGCCTCGGCTCCCGCACCGGATCCTAAGCTCTACGCCACCTACGACGGATCCAAAGGCGATCCCGCCTCGGCCGCATTCGGCACCGAGAAAGGCGTAGTCGGCAAAATCAAGGATGCCCTCGACCCCGACGCGACCTGACCTTTTTCACCAGTCACATCGGACGCGGCCCGGACACCTGCGCTACTGGTGGTTTCCGGGCCGCTCCGACGCCCCGTCCGTGCGATTTCCTGCTCTGTGAAGGATCCTTTCACCGTGAACGATGCCTCCCTGCTCAACGTGCTGGTGACCGGAGCCACCGGCAACCTCGGCACCGCCGTCATCAGCGCGTTGGAACACAATCCCCGGGTCGGCAAGATCATCGGATTGGCCCGCCGCACCCCCGACCGGCGACCACCAGGAAAAACTAGCTACGCCGCCGTCGATATCGCCGCAGAGGACCTACTACCGTTCGTCACCGGCGTAGATGTCGTGATCCACCTCGCGTGGCAGTTCCAACCCACCCGCGACCCCGCAGCGACGTGGGACGTCAACGTCCTCGGCGCACTTGCAGTGTTCGACGCCGCATCCCGGGCGCACGTTCCATCGCTGGTCTACGCATCGTCGGTCGGTGCCTACGCACCAGGACCGAAACATGCTGCGGTGAAGGAAGACTGGCCGACGCACGGCTGGCCGGGCGCGGCATACACGAGAGAGAAGTCGTATCTCGAGCGTGCCCTCGACACGGTCGAACTCGAGAACCCATCCATGCGCGTCGTGAGGTTGCGGCCGGGCTTCGTGTTCCAGCATGCCGCGGCGACCGAACAACGACGCCTGTTCGCGGGCCCGTTCCTACCTCCGCAGCTCGTCCGGCCCGCCCTGATCCCGTTCGTGCCGTCGATGCCAGGTCTGACTTTTCAGGCAGTGCACGCCGACGATGTCGGCGATGCATTCGCCCGGGCCGCGACCACGCATGTACGTGGTTCGTTCAACATCGCCGCCGATCCGCCGGTGACCGCACAGGTCCTCGCCGACATTCTCGGTGCCCGCATCATCCCGCTTCCGATTGCTCCGGTGCGCGCGCTGATCACCGTGCTGTGGAAGTTGCGGATCATCCCCACCAGCCCCGACCTGCTCGACGCAGTACTCCGACTACCCCTGATGGACACCACGCGCGCCCGATCCGAGCTGGGCTGGGCACCCCGCTACACCTCGGCGCAGGCGCTCACCGAATTGATCCGCGCAGTCCCTGGCCGCGCTGACGCACCGACCCCGCCGCTGTCAGCCTGACCCGCACGACTCACTCGATCGAAGGACATCACGAATGCGCGAACTGCTCGACGGATTACTCGGCCGCACCGACAACATCAGACTTACCCTCACCGACGGCCGGATCCTCACCGGAACCGTCCACACACCCGTCGGGCACACCTACCCCGGTGTCTTCACCTTCCTCGACACCCAAGAGAGCGAAGTCGTCCATATCGCGGTGTCACATGTTGTCACCGCCCGCCTGGGCTGATCACCGACCTGCTCGACCCCCCCGGACAATGGTTCGATCCAACTCAGGAGCACACGATGACGACACTCGAATCCGGCCGCCCCCGCGTCGATGCCGACCCCGGCGTGTACACGCCGCAGCAGGACACCTGGATGCTGTGCGACGCCGTAGCCGCGTCCGGTGCCGCCCACGGCGCGCGGGTGCTCGACATGTGCACCGGCAGCGGGGCTGTCGCGATCGCAGCAGCACGCGCAGGCGCGCGCGAGGTCGTCGCGTTCGACCTCTCGCCGCGGGCGGTCGAGTGCGCGAGCCGCAATGCCGCCGCAGCAGGCTTCGACGTCGATGTGCGCCTCGGATCGTTCATCGAGGCGCTGACAGTGCCGCCGTTCGATGTACTGCTGTGCAATCCGCCCTACGTCCCCTCGCCGGATACCCCGGCCGGGACCGGACTCGAGCGCGCCTGGAATGCAGGCACCGATGGCCGGTTCGTGTTGGATCCATTGTGCGAGAACGCACATCGGCTACTCAATCCTGGTGGGGTGTTGCTGGTGGTGCAGTCCGATTGCGCCGATCCTGCCCGCACCCTGACCCTGCTGTCGGAGAGCGGGTTCGCGGCCCGTGTGGTGGCTGCACAGCGGCATCGTTTCGGGCCGGTGATGGCGTCGCGGGCGCCCTACCTGGCCGCCGAAGGACATATCGCACCCGGCGCAGACACCGAGAAGTTCGTGGTCATCGAAGCGCACCTGACCTCGTCCAACGCGGGCACCCAGTGATCGCGCACGTGCTGGGTATGCCGTTCCGGGCAGTGTCCGCAATGCGTGCGGCGCGGGCGTTCCATCCGAACGGGGTCCACTACAGCGGCGCGCTGATCCGATCGGCACCCGAGGATGCTGGACTTCCACTGCGTTCGTGTGAGGTTTCGGTTCGGATGTCGAAGGGGATCGGCCTGCCGTCCGGTCTGCCGGATGTTGCGGGTCTGGCGTTGCGGCTGCCGACGACCGAGGCCGGCGCGTCACCGTCATGGGATGTACTGCTGGCAGGGTCGGCGACAGGGAGGTTCGGGCGGATGGTGCCCTGGCCGTCGTCGACCTGGAACGCAGCGCACTTCTCGTCGCTGATGCCGCTGAAATATCGAGGCCGGATGTGGTGGCTGCGGGCACGGATAACAGCTCCCGACCTCGATCACATGAGCACGGAGGAGGTACGCACTGCGGTGGCGACGGATCGGGTGAGCATTGCGATCGAACAAGCCTGCGGTTGGGGCGGCGGGTTCGTTCCGGCCGCGGTGGTGCACTCGCTCGTCCTCACCGCGCCCGGCCACGAAATCGATGCGTTCGATCCGGTACTGAACAGTCCCGCCGAGGTACGCCCGCAACCGGAATGTTTACGTGCGCTCCGCTTGTCGGCGTACCGGAACAGCCGAGCAGGACGAGCAGCAGCGGATCCGATCTGAAACGACAGGGCTGTACCCCAGTGGATGGCTCGTCAGGTGTGCTCGGTCCGCAGCGATGACATGCCGCGGAATCCGCAGTCCTGGTTGCGATCCCTCACCGTGTGCGCAATGTGCGGTTTGGCGTGTGCGCGCCACCACCACCGTGTCGGATGCCGCTTCGCAGGCCGATGCGACGCACACGCGAACCCCTGAACAGATGAAACCTGCAGTGGCACAATGATATCGGCGATCCGGTATGGGGACGTTTGATCTGTACTGCCGTGGGGTATCGGCGTTGCATGTCGCGCGCACACTCCGACCTGCGTACCGCCCGCACCGACTGCGCCGGACCCTCGGTGACCGGCGTTGCAGCTGTGAAGCTGCTCGCGTCGTTGACCGGACCGTTGATCGCAGGCGGTGTCATCGCTCGCCGACGCACGATCATGCCGATTCTCGAACGCCGACAAACCGACGCCGACGTCGTGGCGACGGTGGCTGAACTTCGCAGCGTTCACGGCGCCGGCCCACTGCAACTTCACCTCCCAGGGCGACGCGTGGCGCTACCGCTCGTTGCCGCGGACGTCGCCCGGATCCTGCATGAATCACCGGAGCATTTCGCTCCCGCGAACCGAGAGAAAATAGCAGCGTTGAGCCCGTTTCAGCCGCACGGACTGCTCGTTTCCCGCGGGGCGATGCGGACGCCGCGACGAACGTTCAACGAAGACGTCCTCGACACCGATCGCCCCCTACATCACCTCGCGGGCGCGATCACCACCACCATCGCCGCCGAAACACGAGCTCTGGCCGCAGATGCGGCACTTACAGGAACGCTCGACGCGGCATCGTTCATCGAGTCTTGGTGGGGGATGGTCCGCAGCATTGTTCTCGGCGCCGCAGCCCGTGACGACGAGGCGGTCACCGACGATCTGTGGACTTTGCGGTCGGTCGGTAACAGGTCGTATCTGCGGCCCAATCGGCGCCGACTACGGGAGCGATTCCTCGACCAGCTCTACCGTTACGTCGACGCCGCCGACCCGTTGAGTGTGGCCGGGGCGGTCGCGGCCACTCGACCCGCGCCCACGGTCGATCCTGTCGGTCAAATTCCGCACTGGTTGTTCGCCTTCGATGCTGCGGCCATCGTCACCCTGCGCGCGCTCGCCCTTCTCGCGGCTCACCCCGAGGCGATGAAGCGAGCCCGCCGGGAAGTCGGCGGGGCGGACCTCTCCGAACCCCATGTGCTGCCCTATCTTCAGGCATGCGTCCTCGAATCGGTGCGGTTGTGGCCCACTACCCCCGCCATTCTGCGCGACTCCCTCACGAAAACCAGCTGGGGCAGTAACGGCGAACGATTCGATATCGGACCGGGTGCCGCGTTTTTGATCCTGGCGGGAGCTTTTCATCGAGACCCCACCACGGTGCCGTTCGCCGACACCTTCACCCCGCAGGCGTGGCTCGACGGCCGTGCGCAGCTGCTGCCTGGTGTGGTGCCCTTCAGCGCCGGCCCAGCCCGATGCCCCGGCGAGAACCTCGTCTTGTTCATCGCATCGATGACTCTGGCGAACGTACTCAGCGAATTGGGCACCATCGACCACACGTCGGCGCCGTCGTTCTCTGCCAAGCACCCACTGCCTGCCACGATCAACCATTACTCGATCAATTTGGCCGTGCATCGATGACCGCCGCGCACCGTAGCGACGAGGACGCCGAATACTCGAACGGACACGATCCGACGAATGCGGCCCCTGCCGCAGGGACGGCATCGGATCGGGTGGATCGCATCGTGACCGTCGTTCCCGCGCACAACGAGTCGGCACTGCTCCCGGTGTGTCTGGGCGCACTCGTACGGGCACGAGCGCAGGCACCGGTGCCGGTCGACATCGTCGTCGTCCTCGACGCCTGCACCGACGACAGCGCACATCACATCCCCACCGGGGTGTCCGTGGTGCATATCGACCGCGGCAACGTCGGTGCAGCCCGCGCGGCGGGTTTCGATTATGGGGGACGCGGCCGGGGAACGGCGACGTGGTTCGCCTGCACCGACGCCGACTCCCGCGTCCCTCACACCTCGTTCACCGAACTTGTAGCCGCACACAGCGGGCGGCAGGCGTTGGCAGGAACCGTGGACGTACCGACGTGGCGCGAACACAGCACCGCGCTCGCGAACCGGTACACCGACCGCTACCGCACCCCGCCCGGTGAGAACCACGGACACATCCACGGCGCGAACATGGCCGTACGAGCGGACATGTATTGGGACGTCGGTGGTTTCCGTGCTCTGGCGACAGGTGAGGACGTCGATCTGATGACTCGTGTCGTTGCCGCAGGCGGCGTCGTCGGGTGGCTCGACACCTGGACCGTCGCCACCTCGGATCGCCGCATGGGCCGCGCTCCCGCCGGATTCGCCGCTCACCTCGCCGACCTCGAAGCAGACGAGCATCTGGCACGCGGCACCCGCGGGACTCTCCGTCGTTCGCGGTCCACCGCGTGACCGCCAGGCATCGGTAGTCGGTTGTGTATCGACTGCGCCGAGCATGCACCGCCCGGCGACGCAGTGGTTGTAGGGAAGCGGTGTGTTTCGGCGGTCGTGTCGGCGGAGATACCGGAATCCATGAACGAGCACGCCGAGAGCCCCGACGAGCGATACCGCAGACCCGACGGAGTCGACGACGACACTGTTGCTGCGGTGGGAAAAGTATCCGAAGCCCTCGAATGTGTCGAACGAGCCCGCGGGCACCTGTACGAACTGCATCAGCTGATCGGGCACGGTGACCTGTTGCTCGGCGACGCCGTCGAGGCGCTTCATCGTGCTGGGCACCCCGAACACGCGCAGCGATTGCAGCAGGAATTGCTCGGCCGCAACGTCATCGCCGGACGCTGGACGTTCCAGATCGTCGAGGACTTCGACGACAACTACTGGGCGATCTTCCGCGCCGAAGAAAAGCGCGTCCGAGATGCGCTGCAGGACGGGAAAGCTCACGTGTTCGAATCGGAAATGAAAGAGCGTCGACGCAGCCACGGGCGGCCGGGTCACGACGCGCGGCCGTGAACGCCGCGGGAGCTGCCCTGTACGGCGCCGGAACTGCCGCCCCGTTGGTGATCGGTGCCGCAATCGGTCTGCGGTGGTCGCTGCCGAGGAAGCTGTTGGCGGCGATGATGGCATTCGGCGCAGGAACGATGATCGCGGCGGTGTCCTCGGAACTGTTCGCACCTGCCTTCGCGGTAGCCGGAATCGCGGTCGCAGGCGCGGCGTTGTTCGCGGGCGCCGGTGTGTACGTGGGCGCCAACCACGTCATCGAGAACAAGTTGGGTCCCTCCGCGATCGGGTGGGCATTGATGCTCGGCACCGTGTTGGACGGTGTCCCGGAGAACACTGCACTCGGGGTGTCCTTGACCAGTGGCGGCGGCCTGGTGCTGCTGGTGGCCGTCGCCGTCGGCAACGTCCCCGAGGCCGTGGGAGGGGCTGCGTTGATGCGTGATCAGCACGGCTTCAGTCGCGCGCGAGCACTGGCATTGTGGGTGGTGACCGCCGTGATGCTGGTGGTCGTCACGGTTGTCGGGTTCGCGCTCTCCGACGTCATCCCCGAGACCGGGATCGCCGCTGTGCAGGCGTTCGCCGGCGGCGCTACGTTGGCGGTGTTGGCCGACTCGCTCATGCCCGAGGCCTATCGCGACGGCGGGTGGTGGGTCGGTATGGCCACCGCTGCAGGCTTTCTGGTCGCCTTCGCACTCGGATGAGTCCATGGGTGCGAGTCGATGGGTGCGAGTCGACGACCGGGGAGTCAGGGGCGGCGCCGCGGCGGCTGAACACCCGAACACTCGATCACCATTCGATTGCTCCCGATCGCAGCATTCTGCGGTCACGTGTGTTTCGGCCGCCACGATGGAACATCGCCCGTCGCGGCGGTCTCCGCGGCGATCTCGCGTAATTTGCGGTTGGTGTGCGACGAGGCCACCACGAGCATGTCGAATGCCGCGGCTTCGGAGACTGCGTAGCGCGACATGAGAATGCCGGTTGCGATGCCGATCTTACGATTGGATTTGACTGCTTCGGCCAGCTGCGTGCCGCGATCCTCCGCCCGGGCCGCCTTGAGCGCGACCGCGGCATGGTCGGCGTAGATCGCACAATCGTCCAGCACCCCTGGGGTGAAGAACTGTGGCCGGTGGGAGTAGAAACTCATCACACCGAGTTCGACGTCTGCCAATGCGAGATAGAAGCTGGCGGTCGAACGGATCGGGGTGTCGGCAGTGATCAGGCGCCGATACTGATCCCACCGCAGATTGTGCTCGACATCGTTGTTGACGGTGGTTGCTTTCGCCGTCAGCGTGGCCCTGGTCGACGATTGTCCGGTGCGATCTGCGATGCGGGCCGCCGTTGACACCACAGCCGGATCGGACGCGGCGATGACGTTCAGGGTCCCGTTGCGGCGCAGCGTGGTTACGGCGGCTCCGGAGCAGGAGATCGTTTTCACCGCCAGGTCGACGACGCGCTGAGCGGTTGGGGCGGATGCAGTTTCTTGCGCAAGGTCCCACGCCAACGACGCGAAGCGTTGACCAGTGTGATGCGAGTTGGAAGTGTTCACAGTCGTTGCCTCTCACAGCGAAAGTTCCAGAACATCGTGCTGCCCATTTTGCCAGGTGCAGAGCAGCACCGGCACCGAAGACGAGGGTCAATTCGCCGCAAGCACCAGCCCGACGTCCGGTTCAAGCGAGGACGATCATGCCGAGGGTTTCCGCCGACTCCACCGCGGTCGGCAGAGTGCGGGCTTTGCATCGCGATCGTGTCCGACGGCCTGAAGGGCAACAGATCGGGTCGCGGCTCACCTCAGGTGTACGGCTTGCGGGCGGTCTCGGGGTCACCGAAGGTGATGGCGCGTTCCCGGCGGGAATTGGTGGCCAGCGTCGCCGCCCTCACGGGCGTTCGATCATTGACAACGCCGCGGCAGCGATCGACCCCGTAGCCGCGCGCGCCCGTCGTTGTCGGTCCGCGCCGGAGCCGCGTGTACGCAACCGGTTCACCTGCGTCTCCACCCATGCGGAATCGGCAGATTCGGCGAGCGCATCCGCGACGTGGCTGCACAGACTGTCGATCACGGCACCGGCGGGAGCGGACCGGCCGGTGAGCGGATGAACCAGAGTCGATCGCAGTCCGGACATGCCTGCACGCCAATACGCCCACCGCAGAGCATGATCGGTGGTGTCGGGCGGTGCAACGTCGTCGTCGATGGCGCGCAGAGCGGTCATGACCAACGCTCTGACCAGGACCGCCAACAGCACTGTGTCGGCTGTGTCGGCGGGGACGTCGCTGGCGCGGACTTCGACGGTAGGAAACCTTGCCGAGGGGCGAACATCCCAGTAGACCATCCCGTCGTCGAGGATGGCGCCTACGTCTTTCATCTGCGCGAGCAACTGTGCGTGGTGCTCGGGTGACCGGACGAACGGCGGTGGCCCGGCGCTCGGCCACCGCGACCACAACACCGAACGCCAACTGGCGTAGCCGGTGTCGTGGCCGTCGTAGAACGCCGAGTTCGCCGTCAGCGCGAGCAGAACAGGTAACCATGGCCGGAGGTGATTGCCGACGTGTAGTGCCGTGGGCCGATCTGGGACACCGACGTGTACGTGGGCTCCGCAGATGCCCTGTTCGGCGGCGATGATGCCGTATTCGGCTGCGATGTGACGGTAGCGGACGGTGTCGGTGATCGGGCCGCTGGTGGGCAGTATCGGCGGTACACCGGCCGCGAGGACCGCTGCACCGCAGGCGCGGGCTGCGGACGCGGCCAACGACCGGGACCGGTCCAGCTGAGCGAGCAGCTCGTCGGCAGTGTGCAGCACCGGTGTCGAGGTCTCGATCTGACAGGGCGTCAGTTCGAGCTGCACGTCGAGACCGAGCGATGCAGCGCGGTCGGCTACCTCCCGGTTCCGCATCACCGGGACACCGGTGCTTGGGTCGAGAAGTAGGAGTTCTTCTTCCACGCCGAATGTCGGAACCTGCCGCGTAGTCATCCGATGTCCCTTTCCCGCGCGCTGTCGACCGCTTCGGCGTCGACCGACAGCGTTCGCTACGGCTACCGAGCGCTCGCGTCGGTTATGTTGGGTTTTCGTGGGTCAGTGCCCGGTAGCCGGTAGCTCCTGCACGGTCGATCGCGGCTTTGACGATGCCGAACACGGCGCCGTGAACAGCGGCCGCGATCAGCACCTCCTGCACCGACCGGGTGAGGTCTTTCGGGTCCGGCGCCTCGACGTCGTTGTCGCCAACGTGTTTCCATACCTGTTTGAACACCGCGCCTGCCGCGATCCCGCCGAGGACACTCGTCGCCAGTGACAGCGGTGTGTAGAACGCTTTCGACACTGCACTCATCGCACTACCTTTCTCGAACGTCGGCGGCGAAGAACAACGGTCACCACGACCGCGGCCACGATAGCGCCGATGATTCCGGCGGCGGCGCCGCGATGATCCTGAACCGCGTTCGATGCCCTCGATGCTTGGTAAGCGGCTTCGTTGCTGACCCTGGTGGGCACGTCTGCTTTCGCGGCGAGTGCAGACACTGTTTCGGCCAGTTCGGCGCGTTGGTCCTCCACGCTCGGCGGGGGCTCGTTGCTGTCAGCGGTGTGCCCGGCTGGTGTGTCGGTCATCGGATTCCTTCCTTGATGGCGGTGATGTCGTCACCGACGCTCGCTGCGGTGTCTTCGGGTATCGGCGGCAGTGCGTTCTTCGCCCGCGATGCCCCGACGGCGGCCAGTACCGCACCGATGAGCAGGACGGCGGCGGCGACGATCAGCGCCGCGAGCCACGCTGCCACGACGGTCGCCAGACCCAGTACCGCGGCGGTCAGGAGAGCAGCGAGGCCGAAGAACAGCAGTAGGGCACCCGCGCCGGAGATTCCGATGCCGATACCGATGCGGGACCCTTTGTTTTTGACTTCGGTAAGCCCTGCATTGATTTCGGTGCGCACCAGCGTCGAGACCTGTGTGGTCAGCCGTTCGACGAGCTGCACCGTCGACAGATCGGCGACGTCGGGCTGCCGGGCGGGGTCGGTCCCGGCGTGGCCGGGGCGGTGCTCTGCGGTCATGAGGTTCTCCTTCGGGGTGTGCTCGGCCGGGGTGTGCGATGGCCGAACTGGTCGGTCAGTGTTCGCCGGGTCGGTCTCTGGTGGGTTGTGGTTCTCTCGTAGGCGCCGGCCTTGCTCGATCGCTTCGGCATCTGCCGCCTCGTTCTTGTCCGACACGCGCGTGTCGCGCGGCGGCAGTTGCAGTCGCTCTTCGGCCACGAGGCCTGCCTGGAGCTGGCGGCCACGTTCGAGTTCGGAATCGAGTTCGGCTCCGAACAGCAACGCCAGGTTGGTGATCCACAACCACAGCAAGAAGACGATCGCTCCGGCGAGTGAGCCGTAGGTTTTGTTGTAGCTGGAGAAGTTCGCGACGTAGAACCCGAACCCGACCGTCGCGAGGATCCATACGATGATTCCCACCGCTGCGCCCGCGCTGATCCATTTGAACTTCGGTTGCTGCACGTTCGGGGTCGCGTAGTACAAGATGGCGACCGCCAAGACGATCAGCACCAGCACCAGCGGCCAGCGCGCGATGTTCCAGACGGTCAGTGCGGTGTCACCGAGTCCGACAACGTCCCCGACGGCCGAGGCCACGGGACCGCTGATGGCGAGCATCACCGCAGCAAGTGCGATCAACACCAGCGCGATCAACGTGACCAGCAGCATCACTGGGCGCAGTTTCCAGACTGGTCGGCCTTCCTCGACTTCGTACATGCGGTTCATCGCCCGCCCGAACGCGCCGACGTACCCGGATGCGGACCACAATGCGCCTGCGACACCGATGATCAAGGCGAAGCCCGCGGTCGGTGCCTGCACGAGTTGCTCGATCGGGCCGCGTAAGGTCTCGACGGCGGACGACGGTCCGAGGTCACCGACGATTTGCAGCACACCGTCGACCGTTGCTTGGCCCTGCCCGAACACCCCCAGCAGTGACACGATCGCCAATAATGCCGGGAACAGCGAGAGCACCGCATAGTAGGTCAGCGCGGCCGCGAGGTCGGTGCACTGGTCGCGAGAGAACTCGCGTGCAGTTTTCTTCACCACGAACACCCAGGACGGCTTCGTCAGATCCGTCGGCGACTCCGGCTTGCGCGGGTCGTCGGGATCGGCGTCGATCGGTGCAGGCGAATCAGGCTCGGTGCTCACCGTATCTCGATACCCACCCGCTCGAACTCGAATCAGACCGCCCTCGACGAGGACTGCACCGAAGCCGCTCGCCCTTTTGGCTCGGCTACGAACCGCCGTGCCACTGTCCGCGTTATAAACTGGTTCCCATTGTTCGGTAGGTCAAATGTGAAGGTGGTCGGGTTCGAGATGACAGCTGACTCTGTGGCGGTCCCGTTCGAGGTCGGCGTGACCCGACAGGGCGGGCTGGTTGTTCTGACTGTGCAGGGGGACGTCGACCTCGTGACAGCGCCGCAGTTGACCGAGTCGATCGACACAGTACTGACCGAGCTCGAGCCAACGGCACTGATCGTCGATCTCACGAACGTGCCGTTCCTGGCGTCGATGGGCATGAGCGTGCTGGCCGAAGCCAGTCGCCGAATCGGAGATGCCGCAGTATTCGCGGTCGTGGCGGACGGCCCGAGCACTGCCCGCCCGTTGACCATGATGGGCCTCGATCAACACTTCGTGATCTACACCGACCTCGACGCGGCCGTCTCGGCACTCGCAGCCTGAACACACCTGATCCGACAGGAAGTTTTTCGAGCGGCGGTAGGGGATTTTTCGGTGGAGACGGGTATGACACCATGATGTCGATGCCTCCTGCGCACGGGGCGGGACCAATCGAGTGGGTGATTTCGGACGCACCTGCCGACCCGTCACACGCCAGTGCGATACGCCGCGCACTCGCCGAATGGTTGAGCGCCACTGCCTTCACCGAACAGACCCGGCACGACATCACCCTTGCCGTGTACGAAGCTGTGGCGAACGCGGTCGAACACGCCTACCGCGATCGATCCGTCGCCGGCACGATGACCGTCCACGCCGCCTACTCCGCAACACAGGGCGCACTGCAGGTGTCGGTCAGCGACCACGGCACCTGGCAACAACCCACACCGACACCATTGCGCGGCAACGGAATCCCATTGATGACCGCGCTGAGTAACGACACCTCGATCGATCACACGCACCGCGGAACATCGGTGTTGATGAACTCGTCAGTCTGAACTTTCATCGCAGCGGGCAGTGTCCGCAGAGGCTACGGCGCGAGCTCTGTCGAGTGAGCTAGAAATCCGGGGACTGCGGGGTACATGCTGCTCGAAGCAACCCCACCACGGCGGAGCCAACAATACGAACGACGTAAGCCGACGTACTCTCGCCACAGCTGGAGGGAGTGTTTTCGATCCGAACGGCGCACACCGGATGGGTTCGTCAGTTGCTCCCCGGGTCTTCGTAGAACGCACCGTCGCCGTGGACGATGTCGTAGGACAACGACGAGATCGAACGGGCGTCGGCGTAGGCGCGGGCTCGCAAGCGCGCCGATGCATCGGAGGTGGATACGTGCAGGCGTGCTGCCAACACTCCAACTGCGATGCTGATATCGGATCGCGCGAACCGGTAAGGGCCGGCAGGTGCCCGGTGCATGGAATGGTCGAACGTTTGCGGATACGAGGACAATTCGGTGATGACCGCTTCGCCGAGGGCCGCGGCCGCGGTCTGCGCGGCTGCGAGCTGCAATGCCGTCAAGGTGGACGGTCGTTGCCGGTAGAGCTCGAGCACTCCGAGTCGGGCTCCGCCGCTGAAGAGAGGGAATGCGAAGACCCCATGGACACCCAACTCCTGGACTACTTCCGATGCGAACGAGGGCCAACCTGTGGTGTCGGGTCGGCTGCCGATGTCGGCATGCAGCTGCGCCGCTCCGGTGACGAAAGCGTCGAGGCACGGTCCCTCGCCGGTAGTGAACTGGAGTTCGTCTATGCGGGCTGCATGTGAGTTCGTGGCGTACAACAAATCTCGCGCATCCGCGTCGTCGGTCAGAATGGCGACAGCAGCCCCGTCGACACCTGCATCACTCACACACCCCGCGCTGACCTGCGCGACTGTTGGCAAGTGTTGGTGACCGGACAGCGCATCGGAGGGTTGTGTGCCGCCGATATCGAACCGCCAGGCGTCTGCGCCGTAATTCTCGTCTTCCGCGACCACAATCCCTCTCCTGCCTTGACTTCGATACGAATCTCTACCCGCAACTGGCATCTGTGTAAACGCAGACGTCATACTGAATTCGGTGTCGAAAGCGGCAGGAGGCAAGCTGCCCTCGACCTGAGTCGTTTCGTCACCCGTGACGAACTCCCTAGTTGCAGGTCCGATCCGGTAGCCGTCGCGGCAAAAGCTCTCCCGCAACTGTGGACCGGTGACTGGAACAGTCATCAACCAGGGCGGCAGGATTTGAGGTGTGTGCGTTCAGTGGCCGGCTGTGGCCTCGCTTGTCGAACCCAGATGGGCCGGTGCAGCGATATCAGCCATCAGACCCGCAGTTATAGACAACGATCTTCATTACCGATAAGCTAGATTATGTCATGTTAACTACTGCATATTGTTGCAGCGCACAGCGTTCCGACTCGAATCGTTTTTCGAAACCGTGGAGCCAACGGCGCTCCTTGGCTCAATACCGGTTTCCTGAGCTTCTGATCCGAACGTGGACTGAGCAGGCCTCTACCCTGGATGGCATGGATACGTTCGCAAACAATCCAGCCGTTACCTATGCGCGGTACATCGCCGCATGCAACGAACGCCGCTTCAACGACCTCTCCGAGTTCATCGCCACCGACGTCGAAGGTGTTCGCAGCGGCTTCGGCGGCTACCGCGACGGACTTCGAGATATTACCGTTGCGTTCCCTGATTTCAACTGGCAGATCGAAGAGTTGATCGTCGAGGGTCTGTCGATGGCGGCTCGGCTGACGGACACCGGTACCCACCACGGTGGGTTCGGCGGGATCGCCCCGACCGGTCGGCACGTGCGGATCCAAGAGCTCGCGGTGTACAGGATTGATAATGACGGCAAGATCGCCCGGTGCTGGGGAGATTTGGAAGCTGCGTTACGCAGTGAGCTTCTTACCGGCGAAGTCTAGAGGGCCATCGGGCACGATAATCAGGGTCGGCCCCTCGGTCGTTGCTCACGGGTATGGACCCCATGGCGACAGTTCCGCCAACCAAGGCTGGCCAGAGGCGCCCTGCTATGGCACCGTCGAGGTACGAAGCGGATGGAGGCGACCGTTGTTCCAGTACCCCGAGTTGCTGCACACTGTCATCGACACGACCGATCCTCGCGCACTTGCCGAGTTCTACCGGCAACTCCTGGGATTGAGATACCGAGCAGGCGACGAGCCGTCCGAAACCCCCGGATCCCAGCCGGGGTGGTTGGTGCTCGAGGATGCGACCGGCGTCCGAAAATTGGCGTTCCAGCGCGTCGACTTGTTGCCGAGAACCACGTGGCCGGCGCACGACATCCCGATGCAGATGCACCTCGACTTCACCGTGCCCAATGTCGAGGAACTGCAAAGACAGCGACAACGGGCCGAGTTACTCGGTGCGCAGGTGATGTTCGATCGTACCGATGACGCCGTGGAGCCGCTCTACGTCTTCGCCGATCCATCAGGTCACCCGTTCTGCATCTTCGTCGCGTGACTGTCGGTTGTCGACAACCTTTCGGGGCACAGGAGATGCGCTCGGCCGATCGATCATCGCCAGTCCCAGATTTTCTCCAAACCAAGGGTTGTGCAAATCATTCGACGTTGCACGAAGCTCAAAGGCGTTCGGTGCGCCAGCGGTTTGCATTCATCAAAACAGGGAGGCCGATGTTCACGCAGTTCGAAGCCTGGGATACGGCCATTGGCGACATCAGAATGCATGGTCGGTCGGCCGGATCGGGTCCTGCAGTGGTCCTGCTTCACGGCCATCCACGGACACACACGACTTGGTACCGGGTCGCGCCGTTGGTTGTCGACGCCGGGTTCACAGTAATTTGCCCCGACCTACGCGGTTATGGACACTCCTCGAAACCGACTCCGAGCGCCGACCACGAAAACTATTCGGACCGTGCGATGGCCAACGACATCGCAGGGTTGATGAACGACCTTGGACACGAACAGTTCGCCATCGCCGGCCATGATCGCGGAAGCTACGTCGCCTATCGGGCCGCCTTGGATTACCCCGACCGAGTCAGCGCACTGGCAGTGCTGGACAGCGTCCCTATCGTCGAGGCATTGGAGCGCGTCGACGCTCACTTCGCCGAAACCTGGTGGCATTGGTTCTTCTACGCCACACCAGCAGCGCAACGGCTCATCGTCGCTGACTCGATCGGGTGGTACCAGCCCGACCCGCACACGATGGGACAACAGAATTACGACGATCTCGTCGACGCCTTGGGCGACCCGGACACTGTACGCAGCATGCTCGAGGACTACGCCGCGGGCTTGCACGTCGACCGGCTCGCCGACGAGCACGACCGCAGCACAGGCAGGGCGGTTTCTAGTGGTGGATGCGCCGACCAGCTCTGCGATTTTTTCTAACGGCGGTCTGTAGCCTAGCGTTGCTCTGGGGCGTTCGTTCAGCTCCAGGGCAACGCGCTGCAGATCTTCGGCGGAGTGGACCGACAGATCGGTGCCTTTCGGAAAATATTGGCGCAGTAGCCCGTTGGTGTTCTCGTTCGTTCCCCGTTGCCACGGCGAGTGAGGATCAGCGAAGTAGATCGCCACTCCTGTGGCCACACTGATCTCCGAGTGGGCTCGCATCTCGAAACCCTGATCCCACGTCACCGACCGTTTCAGCAGGTCAGGCAACGATTGCAACGCCTCGATCATCGCATCGCGGACCTGCACCGCGCCGTGGCCGTCGGGCAAATGCAACAGCAGTGTCGTCCGGGTGGTGCGTTCGACGAGCGTTCCGATCGCGGACTTGTTGTTCTTGCCCATGATCAGATCACCCTCCCAATGCCCTGGAACAGTACGCCCCAGAACTTCCTCGGGCCGCTCGGCGATACCGACCTTGTCAGGAATATGCCGAGCATTCTTCGACTTGGCGACTCGTCCGTGCGGTTTGCGAAATGCTCGACCGGTGCGCAGGGCTGCGCCTATCTCCTTCCTCAGTCCACCACGCGGAAGTACGTAAATCGCCTGGTAGATCGTTTCGTGCGACACCTGCATCTCCGGTCGGTCGGGGAAATCCTGCTTCAGTGTCTGCGAAATCTGCTGCGGCGACCACTTCTTGTTCAGTCCCCTGATCACCTCGCCTCGAAGCTCGCCGTCGGTGGCCAACTTCGACATTTTCGGGCGGCGCATCGCAGCATCGGCGCGGCGCTGCGCAGAGACAGCACGGTAGCTGCCGTCCGCGTTGCGGTTGCGTGTGACCTCGCGGGCAACGACAGAATGATGACGTCCGATTTCGACGCTGATCTGTCTGCGGGACAAGCTATTTCGTAGACCGTGTTCGATCTCGACCCGATCCTCCAACACCAGAGCAGGCCCGCTCGATTCACGCACCCGACCACGGACGATCCCGGCACGCTCGTCCAACCACCGATAACCAGACCTGCGGCCCACGCCATGTGCAGCGCTCGCCCTCGATACCGACACCCCAGAGTCGACCATGGCATAGAAGCTATCGCGTACTTCCTCTGACTTGCGTGGTCGTCCACCCACGACACGCCACCTACTCCCTGATCAGGAGCGGTGGCGCATCCACCGGTTGAGCCCGCCCAGACTCATCGAATGCCCCACCCTGGTTGGATGGTCCGCGCACGATGACATGGCAACTCTCTACGGCAACCCGACACACATCTGGGAACCCTGGTGTGCCCGTCCACCTCAATCGGTCGTCATCGACTCGGGACACCACATGGCCGAAGAGAACCCCACCGCCGTCGCAGCCGCCCTCATCGACTTTTTTCGGCCGCGACACCACTGACCACCGCGAGTGCGTCCTGTGGAGGAACTTTGCTCACGAAACCGAAGCGGTACGACCAGGTCAATACGCAGGTTTACCAGTAAACCTACCGTTTAACGGTTAATCATTCTTGGTCGCTATCTCAGCCCGCTCCGGTATTTTTGTGGCTTTGGTCGGGTCCTGCAGGGCAAACTGGCCTAGCATCAGCAGGCCGTCGTCGGGTCTGATTGGTTACCAGGATCCTCATTCATCGTTAGCGAGCTCGTCGAGCGAACCACAACAGCGAAGTACCACCCGCGAGAACAGCGGCAACCGTCCACGCAAGTCGCGGTGCTGAAGGATCGGCTGCATCCGGCGGTGGTGAATGGTCGGGCGTTGCTGCAAGAAGCAGCAGAAGTGCGGTCCCCAACGCCGTGCCGAGCTGAGCCGCAGTGTTGACAAGACCAGAGGCGACAGTCCGTCGATCCTCCGGAACCGACAGGCCTATAGCAGTGCTCGCAACAGACGACAGTCCCAAACCGAACCCGACAACCGCCGTCGCCGACATCACGATCACCGACGTTTCCGAGGACGCCACGAGTACCCCGATACCAAGCGAGATGAGTGCTAAACCGAACGCGCCCGTCCCAGCGTTACCGACTCGATCGTCGAGTTTACCGGCAGCTATCGAACCGCCAATGACCATTGCGCTCAACGGAAGCAATAGCGCTGCAGCGCCTAATGGGCTGTGCCCCAACTGTTTTTGCACGTAAACTGTCAGCACCGTCGCCACTCCGCTGGTCGTTGCTGTGTTGACGAAAGCTGTCGCCGAACCCCACCGCGTGTTAGCCGATCGGGCCAGTACAGCGGGTACAAGAGGGTTCTTCGAACGGCGATCGACCACGATGAACAGGGCGACCCCACCAGCAGCGACTGCGAGGAGAATCATTCCGGTCAACCTGCGCGCAGGCGCGCCCATCAGTGTTGCCCCGACAACGGCAGACATCACTGTCAGCGTAGCGGTCAGGGCACCCATAACATTGAAGGGTCGACTACCTCGAGAGGTCGAATCTCTCGGTAAGAATGCCAGGACGGCGGCTGCCAATGGGAGTGACACTGCCAGGAGCGACCAGAAGATCAAACGCCAATCTCCGAGCTGGGTGAGCGCACCGCTGACTACGTACCCTGTGATTCCGGCTGCAGCGCCCGATGCGCTCCATGCAGCGATGAACGATGCGCGCTGGCGTTCGTTGGACGAGAGCTTAGTCAACAGCGTCAACGCAGATGGGACGGCGCACGCTGCCGCCGCCCCTTGCAGCCCGCGGGAAGAAGCGAGGGTAAGAGCGGAGTGCGACATGGCAGCAATGGCTGCTGCCGCGGCGAAGACGAACACGCTCGCAAGGATGCTGCGTCGGTGACCGAACCGCTCTCCGACGCGAGCGCCGAAGAGCAGTAGTCCGCCGAAAAACGTCGCGTAGGCCGTTGCTATCAGAGAGCTGTCAGCCTCTGTGCCGTCGAGGTCGGCCGTCATCTGGGGCAACGCAGTAACCACGATCGTGACGCACATGACGTCGATGAACTGCACAGAGCACAAGGCTACGAGCGCTCCACGATGCGATCTAGTGTTCTTGTCCCCCTGATACGACTCCGTCCGTCGGCTGCTCACGGGCGACCCCTCCCCTGTCGATCGATGGTAATCAATCTCCGAATCGAGACCCTACTTCAGTCGATGCAGCTTCAACTGCGCTGAGGTGGTTCTTCGGTTCTCCGAGCTGACGGCGCTCAGTGAAAGTGCCCAGTTCTGATCTCTGAAAGTGCTCACCCGTGTGGCTCCGCCAATGAGGGCGGGTCTCCTCCGATGCTGATGGTCTCTGACCACACACCAGCGTCCCGAAGGAGACCCGCGATCTCATGCTTACATGGGAAGAGGACATGGAGATATCCGCACTGCACAAACGCGGCATGTCGATCTCGGACATCGCCCGCCATACCGGCCGCAACCGCCGAACCGTCCGCAACTACATCAACGGAACCACCACCCCCGGAGTTCGGAAGAAATCGAGCCCGGACCCGTTCGAGGACTTCATCGACTACATCCGCTATCGCTTCACCGAAGACCCGCATCTGTGGGCGGTGGCCCTGTTCGACGAACTGGTAGCCCTGGGTTTCGCACTGTCCTATCCGACGATGACCCGCAAGATCCGGCAACAGAAACTACGCCCGATCTGCATGTCCTGCAGGACGGCGACCGATCGAGCCAACGCCATCATCGAACACCCGCCGGGTGAGGAAACACAATGGGACTACGTCGATCTGCCGAACCCGCCGACCGAATGGGGCTGGGGCAAAACCGCGCACCTGTGGGTCGGTTCCCTCGCGCATTCGGGTAAGTGGCGTGCAGTACTGACCCCGTCGATGGATCAACCGCATCTGGTCGACAACCTCGACCGCGTCGTTCGCGCGCTCGGCGGCATCACCCGGGTCTGGCGTTTCGACCGGATGGCCACAGTCTGCTACCCCGCGTCCGGTGCGGTGACCGCCAGCTTCGCCGGCGTCGCGAAATACTACGGGGTCTCGGTCGCGATCTGCCCACCCCGACGAGGAAACCGCAAAGGGGTAGTCGAGAAGGCGAATCACACTGCCGCGCAGCGCTGGTGGCGATCGCTACCGGACATGAGCGTCGAGCAGGCCCAAGCGCATCTCGACAACTTCTGTGCCGCCGTCTCCGACAGTCGCACTCGCCACACCCCGAACGGGACCAGCACGGTCGCCGACCTCGCAGCGGCCGAGCCCTTGCAGGCACCGCCGGCGACGGCGTATCCGGTGATCCTCGGCGACACCCGCACCGCGTCACGGCAAGCACTGGTGTCCTACCGCGGGAACCAGTATTCGGTCCCGCCGGAATTGTTGTCCGCGCAGGTCACCGTCACCCGCCCCGTCGGCGGTGCTCATCTCGACATCGTCACCGCCTCCGGCATCACCGTCGCCCGGCATGCGGCCGCCGCCGATGGCCTGGGAATGATCGTCCGCGACAGCGGACACGTCGTCGCGCTCGAACGGGTCGCGATGGCGACCGCGAACACCGGTAAACCTCACCGCCGCAAAGAACGGATACCGCCGGGACCCGATGCGCTCAGGGCAGCAGAAGCATTGCGTGGCAGCCGCTTCCAAGACTCGATCAGCTCCGCTGCGCCCGCCGAACCGGGTTCTCCGGCAGCGTCGTCGGATGTCATCGACCTCTCGGCCTACGAGCGGGCCGCACGAGGAAGGAACACCCTCGCATGAGCGAAACACCGAAAGCCCGCGACGCTGCCGATCGGCTACCCACACCGAACACCGCAGAATCCGCGAGTCTCTACCAACGCCTGCGTGGGCATCTCGGGGTCCTCAAACTCGCCGATGCGGCCGAAGCGTTGCCGGCGGTCCTCGACCAAGCAGCGGCGGAGGAGCTGTCGATGACGGCGGCGTTGGAGCGGTTGTTGTCGATCGAGGTTGCTGCCACCGAAGCGCGGCGGTTGACCGGCAGGCTGCGGTTCGCGTGTCTACCGACACCTGCATCGCTCGAGGACTTCGATTTCGACAACGCCGCCGGCGTCGACAAGAAACTGATCGATGAGCTCGCGACCTGCAGATATCTGGAGACCGCGACGAACGTGCTGCTCATCGGACCACCCGTTATCAACGGGTGTTATTCCACTGTCCGTAACGTCCACGACGACGGTAGTTGGTCTTGCTCGGTCATCGTTGTTTCGGGGTTATCGGAGGGACCGCAACAACGAAGGGGATGATGTGTGTGGCATTCGGATTGGCGATTACGCCTGCTGGAGGGACCCGTACGTGGACTGTGGTCGACGCGTTCTACCGCACGGTAGTACCGATCGAGCAGTGGTTGGAAGCTCACCGGCACCTGTGGTCGCCGAACACCGTGCGTGGGTATGCAACATCGCTGGCGCAGTGGTGGTCGTTTCTGGAGCAGCGAGGCGACGAAGGCAACTGGCACAATGTGGGCGCCCCGGCAGTGACCGGATTTCTGTCCTGGTTGCGCAACGACCGCAAAGTCGAGCACAGCCTCGTCCCACCCGACTCAGCGCCGCAGGCGTCGACGTTGGAGGCCCGCCTTGCGGCGGTGGTGTCCTTCTATCGTTGGCAAGAAGCAGTATTCGGAGTTCCAGTTGCGGGAAAGTTGATGCGCGGAACGTCGCGGCGGATACCGACACGGGGTCTGCTTTCTCATCTCGATTTTCGCGCTGCACCGCAACCATCGTCACTGGTGCGGGTGCGCGGTCATCGCGGCACTCGCCGTCCACCGATACTGTTGCCAACCAGATTCAGGCCATCTTGGATGGATGCGCGGTGTTCGATGCCGTCACCGCAGAGTGGGAAGGGAACCTGCGAGACCGGTTTCTCTTCGCATTGCTCGCAGACACCGGTATGCGGCTCGGTGAGGCTTTGGGGTTGCGGATCGGCGACTTCGTGATGGGTCGCGGCGGGACACCGTTCGTCGAGATCGTCCCGAGAGAGGACAACACGAATGGGGCTCGAGTGAAAATGATGCGTCCGAGACGGGTTTACGTCGGCTCCGACCTCGAACGTCTTTTCGCTGACTACCTCACTTACATCGTTTGCAGGGCTGCTGAATTCGGTCTGACGTTGACCGAGGACAGTCCTCTTCTGGTGAATGTGATGCGCCCACCTCTGCTGGCTGCGCTGCGCGAAACGACGGTACGAGAGAAAGTGTCGGCGCTACGCAGACACGGCGCTGGCCCACCCGAGTGGACTCCACACTGGTTTCGGCATACGCACGCCACCGCGTTGCTTCTGGCCGGGACACCCGACTGGGTTGTATCGCGCCGACTCGGCCACGCCCACGTGCAGACCACCCTCGACCTCTACGGGTGGGTCCGAGAAGACGAGGCCTTGCGCGCTGCAGCGAACTGGGCCGCCTATGCCGGTGCGATGCAGGTAAGACGATGACCCCTCAGCGGCAGGACCCGCCCGTTGGCGTCGGCATCGGTATCGACCCGATCTGGCGACTACATGACGCACTGCCGCCGCAATGGCACGGACCGGTCCTGGGCCCCGGCATCGAGAACTGGGCAGCGATCACCGAGAATGACTGGCCTCAGCTCGATTTGAGTTCGATTCCGGATCCCTTTGCCGCGGAGTTGGCGTGGACGGCACATTGGCAGAGCGAAGACGGCACCCGTGTAGCGGTGCTTGCGATTGCGCAGTTGGCGAACGTGCTGCGCCGCGCAACAGCAGAGGGGCATCGGGTTCCGTCATCGATTCGCGAGATGGACTACGACGCTGCCGTCGCACTGCAGAGCTGGTTCTATCTCAGTAGAGGCAAGTCGGTGCCCTCTCACAAGGGACGTGCGCGGCTGCGGGTGCTGTTCGGTTTCGCCCGCCAGGCCTTGATCTCGGCGTGCCACGACGGTCCTTGGTGGCAGCTCGACGAGTGGCATCCGCGCTGCAATCCGCGGATCCCACTGACCGCGAGGGAGCCATGCGGGAACTACGGGTGTTCGCCCGGGCAGATCACCCAGCCGTGGCTGCGGTCTGCAGTGAAATGGTATCTGGGCACCATGCTCGAGTCCGGCACATTGCGGTGGACCACGGTCAGCCAGGAACGAATCCTGAGCTTACGTCGGTTCGACACCTGGCTCAGTACAACACTATCCGACCCGACCGACGTCCTCGGTGACCCGGCCACCGCCGTAGAGCAGGCCGCGGCCTTTTCCCGCTGGACCGCGGATCGCCGCAATCGCGCCACCCGCCAATCCGATACCCGACACCTCGGCACACCCGTGGCGATCCGCGCCGTGAACGACGACCTGCGTGCCGTCGCCGGTCTCTTCGAGTTCATCGCGGCCAACCCCGCCGAGTCGCGCACCGTTCTGGGCCCCGGCCCCTGGCAGCACGTGACCACCACCCACGCGGACAGCTGGTTCGGCCGAGTAACCCGAATTCCACACCACCACGGGTTCAGCGACACCCACTACATCGACGACCATGCGCTCAGCCAGATCACCGCAGCTCTGCCGTTGATCGGGTTGCCCCGCGATCAACAGCTCACCCTCACACGCGGCGACGGTACCGACATCACTGTCGACGGGCTCGAGGATCCGCAGGCCATGCGCATGATCCTGCTACAAATCCTCACCGGCCGACGTTCGAGCGAGATCCGAACGTGCGATTACGACTGCCTTTCCGCCACGGCCGATCAAAGCGCCGACGCCGACGGAACATTGTCGAGGTTCCGCTACGCTCAGAGCAAGATCGACGTTGCACCGGACACCATCCTCGTCGACCGTGAAGTAGCAGAAATCATCGCCGAACAGAAACATTGGCTGCACACTCACTATCCGAACGTCGATCACCGCTTCCTGTTCGTCCAACGCAGCGGCAACCGTCGCGGCGACAAAACCTATCCATCCGGCACATACAACTGGGTTTTGCGCACCCTCAGTTCGGTGATCCAGATCAAAGATTCCCGCGGACACCGGGTGCAACTGAGTCACACTCACCGGTTTCGTCACACCCGACTTACCCGCCTGGCCGAACTCGGTTTACCGGTTCACGTGCTCCAACGCTATGCCGGCCATGCCACCCCGACGATGACCATGCACTACATCGCGGCCCGCGACGAACACGCCGAACAAGCATTTCTCGCGACCACGAAACTCCGCGCCGACGGCACGCGCATCGCATTGTCCAGCGACGACCACGACAGCCTGCATCTGTTCCGCAGTGCCGACCGAATCCTCCCGAACGGCTGGTGCATGCTTCCTCCACTGCAGACATGCGGAAAAGGCAACGCATGCCTGACATGCTCGGTCTTCGTCACAGACATCACTCACAGCAGCGTCCTCAAACGTCAGCTTCACGAGACCACGGAGATCATCGACAGAGCCACAACAGAATTCGAACAGAAACACGGCCAACCTATGCCCTCGGACAACGTCTGGCTCAACCTCCGCCGCGCCGAACACACCGCCCTTACAGACCTCATAGATACCCTCGAACGCACACCCGAGAATCCACTCGACGACATCGCCCCGCCGTGCAACCGCTCCACTGCCGGGCCGATCGCACTAACTCTCGAGCCGATCAAAGACCGCAGAGGCACACCATGACCGACACCCGAGAACGCCGCATCGCCGTCCTCACTGCCGCCGCGAAGGCCAAATCTCAGCGCGCCGCACACGCTGCCGATCAGGCAATCAGATCCCTGGTCAAACGCGGTGAACCCATCACATTTCAGTCCGTGCAACGAGAGGCCGGCGTCTCGCACGCCTTCCTTTACAAGCACTCCGAGCTTCGCCGACGCATCGAATACCTACGCGGGTGGCGTGTTCCCGGTAAACGAGGCCAGGACGTTCTAGAGTCTTGTTGCCCGTGAACTGGGCGGATAGGACACTGAACAACATGGCTGGACGCAAGCGGA